>JBMOMJ010000001.1:0-41766 GCA_049324695.1 Myxococcota bacterium
TGCGGTCCAATCCGGGTACATAGGCGACAAGTCGCGCGAGCCGCTACCAAGCTCATGTGACTGGAGCGATATCGCGCCGCAGATCCGCAGACCGCCCCGAGCGTTCGAAAATGTGATGAATCCTCAGAGGAGGAAGCGCGCAGCCGCGAAGCGGCGAGCACTGGACGGTGGGGGCAACGTCGGCCGCGAGCGCTGTGCCGAGTAAGCTCCGCCGCGAGCGGTTGGGGGTGGCGCCGGACTGCCTGTGCCGAGCGACGGTGCCGCACCGTCGGGCGCGGGTGATTCGCGGTGACGCCGAGTCTGTGTGCTGCGAGAAAGCAAGTATGATCTTGGGTTGTGCGGAATACGGAGTTCTACCTACCTGCGCCGCTTGCGTGGGAGTTCTAGCTGAGCGTCGAAGGCGTCACGCGCTCGCCTCGCTTGGCGTGAGTCGAAGTCGTTAGTCGATGTAACCGTCGATTGGAGTTTCTCGCGTTGGATCAGAATTGCGATTCACTCGCTACCACTTAACGTCGCTGGCCCGTGTCCGCATGGCCGCCTAGGGAACGAGTGAAGCACACACATTTCATCTTGCGACGCGTGCTGTTGGGTCTTTTCCTCGTTGCGTGCGGGGGATCACCCGACGTGTCGGTGAAGAACAACCAGACCGGCTTCGGCGGTAGCAGCGCCGGAGGTGCCGGGAAGGGTAGCGGCGGCAATTCGAGTATCGGATTTGGTGGGACTTTCTCCGATGCGGGAAGCGGCGCTGACGGAGGCGTCGGCCCGGATGCTGGCTGCGGCGACGGAAGGATGGACGCCGGCGAAGGCTGCGACGACGGGAACGTGCGCGCTGGTGATGGTTGTAGCGCGGTGTGCGAGGTGGAACCCGGCTTCAATTGCACGACGCCCGGCGCGGCGTGCGAGCAGTGCGGCAACGGGATTAAGGAGAGTAGCGAGACCTGTGACGACGGGAATAGCAAAGCCGGTGACGGCTGTAGCGCCGTGTGTCAGGTGGAGCCGGGCTACAACTGCTATGAAGCCGGGCAGCGCTGTGAGCGTTGTGGTGACGGCGTCGTAGACGCCAACGAAAAGTGCGACGACGGCAACGCCGTGAGCGGCGATGGTTGTTCGGCCACGTGCTCGGAAATCGAGACGGGATTTCATTGTGACGCTCCGGGTGCCAGCTGCGAGCGCTGCGGCGACGGCGTGGTGGACGCGCACGAAGTCTGCGACGACGGCAATACGATTTCAGGCGATGGCTGTTTGTTCAACTGCAGCGCGATCGAAGATGGCTTCGATTGTGCCAAGGCCGGTGAAGCTTGTGCGCAGTGCGGCAACGGCGCGCTCGAGCTGAACGAGGTTTGCGACGACGGCAACACTGTCGCGGGTGATGGCTGCGCCGCAAATTGCAGCGCCATCGAGGTCGGCTGGCAATGCCCAGTCGCTGGTGCGTCGTGTGAACAGTGCGGCAACGGCGTCAAAGAGAGCGCCGAGCTTTGTGATGATGGTAACGCGCTGGCGGGCGACGGGTGTAACGCGACGTGTACGGCCGTAGCGACTGGATTCGTGTGCGCTGTGCCCGGGCAAGCCTGTGAGCAGTGCGGCAACGGCGTCGTCGAGAACAACGAGACGTGCGACGACGGCAATACGAAGGATGGCGACGGCTGCAACGCGACGTGCAGCGACATTGCCACGGGTTTCCGCTGTCCGACGGCAGGCGCTTTGTGCGAGCGCTGTGGCGACGGCGTGGTCGATGCACACGAGCAGTGCGACGACGGGAACAACCTGAGCGGCGACGGTTGTCGCTTCGACTGTCAGCGCATTGAGCCGGGGTTCACGTGTGTGTCCGGCTTTGCGTGCTTCTCCTGCGGCAACGGCCTTGCCGAGGGTCCGGAAGCTTGCGACGACGGCAATCTGAGTTCGAATGACGGCTGCGCGTCGGATTGCTCGGTGGTCGAAGTGGGCTATCGCTGCCCGGTGCCCGGCACCGCGTGCGAGCTGTGCGGCAACGGCATTCGCGAGAGCAGCGAGGCGTGTGACGACGGTAACTCCAACTCGGGCGACGGCTGCTCGGCGAGCTGCCAAGTCGAAGGTTCATATCACTGCTCCGTTCCCGGCACCGCGTGTGAGTTGTGCGGCAACGGTGTGGTCGAAGCCAACGAGAGTTGCGATGACGGCAACGCCAAGAGCGGCGACGGCTGTAACGCAACTTGTACGCAAGTCGAGTTGAATGCCACCTGTTCGACGCCCGGTCAGGCGTGCTCGATTTGCGGCGACGGCATCAAGAGCGGCGCCGAGGCGTGCGACGACGCCAACGCCGTGAGCGGCGACGGCTGTCGTTTCGACTGCTTGGCGATCGAGCAGGGTTATTCGTGCAACGCCGGCGGCACGGTGTGCGCGCAGTGCGGCAACGGCATGGTCGAAGGCAGCGAAGTGTGCGACGACGCGAACCGCGTCTCGCTCGATGGCTGCGCTGCCGATTGCAAGACGATCGAAGCTGGTTTTTCGTGTCCGATTGCGGGCGCTAGCTGCGAAGAGTGCGGCAACAAGGTCAAGGAGAGCTCCGAAGGCTGCGACGACGGCAACCGCGTGAGCGGCGACGGCTGCAGCGCGACCTGTGCGCTCGAAGCGGGTTACAGCTGCCCGGTTGCTGGCGTTTCCTGCGGCAAGTGCGGCAACGGCAAGCTCGAAGCCATCGAAGCTTGTGACGACGGCAACGTCCTCGACGGCGACGGCTGTGACTCCACCTGCACGGTGATCGGCGACAATTACTCCTGCTCGACTGCTGGCGCGCTCTGTGAGAAGTGCGGCGACGGCGTCAAGAATGCGCGCGAAGCTTGCGACGACGGCAACATCGTCAGCGGCGACGGCTGCCGCTTCGACTGCAAAGTGGTCGAAGCCGGCTACAGCTGCGGCAGCGCCGGCCAGCCCTGCATCACTTGCGGCAACGGCAAGGTGGAAACCGGCGAGAGCTGCGACGACGGCAATGCTGTCAGCGGCGACGGTTGCAACGCGACTTGCACCACCGTCGAGACGGGTTTCGCCTGTCCCACCGCGGGTGTGGCGTGTGAAAAGTGCGGCAACGGCATCAAAGAGAGCAGCGAGACCTGCGACGACGGCAATCGCACAGCCGGCGACGGCTGTAGTGCCACGTGCGCGCTCGAATCCGGCTGGATCTGCCCTGTGGCAGGCCAGGCGTGCGGCAAGTGCGGCGACGGCAAGATTCAAGCAAACGAGACGTGTGACGACGCCAACGCGCTGAACAACGACGGCTGCAATTCGACGTGCACGGCCATCGAAGCCAACTACTCGTGCCCCACGGCGGGCGCTGCCTGCCAGAAGTGCGGCAACGGCATCAAAGAGAGCGGCGAGACGTGTGACGACGCCAACACCAAGAGCGGTGACGGTTGCCGCTACGACTGCAAGGCCATCGAAACCGGCTGGACTTGCGCTACGGCGGGCGCCGCGTGCGCCAAGTGTGGCGACGGCAAAATTCAGCCCGGCGAAGTGTGCGACGACGCCAACGCTGCTGCGGGTGACGGCTGTAATGCCACCTGCTCGGCTGTCGAGAGCGGATTTGCGTGTCCGGTCGCGGGCGTTGCTTGCGAGCGGTGCGGCAACGGCATCGTCGAGAGCACCGAGGTGTGTGACGACGGCAATCGCAACAGCGGTGACGGCTGCAGCGGAACCTGCGCGGCGATCGAGAGCGGCTGGACGTGTCCGGTCGAAGGCCAAGCCTGCAGTCGCTGCGGCGACGGCGTGATCCAGGCCAGCGAAACCTGCGACGACGGCAACAAGAACAACGGCGACGGCTGCAACTCTACGTGCACGACCATCGAGAGTGGTTATCAGTGCGCCAGCGGCGGCATCGCTTGCGAGAAGTGCGGCGACGGCACCAAGACCGCAAACGAAGCTTGCGACGACGGCAACACTCGCAACGGTGACGGCTGCCGCTACGACTGCAAGGCCATCGAAACCGGCTGGACCTGCCCCACGCAAGGCGTGAGTTGTGCGCGCTGCGGCGACGGCCTGATTCAAACTGGCGAAGTCTGCGACGACGGCAACAAGAACAGCGGCGACGGCTGCCGCAACGATTGCAAGCTGGTCGAAGCCGGCTACGTGTGCCCCGCTTCCGGCGCCGCGTGCGAGAAGTGCGGCAACTCGATCGTCGAATCGACCGAGAGCTGCGACGACGGCAACACCAAGGCCAGCGACGGCTGCGATACGAGCTGCAAGCTCGAAACGGGCTGGACTTGCCCGGTGCCGGGTACTGCTTGTGAGCAGTGCGGTAACGGTATCGTCGAGAGCAGTGAAACTTGCGACGACAAGAACCGCGTGGGCGGCGACGGCTGCAGCGCAACTTGCCAGAGTGAACCGGGTTGGGACTGCCGCGTTCCGGGCGCGAGCTGTGTGAGCGCGGGCTGCGGCGACGGCTACGTTGCCGGCACTGAAACCTGCGACGACAAGAATCGCCTCTCCGGCGACGGCTGCAGCATCAACTGCCAGACTGAATCTGGTTGGGTGTGCATCGTTCCCGGAACCGCCTGCCGCTTGCCGGTGTGCGGTGACAAGGCAGTCGAAGGCGTCGAGAAGTGCGACGACGGCAACGTTGCGAACAACGACGGCTGCAGCTCGACTTGCACCATCGAGATCGGTTGGAAGTGCCCGACTCCGGGCGCGGCGTGCACCGCGGCCGTGTGCGGCAACGGTGTGGTCGAAGGCGCCGAGCAATGCGACGACGCCAATACCAACGGCACCGACGGTTGCAGCTCCACCTGCCAGCTCCAAGCCGGCTACCACTGCCCGACCGCCGGTCAGCCCTGCGTGACCACCACCTGTGGTGACAGCAAGGTGCAAGGTCTCGAGAAGTGCGACGACGGTAACGTCGCCAACAACGACGGCTGCAGCTCCACCTGCACGGTGGAAGGCCTCTACACGTGCACCGGCGCTCCCAGCGTGTGCAAGCCGGCAGCGCAGTGGGCACGCATCCGCTCCTGGGATGTCGCCAACATCAACCCCAACGCGATGACGTACGACCCGCGTAGCCGCTCCTTCGTCGGCTACAAGGCATCAGTCGACGCGCAGTACCCGATCGAGCTCTGCCTCGACGGCACGCTCTTGAACCCGAACGTCGATTTGACCATCAAGCCGCGCCCCTGGCCCTTCGGCGACGGGCAGCTCGACGGCGCGGTCTACGATCCGTTCACCAACACCAACCTGTTCATCCAGAACGGCACCCACGCCATCACGCAGCTGCCGCTTGACTACGACTACCTAGTGAGCGGGCAGCCCACCAACAAGCGTGAGATTCTGGGTGGCGGCATTGGCAAAGGTAGCGCCATCACGATCGGCGACGACGGCCTGCTCTATGCGGCCGACGAGCAGCAGAAGAAGATCTACGTCTACCCGCGCGACAACAGCGGCAACACGGTGTTCGGCCTGAACGCGCTGCGGTCGTGGACCATCTCGGGTGACACGATCGATACGCTGATCAACCTGCCGGGCACCAACCTGATCGGCACGCACTTCCAGCCCACCGGTCTGCCCTCCTACAACTTCTCCTTCTACAACACGACCGGAGGCTTGGTCGGGCGCTCGACGGTGCCGGGCACCTTGTTCGTCAACGGCGATCCCTGGACCAAGCCGGGTGACGGCGCGGGCACTGCAACTGACGGTGCGGCGTTCATCATGTGTCCGGACGACAACTCGCAGAACTGCCAGCTGTTTGCGGCAACCTGCAATACGGACGCGGACTGCTACACGCGCTTCCCGGGCACGATCTGCAACACCGCGGCGACGCCTCGTTACTGCTACGCCCCGGCGCAGGCGCGCGACGATCGCGTGCGCGTTTCGGCGTCGTCGGGCGTGACCACCGTCGACGTGCTCGCCAACGACACGCGCAGCGAAGGCACCTGCAAGGACAAGACCGTCAAGATCCTGAGCGTGTCCACGACGGCGCTCGGCGGCATCGTCACCTTCGACTCCAACTACACCTACTACTCGCCTCCGCCCGGCTACTGCGGCGGCACCGACACCTACGACTACGACGCCTTGCTCGGTGGCGGCGAGACCGACAGCGCCACCGTGTACGTGCTGATCTCGTGCGTGTGCGGCAACGGCAAGATCGAAGTTGGCGAGCAGTGCGACGACGGCAACACCACCGCTGGTGACGGCTGCGGCGCCACCTGTTTGCGCGAGCCGGTGTGCGGCAACGGCAACACCGAAGTTGGCGAGCAGTGCGACGACGGCAACAAGAACAGCGGCGACGGCTGCAGCTCCGTGTGCACGCTGGAAACCGTGTGCGGCAACAGCATCACCGAGTCCACCGAGCAGTGCGACGACGGCAACAAGGTCAGCGGTGACGGCTGCCGCTCGAACTGCACTATCGAGAAGTGTGGTGATGGCACCGTCGACAGCGCCGAACAGTGCGACGACGGCAACACCGTGTCCGGCGACGGCTGCAGCAACCTTTGCAAGGTCGAGACGCAGTGTGGCAACGGCCGTGTCGAAGGCGTCGAGCAATGCGACGACGGCAACACCGCTTCCGGCGACGGTTGCAGCTCGAGCTGCCGACGTGAGGCAGTGTGCGGCGACGGCCTCGTCACCGCTCCCGAGACTTGCGATGACGGCAATCGCACCAGCGGCGATGGCTGCGACGCCAGCTGTCAATCGGAAGCCAACTGCGGCAACGGTAGCCTGGAAGGTACCGAACAGTGCGACGACGGCAACCGGAACAGCGGCGATGGCTGCCGTTCGAACTGCACGGTCGAGCGCTGTGGCGACTCCATCAAGGATGCCAGCGAGCAGTGCGACGACGGCAACACCGCTTCCGGCGATGGTTGCAGCAAGACCTGCCAGCGCGAGACCGTGTGCGGCAACGCCGTACTCGAGACGGGCGAGCAGTGCGACGACGGCAACAATGCATCCGGCGACGGTTGCTCTTCAGCCTGCGTGAAGGAAGCCATGTGCGGCGATGCCATCGTCACCGCGCCCGAGACCTGCGACGACGGCAACAAGTTCAACGGCGACGGCTGCGACGCGACCTGCCGTGCGGAGCCGGTGTGCGGCAACGGCACCATCGAAGGCAGCGAACAGTGCGACGATGGCAACAAGACCAACGGTGACGGCTGCCGCTCAACCTGTGTGATCGAACGCTGCGGTGACGCAGTCAAAGATCCCAGCGAGCAGTGCGACGACGGCAACACCACCGCGGGTGACGGTTGCAGCCGGCTGTGCTTGCTCGAGACCGTGTGCGGCAACGGCGCCAAGGAAGGCAGCGAGCTGTGCGACGACGGCAACAACGTTTCCGGCGACGGCTGCTCCTCGGCTTGCCAGACCGAGTCGGTGTGCGGCAACGCCGTCAAGGAAGGCAACGAACAGTGTGACGACGGCAACCGCGTGAACGGTGATGGCTGCGACGCAACCTGCCACACTGAAGGTCGCTGCGGCGACGGCGTGATCGGCGGGACCGAGCAGTGCGACGACGGCAACAGCGTCGCCGGCGACGGCTGCCGCAACAACTGCACCATCGAAAAGTGCGGCGACTCGATCAAGGACGCGAGCGAGCAGTGCGACGACGGCAACACCGCTTCCGGCGACGGCTGCAGCAAGCTCTGCCAGACCGAAATCTTCTGCGGCAACTCGATCAAAGAAGGCACCGAGCAGTGCGACGACGGCAATAACCTGTCCGGCGACGGTTGCTCTTCTGCCTGCAGGATCGAGCCGATCTGCGGCAACGCCGCCAAAGAAGGCAACGAAGAGTGCGACGACGGCAATCGCCTGTCCGGCGATGGCTGCTCATCCACCTGCCGCTCCGAAGCAGTCTGCGGCGACGGCCGAGTCAGTGGCGCTGAAACCTGCGACGACGGCAACACCGCCTCTGGCGACGGCTGCCGCGCGGACTGCAGTATCGAACGCTGCGGCGACTCCTTCGTCGATGCGCGCGAGCAATGCGACGACGGCAACACCGTATCGGGCGACGGTTGCAGCAACACCTGCACCCTGGAGACCTTCTGCGGCAACCGCGTGAAGGAAGGTGCCGAGCAATGCGACGACGGCAACAACATCTCCGGTGACGGATGCTCCTCGGCTTGCCGCCTAGAAGCACGTTGCGGTGACGGCGTCATCGGTGGCAGCGAAACCTGCGACGATGGCAACACCACCGCCGGTGATGGCTGCAGCGCCATCTGTCGCCTCGAAAACGTGTGCGGCGACGGCGTCATCGGTGGTAGCGAAACTTGCGACGACGCCAACACCACCTCCGGCGACGGCTGCCGCAACAACTGCCAGCTCGAAGTGTGCGGCGACGCCGTCCAAGACGCGGCCGAGCAGTGCGACGACGGCAACACCGTGTCGGGCGACGGCTGCAGCCGCACCTGCAAGGTCGAAGTCTTCTGCGGCAACGCCAAGGTCGACCAACTCAGTGAACAGTGCGACGACGGCAACAACGTCTCCGGCGACGGCTGCTCCAGCACCTGCCAACGCGAATCGGTGTGTGGTGACGGCAGCGTCTCCGGTGCCGAACAGTGCGACGACGGCAACCGCACGAGCGGTGACGGCTGCTCCAGCACCTGCCGCTTCGAACGCTACTGCGGCGACGGTCGCCTCGACACCGGCGAGCAGTGCGACGACGGCAACACCGTATCGGGCGACGGCTGCAGCTCGAACTGCCTGGGCGAGGTCAAGTAACGCGAAGAGCCGACCGACCAGGCGGGTCACGCCGCGAAGAGCTGCTACAGCAAGTGGCTCCTCGCGGCGATGCGGCTTTTTACGAGAATGTGACTTTGAAGTCCGTCGCCGGAGAGCCGAGGAACCAGTTGCTTTTCACGAAGAGTTCTCCTGCTTACTGCGGGCTGATGGCACCACCTACGAGGACAATGCGACCAATCGAGTCGACGACGCTGTCGTTGATGTTCAGGTTGATGTTCGGCGCGCGCTGCGCGACGAGGCCGTCACCGCTGAATGTCGTGTCCAGCGTGCCGTCCAGGTTGTAGCGAGCGATGGTCGCGCCAAACTTCTGCGATCCGTTGACATACTGCACGTAGTTGCCGCCAATGACGATCTTGTTTCCGGGCGCGAGAGCGAGACCGGATGCGAGGTGCTCACCTGTTGGGCTACCGGTAACCTGGAGCCCATCGCCGGAGAAGGTCGTGTCCAAGTTTCCGGTGCTCGTAAGACGGATCAATTCGAACCTGGCCGGCGAGTCCGCGGTTGTCCCTCCCACGGTGATTCGTCCGCTCCCATCGACGAACATGTCGCGCGCCGAAAAACCGTAGCTTCCGGTGTTGGGGCTCAACGCGACCCAGCCATTGCCTCCGCCAAAGGTCGCGTCAGGCGTGCCGTTCGTGTTGTAGCGAGCGACGACCGCGTACGAGACGCCCGAGCCGCAACAGGGCACCTGCGGGACCACTCCGAGACCGGCGACCACGATGCGACCCTTCGGCCCGAGGCGCACCGTATCGACCCGCTCCCGCCCCGTGGTGCTCACATCGGTCAGCACCTTGCCGGTTCCGTTGAAGGTCGTGTCGAGCGTGCCGTCGGTGTTGTAGCGAACGATTGCTAGCTTGCCGGCGTAAAAGGTGTCCGGGTTCACGGTGTTGCCGCCGACGATGAGCTTGCCCGCGCTGTCGATCGTGACGGAGCGCGCCTGGGCGGAGGTGCCGAATTCGGTGATTACCTTCCCGTTCACGCCGAACGACGGATCGAGCTCGCCACTTTCGAGGTAGCGCGCCACGAACCAGCGCGAATCGTTCGGCTGCGTCGGAAAGGTGCCGTAGCCGACCGCCACGATGCGACCATCACTTTGCACAGCGAGCCCTTGCACGATTTCGGTCGGTGTCTCACCGAAATCCGTGTAGACGATGCCGTCACCACCCCCGAAGCTCGTGTCGAACGCCCCGCTCTGCTGGTAGCGCGCGAGTGCAAACCAGCGTTCGCCCAGCACTGGGCTGCTACCACCAGCAACGACCAAACGATTCGCGGAGTCGAATACCAGCGTGCCATCGAGGGCGTTGGGCGTCGGAGGATTCACGACGCCGCCGACACCAAAGGACGCATCGAGCTGGCCCGTCGCCGTGTAGCGGAGCAAGCTGAAGCCGGGATCCGGATCGACCAACGACTGGTGCGTGACGCCGATGGTCGCCGCGTCGATCTCTCCGCTGGATGTTCCGCACCCAGCAAGTAACAGACCCACTGCGATGATGCCGATGTAGCCCTTGTTCGCCATTGACCTCTCCTCAAGGTGGCAGGAGGCAGGGCCCCACCACGATCGTGCGGTTACTCGAGTCGACGATGACGTCCTCGACCAGCAGATCGATCGCTGCCGAGAAGCTCTGCACGATGCCGTCGCCGCTGAACGTCGTATCCAGCGAGCCGGTTCCAGCACAACCGAGCGCAAAAAGTGCCAATGCGCACGAAAAAACCCCGCTTACGTTGCCGCTCCAACCCATGGACTGCTCCTCCAAAACCCCACGCGCCTCGGTGCCCGGCTCGTCGCGCGCAGATGGGCGACGCAGCTAGCTGGTGCTTCGTTCCAGCGCGAGTTGGTTTAGAGCAGGCGCGCCATATTGCCTATAGTCATTTGGGCGACACCCGCAGTGCGCATGCTTGAATCGACCACACAGCTTGGAACTGCCGCGTCGTTTGGGCCTCTGCGCGTTGGCTCTGATGAGGCAGCAGCAGCGGTTGATCCCGGGAAAGAAGCCGGCGGACGAGCAGGGGGTGTCGATTTGGACGTCTCCCGCCGGCCGGCGCGCTCATACAGACTGGGCCGGCGTCATCGCCGCGGCCAGAATTGACGCCTCGCAGGAGCTTCCCCGCGAGCGTATTCTGAAGCTGCGGTATCCCGCTCCATGAATGCGAAGCTTCTAATCGATGCGATTGTGCACCAAACCACGGTGTTGATCGCTCAGCTCTCGACGTCGGCCGGCATTCGCGCGCCCCTCGCGCACATCGCAGATCAAGTCTTCCTGGAGCTTTCTCGAGAAATTGAAGCTCAGGGCGTCTCGCGTAAAGTCGCTGCCGACATGTTCGGGCTCGCGATCCGCACCTATCAGAAGAAAGTCCAGCGACTTACCGAAAGCACCAGCGCCCGCGACCAGACGTTATGGCAAGCGGTCCTCGAGTACCTGGAACGCACGGGTAGCGCAACCCGCACGGAGGTCCTCAGGGAGTTCGAGCGCGACGACCCCGTCATCGTGGGATCGGTCCTGAACGATCTCGTCACGAGTGGGCTCGTCTACCGTACGCGCTCGGGAGACAGCGCCATCTTCGGAATCACGCGCGAACGCGACCTGTTGCGTGGTCTCTCGGAAGAGCGCCGCGAGACGCTCGCTCCAATAGTCTGGCTGCTGATATATCGGAGCAAAGGCGCGTCGTTCGAAAACTTGTGCGAGCAGCTCCAGGTCGAGCCGGCAGAGCTCGAAGAAGCGCTGGCCATACTCGAAAAACAAGGCCAAATTCAGCGCCGCGAAGGCGAGCCCACTGCAGTATATCGGGCGGAAGCCTTCGTGGTGCCGGTTGGAGCCGAGCATGGCTGGGAAGCAGCTGTCTTCGACCACTTCCAGACGATGGTGCGCGCAATCGTCAGCAAAGTACGCACGGGCCATATCCGCTCGGCGCACGAAAACGTCACGGGTGGTGCGACACTCAGCTTCGACATCCACTCGACCCATCCACATCGGGACGAAGTCCTCGGCCTGCTCCGCCAAGTCAGAACTCAAGTAAACGACATTTGGGCCAAAGTACAGGCCTACAATGCGGAGCACCCAATCGCCGAAGAGAGCAAGGTTGAGGTTTCTTTCTACTTCGGTCAATGCGTGACCACGCCGGACGAAGAATGACTTGGCTCAAGTTGTTGCTCATCGGACTCGTCGCCTGCAGCTGCAACGGCGGAAGCCCAAAACCAAGCGCTGGCAGCAACTCTAACTGGCTCCGCACCTGCACGGACGACGCAGCTTGCACCGAGCAGACCACCTGCCATTGCGGCGTCTGCACGCGAACCTGCCAACGCAACGACGATTGCGCCGAGCTCGAAGACGCCCACTGCGTCGTCCAGACAGAGCCGCCCGTCCGCTCAGTGTGTCGCGCGAACGCGAGCGAGACGGCCCTCTGTCTGCCCACCTGCGAGCCCGGCGCCTGCGCCAAAGATCGCGCGTGTCTACTGGGATCATGCGTCCCTGATGGCCTCATCGCGTCGCAACTGTGCTCCGCTCTACCGGAGCCGAGCGACGCCGAACGCACTCGTCGAGACCAGGTGCTCGATACTTTCGAACAAGTGCGTCTGCAAGGCGGCATCGACTGCGGAACGGGCACGCTCACCCCGCCTGGCACAGCACTGCGCTTCGACGCGCGACTCAGTTGCGCTGCGCGAGCACTGGCAGCCGATCTCAATTCAACCCGAGCACACAGCCTGATCGACTCGATAGGCCGATCGACGAACGACCGTCTGACGGAAACTGGCTATTCCTCCACCATTTGGGGCGAAGGCTACGCGTTTGGTGCAACCAGCGCGAACGCAGCAATCCAATTGATGTTGAACGACTCCGACGCTTGCAGGGCTCTGACCGGATCCGCTCGCGATGTGGGCGTTGCCAGAGTAGGTGACGTCGATGTGGTGACTGTCGCGGCGGAGTGAGCGCGACAGGGTCGGAAAGCTTCGAAATGGCAGCCGCCAGACTTAGCGCGCGAGCGCCTATCGCCCGTGTGTAGAGCTTTGCTCGACTCCCCTGCACACTTGTCGATGCACTCTCGCACTTGATGCCTGCGAGCTGATGTCGAATTGGACATCTCCTGTGTGCTCGATGTGAGCTGTAGGGTCGCGCACATGAGTTGGACGACGACAGCCAGCGTGGTGGCGTTGTTTGGTCTTCCGTCGTGCTACGGCGCTTCCGATACGTTGCGCGATACGTCGGCGGCTGGTTCGCACTCCGATGTAAGGAGCGATTCACCGAGGCGCGAGGTGACTGCGATCGAGGTGCTCTCGAAGACGGACGATGTGCCGCTCGGGGGCGATGGAGCGCCGCGGTTGACGCTCGGATTTCGTTTTGCCGACGGGACACGAGCCGTGATTGGCGGCGAAGCCAAGGCGTATGTGCCGTTCCGACGCGGAGTCGCGTTGGTCGATGTAGAGGGGCAGCTCGTGCTGGTGACGCCCGAGGGGGCGCGAAGTGTTCTCGCTCGAGATTGCCCGGCGCCGCCTGCTCGTGGAGCTTCCGGCGAGCTGGTGTATGCGGCGCGTCATAGTGGTTTTGTCGAGGTCCACACGCTGTTTGCCGATGGGCGGGATCGTGTGGTTGCGACTGAATTGGGCAGTGTTGGCTTGCTGGCGCCGCAGCGTGATGGTCGGTTGATCTTCGTTGGAACACGTCGCGGCGGCGGCGTCGTTGGTGTCTGGTTGGCGGGAGCTGATGGGGCGCCGACGCGTTGTTTGACGAATTGTGATGTGCGGGGTGGAACTGGCGCGCTCGGGTCGGAGTTTGTGCCGTTGCCGCGCGAAGCGCACTCGATTGCGCTCGTGGGGGAGAGTGTTAGCTGGTTGGCAGCCGACGGAACATTTCGTTCGCTGTCGCTGGCCCTCGCGGTGCCTTCGTTGCGTGCGGCACCAGTGAATGGGAGCGCTGTCGGAGGGACACCATGAGCCGGACGAAGCGCTCGTGGAGGTTGATTGTCGGGCTTTCAACGATGACGTTGGCTGTCCTGTTCACGAGCGCGGCTCAGGCGCAGTTGTTTCGCTCCCCGGTGTCGTGTTCGAACTGCATCAATTACTACTACTATGTAGATGAAGGGCAGACGCGCGACTGGAACTGTGGCAGCGCGACCTATGCCAGTCACCGCGGCACGGATTATTCACTACGCAGCGGCAACTCCGCCATTGACAATAACAATGAGGTGGTGGCCATGGCGGACGGCGTGGTAACGCACAGCGAGGATGGCTACTACGATCGTTGTACACAATGTGGCGGAGCCAACTGTGGACTCGATTTCGGCAACGGTTTTGCGAACCACGTAATCATCACGCATGGGGCGTACCGCACAATTTACGGGCACATGAAGCAGGGCAGCATTGCCGTGCGCGAGGGCGATACGGTCAAGTGCGGCCAGGTAATTGGTTTCATCGGCAGTTCAGGTTGCAGCAGCGGCGCTCATCTACACATCGAACCGAGCCGGACAGGCCAGGGCAGGTACACGCCGATCGATCCCTACGTTGGGAGTTGTTCGCCGACGACGAGCGCCTTGTTCGTCAACCAAGGCGCTTACCGAATGATGCCCGGCGCGACGTGCGAGAACGGCATGACCACCCAATGTCCAACGGGGATTGGCGAGACGTGGTCGTGCAGCGACGATCAGACGGCTCGCCGGCGTTGCGTGAACGGCGCCCTGGCTGAGGAGCGTTGCGCTGCGGGCTGCATGAACACGCCGCCGGGCACCGACGCGGTGTGCGCGCTACCGCCTGACGCTGACGGAGACGGCTCACGCAGAGATACGGACTGCAACGACGGCAGTGCCAGCATCCATCCAGGAGCCATCGAGATCTGTAGTGATGGCATCGATCAGGATTGCTCTGGCGCCGATCTGCCGTGCAACGCGGGAGGAAGCGGCGGTACCGCGAACGTCGGCGGCAACGGAAACCAAGCGCGCGGCGGCTCTGCAGGCGCGAATGCAGGCGGCACACCCAGCGCAGGACTCGGTGGATCCGGAGGTGCACGCGGCGGGAACACGAGCAAGCCAACGGGCGGCGCAGTCAGCTTCGGTGGAGCCGTAGCTGCGGCGGGCTTCGGCGGCGTTTCGCACGGGCAAGGCGGCGCAGCAAGCATAACAGGCGGCGTCAACGCGAGCGGTGGAGCTGTTGCGCAGGTAAGTGGAGGGACACTCAGCTCCGCGGCGGGCGGTGCGTCGAACGGCGGCGCAACGCTGAAGGCTGGCGCATCGAGTAGTGCACGAGATCCGGTCGAGGGAGCGGGATGCACTTGCCGAACAGCGCCAGGGCCTTCATCTCCGAGAGCCTTCGGGGCGCTCGCATTCGTCGCATTCGGCGCTGCTTGGCGCCGACGCAAACGCCCGGCGCTATCCGCGGATCCCCGGTAGCACCTGGCCAACACTGGCCAGATCGTAGTCGGTGGGCCAGAGATCGGCGGAGCGACCGTTCACGCTGGTCGAACCGTACCCGGGTTTGCCGTCGCGCTCGTAGTCTGCGGGTGCGAGCCCCATGGCTTGCAGCGCGGTAACCAAGAATTGGTTGTGAGGAATGCCTTTGATGACGTTGCCGTCCTCTTGCGAGAAGTAGGCACGACCATCCCAATCGATGTAGTCGAGGTAGCGCCCCGGTTTGATGAAGCCGCCAGCGCTGCCGGCGAGTAGGCATGGCACGCTGTAGGCGATGTGGTTGAAGCCGAGCTCGTTGCCCCAGTAGATGAGGGAGTTATCGAGGTAGGTGCCGCCGCCCATTTCGGCGACGTCGAGCTTGGTCAGAAGTTTGGCGAAGATTTCGCTGGCGATCCATTGATTGATGCCTTTGAGCATGCGGCGTGAGTTGGCGTTGTCCCAGTCGTGCGCGAGGCCATGCCAGGTGCCGCCGCTGGCATCTTCAGAGTGGTAAAAGCCAACCAGTTTGGGATCTGCCGAGTCGGGGCCTGGTCCGAGCGCTTTGTGAACACCAATCGTAATGACGCGCGTGCGGTCGCACATGACCGCGGCCGTGACCACGTCCAGGAAGAGATCCCATTTGGTGGTGATGTCTTTGGTATCGAGGCTCGTGTTGTTTGCGAGCGAGGTGGGTGTGGCTGGGCGCGTGCACGCCATGGTCGGTGTGGTGGTGAGCTTGGCCTGTAGCTCCGCGATCAGGGTGGTGTAGCGATCGAGCAGCTGCTTGTCGGCAGCGGACAGGCGCGCGTTGCTCTTGAGGCGCACGTAATCTTGGTAAACGCGATCGATGAGCAGCTTGTCGCGGTCGGGCGCGGGCATACCGCCGGTCGAAGGGGCGGTGCCGAAGACGTCGTTGAATGCGTCGAGCGGATTGGTGCGAGCTTTGAGCTGCTGCACGGCGTTGCTGGCGACGCCCAGATTCGAATACGACATCGAATCCGTGACGCCCTGTGAAATGTGCAAGTAACGCAGGCCAGGCGTGCTCGGGTAGACCTTCGACGAGTAGGCCATGACCTGATCGATGGTCGGCACGTCCGAGAGGCTGTCGGCATCGCACGGCGTGGCGGCGGTACACGACGAGAAGTTGCCGAGCAAGCCACCGTAGTTGTGATTGACCGAGGGTAAGAAATCGAGCCCGCGAATCAAGGTGAGCTTCGACAGGAATGGGTTCAACGCCGGCCCGAGAATGCCGGAAATACCCGCATCGGTCTTGAAGTCGGTGAGCGGCGCCCAGGTGTAGTTTTTCCCGGTGACGAGCTTTTGCGTGAGCAACGTGGTGCCGTCGGCTTTACTGCCGGAGTACTTGCTGTTCTTCAGCGCGTAGCCGTTACCAGTGAAACGTGGATACCATTCCTTCACCAGCTGCGTGCTGAACGATTTCAGCACGATGAAGCGCCGCGGCGGAGTCATGGTTTGGCCTACCGCCGAGCGCGGCAACAACGACTCGAAGAACGGCAGCGCGAGCATGGCGCCGGCGGCACCACGCAAGAAGGTACGACGCGACGGCATGACAGCACTGTTCTTCATGGTTTGGCTCATGGGGCGCCCACCTTCCTGCGACGGAAGCTGGCTTCGAGCGCGATGCGCCTGAAAACATCCGCCAACGCCACGCCAGGCTTGGCAAGCTCGCTGCGCATTGTCTCGAAGGCGCAGGCGTCTCCGCTGTCACGTGCTGGGTCGCGCCGCAGCGCATAACGGAAGTAGTTCGCCGACAAACATGCTTCCACCTTGCCACTCTCCATGATGCGCTGGTTCAACTCGACGGGACCGCTGACTTCGAACGCACCCGAACCGAGATCGATGGTGGCGTGCGTGTCGATGGGGAGGGTGGCGACGAGCGCGCCGGTTTGCTCATCGAAGACCTTCTCGTTCGTGCGGAAGCGACCGAGCGCGTCGTAGGCTTCCATGACGTAGCCGATGTCGCTGAAAGCCGCATGGCAGCCAGCGCACAGCGCTTTGCCCTCGATTTTTGCAGCGTAGCGCTGGCGCGTGGTGAGCGCAGTGCTGGGCGGCGGTGCATCCAGCGAACCGGGCGGCAAACTGTTCGGATCCGGACGTGGCAGGTCGTCGCACAGGATCGAACGCCGAATTAGCGAGCCGCGATGAAACGGGTTCGTCGTCTCGAGGCTCGATGCGAGCAGCGCCGCGCGTTGTAATAACCCAATGCGGCTTTGATCGGCGAACGTCGGGTAAGCGCCGCTGCCACTCCACGCGGTAACACCGTAGAGCCGCGCCAAATCAGCCGAGCGCGTCACCGAAACGGTCGACGTCATCAAGTCCTTGAAGGTGCCGTTCTGCTTCCAAGTATAAAGCTCGGTGAGATCCCTCACCTCTTGAACCATGTCGCGCCAATGATCGTGGCCGCTGACGCCTACTTGTTCACCCATTGCCAAGGCTTTGAATGCGGGACGATCCGCGACGAAGCCGGTGAACGACTCGAAGCGCAACCACTCGTTCCAGAACTGCCAGATGGTTTGTTGGGTGCGCGCATCGGCAAACACGCGGTCGAGCTGCGTATTGAAACCCGCGTCGGTAGCGAGCGAGCCATCCGCGGCAGCCGCGAGCAGCGCGTCGTCGGGCGAGGTTTGCCAGAACGTGTACGCCAACCGCGAAGCGATGACGTACGGGTCGAGAGCAATGTAGTCGTTGCGCCCGGAAATCGCGGTCCCGTCGAGCTCCAGGTGATTCAAGAAGCGCGGCGACATCAACATCGCTACGACCACGTTGCGCAGCGCTTCGGCCGCGTTTGCAGCTTTAGGCGAGCTGCCCTGAGCGATGTCTTTGTACTGCGTGAGCTCGTCGCTACTGAGCGGACGGCGCAGGGCACGACGTCCGAAGTTCTTGAGGAAGTTGTCGAGGCAGGTAGTTGCCAATGGCGTCGTGGTCGCGCAGCTTCCCGCGAGCGCGGTGACGCGAGCACTGCTGCTCGTCGCCGCGTCGCCGATTTTCACTGCGATATTGAAGTAGGCTGTGATGTGATCGGTGGAGATGCGCTGATCGAGTCCACGAAAAGCCACGGTGCTGTCGTCGGGCACGGCCGCGAGCAACGTGGGGAGCTCATCGGCAATCGCAGAGAGGCCGCTGGCAGCGAGCAGATCGCGCACGGTGTTGCGATATTGGAGCGTGGAGAGCTTCATCAGCGGTGTGGCACCTGGCTCCGCGTCGCTTCCGGGGCAGGCTCCGAACAAATTCGGATTAGTGCCCATTGGAGCTCCACCGCTGCCGGTCGTGTCCCCTCCACTACCGCTGCCGTTGCCACCACTCGAGGAGCTCTGCCCCGCGTTGCCTCCAGCAGCATTACCAGCCGCTGACGAAGAACCGCTCACACCGCGCCCACCGCTGCCACTCGTGCTGTGGGATCCACCGCTGTCGGCGTTGTTCGTCGGCGCGTCGTCGATCGCGCCGGTGCAAGCCGTGAGCGCGAGCAGAGCCCACGCAACGATGGAGCTCGAACTCGAATGCAAAGACTGCGCTGTGCTGCAAGGCATCCTCGGGGTACGACCCTTGAGGCGTGCCAGTCGGTTCAGCCCTCGGCAAAATTGTCTATTAGCTCAATAGTTACGGCATGATAGTTCACACGCCGAACGGATATGTCTCCGGCAGGTCACCGGCGTGTTCGCTCGGTCCCTCGATTGCTGCAACCGCCCGAGTTTCGTCGAACCAAATGAATTCGTCGAATTGGCGAGGTAGCTCCGCGCGAAAATAATGGCTCTGCCGCTCGGTATCAGGACGGTAGACGACGCCGATGGCGCGCTCGAGGCGCGCCTCCATCAGCTCTTCTCGCACGGCTTCTTGCTTGGGCTGCCGCAGCGGCAGCAAAAACGCGTGCAGGCCCGTGTCGTGAAACACGCGCTCGTAACTATCGGCTCGCGCGGGTCGCACGCTCATGCGTTGCATCGGCTCGTCCCAGTCGTGTGCCGCCGCGACGGTGCCGTGATCCGTGCCAAAGCCAACGATGTAGACGGCATTGCCGTACTTTTTGCGGCATAGCTCACCGACATTGTGCTCGCCGCGCGCCTTCATTTCGGTAGCAGCTGCGTCGCCCACGTGTGAATTGTGCTCCCACACGATGCCGCGCGAATCAGGGCCGTAATATGCCAAGAGCGACTCCAACGTGTCGAACATGTGCGAGTCGCGCAAATTCCACGAGGTAACCGAGCCATAATAAATCGAGCGATAGTACTTCTCGGCATTCGCCACCACGCGCGCGTTCTGTGCGGCGTCGAAGAATCGCTCGCCGTCGGCCGCGCTGTATTCGAGCCGCCGCGCTAGCAGATCGCGCAGCATGGCAACGACGGCCTGCTCCGAGCTCTCGTAGCGACCGGCTAGCACGGCGCGCCCGTAGGCAATCGGATCTTGTTGCCAGGGAGTCAACCTCCCGTAGCGCGCGCGAGCCGAACGCGCAGCCTCGGCGTCCACGTCATCGAGGTAGGTCAGCACGGCCGCAATGGACGTGAACATGCTGTACAAGTCCAAACCGTGAAACCCGACGCGATGCCCAGAAGCGCGCGTCTTGAGACGGCGGTTGTGCGCGCGCAGCCAGGTGGCGAAGGCGTGCACCTCTTCGTTCTTCCACATCCAGGTGGGAAACCGCGAGAACGGAGTGAAATCAACGCGCGAAACGGGTTTGTGCCCCATCACCCAGGCATCGACGCGCGCCGCATCGGGCCAGTCAGCCTCTACGGCGACGAAGTCGAAGCCGCGATGTTCGATCAGCTCGCGCGAAATTCGCGCTCGCATCCGGTAAAATTCGCTGCTCCCGTGCGTCGACTCGCCGAGCAGCACCAAACGCGCGTCGCCCACGCGATCCAAAAAGGCATCGAGATCGGCGGTCTCCAGATCGTCGAAGGCTTCTGCGCTCTCGCGTACGAGACTCGGCAGCTTGGCGTCGGTGATCGGCACGCGCGAGCGCGGGCGCGCTTTTTCGATGGGCCAGCCCTGCTCACCGATGAGCGGCACGAAACGCACGTGGGTCAGCACATCGCGACGGAAGTCACGCGGCCCATCGCGCGTGATGCGCACCAGCTTTTGCTCCGACTCCGGCCCGACCGGCATGACCAAGCGCCCGCCGATGGTGAGCTGCGACAACAAGGCGCTCGGCACTTCAGGACCACCCGCGGCGACCACGATGGCGTCGTACGGCGCGTACTCTTGCCAACCCAGCGTGCCGTCTCCCAGGAGCAGTGTCACGTTGCGGTAGCCCAGCTTCTCGATGTTGCGGCGAGCACCGTCGAGCAACGCCGGCAGCCGCTCGACGCTGAACACTTGCTTCACGATGCGGCTCAAGATCGCCGCGGCGTAGCCCGAGCCGGTGCCGATCTCGAGCACACGTTCGCCACCCTGTAGCGCAAGCGCCTGCAGCGCGAACGCCACGATATACGGCTGCGAGATGGTTTGACCCTCATCGATCGGCAGCGGCGAGTCTTCATACGCGAATTCGCGGAGCCGCTCGGGCAGAAACGCCTCGCGCGGAACTTCACGAAATGCTTCCAAAACTGCGCCAGCCGATATCCCGCGACCGATCAGCTGGCGCTCCACCATCGCGTGACGTTGCTCGGCGAAATCCATGGCAAACCTCGTCTAGCAACGTGCAAAAAGCACGCCCCCGGAGTACGGACGCTCGCTTTCCGCTTACACGCTGGCCTGCGTTTCGGTCGAGGCGAGCGCATTGCGCAGACGTTGCACCGTCATCGGGCTCAGGTCGCTGCGCACCAACTTGCTGCCACTGAAGCGCTTGAGCTCGCGTTCCAGTCCGTCTTCGTTGACGTTGCTGATCAAGAGCGCAAGCGCGGAAGTGTTCGGCGCCGCTGCCTCTTCCAGTTCCTTGACGGTGCTGTCCGGAATACCAATGTCGATGAGCTTCGCCGCCAAGGCGCCGAGCCCGGCGGTCGCCGCAGCACCCACTAGAGTGCCAATCGGGCCGGCCACCAAAGTGCCGACCAGTGCTCCCCAAAAACCGCCGCCCGCTGCGGTCGCACCCGGTTGCGGATCGATCGTTTCGATCACGGCAACTTTGCCAGCGGCGTCCTTTTCGATGAAGACGGCGTCGCGCACCTGCAACACTTGCTCATTTTGCAACCTTTGAAAGGCGAGAAATGCCTCGCGGGCCTTGAGCGAAGAATCGAACGCGACCACCAGCAAGGAACCGGGATCTTTGGTGTCCATATGCGTAGGAGTGCCGCTCCCTCGTCGAAGACGCAAGTGTGGCGCTTAGGATGCCTTGATGACTGCGATGTACAACGCCGTGCGCGCCGCGGGCAAGCAACAGCCAACGGCTCAACCCGCCGCTGAAACCAGGCGCAGAAAGTGCAACAACGGCGGGATCAAGCCGAGGCCGAACCCAAACCACAAGCGCGGCTCACGGCTGAGCGGGCGCGAAACCCGAACCGCCTCGAGTACAGCGCTCCAAACGAACCAGAGTAGAATTAGCTCCATGGTGCCGCCGAGCACCGGCACATAAGCTGCGAGGCGTTGGAAACCGAAGCTCTCCAGCGCCTCACGTAGCACGAACAGCGCTATCAGCGCGTAGCCCATCCACAGCACCACACGCGGCGCGCGCAACGGCCGATCTGGCTCGACTACTTCAAGCCCGGAACGGCGCCAGTGCCGGCGCAACAGCGCATACGCAAACAGCGCGATCGCGACGCTAAACGCCGCACCCAGGGTGGGCAGCGCTTCGAAGCGCGCAATCGTCGCCACGCGACCATCCGCCGCACGTTGTGCTCCGAAGGCAATGAACGGCAACGGCTCGTTCGCCTCCATCACGCGCGGCGAAAATGAAACCAGCCCGGCGTAGAGCACCGCAGCGCTAGCTGTCGCAAGCAAAAGGGCCACGCCGCGCAACCAACTCTGTTCGTCCGCTGAAAGGCCCGCCGGCGCCAGAGCACCGCCTTTGAGCTCGTTTTCCAGCGCGGCGAGCTCCTGCCGCAGCGCTCGCATGTCCGCAAAACGCGCCTCGATATTGGGATCGGTCGCGCGCCTCACGAACGCGTACATGGCCTCCGGCATGCTGCGTTCGCTCGGCGGTAGGCGGGCGGTTCCGGTCACCATCTCACTCAGCAGCACACCCACCGAATAAACGTCCATGCGTGGATCGGGGGCACGACCCGCGATGGCTTCCGGAGCCATGTACGAAGGCGTGCCCAGCACACGCGACGTGCGCGTAGCCGCTGCATCTGGGCGATTCACCAGCCGCGCGATTCCGAAATCAGACAGACGCACGTGACCATGCACGTCGATCAGCACGTTCTCAGGCTTGATGTCACAGTGAACGACGCCGCGCGCGTGGGCGTGCTCGAGCGCCAGAGCGAGCTCCGTCACGAGGCCGAGCGCGCGCAGGCTCGGCATTGGAATGTGATCGGCGAGGTTGCCACCCTCGACTAGCTCCATGGAGATGTACGGCTCTTCGTCTCGCGAAACGCCATAGTCGAAGACGCGTACGATGTTGGGATGGTCGAGCGCTGCCAAGAGCCGCGCCTCACGCTCGAAGCGCGCGCGGAAGTCACGATTTTGCACGAGCTCGCCGCATAAGATCTTCACCGCCACGGGTCGTGAGAGCGCCACGTGCTCGGCGCGGTACACCTCTCCCATTCCGCCGCGCCCCAACAGACTCTCACACACGAGGCCCGGCAGCTCAGGCAAAACTTCGGCTTGCGTTGCAGCCAACAAGCACGCGGGGCAGGCCGAAAGCCGCCCGCTCGGAGCGGAGCTGCCGCAACGCGGACAGGTGTCGAGAAGCGCTGTCATGATTCCGAATTCAAACAAGCCAGAAGGTCGTTGAGCTCGCGCTCGGTGTCGTCGGCACTGCTCACCGTATCGCTGAGCTCGCGCAGCAACAGCGCGCGAAAACGCCGCTTGCTGCGGTGCACGAACGACTTCAGCTGTGAAACGCTCATGCCGTGGCGCGCTGCAAGCTGCTCGTACGGCTCCACTTCGCCGAAACGAAACAGCTCGCGAATGACCTCGGCGGGGCCTTGCCGCTCACCAGCGCCTAGCTCACTCTCTAGTTCTCGCAGCGCGCGCTCGAAGACGTCGAGGGCCCACTCGCGATCATAGGCGCGAGCGGGATCTTGTGAACTCGAAGCTAAATCGACTTCCAAGCTTTCGAGGCTCTTTGGGATGGCGCCGGCGCCACGCTTGAGGGCGCGCCGCTCCTGCTTTTGGTTTTGGAGGTAGTGGTCGAATGCACGCAACAGATAACTGCGCAGGCGGCCGCGCTCCGGGTCCAAGCGAGCCAAGAAGTCTTGCTCTAAAAGGCGCGTGAGCAGGCCCTGCACGGCGTCTTCGGCCTCTGCCACGGCGAGACCTCGACGGCGCGCATAAACATAGAGCGCGCGCCAACGTGAGCTGTAAATGTCTTCGAGCGCACGACGGCGTTCGAGCGTATCCTCCCGCTGCCGCAAGATGCGAGACCAGCGTGTCTCCGGAAAGTGGGCGGGAATGGGAGGGTCGGCTGACGACACTAGGCGCAGCATAATCCGTGGTTGCCAGTGTGCGGTAGCCGGCTCGAATCAGCGCAACGCGACCGGCTCGAGCCCGTTGCTTCCCTGCGCAGGGGCGCCGTCCACGCGGCCGCGAATAAACTCCAAGAGCCGACGTTGGCCGCGCTCCATCACCGTCTGCTGCAACCAACCGAAGTAGAAGTCGGGCGCGAGGTGCCGGCGCCACGAAAGCTCACGCACGAGCCGCGTACCGCCGTTGGGAGTGGGTTCGAGTCGATAACGCACGCTCTCGAGCGACAACCAGTCGTTCACGCGCTCAGTGCGCAAGCCGTAGTGGGGTCCGCGGCCGAGGCGAGTGATATGAAACGGCGGATCCTCGATTTCGTAGCGCGTAACGTGAAACGCAAACGCTCGCCCGGGTCGAAGCTCGCTCACGTCTGCGAACGCCTTGCCGTGATTGAAGCTCAGCACCACCCGTTTCTGCGAAGGCTCCAGCCGCAGCTCGCTCGGCATGGGCAAACCCAAACGCAGAAACCACTGCCACCGACCATTCACTCGCATCGGCTCCGCAGTGAGCGCAGCAAATACCCGCTCCGGCGCAGCCGCGAGATCGATTGAGGCTTCCGCGAAATGCAGCGGATGACGCCCCGGATCGTCCATGAGCGAATCGATGGCTTGCGCCAGTAGACCCAACATCAAAATGCCGGCACCGGCGCCTCGCCGCTGGGCTCGATTTTTGACGTAACGGCCCAGGCGCGCTCCGCATGCAGCTCCGGCAAACAAGCCAGGGATGAACAATGGCAACGCAAACAGCAGGCACACCACGCCTTCTTGCAGGAACCCAATCGAGAGCAAAATGGCAGCCAAAAAAGCCAACGTGGCATCTCGATATGGGTGGCTGGCAGAGAACAGGCCAGCGATGAGCCCGATGAAGAAGGGGATCGCAAAGAAAGCAGCGCCGTAGCTCTTACCAACCAACGTCGCGACCACGTAGAGGATCACCGCGGCGACGACCGCGCTGGTCACGGCCGGAAAGTCGCCAGCGCTTTTCGAGTTCGTGCCTTCGTTCACAGCCATGTGGCCGCCTTCCACAGCTGGCGAATGCCTCGCATGCCGAGCGTGTGATCGTAGCGAAGCTCGAGGCCGAGGCTTTGACGCATTTGCTGCAAAAACGCGAAGCGAGCCACGCGAACATCGGCCCAGGCAGCGTTCCACGCTGAATGTTCGATGTACTGAACCTGAATGCGACCGTCCGGGCGCCGGTCGCTGCTGAAGTTCATCCCCAACAGGAACGCACTCGCTTCGGCAGTGCTTGCAAAAACGCTGTCTCGCGGACGGAACGCCGTAGCCAGCTCCGCCTCCAGCACGGCATCACCCAAACCATCGCTGCTCACACACTCGAGCCGTTGAAAGGCAGCTTGGCTGCGCGTTGAAAAGAGCGACAAAACAGGGCGATAGTGTGAAAAATGTCGTCCCAGACGGGCCAAGGCTCGCGAACTGACATCACTCCTCAGCGTGAGGAAGGTGGCTTCGCCATTCAGGCGTACGGCGAGGCGATACAAGAACTCGCGGTTGTCGAAGCGCAGCCAGCTCGGAGCACCTACGACTCCCATGCTCTGCACCTCCAGCGCACATACGCTGACGAACCCAAAGCCTTGATGAGTATCGAGCGTGAAGCCCTCCGGCACCAAACGCTGCAGTGATGCGGCTGGTGCGCGGTAGCTGACCAAAAAGCGATACGGAATGTATCCGGTGACCGGCAGCCATTGGTGCCCGGCTCGAGGCCAGACTTTGAAGCCGGAACTCTTCAGCGACGCGGGGACGGGCAGGTCCAACATGGGCTTCTCCTGCTCGCTGCTACAGAACGCAGCGCGCCCGGTTGCGATCACTCGAGTCCAACGAGCAAAAATTCGCGTTCCATTCCTACGGGAATTCGGCTGGACGCGTGGATACGGTCGGCTGCTTTAGGTCAGCTACTCTGGCGATCTCGGTCGAAAACCGCGTATCCCGCTGATGCCGTCATCGCTGGCGCCGTTCATGGCTCGTGCCTTGCGGTCGGAAACCCGCCCAATACAGCCGGCAGGGCCCGTAGCAGCAAGGCTACGCCGGCGAGGGCACCGTGCGCCGGCCCACGACCTGCCAGGTTGCAAACAGGAGAGGCAAGGCCATGCACACGAAGCGAGCCGCGTGCAAACCCACGTGCCCCGTCAAGAACTGATGAAAGTAGAACGGCGCGATGGCTTCTGGCGGGGTCAGTAAAATCTCGGTGCTGAACACCAGCAAGAACAGCAGCACGGCGCCGAACAACGCCAGGTCCAAGGCTTGCCGCAGCCATACGGGGAACGCCGAGTAGCTCAAGCCGATCGCCAGCGCGAGCGGCGCGAAGGTGATCGACAAGTATCGCGGACCCGGCGAGTAGCCGCCGTGATAGCCGTTGAAGCCGGAGTTCATCCAAAACACGAGGAAGAAGCTAGCCAGAGCGAACGCTGTCGCGCGCCGCACCAGAACGGCTCGAGGCTCCAGCGACTTTCGGTTGCGATACAGCGCAAAAGCGAGCGCGGGAACGGCAACCAGTACCCACGGCTGCGTCCAAAGAATGCCGCGGTGGGTACCAAAAAGCAGCGACTTGACGCGCTTGATCGGTGGCAGCAACCGCAACATGCCCCATAGGTTCGCGTCTTCCACGACGGGGTCGATGAACATCGGGTTTTGGAACTGATTTGGCGAGGTGAACGGGCCGCCAAAGCAATACCAGTGGTAGGCGCCGAACAGGATGAACGGCCCGAGGCCCCCCAGGGCACACCAAGCCAGCGCTCGAACGCGCTGCGGATGATTCAGCCACAACCACACGAAGACTGGCAGCCCGAGCAGGGTCGACGCGTAGTCACACGTCACAGCCAACCCAAAAAACAAGCCCACCAAAAGCGGCCGCTGGCGACACAATGCGAGCCACGTAGCGAGCACGAACAGCACCGCCATGCCGTGCCCGAAGTAGCTGTTCATCAGGAGCGAACCGGTGCTGCCGAACAACAGCGCGATGCAAGCAAAGCGCATCCCTTCGGGCGGCACCGAATACTCCGCCAGCAGTGCCATCGCGAGCAGCACCGCGATGGCGTAGGGAACGGCCTGAAGCACCATGGCCAGCAGGTGCAGGATGTCTTCGCGCTCGACCACACGAACGACGTCGCGCTCCTCGAGAGTCGGAAGCCCCTGTGTGCGGGCCTGATCGAAGAGCAGGAACAAAGGCAAGCCGAGCAAAATCGGACCCGGCGGCTTGTTCGAGTAGTAGTGGCCATCGGGCGCTAACGCCCAATCCACCGTGTGCAGGCGATAATGATCAATCTGCGGCGTGCCGGTCTCCGCAAAGCTTGCCATCGCAGCCCAACGCGACCACGGGTTCATGCCGCTATCGAACTGGACCGAGGCGTGCACGCACAGAAAGAAGCCGACCAGCCAGAGCAGGCGCAACACTCGTCGGAACACTGGAACTGCTCCGGCGCCGGCTATGCGGGGACTTCGCGCGTCCAGCGAAGCCGTGGCTTCCGCGCTGCGCGCGCTTCATCCAAGCGGCCAAGTTGCGTGAGGTGGGGCGCTTTCAGCAAGAGCTCCGGCTCGCGCTCCGCTTCACCCAGGATCTGCACCATGGCGTCGATGAAGGCATCGAGGGTTTGCTTCGATTCCGTTTCGGTGGGCTCCACCATCAGCGCGCCGCGCACCACCAGGGGGAAGTACACGGTCGGCGGGTGAATGCCGTAGTCGATGAGGCGCTTGGCCACGTCGAGCGTCTTCACGCCGGTCTTTGCTTCGAGCTTTCGATCCGTGAACACGGCTTCGTGCAAAGGCGGCGTGTCGAAGGCGAGCGGCATGTGTTCGCGCAAGCGTGCGGCGATGTAGTTCGCGTTCAAGACAGCCATTTCGCTGACACGACGCAGCCCCTCGGGCCCGAGCTCGCGAATGTACGTGTAGGCACGCACCATCATGCCGAAGTTGCCGTAGAAGGAACGCACGCGACCTACGCTGGTAGCCCGCTCTGAGTTCGCGACGTAACGGTCGCCCACACGTTCGACCACCGGAATGGGGCGATACGGATCCAAGCGCTTCTTGAAAGCAACTGGACCGGAGCCGGGACCACCACCACCGTGCGGAGTGGTGAAGGTCTTGTGCAGATTGAACTGCATCACGTCGACGCCGGCATCGCCGGGCCGCGCGCGACCCAGCACCGCGTTCAGGTTGGCGCCGTCGCCGTACACCAAGCCACCGCGAGCGTGCACCAGCTCGGCCAATTGAGGCATGGCGCGCTCGTACAAACCCAAGGTGTTGGGATTGGTCATCATCAACGCCGCGACGTCGCCCGCGGCGTCGTCGAGAGCACGCGCGAGCGTCTCCGGTTCGACTACGCCCGCCGAACCAGCGGGGAACGCCACCGCTTCGAAGCCGTTCAAGCTGCAGCTCGCGGGATTCGTGCCGTGTGCGCTGTCTGGAATGAAGACTTTACGCGGGGCACGACCTTCAGCTTGGTGGCACGCGCGAATCATCATGAGGCCGGTGAGCTCGCCTTGCGCGCCCGCCGCCGGCTGCAAGCTCACGCCGTCCATCCCGACGATCTCGGCGAGCAGACGCTCCAAGCTGAACATGAGCTCGAGCGCGCCTTGAATCAGTCGGGGCGGTAGCGCGGGGTGCAAGCCTGCAAAGCCATCGAGCCGCGCGACCCACTCGTTGACCTTGGGGTTGTGCTTCATGGTGCACGACCCCAACGGATAAAACTGAGTGTCGATGCTGAAGTTCTTCTGACTGAGCCGCACGAAGTGGCGAATGGCTTCAGGCTCGCTCACTTCGGGCAAGCCGGCAGCGCTTCGTCGCGCGAGCCCGGAGAGCTCCGCCGCGACGTCCACCGCCGGAACGTCGAGCGGCGCGAGCGAAGCACCGCTGCGCCCGGGGGCACCTCGCTCGAAGATGGGAGGCTCACTGAACTCTAAACCGCGATCTGCTTCTGCCGGCACGATGCACCCCTACGAAGTTTACTCTTCGTCCTTCTTCTTCTTCGGCTCTTCTTCGGTGTCACCACCGGAGTCGTCCCAACCGCCAGCACCTTGCACGCGGCCTTCGACCTCGTCCGGCTTCACCGAAGCGGGGTTCGGTTGCATGTTCTTCTGCTTCACGGCGCGCCACTCGTTACCGGCGTCGCTGTCGCCGAGGCCCCATTCGCCCACGATTTCGTGCGCTTCGCCTTCCTTCGGAATGGTGTAGCGGAAGTAGCCCTTGCCCTTGCGGTTGGCGTCCGCACCCACCGCGCCAATGCGACGCTCGACCCATTCGTAGCGGAACAGATCGCCATCGACCTCACCGTGCATCTCGCCGTATGCATCACCCTGCGTGGTGCGCCAGGCGCCGTTTGCGCCGTTGCCGCCGGCGACGATGTGCAAGTAACCGTAGAGCTGGCTGAAGTAGACGCCCGCCCAGTCACCTCCGGGCGGCATGGAGCCCGGCTTGACGTTGGCGTGCTTGGGCTCATTCCCACTGCCCCCGCAGCCTACGAGCGCAGCGCTCGGCACGGCGAGAGCGAGGTAAAAACCTATCTGAAACAATCGGCGACGCAGCATGCGCGGCACTCTACCACGCTCCCTCTAAATACAAGCGTCGGATTGGGCACCGCAGCGCGAGCGCGGCGGCGTTAGCCTCGGCTGCGGAGGTCGGCGCCGAATGCGGAGCCGAAGCGTTCGGCCTCCGCCGCGTCGCTGGGCCAGGCGCCACGAATTTCTGCCCGGCGCAAGCGGCTGCCATCAGGCTCGGCGAGCAAGCCGCGCAAGAGGATTCCATCGCCCGCGCGTTCGGCGTAAGCAGCGACGGGCGTCTGACAGCTACCTTCGACGGCGCGCATCACACCGCGCTCAACCAAGACGGCAATTTTCGTGTCCGAGTGAGCCAGCGGCGCGAGCAGGGCGGCAACACGCGCATCATCGCTGCGATGCTCGATGCCCAGCGCGCCCTGCCCCACTGCCGGCAACATGATGCTTGCATCGAGCACCTCTGTCGCTTGCTCTGCGATGCCGAGACGCACCATGCCCGCACGGGCGAGTACGATCGCGTCGACCACGCCTTCGCGACATTTGCGGAGACGCGTATCCACGTTGCCGCGCAGCACTTCGACGTGCAGATCCGGTCGCACTAGCTCGAGCTGCACGCGGCGCCGCAACGACGACGTGCCAACTCGGCTCGCGTGCGCGAGCTCCGTCAGCTTGCGCCCATCGCGCGACACCAACACATCGCGCGGATCTTCGCGTAACGGATAGCAACCGATCACGAGACCGGCGGGCAGCTCCGGTGGTACGTCTTTCAACGAGTGCACTGCCAGATCCGCGCGCCCATCGAGCAACGCTTCTTCGATCTCCTTCACGAACAGGCCTTTGCCACCGATTTCGTTCAGCGTGCGGTCCTGAATGCGATCGCCCGTGGTGGTCACCAAGAGCTCCTGCACACGAAGCCCGGGGTTCGCTTGCACGAGCTGTTCAGCGAAGGCGCGCGACTGGGCCAAGGCCAGGGCGCTCTTGCGCGTAGCGAGGGTTACTGTGAGTTCGGCCATCGGGAGGTGGTTTCGGGAAGAGCGGCGTCGAGCGCCGATTCGAGCTCCGAAGTGGGCTGGGAAGAAACGGGCAATCTCGCGGGCGCGGCGCTGGGCGAAGATTCTGGGTTCTGCAATTCGAAGAGCTCGTCAATCGCAAGCGAGAGCTCGGCGAGGGAGGGCTCGCTCACGTCGGGATCGGCCGCCGCAGCGCGCAAGCGCATGGTCGGGCCATGCAACAGACGATTTTCAGCCGCGTCGAGCATGGCTTCGAGCGCCTTGCGATCGGCTGGCTCCAAGTGCTTGAGGCGACCACGCAGGCTGCGTTCGAGCTCGAACTGCAGCGCTCGGCGCACCTTCTCGCGCAAGCGCACGATGGTGGGGGTGGCTTGTTCGGCGTCGGCCCAACGCTCGTAGTCGCGTGTCTCTTCGTCCACGATGCGCGCGGCGAGCTCCGCTTCGCGGCTGCGCTGCGCCAACGAGTCCGCCACGATCTGCGAGAAGTCGTCGATGTTGTAGAGGAACACGCCGTCGACTCCGTTCACGCTGGGTTCGACGTCGCGCGGTACCGCTAGATCGATGAAAGTCTGGTCGCGCCCGCGGCGCTTCTTGCGCGCTGCGATCACCTGTTCGCGCTCGATCACGAAGTGGGGTGCGCTGGTGCTGGTGATGACGACGTCCGCCTCGACCAACGTGGCCGTCAAATCCGGCCATAGCCGCGGTTCGCCGTCGACTTCGCGCGCTAGCTGCTCGACGCGTTCGCGGGTCCGTCCGAGCACGAACAAGCGCGCACCCGCACCGCGAAGCAAACGCGCGACGGCTTCAGCCATTTCTCCGGATCCAACCAGCAGCACGCCGCGGCCCTTGAGCTCACCGAAGATCTGCCGCGTCAAATCGACGGCGACGCTCGGCACCGAGACCTGACCGGAGCCGATGGCTGTTTCGCTGCGCACCCGCTTGGCTGCGCGCAATGCGCGTGGAACGGAGCGATGCAAGGTCGAGCCCACCGAACCCGCGGCGCGTCCGAGATCGAAGCCGTCCTTCACCTGGCCCAAAATCTGCGGCTCGCCCAACACCAAAGAGTCCAACGAGGAGGCCACGCGAAACAGGTGCCTCACGGCGTCGCCACCTACCCTTCGATACAGATGAGCGGCGATGCCCGGCGCTTCGCGGTCTAGTGCCGCGACACAAGCGTCCGCTACCGCATCGAGCTCGGCGCCAACACGCGCAGCCGCAACGACTTCGACGCGGTTGCAGGTCGAGACCACGAAGGCCTCGCCCACCGCGGGCTGACTCACCAAGCTCTTCAGGAACTCGGGCAGCCGCGCTCGGTCCAACGCGACACGTTCACGCACCTCGATGGGTGCGGTGCGATGCGAAAGACCGACGACGACGATCACGCCGGCCTCCGCATAGCAAACTCGAGGAGCGTTGGCAGGGCCGTCATGGCTAACTCGCGCCGAACACGTAGGCCAACATGACGACCAGCACACCCACGACGCCAGCCAAGGTGCCGTAAGCCGCGCGCCGGCCGCCAACACCCGCCGAGTGCCGCAACACCAGCACCAAGGCGAACAACAGCCAGCTCGCATAACCGAGCAACGAGCGAGCCAGCTCGAGCCCGCGCACGCTCGTGAGCCGATCCAAAAACAGCGAGCCCGTCACGACCCCGAAGGTCAACAGCGGAAAGCCCGCCAGGAGCAGCCGGTGCGCAGCCCGATCCAACGACGCGAGCGGCGGCAGACGCGTGGCCATACCGAGCTTCTTGTGCTTCAAACGGCGCTCTTCGACGACGTAAAACGCTCCCGCCGCGCCCGCGAGTAAGAACAGCCCCATGCCGAGCAGGTTGGCTGCAATGTGCAGCAGCAACAGCGAACGCGGCACCTGAGCGGAGCCCAAGCTACCCAGTGAAACGAACTCAGCGCCCAACAGGAAGCTGAGACCGAGGGGCGCGATCAACACGCCGAGCGCGTCCAACTTGAAACGACGGCGCAACCCCAAAAACACCAACACCGCCACCAGCGCGCTGAAGCTCAACGCGAAGTGCAGCGAATCGATCGGGCACAGCTTGGAGACGAAGCTGCCGATCACGACGTGCGTTGCGTGGAACACACCGGCCAGCGCGAGCAACCAGGGCGCGTAGTGGCGGCGTGGTTGCGGCGCCCTCAACAAATCCAGAAAGAACAACGTCGCCGCGGCCGAGTAGGCGACCATTCCCAGATAGAAGGCGGCGCTCACGAACAGCTGCATGGCTCAGGAGTTCCTCGCGACGAAGGTGCCTAGCAGCTCGGCGTCATCGCCTGCCCGCGCGGGCGCTGGACCGAGCTCCGAAAGGTACTCGCCGTAGCTACCAATCGGCGTCACGAGCCAGCCCGGAACGATGTGGAACGCAGCGTCGCCGACAATCATGGAGTCGCCGAACAGCTCCGCGCCGAGCTCGAGCAGGTGCGCAACGCTCTTCACCTGGCCAACGATATCGAAGGAATCCCCGGCTCCCGTCACTTCGCCCACCACGCGCACCGCCTCGATCACGTGGTAGCGACGCCGATGCGGAAACAGCATGAGCTCGTCCGAATCGAGCTCGATGATGCCCTTTTCGAGCCAGCCATCGAGCAGCGGCTGCGGCAGGAAGATGCGGTTTTTGGCCATGAATCGCGCCGGACGAGGCAGCGCTCCAGCCTAGCGCACTTTCAGTGCCCGGCGACGAGTGCCCGAAGTTCCCCGCAGAACCAGCCGGCGGCGTGTTCAGCGACCCACGACGCTGACGGCGCGATCGCCGGGAACGACCTCACGGCGCGACTGCGTCACGAGCGCGATGGCACTCTGCTTTTCGGTGCGCAGCACCCGAAGCTCCGCGACCGCCTCTTCGGGGAACTTCTCGGGCTCACCGCGCAACGGCGTGGTCTCGACGTCGACGCGCTCGGGTGAATCCATCCGCACGCGATCGCGAGCCATCTTGGAGTTGGTCGCAAGGCTCGCGCGCCAAGTGTCGCCGCGCCGCAGCACGAACAGGGTGTTGCCAGGCTCGAGGCCGTCATCACCACCGTGGTCGAGGAACACCACCTGATTTTGCGCCAAGTAGACGTGTGGGTAGAAGCTCGTGAGCACGCGTGCTTCCACCTTACGCGCGCTCGGTTTCGGCGGAATCACATCGAACTTACGCCCGACAGGGCCCACCTTCGCGCCGCGCTCGATGACGTCGACCGACTCGGAAATCACGCCGCGCGCAATACGCGTCTTCGGGTCCCAACGATCGATTTTGACGGTGCCGTTCACAGCCACGATTTGCCCCTTGGGCTTGCGGGCACCACTCACATTTTCTGGTTGCCGAACCTCGCGAAACACCGTCAGCTCCTGGCCCACCTGCAGGTTCACGCCAGGTCGCAGCGTCAGATACACATGGTTGCCTTCGGAGAGCATCATCTGCTCTTCGACGGCGCCCACGAGCTCACCCCAGACGTCCTTGGAAGGATCTCCGATGAAGCCCTGGTCGCGCAAAAACACGGTGCTGCGGGGTACGCGCGGGCGCCGATTCAGAAGCCCACCGCGATCGGTGCCGAGCGTCTCCGGGCGTCCATCACTCAGCTGATTCGGATTTCTGAGGCGCAGCTGATCGCCCGGGTAAATCCAATGCGGATTTTGGATTTGGGGGTTGTAGCTCCAAATCGAAGGCCATTCCCACGGATTGTGGAAGTAGGTATCGCAAAGATCCCAAAGCGTGTCGCCCTTTTGCACGGTGTGAACGTCAGGGGCAATCACGACGCGGTCGCCAGGCAAAACGCCGCTCGCGCCTTTACCTCCGTAAACGACGCCGGCACCGCCCGGGGCAGTACCCAGGTCGAATCCATCGCTCTTATCGCCGGTGATGGGCCGTGAGCTGGATGGTAGACCCGCGTTGATGTCGGTACCGGGTGACGGCACGCCGAACGGAACGTAAGTCGTCGTGGTCGTAGTCGAGCTCGCGGCTCCCGCGCCCGTGGCGCCCGAAGGCTGACCGCTCTCCGCGGGTGCAGCGGGGGCCGGAGGCGGTGGAGCCGGCGTGGGGCTTGGTCCGGGAGCTTGCGCTGAGGCGGTGCTGACCCAGGCGAGCAACGCGATAGCGCTGAACGGGCGCGTCCTCATCGTTCCTCTCCGGAACTTTGCCGCGCAGAGCTCGCTTGTGCCCGGCGATCGTCGCGAGATTCGCGCCCATGAAGCCGAATCATGGGGCGATTGCCCGGCGCATCGACCCGCTCGTCTGCCGGCACGTCCCCAGAGCTAGCGTCGCCCGTTGGGGCAGCGTTGGGCACGAGTTTTACGACTTTCAACGGCGGACGCGACGTTTCACCATCGCTCGGTTTACCGGCGGCGGGAGCTGGCGCTGCGGCCGGCTGAGGGCGAGCTTCGAGCGCGTCTACTCGCTCGTCGAGCCTGTCGTTATCGGCCTGAAGCCGAGTGATGTCGTCGCGCAAGCTCGCGAGACGCTTGTCCATCGCGTCGCGGTCACTGGAGCAGCCGAAAACCGCGCTAAGGATCAGGGAACAAACGAATACGGCCCGCATCGGCGGGTATCGTACGAGCCCTCGCGCCGGTTGGCCAAAATCTGGCAGAAGAGGCTCGCTTGCCGCCGCGGCGGCTTTTGCACGAACGCCTTTCCGAACCCTGGACGTGCCGGACCCGCGCGGTTACCCTCTCGAGGTGCGCCTTCGCCGCTCCAGACGCCCGCGTCCGCGCGTAGACCTTCGGAAGACGCTCTTCGTCCTGCCGAACTTGATCACGCTGGGCGCCGTGTTCTGCGGCTTCAATGCGATCCGGCTGGTCGCTCGCGACACGCCCAGCGAAAACGACGTTTACCGCGCCGCCGTTCTGCTCATCTTCGCGATGCTGTTCGACATGATGGACGGCCGCGTCGCACGCATGACGAAGACGCAGAGCGCCTTTGGCCTGCAGCTCGACTCCCTCGCCGACGTGATCTCGTTTGGTGTGGCGCCATCGTTGCTGGTCTACAAGTGGGTGCTGTACCGCGAACCGGTGCCCGGCATCCTCACGGCGTTCCTGTACATCGCGTGCGCCGCGATCCGCCTGGCTCGCTTCAACGTGCTCTCCACGTCGACCAGCGGCTCACCGGTGAAGCCTGGCAAATACATCATGGGCCTGCCGAGCCCACCGGCTGCCGGAATTTTGATCTCTCTGGTCGTCGCCAATCATGGCGTCGGCGGAGCGCTCGGTGCGCAGCAGTACACGGCAATTCTGTTCGCCGTCACGATTGCGCTCGGGCTCTTGATGATTTCGAGCGTGCGCTTTCGCTCCTTCAAAGATTTGCAGCTGAACACGGGCACGGTGTTGCTGGTGTTGTTCGTGGTCGGCTCGAGCGCCTTCGTTTGGCAGCGCTTCCGCCCCGAATTCGTGCTGGTATGGTTGCTCTCGTTCTACGTCTTCATCGGCATCGTGGATTCGGTGCGAGCGCTGGCGCATCGCATCGTGCACGGTCCACCTGCGCCACGCGATTCGTTGCCCCCGGTCCAGCAAGGCTGAGCCAGCTCGCAGCGTGAGGCATGGCGAAGACCCCGCTGTTCTCGCGCATTCGACACCTCACCGCGCGAGCCCTTCCGTCCAGCGCGAACCTCATCGCGCGGCGCGATCTTCTATCCTACGGGCTCGGCGCTGCGCTGAGCGGTTGTGATCAGGGTGAAACGCAACCTCCCGCCACGCCGGTTCCATCTCGGCGCATCGCGGTGATTGGTGCCGGCATTGCTGGCCTGCATTGCGCGTATCGCCTGGTGCAGGCGCAGCAAGACTTGGAGGTTACGGTCTATGAAGCCAATACCCGCGTCGGCGGTCGCATCTTCACGGGCCGGCGCTTATTCGAAGACGACAAGCTCATGTGCGAACTCGGCGGCGAGTTCATCGAAGCCGAGCACGCCACGGTGCTTGCACTGGCGGACGAGTTCTCGCTCTCGTTGGACGACCGAACGCTGACGTTGGGGGATCTTCAAGATTCCTATTGGGTGAATGGCGCGCTCGTCAGCGAAGACAAGCTGCTCGCTGGTCTCGCGAGCGTTGGGCCCGCGCTCCTGAACGCGCTGCACGCCGATGACGAGGAGAGCGTGCCCCAGCTCGACAACACGGCTGCCCGCTTGCTCGAGAGCTCGGTACCGGAAGGCAAGTATCCAGAGCTTTCGCGTCTGCTGAACCTCGCTTTCCGCGCGGAGTTCGGTTTGGAAACAGACGTGCTGGCCGCGCTGAACCTGTGGCGACTTTTTCCCGCAGACAGCAGCGAAGTGACCAGCGTGTACGGCAGCGCTCAGCATCGCTATCGCGCTGCGGCGGGCAACGATAGCTTCACCGAGCAACTACGCGCGCGTCTCGGCTCGCAACGCGTGCTTACCGATCGCCGGCTGGTGAGCATCGTACCAACCTCCGAGGGCCCCTTTCAGCTGAGTTTCGAATCGCAAACGCGCGCCGGCTTCAGCGCGATGGCAGACTACGTGGTTTTCGCGCTGCCATTCAGCATGCTGCGCAAGGTAAAGCTCGAGCGGGTGACGTTGAGCGAGAAGAAACGCAACGCCATCGCCATGCTCGAATATGGCACAGCCAGCAAACTAGTAGGGGCGTTCAGCGGCAAGCCTTGGCGCGATCATCAACGTAACGGGACAATGCTCAGCGATTTGCCGTTCCAAACCGCGTGGGATGCAACGCGCGGCTCGAGCCAGAGCGCAAGCCTGCTCACCACGCTACTTTGCGGAGAAGCCGGATTGCTCGCCGATCGCGAGGGAGTCGACGAGAGCATGAGCGCTACGCTGGAGGACATCGAGAAGGTGTGCGGCCCAATCAAGAGCGACTACCTCGAAGGCTCTGCCGTGCGCATGCACTGGCCTAGTTCACCGTTCGTTGCCGGGAGCGCTTCGGTGTACTCGGCCGGTCAGCACTCAAAATTCGGCGGCAGTGAGGGCACGCCAGAAGGCAAGCTGCACTTCTGCGGAGAACACTGCTCCGTCGATTTCAAAGGCACGATGGAAGGCGCCGCCGAGACCGGGGCGCTGGTGGCCGCACAGATCCTCGACGAGCTCGGTGTTCCGCTACCAGAAGCATTGAAGCCGCTCGTGCGCATGAAAGCGCTGCTCCCGCAGCCAGGTTATCTGCGCTCCAGCACGTTTGCTGGCGGGCAACGCGAACGTCGAGCCATCGTGGCACAAACGCATCGAGATTTTGCGCTCCGCGTGTTACCGCGCCTGCTCGCACGCAAATAGGTCCGTACGTTCGATGAACGCCGTGATATCGCTTTCGGCGCCCGGCTTCATGCAGCATCGATCTCGGCGCCCTTGGCTCGTATTCATTCCGCTCGGGCTAGCGCTTGCGAGCGCTGCGCGCGCCGAGCCACGAGCTGCGTTCACGCCGGAGGCTTCGCCGCCGGGCGATGCACACGTGATGGTTTCGAGCCCGGACGCGCGTGGAAAGTTGCTGTTGCGCGCGCGCTTGAGCTTCGACTACGTGGCGGCACCACTCGAGCTGACCAACGCCGACCAGCTCGAAGGACGCCCAGTCGACGCTCAGCTGTGGTCGCGTGCAGCGTTTTCGCTTGCGCTCTGGCATCGTGTGTTGCTGTTTGCCGATCTGCCTCATGCGCTGCGCGTGACCGAAGGTGACGTGGCCGATACCGCTCAGCGGAGTTTGCTCCCCGGCGCAACGCAAGGTTTTGCCGATCCCGCGCTCGGCTTGCGCGCACGTTTACTCGGAGCGCCGGGGACGGGTTTGCAAATGGGCGTCGGCGCAACAGCCTGGTTGCCCTTCGGATCGGCGGAGGCTTACGCCGGCGATGACGGCGCACGGCTGCGCGTGCACGCTTCCGTCGGCAGCAGCGCGAGCAAGCTGCAGTGGGCGAGCCTGCTCGCGTACACGGCTCGACCCAGCGTCGAGTTTCCCGGAGTGCTTCCCTCCAAGCTGGGCTCTGCGGTTTCACTAGGAGTGAGCGTACGTATCCCTGCCAACGCTCAAAAAACCGTGGCGGCGGGCCCGGAGCTGCTCATCACCTCCATGCTGGCAGACGGTGCGCGCCTGTTCGATCCGCGCACGACGTCGGCGCAATTCCTGCTTGCGGCCCGTTACAGGCCACGCTCGTTCCCGATCGAAATCGGCGCCGCGGTTGGACCAGCTCTCGGCTCCGCACCGGCCAGCGGCGACTACCGCGTGTCAGTCCTTTTGGGCTGGTGTCCAGAAGAGCCTGCGCCACCACCTGACTACGACGCTGATGGCGTTCCCGATGCGCACGACACCTGTTTCAGCTTGCCTGGCGTCGCTTCGAACGATCCTTTGATGAACGGGTGTCCCGCGCTCCCACTCGACACCGATGAAGACAGCGTTCCGGACGCCTTCGACGCATGTCCACGTGCGCCGGGTGTCGCGACACGTACTCCGCGCACACACGGCTGCCCGAAAGACGTAGATCACGACGCCGACACCATTCCCGATGCGAGCGACGCGTGCCCCGACGAACGCGGCGAACCCAACAGCGATCCGAAAGCGAACGGCTGCCCCCCGCCCGCAGCCAGCCTTTCCACCACTAAGATCGAAATCGCCGAACAGGTGCAGTTCGAAACCGGCACGGCGGTCATCAAACCGGAGAGCGACCGCATCTTGAGCGCCGTGCTGAAGGTGCTGCGCGATCATCCAGAGCTCGAGCTCATCCGAGTGGAAGGCCACACCGACGATCGCGGAACTCCAGAGCTCAACCGGCGCCTCTCGCAGGAACGAGCGACGTCGGTCGTCAGCTGGCTGGTTTCGCATGGCATCGTTGCCGCGCGCCTGGTCGCCAAAGGTTACGGCCCGGATCGGCCCATCGACGAGAATACGAGCGAAGCAGGCCGCGCGCGCAACCGGCGCGTGGAGTTTCGCATTCTGCGTGCTCCGGGCGTTGAGGGGGAACGCGAATGAAGCGGCTCGCCCAGCTACTCGCGTTGGCATGTTTCGCGCTGCTCGCGCCAACGCTGCGCGCCGCCGAGCCGAACGCTGCCGCGTTGGGACCCGATGCCCTCAACTTTCCTGTGCTCGAGCAGGAGGTGGAACGCGGCATTCTCACACCCGTGCCCATCGACATCAGCTTGCCAGCCAGCGTGCCCGCCGCGCGCGTTCTAGTGCACTACAAGATCTTCGGCTCCAAAGAGTGGACCACGTTGAGCCTCACGCGTCGGCCCGATCGTTGGTCCGGCGCGATTCCGTGCTTGGAAGTGAGCACCATCACGGGCGACATTCTGTATTACATCCGCGTGCACGATGCGGACGGCGCCATGGTCGCCTTCAGCGGCTCACGCCACCAGCCCTATCGCGTGCGCATCGTGTACGCGCCCAAGCAAGAAGGCGAGCAGCGAGGTCGATGTGCCGAGTTGGCTGATTGCCCGCCGGGCTTGCCCGGTTGCCCCAGTGAAAAAGTGGAACGCATCCCGTGCAAGAGCGACCGCGATTGCGAAGGCGGGCAGACTTGCGGTTGGGACGGCTACTGCGAAGTCGATACCCGCACCTACAACTGGCTTTCAATCGATGTGGAAGGCGGGCTCGGCGTCGTTTCCGCTACGGGCGCCTGCAGCATCCCTTCTCAAGAAAACAACGGCTACCTTTGTTATCGCGAGCGATCCGGCGACACCTATCTGGGAAACCCGCTGTACACGAACGAATCGCTCGCGGTCGGAACAGCGCCGCTACGCGCCACGCTCGGCTATGAACGCCTGATCGAATATTCCACCACGCTCGGAGTGCGCTTCGGTTATGCGTTTGCAGGCAGCGGCCCCACTGCACGGCAGGGCACTGCGTTCATGCCGCTGTCGGGTGAGCTGCGCCTGAGCCACTATTGGGGAAGCGATCCCTTCCGCCAAGCCAGCGTGCTACCGTTCACACTACTCGTTGGCGGCTACGGCATGTATGACGTGCACACTCACATCACAGTGCATGAGAACGTGACGCACCCGTCGCTGCAAGGCGGCAACGATCTCGTTCAGAAGCTAGAGGTGTGGAAACGCGCCGGCGATGCCTTCGTAGGAATTGGAGGCGGAATCTTGTGGCGCATTGGGCCACGCTTCGGCGTCACGGCGGAGCTTCGCGCCGTACAAGCATTTCCGTTCGGTGCGAGTTTACTGCTCGCGAGCGTGGGCGCTCGTTCAGGGTTTTGAACCATGCGAAGCGACACACTCGTCTGCAACCGGCGCCAGCTGCTGGTAGGTTTGCCCCTCTGCATTGCTTGCTCCGCCACCGCCGTGGACGAACCCCCACCACGGCTGGATACCGCAGGCTCCTTCATCGCTTCGCCCAATGGCAGCGGCGGCTACCTACTGTTCCGCACCTTACTCGGCTTGCGGCTCGAAACGGAAACCGTGCTGTTCATGCTGCGCTACGGCGTCATGGCAGCCAGTATAAACGAAGCGCGCGCGCTGGCGCAGAGTCATTCATTGGGTACACCTCGCGAATTCGAAAGCCACGCCATGAGCGAGTTCGAACGAGTTGGTTTCGAAGTGGTTTGGTTCCGAACCCTGACGGACGATGAGCGAGCTGTCCTCTCCTGAATCGCCCACGCGCGGCCTGCTGAGGCGCTGCCGAGCGTTGCTTCTGGCGTCGACGTGCGTGCTCGCAGTTGGTTGCCAGCGCAAGGCTGACATCTGGGACGAGCCTCGTTCCAATGTAGACCCATCACAGCCCGGAGCACCCATGGACGCCGGGCTCATGGACATCGACGCAGGCCTCTCCGATCCCAACCTTTCGGCTTGCTCGGCGCGCGAGTACACCCCCGAGTGCCGCGGCGCCAACGACTTCGCATGCAACTTCGACGCGCTCGTCGACAGCGTGCGCGTCGCCTGCCAAGCCGAAAGCAACTGCAGCGCCAACGGCTGGTTCGCAGTCGAGCTCGGTGACGACGGCTGCGTCAGCCGCATCTCACTCAGCCAGGAGAACGCAACCTTCGCAGCCTGCGCCGCCGAACGACTGCGTGAAGCGCGCTGCTTGTGCCCAAGTCGACGAGCGCAGGTGTTCTTAGGCATCGGCAACGCCGGCTGCAGCGATGGTGGGTCGATCCGTTGTCGAGCCGGAGAGTTCGCGTGTGACGACGGCAAAGTGTGCGTGAACAACGAGTGCGTGCCGGCCGACGCGGGTTAACCAGCGGAGCAACGTCTGCGGGCGTCGAGCACGCGAGAGTGCGCGCGCCGATCCCGGGCACGAGCAGTTGCGCAGGTTCTTGCAGATCGGCGCTGCAAAGGTTTGCACCGCGACCGCGATAGACGCCTAAATCCAACACGAAATCGCGCAAATCCGCAGGTGGCACGACGCGTGCTGAGGTCTCGGCGCACGCGGCAAAGTAGTGCGCTGCGCAGCAACAGCTCGAGGGAATGAAGCATGAAGCGATTGTCTTCCGTGGGTTTGCTCGTCTCGATGATTCATTTGGGGTGTGGCGCAGCAGATAGCGCAGACCTGCCATCGAACGACGGAGCGAGCGATCTATCGAACGAGCCGAGCTCGGCCGCTCGCGATGGAACGAATCGCCCGTCGGACCACGTGGGCTGAGGATTCGTCACATTTTCGAACACTCGGGGCAGCCTGCGGATCTGCGGCGCGAAATCGCTCCAGTCACATGAGCGTCGCAGCGGGCTCGCGCGACTAGTCGCCTATCGCGTCCTTTCAATCAGACCT
>JBMOMJ010000002.1:0-142320 GCA_049324695.1 Myxococcota bacterium
GCGCCATCTCAGCCGCAGCGCGCGACAGGTCGCACCCGCTAGCGCGACAAGAGTTCCGTAACGGAGCTGACGTGCGTTGCACGCTGCAACCAGTGGCTAAGCTGTGCCAAATCCTTGCATGCAACAATCAAAGCGCGCTCGCTGTCGCTCAGCGTAAGGCCGCGGGCGCCGAGCACCGCAAGCAGAGCCTGAGCCATGCCTTCAGCGCGGCCCTCCGCCACTCCTTGCGCTCTGCCTTCCTGGATGAGCTGTTCCGCTATCGTCGTCAAGGTTGCCTCCGTGGCGGGAGCGGCTCGAGATACTTCGGTTCGGAGCCGTTGGAACGGTTCATTGCCTGCTGTCATGAGTATGTAGCGCAGCACGGTGGCCGCGTCTTCCGGCGCTTCTGCAGTTAGCCGAGCGAGGTCATCTGCCCACACGCTCAAGTGAGCGTAAAAACGTTGAATTGTGCGCGCGTCGCGCAGCACCCATAAGGCGACGCGCGGCAGCGTGCCTAGCGGACGTGCTTTCAGGGCTTCGTCCGTTTGTTCCACCAGGTCATCCACTAGGATCTCGAAGTCGGGCACGAAGCGCCGAAGCGCGGGGATCTCTGATAGTCCCTCGACCAGATGTTGCAAGCGAGTTGGCTGTCGCCAACCGGACTCACCGTGGTGCACGATGACACAAGCGAAGGGCGGCAGTGTCTTGCGCGTCGGCTCGCGCCGCAACAGTTCGACCCAAGACCGCACCAAGTACTCAAGCACCCGCAGAACCATGAAGCGATCCGGCTCGCTCTGGTGTTCGAGCAACAACCAAAGGTAACCGGCGTGTCCGCGGAAGTCCGCTCGGAAGAGCGCGTCACTGAAGCGCTCGTCGAGGCGCTGACTCACCAGGTCGCTTTGCAGCAGCGTGAGCGAGCTTAAGTCGATTGCTTCGATGAGCTCAGGCGGCAGAATTGCTTTGAATTCGCCGGCTGCGTGCTCCGGGATGCGAAGGGCCCATTTGAAGAACTTGTCGTGCTCGGCCATGGCTCGCTTGCGCCCGCGTGCAGGGGTGGCGCTGCTGGCTTGTGGTCGACACGATCTCAAGCGTGGTTGCTAGGAATCGTCGGGCACGTTGAACCAGGCCGGCCCGCACTCCGCAGACGAGTTCGCTTCACGCAACGCTGCCCACCGCCCTCAGCAGTACGCTGATCGCGAGCCCCCCGAAGCCCGTCGCATTAACGAGCACGGATCGCACCGGTCCCCTCGGAGTGCTGAGGAAGCTAGCGTAGGCCGGTACGGCGGGAGCGACGCCGTTCAAGAGCGTGAGCGCGAAGTCGATGCTGAGCGCGCCGGAAGCGCCGAAGGTGTGGCCGAGCTGCCATTTGTTGGAGCAGAGGGCTGGCGGGTCGTCACCGAAAAGGGCGCGGATGGCTGCGAGTTCGGCGCGGTCGCCGCGCGCAGTGCCGGGGGCGTGAACGACGATGGCATCGGGTGGGTGGTCGACGTGAGCACAGGCAGCACGCATGGAGCGGAGGAGTGCGTCTCCGTGTAGTGAGATGCCTGTAGGACTAGGGGCGTGTTCGAGCGCGTGACCAATGCCAGCGATTTCGGCGAGTGCGTGGTGGCGACGCGGGTCGGTGTCTTCGAGAGTTTCGAGAAGGAGTGCACAAGCGCCTTCGCCCAGGCTCAAGGTGTTGGAAGGCTCGAAAGCGAGTGGCCGGCAAGGAGCTATCTCGGAGGGTCGCTGGTTGAGGAGACCGAGAGCATCGAGTTGGGCGAGGGTGAAAGGTGTGAGCGCGGATTCGCTGCCGCCGGCGAGGCAAGCTTGAGCCATGTCGGCTTTTAGCCAGGCGACTGCGAGTTGGAGCGCGAGAAGGGAGCTGCTGCAGGCGCTCGAAAGGTCGAAGGCGCTGGGCGCGGGGGAGCCGAGTGCGTGGCGAACGAGGTTGCTGGCGAGGTTGCCGAGAGTGGTCGAAGGCGAAGTGCGGGTCGGCACGCGGCGGTTGATCAGGAAATCGCGATGCGCAGTTTCGAGGAGGTTGGTTGCTCCACGCGAAGAGCCAAAGAAGACGGCTGTGGGGTGAATCGAGCTGGAGCGGGCGTGCGGCGAGCAAGGGTCGGCGTGCGTGCGTAGTGCGTCGCGTGCGGCGAGGAGCGCGAGGTGCACGCAGCGATCGAGTTGGGCCACATCGCGGCTTTCGTGGACCAGCGCCGAAAGGCGCGCTTCGCTCGCGGAGTCGACGGCGCCGAGCGGGCCGTCGAAAGCGCCGACTTTCGTGCGTCGCAACGCACAAGTTCCGTTCGAGTACGCGAGGCGCGCGGAGGATGTATCGCCCAGCGCGGAAACGGAGCCGATGGCGGTGATGAAGATCGGCAATGAAGCTCTAGCGGCCGCAACCCAGCGTCGGCAAGCTCCCACAGCGCAATTCAGAGCGATCCTCTTCGCGCGAGAAGTAATCCAACGCGCTGGGTTCGACGGCGAGTTCGCGGCACTCGGCGGCCACCAGCTGTGCGCACCAGGCGAGCAGTGGGCCGTAAGCGATGTCGTCTGCGACGCGCGCAGCGAGCGCAGGAACGAAGCCGCCGACATGATCGACCAGGAACTTGCGACGTGCGTCGTCGACGATCGCACAGCCTGTCTCATCGCGCACGTTGGTCAGCAACGCCCGCTTGGTGAGCAGCATGGCGTAGAACTCCAGCTCGATCGCCAAGTGATCGTGTGTATCGTGCGTGCCGTCGGCCAGCGTTAGGCCAAATGCAGCGTAAAAACCGGCCAAGTCAGCCAGGTCGTTGCCTTTGCTCATGCCCCGCATGCGACCGAACTCGGTTTCGTAGAGCGAGGCGCGCCCTTGTCCGCGATCGAACAGGTCGATCCAACGAGCACGCACGGCGTCCACACCTTCGTCGCGCGCCAACACGAGCAAGGGCCGAACAGCAGCAGGTAGCCGCTCAATTTGGAGTTCGGGCAGGGTGTCGACGAACTCCTCGTCTGGATACGCCACCAACATGGATGTCAAAGCGAGCTCTCTCGCGCGCAACAGCAGCTCCATCACAACACCTTGAGCGGATACCACTGCATGGTGAGGCTCTTGCGCGAACCCACCTCGCCTTTTCCACCTTGCCAAACGGCAAACGCGATGTTGCCTGGTGCCTTGGATGTCAACGTCGAACCCCCTTCAATTGCGAGCGGCCGCACGATGACGAGCGTCCATTCACCTTGCTTCCACTCGCCATGAGCCACGCTGCCGTGGCCTTGCTGCACGCTCGAAGTTGCGAAACCCTCCGCCACAATCTCGTCGACGCCCGTCTTCGCGTAAGCCTGTGGGTTTCCGAGCGCCACGGCGGGTGAAAACTTCTCGGCCGCGGCCGGATTGCTGGGAGCATCCTTGTATTCGTGCGGATACATATCCACCGATTGATTGGGATAAATCTGCTTTACAGTCGGTTTGCCGCGCTCGCGGTCGCGTTGGTATTGCGCGCGCCAGTGAAAGATGTGCACCGGCATGCCCTTCGCGCCCATCATCACGGGTGGCGTTGGACCGTCGCGCAAGGGAAACTCGAGCGCCAAACCGTCGGAAAACTCGCCGAGGCGGCCCGCCTCGCTTTTCTCAGAGTCCTTCCAGCGCAGCCTGAACGCAACGCGCACTCCATCGTGAACGGCCTGCACGATGACGGAGTCCGTCGTCGTTGTCTCCGGACGCGGCGCAATCATGGGTTGCGCCATCAAGTTCACGATACCGGCGGGCGCCTCCGACCAGTAGCTGGCGGCGGGATCGGGCTTGCTGAGGTTCGCCGAGACTCGTCGCACCTCGAGCGTCGAGAGCGGTGTTGGCGGCAGAACCGGAGCGGCCTTCTTCGCGCAAGCCAAAGTCAGAGCGGCCGCAGACAGGACCAGGATGCAGGCGTGAGTTTTGGGCATATGCCGACTTCCCATCAAGGGGTGTTGTTGCGAATCGCGCCGAGCTCGCGGTCATACGCACGTCGCTCGATCACCGGCTCGACCACGGGAACACGCACAATCTCGGCGCCAGCCTCGTCGAAGCCGGTCGCCGTGCCTTTCTCGACGCGGAAGCGATGCATGATCCGGTCGGTGCTGCCGATGAGGCACAATAGCCCTTGCGCGACGGGATCGCCCGGCAGCTTGCGGTAGCGCTCGATGGCAGCGTCCACCTTGGGCCCGAACATCTGCCGCAAGTAGTCGCGATCCGCGTGGATGGGTGGGATGTAATAAATGTTCGGCTCGAGCCCGAACTGCGGATAATACGGCAGCGCGATTCCGAGCTCGTGGATCAGGAAGTCCACCGGATTGTCCTTGCGAGCCGCGTCCGGCGGGCTGACGAAGCCCATCACGCGAATCTTGCCGATGCAGTTCACCACGCATTGCGGCTGAACCCCGGCTTCGACCGCGGGGTAACAGCCGACGCACTTCTCGCTGGTGCGTGTGTGCGGGTTGTACATCGACTTCTTGTAGGGGCAGGCGCGAACGCACTCGCCGTAACCTTTACAGCGCGTTTGATCGATGAGAACGATGCCGTCCTCGGGGCGCTTGTAGATGGCCTTGCGCGGACACGCAGCGAGGCACGCCGGATAGGTGCAGTGCGCGCAAGTGCGTGGCAAGTAGAAGAACCACTTGTCGTGCGGCAGATCAGCGACGTGCCCGCCTCCTTCGACGGGCGCGCCAGAGCAGTCGTCTTCGCCGACGTTGGGATACATCCAGTCTTCGTCGCTGGGCGCGAAGTGCAGCACACGCTCGGTCGTGGGAGCGGCCTCGATCAAGGTCTTGCCGAGATATTCGCCGGCCTTGCTCCACTCCTGCTTGCCGAGCTTCTCCAAAATGCGGAGATCCCAACCGAGTGGAAATCCACCCCAGGGCTTGGTCTCCACGTTGTTCCAAAACATGTACTCCTGGCCCTTGCCGCTGGTCCAGGTAGTTTTGCAGGCGAGCGTGCAGGTTTGACACGCGATGCATTTGTTCAAATCGAAGATGATCGCCCACTGCCGTTTAGGACGTTTCTCTTCGTACGGATATTCGACGCCGCGTTGTAGGTGCCAGTTATTGACCTTGGCCATGGCTCACCTCACCCCGAAGAAGCGGCCCGCGAGGTACGCCTTCATGTTGTCGCTCTCGTAGGTAGGGCGCATTCCGAGCGCGGCAGGGCGCCACAAGCCCTTTCCGCCCATGCCGCCCGGCTCGGCTTTGCTGATCTTCACGAACGCTTCGCGCGGTGCGCCTACGGGGCAGTGCACGTCCGCGAGGAAACCTTTCATCAGGGTTTGCCCGAACATATCCTTGTGCACGAGCGACTCGGTCATCAAAGTGGGCTTCAGCCAGGCTCGTGTTGCGCTTTGATGTGAACCGTAGCGATACATCGATTGGTAGTTGGTCTCTGGATTCTTCGCGAGACCGTCGGACCTCGTCTCGTGTCCGCGCACGCTACCGAACGTGGAGCCATACATGTTGTGCCAGGTGCGCGCCACGAAGCGCGGCGTGCCGGGGTAGAAGCGAACGCGCAGGAGCAAACGCGCGACCTTGGCTTCTTCGGTGCCTTCACGCTTGTTGCGATAAGGCCGGTCTTCGGGATCGGCGTCGACCCAGACGTAATCACCATCGTCGAGCTTCAGCTCACGAGCATCCGTAGGGTTGATGTCCATGTAGCCTTCGGTTACCGATGGCAAACGCTTGTCGTGCCGGTACACATCGCCGAAGGGGCCGAAGAGCACACTAGTGAAATCGGTGTCCACGGGCGTGGTGTGCGCGCCATGGCGGTACTTGGGTGTGTGATAGATGTGACGGTAGCCCGCAGCCATCAGCGGGTGCTTGCTTGCCATGGTCGCTTCGACGCTCAACATCACGTGGCGCACTTGGCGGGTTTCGTTCGAAAGATCGGCGCGCGAGAGTCCGTAGCTCTCGGGTTGTCGCGGTCGAAGTGCCGGGTGTGCGCTCGCCACGATCACGTTGGGTTCGTGGAAGGTAGAGTCGATTGGCTCGCGGTGAACGATGATGTTCTCTCCGCTCTCCACGAACTCGGGCTCAGGGCGGTAGTACTCGAGGCGACCCGATTTGGTGTGCCACGGCTGTTCACCGCGAGCTTGTTCGTAGGATGAGGCGCGCGGATACGTACGCACGTTGACGAGCGCCGGAATGCCGCGTGCCGCCTTCTCGTGGAGATCGCGGATGTCGTAGCCTTTCAGGCTGAAAGAAGCGTCGATGATGCGCTGCAGGTAAACCTCGACGTTGTTTTCACGCACGAACTTCCACGCTTCTGCAAAGCGCGGCTCGGAGTAGAGCCGCCCGAGCGCTTCGCTCACCCCGGCGATGATTTCGATGTCACCGCGCGTGTCAAAAATGCGTTCAAGCGGTGTCTTCGGGTAAATTTGCACGAACGGATTCGTGCAGCTGCCAACCATGTCCGGGTATTTGAATTCAGCCCAGGAATCGCAGGCGAACACGATGTCGGCGTATTCACACGACGCCGTCCACCACCAGTCGCTGAACGCGATGAACTCGATGTTCGGCAGCGTGTTGTTGACGACGTCGTAGTGCCACTTGACGTTGCCGATCACGGAGTTGCTGTTATTGAGCCACATCGCCTTGGTCGGCGTCGGCAGGTGGCTCTTGCCAGTGAACAGCGTGTTACCACGGCGCAGCGGACGGTCGCCGTAGTTGTAATAGTGCAGGCTCTCGTAATGCAGATACTTCTTGGTCGCGACCTTGCCGGCGGCGTCGAGCTGTAGGTTGAACGGATCCTCGCTGGTGAACAATGGCAGGCCGCCGAAGAGCGCGCTGCGATAGTTGCCGGCGTAGCTTCCGACGTTGCCGCCGGGGAAACCTATGTTGCGTGTGAGCCCAGCCACCAGCAAAATGGCGCGGTCCTTGAGGTCCGAGTTGAAGAACTGATTCGGACCCATACCGGTCGCAAACAGCGTCTTTTCTGGGTTACGCGCGATCTGGGCGGCGAGCCCTTCGATGGCGGCTGCGGGCGCGCCGGTAATCTGCTCGACCTGCGCCGGAGTCATGTTCTGGTCGAGGTACTCCGCCAGCAACGACATGCCGCTGCGCACCTCGACCTCGTTGCCGTCGCGCAGACGCACACGCCGGCTGGCCATCAAATCCACTTGGATGCCGCGGCGGGCGAACACTGCACCGACGTCATCGCGCGTGATGGCTACCAACTTCTTCGAGCGTTGGTCCCAAACCACGAACGGCTTGAACTCGTCCGCCATCGCCTCGGGCGCCAGCTGTTGCTCGTGCTGCAGCGCCGGCGGGGGCTTCTCACCAGTCTTGATCAGAGCGACGTTGCTGGCGGCGCTGACTGAAAGCGGCGGGTCGAGCTCGTCGGGGCGCAGCAGCTCCAACGTGTCCATGCGAACCAGAAACGGCAGATCCGTATTCTTGGCGACCCACGCCGCGTCGTAGAGCTTTTTCGCGATAATCACCTGCGCGAGGCCCAACGCAAACGCTGGATCCGTACCGGGTCGAATGACCACCACTTCGTCGCACTTGCTCGCGGTCGCGCTGTACTCGACGGTAATGCCGACGACGCGCGTACCCTTCAGGCGCGCCTCGGTCATCCAATGACTATCGGGCATCTTGGTGGTGATCCAGTTCATGCCCCACACCAACAAGAGCTTCGATTGCTCGACTGCGAACAGATCGAAGTCGTTGGTTTGCGCGCCGGTCACCATGGGATGGCCCGGCGGCAAGTCGGTGTGCCACGAGTAGCTATCCCAGCCGCGCGCGCCGATTGCTTTGTCCGGGCTCACACCGCGAATTTTTGCGTCGGCAAGCGCCATGCAGTTGCCGAAACGATACAAACCGAAGATGCGGGTAGCGCCGAGGAAAGCCATGCCGCCGCGCAACTTCACGGTTTGCATGCCCGAGCCCTCCGTGGCCTCGATCATCGCCGGATCGTAGCCTTGAGCCACGAGCCGCGCGTGACCCCGCTCTTCAGAATAAGCACGGGCGATGGTATCCAACGCTTTGGCTGCGTACGAAAACGCTTCGTCCCACGTCAGTCGCAGCCATTTGTCTTTTCCGCGCTGAAAGTACTTGGGATCAGGTTTGCCGGTCTTTTCGTCGCGCGGAAAGCCAGCATCTGCCCACTTCTTCCAGCCGACACGGATCATCGGCGCCTTTACACGGCGGTCGCCATACACGCGCCGCACCAGCGCGAGACCCTTCTGACACAACCTGGGATCCCACCGCGGCGACGCCTTGTTGCCGTAGAGATCTTCCGCCTTGCCGTAGCCGAAGGTCGGGCCGATGCGTGTCAGCACGCCGTTCTTGACGTGGCCTTTGAGCAAACAATTGTGCGTGTCGTTGGGTGCGCACAAGAACACGAAGCTCGAGTCGGGCTGGAAGATGTTGCGGTACGCCTTCTCCCAGTCGCGATTCGGATAACTGGCGAGCGGGTTGTCGACGCCAACCGGCGCGAGAAAATGCAACGGTGCGCCATCGCTCGAGCTCACGCTCATGGCTGCGGCCGTCGTCAGGAGCCCCTGCAAAAAAGCGCGGCGAGAAGGCGTGGCAGGACGGCGAGGCATCGTTCTCCGAGAAGGATTGAGAGAAGGTCGAATCAATCGCTGACCGCGCGCGACGAAACCTCGCGCAGTCGAAGGTTTGGGAATTGGCGCAGCACGGCGCGCTCGATGAGCCCAGTCAACGAGACGGAACTTTGCTCGGCGCGAGTCAAGCGATATGAAAGAGTGTCCTCGTTGAGGCCCAAGAAACTCAGTTCTGCGTTGGAATCGAAGGCTTTGGCCAAGCGCGCGACCTGAGCGAGGACTGGCGCGAGTGCTGGCGGAATCGCGGCGAACGAGTATGGGCTGTCGCGATCGACGTAGAACGCATCTTCGCAGCGTTCAGCGCCGCTACCACGACTGAGCCAACGTGAGTGCAGCACTTCTCCGCTCGCTCCCAGCACCAGGCCGCCCAGCGCTTCGCGCCAGTATGCGCAGATCGCATCGCTGCAATCGCGGCAACCTTCGCGCAACAGCAGCAGCGCTCGGCCGTCATCAGTGAGCGTAAACACACCATCGGCGCACGCTGAGTCGAGCAGCGGCAGCACGCGCGGAAGGTCCCACAGCCCGATTCTGACGCGATGAAAGCGGGCGAAGCTTTGCCCCAGCGCCCGGCTGTTGCAGAACACGCCGCGTTGCACGGCGCCCGGATCTTCTCGCCAGGCCCGAAAAAGCAAGTCGACTTCTGTTTCGTCCGCCGATGTTTCGGTCAATACCGCGCGCAGCGCCGAACGACGCGCGTGCCGAAAGCGAATACCGAGTTCCGCCAACGCCGCGTCGTTCAGCGTTGGCGAGGTCACGCGCAACGCTCCTCGTCCAAAAAACGGACGTCCTCGCCTGCGCAGCAGCGCACGTTCGCCATGCGCCCATCGGTACTCCCCTACTCGTTCGCGTGCACTCGAATTCGCCGCGCGAGCTCGGCCAGTATGATGTTCATCAACTCTGCGAGCGAGAACACTCGCGTCGCGCTATGCTGCCAGCACACTTGTGGGGACCTGAATGGCATGGCATTCGAAACTGAACTTCGCGATGGCGGCTTTGCTGACGGTGCTGGTTGGCTGCTCCGCCGCGCGCAACGGCGACCAAACCAAATCAGAGCTGGGAGGCTCGAGCAACGCTGGCCAATCCGCTTCGAACGGCGGCAGGAGCAACACGTCGGTCGCTGGACAAACAACGCAAGCTGGTACCGCAACGAATGGGGGAGCGCCTTCAGCAAGAGGTGGCGCAACCTCTGCCGGCGGAGCGAGCGCGGGAGGTTCAATGTCAAACGCTGGCCAGGGCGGCACGCAGGCACGCGGCGGTTCCGCGACGAGCGGCGGTTCCACAGCCAGTGGTGGCTCGACGGCGAGCGCCGGCAGCTACGCGTTGCCGCCACCGAGCGCGTGTCACAACCAGGACTACATCGACTTTCAGGAAGGTTGCATCGAAGGCAAGGCTGACAGCTTGTGCGGCGGCAAGTGCAACACCATCAACGCATGCCTCGAGAGCCGCGCTGAAAAGCCGCACGCCGACGTCACCTTCATCTGTCCCCGCTTCATGCTGTTCAGCGACGAAATGCAGCGCGCCGCCCAGGACGATGGCAACAGCGCCTTCAACTATGCAGTGGTGGGGCACGACGTCGATCACGGCGGTATCGACGGAGACGCGCAGAGCACTTGCTGCCAATGCTATCAGCTCGTGTACGCGTACCCCAGCCCGAGCAACGATCGTCAAGCGCTGACGAACCCCGATAATCCGAACCCGCCGAGCTCGGCCATTCCCATACCGAAGCCGCTCATCGTGCAGAGCTTCAATACCGCAGCGACGCCGCACACCTTCGACGTCTACATGGCTGCAGGTGGGCTCGGCGCGAACAATGCTTGCGCGCCAGGGCTACAGCCGGCTGCGCGTTCTGGAGAGTATCTGTACAGCGCGTATCCTCCCGATGGTCAGCCGAGCCAAGGCGGGGTGAAGCCGGCGAGCCTTTATTCGGAGTGCAAAACCAACACTCAATGGGTCACGACCGCGTCGCTCTCGTCCGAGTCGTGCCAAAGCCGCGTAGCAGCCGCCTGCGACAAGCTCACCTCCTCCGTTCCGGGGCTCACGGAGCAAGCTCGACGCTCGTGTCGCGCAACGACGAGCCCGGACTCTCACTATCACCTGAACTGGTCGGTGTACGTGATGAAGGTCGAGTGCCCCCCGCACCTGACCGAGGTCACGGGTTGCAAGCTTGCACCACAAGGGTTGCCCACAGTCGACCGCGGCGCGACCACTGCCGCCGCAGCGCTCAAGAACTCCGGATTTTGGACGAGCGCTACGAACGGTCGGCCCTACGAAACCACCACCATGGAGGACTGCTGCCGACCTTCGTGTGCTTCGAAGGACTGGGTCGCGGGCAAGGGTCTGCGCAGCGACGCGAGCTACAACGCCTTCTACTCGTGTGATGCACAAGGCCGGCCGATCACGAACTGACGAGCAGATCGCGCTCGGAACCGCTGCGCCGTTCGACGGCACAAGCGACGTAGCGTCCGTGATGCGATAGGCTCACGTCGAGACCCACTGGGCGACCCCGCAAGAGTAACCGCGGTGGACCGTATCCGTCCCAGGCGCCCAAGGCCCGATCACGCACCACGCTGAACGCGCCTGGCTCCTCGTGCAGATAGCGCCCGGCTAGACACCGGGCGAGCACACGCACTGCATCGCTCGCGCACGCGGAGTCGCGACGCGCGAAATCCCAGAGCGGCGATGCTCCGTCGAATACGCTCGCGTGCACGAAGCTAGCGCCGTGGAATAGGCGCAGGGTGAGCTGGTCGCCGGCCTGCTGCACCGTTGTAAACGCGGCGTCGACGCAAAACGCACGCGGCACGAAGCGCACGCTGTGGAGCTTACTCAGCGCCTTGTAGGCTGCTTCCTTGGCGGCAAAGAGGCTCCACAGCGCGCGCGCTCGGTCACGCGAGGCATACAGAACTCCGAGCTCCGCTTCCGAACAAACGCGCTCGGCGAAAGCCGGATGCTCGGGACGCTCGCGCATCAGCGCCAGGTCGACGATATCGTTGCCGACCACCACGCGACGCTCAAGCCAGCGCGCTCGGGCTCGTCTTCGTCATCACCAGCTGAACGGCATCGCCGACGGTTCGCAAGCCGTCCACTTCGTCGTCACTCACCTGAATACCGAAGCGCTCCTCCATCTCGAGCATCACGTCCACCAAGCGCGCCGAATTGACCTTGAGGTCACCCAGAATCGTCGTCTCCGCGCTGCAGCTGGAGAGCGCGTCGGGCGCCTTGACGAAGGGGGTCAGAATCGCGACGACACTGGCAAATATCTCTCGTTCGTTCATCAGATTGCTCCTCACGGCTCGCGCAGAAAAGCGGACTTCAGCCGTTCCAGCGCGAGAGAATCAAACAGGCGTTCACGTCGCCGAAACCGAAGCTCGCCTTCGCCACATAGCGGAGATCGGGCACGCTGCGGGACTCGTGCGCGATGCGATCGGCGTAGGCTGCGATCTCGGGGTGAACGTCGACGCAGTTCACTGAAGGGTGAACGAAGCCGTGGTACAACTCGAGCGCACACGCGACCGTTTCGATGCCTCCAGCCGCCGCCAGCGTGTGACCGATGAGTGACTTGGTCGAGTGCAGAAGCGGCATGGCGTCGGGCTCGAGCTCCAGCGCGCGGGCCCAGTTTTCGACCTCGATTGGATCGGCCATCGTGCCGGTGAGGTGCCCGTTGATCGCGCCGATGTCGCGCGGGGCGATGCCTGCCATGCGCACCGCCTCGCGAATGCAGCGGCGTACCCCTTCGCGGTTGGGCGCCGTCATGCTGCCGCCCATGCGTTGGCCACCGCAGTTGGTACAGGCTCCTGCGATTTCCGCATAAATGCGCGCGCCGCGCCGCTTGGCGCTTTCGAGCTCTTCGAGCAACAGCACGCCTGCACCGGCACCTGGGACGAAACCGCCCGACGTCGCGCTGAGCGGCCGCGACGCTTCTGACGGGCGCTGGTTGTGCCGGCGATTGAGCACGCGCATGGCGTCGAAACCCGCCCAAACGAAAGGTGAGCTTCCCTCCGAGCCGCCGGCGAGCATGCGCTTGGCGTAGCCATCCCGCACTCTCAGGAACGCTTGCGCGATGGCTTCGGTGCCGGTTGCACAGGCGGCCGAGTTGGTGCTCACCTGATTGCCCAAGCCGAGCAGACCAGCTACACGCGCGCTGTTGCCACTCGCCATGATCTGCTCGACCATGGTGCTACCGAGCCGTTGCACGCGCCCTGCGCTGACTCCGGGAACCAGCGTACCGGCGATGGTTTCCATGCCGGCGATGCCAGTGCCGATCACGGCGCCAGCATCCCAGTCGACGTTATCGTCTTCGCCTGTCGGACGCCGCAAGCCAGCGTCCTCCCACGCGTCGATCGCCGCGATGCCCGCGTAGGCGATGTTGGAGTTCATCGCGTAGCGTTGCTCGGCGCTGAAGTAACGCTGCTCGAGAGCGTCCGCGTCCCGCGGCAGGCCGCCCACCTGACAAGAGAAGCCGAGCCGCGCGAGCTCTTCGATGAAGCGCACACCGCTCTCGCCCGAACGCAACGCCGAATGGAAGTGCTCGGCGCCGTGTGCGTTGGGAGAAAGGACGCCCAGCCCCGTAATCACCACACGCGCTTTAGCCATCGTTCATCTCCGAGCTGCGTTCCGCAATGCGAGTCCGCAGCATGCTCGTCCCGGCCACGACACCGTCCGCGACGAGGCAGTCGTCGACCGCCAGGGCTCGTACGTGAGCCTTGAGCTTGCCAAACCGCCAATACTCGCGCCGAGCTTCGAAGCGAATGCGCTCGCCTGGCAACACGGGTCGCAAGAACTCGACGTTGGCTTCCGTGAAAAGAGTAATTCGCGAACTAATGTCGACGACGGGCAGCTCCAAAGACAACAAATAGATCCCGAGCGCGACCAGCCCGGTTTGGCACATGGCTTCCAACAGGATCACGCCGGGAGTTACCGGCTGACCAGGGAAGTGACCCGCGTAGAAGAACTCACGCCCGGAGAAGGTGTAAGTACCAATCACGCGCTCCGCCTCGAGACAAATTAGCTCGTCGAGGTAGCGAAACGGCGGGCGCTGCGGGATGAGCTCGAGGACCTCGGCAGCGCTCAACATGGCGCGTCTCCTCGATCCAATACGCCGCCTACCGCGCGTGGTCCGGGGTGCGGGTACGCGCTGTAGGCTAGACCACGGAACAGCCCCACTTTGGCGGCGCTGATTTGGTAAATGAGCGCATCGTCGACCAGCACCCGACCATCCGCAATCGCGAGCGCCGCGCCAGACTGCTTGAGAATCGAGAAGCGACGCACCTCTACCTCGTATCGCACGCAGCGATCGTGCGGCCGGATCTGCCCGAAGAACTGCACTTCGCGACAGCCGAGTGCCCGTCCCGAACCCACTCCGCCAGCAAGCGCCGCGTACAAGCCGACGAGTTGCCAAACGGCGTCCAAGCCGAGGCAACCTGGTTGCACCGGATCACCCCGAAAATGACACTGAAAGAACCAGTCATCGAGGCGCACATCGCGCTCGGCAATGACGAGGCCCTGTGCACCGCGCCTTTCGATTCGCGTCACGCGATCCATCATCAAGAGCGGCGGTGCGGGCAGACGCACGAACTCGCTCGGCGGATCGTCTACCAGGTTGCCTTGCGAGAGCGCTAACAGCTCCGCAAAGCCCAGTCGTTCACACTTCAAGAAATCGGCGTAGCGCATGCGTCATGCCACGAGGTGCTCGCCGCCATCGACGCGTACGATGCTGCCGTTGAGCCAACGCGCTTCATCCGTGCACAAGAGGCACACCACGTCGGCGACATCGTCGGGTGTGGTTAGTCGTCCCAACGGGTTCTCTCGCGCCTTGCGCTGCGCGAGCTCACTGCCTCCGGGGATTTTGCGGAGAGCCGGGGTATCCGCTACTCCCGCCCAGATCACGTTCGAGCGGATCCCGCGCGGCGCGAACTCGACGGCGATCGCGCGCGACAAGGCTTCCAACGCGGCCTTCGCCGTAGAAACGGCCGCATACGCTGGCCAAACGCGGCAGCTGCCCTCGCTGGTGAGGCCGATCACGCGCGCGTCGGACTCGAACAGTTTGCGATTCGAAACCTCGCGTGTCCAACCGAGCAAGCTCGTGCCCATCGCAAAGATGGTGCGCGCGAAATCTTCGTCATCGAGCACGGGCGCTTCGGGCGTGTCGCCCAGCAACGGTCGTAGGTTTCCCCACGCAATGGAGTGCAACAAAAGGCGGATTCGTTCCGTGGGAGCCAGCCGCCGCTCGAGTTCGTCCAGCACGCTGCGTTGCTCGCCGGCGCCGAGCGCGTCCAAGTTGAAGGACACGACGCGGGCCGTGCGCCGCATCTCGGCGAGCTCACGCTCGAAGGCTGGCAAGGCACTCGCTCGATCGCGGTGAACGATTGCTACGTTCATGCCACGCGCCGCGAGACCGCGCGCCGAGGCCAAACCAAAGCCGCTCGAGCCACCCAGAATCAGCGCCCAGCTGTTGTCAGCGAACCGGAGCGTCACGAAAAGACCTCCTTGCGGGCGGCGCGCAATGAAGTGATGGGGATTGCCTTGTGGCCCAAGCTCGCAAACAGCGACGAAAGCGGTCGACTCGGCCCAATCTCATAGATTTGCTCCGCGACGGCACACAAGCTCTGCATATTGTCCGCCCAGCGCGGCGTGCAGCTCACCTGAGCGGCCAGCGCTTCGACCAGGCTGGCCAGATCTGACGAGTGAAAGGCACCGGTGGCGTTACAGGTCGTGTGGCAGGCACGCTCCGGATGCAGCAGTTCGGCGACGCCAAAAAGAGCAGCGCGCAAACCGTCTACGATCATGCCGCCGGAGCCCAGCGGAGGGACGCTTTGCATCAAGCGCCCGCGTAGGCGCACGAGCTGCACTGCCGTCGCGAGCGGTAGGACGCCGGCAGCTACGAGCGCGCTGTACTCGCCCAGGCTGTGCCCACCGAAGAACGTTGCGTGCAAGCCCAACTCTTCAGAGAGGCCGCGATACATGGCCACCTCAGCGGTCAGCAGTGCCGGCTGAGTGAACTCGGTCATTCCGAGGCGTGCGTCCGGCTCGAAGCACAGCGCCGCCAAGTCGAGGCCGCTCGCGTCGCTGGCTTCCTCGAAGGCGCGCCGCGAGCACTCGAGCTCTCGATAGAAGTCGCGCGCCATACCGGTGCATTGTGAACCTTGCCCCGGAAAGACGACCGCAGTTCCGTTCGTCGCGAGCATGTGGCTGGCGCTAAGTAGCACGCAAGCACTCGACGTAGCCGCGAATTCACCAGCCGGCATTCGCGACACTGACGAACGTCAATCTGCAACTCAGTCGACTTCGGATGCCTCGGGCGAACGCTCGCGCAATGCGCGATGCAACGCCGCTGCGTCGCGAATCACAAAACCCTGCTGCTGCGTCTCGAGCACGCCCGCGCGCTCCCAACGCTTCATGATGCGAACCACCGTTTCGAGCGAGGTCGCCGCAATTTCCGAGAGCTCGCGCCGGGTCAACATGATCGGCAAGAGCTCCCCGCCGTCCTCTAGCTCGTCACCGTACTGGCCGCTCAACTTCAACAACGTCATCGCCAGGCGCGCGTCTACCGCCCCGGCGCTCAGTACGTCGATCTTGTCGTGCAGCGCCCCGAGCTTTTCGCGCATGTTCGCCGCGAGCTGCAAGCTGAGCTCGGGATTGCGAGTGAGCGCATCCAGAAAAAGCGGCGCCGGCACACAAACCAACGCCGCGCGCGGCGTGAGCACGCTGACTGTGGCGGGGTACGGAATGCCCTTGATCACGGCGGCGTCGCCGATTGACTGCGGCGCGCCGAAACAGGCACAAAACACGCCCTTGCCCGCGGCTGTGACACGCATCACTTTAACGAGGCCCTGCGCGAGCACGATGAAGTCCGTGGGGAGGTCGCCGGTGTGCCACACCACCTCGCCGCGTCGCAGCGTGCGCGTGGTGGCCTCCCGAGCCAGGCCGTTCAAAACGTCGCTCGAAGCACCTGCCAGAACCGGCGTTCGCGCGAGACTGCGCATGACGGCGCTCGCATCCATGCCTCAATTATTCGAGCGCATTGACGAACGTCAATGCGTCACGGTTCGGGGGATATGGAATGGATCATACCGCGAGCCCCGCGCGCCGCCCGAAACAGCGCATGGTCGACCATCTCATAGTCGCCAGCGACGGGTAGCGTGAGCTCGAAGACAGCGGCCGAACCGGGCGCGACCAGCACCGTTTCCTCGTCGTTCAGGCTCTGCTGAAAGTTGCCCGTGAACACGCGATCGAAAATGCCGCCCACAACATGAAAACTCGACGGTAGGTTCGGCCCGGCGTTGGCGAAAAATATGCGCATGTTTGCGCCTGCCGGTGTTCGGATACGATCACCGAACATTCCTGGAGCCGTGAGCGCATCGCGGTGCCCGTTGAACGTGTACAGCGTCGGCTGCGACGCAAAAGCCGCGCTTTCATCCAGAACCAACACGTCGGCTGGAAGGGCTCCTTCGCCCTCCTCCTCCTCTTCTTCTTCCTCGCCTTCCATCTCGTGCCCCTCGCCGCCTGAATCGCGCAGGTACCATTCGCTCTGGGCCACGTACGCTTCGGTTGCCACAGGCTCGAGACCGCCCGGCGGCTCCACCACGATCATTCCGTACATCCCGTAGGCAACGTGCTCCCACGGCATGCCCTCTGCTGCGCAATGGTATAGAAACGCGCCTTGGTGTTCAGCGCGGAAAGACAGCTCGGCTGTTTCTCCGGGTCCAACTTCGGTGAGCACACCACCGCCGCCGGGCACGGCCGCAGCATGCAGATCGATGCTGTGTGGCTCGACGCTCGAGCTGTCGTTGGTGAGCCGCAGCACCACCGTATCACCCTGTACTACGCGAATCAGTGGTCCGGGCACCCTATCGTTGAACGTCCATACACTCGCCTTCACTCCATTAGCGAGCTCGGCGACGACTTCGCGCGCCGTGAGCTCAACGAGCACGTTGCTCGGTTCGACGCGCTGCGGTGATGGTGCAAGATCGAGCGGGTCGTGCGCTACGAGCACGGCTGGAGTGTCCGGAGCCGTCGAGGAGCACGCAGTAATCCAGAACGCCAACACCAAAGCTGAGCAATCGCGTTTCATCACCAAGCCTTGTAGCGAAAGAGATATTGATTTTCATTATCGATAAGCGCGCAACATTCCGCGACATGACGGGCATCAAGCTCAACATCACTCAGCGGCGCGCGTGGACATCGAGAGCGAGCGCGTGAATGGACTGCAGCACGCGCTCGCCGATCCCCAGCTGGTTACGCAAACGCCGCGGATCACAGTCATCGAATTCTCCGGAATTCACGGGTGCACCGAAGGCGATGTCGACGACGGCATCCCTTTGTTTGCGACGACGCACCTCGTTCCAAATCGAGTCGCTCAAGCCGTGAACGAAGGCTGGCACAATCGTCGCTCGCGAGAGCAGTGCGACACGGCCGAAGCTCTGCTCCGGTGGCAGCAGCGCGAACGGATCCGCACCCCGACTGCGAGTCCCTTCTGGGTGCATGCCCACCACGACTCCAGGCTGGCCGAGTCGCTGCGCCAGCCAATCGAGCCCGCGGCGCGTGACCTCACGCTTGTGCGACGCGCGAAAGACCGGCGGAAACATGTTCATGCCGGTTCCGAGTACGTTCACCCAAGGACCGAGCGGATGGTCGTACCAAAAGTGCGAACGCACCGGAAAGTAGACGCCTCGGCACAATCTGGTGTGATTGCGAAAGGCGTAAGCGACCGCAAATAAGTCGAAGAAGGTTCGGTGGTTCGCCGCGAGCAACACGCCGCCCGATGGCGCGAGCCGCTCGATGTGCTCGACGCCGCTCACTCGCAGACGAGCGTCGCACAAGCTGCTCACCACGTGCCCAACCACCGCGTTCGCCCACCAGTTCGAAAGCCACTTCAGCGGAGCGCTTTCATTGCACGTCAGCGCCGCAGCGAGCGAGGCGCGCTCAACTAGAGAGAGCGGACCGTTCCAGATCGCATCGCGGAGCTCTGGCCCGCGCGACTGTGATGACGCAACCAACACAGGCGCGGCTTCGTCGACCATCCGCGCTCAGTACTCGCGTGCATCACTCACCGCCAGCACCGCCGAACCCGCGCTTGACATCGATCAACTCCGACGCGGCGCGCCCACGATTCTGCATCCAGCAGAGCCGCACTTGGGGCTAGCCTCGTGGCGCGATGTCCAGCGGGAAGGCTCTACCCATCGTCTATTCGTGCTCGGGCTGCTCCAGCGCAGCTCAAACCGCGAACTACATCGCACTCCGCCTCGACCGCGGAGGAGACGCTGAAATGTCGTGTATCGCGGGCGTGGGCGGTGACGTTCCGGCGCTCGTGGCCTTGGCCCACTCGGGACGCCCCATCGTCGTGATCGACGGCTGCCCTTTGCGCTGTGCGCGCAGCTGCTTGCGTCGGCACGGCGTCGAGCCAGTGCTTCCGATAGTGCTGTCGAACTACGGCGTGAAGCGCTTGCCGCACGCCGACTTCGATCTGCGCCAAGCACATCGCCTCGCGTGTGAGTTCTCGGCCGAGGTTCGGCGCCTGTCGCAGGAGCCTGCCGAGCTCGCTTTGACGCGCGACGCTGCTCAGTAGCTCTGCAGCCTAGAACCTATCGACAGCAACCCATCCACAAGGCGGACGCCTGTGCTCCGCCCACCACCCGAAGGAAATCCGAGAAATGACGATGCGTATCTGCCTGAGCTTATTCGTTGTGGCGGCCACCAGCGTGAGCTGCGCGAAAAAAAACGCGGACGTCGAGCAGAGCGCGCCCGCCACTGCCGCTCCGATCGAAGCCGCACCAGCGGCGGAAGATCCAGCTCGCGAAGCACGCAATCTGTTCAAGGCACGCTGCGTCGTCTGTCACGGTGAACAGGGCAAAGGCGACGGTCCTGGCGCTGCCGCACTGGATCCCAAACCGCGCAATTTTACCGACGCTACCTGGCAAGCTGCGGCCACCGACGAGCAGATTCGCAATGTCATCGTGCTCGGCGGTGCCGGCGCAAACAAGAGCCCCAACATGCCAGGTAATCCCGACCTCGAGGGCAAACCCGCGGTGGTGGAAGAACTCGTGAAGCAGGTGCGCGCCCATCGATCAAACTGACGCGCGACGCACCCGTCACCCCGGCGTTCAATAGACCACTATCTTGCGGCACGCAGAGGGGCACGGGTTACCGATGTTGATGCCGTCGTCGCAATCTTCACCGGCTTGCTTGATGCCGTCTCCGCAAAACTCGCCGAGCCTGCAGCCCGCCCCACACTCGCCGTAGCCGCCGTCGTTGACACCATCGTCGCATTCCTCGCCGATGCCGACCAGACCATCGCCGCAGATTGGCTTGCAATCACTTGGCGCTGCGCTGAATCCGCTCAGCGTCAGCTTGTAGCTCGAGGCTGTGGTCTGGCGCTCGGCGTGGAAAACGCGAATCTCGTAGACTTTACCGTCCTCGACCCCGAAGCGATTGGAAGAGCTCGCGTCCAATGTCACCGAACCGCTGACGGGCGTGTGGATTCCGCCCAAATCGACGGCCAGACGATTGTTGATGAAGACCCAAACGTCGTCGTCCCCGGTAAAGTCGAGTGTGTAAACTTTGTGAGCGTCGAACATGAACCAATAGCCCGCTTCGCTCGTGAAGCTGAAGTTGTGCAACGGTTTGCCGGGCTCGGGATCCCAAGAGGCCGAATACATCGGCGCCGGCAACACCGCCGACATGCGCTCGCTCTCTGGAGTGAAGGCGACGTCATCGACGGGATAAAATAGCGGATTTCCGTCAATCGCTTCGATGAGGTACGTTGCAACGTAGCTGCCGTCCTTGATGTTGCAGCTGAGGATGGGACCGGTAACTTTGTCGCAGTCGGTGGTTCCATACTTGGAGGTGCAGGGGATGGGTTGGCCCGTGCCGTCAGTCACTTCGGCACCGACGTTGCCGCAATAGTAGGCTGTGGCCGTCTTCTGAAATTGCTCACCGCTCTCCTTCATGCGGTTGACGTAGGCGCCGCTGGCCGTGCGATACAGCGTTAGCTTCGACACCTTGGTTGCGTTTACGGAAGGATCGTCGCGATACCACTTGGAAAAAGTGGAAGCGCCCGCGATGAACGGCGCGCCATGAGGATTCGCCGGTCCCACGTAGACCGGCTTTCCATCGTTATCCAGCGTATCGGCCACCAACCCCGTCACAGCTGCGGTTTGCCCCGTTGCCGCTGGTTCGAAATCGGTTGGATTGCGATAGCGGAAATCGCGCAAAACGATGGGAACCTGCATGGTCTCGCCCAAATCGGGCTGCGTGCAAGCGAAGCCTGCCTCCGGCTCGCACTTGGCGGAACAGCCGTCTCCGTCGATGTTGTTCCCATCGTCGCACTTTTCGCCGAGCACGATGCCGTCGCCGCAGCGCGAAGTGCAGGGCCCATTGGCACACTGCGGTTCATTCTGACAATCGCCAGAACATCCGTCGAAAGGCCGCGAATTGCCGTCCTCGCAGCTCTCGGCTCCTTCGAGCTTGCCATCGCCGCACGTGGTGCGGCTGCAGCTACTGGGCGCACCGTCGCACTTGAAGCCCACCTCGATTTTGCAATCTGCGGAGCAGCCGTCGCCCGGCGCGCGATTGCCGTCGTCACACCGCTCCGGAAACACCAAAACCCGATCGCCGCAACGAGCAATCGGGTGACACGGCTGACCCGCAGGCACGCAAGAGAAACCGCGCTCGACTTGACGACAATTTCCGAGACAACCATCACCGTCGCTGCGATTGCCGTCGTCGCAAGCCTCGTCTTCGGTGAGCACGCCGTCGCCGCACGCGCGCGTTGGCGGCAAACCAGTCACGTCCACACCTCCTTGCGAAGGAAGCCGCACTGGGTCGGTGTTACCCGTACCTCCGGAACCGCCAGAACTCGTCGAAGGGCGCGATCCGCTTCCACGACTCACGCCGCTCCCGCTCGAACACGCCAAGCACCAACTCAACCCAATAGTCGCCAGGATAGAGACAGGTCTCAACGTCATAAGTAATCCTTTCGCCGAAGACTAGCGGAGAGGAAGGCCTAGGTCGCACCCCGGCAGTGCGCTCTGCTGGAGCGGTTGATAGGAATCAACAGCAGCACATCAACTGACGATTGTCAGTTCGTAGACACACGAGCTCCTGCGCAAACCTCGGACCTATGGCGTCCAGCTGAGTTAGCCCGCATCGAGCGCGACTTCGTAGTAGCCGTGCGAGTCCCAGCTGAGCGTGGCGGCGGGAAACGCCGCTCCTTTTGCATGAGAGCATCGGTCGCGGCCGAACCCAAGCATGGCGCTCGGCACATTGACGGTCGTCATCTTTTCGCGCTCCGATGCTGGCCAAGCTGGATGCCGGGCGGTACGTTGACGCCCATGTTCGATCCGGCTGCGCGCCGCGCGTCATCGCTGTGTAATGTCAGCGCGCCGCGGTGCGAGAAAGAGCAAGCGTGAAGCGAGCCGAGCGCGCCATGCGCGGTGCTACGCGCTTGCTGCCGATCCTTGCGTCGCCTTCGCAGTACGGCGGCTGGGAAGAGTTCTGGGTCGATTGTCCGCGACGTGGGCGCGTGTTGCTCGCAACATGCGTCGATTGTGCAGCTCTCACTGGCATCGTGGAAACACCGACGTCGGAGAGCGAATTTGCACTTCGATGTCGGCCTGCAACGCCAACACGTGTCCGTAGATCGAGAAGCGCGGGAACGCATTCGAACGTTCGCACGCGCAGCCACTGAAATTCACCTCGTTCAGGAGAGTGACATGAAGCGCTATTGGATTGCGTTCGCGGTCGTGGTCGGTCTGTCCTTCGCCGTACTCGGCTGGACCGGTCTCCGCATTTATCAGGAAGCGCCGCCGATTCCGCAGCGCATCGTCACACCCGACGGGCGCGCGCTCGTGCCCGATGGCTCCGTGTCACGCGGACAGAACGTGTGGCAAGCCATGGGCGGAATGCAGGTTGGCTCGGTGTGGGGCCACGGCAGCTACGTCGCGCCGGATTGGACCGCCGATTGGCTGCACCGCGAGGCGACCTACATTCTAGAGGAGTGGGCGCGCGCTGAGCGCGGGCAGAGCTTCACCGATCTCGCAGAAACAGAGCAGGCAGCGCTGAAGGTGCGACTGCAAAAGCTGGTTCGACGCAACGCCTACGACGCAACCACCGGCACCCTCGAAATCGAGGAGATTCGCGCGAACGCGTTTCGCTCCAACACCGAGCACTTCGCCCGCATCTTCTCACAAGGACACGAGGCATACGCGATCCCGGCAGGCGCGCAGCCAGACCCGGCCAAACTCGAGGCCCTGAGCGCCTTCTTCTTCTGGACGGCCTGGGCTGCGTCGGCGCTTCGTCCCAACGACACGGTGAGCTACACCAACAATTGGCCACACGAACCATTGATCGGCAATACGGTGAGCGGTGACGCGCTCGTGTGGACCGGCGTCAGCATCATACTCTTGCTCGCGGGCATCGGCGCCATGGCCGTTTGGCACGCTTCGCAGGAGCGTGAACCTCTTCCCGAAGATCTCCCAGCGAGCGATCCGCTCCTGGCGGCACCTGCGACACCCTCGCAGCGCGCCACCATCAAATACTTCTGGATCGTCTCGGCACTCCTTCTGCTGCAAATCCTGTTGGGGGTCGTAGTCGCGCACTACGGCGTCGAGGGCAACGGCTTTTACGGCATCCCCATCGCCGGCGCACTGCCCTATTCACTCGCGCGCACGTGGCACACACAAATCGGAGTGCTCTGGATTGCAACCGCATGGCTCGCCGCGGGCCTCTACATTGCGCCGGTGATCGGCGGCAGCGAGCCGAAGGGTCAACGCCTGGGCGTGAATGTGTTGTTCGGCGCGCTGCTCGCGGTCGTGGCCGGCTCGATGATCGGGCAGTGGCTCAGCGTGATGAACAAGCTCACCTCTGAGAATGGCTGGTTCTACTTCGGCCACAGCGGTTACGAATACATCGATTTGGGTCGCGCCTTCCAGATAGCGCTCTTGGGCGGGCTGTTCTTCTGGTTCTACTTGGTACTGCGAGGAATTCGCCCCGCGCTCCAGCGCCGCGATGAGCAACGCCCGATTCTGGTGCTGTTTACGATCTCGGCGTTCGCCATCGCAGGCTTCTACGCCGCGGCCTTGGGTTACTCGAAGCACACCAACCTTGCGATCGCGGAGTACTGGCGCTGGTGGGTAGTGCACCTCTGGGTCGAAGGTTTCTTCGAGGTGTTTGCCACCGTCGTGATCGCCTTCTTGTTCGCTCGCCTCGGCCTGATTCGGGTAGGCACCGCAGGGCGCAGCACGTTGCTGGCAGCCACCATCTTCCTCGCGGGCGGCATCATCGGCACGCTGCATCACCTCTACTTCGCCGGCACACCGACCTTCGTACTTGCGCTGGGCTCCGCTTTCAGCGCGCTCGAGGTCGTGCCGCTCCTCTTCGTCGGCTTCGAAGCGTGGGAGAATCTGCGACTCTCGCGCGCCAAACCCTGGGTGCAGAACTACAAGTGGCCGATCTACTGCTTCGTCGCAGTAGCGTTCTGGAACATGGTTGGAGCCGGCCTATTCGGCTTCATGATCAATCCTCCCGTCGCTCTCTACTTCATGCAAGGCTTGAACACGACGCCGGTACACGGGCACACCGCGCTCTTCGGCGTTTACGGCATGCTCGGCATCGGGCTCATGCTCTTCTGCTTGCGCGCGTTGCGTCCCGCTGAAGCTTGGCGCGAGAACCTCATCAAGCCGGCGTTTTGGCTAATCAACGGCGGCTTGCTCGCCATGGTCCTGCTCAGCGTGCTCCCAGTTGGCTTGTTGCAAACCAAAGCTTCCGTTGAGGTTGGCTACTGGTATGCGCGCAGCGAAGAGTTCCTTCACAGCGGCCCCATGAGCACGCTCCGCTGGATGCGCGTGATCGGCGACACTGCCTTCGCGCTCGGCGCCGTACTCTTGGTACTCTTCATCGCAGGCCTCGGCAGCGGCCATTCCTACCGCTCGCGTGGAGCCACGAAGAGTGTGCCGCCCGCCGGTGAGTTCAGCGGAGCCGAATAGATCGTAGCCCGTCGGTTGCGGCGCATTTCAATGGTGCGCCGCAACCCAAAAGCCGCATTTCAAAGCTGCGCTGCAACCAAAAGCCGCAGCTCAGAGGTGCGCCGCAACCAAAAGCCGCAGCTCGTAGCGCTCGTGTTGATCCAGCAGCACACTCTCATTCGCGCGCGCGCCCTTCAAGGCAACCAGCTGCGGCAAGAACGTCAGCGTACTCCACCAGCCACTCCCGGCGTACGCAACGCTCGGACCGGCATGCAAACGTGAGTACTCGAGCTTACCGTGTTCGATGAAGTTGTCGTTGCGTACCTCCAACCCCAAACCCAGCGCCGGTGTCGGCTGATACATCGCCGCCAACATCGGCACGAACGCAAACTCGCGCTCCGTTTCCGTTCCCTCGCGCTCCCACTCCACCTCGCCAACCAAATTGGCAGCGACTAAAAAGTCGCCCATGCGCTTGTCGAACAAAAGCTTACTCTCGAGCTCGTACTCGTTCGGACCAGCGCTCAACTCACCATACACAGCGAAGCCCAGTGCATCCAAGCTCGGATCACTGAGCTGATACTTCGCCTCCAACGAAACACCGCGAAAATCGCTGCGCGTTTCCGTGCGACCCAACGCAAGCTCCTGCGTCTCCGCGCCGAAATTCAGGTACGCGGCCAACATCAGCCGATCGACCACGCCAAACTCCAACTCCAAGCGCTGATCGAAGCCCGAATAGTACCTGCGTCGCCCCGTTCGCCACGTAGTCCACAACTCCAACTCACGTTCACCCGGCGCAAGCACCGCGGTTTCATACACATAAGAAAAATGCCGCGTGTTCGCGGGCGCCGGAGCCGAACCAAAACTCCACGCACACGCCAACAACGCCGACAATAGCGCTGCTTTCGATTTCATCGCTGCACCCTACTGAATTTGATTTTCGCTTTCACTCCTCGCAGTGATCGACTTGATCGCCGTCAAGCACCGCACATTCGTTGTTGATGTTGATGTTGATGTTGCCCCCGCACCGCACAGCACTTTACGTCCCGGCGTGCTCGGGCTTCGCCTGCGCGCGCCGGGCGCCCCCAAACGCGGGCCACTCTGCCCTCACGCGTCGCCCTCACTGCCCCTTCACTCGCCCGCGTGGGGCCGCCCACACACTCGTCTCGGCCACGCTTGCGGCGCCGTGAGCCGCTTAATATAAGGGCGGTGTTGGCGTCGCTGCGCGCTTCGCTTCAATCCTCATGAGCAATCCGCGCGTTCTCGTGATCCTCGATGCCGGAGCCGCTTGGTCGCGCGGCATCTTGCTCGGCTTCATGTCGATCGCTCACGAGCGCGGTTGGGAGCTGCTTCACTATCATGCCTCCACGGATCTAGATTGGCTCGCGAACGAGTGGGCGCCCGCTGCGGCCGTGGTCGGGCCAGAGCTACGTTCGACCAACCTGGCGCAGTTACCGTCGTGTCCGGTTGTATTCGTCAACTGCGATCGCAGCGCCGAGGGGCTTGCGTCGGCGTGTCTAGACGAAGCCGCCGTTGCTGCGCTCGCCGTGGAGCACTTGCGCGGGCGTGGGCTGCAACATCTCACGACGTTTCGCTTCGACGATTCGCCGTTCGCGGTCGCGCGCGACGCGGCTTTCTGCGAGCGCGCCATTGCCTCCGGTGCGCAAATCGCGCCGGGGTGGTGGCATGAGGGCGCTGAGTCGCCACGCCAATATGAAGTGCCGCACGCGTTGATGAAATGGCTGCGCGAGCTACCGAAGCCATGCGGCCTCTTTACTTGTGCAGACGTTTGGGGTCGTGTCGTAGCGCGCTACGCGCGAGCAGCCGGCTTGCGCATTCCCGAAGATCTCGCGCTGGTGGGCGTCGACAACGACGTAGTGGAGTGTGAGCTCATCGTGCCGGCGCTTTCGAGCGTCGCCGTGCCCTGGCGTGAGCTCGGCAGAAAAGCTGCCGACCTGGTGCAGCTCGCGCTAGGCGGCACAACCATCAGCGGGCAACGCAGCTTGGTTCAGCCGATCGACGTGCAAGCGCGCCGATCGTCCGACGTGCTCGCGGTGACAGACGAGCTCACCGCGCAAGCAGTCGCGTGGATTCGTGCACACGCGGATCGTCGTTTGACGGTACCGGTAGTGGCGCGCGCGGTGGCGAGCAGCAGTCAACGGCTCGAACGTCACTTCCGCTCCTCGTTGGGGCGCACCGTTCAAGAAGAGATTCGGCGGGCTCACGTCGAAGCGGCCAAGCATGTGCTCGCCTCCACCGAGCTCGGTTTGCCCGAGGTTGCCAGGCGCAGCGGCTTCAGCAGCGCCGCGTTGCTGAGCGTCGCATTCCAACGCGAGCTCGGCATGCCGCCGGGCGCGTATCGTCGTCGCATGCAGGAAGCGCGCGTCGACGGCGAGATCGCAACGCTCGGCGCTGAACCAAACTCCGATCTCAGGTAGTTGCAAGAGCATTGCTCGCGCAGCGCACCGATGTTCTTGCGCCGGCTTTACCAGCTCGGATTGCCGACGCGCACCAACTGAACCCAAGCCCTGGCCTCGCCGGGATGCGCCCCCGCGGAGCGCGGCGCAATCCCGCAAATCTAGCGGCCTTTGCCCAGATTTACGGCTCGCCGTTTGACTTGGGCTTCTCCCAGCTGAGGATGGTGTAAAACCCGCGGCGTGGCATGGCTTTCGGGGCAAAAACTGGTTGCGTTGCGGTCTTGGCAAAGGGCTCGCGCGCCGCTTGCGTTGCTCGTTTTGATCGGCGCGACGCTGTTCTTCGCTCACTTCGTCGATACTTTTTATCCGCTACGAGAGTGGCTGTTCTTTCGCTTCGCGGCGTACTGGCTGGCGCTCGCGGCGTTTGGCCTTGCCTGCTTATCATCTGGCCACCTCGCGCTGCGTAAGCTGGTACTGGAGCCGCCCCCGCTCGGTGAACGCTTCGCGCTCTCCATGGGCCTCGGCGTATTGATCTTCTTCCTGGGCTCTTTCGTAGCTGGGCTGCTCGGGCTCTTCGGTCGCGTCTTCTTCTTCGCTTGGCCGCTGCTCTTGATAGCCGTCGGAGCGCGCGAGCTGTGGCGGAGTTTTCAGAGAGCACGCCGGCGCCTGCGACGCTTCGGCAGCGCGCTCTACGCGCCACGTGGAGCACTCGAGATCGCGGCACTGCTCCTGCTCGCGTTGGGTCTCGTCGGCACGTACTTGGTCATCATCGTGCCCATGAACATTGGGGCCGACGCACACTGGTATCACCTGCCGATCGCAGAGCGATACGCTTCCGCCGGTCGCATCACACGCTTCGAAGATGGCTGGTACCTCGGAGTCTACCCGCAGCTCGCGTCGGTGCTCTACACCTGGGCGTTTCAATCCCCAGGTCTTTTGAACGATCACACCGCGCTCTCCTCACACATCGAATGGTTTCTGTTCGTGGTCACCCTCGCGAGCATCGCGCCGTTAGCGCGACGCTTGCTCGGCGGGCGTCGCGTACGATTCGCAGGTGCGATGCTGTTTCTATTTCCCGGCATCCTACTCTACGACTCGAGCCTGATCACCGGAGCCGATCATGTGCTGGCTTTCTGGGCGCCACCGCTCGCATTGGCCTTGATCCGTTGCGGTCGCGACTTCAATGCGCGGAACGCGACCCTGGCGTCCTTGATGTTAAGTGGTGCTCTGCTCACCAAGTATCAGGGTAGTTACTTCCTCGTCGCGGCAGGCCTCTTCTTGTTGGGCATGACCATCAAGACGCGGCGGCTCAACGTCGCTGCGGTTGCGTTCCTGGTTGGCTTGGTAGCTACGAGCCCACACTGGTTGAAGAACCTGATCTTTCACGGGGATCCGCTGTATCCGCTTTTGCACGAGCGCCTCTCAGTGCGCCCGTTTCACCCGGGAGCGGCCGAGCTGCTCAAGCAGATCTACTGGGCGCCGCAGTTTCTGCTGCACGGCAGCGCGTGGGAGAAGCTACGCGACACGCTGGTGAGTTTGGTTTCGTTCTCGTTCGTCCCGCACGATTGGGACTTTCACGGCCAAAAACCGATCTTCGGTTCGCTGTTCACACTTTCGCTGCTCGTGCTTCCCCTGCTGAAGGCAAAGCTGCGCGTCTGGCTGTTGGTTTTGGGCACGCACGTTGGAATCGCAACGTGGTTCGTTACCAGCCACCAGGATCGCTTTCTGCAAGCGTTGCTGCCCTGGATGGTGGCGTGCACCGTGGCCATGCTCTCGCTGGCCTGGAGGCAGCTCCCGCTCGCACGCATCGGCATCTGCAGCTTGGTCGGCTTGCAGTTGGTCTGGGGCGGGGACGTCTACTTTTTTCGATCGCACTCGATGATTGGTGAGTCACCGGTCAAGGCGGCGGTGGATCTAATCGCCAGCGGGCACCAGCAGCGCTACCACCCTGATGAACGCCTGCGCATCGCGGGTGACGTTCAGGACGTCGGCCGGCGCCTGCCCGCGTCCGCCGTGGTGCTACTCCACAGCAACACCGGCTTGCTCGGAACGGCTCACCCAGTCGTCAATGACTTGCCGGGTTGGCAAGGTGCCATCGAGTACCTCGAGCTCGATTCGCCGGAACGAACGGCGCAAATGTGGCGCTCGCTCGGGGTGACCCATATCGCGTTCCGTTTGCAACGCGGACCAGCGGGCTTCGATACATTGGCGCGCGAGTTGGTGTTCGCGCGCGCGGTGGATCGTTACTCGGACAACGTGACTGGCATCGCAAGCTTCACGGTCACCACCTTGAAGCAGGCGGCAGTCGCCGAGAACGCCGACCCCACCAAGGTTCTCTGGATCGGCTGCGACAACCGCGCCGTCGGCCTGTTCACGCCAAAAGGTCTGGCTGAAGGCCCGCCCTACCGCGAACTAACACAGCTCGGAAGCGTGAGTCCGAGCGACTACGAAGCCCTGCTCGCCGACGCCAACGCGGCCGTTGTACGACCCGCCTGCAACCGCCTTCCCGCGGTGAACGAATTCGTGCAGCAGCGTTTCCGAGCTGTCGGTACCGTCGGCGACGCTCAGCTCTACGTGCGTTGACTCGGCGCGCGCCACGCCGCACCCTACGGTATGGAACTCGCGCCGGATTTGGCGGCGTTCTGGTTGGTGGTGGGGCTCGGGGCAACTCTGGCTCTACGGGCGCGTTCGCTCGGCCTGCGCACGAGCATGGTGCGCGTCGGCGCTAGCCTGACGCTGCCTGTTTTGCTGCCCTTCTTGCGTCCGCTTTTGCCTGCGGGCGCAGCGCGTGTGACCATCACCTTGCTGTGCTGGGGAAGCATGTTGGCGCTCGCTTTGAGCGCAGCTCACGTCGCAAGCCGCGCAGCAGCACAGCTCGAGCCTCCGCTCGCTCGACGCGCTCGCAACTTGAGCCTGGGGCTACGAGCTCTGGCCATCTTCGAGGCAGTGCTTGCGCTCACTGGAGCGGACTCAGAGATGGCGCAGCTAGTCGTGCTGGCGCTTGGCGTCTGCGTGAGCGCGTTGATTGTGACTGTCGCAGCAATCAAGCTCGCGCGTGTTCACGTGGCTTCGGCCGCGCTCGATTACGCGCGACTCGGGCACATTCTTGCAACGCTGAGCGCAGCAACCATCGTCGGCCCCGTGCTTGCGCTGCTCGGCATTTGCCCCAAATGGTTCGCGCTGCTCGCGGTGGTCACGTTTCCGATCTCGACACCGCTGCTCACGTGGCGGCTGGTTGGCCCTGGGCCCGTATCATATGACGTGACCAGCTCACCAACGCTCGAACCCCCTCGCTCGTGGGCTCCCGTGGTCGTGCCGCTCGTCGGTGTGCTCGCTTCGTTGCTGATTGTCCAAGGTTACTTGCGGCATTTCAGGCGCTGTGGCGGCGAATTAGTGCCCGCGCCGGCGCCTGCGCGTTGGAATGACTTGCCGCTCCTCGCGGAGGGCAGCACACAAGACATCGGCCCGTTCAAGTTTCGCGCGAACCACTTCAGCTACAAAGGTTACCCCGCGGCCTACGAGAACGCGGCGCTCAGCGATCCCAGCTTGTGTTTCTACAGCACCATCTCACTCGAAAGCTGGTTCGTCGATATGTATCGCTCGCCGGCTGAGCTTCGCCTGCGGCTCGACACCGCAAGCGATGTCTTTGCTGTCTCGGGCATTCAAGCCGAGAGCGGTGAGAAGTTGATCGCTGCGTTTCGTCGCCATCGCGCGCCACGCCTCGCGTTCGATTCCGCAGTTAGCCGCGGATTTCTGCTGGGAGAAAGCCTCCTGTTCGCGCTGGGGCTTTCTGCTCTGGTAGCTTGGCCGCTGCTCATTCGCGCGCAAAAATCCGAGCGCGCCCGGCAAACTCGTACGCTTGCGGGAGTGTTATTCGCTGCCAGCATCGCGATGGGTTTGTCGTTCGAGGAACGCTGGAGCGGAAACGATGTACAGAAGCCAGGCCGCGAGCTCGCGACGGAGTATCCCTGGATCATGTAGCGAAATCCCGCGGTGCAGCCTTGGTCACAGAACTCGGGCTAGTGCACCCCGCTTCAACTCGTGAGTTAGCTGCCGTGCAGCTCTTTGATCTTACTCTCCACGTCTTCGCGTTTGCCGGTGACCTTCATGCCGTGGTCACACTGAAACTCTTCGATCGCCGACTGTAGCTCGTCGGGATCGCGATCGTCCGGATCGGCTGGGACCGGGTAACCCAAGTTCGTTAGGCGCTGCCCTAGCCCACTATCTTCCTCAATTGGGTCCAGCATGCCGATGTGCATCGCGAACTCGAACCCGTCGATGATGACGGCGCCTTCGGTGACGTGCTTGGCGATCTCCACGCTGACCTTGCCTTCGCCGTCGGTGGTGAGCGCCTGCTCGGCTTGCACGCTTGCCTGGCCCGTTTGTGGAGGCTCCGCTCGCACCGTGACAGGGGTTTGCTTGCGCGGCTGACTGTCGAGGCCGAGCAGCCGCAAGTGCACGCCCAGTTTGTCGACACGCACGACGACGTCGTGTGAAGCGTCCGTCACGCGGCTGAAGACCAGCCGCACATGGTCCGGAATGAAGAGCTCGTCGCCCGGCGCAAGCAGAAACGGCGTCCCGCGCTTCGACTTGAGCTCGGCGTTCTGGGGGTGTTCCCACAACACGGAGAAGTTTTCGTAGCCGTACTTCAGCGCGATTTGCGCGATGTGCTCCCCAGACTGAACGACGTGCACCAGCGGCAACGAAGGCTCCCGAGGACTTAGCTTACCAGAGAATTTCCGGATGAGAACCGGCGCCCGCCCGAAGGGAACGCGCTCAGGTTGGCAAGCACGCCGAGTCTTGGTACTTTTGGGTGGGAGCTTTGGTAGACAGCACGAGCACCGGGGACGACGCAGAGAGCGAGGTCGAGGAGCATCCAGAGGCAAGCTTTGCCGTGGATGTCGCGCCTGGCGACCCTGCGGACAAGTCGCTATTCAACACACTGCGCCCTGGAATCGTTCCGATTGCCTGCTTTCGGCTCGGTGACAACCGCTACGAGTTCGACTCCTCGTTCATTGTGCCGGAAGCGAAACCCGATCTGGTGAAGCTCGGGGAGATGCGCGTCGACTACAAGGACTCGCCCGCATCCATTTTCGGCCACGCCGATCCAGTTGGTACGGACACGTACAACAAGACGCTCAGCGGCAATCGCGCGCGTGCGTTCCACGCCTTGCTGACGCGCGATACGGACGCGTGGGAGGCGCTGTTCAACGAACATGGCTGGGGCCTCAAGAGCACACAACGCATCTTGGCGTTTTTGGAAGCGGAAGCTGCGGCCGACGCCGCCGCCTCCGAACCCGATTCGGGCGCGCCGAGCGACGGCGATGCAGCGCCCGCGGACGCAAGCGGCGACAGCTCGACCAGCGACGACGCGGCTGACGACGGCGAGGAAGGATCATTCCCCGTCGATGGCCGCGACAGCAAGGAGTGGAGAGAAGCCGTCGAACGCTTTCAGACCGACGAGGGCCTGGGAGTAGACGGCATTGCCGGCAAAGAAACCCGCAAACGCCTGTACGAAAAGTACATGGCCGCGCTGTGCGTCGACGCTTCTGGCGAAGAATACAAGTTCGAACCGACGGATTTTCTGGGCAAGGGCAAGGACAAGAAAGGCAAAGCCGCCTTTCAGGGCTGCAGCGAGTTCAATCCCATCCTGATCATGTCCGAGGATGAGAGCAAGCTGCTCGAACAGGACAAGGAAGCGCGCAACGTTCGCAACGCACCCAATCGCCGCGTGGTGCTTTATTTCTTCGCGCCCGGCCTGGAAGTGAATGTCGACAAGTGGCCGTGCCCGCGCGCCAGCGAAGGCTCGGCTGGCTGCAAGAAGCGTTTCTGGAGTGATCACGAGCGGCGCCGCAAGCCGGACTCCTTGCTCACACGCAAGTACGCGCGCCTACCGGGTGATCCCGTCGAAGGCACGCGCGACACGTTCGCCTGTCGTTTCTATGATCGTCTAGCGCGCCATTCGCCGTGTGAAGCGGGCTTCGATGAATGGATTGTGCAGCTCTACTTCGAGCCGCCCAAAGAGGCGCCGGAAGCAGGCGCAGCGCCAGCGCCCGCGGAAGGCTCCGGCGAGGCGACGAGCAAGAAGGGCGGCAAGTTCAGTGAGCGCAAGCGCGTTGCAGGCGCTTCGTTCACAGCCGTTACGAAGAGCGACGGCAAGACCAAAAAGGGCAGCACCAACGCCGACGGCTTGCTTCGTCTGCGCGCGCGCGTCGAAGAAGACGACATCGAAATCGAGCTCAAGATTCCACTCGAGGAACCTCAGGGCGAAGCCCAAGGCAGCTCGGCCGCTGCTGATGGCGGCGCGCCCGCTGCTGATGCGAGCAGCGGCGACCAAGCCAAAGAGGCGCCGCGTCGGTTCGGCACCGTGCGGCTCACTTTGAAGGGCGGCAAGCTTGCCGAGCTACACGACGCCGAGCAGGTCGACGCCGCTCGCAAAGATCGTCTATTGAATCTGGGCTTTGGCCCGACCGATCGCACCAAGTGGGACGCGGATCCGAAAGTGCTGTCGGACGCGCTCGCCGCGCTCGCAAAGCAGGAAGAAGTTCCCGAAGTCGACGACGACAAGCTGCGCGAGATTTACGGCAGTTAGTGCCACCGCTCACGAGGTGAGCGCAATCCCTCTCCCACTTGCGCTAGAGGAGCCCGTTTCGTCAGCTGGCCTTGTTCGGATCGATGAAGTCAGGCGCGTGGGCAACGTGGTCGGCGAGCTGAGCCTCGAGCTCTGCAGTCGTTTCGGCATCCAACGCATGCACTACGCGATCGATGTCGCCGAGCTCGATACGCTTCAGAAAAACATTGTCGGGCATCACCGCCACTGCAGCTCCCACCCAGCACAAATCGAAGCAGCCACTGGAAGTGACTTTACAGTCCACCTTGGCGGCAAGCGCCGCTTGCTTCAGCGAGCGCACCAGCTCCTCGCCGCCATGCAACGCGCACGACCCCTTCTTGTGGTCGTCCGGACGACGCTTGGTACATACGAAAACATAACGAGCCTTGCGCGACATCCAATCACACTCGCGCGCTCACAGCTCGACGTGAAACAACGCCAAGAACCCGAGCGCAATGAAAACGAACACCGAGGCCAGACGTGTCGCGCTCTGTGGCACGAAGCGACGTAACCCGAGACCGAGCGCAGCAGACAACACCGCTTTGGTCGTCATAGCCAATGTGCCCGCGGCCCACACCAAGAGCCCCGACTTACCCTGCGCAACCAGCAGAGCGGCAGCGAGCTGACCAGGATCACCCCACTCCGGCACGAAAATGGCAACGAACGACGTCAGCAGCGCAGCCGAAAAGCGCTTGGGTGGCTGCGGCACCTCGACACCAGTCCCGCGAAACTCCGCACGCCATTGCAAGAAGATGCCGAGCGCCATCGCAAAGAACGTGACGCCGCTGAGCACGGACAAAAGCGGCTCGGGCAGATGCGAAATCACGTGCCCGAGCAGCACGGCCGCGGCCATCTTGAGGCTAAACGCCAGCGCCGCGCCTGCGACGATGGGCGCCGCGCGAAAGCGCGTAGCCAATGCGGCCAACGTGTAGAGCGTCTTATCCCCGAGAAGCTCCGCCACCAACACCGTCGAATAGGCGATGAAGAACACCGACATCCAGGCTGCGGAAGCTAGCACGCTCGCGCGCGCCTTGCAGCGACCTTGGTTTGTGGGGCGGCACGCGCCGCCCCCCTCTTCCGAAGTGAATTCGGAAGAGACTCCCCCCACGCGCGTACTCTGCGCGAAAACGTTTTCCGCAAATCTGCGGCGACATTCTAACGGTTTGTCGCTCTAGCTAGTCGGCCACGACCAGCCGCGATGACGAAGAGCCGAACGCCCTCTCCCAAGCCGGATCTGGCTGCGTGGTATTCATGTTGCCGTGCTCACGCTTTCGTTGGTTTACCGCGAGCACCTCGCGTGTAGACTGCTTGCCATGGTGAGGCAGCTCATTCTGGCTGGGATCGTGGGAGCCGCGTTGATTGGCTGCGGCGATGGAGGAGACGGCGGCGGTGACAAGCCGAGCCTGCTCGCGGGCGCGCCACATTGCATGGGCGATGCACCGGTTTTCCACGTGCAAGGCACGTTGGACGGAGTCTCGATCGATGATGCGCGCAGCACGAATTCCAACGTGGGGCTGGTCAACATTGGAACCCCCAGCCTGGACACGCCGTTCTCCACCTCGGTGAGCCTGGCGGCCAACCAGGTGGAGCTGCACCTGAAATGGATGACGTCGCTCGCCTACGGGCAAACCGGAGCGGCAACGGGCGACTACCTGATGCCGCCCAGCTCACACCCACGCGCCGGCGAGAAGGTGTGCATCAGCGCCGGCCAAGTCGGGTTCGTAGATGGCGGCAGCGAGGACGGTGGATTCAAGTTCCACATCACTCAGGCGCGCGCCGGCGCGGGCTGCAGCGTCGATGTGCCAATCGATCTGCGCGGCTGCTTCAACTAACTTGGGAGCTACGGATCGAAATAGAGCGGCGGTTCGCTCATGCAGCAGCTCGTGAGCGCGGCCAACGCTGTAGGCGACAGGTTCTCGAAAGCCACGCCGATGCCGGGCACGGCTCCGTCTTGCGTCACCGGCCGCTGCCAGGCTACGCGCCCGTAGACGCATAGCCTGGTCCAATCAGAGAGCTCGATTTCGAGCTCGACGCGTGTTCCAACCGGAAGCATTTGATACGTGGCGACGAACAAGCCTCCGCTCGCCAGATCGCCGCTCAGGTCTGCATAGAGCTGCGTGGACTGATCGAATTCGAGCTCGAGGGGAGCCAGCGACGGCCGCGAACACACGGTGAGCCCAACTCCCACGATGGAAACCTCGGTGCCATAGGGGTTGGGAGTGCGGGTGTAGTGACCACTCACCGCAGCTCGACGCGGCGGGCCCGCGTTCATGCTTGCGTCGTTCGGAAGCTGGCTTGCTGCTGATTTCCTCTGCACGATTTCCTCGACTCGAAGCGATCTTTGGGGAAGAACCGCCCCCGTACAGAGATGAGTGGGACGCCCGCGCTGGTTTTCTGAACCGACGCGGATTTTGCGCGCCTACATCGCCGCACGCCGTTCCAGGGCGTGAGCCCAGGGATTGCGTGGTCGTAGCAGGCGCCGCTCGGCGACCAGGGCGCGCAACAGTGAGCGCGAACCCGATCGCAGCGCGGCTTCGGCAAGCACTTGTTCTATGACGTCGCGCTGCGCGTTGCTACCGCCAAAGCGCTGCGCCGACAAACGCAGTGGGAGCAGCGTTTCCGTGACTTCGGTGTAGCGCTCTTCCTGGAAAGCGAGCAGTGCGCGCGCGAGAGGCACGCCAACTTCGCGACTCATGGCGGCGTTGCTGTCGTCGTCCGCCGCGCGGCGTTCGAGCTCGCCCAAAAGCGCTCGTGCGTCGCGCACGCGGCCGTCCACCAGGAACGCCATGAGCGCGTGGATGTCGTTGAATGCGTAGTAGCCGTGATAGCTCGCGTCGCTCCACGCGTCCGCCACGCTGGTCGCGCGTGCGCCCACGTCGACGCCACGAAGGTGCAATCGATACAAGAGCGACGCAGCGTCCACCATCTCGAGCGCCACCGTCGACTGCTTCGGCCAGACGTTACGATCGAAGAGCTCGAGTACACGTGCAGTGTCACCTTGTTCGAGCAGGAACAAAGCCAGGTGCCAGAAGTTGTGGTACGCAAACGCGTTTTGCGGAGCGAAGTCGTCGACGCGCGAATCGAGCCATTCCACGCCTTGCTCGACGCGACCCGTCATTTCGTAGACGTGCGTCACCGCGTGAATCGCCCAAACGTCCCGGCGATTCAGCGCCAACGCTTCGCGCCCCTGGACCTCTGCCATCTCGAAGAGATTCGTTTCCTCCAGGCCAAAGGCGAGCATGCCCAGCAGATAACCGTAGCCCGGCACACCGGCGCTCCAATGTGGCAAGGTTTGCGCCACGCGATCGCGCAGCATGCGTTGCTGACCCAGATAGAAGTCGCACACATGTGCAACCTGCAGAGCCAACAAATCGCGCGGGTAGTCGACCACGATTTTGCCGTAAAGCTCGAGCGCGCGGTGGAAGTCCCCATCGAACCAAGCGTGAGCGGCGGCGAAGTGTCGATACTCACGTTCGGTAGCACGCTCTGCCAGGCGTGCGCCGTGTTGCAAGCTTTGCTCGAGCAGGGACTCTCCGGCGCGCTCAGCGGCCAGCACACCAATGGCGGCTCGCAGGCAGTGCCCCGAAACGAAATCGGGATCTTCTTGCAGCGCCGCATCGATCTCGGCCAGCGGATCCATGAAGTAGCTGGCTAGAAGATCGAGGGCGCGATCATAACGCTCGACGGAGCTGGATTGGTGGGCGGTGATTTCGATGCCACGGCTGTCTTTGAATCGCATGATCTCTCCTTTGCCCGGGCAGCTTGCTCGGGGAGCGTGAATCGGCGCGGAGAGCGAGCGTGAAAACAGCGTGAAAAGTGGCGTCGAGCTCGAGTTTGGCTGGAGCTGCTCCCGGCTTTGGCATTTGTCGATGGTGAGACTACATAGGATCAGTGCGAGTCCGCATTCGTTTGCTAGGAGCGTTCGAGATCGATGCGAATGGCGAAAGGCTGACGCTGCCTGCGCGCAAGACGGAGGCGCTGCTCGCGGTGTTGGCGGTACGGCCGGGGATTGCCTACGGGCGCGAATGGCTTGCGGCGCTGCTGTGGCCAGACGTTCCCGAGGCTCAAGCTCGCACCAGCTTGCGGCAAGCGGTCGGTCACTTGCGGCGAGCGCTGGGCGCCGAGCTCATCGTGAGCTCCGCCGAAAAGATTCATCTCGACCCGAGCCAGAGTTGGGTGGACAGCGCCGAGCTCGAACGCTTGTGGGCGCGTCCTGCCAACCAGCGCGATGCATTGATCGAACTCTGGCGCGGTCCGCTGCTTCTGGGAGTGGCCGCGCTCACGCAGCCGTTCGATGACTGGCTCAGCACGGAGCGCACGCGCATTGCGGAGCGCGCCGCCGTGCGCGCGGAGGAGTGCCTAGCAGCCATTTCGGCGCATGGCGACTCTGCGCGAGCCCTCGAGCTCGGCGAACACTTGCTGACATTGGAGCCAACGCGCGAAAGCGTGCATCGCGCGCTGATGAAGCTGCATGCCGAACGTGGTGATCGCGTTGCAGCCCTACGCCAATACGAGCGTTGCCGCGAAGCGCTCAGCCGCGGCTTGGGCATCACGCCGAGTGCCAACTTGGAAGCATTGCGTGCCGAGCTACTGAATGAAACACCGCGCATCGCATCGCCAACGCCGGAGGCGAAGCAAGCTTCGGAGCTACGCTTGCTCATCGCCGTGTTGCCGTTCGAGGCGGACTCACACGATCACGCGGCGCGCTCTTTTGCGAGCGCGCTCAGCGACGATGTCACCACCGAGCTCGCTCGCTTTCGGCAACTTGCACTGGTTTCGCGAGGTACAGCGGCGGCGCTCGCGGCGCGCAACGCACGGGCGGCAAGCATCGGGCGTGACACCGGCGCCAGACTCGTACTCAGCGGTAGCGTACGCGTCGCCGGCAGCCGTGTGCGTGTCACCGCGGCGCTCACTGATCCCACTACCGAGCTCGAGTTATGGTCCGAGCGCTGGGACGCGGCCGGTGACGATCCCACCCGCGTGCTGGACGGCGTGACTCAGCGCGTAGTGGCAGCGCTGGCGCTACGCATCGACGAAGCGCGCCTTGGCCAGGCTCGCGAACAAGGGCGCGAGCGATTGCAAGCGTACGATTGTTGGTTGCGCGGGCTCGATTGCCTTCGCCGTGGCAGCCCTGCCTGCGACGACGAAGCCCGCGGCTACTTCGAACAGGCGCTGCGGCTTTCCCCGCGATTCGCACGTGCATACTCGGGGATCTCTCTTTCGCATTTCAACGACTGGAGCTGCCAAGCGTGGGACCGCTGGGACGAACGCGAGCGCCTGAGCTTCGAGAGCGCTCGCCGCGCGGTCGAGCTCGACGCCGAAGACCACGTGACTCAAACGATTCTGGCGCGTATTTATGTGTATCGCCGCGAATTCGAGCAGGGCGAGCATCACCTGCGCCGCGCCATCGCGTTGAACCCGAACGATGCAGACATGCTGATGCATGCGGCGCTCGCGCATGCACAATTGGGGGAGACCGCGCTTGCTTGTGAGCTCAGCAGCAACGCCCTGCGACTGAATCCGCGTTGCCCCGATTGGTACCAAGGCATCGCGGCTTTCACACACCTGATGGCAGAGCGCACTGAGGAAGCGTTACGCTTCGGACTCAGCGCACCCGATGCGCTGGTCGACACACGCGCACTTCTGGCCGTCGCTTGCGCGAAGCTTCTTCGTTACGAGGAGAGCAACGTTCACGCGCGCCGCTTTCTGAGCAACTTCGAGCAGAAGATCACGGCTGGGCGCCGCGCGAGCTCCGCCGAAGCAGTCGGTTGGCTGCTGCGTGTAAATCCGTTCAAGCGCGAAGACGACGCCGCCTATTTGCTTTCAGGCTTGCAGCGCGCCGGGCTCGATGCCGCCGCGCGATCCTGAACGGCAGTCAGTCCTTCATTTCACGCGCGAAGCGCTGTTTGAGGACACTGCGGGCAGCCCAGTAGCCACACAGGCCGTGCACACCTCCACCCGGCGGGGTCGAGGACGAGCACAGGAACAGATTGTCCGCGCTCGTCCGGTACGGATCCGCGCGCAGCACGGGACGCCACAAAAGCTGCGTGATATCGGCTAAGCCAGCGTTGATATCGCCACCGACGTAGTTCTCGTTGTAGAGCTCGATTTCGCGAGGACCCCGAGCAGAGCGCGCCAGAATCAGGTCGCGAAAGCCGGGCGCAAAGTGCTCGATGTGCTGCTCGATGGTATGGCTCAAGTCACCTCGAAAGCCGTTCGGTACGTGACAATACGCCCAGGCGGTGTGCTTGCCTGGAGGCACCCGCGATGGATCGAACAGACTAGGCTGCACCAGCAACAGGAAGGGCGGATCGGCAACGGAGCCACGATGCGCTCGCGCCTCGGCATCCGAGACTCGCTGTAGGGAACCGGCGAGATGAACTGTGGCGGCGCGCGCGCACGCTGCGTTTTTCCAGGGAATCGGCGCACTCAAGGCCCAATCCATCTTGAAAACACCGGGTCCGTAGCGAAACCTCGACAGGCGATGGCGATAGCTCGCCGAGAGCTCGCTTCCAGCAATCGCGAGCAGCTGCTTGGGCGTGACGTCGAATAAGTAGGCGTGCGCGTCGGGCAAGTCGCGCATGCTCTGAACCCTGCGATTCACGCGGATCTCGCCGCCGTAGAGAGCGAGCACACGCACCAGCGCGTCGGTGATGGTCTGTGAACCACCACGAGCTATGGGCCAACCCACCGCGTGCCCAGCGCACCCCAGCACCAAGCCGAACGAAGTGGTTGCCAGCGCATCCAACGGCAACATGGCGTGGGCGGCGATGCCAGCGAGCAGCGCGGGGGCTCCTGCAGCTTGGAAACGCGCCGCACACAAGGTCGACAGCGGCTGCAAGGCACTCAAACCGAAGCGCGCGAGCAAGCGTGGCGAGGAGGGAATTCGCAAAGGGCCCAACACGGTTCGGCACAGCTCGTCGAAGCAATCCGAGAAGGGTTGCATCAAGTCGATGTAGGCGTTTCGATCCGGCCCGAACTGCTCGGCAGTGAGCGCCACCGAGCGCTCCATCGAAACCGCTATGTCATCGCTCAATAAGTGCACGACGGCAGCTGGGGAGTGAACCCACTCGATGCCCTGTTCCTCGAGCTCGATTTCTCGAAAGTACGGCGATGCCACAGCGAGCGGGTGCACGGTCGAACAGACGTCGCTCCAAAAGCCGGGCTGAGTGAGCTCCTGGGTGCGAACCCCACCGCCCGGCGCATCCTTGGCTTCGACCACCAAGGTGCCGAGACCTTCGCGCGCACACGCAATCGCGGCAGCAAGACCATTGGGCCCAGCACCGATGACCACGACGTCGTATTTCATGGGCTACCTCGCTCGGCTGCGCGCCACTGCGCGATTCGACGGCTCGCTCCGCGGTTGCTCTTGCGCCTTGTTCGCGCCGAAGGAAGTTGGAGTCGATCTGCCCCAAATTCTGTGTGCTCTGCGCACGATCCAACCAGCCAAGGCGGACAACCCGAGTCGAGGGCGACGTTGGCCGTGCACGCTGCCAGCCTCTTCTGCGGGCCGATACAGGTTCCCGCTGTGAGCTGCTTCGCGCTTCGGGCCAAAATGCCACTGATGCAACACTTCCTGAAGTAGGCGTTCGATGGCGCGGGGCATCAACCAGTGCAATGCAAGCCCGAGCAGGGAGCCGCGTGGAACGTGGCGTTCACGCCGTGGCGACTCAGCCAAGTCGACCAACGCGCACGCCACGATTTCCGGAGACTGAACGGGTGGCATGGCCCGCGCGTCCCGCCCTACATAGTTCGCTCCCGATTGGAAGTGCGGCGTATCGATTGCGTAGGGATACAGGTTGCAAACGTGTACGTCTGGTAAATCGGCAAACTCTGCCCGGAGCGCTTCGGACAGGCCGCGCAAACCGAACTTGCTGACGACGTATGCTGGCACGAAGGGCTGACCGATCTTGCTCAAGATCGAGCCCACGTTGATGAGCACTCCGCGTTGCTGGCGCCGAAAAATCGGGGTTATGGCGCGCGCACACAGCATGCTGCCGAATAGATTGGTTTCCACCACTCGCCGATGCTCGTCGAAAGGAGCCTGATCGATCGGCGCGAACAGCGTGACACCTGCGTTGTTCACCCACACGTCGATCTTTCCCATCCGCCGCACGGCCTGTTCTGCCAGGCGCTGCACGTCTTGCTCGCGCGTCACGTCGCACACTATCCAGAGTGTCGTCGCGCCTGCCTTGCGGCATAACGCGGCGGTTTCCTCGAGAGCCTGCGCTCTGCGAGCGGCGAGCACGACGTTAGCGCCCCGACGTGCAAACTCGACCGCCGCAGCTCGCCCCAAGCCGCTGGAAGCCCCGGTCACTACCGCGGTCTTGCCGCGCAGGTGATCCGCGGGATTCGAAAGTTCGCTCATGCAGGTTTGCGGGATGTGTGCACGCAGCGTGCCGTCAGCGGAACGCGGTCCGAGCCTTGCTTCCGAATCCGCACGAACGAGGCGAGCCAAGCTGCCACAGATTTTGCTCACCGCTGCCGCTCCGCCTCGGTGACCGCTTTCAAGGAGCCAACATGAGAATCGCAATCGTTGGAGCGACGGGCATGATTGGGCAACGCATTCTCCGCGAAGTCGTTGCGCGCGGACACGAAGTGACGGCGCTGGCGCGAAATCCCTCACGCCTCGAACCTCGACATGAGCTGCGCGCGGCTTCCGTCGACGCGACCGACGCTGAAGCTCTCGAGGCAGCGGTGCGCGACCATGACGCAGTCGTGAGCGCAGTCGGCCCTGGGCACGACGGTTCTCCCGGTCTAGTCGTCGAGGTGACGCGCGCACTAGCCGCGAGTTGTACACGCGCCGGTGTGCGCCGCGTGCTGGTCGTGAACGGTGCAGGCAGCCTCGCCGTGAAGCCCGGCGTCGAGCTGCTTGCCACACCCGAGTTTCGCGAAGACTGGCGTCCCATTGCGCTCGCGCACCGCGAGGCTCTAGAGATTTGGCGACGGGTGAAGGAGCTCGACTGGACCGTGATTAGTCCAGCCGCCGAGATCGCGCCGGGGCCCCGCACCGGTCACTATCGCAAAGGGCACAACGACCTGCTGACCGACGCGAACGGCCGCAGCCACATTTCAGCTGAGGATTTCGCGGTAGCGGTGGCGGACGAGCTCCAAAACAACGCTCACATCCGCGAGCGCATCACCTTCGCATACTGAACGAACGGACTCGAAGCACGCGCTTGATGAGCCGAGAGCCTTACGTTATTCTCGGCCGCGTATGGATGGGCTGTTCGCGCTGCGTGCAGGCGCAACGCTTTTGGGTCTAATCGCGCTGAGTTTGGCGGTCTGGAAATACCAACAGACGCTGTCGGCTCTGCATAAATTTTTCACCGAGCCAAGCTCGCCTGTGAACCTCGGCATCGTCCGAATCATCGTATTCGGAACGCTGTTCGAGAGCTCGCTCGCTAGCCAAGCGAGTTGGTTGGCCGGGCTTCCGTCGCAATTCCAACATCTGCCGCGCGGCTGGGTTTGGCTGGCCGACACCGGACTTTTCGAACCGCGCATCGTGCACGCCGCGCAGCTCGGCCTCATCGTTGGCTCGGCTCTGGCGACAGCTGGCGCGCTCACCGCGGTTGCCATGCCGCTCACCAGCTTGTGTGCGTTGTTGGTGTTTGGAGTGGAAAACTTCTACTTCAAGATCGGCCACAGCTTGCACGTTCCGACACTGGCGGCGTGCGTATTAGCCGCGAGCCCTGCGGGTGACGCGCTTTCGATCGACTCTCTCCTGCGCCGCCTGCGCAAGCGCCCGAGCTTCGCGGACTCGATTGTGTATACGGCGCCAGTCCGCTTTTGCTGGCTGCTCGTGGGCACGATGTACTTGTTTCCGGGCCTGTGGAAGCTGTGGGAGAGCGGGGATCAGTGGATAGACGGGAGCAAGCTCGTCAACGAGATGTTCGACAAGTGGGCTCAGCTGCCGGAGTTCACGCCCCGCTATCGATTCGATCGCGTTCGCTGGCTTTTAATCATTCTCGGCAGCTGGACACTGGTCCTCGAAGTATTTTTCTTTTTCATGCTGTTCGCGCGCGCGACCCGCGTCGCGGCAGCCCTGTTCGCCTCGTCATTTCACATCGGCATTGGGTTTACGTTGGGCATTTGGTTCAGCCCGTTCGTGCCGCTCATCTTGCTCGCCGATATACCCCAGCTGTTCGAGCTTCGTGCGTTGGCCCCCATAGGGCGTGTCTTCGAGCGAGCACGTGCTCGATTTGCCTCCGCGCTGAAGCATTCGCCTGAGCTCGGGGCACTCAATCGCGCACCACGTTGGGCAGCCGCGGCATTCGCGATCGGAAGTGTCTGGTTACTCGGCATGTTTGCAGCCGGGCTTGGCCCAATCGATTCGTGGCCGATCGCAGTCTATCCGCGCTTTTCGGATCGCAAGGCTGCGCCGACGAGTAGCGGGATGAGCCTTGGCGTGTTCGTGGTTCAAGGCGACGGTTCCACCGTCGAGTTACCGCATGCTCTGGACGTACTGGGGGATCCCGCTGCGACCTATCGCGTCACGCGCACGCTGGTTCGCGCCCGCGATCGCAACGACAAGAAAACTCTGAATCAGTATGAGAGCCTATTCGTCCGAATAGCCGAGCATGCGCGTGGGCCGCTGGCCCCTGATGAGCACCTCAAGGTAGTCAGCTTTCATTTCCCGGCAGATCCCGCGGAGCGGATAGGGCGCGGAGAGGAAGAGCTCATTTTCGAGACCGAGGACGGCGGCAGCTAACGCGAGGACCACATCGTCGGACGTTGGCGCCGCTCTGCTTGCAGGCGCGCACCCTGAACCCTCTCTCCATACAAATCGCGTGAGCCCTCGGTTTTCCGATTGGCTTCGGAAAGCCGAAATCGCACGTTCAAAGCTGGGTTCTCATGCGAAATTTCCTGCCTTTCTCGCTGCCGAGGTCTGCCGGCCAGCGCACTTTCCTGCTCTGGATTATCGGCGTTGCCATCGCGCTCGGGTGCTCGTCAGTTCCCGACGTACCTACGCAAAATCACAGCGAGATCGGTAGTGGCGGCAACGCAAACGGCGGCTCGACGTCGAGCCATGGCGGCACGTTCGTAGACGTCGGTAACGACGCAGGCTCCGCCAACATCGGAGGCAGCTCCGTCGGCGGCGACGGAGGAAACGATCCCGTTTGCGGCAACTCGCTCATCGACGCGAACGAGGGTTGCGACGATGGCAATGCGCGCACGGGTGATGGTTGTGACGGCAGCTGCAAGGTCGAAAATGGCTACAGCTGCCCAAAGCCCGGCGAGCCGTGCACCAGCACTCTCATCTGTGGTGACGGTTTGCCCGGTCCAGATGAAGCATGTGACGACGGCAATGCCGTTTCGGGCGACGGCTGTTCAGACCTGTGCGTTGTCGAAAGCGGCTTCTCGTGCGCCAGCTATGGTGAGCCCTGCACTTCAACTACTACGCCGGCCATCTGCGGCAATCAGCTCACCGAGTTCGGCGAAACCTGCGACGATGGAAACGTGGTTGCGGGCGACGGTTGTTCCAAAACCTGCCAAACCGAGGACGGCTACACCTGCAATGGCACGACCTGCACGCTGAACGCAGCCTGCGGCGACGGCGCGCTCAATAGCGGCGAGCAGTGCGACGACGGCAACCGCGTGCCGGGCGACTGTTGCAACGGTAACTGCGCACTCGAACCGAACTGCAAATGCACGACGCCGTCGCAAGGCGGAGCTCAAGTTTGCGCTTCGACCATCGTTTGCGGCGACGGTAGCGTGAACGGTGACGAAGCCTGCGATGACGGAAACAGGGCCGCTTCGGACGGCTGCAGCGCCGACTGTCGCACTGTCGAGCCGGGCTACACCTGCCCAGCCGAAGGTGGCCGCTGCAGCGTGGCAATCGTCACGTGCCCCAACGCGAAGATCGACGCAGGCGAAGAGTGCGATGACGGCAACTCGAATGGCAATGACGGCTGCTCGTCGAACTGCAAACTCGAGGCTGGCTACATCTGTCCCGCTGAAGGACAAGCGTGCCGGCTGAAGGAGTTCTGCGGAAACGGCAAGGTCAGCTACACCACCGGCGAGACCTGTGACGATGGTAACACCACGGCCAACGATGGCTGCTCGGCAACCTGCACCATTCAGGCTGGTTACACCTGCGACAACAGCGGAACGCCGTCGGTGTGCACTCGGGAGCCATGCGGCAACAAGAAGATCGCCGCGGGCGAAACCTGTGACGACGGCAATCAGCTGAGCGGCGATGGTTGCAGCAGCACGTGTCGTTTGGAGGCGGGCTTCACGTGTCCGGAGCTCGGCGCAGCTTGCCGCAGCATTTGCGGAGACAAGCTCCTGCGCGGTACCGAGCAGTGCGACGACGGCAACAAGACCAACAGCGATGGTTGCAATGCGCGCTGCCAGCTCGAACCCGGCTCAGTGTGCGACAGCAGCGGCAACTGCCGTAAGACCGTGTGCGGCGACAAGATTAAGGAAGGCACCGAGCAGTGCGATGACACCGCGACCGGCGCGAAGGACATGCCGTTCGACGGCTGCTACAAGTGCTTGCTCGAGCCGAGCTGCGCGCTTGGCCCCTGCCAGTCCACTTGCGGGGATGGACAACGCTTCTCGGACGAGGCGTGCGACGACGGTAACACGTTCGACGGAGATGGTTGCTCGTCCAAGTGCCTAGTCGAAACCGGCTTCAGCTGCACCGACTCCGCCGCTGGGGCGCTGCCCAGCACGAAGACGCTGCCCATCATCGTGCGCGACTTCGTGGGCCTCGGCCGCCAAACGTCACCCGGAACGTCCAACGGCAATTACCACGTCGACTTCAATCGCCATCTCGGCACCGGCATCTTCCGCATGGTGAAGACAGCGCTGTCGGCGAGCGGCAAGCCTGAATGGCGTTGGCTGCCATACGCAACCAACGACGTAAACAACGTCGCGCAAAATACCACCTACACGCCGCTCAACACGACGCTTTGCACTTGCAACGAAAGCGCGCCATTGGCTTCGTGGATCACCACCAACGAAACCTGGACCGGGGGCAACGAGGGCAGCTCCAAGACCATCACTTTGGTCAGGCCGCCCTGCTCTTGCTCGAACGGCACGGCGTGCACTTGCGACAACAGTGGCCACATGTTCCGCGACAGCGGCGTCAATGCCTCGAACCGCCGCAACTTCTCGACGCCAGCCAATTTCAACCAGTGGTACACCGACGTGGCTGGGACCAACCTGACCACGCCGTATACGCTGAACCTCACCCTCACCGACGCGGCAACGGCACAGTATTCCAACTTGGGAGCACCCAACGCCACCGCGTTCGATCCGATTGGCGCGAGCGGAGGCTGGATATTGCAGGGTTCGGAGACAGTTTCAGGCTGCGGCGCGAACGCCACCGTCAACGTGTCGTTCTCCACCGAAACGCATTTCTGGTTCGAATATCAGGGCGGAGAACGCTTCGACTTTTCTGGCGACGACGATACGTGGGTCTTCGTCAACAAGAAGCTGGTCGTCGATCTCGGCGGTCTGCACGGTATGCAAACCGGCTACTTCATCCTCGACGCGGATAACGACGGGGCTGGCGTAGACACTGCTGACGGCACCGCCGTCGCAAACGGAAACGGCTCCTTCTACGACGGCACCAATTATTCGAGCACGCAGGGCGCGCGGCTGAACCTCGGCCTCGTCGCCGGTAAGGTTTACGAGCTCGTGATGTTCCAAGCCGAGCGCAACCAATGCGGCTCGAACTTCGGCATCACTCTGAAGAACTTCGGCAAGCCGAAGTCGAACTGCAGCTCGATTTGCGGCGACAAGGTGGTCGCTTCCGACGAAGCCTGCGATCTCGGCACGGCAGGCAACACCGGAGCTTACGGTGGCTGCACCACCAACTGCAGCTTGGCACCCTACTGCGGCGACGGCGTTACCAATGGACCGGAGCAATGCGACGACGGCGTCAACGCCAACGTGTACGGCAGCCTGATGAGCGGTTGCGCGCCTGGCTGCAAGGTCGCGCCATACTGCGGCGACAGCAACGTGGACGTGGGCTACGGCGAAGCCTGCGACAAGGGCAACGCGAACTCAGCAACTGCTTACGGCGTGGGCGCGTGCACGAAGACATGCCAGCCCGCGCCGTACTGCGGAGACGGGATCGTCAACGGCAGCGAAGCTTGTGACGAAGGACAGAACAACGGCGGTCCGAGCAGCGCGTGCGACACGACCTGCGCAGTGAAATGCGGCAACCGCAAGTTGGATCCGGGCGAACAATGCGATCTCGGTGCTGGCAAGAACACCGGTGCCTACGGCGGCTGCAAATCCAACTGCATGCTCGCGCCGTACTGCGGCGACGGCGTGAAGCAATCGAACGAAGCGTGCGACGACGGCAAGAACGATGGCAGCTACGGCACCTGCACGTCGATGTGCCAATTCGGCGCCTACTGCGGCGACGGCGTGCTCGACGTCAGCGCTGGCGAGGTGTGCGATCAGGGTGCTCAGAATCAAGCCAACCCGTATGGTCCGGGGTTGTGCCGCACGACCTGTAGACCGGCGCCATACTGCGGCGATCACGCAGTAGACACTGCGTTTGGTGAAAAATGCGACGATGGCGGGCTGAACAGCAATACGCAGGCCGGTGTCTGCAAGCTGAACTGCTCCGGCTACAACACGCCCCCGAAGACCTGCGGCAACGGTACCATCGAAGCGGGCGAAGAGTGCGACGAAGGCACGTTGAACGGCAGCTCGGGCAGCGCTTGCGACGGGCGCTGTCGCTTCAAGTGCGGCAACGGCATCAAAGACACTGGCGAAGACTGCGACAACGGCGTCAACGACGGCTCTTACGGCACCTGCAAGCATGACTGCAGCGCCGCCGAGTACTGCGGTGATGGCGTCAAGAACGGTCCCGAGCAATGCGACCTAGGCATCGGCAACGAAGCGGCGCCATATGGGCCAGGCAAGTGCACCATGGCCTGCAAGGTGGCTCCCTACTGTGGCGATCGCCGTGTCAACGGGACCGAAGTTTGTGATGGACAGGTCGGCTGCAACGCTTCGTGTCTCTACGACGTCGTTAAGTAAGCAGCTCGAGTCGTACGAACGCGACGAAGTCGACGAGAGCTTCGCCGCAGCTCGTGTAGGTATGTGCCCACCTTGATGGCCTTCGCGATTTCGTGAAAGCCTGTCTTGCATGAGACTTCGTGCGTTCGGGAATCGACGCGCGTCGCAGCTCGCGAGCGCGTTCGTGTTCACGGTGTTGATCGCGCAGAGTGCGCGGGCGGTGCCCACGCCAGAAGACGAATATCCAGCGGGCCCACCGGCACGAACCGGCTTTCAGATGGCTCTGCGCACCGGCTTCAGCTTTCCCATGGGCGATGCCACTGGGATTGCCTCGGACACGCTCGGTCGTCGTTATGCCTGGCAGGTTCCCGTCGCGATTGATCTGGGCGCCAAGATCACTCGCTCGATCTTCATTGGCACCTATTTCCAGTTGGGTTTCGGAGCAGAGGGGAGTGATACGGAGGTCACCGCACTGTGCGACGACAACGATTCGGATCTCAGCAATGACGTGAGCTGCAGCGTGCTCACGGCGCGACTGGGGTTGTTGGCAAACTATCAATTCGCTCCTGACCGCACAGTGAACCCCTGGCTCGGCTACGGAATCGGCTTCGAGAGCGCCACGCAGTCGCTCAACGATAGGGAGCACGGCTACAGCGAGTCGAATACCGCCTCGGGCTTCACCTACGCTCAGCTCGCTGGCGGCATCGATTTTCGCGGCGCTGTCGGCGGCGGACCGTACGTGGAGTTGGCTCTCGGGGAATTCACGCGGAACCGCACCTCGCAGTATGGCCGCACCGCATCATCGGGCAGCATCGATGATCGAGCGCTCCACGCCTGGCTCACGTTGGGTGTACGCTTCGTGGTGAGGCCATGATGCGCGGTAACGAAGCAGTCTTGTTGAGCGCTGCGCTGCTGCTGGGCATTGCGTGCTCGTCGGAAGGCGGTGGTCCGCGGCTAACCACGGTCGGCGCGGACCTCGAAAATGCGTCCAATACTTCAGCCTCCGTGTGCGTGCGCGTGCCTGTGCTGCTCGGAAGCCAGGTCGTCGAGAGCAAGCCGGTCGCCAACGCATTCAAGATCGAGGTACTCGCGCTGCGCCATAACACTACAATCAGCTTTCCTGGCGCGCTCAATGCGGATCTCGCGAGGCGCAAGCTGAGCTTGAGCCAGCTCACGAGCGGCTACTCCGAAGTGGTGAGCGTGATCGGCGCCGACAGCGTCACCTACGACGTGCGCCTGCACTCCGGCTGTAGCGAGGTACTACCCGAAGATCCGTAAACCGCGCTCACCAGTTCATTGCGGCTTTGATGCGCGGCGCCAGAAAATCCCCTCATGGTTAGAAGCATCTCGATCATCTGGCGTCAAACGCTGCCGATCGCTGTCACTTCGGTGGTTGCCAGCCGTTCAACACTTGTGTCACGTCGCGCATGGCAGCAGCCTGCGAGGCGCTAATGCGAGTGGAGCCGCTCACACGACTGCCGACGTTAATCGGATTGCCGCTGGCATCCACGCTTTGATACTCCCAAAAGCGCAACGATGACGTCGCCGAGCCGCCAGTGATAGTCCACCCTGCGGCAGCCACGTTGGTCATCTGGCAATTGATGAAGGCGACGTGGCTACCTGGGTACACGCTCACGTCGATGCGCGCGAGAATATTGTTGGTCGCGACCGAATCGGCTGTCAGCTTGGAGTCCACGAACACGTAGCCGAACGCACTCGCTGAGTTGCGCGCCTGCACCAGCACGCCCGAGCGGCCCACCGTGCGAAACTCGCACTTATCGAAATACACGACTCCGCTGCCCCACACGTAATCCACGTTGCCCGCCACGTAGCAGTTGCTCGCGTAGATGCGGCCGCTCCAGAGCAGCGTATCCTGCAAGCTCAGAATGTCCGCGTCGCGCACCACGCATCTGTCGCAGTTCTGCAGGCGCAACGCTTCTGCCTGAGAGCCGCCTTGAGGAGTGAGGTTATGGATCGTGAGGTTCTCGATGATGAGCCCGTTGGTACCATCGAGCCCAACTAGCGCGCGCGTGGCAGTGCCAGGATTGAGGTTGTTGTTGTTCACTCCCGAGATCAGCGTTTGCTTACGGTCTTGCCCGTGAATGGTGATGTTGCTCTTTGCACGCGTGTGAATGATCTCGTGGTAGGTGCCGGACTTCACATTAATGCGCGACGCAGCGCTATTGTTCGCGGGCAGCGCATCCAGGGCGCCCTGCACGCTGCAGAAATTGCCGCTCCCATCCAGCGCAACGCTCAACTCCGCGAGGCTGCTGGGCGCCGCAGGGGCAGTGCTGAAGCGCCACGCCGTGCTGCCGGTCACGGCAAAGGTGCCACCACCAGGAGGGCGAATCGCGCCCGCGTCCACGGTCACGTAGTAGGTTTGCCCGTAGCTGAGCGCTTTGTTCTTCAGATACACCACCGCCGTGTTGCCATCCACGAACACTGGCAAGGGTCGATTGAAGATCGTTCCACCGATGGTGTCGCTCACCGTCGCCGCAGACATGTCGACGCTGGCGACGACCGTTCCCGATGAATTGAAGACCTGAATCCTTCCGGATGTTCCCAAGCCGGGTGCGCCCGAGAACGTGATGCGCAAACTCGGGTCGGGGCACACAGCAGTCGCGCCCGGGCCGGGGAACATTGCGCTGACACCTGCAGGCAGCCCGGTTTGTCCGCCGGCTCCACCGCTGCCAGATCCGCCTTTGCCAGCAGCGCCGCTCACTCCGCCGGAGCCGCTTCCGCCGCCGCTCGTACCGCCTTGCGCGGTTACCCCGCCGGTATTGCTGGTGGAGCGTCCACCGCTTGCGCTGCCTCCATTCGAAACAGTGCCTCCGTTCGAAACAGCCCCTCCGTTCGCGCTCCCGCCGCTGGTCGTTCCGCCAGACGAATTGCCGCCGGGGTTGCCACCTGCATTCGCCAATGCTCCACCCACGGCAGCACCGCCATTCAGCGCACTCATGCCGCCCGCGTTGGCACCACCACTCGTGAAGCCGCCGTTGGCAACGCTGCCACCGTTGCTGGGACCGCCCTGGACCCCTACCGCTCCGCCTTGGTAGCCGCTCCCTCCACTCGCGGCGGGTCCGCTGTTCGAGCTCCCGGCGCAGCCCAGCGAGCTCAATGCGCCGAGTGCAATCGCAGCGCGGAGTAATTCGGTAGCCAGACGGACAAAGGTCGGACGGCAATTCATGGACAGGCCTCGCTGTCCAATGCACCAAACCGCAAAATCGATCGCGGAATCCACGCGCCCCGCGTTCGAAGCGCCTCGCGGCTTGGGCGGCGCCGAGAGCGAACTTTTCCATGGTCAGCAGCCACAATAGTTGCGCAGCGCAACCATTGTGATAAAGCACAGTACGTGCAGTCCCTCACACAGCGCTCGCTGGAGGCCGACCAACTGCGCCGGCACGTGCAGTCGTTCGTGCGGCGCTTCGGTCTGCTCGCCGAAGACCGTACCCCTTGTGGCGCGCCGCTAAGCCCACGGGACGCTCACGCACTGATGATCGTTTTGGAGCGTGAGCGAGCTGCAAACCCACCCTGCCAGAATGATCTCGCGATCGAGCTCGGCATCGACAAGAGCAATGTGACTCGCTTGGTGCAAAAGCTCGTGGCAGCCGGGCGCATCGAGCAAGTGCAGAGCGAAGCCGACGCCCGCGCGCGCATGTTGCGCTTGACGACGAAGGGTCGGCGCCTAGCCGAATCGGTGGAAGCGGCCAGCCATGATCGCTTCCGTGAGATCCTCACGCGAATTCCGGCAGCCCAGCGCAAAGTCGTCGTTGGCGCGATGGCGCTGCTGAACAATGCGCTTGTAGAACACGCAATAGCGGAGGTGCGCCATGCGCTGTGAAAGTCTTTGGTTCATTGGTGTGCTCGCGTTGGCGTGTAAGGACCCGGCTTCGAAATCCAGCGCCAACGTGGTGCCAATGGGAAGCGGCGCGGCGCTGCCGGTGCCGAGCGCAGCAGCTTTGCCGTCAGCAGTCGAACAGCTCGAACAGCTCGATCAGCGCACCCCCGTCCCTCTGCTCCCGATGATGGCGCACCATCAGAAGGAGAACATGCGCGATCACTTGCTGGTGGTGCAGGAGGTTGTGCTCGCCGCTGCCAGCGACGACTTCGCCGGGGTGGAGCGTGCCGCGCGCCGCATGGGCTACAGCGATCAGATGGGACACATGTGTTCCCATATGGGAGCAGCGGCACCAGGTTTCAGCGAACGCGCGCTGGGCTTTCATCGTTTGGCCGACGGCATCGTCACGGCGGCAAAGCAGCGAGATCGCGCCTCGGTGATGCGAGCGTTGGGCGGAACGCTGCGCGCGTGCACGGACTGTCACGCGAGCTACCGTCAGCGTGTCGTGGATGAGGCAACTTGGAAGCACGCCACAGCAACGGCGCACTCGAAGCCCTGAGTCACGGAGCGCGCACGTTACGCGTACATGGCTGCGAGCGACGGCGCGAGCGGGTTATCGCTCGAAAGTGCAGCGCTGTGGAGTGCACGACGATCGAGATCGACACGCCGCAACTCGACCGACAACGCGCCCGCCGAGTGGCTCACTATGGCGTACTCGGCGTGAGCAAGAATCTCCGGTTCTCGATGATTCACGAATTCCTTGAACGGCATACCGACGCTGCCCGGATTCACGAGCCAGCTACCTCGATGCTGTCGCAACATTTGGATGTGTGTGTGCCCACCGGCCATCACGGACGAGAGCTCGCCGCCCAACATGCCGTCGAGGAGATCTGGCGCGGTGGTCGCCAGCAAATCGGTTTCGTTCGAGCCTGGAGCACCATGGAAGAGTCGGAGCTCGTGGGCTTCAGCCAAGGGCACGCTCAATCCGCGCCGGAATGAGGCGATGAATTCGCGATCCGCTGGCGAGAGCTGCTCGCTGGTCCAGCGGATCGAATCGAGCAGAACTGGCACGCGCGCGTAAGTGCGAGCACGTTCGAAATCGAGCAGGTACTCGTCGTGGTTGCCCAAGATGCAGACGCAGCCGAGCTCGCGCAAGCAACTCAACGTGGCGCTCGGGTGAGGACCGAGGGTTGCGACGTCGCCCAAGCACACGATCTGATCCGCACCGCGCTGACGGATGTCTGCCAGCACTGCCTTCAAAGCCAGCTCGTTACCGTGAAGATCGGAGATGAGCGCGACTCTCATGCCACCCAGCTCGAGTTCGACATGGAACGGCTGCGCTGTCAAAGCGCTTCCGGCACGCTCACGCCGTGGGTAGCTCGAAATCGAAATCGTAGAAGTGTTGTCCCTCCGTGATTTGAATGCCCATTTGTCCGCGCAGACCAATGAGCTCTCCGGTGCCTGAATCCGGAACCACTTTGATGACGAGCGATTGCACACCGCGATCCATCAAGCCGGTATGATGTAGGACGAAGCTGCCACGCCTGCCCAGTAGGGTTCCCGTCACTCGTTCGACGGCAACGTACGCTCCGGAGCTTTCTACGCCGTGACGCGCGCTCAACATTTGCACGTGGCTCGTGGCCTCGAGCGGTCCGCTGAAGCGTTTTTCGAAGCTGGCACGCGCCAGCGCCACAGCGTCGACCACGTCGTACGGAGGTTCGGCCGTCATTTTCACTTCGAAGCTGCCCTTCGCGTTCATACCGGTTTTTCCTAGCCTCCCCTGCCTGGACGCGTCTTGAAAAAATGCGACAGCTTCCAGGCGTGGCCTCCAAGCTACCTCCGCTTCGCCCCGCCGCGCCTCCCCGCGGGATCTTGCATGCCAATGAACCCAGCGCCGAGCGCGAACATCAGCGTGTGCTTCCGCCGGCGTCACTCTCAGAGTACATCGCTCACTTCTGGACCGTTCGTTGGAGCTTGAAGGAACCCGAGCTCGTCGAAACCCTGCCGCATCCGACGGTTCACGTTATTTTCGAAGAAGTTCGCGGCGCCTCACCGCGAGCAGAAGTCGTGGGGGTGCCGCGCGGGCGCTTCACGCGACGCCTCGAAGGGGAAGGCGACGTGTTCGCGATCAAGTTCCGGCCCGCCATGCTTCAGCCCTTCATCGTGGAGGACGTTGGTTCCCTGCGCGGGCGAGTTATTGCATTGTCAGAGTTGTTCGCCGGCGAAAACCGTCAGCTCGAAAACCAGATCTTTGGCTCCAATTCGCTGGAGGAACGCATCACCGCCGTGGAGCGATTCTTACTTCCGCGAATCGCCAGAATCTCCGAGCAAAGATTTCGAGAGCTCCTGCCGCTGCGCAACCTAGTCGAATCCATGGAGACCTCGCGCTCATTGTTGCGAGTGGAGCAGGCGGCAGCGCTCGTGGACTGGGATTTGCGCACTTTGCAGCGGCGCTTTCAACGCCATCTGGGAGTGAGCCCTAAGTGGGTAATCTTGCGCTACCGCCTGCATGAAGCCGCGGAGCGCTTGCGCGAAGCCAATCCGCCTTCCCTGGCGGCGCTGGCGGCGGAGCTCGGTTACGCGGACCAAGCTCACTTCGCGCGCGACTTCAGTAAAATCGTAGGCTGCTCACCAGCTCGCTTCAGCGCCGCTCATCGAAGTGTGCGCTGATGTGTCAGCACTGGTCACTCTCTAGGGTGATCTCTTCCTTTTGAGTGCACCCGGCGTTTCGAAATTCCCGTGTTTTGCCATGAGTCCGAAACGCACGCGGCTCGAAGTCAGCTGTGACCCGAGTGATACGAGACTCGAGCCTCGGTCTGCCTATAGGGATTGATTCGTCTCGCTCACGAGTCCGCGACTTGACGACTCGAAACGAGAAGGGCATCGTGACTTTGTCGCGCGTCCCGAGCTTGCGCGGCAACACGGGATATGCCTGCGCAGCCAGCACAGGACGCTTCTGCGTCGAGCGACGCGCAGTCGGCAACCTTGCCGACGAGCGACTCATTGCGCGCACGGAACACCGATTCGACGCTAGCGAAGGCGTTCGAAGCCGCTCCCCAAGCAATGGGTGTTTGCGATCGAGAGCTTCGCTTCGTGCAAGCGAACGCCGCGATGCTTGCGTTGCTGGGCTTCACCAGCGAAGAGATTCTAGGGCACGCGCCGTATGAGTTCATTCCTGGCTCGCGCTCGGAGGAACACATCGCTTGCGCCAAACGAACGCTCGAAACGGGCGAATCCATCTCGATCCAGTCCGTGGCGCTGCTCCCCGAAGGTGCTGGTTCGGTTTCTTACGCGCTGACCTACGCCCGTTTGGTCGCTCAGGCTGACGCTCCCGAAGTCCTACTGATCACGCTGTCGCGACACGCAGTCGAGGTCGAGCCCGCGCACCTGCGAGCTTTCCTGCAGAACAGCAGCTACGCGATGGTGGTCACGACCATGGCCGGCATGGTGCTGAGCTGGAACGCGGGCGCCGAGCTGTTGTTCGGCTACGCGGCGCACGAAATCGTCGGAAACAATTTGGAGCTCCTCACCAGCGTGGACCGTGCGCTCGCCGAACTTCCTCGGCGCGCGCAACAGGGCTTGATCGAGCTCGAGGCTCAGCTGCGACGCAAGGATGGCTCGCTGGTCGAAGCTGCGCTGGTTGTGTCGGTCGTGAACAACGCCGCCGGCGAACCCATCACTATGTCGCTGGTCGCTCGCGATGTGTCCATGCGCAAAGCCTTGGAAAAGCGCGTGCACACTCTGAGCCAGCTGGAAGCGGTGGCGCGCGTTGCTGCCGGCGTCGCGCATGACGTCAACAACGTGCTCACGATCGTGAGTACGTACGCGAGCTTCGTCGCCCAGGGGCCGCTCACCAAAGAGCAAGCGCATGATCTCGACGTGGCACGTGACGCCGCCGGTCGCGGCGCAGCTCTCGTGGGGCAACTACTCGGACTAGGCCGCAACGATGGCGCCGAAGTGGTGGTCGTCGAGCTGGGCGAGGTGGCGCGCGGCATCGATGAAATGTTGCGCCGCACCATCGGCCGCGACGTCGAGCTCACCTTGAATCTGCCGGCGGCGCCGTTACCGGTACGCGCAGCGGTCGGTCAACTCGATCAAGTGCTGCTCAACTTGTCGCTCAACGCGCGTGACGCGATGCCGCGCGGCGGGCGCCTGACCATCGGCATCCGCAATTCCGCCGTGAGCCTCGGCCACCCTTTGAGTACTGAGCTCGCGCCCGGGCCGTACGCCGTCATCAGCGTGAAGGACAGCGGCAGCGGCATGGATGCTGAAACGCTGGCGCGCATCTTCGAACCATTTTTCACCACCAAGAAGCGTGGCGAAGGCACCGGACTCGGTTTGCTCATCGTGCGCGAAATCGTCAAGCAACTGCACGGTGCCATTCGCGTAGCCAGTACGGTGGGAGAAGGCACCGAGTTCGTGGTGTATTTGCCTGTGCACGAGCCGCGACCTCGCACGGCGCCGCCTCCGGCCATCGACGCCGGCGCCGAACGTCGCAAAACCGTATTGGTTGTCGAAGACGACGTGACCATCCGCAGTGCGTTGCGGCGGATTTTGCACTCTGAGGGATACGCAGTGCTCGAAGCCGCCGATGGTCTTGAAGCTTCGGAGGTCGCCGCCAACTTTCCCGGCACAATCGACCTTTTGCTCTGTGATCTGTTGATGCCACGCGTGGACGGCCGCCAGACGGTAGCCAACATTCGCGAGGTGCGGCCCGAGGTGCGCGTCGTGTTCATTTCCGGGCAGCCGCTCGCCGAGGAGGCCATCGCGGAAGGCGCGGGCTTCGTACAGAAGCCCTTTTCGAAGCTGGACTTGCTGACAGCCGTCACGACGTCGCTCGAGCGGCCATTGCTTTCGTTGCGTCCCCTGCCCGAGCGCCCGGTCGTGCTGATCGTGGACGACAGCGTCGAGTTTCGCGACTCGCTGGTGCGTTTGCTCGAAGAGTCCGAGCTGATTGCCATGGCTGCCAAGAGCGGCCTCCACGCGCTTCAAATCCTCGAAAACCAGCACGTGGATATGGTGGTCACCGACCAGTTCATGCCTGGCATCGACGGCGTGCGCCTGCTCGAGCTGGTGCGCAACCGCTGGCCCCAATGCTTGCGTGTGCTCTTTACCGGCTATGCCTCGTCGGACGTGCTCGTCGACGCCGTGAATCGCGGTGGCGCGCACCGCGTGCTCGTAAAGAGCATGCACCCGGTCGCAATCCGCGATCAGATCGAAGCCGCCGTGCTCGCCGCTACGCGCTTTCACGGCTGAGCGACGAAACGCATGTTTCCGGATGTTTCCGGCCGCCGGGACCACCTCTGAAGCGGGCTCTCTATCCGTTACTGACGCTCGACAACTCGAGTCCCGATTGTAATTCCGCGACCTGACTATATCGTTCCACGAGCTAGTTCAGCCGGCGCACTTGCATGCTGCGACGATAGGCGATCGCCAAGATCCCGACAGGCGCCTAAAACCTCGGGACTGGACTAGACTCATTGCATGGAGGTGGAGGCCTCAGACGGAATGAGCCTCGCGGCGTACCTTGCAACCAAGGATGCGGCGCTCACGGTTGGAGAATTCTTGTGGCTGGCTCGCCCGATGGCAGCCCGAGTCGCGGAGCTTCATCGGAAGAGATGGGTCCACGGCGACATCCGGCCGGGCAGCTTCATGCTGACGTGCCTCCCACTGGATCCGATCACCAGCAACGAGCTTGCCGATGCGGCCGTAACGCTGGCGGGTTCGTCGCGTGCTACTCCGTCAGACGGCGTCCAAAGATACGCCACCGAGGTGGACGGTCCCATTCAATATGTCGCTCCGGAGCGCACGGGCCGGCTGCAGATTCCTTTCGATCATCGTTCTGACCTGTATTCGCTAGGTGCGACTCTATACGAGATGCTCACGGGGGCACCGCCTTTCGCGTCGGACGATCCCGCGCGCGTCCTGCACGGACACGTGGCAATCATCCCGCCCTCACCGCGCGCACGCGTTGCGAGCACCCCTGAAACTCTCTCCGACCTCATCATGAGGCTGCTCGAGAAGATGCCCGAGGACCGCTACCAGACGGCCGCGGCAATCGTCGATGATCTTCGCGAGGCGACTCGCCGCTTCTCGACATCGGGTGAGGTCGGCAAGTTCGAACTCGGACGAACCGATCCTGGCCGAAAACTCGGGTTGGCGCGTACGCTCTACGGCCGCGAGCGCGAGCTGCAAGCCATTCGCGAGGCGCTGTTGCGCTGCAGCCAAGGCGCGCGCGAGATCGTGCTGATCAGCGGTCCTGCCGGGATCGGCAAATCCGCCCTCGCAGAGCACGCTCTAGGCGCGCATCTGTGGCTCGGCACTGGCCAATTCGACGCGCACGGCCCAAGTCGTCCCTACGCAACGATTGCAGCCGCGATTGGCACCCTGCTCGCTCGCGTCATGGACGCACCCGTAGAGCTTCGCGCGCGCATAGCAACCCGCACACGCAGCGCGCTCATCAACAGCGGCCGCGCGCTGCTGCCACTGCTACCAAAGCTCGAACATCTGACCGGAACCCTGCCGCCTCTCGGTTCGCGTGATCCGAGCACGGGAGACCCACGAACGCGCCTGGGGTTACGCGCGCTGATTCAATCCTTGACCGGTCCCGAATTACCGCTCTGTCTCCTTCTCGATGATCTCCACTGGGCCGACTCGGCGAGCCTCGATCTGATCGGCTCACTCATCACGGGAAGCGACGTTTCTCATCTGCTAATCGTCGGAACGTGCAGAGCCGACACGATGCACGAAATGCAGGGCTTGTCGCAGTGGGTGCGGGAGCTCGGCCGAACCGGCGCGACGTTGCGGCAGATCGATCTCGCGCCGCTCGAGTCCGATGCCCTCACCGCGCTGTGCGCCGATCTGCTGTGCACCACGGAAGACAGCGTGGCACCACTGGCAGCGCTGGTCGCAACCAAGACGACGGGCAATCCGCTATTCCTCGAGCGCTTTCTACGGCAGCTTCAGCGACAGGGCCTCGTTCGCGTGGACGTGATTCAGAGGACCTGCGAGTACTCGTTACCGAAAATCGCCAGCGTCGAGATTGCAGACGACGTCCTAGACATCATAGCGAGCGCGATCCACGCGTTGCCGAGCTCGGTGCAGCACGTGCTCGCCGTCGCATCCTGCTATCACGAGTTCTTCAGCGCGCGTGAGCTGGCGCGCATCGTGGACAAGCCGGAGGACGACGTCGAGACGTATCTCCTCAGAGCTCGGGCCGAAGGTTTCATCATCCCAACCGCGAGCAGTGGCGACGCGGAGAGCCGCGAATATCGATTCATTCATGATCGCGTGAAGTATGCGGCGTACACGCACCTCGACGAGGAGCTCAGCGTTCGAATCCACGTGTCAATCGGGTTGCAGCTCCTCGGCAGCATCGAAGACCCCACGAACGATAACCGGCTCTTCGAAGCGCTCGACCACATGAGCCGAGGAAGACGCCTGCTTCTCGATTCGGCGCTGCGCCTCCGCGTCGTCGAGCTGTATCGCTTGGCCGCGGATCGCGCAAAGGCATCAGCCGGTTTCGCCGCCGCTTTCAATTACCTGCAAAGCGCGCTCGAGCTCCTGCCGGAGGAGGCACGCCAGAGTTCACACTCCCTTTTCGTCTTGCTGCTTCACGACGCCATCGTCAACGGATTCCTTGCCGGTGAGTTCGACGCTGCCGATGCAATCGCGCGTGACTCACAAGCCTTTCTCTCCGATCTCGACCGCGCCGAGACCCTGCGCCTGCGCGCCCTAGGTCTCACTGCGGGCGATAGAATGGATGACGCGATCGCCTGCATCCGCGACGCGGCGCTGATACTCGGTTGCGGTCTACCCACGCCGGAGCAAGAAGCTCGCGTTCACGAAGAGCTGATCGAGCTCGGGGAGCAGCTCTTGAAGCTCCCCGCTGACACGTTCGCGAACGCAGCCCCGCTCTCGGATGCGCGTGTGCTGCTGTCGATGCGTGTGCTCTCGGCCGCGAACGCCTCCACGTGGCTGCGCGGCGCTACGGCACTCTTCGCCGCCGCCCAGACGCGCATGGTCGCGATTACACTCACGCAGGGCGTGGCGCCGGAGTCGGGCGGCGCGCTCGTCCGCTTTGGAGCCATGTACGCGGACGCTCGGCGCGACCCGGCACCTGGATACGAGATCAGCATTCGAGGCCTCGGTATTGCCTTGCAATCGACCGACCTGCCGACGATCTGCCGCGCTCGCTTCGGCATGGCGTTTCACATGAGCCATTTTCGGCTGCCGCTGCGGACGTGCATCGACGAGTTTCGCGCGGTCATCAACCTGGGCATCGAATGCGGTGAGTTCGCCTACGTCGGATACGCGAGCCATCGTGAGATCGAAGCCGCGCTGACGATGGGGCTCGAGCTAGCGAGCGTGTTGCGAGAGCTCGACCGAGCCGGCAGCGTGGCAGATCGCTACGAGCTCAGAACCATCCTGACCGATCTGTCGATGTTGCGCGGCGTGGTGCAGTGTCTCCAGGGCAGAGCCGAGACGCACGCCCTATTGGACGATAGATCGGACGATTTGGCCTCCTCGCGCACGGAGCTCTTCGCGCGCACCAATGTTTGGATGTTGGAGGTCGCGTACATCTTTCGGCGCCTCGAGCAAGCGGTTCACCACGCGCGCGCGGCGGAACCCTTGCTGTCGATGATGCCCTCCACGCTGCCAGTCACGGCATATACGTTCTACGATGCTCTCTCACGCGCAGCGCGGTTCGAGTCGATCCCGGCTAGCCAGCACGCAACGGAGCTCAGCGCAATCGAGCAACACGCGGCGACGCTCGAGCTCTGGTCCAAGAGTTGTCCGGACAACTTCACCCACAAGGCGCTCTTGGTGCGTGCCGAGTTAGCGCGCGTGTCAGGCAAGGCCGATGATGCCATTCGGCAATACGCGGGAGCGGCTGCGGCGGCTCGAGCGCAGGGCGGGTTGGTCGATGAGGCCACCGCTCATGAGCTCGCCGGTCGTCTCCATTCGAAGCTCGGGCAGACGGCCAATGCTCGAGCGGCCATTCGCGAAGCGATGCGCCTCTACGCTCGTTGGGGAAGCCTGGGGAAAGTCGACGCGCTCGCCGCCGAGTTCTCGGATTTTCGGGAGAAGCCACCGTCGTTTCCTCCGCCCGCGTTCGAGGAGGGTCGTATTAGCGGCGCCCACCTGGACTTGCTCGGCGCGATGAAGATGGTCGAGAGTGTCTCGTCGGAGCTCGTGCCCGAGCGCCTGTTCGAGCGCCTGGTAACGCTCGGCCTGGAAGCTGCCGGAGCTCAAAACGCGGTCCTGGTGCTGCGGGAAGGCCAAACTTACGAAGTTCGCGCGCGCGGCGCTGCCGCCGACCGTGTCCTCTTGCTTCGCGTTTCGCTCGACGAAACTACGGATCTTCCCCGAACACTCGTGCGCGACGTTCTCTCTCGCGCGACGCCCATCATTCTCCGCGATGCTCAGAGCGATCCAGTCTATGGCGCGGACGAATACGTGCGGGCGGCTTTGGTGCGCTCGGCGATGGCAATCCCCATTCGCCGTCAGCACGAGGTGCTCGGGGCACTGTACCTCGAAAGCCGACTGCTACCTGCTGCTTTCGCCGAAGATCGCGTTGCACTGCTCGATCTGCTGTCGACTCAGATGTCGATTGCGCTCGAGAACAGCCGGCTGTTCGAGCGGCTCGAAACGGAGATCGCGGAGCGCCGACGGGCCGAGGCTCGCATTCGCTTCTTAGCAGAAGCCAACGAGACGCTGGGTACCAGCGTTGGCCCGGATGCAGCCCTGGAAAAGCTGGTGCAACTTGCCGTGCCGTTCCTCGCCGACTGGGCAACGGTCGACCTAGTCACCGACGAGGGTAGCCTACTTCGTACTGCTAGCCAGCACAGTGACCCGAGCCTCCAGCCGCTGTTGAACGAGCTCTCTCACCTTTACCCGCCTAGCTTTGACTCGCTCGTGCCCCCAGCGAGGGCGCTGCGTACGGGTCGACCGGTGCTGATCCCGGACCTCACTGACACCGCGATCCGTGCGATGCAATCGGACGTACGACACGGCGAGCTGATTCGACGCCTGGGCAGTCGCTCGGTGATGGCCGTACCACTCATCGCTCACGACCGGCGAATCGGCGCACTGACGCTGCACGCCAGCGCCAGTCGGGCACCCTTCGACGCCGAAGATGTCGCGCTCACCACCGAGCTCGCGCGCCGGGCAGCGCTCTCGCTCGACAAGATTCGACTCGAAGCCAGGCTGGCGCAGGCCCAAAAGCTCGAGGCCATCGGCCGGCTTTCGGCGGGAGTCGGCCACGACTTCAGCAACTTCCTTTTCGTCGTGCTCGGCCACGCCGAGATGCTCGAACAAGACACGACGCTTAGTCCCGAAGCCGCAAAGAGCGTCCAACAGATCATGAACGCAGCGCTGGCGGCGAAAGATGTCACGCGCCAGCTGCTCGCGGTTGGGCGCAAGCAGATCCTTTCACCCCAAATCATCTCCATCAACGACTTCCTCAGCGCTTCTCGCGATTTGCTGCGTGCACTTGCCGGCGAGCGCAACGAGCTAGTCTTCGACCTGGCCTCGGAGCTCGGGGAGATCGAGGTCGACCGCAATCAACTGACTCAGGTCGTTTCAAACCTCGTCACCAACGCGCGGGATGCGATGCCCCAAGGCGGGACCATTACGATTCGAACAGCGGAGATGCGGCTCGGCGAATCGGTGGAGGAACACGCGACGCCCGACGCGAAGGTATACTCTTGCGTGTCGGTCTGCGATACCGGAATCGGAATGGACATGAACACACGGGCCCACCTGTTCGAGCCGTTTTTCACGACGAAACCCGCTGGTCAGGGCAGCGGCATCGGGCTTGCTACGGTGAGCGGCATCGTCGAGCAGTCCGGCGGAAAAGTCCTAGTCGAGAGCCGTGTGGGAGTCGGCTCTCGCTTTACGGTGTGCTTCCCGAAATTGGTGCGGTCGAAGCATCCCCCGGGGTGAACCGGCACACGATGCTCTGGACCCGTGCGTAGCGATCTCGCGAACCACACCTCACACCAACGGAGACGCAAAAACCACATGGTCAGGGCGGCCTTTTTGCAACTCGAGCGCGCGCCGAGAATTGACCCAAGTTGGACTAAGCGACTTCCGTAGCAGTGCCCCATAGTCCTTTCAGGGAAAACAGCAACTGCGCCCACGCCCAAACGAGGGCCACCGCTACCGACGCTCACGAGCGCGGCGAAGAGGAAGGACCACGACGCATGCACGACCGACGACGGAATGTCCGAGCCCGCGTCCCTCTGATCGTTACGGCTTTTGCAGACGAAAAGCGAATTGGTGACTATTTGGTCCGAAACCTCTCAGCAGGAGGCGCGCTGCTTTTCAACGGCCCGCTGCTGCCGGTGAACACGAAGCTGCGGCTTCTGCTCCAGGGTGCGTTGCCACGCCCATTCAGCCTGACGGGCGCGGTGATTCGCAGTTGCGCGCCGGCAAGCACGGACTCCCTGGTCGTGTCTTTCGGAGCACTCTCGCCAGCAGACGAAGACTTGCTCCAAGATCTCGTGCTTCGCTCGCTCGAGAGCGAAGACGATCCGGCTGTTCTGGTGCTGCTACGTCGTCCGCGCCTGCTCGCTTTGCTTTCCTACGAGCTCACGGAGCTGGGTCATCGTGCCGTGCTCACCATGACTGAGCCCGATACGACGAACTACCTCGTAGACGTCGCGTCAAGCCTCGCGGCCATCGTGGTGGACGTCAGTGCCGATCCCTTCACGGCGTTCCAAGCGCTCGAGCTCGTGGAGAAACGCTTTCCGAAAGCCCTTCGCATAGCGCTCTGCGATGAAGCGCACGGCCGCGGAATGGCGCGTGCGTTGGCTCGCGCACGTGCGGATGCGGTGCTCGACTTACCCTGGAGTCGCGAACAGCTCCGTTCGCTCTTGCCCCCACGAGCGTCAGGCGCGCTTCCGAAGGCTCTGCCTCCCGATGCGCGCGGCCGAAGTCGCGAGGAGCGCCATTTCGGAGGGCGGCAATACGTGGATTGCGGCGCCTCGAGCAATGGCCTCGCGTGGCATACCGAAAACGATGGATGATTCTTCGTCCTGAGCCATCGTGAGGGCCCCGCGCGCGCGGAGCAGGCTCAATCCTTCCGCTCCGTCTCGACCGATGCCGGTCAGTAAGCAGGCGATCGCTCGCGGACCCGCACTTTCGGCGACCGACTCGAAAAGGACGTCCACCGAGGGCCGGCACGACAGGCGCTCGGCGTCCCGCGTCAGAAAAAGGGTGTTCCCCCGCAGTATCAAATGCTGATCAGGAGGGCAGACATGCACGGATCCGGCGCGCAGGGCGGCGCCGTTGGTCGCCTCGACGACTGGGATTTTCGAGACGCTACTCAGCCACTCGGCGAAGCCAAAACCGAAGGAAGGGCCCAAGTGAAGCACGAGCAAGATGGGCAGCGGAAACGTCGGGGGCAGCGCCCGCAACAAATCCGCCACCGCGGCTGGCCCGCCCGTCGAACCACCGAGGGCCATCAGATCGCGTCGGATACTCGTCGGCGCACTAGCTTCCAGCGCGTCGACTGATCGATCGAGTCGCGCGTTCTTGTGACGAGTGACGATCGGAACGCGCGCCACCAAGCGAACGGCGCGCAGGAGCCGCTCGCTGAATCGCCTGTCGCTCTCCTGACCCTGCTGCGATTCGAGGACGTCGACGGCGCCTGCGGCGAGCGCACTCGACGAGTCGAAGCCTACGTCGAGTTGTGTCTGCCGGCAAAGGATCAAGATCCGGGTTGGAGCGACGGCCATGATTTCCTTGATCGCGTCCACGCCCTCGTTCCGCGGCCCTGCACCATCATCGAGCACTAGCACGTCCGGGCGCAGGTCTCGGCACCCCGCAACCGCCTTGCCCGCGGTACTCACGGCGCCGACCACGAGCAGATCGTCAGCATTCTCGAGCTCCGCGATGATGCGATTTCGTACCCGGAGGTCCTGGTGCACAACGAAGACGGAGACGCGCGCGCGTGCAACCGTGTTCGGTGTTCTGCGAAACGACGAGTCACTCATCCAAGCCACTCGCGGACAACACGGAGAAACCCGTCCTGGTCGAACTCGCCTTTGACGATGTACGCAGAACTGCCGACGTCCGCGCCGCGCTTTCGGCTCTCCTCCGAGCCCAGCGATGAGACCATGATGACCGGGATCGCACGCAGCTTCGGTCGGCGCCGAATTTCGACCGTGAAATCGTAGCCGTTCATACCCGGCATTTCGATGTCCGTGACGATCAGGCCGTACTCATTTTGCATGGCTTTCTCGAGCGCTTCGTGCGCGCAAGACGCGAGATCAACCTCGTAGCCGGCCCCCTCCAGAATGCTCTGTTCGAGCATACGTGTCGTGAGCGAGTCGTCGACGACGAGAATGCGCCGCGGTTTCACGAGGGTGACCGCATCGACCTGCATCGCGCGACGGCTGCTAGCGCTGATTGCGTCGGGATCGAGCACGAGCTCTGGATCGCCCTGCGCATCGAACGCCGCACCCAAAACCAGCGCCGAGTCGCCTGCGCAGTAGGGCAGCGACCGCACGGTGATGTCCCGAGTCCCAGCGAGCGCGTCCGCGACGAATGCCGCTCGGCCCTGACTCGTTTCCAGCACAACCGCGATGCGCGGCTCGTTCCGTTCCGCGCGGGGATCGAGCCAGGAGTGAAGGTCATGCAGCGGCAGCGCAGCGTCGTCATGCAGCAGCACCCGACCATCGCTGCGAACGGCCGAATTGGTCTGGCTGAGGCGTACCGTCGAGACCACCCGGTCGAGGGGGACCAACACACGCTGACTACCAATGCCTACGACCAGGGCGCGCATGGCCGAAAGTGAAACAGGAACGACGATTTCGAATGTGCTGCCGCTGCCGAGCTCTGAACGAACTTCGATTGTGCCCTTCAGCTTGCGGACGACGGCCCGAACGGCGTCCAGTCCAACGCCGCGCCCGGCCAGAGCAGAGACCCCATTCGCCGTGGAGACGCCTGGCTGAAAAATCATGTCCATGCCGTCCGCTCCGTTGACCGCAAGCCCGCGTTGAGCGGCGGCTTGCCGCACCGCCGCTAGATCGATCCCCGCGCCGTCGTCCTTGACGACGAAGGCGATGCGCGCGCCGCGCCGCTCGACCAGCAATTGGACGCGGCCAGTCGCAGACTTGCCTCGCTCCGTGCGTACCGCGCCATGCTCGATGCCATGAGCAACGGCGTTGCGCACCAAATGCTGCAGCGCGCCTCTCAGCGGAGAAAGCACGTGACCGTCGAGCTTCACGCCGCCTCCGCGCGCCGTAAACGAAACTGACTTGCCGGTGAGCGCAGCGGCGTCGTAAGTGGCGCGCTCGAGCTCAGCGAATGCAAGCGACGCATCGAACAAGCGCAACACGTTCATCTTTCGACCGAGCCGACGCAGCGCGAGTTCCAGCGAATCAGCGAGCGTCGTGAGCCGCCGAGCTTTCTCAGCCATTCGCTGCGCGAGCTCGGCCGAAATGCCAGCTTCTTGCAACTCACCCTGCGTACGAAGCTCGAGCCGCAGCCCTGTTGCGAGCGATTCGGCTTCATGGATGCCTCCGGCGAGTACGTCCATGTCACTCAAGTCCACGCGCACTGTCGCTAAGTCCCGCGGGCTCGGCGCAGCGTGCTCGGGCGAAGCGATCCCCAACGCGCCTGCAGACTCTCCGTTCAGCTCGCTGCGCACGGCGTCGACCAGGCTGAGTAGCTCCATGAGCTCTTGCTTGGTCAAATGCGTCCCAGCCTCGCGATGGTGCGCGAACACATCCTCCATCGCGTGAGCCAAATCGACGATGGCGTGGTGATTGACCACGCGCGCGCCACCTTTGAGCGTATGCGCGAAGCGAAATAGCTCCAACAGAGCCTCCGGACGCTTCTCGTACGCTAAGAGGCCGGCCTCGAGCTGACCCGTTAGCTCTCGAGCCTCCAGCTGAAAGTAGCGGGCTGATTCGTCCTTCACGGGACACGACCTCGGCAGCGTTCGCGAATGGCGCTGACCAGGCGCTCGCCGGAGAGAACGTTGACGCCCGTGTTGCCCTCGGTGATCGCTGCAATCACGGCGCCGTCAGGTTCGGCATTCGGAAGGATGCGAGCTAACGGCACCCTCAAGTAGCGGTCCGCTTTCGGCACCAAAAAGGCAAGATCCGGATCGCTTCGGGTCTGCAGAAACCAGGCCATGCGATCCGACGAGGGCGACCCCAGGAGCCCAGCGAGGTCATAAACTGCTCCCATTCGCCCCCCTACGTTGGCGAGCCCGAGGCAGTGCGGAGGTGCGTCAGGCAAGAACCTGATCGCTTTCTTGTTCTGAACACCAGCGATCTCGTCGACGGCGATCGCATAGAGGTACCCACTGAGCCGCAGCACGAGGAAGTCGCGCGTCTCTGTGCGCGTGTTCGATGACGGCAGCGTGAACGCATGATCGAAAGCTTCGGCGAGCCGCGCTCGATATCCGCCAATCTCGTCCATCACGCGCCCTCCCCTCCCGAAGTGCCGAGCGCCGATAGCTCGGCTCGGCACAGCGCGGCCAGCGCCTCACGCGAGAAGCCTCCGCCATAGAGTAGCTGCGTGCGCGCGCTCTGCCGAGGGAAGCGCTCGAGCGCCGCTCTCAGAGCACGACGAGCCTCGTTGGGCCGCCCCGCGCGACGCGCGAGTATACCGGCGCGCAGGCAGGCCAGCGCAAAGGCCGGATCGAGTTCTGCGGCACGACCGTAGTAGCGTCGCGCCTCGTCGATGTTGGCGAGCGCTTCGCAGCAAACTCCGAGCAGATAGTGCGCAAACGGGCACATGGGCAGCTTCGCAACTCGAGCTTCTGTCGTGCGAACCGCGTCGGCCACGCGTCCCAGGTTGGTGAGAATGACTGCGCGCAATAGCCAGCGCTCACTTCGCTCGTCCGCTTCGCTCGCCTCGACCCGCGCCAGCGCGTCGTGGAAACGTTCAGTACGAATGAGCTCGATGACGTCGCTGAGCTCTTCCAGGCGGTCCAAGGGCGCAGCCGGCGCGTTGGCAAGTCGCTCGGCAGCGAGCACCCGCAGGCCTCCGTTCGAACTCTCGCTGGGCTCGAGGAGCGCTCTTTCGGCTGCGTGGGACTGCGTTGCTTCTGCGCGGCGAACCGGCCGCGCAGATCGCCGGAAATGCGAGCGCTGGGACGAGAGCTGCGCGTCTCCACGACGACGGAAATAGAAGGTCGATGCGTCCTCTTCGAGCTCGAAGAGCGGACCCGCGAGCGACGTTTCGGCGTGTCCCAGGAACAGCGTGCCGCCCGGCGCGAGTACCGTTGCAAAGCGCTGGATAGCGAGCGCGATCGCCGCGGGCGTGAGATAAATCAGAAGATTCCGGCACATCACAATGTCGAACTGAGTGGTCGCCCAGAACGTGCCATCTTCATCAACCAGGTTCGCGACTTCGAATCGAACCCAGCTCCGCAGCTCGTCGTTCAGTCGAAAGAGTTTGCGCTCGCGCTCGAAGTACCTAGCCCGCAGCTCGGCTGGCACGTTGCGCAGCGCCCATTCGGAATACCGCCCGCGTCGGGCGCTGGCTATCACGTTCGAGCTCGCGTCGAGCCCGCGGATGTCGACGTGCTCGCGGGCGATACCGAGTTCGTGCAGTCGCAACGCCAAGCCATAAGGTTCGTCACCCGTTGCGCACCCGACCGACAAGACGCGCACCGACTTTTGGCGCTCGATCAGCGCGGGAGCGAGCTTCTGTGCAATGACGTCGAGGTGGCCCAACTCACGAAAAAAATAGGTCTCGTTTACGGTGAGTCCGTCCGCCAGAGCCATGGTCTCGGTCGCTCGAATACGCCCATCCTGGAGTAGACGGCCATAACCAGCCACGTCGCGAGCGCCACGCGCACGCAGCCGTTCACTCACGACGCGTACAACGTCCCCCGCGCGAGTCGGCTCGGAGCGAAACCCCAAGAGTCGCTCAATCAGCGCGAAAGCCTCGCCCTGCGCGATCATGTCGTTTGGGCTTCCGCTCGCGCGGCTTCGCTGCCGGCTACCTGCTGCCACACCTCTTCGGGAAGCACGACTGTCGAAGCCAACACCGAAACCAGTTCACCATCGAGCGACTCGAGTGAGCGAATGTGTTGTGATCCCGCGTCCGCGAGCAGCCTGGGCAGCTCACTGAATTGCCGGCTCCGCGGCACCCACACCCGCTCCACGGCGCTCACCGCGAGCGCGACTCGTGAGCTTGCTTTCACGACCACGTAGCGTCCCAGCGCGGAGAGCAACTCGTGGCCCAGCAACACCGAGAGATCGACGACCGGCGTGGCTCGCCCCCGAATCATGCTCACACCGCGGACATACGGAGGCAAACCAGCGAGCAGCTGCAGCGGCAAAGGGCGCATGACCTCACTGACGGAGCCGAGCGGCAACGCACAGGTGAGTTGGTGAGCGCGCACGAGCAGCAACGAGGCGGCTCCGGCGCGGATCATGCGACTCGCCTGTCCTCGGGCAGTTCGCTCACGTGGCGGATGAGCTGGCTGAGTTGCCGAGACACGTTGGCGAGCTCCGAGCAGGTCGTCAGGGTCTGAGCCGAGCTCGACTGCGTCTCGCGAGCCGCCTGGGCAACGCCGCCGATGGCAACGTTCAGCTGCTCGACCGCAGCCGTCTGCTGCTTCGTCGAAAGCTCGATCTCTCGCGCCGCATCGGTGGTCACTCGAACGCGTTCCGAGATCGAAGCGAAGGTCGAGAGGACCTCGCCGAATTGGCTGGCTCCCGCATCGACCGACTTGGAACCGTCTTCGGTGGCCATGACGGTGGCGTTCGCTGCGCTGCGAATCTCGTCGATGAGTCCGCGAATCTCGCGCGTCGATCCGGCAACGCGATCAGCGAGCCTCCGAACCTCGTCCGCGACTACAGCGAAGCGATGCCCGGCTTCGCCGGCTCCGGCTGCCTCAATCGTTGCGTTGATCGAAAGAATGTTGGTCTGATCCGCGAGCTCGTTGATGAGCTCGAGGATGCTGCCAATCTGCTGCGACTTGCGGCCGAGATCGATCATCCGCGCGACGATTTGATCGACCTGCCCCTTGATGCGCAAGATGGCAACTTGGGAGTTTTGAACGGTGCGGTCGCCCGCGACTGCGTTGCGGCCTGTCTCCTCCGCGATGCGCGCGACGCTCTGCGCGCTCTCGGCGATCTGTCGCGAGGTCGCGAGCAGCTCGCGTATCGTCACGGTGATTTCGTTCGTGGTGGAGGTCAACTCCTGAGTACTGTTCACTTGCTGGTGAGCTGCCGCCTCGAGCTCCGTAGAAGAGCTCTGGACACCATGGACCGCGGCGCCAATTCGGTGTCGTAGGCCAGCGGACAAGAGCACCGCCAGCACCCCGGCCAGCAGACAAGTGATGACCGCGCTGGCACCGAGCAGCCACACTGCGTGCTGCGCGCTGTCCGAAGCTTCCTTCTGAGCTCGCAAGAGTTCGTCACGTTCGAGGTTCGTGAGCGCGACGAACGCGTGGTCCAGCGCCGCGACGGTAGTGGAGGAGTGTGCGGTAAAGTACTCGGCCAGCACATCCATCGCCACACCGGCCTTCTTCTGGCGAATCAGCTCATCCCAGGCAGCGCGCATGGCATCGTTGCGTCGCATCACCTCTTGAACAGCGCGGTGCTCGGCGTCCGAGGTCGCGCGTCGCTGCAGCTGCTCCAGCGCATGCTGGAGCGCCGCGTTCGCCTCATCCGCTTGGTGCTGGAACTTCTCCTTCGGCGAGATGACGAAGCTTCGCACGAACTTCGCGCGCTGCTCGCGTATCACTCGTGCTGCCTCGATGTCGATCAGCGTCTGCGCGTTCGTGTCCACCACTCGATCTTTCGCCACAATCACGGCGCGCAGCGCGAAAATACCGATCAGATTCGCGATTATGGCGAGGAACGCGATGGCTCCTAGGGCGCCTCCAATGAGCTGACCAAAACTCCTACTTCGCAACGACCACATCGGATCCCTCCTGCGCAAGCTCGGCGATGGACGACATGCGCCCGCCTACGGCTTCCGGCGGCAAGAACGTGCTGAGTGTCTTCTCGATCTGTTCGAGCGCGAGAGACAGGCTACCCGGCGTGAGCTCGTCCGGTCGCGTGCCAGAACGACGCAGAGCGAGCGCGAGCGTGGAGCGCCCGAGCACCAGTGACAGACCACTCGCGGCAACTACGCGCTCGAATAGATCGTTGTGTTTGGAGGACTGGCTCGATGGCGGCGCGGAGATCGCGACCGCTCCGTAGGTTCCGGACTGACTCGCCGCGTCGAGGCCAGCCTGTGTCGGGCGCCACACCCAGGCTGCAATGACGGAGAGGCGGCTGTCCTTGGTGATGAACGCGGTGACTCCCGCTTGGCTCGCCCGCTTGCGCGTAGTGCCACTCTCGCGCCCGGTCAGGAGCAAGAGCGGCAGCTCACGTCCATCCGGCATTTCGCGGATGCGACGCGCCACATCGATGCCATCCGCGTCCGGAAGAAAGACGTCGACCAAGACGCGTTCCGGCATTTGAAGCGAGAGGTACTTGATCCCCTCGGCTGCTGTCGTCGCGAGTACTACGTCGTGGCCACTCTTTCGCAACTCGAAGGCTACGGCGTTTCCGTAGGTCACGCTGTCGTCGATTAGCAGGACCCTGCGCGAGCGTTCCGCTGCCAAGTGAACCGCCATGCCTACGAGGACGCGAGCGCGATTGGCGATGAACAGCGGGTCCGCTGGCTTCATGATGAAGTCAGCCCCGAGGGAGAGAATCTCCAGCCTCGCGTCGAGCTTCTCGAGCGCAGAAAGTACTATCGTAGCGATACGGCTGCCGTAATGGCCCGACGTCAGAAGCGTGACGAATTGAGCGCTGATCGGCTCCTCGACGTCCAGAACGACTAGGCCAAAACTCGATCGAACGAGCGCTGCTCGGGCTTCGCCGAAGCCCGGAACGACCACTGCATCGAAGCCGGCACCAGCCAGGGAGTTCCTCAACGCCCTCGCTGTCGCGGGGATGTCGCTGACAATCAAGACCCTCTCGCGCGTGATTGACACTGAAACCTCAACCGGGGGACAGCGCGCGTCGCGCACTCAGACAATTTTGGACCCCGCAATACACGGTCCACCGACTCGATTGTTAAGTACTCATGACAGCGATTGAACAGTGCACACCCCACATCAACCCATTAGTATGTGAGCTGCCGCCCAATTCATGAGTCTAGCAAGGGCAGACTCGAGGCCACTCGCATTGGCGCACGCACTCTCCGCATCATCTTCTGCAATTTCTGGAGTTGCCCCAACCGTCTCGAATTTCGAAACTGTCCCGCTCGTCTCGCGAGCAGCGTTCAAGCACTGACCCCGAAAAAACACGCTTCTTGCCCGAGAATCGCGCAGCCGCGATTGACCGCTTTCGAGAGCACATGGCGGCAGATTGACACTCATGCACTGCACTTCGAGCGCGACACCATTCACGTGGCGCAAAGTTCGAGTTCGTGCTGAACTCTGTAAACAGCCAACGCACTAGCGATGATCGAATCGACACGGCGCGCCACCTTGCTGCTGACGATGACCGCGTTCTCCAACGCGCGCATGGTGAGCGCGGTCTCCAAGCTATTGTCCGAGTTCTGCCGCTGCCTGGTGGACGATCCAGACGTGGCAGCTCGTTTTTACATGGTCGCGCAGGAGCTCGCGGAGAATCTGATGAAGTACTCTTCCGGGTCCAACATCAGCGTCTCGGCCGAGCTCCTCTCGCAGGACGGCGCATTGACGCTACGGCTCGAAGCTAGAAATCGGACTACGCCCGAGCGCCTGCGCGCCGCCGAGCTTCACCTGCGCGAGCTCACCAGCGCGAAAGATCCCGTCGCTCTCTACGATCGCCTCATCCTCGAGACTGCACCGAAGCTGAACGAGTCCGGACTCGGTCTGGCGCGAATTCGCGCCGAAGGCGGGTTCAACCTGAATTATCGGATTGATGGCGACGAGCTCACTGTCTCGGTCGATACCCCGGTCTAACCCTCTCGGAGTTTTCCACGATGTCACTGTTGAAGAACATTACGCTCGACTCTTTCGGGCTCGAGGCAAGGCTGGAGGAAGACAAAGCGACGCTCCGCCTGTCGGGCACGGGCGACATGCTCGCCGTCGAGCCGCTCAAACAATGCCTGAAAGCACTGCAAGCCGAGCTCGCCTACCAGCACCTCTCGCGGCTCGACGTCGACATTCGCTCGCTGTACCTCATGAACTCGAGCTGCATCAAGGCCTTCGTGAGCATGATTTATGCGCTACAGACGGCCGAGCGTGAGCTGACCATCGAGTTCGTCGTCGACAAGAACTTGAGCTGGCAGGCGCGCGCCATCGCGCCGCTCGAGCGCATGGCACCCGAGCTCGTGAGGGTGAGCTCCTACCCGGAGGCGCCGGTCGAATCATGAAGCGCCACCGCACCCGCGTAGCGCTCCTGTTCGACAATCTGATTTCAGAGTATGCAGTCCAGCTCCGCCGAGCCGTCGAGCGCGCCGCAAGCCTGCGTGACACGAGCGTGCTGGCAATTCCTGGTGAGCCGCTCGGTCACCCCGATTCGGCGGCAGTCACGCAGAACCAAATCTATGAACTCATCGGCAAGGACTGCGTGGATGGCGTCATCGTAGTCTCCTCGACCATGGGCCACTATTGCGGTGTCGATGGCCTCACTGGCCTGTGCCGCGGCTACATGCCCTTGCCGGTGTGCAGCGTGGGCGTCGAGTTACCCGGCATTCCCAGCCTCGTCATCGATAACGAAGGCGGCATGCGACTCGGGGTCGAGCACTTGATCGAAGCGCACAAGTGTCGCCGCATCGCTTTCATTGCCGGACCCAAACACAGTTCAGAAAGCAACCTTCGGCTCGCCGGATATTGCAGAGCGCTCGCGGAGCATGGGCTGCCGGTCGAACCACATCTGCTCGTGCACGGCGCTTTTACGGTTGCCTCCGGCTCAGCGAAAATGCGCGAGCTGCTCGAAGGCGGCGCCGCGTTCGACGCAGTCGTTTGCGCCAACGACAACATGGCGCTCGGTGCTCTCGACGTGCTCGGCGAAGCCGGCTTACAGGTGCCCCGAGATGTGATGGTGTGCGGCTTCGACGACATCAACTCCGCACACTTCGCACGACCGTCGCTCTCGACTCTACGTCAGCCGCTTTGGTGGATGGGGCAACGCGCCGTTGACAGTGTGCTGCGACAACTGGAGGGAGATAGTGTCCCGCTGATCACCGTCGGACCGGTCGAGTTCGTGCGTCGCGAATCCTGCGGATGTGGATACCAAGTTTCGGCCACCGTGAAGCCCACTGGCGACAAGCGGCTCAGTCTGCGCGACTTCATTCGAGAGCGGAGTGAGGTGTTGGCCAGGGTCATGCGCGACGCGGTCGCGTTGCCCAGCGATGCGCTCGGTAATTGGCCCGGGGAACTGCTCAACGCGCTCGATCGGGAGCTCGCCGGGGAGGACGGGCGCTTCAGCACGACTCTCGAGAACGTCTTGGAACGTGCGCAGCACGAAGGAGCGAGCCTCGACGAGTTTCAGCGAGTCGTTTCGGTGCTGCGAGCCGAGTTCCGCTCCGTCGAGGTAGCGAACCGACACGAAACACGGTTGGTCGAGCGGCTCTGGCACAACGCACGCGTCCTGGTCGGCGCGGCTTCGATTCGGCTGCTCGGTCGCCAGCAAATCGAGCAACAGCAGGCGACGTCTTGGCTCGGCTGGGTTGGCGAACGTTTGGCGACCACCCTGAGCTTACCTTTGCTGAAGGAAGAACTAGTCAAGAGCTTGCCCTACCTGGAGATATCGCGCGCTTCTGTCGCGCTGTATACGGGCCGCCGTTCCGGGGAGCTCAAGAGTCTGATGGCGCGGGTAGAGAGCGGTGAGCTACTGCTGCACAACGAACCGTTCCGCGAAACGCTGCTGGCTCCCGAGGCTGTCTTCGACACGAAGCGGAGTGAACATTTCGTCGTGCTGCCCATCACGTTCGAATCCGAGATGCTCGGCGTGGCGGTGCTGGCGGGCGGCGCCCAGTCCGGCGTCTACGAGTCACTGCGACAGCAGATCGGGTCCGCTGTGAAAGGGGCGATGCTCCATCGCGAAATGGTAGCGCAGGTCACACTCCGAGAGCGCCTCGAAGCCGAGCGTGTCGCCGAGGAGGCTCGGCTTGCAGCCGCAATTCAGACCAGCATGATTCCCGTGATCATGGATGTTCCCGAGCTCGAGCTCTCGGGCTTGATGGTACCTGCAGCCGAAGCTGGCGGTGACTACTACGACGTGATCCCGACGCCGCAGGGCGCTTGGATCGGCATCGGCGACGTCACGGGGCACGGCCTCGGATCCGGGCTCATCATGGTCATGATCCAGAGTATGATCGCTGGCCTCTGTCGTTTGACGCCCTCGCCATCGCCTAGCCAGGTGATCTCCGCGCTCGGCGAAGCAGTGTGGGACAACGTGCGTGAACGCTTGAAGCGCGACGATCACGCGACGCTCACCGTGTTTCGCTATCAGCGTGGCGGGCATTTCACCTTCGCCGGCGCGCACGAGGACCTCATCGTATATCGCGCTGCGACCGGCCGCTGCGAAACGATTCAGACACCGGGCTTCTGGGTGGGCGCGATGCCCAGCGTTCGTCGCCTGACCCAAGATTCCGAGTTGATTTTGAACGCGGACGACGTGCTCGTATTATACACGGACGGCATTACGGAGGCTCGGAACGTTCACCAGGAGCAATTCTCCCTGGAGCGCCTGGTCAAGTGCGTCGAGGCAACGGCAACCAAGTCGTCGGCCGCGATTCGCGACGCCATCAATGAGGAAGTCACGGCTTGGCGAGCGAGCGTCGACGATGACATGACGTTACTGGTCATCAAATACGTTCCGACTGCCGCGCACGTTTGAAGGCGCGCTGGTCGGTCGGAAGCCGGCCATTTCGGCGCCGCTCGGCTTCATGCTACGTTCTCGTGCGCGAGGCGCTCAGGTCATGAAGGCGGTACCGCAAGTCGATATTCGCGCGCTGTTGTTGATCGCGCTCGATGAGAAGCCGCCGGCGAACCTGCCCGAGCGCGTGATGGCGCGAGTGGCCATGTTGACGACGGTTCTCGAATTCGCTCGGCTGTTGACGGCGGCGCCGCTCGATTACTTTACGAAGGGTCGCGAGGGAGGCGGTCCCGATGATGGCAATGATGGAACAGGGTCCTAACGCGCTAGCTGCCCTCGGCGGCCATCCGCTGATCGAGCGATTTCTGCGTCAGCCAGCCGAGCGCTTTTGGAATGAGCTGGTTGCGAGAGCTCCTACTTTCGCGTCGGCCGTCGGAGTCACGCTCGCGCTGTGGATCGTGGCGCGCATCGTGCGCTCGCTCGCGGAGCGCCTGCTCAGGCTGTCTCGATTGGATCAGATCACCGAAGATACCTGGATCGGCAGGATTTTGGGGGGACTGGGAGACGGATACACACCGTCGAAGGCTGTCGCGTCGCTGCTTTATATCGCCATCCTTACGATGGCTCTGGCCGCGTCCGCCGACATCCTGGGACTCAGCGCCGTGCGCAACGCGCTGATGGCAATCCTCGGCTATCTACCAAAGCTCTCGTCGGGATTGTTCGTGCTCGCGGTGGGAGGCTACGTCGCACGCGCGGCGCGACGCGCCATCGGCTCGGTAATGAAGGAGCTGAAGTCGCCCTACGCCGGAATGGCTGAGTCAGTCTGCGAGAGCCTCATTCTGATTCTCACGGTAACGGTCGCTGTAAACACGCTCGGCGCCGATCTCTCGTTCGTCACGAACAACCTGGCAATTCTGATCGCAACGCTGGTTTTGACGGCGGCGTTCCTATTTTGCTGGGCGATGCGCCGTCCCGCCGAAGAGATCATCGCGAACTACTATCTACGCCGCATGCTGCAGGTGGGGGATCGCGTGACATTCAAAGAAATCGAGGGCACCGTCGACAGGTTCGCGGCGCTCGGCTTGATCGTGCGCGACGAAGACGAGGTGGAGCACTTCGTGCCGGCGCGCCACATCCTTGACGGCCTTTCGCGCAGCGGACGGGCAAACGCACCGCGGAGCTGACAGGCGATTGGAAGCGGCGCGCAACGCGACCAGTGGCGGGCTCGGGGCCGAACTGAGCGACGAAGCCCTCATCGGGCTCTATCGAGGGGGAGCGGGCGAGTTCGCCTTCGCAGAATTGATTCGACGCCATCAAATCAGCCTGTTTCGAATGTTGCTGGCCATGCTCGGGGACGCCGATGACGCGGAGCGCGCTTGCGAGCAGGTGTTTTTCGAAGCGTCGCGCAAACTCGATGAGTTGACCGAGCCGAGCAATCTATATGCGTTTCTCGTAGCCATAGCTCGTGCCCACGTTCAAAAGCTCGAAGAGGCTCGCAAGAAGTCGCGGCCCAAGACCAAACCGCGCCCGCCGCCGAAGAACCCGCGTGCGGCGGTGAAGCGCCAAGTTCAGAACATTCTGCAAGAGCTGGACAACGACGAGCGGGTCGCGTTGATGCTCGCCGATCTCGAGGGCGAGCCCGTCGAATCGATCGCCAAAACTCTGTCGCGAACGCCCGCAGAGACTGAAGAATTGGTTGAGCGCGCTCGCGAGAAATTCGTCGAAGCCCTCACCGGTGCCGGCGAAGCGCCCGCAAGTGTCGAAGAAAAGCACGACGACGCGCCGACCCTGCCCACGGGCAGCGTCCTCGGCGCTCGCTATCGCATCGAGTCGCTGCTCGGCACGGGAGGAATGGGCGCAGTGTACAAGGCGGTGGATCTCGAGCGCGACTGCATCGTTGCCGTGAAGGTCCTATTGCCGGCCGCTGCGAAGGACTCGGGGCTGCGCAAGCGCTTCCAACGCGAGGCAGACGCGATCCGGCAGCTGAGTCACCCCAATTTCGTCGATTTCATCGAGTACCGCGACGCCGACGCGCCGAATGGCCCTGCCTATTTCGTGATGGAGTTTCTCGACGGCAGGCCCCTCAGCCGCGTCCTCGAGCGAGACACGAAGCTTCCACCACAGCGCGCGCTCCATGTGGTGCGGCACATCCTCACTGGGCTCGCCTTCGCTCACGAGCATGGAGTCGTGCACCGCGACGTCAAGCCGGCCAACGTGATGCTGGTCACAGAAGCGGGTGATCCGGATTTTGCGAAGCTTTTGGACCTCGGCATCGCGCGGATCCGTGCTTCGGGCGGAGTCGAGCACACACGTCTGACTCAAAAAAATGAAATCTTCGGCACACCGGCTTACATGTCCCCCGAGCAGGTGCGGGGTGACGAGGTGGACGGACGCGCGGATCTGTATTCGCTGAGCGTGCTGCTCTTCGAGCTGCTCGCGGCTCGCCCGCCATTCGAAGCAAAGAGCTCGATGGCGCTGTTCGCCATGCACCTGGCAACTCAGCCGCCCGGCGTGCACGAAGTTGCGCCCGACGTGCTCGTGCCTCGAGCTGTTCAACGCCTCATCGACCGTGGACTCGAAAAGGAACCCGCCGCTCGCTTCGCCAACGCGAGGGAGTATCTCAACGAACTCGAGCAAGTAATGACGCTCGACTTCGATCGGCTCGAAGAGCCGGAGCCGCGCACGACGATGCGCCAGAGCGTTCCCCGCAAACCCGTAGTCCAAAGTGACGCTTCGCTCCCCGAACGGCGCCCGAACCCGGTCCGTGAGCTCGCAGTTCGCCTGAGGAAGATCCCGTTCTCGCTCGCGTTGCTCCTCATCGCAATCGTTGCACTCGTGATCTGGCGTGCCTACCGCTGGCTAGCGCTCCGGCCTTGAGCCGCGCGGCCGCTGTGGCAAAGTCGGCCACACATGTCGCAGTCGACGACCCGATTGAAGCAGGGCCCGCTCGTTCCCGTAAAAACATTGCGGGTCGAAGTCCTGAAGGGACCGGATCGAGGCCGCACCATCGAGACCGATGAAGAGACGCTCAGCATCGGCACGGCCGATGGGAACGCGCTTCAACTCGAGGACGCTACGGTATCCCGCTTTCATCTCGAGCTGGCCCGTGGCCCCGAAGGCATCGTCGTCACGGATCTCGGTTCGAGCAACGGCACCTTCGTGGGGAGCGCTCGTATCGATCGCGGAGTGATTCCGGCGGGTACTGAGCTCGTCATTGGGCATACACGCCTCGTCGCGCGCGAAGGAAGCGGCGCGGCAGTGGAGCTCTACGCCGAAGGAGAGCTCGACGAGCTCAAGGGCGGTACCGAAATCATGCGCCGTCTGATGGTGCAGGTCAGCACGGCGGCGCGCTCGAGCGCGCCAGTGCTGGTTTTCGGAGAGAGCGGCACCGGTAAAGAGGTCGTGGCGCGAGCGCTACACGACCACAGCGCGCGAGCGGCCGGTCCCTTCGTCACGCTCGATTGTGGCTCACTCGCGCCGAACCTGGTTGCAAGCGAGCTCTTCGGTCACGAACGCGGTGCGTTTACGGGCGCAGAGCGGCAGCACATCGGCGCTTTCGAGCGTGCCGATAAGGGCACTCTGTTCCTGGATGAAATCGGGGAGCTCCCGCCCGAACTGCAGCCGCAGTTATTGGGAGCGCTCGAGCGCCGCCGCTTTCGTCGCGTCGGAGGCCGCCAAGAAGTAGCGGTCGACGTACGCATCGTGGGAGCGACGAACCGCGATTTGCGGGCGGACGTCAACAAAGGCGCATTCCGACTGGACCTCTATTATCGACTGGCCGTCGTCGTGCTTCGCATTCCGCCGCTCCGCGAACGCAGCGCCGACATTCCGTTGCTAGTCGAGCATTTCCTGCGCGAAGCGGGGTATGCCGGCAGCGTCGATACCATCATCTCTCCCGAAAATCTGGCTTCTCTCGTCGCTCACCGCTGGCCAGGTAACGTTCGGGAGCTGCGAAACTGGGTCGAGGCAACGCTCGCCATGGGTGAAAGCCCCGAGCTTACCGCGTCGGAGGCGCCGCCCGCGGACGACGAAGGCTCGAAGCTTCTCGAGCTGCCTTACAAGGATGCGCGCCGCATTCTCCTCGATCAATTCGAGAAGCGCTATTTGAAGCACATCATCGAAGCGTCGCGTGGCAACGTGGCGATGGCGGCCCGGCGAGCGCAAATGGACCGCACCTATCTCATCAAGCTGATTCAAAGGCACGCCCTCCGACCGCGCTGACCAAGTTGTGGCCTGCACGCGACCAACGTGAGCCGCGCTCGGGATCGCTTACTTTTTTGCAACGCGCTGGTTGAAGATCACGTTGCCAGACGGAGAGGCGGCGCTATCGACTGTCTCGGCTGTCACCTCGAAATCGAACGCCAGCTCCGGCACGGTTCCGGTGAACTCGCCTTTGCGCTTGTCGGCGTCGTAGGCGACGCTGCCGATGCGAGACCAGACCGTCTCGGGGCTCTTGCGAAACCAGGCGACGTACGAAGTGGCGTCGTTGGCGATGCGATCGGGCGGTGCCAGATTGGTGACCTCCATTTCGAGCTGAGTTTGATTTTGGTCGTCGCGAACGTCGGCCACGAGCTCCGCGTCGGCGCCGGGAGCCTTGGGGGAAGAAGGAATGCTGTACTTCAGTGGTCCGCCGCATGCCGCAAGCAACAAGCAAATCCCAAACAGTCGATGATTCTGCATGCACAGGCATCAGCAAAGAGCGGGCCAGCCGCAGGTTTCGCTGGAGCCCGTGATTCGGTGTTCCAGCCGAGTGCCCGCAACGACTGATAAGCCCTCGGGCGTGTCGAGAACGCGCAAATAAGCCGGCTGAACGAAGCCGCCGGCAAGGCACGGGACGGATGTCGTCTCGAAGCGACATCGTATGGTCGAGAAACGACATCATTCGCGCATCTGGCTCGAATCAGGCGCCGTGAATCGATGCTTGGGTGCGAGGCACACGCGTTGCTTACAGCGACGTTCGCCTCGACCAATCGAGGCAGGAGTAATACTGATGGGACCAACCTCCCCGACGCTTGATCGCGCCATACTTTCACGCGCGCCCCAATCTAGAACCACTACCGCTCGTGCCTGTGCAGCGGTGTTAGCAACTGCCATTTGTCTGACCTCACTTACCGCGAGCGCGCAGCAACCCGCCTCCGGCGTGATGAAGCAGACCAACGCGAGCGCCGGGAAATCCGACGTTGCTACCGAGACGTTCGATACCGGTAAGAAGGCCGATACCTCGAAGGACGCAACGGAAGCCAAGCTCGTCGGCGGCGGCTTGCTCGCAACGGGCAACTCGCGCTCGCTCGCCGCGACTGCACTCGGCACGCTGCGTTCGCGTCGTGGCGCAAACGAGGTCAGCGTCGCAGCCGCCGTCAACTACGGTCGCGCCGCAAAGCCCGGCGAGGAGATGGCGACGACCGTCGAGAACTACCAGGGCAAGATTCGCTATGACCGCTTCGTATCCAAGGATCTGGCGCTCTTCCTCGCACTTTCGGGACGCAAGGATCGTTTTCAAGGTCTAACCCTCAGATTGAATCTCGACCCAGGCGTTGCGTACTACTTCATCGACGAAGAGAAGCAGCAGTTTTGGGGGGAGTTGGGCTACGACTTGCAGTTCGACGTGCGTCGGAATTCGGCTATCGCAGCCGCGGCTGCCCAGGGACAAGCGCTGGAGAAGTCCGACGTTCGCCATAGCGGGCGCTTGTTCGTCGGTTACAAGGAAAGCTTCAACGAGCACGTGGGCTTCAACACAGGGCTCGAGTATCTGCAAGGCCTCGGCGACACCGCCTATTGGCGCCTGAACTGGGACGTCGGCCTCACGGCTGCACTCGCGTCGCGCTTTTCGCTGGCGACGACGTTCTCCCTACGTTTCGACAACCACCCGCTGCCCGGCGTGAAGGAGCTCGACACGCTCTCCGCCGTCAACCTGGTTTATCAGCTGCTCTGAGCGCAGCCCGCGGATCTTCATTGGAGCTTTGAATGAAAAAACTACCTATTTCGTTTGGTATCGCTGCGCTGCTCTCCTCTCTTGCTGCGAGTATCCATGCACATGCCGAACCCAGTGACGAGGCGGACAGCCCACCCGCGCTCGGGCGTCCGACTAGCGGCTATTTCGAAGGCAGCGTGTTCGCTGGCCTCTTGTTTCCTTCGTCGTCGAACGCATTCTACAGCCGGCAGCAACAAGCACTCGACTCGCCCGTCCCGGAGCTCGGCGCCCGCGCTGGCTACTATCCTCTCGAGTTCCTCGGTGTCGAAATCGAAGGTGCTGCTGGGCCCACGAAGAGCGACAGCGGTTCCAACGCAGCGCTCTGGGGCGTACGTGGACAGCTGATTGGACAGCTCCCGGGTCGAGTACTTACGCCCTTCGCATTGGTCGGCGCTGGACGGCTCGCAGCCGGAAGCAACGCGACCGGAACGGACAGCGATCCGAGTATCCACTTCGGCGTCGGCGGGAAGCTCTACCTCGACGATTTCCTTGGGCTGCGCTTGGATTTGCGAGACCACCTGACTCAGAAGTACGACGCGGACCCTGGCACGAAGACCCATCACCCAGAGCTGTTGCTGGGTCTAACGTTCACGCTCGACACACGCAGGCCTCCCGAGCCGCCACCTCCACCCGAAGCCGACGCGGACTCTGACGGCGTTCCCGACAAATCGGACAAATGCGTGCAAGCCGCTGGACCCGCGCCGGATGGCTGCCCGCCACCCGCTGATGCAGATTCAGATGGCATCGACGATGAGCGTGACAGCTGCCCGACCGAAGCGGGACCCGCGCCCAGCGGATGTCCGGAAAAGGACGCGGATCACGACTGCGTGCCTCTGCCGGTAGACCGCTGCCCCAATGAGCAAGCCACGACCCCCGACGGTTGTCCCGACCCCGACGCCGACCACGACGGCGTTCAGGGCGCAGCAGACCAATGCCCGAAGGAGCCCGAAACCAAGAACGCCTTCCAAGACGATGACGGTTGCCCGGACACTCTGCCGGCTAAGATTCAGAAATTCAGCGGCGTCATCGCTGGCATCGAGTTCGACACTGGCAAGGCCACCATCCGCGCGATTTCTCGCACGACCTTGGACGAAGCCGCGTCGGTTTTGAAAGAGTTCCCCAATCTGAGAATCTCGATTCAGGGCCACACGGACAATGTGGGGCCGCGCGAAAAGAATGTGGCGCTTTCAGGTGAACGAGCGGACTCGGTAAAGGCCTACCTGGTCGGCAAAGGGATCGACTCAGATCGGATCGAAACCAAAGGTATCGGGCCCGATCAGCCTATCGCCGACAACAAGGATGGCGCTGGTCGCCAAAAGAATCGTCGCATCGAGTTCAAGCTGCTTTCGCAGTGACATTCCGAGACACGCGAAGGGCGACCCCATGAGCATCATCAAAGAGTTCAAAGAATTCGCAGTTAAGGGCAACGTGATCGACATGGCCGTCGGTGTCATCATCGGCGCCGCATTCGGGAAAATCACGAACTCGCTCGTCAGCGACATCTTCATGCCGCCGCTCGGCATGCTGACGAGTGGCATCGATTTCAAAGAGCTGGCGTTTGAGCTCAAGCCGGGCGCAGATGGGCAGGCTCCGGTCCTCATCAAATACGGCCTGTTCATTCAGGGTCTGATCGACTTCGTACTGGTAGCGATCGTGGTGTTCGCGCTAATCAAGTTGATCAATCGCTTGAAGCGCGAGAACAAGGCAGCGCCCGCGGCTCCCGCCGAACCGCCGCGACAGGAGGTATTGCTCACCGAGATCCGCGACGCGCTCCGTGCGCGAGAATTCATGCGCTGAAGCGCAGGCCGCGACGGGCCCAGGTTTCGCTGGTTGAGCCGCGCTGCACGAGATGGGTCGTGGACTCCGTGTGTCACCGGGTGTGCGTTGCCACCGCTCACCTGCACGGAGTCCACGGCTTCTCCCAGAAGTGGCGCGAGTCACCTACATCGCGCTTCGACTGCCATGCAAGTTGGACACGACCGTTAGCGGTTCTATCTTATGAGAGCAATGGACTCCATGCACCGGCGTGTAGGGCTGGTAGGGGCTGACTCCGATGCGGCGAGTGAGCTTTGCCTTTGTCTAGAGGATGAACCGATCTCGGTCTTTCGCGTGCGCGATGTCGCATCGTTCGCCGCTGCACTTCGGCGTGAAGACTACGACGCAATGGTTCTTGCCGATACGCTCAGCCTCAGCGAGGTTCAACTCGCGCTCGCGGAAATTGGTGCCACCTGCCCAGGCGTCCCCGTAATCGCGCTAGCAAAAGAACTGGGCCCAGAGCTCGTAACCAAGCTCGTGCACGCCGGGGTTACGGATACACTGCGCGTGCCATTCACTCGCCAAGAAGCTGCACTGGTGCTGCGCAAAGCTTTGCTCCTGGGCGACCATGAGGAGAATCAGTCCAGCGCTTCCGGCAGCATCAATCTCGACACCGCCTCCGCCGAGATGAGGAGCGCGTTGGCGATGGCCGATCGAGCCGCACGCAGCACGACCACCGTTCTCATCCGCGGTGAGAGCGGCGTAGGCAAGGAAGTGTTCGCGCGGCGAATTCACGAGCAGGGTCGACGAGCGAGCCAGCCTTTCGTCAAGGTTCACTGCGCCGCGCTGCCAGAACAAATCCTCGAAAGTGAGCTGTTCGGCTACGAAAAAGGCGCGTTTACCGGCGCCGTGTCCCGAAAGATTGGTCGCTTCGAGTTGGCCTCCGGCGGCACGCTCTTTCTCGATGAAATCGGCGACGTTTCGCTAGCCGTGCAGGTCAAACTACTACGCGTGCTCCAAGACCGCGAGTTCGAGCGGCTCGGCGGCACGCGGACGATCAAAGCCGACGTGCGTGTGGTTGCAGCGACGCATCGAAACCTCGAGCGCATGCTGAAGAGCGGAGAATTTCGCGAAGACCTGTATTATCGACTCAACGTTCTCCCGATCGAGGTACCACCGCTGCGCAAACGGCCCGACCATGTGGCAACCCTGGCGCAGCAGTTCTGCCTGCGCTTTGCGGCCCTCAGCGGCCGCCGCGTGGTACTGAGCCAGGGCGCCATCGAACTCTTGGTGCGGGCGCCATGGCCCGGCAATGTGCGTCAGCTGCAGAACGTCGTCGAGCGGCTGGTGGTGCTATCGGAGACGAGCGAGATCGGCGCAAGCGAGGTCGCGACAGAGCTCGGCCGCGACGCGCACACTGGTGACGAAGCATCCGCGGAGCTTTCGACGATCGAGCTCAGCCGCGTGGTCCAGAAAGCGGAGCGCCGTGCACTCTGCCGCGCGCTGGAGCGCGCGCAAGGCAATCGCAGCATGGCGGCGCGACTCCTGGGAGTCAGCCGCCGCACATTGTTTTACAAGATCCGAGAACACAAGCTCGGCTGAAGCGCGCTTGGTTTGTGGGGGCGGGCACGCGCCGCCCGCGTCTTCCGAAGTGAATTCGGAAGAGACTCCCCCCATGCGCGTACTCCGCACGAATGCGTTTTCCGCAATGTGCGGCGACTTCCTAAGCGTTTGTCGCTCTAGTGCAGAACCTTGCGCTCGGTGAGCGCAATCCGTTGCACTGAAAGCCTGCCCGCTTCGACAAGCTCCGCTGCGGCGCCGCGGGCACACTTTCTGCTCTCTGTCGGGGGAGAGAGGTTGCCTCATGTCCATTGGCTCCAAATCAAAGTGGCCTAGCTCGTCGGCAGTTCGGCTCAGCGATCGTGATACGGAATTCAAGGTCGCCTTCGAACGCGCTACGCTCGCGCTCACCCGAGGCGAAGCGCAGATTATCAATCTGATCGGCGATCGCGGAATGGGCAAGAGTCGCCTAATCGAGGAGATTCTGGAGCGCCTGGCGGCGCCACCCTTTCCAGAGATTCGCCTCGTGCGCGTAGAAGCGTGGGCCGGCAACCGCGGCGAGCCACTCGAACGCCTTCTGGTCGCTGCATTCCAAAGCGAAAACGATGTCGACGAGCGCATTGCGCGGCAGCGCTTGCGGACCGAGCTCACCCGCTGCGCGCGAGAGACAGGCCTCGACGCGGTCCCCTTCTTGCTCGCGCGCGTGCTCTATCAAGGTGGCTCGGACATGCCGCTGCTCCAAGCACTGGCGGAAAACGAGTCCCCTCATCCACGCATGGCAGCCGAGCTCCTAGCTTGCCTGTGGGCGCGACTGTCCGAGGAGAAGCCGCTCGTGCTCGTGATTGAAGACCTTCAGTTTTGTCCGCAAGCAACAATCGAGTTCGTACGCCACCTCAGTCACTGTCTGAGCGGAAGCGTTCTCCTGCTAGTCAGCTCGCGCGTCGACGAGTTCAAATGGGTCTCACCTGAGGCCGAGCGCATGTGCACGCTGACGCTCGACCCGCTGCCCCCCGCGCAGTGCCTGGAAATCGTGCGGGATCAGCTCGGCTTCTCCGCTTCGAACCCTCCTGCCGCGCTCGTCGACGCATGCCAAAAGTTGTCGGTTGGTGTCGGAGTCCAGCAAGCGCTGCGCATGCTGGAGTCGCGCGGGGCGTTCAAGCGCACGACCGATCCCGAGCACCCCATCGAGTACGACGACAACCGCATCGGCTACGTGGTCAACCTGCTGCTCGCCGAGCGCGCCCAACACGAAGGCGCAGCCCACGACGCAGCTCGTGCCTACCTGACCTCCGCGCGCTTCGCCCTCGCCGCTCGGCAACCGAACTGGTCGGTAACGCTGGTCGAGGCAGCGATGCAGCTGCTCGGAAGCTCTCCCTCCTGGGAGACCGCGCTCGCACAAGAACAGCGCGGCCAAGTGCTCCGGCTCGTCGGCAAATCGGAGGACGCGCTCGCGGCGTTTCAGGAAATGGCCCTACTGGCAAACCGCATCGAGGAGCCTTGGTTGCTTGCGAAGGCGCACGAAAACCTCGGTCGCACCTATCGAGATCGAGGCGAGTTGCTGCTAGCGCGGCAGCACTTGGACTTGGCGCTAGCCAGCTTTCAGGCGCTGGACAGCGCCGGCGAAACGGCCGCCACACACGAGGACCTCGCACGGCTCGACGTGCTCGACGGGGACTATCAGCGCGCGCACGATCACATCATGAGTGCGCTGGAGTGGGCTGTCGAAACCAGCAATGAGCACGCGCGCGCGCACGCCTTGACGGTGTACGCAGCTGCGCTGTTGGAGGACGGCGAACGACCTCAAGCGCTCACGGCGCTCGAGGTTTCGATCGAGCTTTGCAGAGTGCTCCACGACACGCACGGCATGACCGAAAATCTGTTCCTGCTCGGACGGCTCGCAGAGCAAGAGGGGGAACTCCTGCGCGCGCTCGAGCTGTTCTTCGACGCGGTCGATCTGGCCAGGAAGCTAGATCACTTCGCGGCGTTGCCAGACGTTTGGATCGACATCGCCGATTGCCAGCAGCACCTCGGCAACCTAGACGACGCCGCGCGTTCGCTCGCCAACGCCGAGGGCTTGCTGCTACGTTTTCCGAACAAGCTATCGCTGGCGGAGCTCCGCCGAGTCGAAGCCAAGCTCGAGCTTCGTAGCGAGAATTCGAGCGCTGCGTGTTTGGCAGCGCAGACGTCGGTTTTGCTGTATCGCCAGACGCAGTGCCGGGCAGGGCTGGCTGGCGCCTTGCGAACGCTCGGCGAGGCTCTCGCCGCGGAGGAGCGGCGCGACGATGGCCTCGTCTCTCGCTGCTTCGTGGAAGCGGTGGGGCTCGGCAAGGCCATCCACAACCAGCAGCAGATTGCCAAAACCTACTACGCGTTCGCCAAGTTCGCGCTGCGGGCTCCGGAGTATGCCGAGCACCAAGCCATCCGTTCCGAAGCGGTGAAACTACGCGCATTCGCAGGTGAGCTGTTTGCAGCCCAACGAGTCGGGCTCGATCCGGACACGTGGTTCGAGCTTCGCATGAACGGGCTCTCGCTGTACGCGCCCGACTATCAGCAGGAACATTGAGCGGCGTCAGGGCGCCAAGAACTTTACGTTCAGAAGCGCCACCGCCCCTGCTGCCACGTCGACATCGAGATCCTGCCTCGCACCATCGAGCGAGCGCACCGTGAGGTGATGCGCCCCTGCTCTGAGCGCGGCCCTCACCGGAGCCCGACCGAGAAGCACGGACCCCTCGTACACATCGGCAACCCGGCCACTCACGTTTACGAACACGGTGCCCATCTCGAACCGCTCGGCGCCCATTGCAGACCCTGAGCGGTTTTCGACGGGTGGGTTTTCCACGGGGCGTGGCGATACTCCGCGCGCTGCGCTCGGGACCGAAGCGAGACGTGGAGAACTCGAGCGAAGCGCTGTGGCACTCGGAGTCGCTCGAGCGACGGGCGCTGGTTCAACGGCTGCTGCGGTTGTAGCTGGAGCGACCGAGGGCTCGATCTTCTGCGGCGGAGGAGCTTCCTTGTCCGCTGCTGAAGGCTGTAGAACCAGCGTTCGCGCAGCGGTCGCTGCCAATGCGCTCGCAGGCGCCGAGCTCCCACGCCCTTTGATGAGCCAGGTGCAGACAGGAACCAACAACATAGCGCAGGCAGCCACCAACAGGTGTTGGCGCGAGGAGCGCAGCCGCTGGGACACTCCTGAACGGTTCACCGCCGTCCGCCCGCTCTCGACTGGAGACCGCTTGGCGAGCGTCGCAGCGTCCTGCCAATCCATCGCTCTCGGAGGTGATCGGCTATCACTCGTTGGCGGGATGCTTTCGTCAGGAACCGTGGGTGCAGTAGCAGTGCTGTGTCCGGGTCGATCCGAGCTCAATGCAGCCTTCAAGCGGCGGCTGGAGCGTTGGATGCCATCTGGAAATACGTCGACGAGCCACTCGGCGAGGTCCATGGTCGGGATGGTGTCGCCCGAGCTTGCCAAGAGCCTCTCCAGGTCACGCGCCAGCTCACGCGCCGAGCCGTAGCGCGCGGCTGGGTTGCGCGTCAGCGCGCGGCGAACGATGGCGTCGAGCGCCGGCGAGACGTTTGGATTGAGCGTCGATGGCGGTGGAACAGGCTTCGACATGACCCGCATCAATGTTTCGGCTTCGCTGCTCCCGCGAAACAGTCGTCGCATCGTCAGCGCTTCCCACAGAACCGCGCCGAGCGACCAAAGGTCGGCCCGCGCATCGAGCGGCTTTCGCTCGATTTGCTCGGGCGCCATGTAGCTCAGCTTGCCCTTCAGCAACCCACCGTGCGTGTGGTGCAGACGCTGCCGGGCCTGCGCGATTCCGAAGTCGGTAACGCGCACGGTGCCGTCGTAGAGCACGAACAGGTTCTGCGGGCTCACGTCGCGATGCACTACGCCGAGCGGCTCGCCGTGGTCGTCACACAGCGAATGCGCCGCGTGGAGACCTTCCGCGACACCAGCAACGATGCGAGCCACAATCAACGGATATCGAGGAGACCGCGCGAGCTCCGGTCGCTCCTGGACGGCTCGCAACACGCGCGAAAGCGGCTCGCCAGCGAGATACTCCATCGCGATGAAGTAGCCGTCTGGATCCTCACCGAAATCGAAGATGCGGCACACGCTGCCGTGGTTGATACGCGATGCAATTCGCGCCTCGTCGATGAACATCTCGCAAAACTTCTGATTTTGCATGAGGTGCGGGTGTATTCGCTTGATGGCGATGATGCGTGCGAACCCGCGCGCGCCACGCTGCACCGCGAGGTGCACGCTGCCCATGCCGCCGGACGCCAGAGACTCCACCAGTTCGTAGCTTCCATGCGATTGACCCGCCGGTATCGAGGTCGAATCCGCAGCCACCAGCTTGCGCAACGAGATCGCGGCGTCGCCCCCCGGCGTCGAGCTCAGCTCTGCACGAGCCCGGCTCAAGCGCTGCTCAGAGCCAGTTTCATTCGAAGCCGCCGGCGGCTCCGAGCGAGCTCTCAAGCGAGCCAATGACTCGGGGTCGGGAGACACGGCCGGTGTCACCTCCGTATCGCCCGGACGCTTCAAATGAACCAATGGGACCGGGGCCAAGTCGCGGTCTCCCTCTGCCTCGTCGATCCCCTTCTTGATCAGGTGCACTCAGGTCTCCCTCTCACGTGCGTGAGCTCGATATTGAACCGCGCGCGGCTCTCCTCCGCGCGCGACTCCCGTCAGCAATGCTCGTGCCCGCTCGCTCTTCCGACGCCCGGCACTCCGGAAGCATCGCATGCATCAGCGCATCGCGCAGCTGATATGGCCCGCCAGCGCGCGCACACAAACGCATGAAAGGTCGATCGCCGGCGCACTCGCGGAGCTGAACTTTCGTTGGCGCGAACATTGCGACAGCGCTCGACCAACACGCACGCCTGACTCGAAGACTCGAGTCCACTCTCACGTCCTGTGAAGTCTGACGGGCGAAAGGCGAAAGCCGTCATCGACACGTCAGATTACGACATCACTCATGAGGCATTCATAAAGCATTGCTCGACACCCCACACACGCCTGGAATTAAGTGAGGTAGGCGAGCGGCGGCGGGGAACGTAGCAAGTTCGAAAACAAAGCAAGAAGGGGAAATCTCAAAATGCGACGTTGGTTGCGATACTGCGCACTCGTAGGTAGCGCAGCGCTGGGTTGTAACGACAGCGACTATGAAAGCGCCCTGGTGGCGCAGAGTACGCAAGACTTAACAATTGTTCAGAACGCAGCGTGCAAAGTCGAGTTGGTGCGGATCGACTACGACCAACCGGGGAAGGACGTGGGCGACTTCATCGAGCTCCGCTTGGAGCCGATCGGAGGTTTGGTCACACAGCTCTCCGCGTGTGGCCTCACAGCGATGGTGGTCTACACCGGCAACAACTGCCTAGTGCCGGCAGTTACGGTGAGCCTCGCGAACCTCTCCGTACCGAGCAACGGCATCGTGGTTTTGAGCCTCGACACACTCAACCTTCAACTAGGGGGCGGTGATGACGGCTGGCTTCCCAACTCCGCCACAGATATCGGCATTCTGTCGTTGGCTGGCCCCCTGAGCTGGCTCTCCTACGAAGGCGGCGCCCACTGCGAGCCGGCCTCGTTCAAGTCGCAGGTCGTGGGCCTGCAAGCTGAAGTGAACGTAGGCCCCAACCTCACGAACGTCTGGTGTGGCGATGCATTTCAGTTGGTCGATGCGGCGCTGAACCTACCCGGCTCTCCGCTTCAATGCGGCACTGGTGGCAGCGGCAGTGGCGGAGCCGGAGGAAGCGCTGGTGCCGGCGCAGGCGGGCTTGCGAACGGCGGCGTCTCCAGCGGCGGCGCGGCCGGTGGAAGCAAATCAGCGGGCGGCTCTAGCTCTGGCGGCGCGAGTTCGGGAGGGCTTGGAGCAACTGGCGGCGCCAACGCAGGTGGGCTCGGCAACGGCGGAACGAGCGCAAGCGGTGGCACGGCTGCTGGCGGCGCAACGGGTATCGGTGGTGTCGTTGGTGTCGGTGGCGCGAATAACGCTGGTGGCGCGAATAACGCTGGTGGCGCGAATAACGCTGGAGCGGGTGGCGGAGCCAGCACCTCGGGAAGCGGTGGAGTCGCTAACTCCGCAGGAACGAACAGCGGTGCGACCGGCGGCGCTACGAATGCTGGCGGCCGCGGGGGAACGAGCGCGAGCGGAACCACCGGCGGTGTCGTCGAAATGGGCGGCAACGCGGCTGGCGTGAGTGGCGGTGGTGCCGACGGCAATGAATCCCATACCGGAGGAGTGAGTGGCAGCGAGGGTGGCAACGCTTCTGTGGCTGGCGGTGCCGGGAAAGCTGGCGGCGAAGGCCAAGGCGGGAGCAATGCTCACGGCGGTTCACATGTGGTTTCCGGCGGGCGCGCGTCCGAACTCGGCGGAAACGGTGGTGCCGAAGAGGATGCGCCACACCAGGTACTCGCAGTCGAAGGCGGTGGCTGTTCCTGCAGCGCCGTCGGGCGCCCGTTGCAGGGAACATCGCAAGCGCTGTTTGGCCTTGGATTGCTAGCAACGCTGGCAACGCGACGTCGTCGCGGAGAGCGCTCGTGAGACGCCCTGCGCTACTCGCCGGAGCGTTCGCTCTCGCACAATTGGTGTCTGTCCAAGTCTCGAGTGCGCAATCTGCACAGGGGTTTGCGCTCGATCGATTCGAACCGTCCGAACGAGGCCACGATTGGTTCGTCACCGATTCACTCGACTTTCGAGGCAACTTCCGGCCTTCGTTCGGAGGCCTCGTCGAATGGTCGCACAACCCGCTCGTCATCTATTCGGATGGCGAACCCGTTGGCGCCATCGTACGAGACCAATGGGTCACGCATGTCTACGGCAGCCTGACGTACCTCGGACGACTTCGGTTCAGCCTGGATCTGCCTGCGCTGCTCGGACAAGGCGGCGATGCGGCAACAATCCAAGGCGACCGCTTCGACGCGAGCAACGGGATCGCGCTCGGAGATCTGCGCGCCGGTGTGAGCGTGCGCTTGTTAGGTCAGTACGCGAGCCCGTTTTCACTTGCAGCGGGTCTTCAAGGCCATCTTCCGACCGGCAAACAAGCTGCATTCTTTGGAAATGGCAGCGTCTCGATCGTGCCGCGCGTGATGGTCGCCGGCCAGCTCTCCTCGTTCGTCTATGCGGCACAAGTGGGACTGCGCGCGGGTGAGCAACGCCTTGGTTGGCTCAACGAGACGACGGGTGAGGCACTCATGATTGCGGCATCTGTTGGCCTCCGACCCTTGCCGGAATTGACGATTGGACCAGAGTTGTGGAGCTCATCCGAGATAGGCAAAAATCGCTTCCTCGCGCGAACGGCGACGCCTGTCGAAGTGCTCATGGGAAGCCACTTTCAGGCGGGGGAATTGAACCTGGGCGCCGGAATTGGTTGCGGCCTCGGCCGCGGTTACGGCAGCCCAGAAGTGCGCGCCGTCGTCAGCCTCGCGTGGGCGCCGTTGCCCACTGAGGAGCCGAAACCGCAAGCGCCTCCGATTACGGATCGCGATCATGACGGCATCCTCGACAATGAAGACGCATGCGTCGACAGCCCAGGGCCGGCGACGAGTGATCCAAAAACCAATGGTTGCCCTCCGCCTCCCGACGGCGATCGCGACGGCATCTTCGATAGCGACGACGCCTGCCCGAACGAGGCTGGGATCGCGACACGCGACCCTGCGACCAACGGTTGTCCTGCGCCGAAGGATCGCGACGCCGACGGGATCCTGGATCAGGATGACGCTTGTCCCGATGAACCCGGCGTTGCCAGCGCCGATCCCAAAACCAATGGTTGCCCTGCGCCCAAGGACCGCGATGGGGACGGCGTCTTCGACGTCGAGGATGCTTGTCCGGACGCGCCCGGACCGCGCTCGGAACAAACCGAAAAGAATGGCTGCCCGCTAGCTCGCGTCGAAAGCACGCAAATTGTCATCCTGGAGGCAGTGCGATTTGCCTACAACAGTGACGTCATTCTGCCGGCAAGTGAGCCTGTGCTGCGCGCCGTGCTCAATGTCGTAGACACCCATCCCGAGATTGGTGGGCTGGAAGTTCACGGTCACACCGATGACAAAGGTGGGGCCAACTACAATCTGCAATTGAGCAAACGACGCGCGGCAGCGGTCGCCAATTGGCTCATCAAACACGGCCTCGCGAAATCGCGAATCGCGTCTTTCGGCTTCGGAAAAACGCGACCCCTCGTTCTGAACGACAATGATCAAAATCGGCAGCGCAATCGGCGCGTCGAGTTTCACATCATCCCGAAGAGCGACTAGTGCAGCGACTCAAACTTCTGCTCACGGCGCGAACGCTGATCCAATTCGTCAAGAATATGGCGGAACGTTTTGTAACACTCGAGCCGACCTGAGCTTCCTCGAGAGTGAACGAGATCCGTCAGTGACCAACCGCAGCATGAGTGTTTGTTCAATCGTTAATGTCACGAGGTAGTTGCCGCTAGAAAGCTCGATACCTACTTAATAGAGTGAGCGCGGGGACGTACTCGAGCTCACTCGACCCAAGCGGGGGCTCGGAGTCATAAATGAAGGGTTATGGTCGTTCATGAACGCAACGCGATCGTCGTCACGAGCACGCTCGGAAGCGCTTGACATCGACGAGCTCGGGTCAGCCTCGCGGCTCAGCGTCGCAAGACGTCCCGCGCTGGTACTCAATGAGGTAGTGATCACCGGCGTCGGAGCGATCCTCCCGAACTGCGATACACGGGAGGCGCTTTGGCGCCAGCTGCACGAGGGAGAGTCGCAACTCGATATCGAGCTCGACCCCGTCGATCAAATCGCGTGCCCGATCGGGCGCGTACGCTCCTTCGACTGCGCGCGATATCTCGAAGACATCAAGCCAGAGCACTATCAGGCGTGCCACCGTGAGCAGCAGTTTTACCTGGCGAGTCTCGTCAGCGCGTGCAGGGACGCGGGGCTCTCACTGTCCGAATTAAAGAGCTCGAAGAGTGGGCTCTTCGACGGCAGCTCGCGCGGCGCCATCGCCGCTCTCCTCGAGCTTTCGAGTCAGCCCAACCGCCGCCTCACACTGCGCGAGTTCAACCTGCAGACATTGCCGGGACAAGCCGTCGGGATCGCCGCGGCGATCCTTGGCGTGAAGGGGCCCACCTACACATTCAACGGTACCTGCGCATCCGGAGCAATTGCCATCGGCAACGCTTTCCGTGAACTACAAGCAGGCCGCATCAATGTAGCGCTTGGTACGGGTCACGATGCTGCCCTGGTTCCGCCACTCTTCCAAGTGTACCGAGACGCACAGCTCATGAGCCGCGAGGCCACCGATCCCAGAAGTGCCATCAAGCCTTACTCTGGGAACTCCGCGAACGCTTTCGGAGAGGGCGCGGTCACGCTGGTCATGGAAACGCGCCAGCACGCCGAGCGACGCGGGGCAGAAATCCTGGCCGAGGTCGTGGGATTTCGACACGGCAACGGCGGGGAGCATCCCACCGACGTCGACTTCACGGGAGAGCGACCCGCGCAGCTGATTCAAGACGTACTCGAAGAGGCGGAGCTCGCGGCGGATGCGATCGATTTCGTGATCGGGCACGGCAACGGTGTTGCGGTGAGCGACATCTCGGAGCTGAACTACATGAAGCGAACCTTCGGGCGACGCACACGCGAAGTCCCTCTGATTTCGACAAAGCCCATTTACGGCCACACGCTCGGTGCGTCGAGTGCTCTCAACCTCGCGGCAGCCGCCCTGATGCTACGGCACAATTATGTGATTCCGACGGTGGGCGTCGACGAGTCGCGCGTGGTTCACGGTTTCAACCACCAAGCGAACCGCGGCAAAGCCAAAGCGCTGCGAACTGGCCTGGTGGTGTCCTACGGGATCGGAGGGCAAAACGTGGTTCTAGCCTTGCGCAGGGTGTCGCCATGAACGCCGCCGAGTTCGGCGTCAACGCTCGCCAAGGCGCCTCCTACACGAGCGAGATCGTCGGAGTGGCGCACGCCTTCCCGCGTGAACACGTGGATAACGACGAGTACGTGCGCCGAGCCGAGTTCGATCTGGGCCGCAGCGTCGAAGAGCTCGCTCGTGAAAGCCAAATGAAAACTCGTCGCTGGTGCCTCCCCGAGGAGGATACCCGCTCGCTCGCGGAAGCTGCGGTTGCCAGCTTGTCCGAGCGCTACCCCGAGTTGTGCCGTGACATCGACGTGGTCGTGGTTGCCTCGGGCACGACGATGCCGTTTGCACACCCGAGTGATCGCGAACACCGCGTATTCGCCGACCTATCGCCGCTCGTCCTCAGAAAATTGGGGCTTTCGCAAGCACTCGGGCTCGATATCAAGGCTTGCTACTGCAGTGGCTTCGTCCGCGGCCTCGCCGTGACGGATGGACTGCTGTCGAACGCCAACTATAGGGTCGGGCTTCTCTTGTGCGTAGAACAGGGCAGTCGGTTCGCCACGGCCAGCACCAACAGGAGCTCGTTTTCGTTCATCGTGGGCGACGCTGCAGGAGCCGTGCTGCTGAAACGGGGCAAGGCGGGCGAGCGGCGTGGGATCGTCGACTACGTCGGCTTCACGGATGTGAGCAAGCTCGATTGGGTCGGGATCGGTGATGACGCGGCATCCATCATCATGATGGGATCGCGCGCTGCCGAGGCCACTCGCTCGATGTTGGTCTCTTGTGCGCGCACGTTGCTCGCCCGCAACCGGCTGACGCCCGCAGACATCAACTGGTTGCTTCCCATCCAAACGCACCGCGGGCTGCTCGAGGCGGTACTGACGGAGCTCGAATTCCCAGCCGATAAGCTGATGTGGCGCGGCGATGTTCACGGATTTTCTGGCAGCGCCAGCATCCCCGCTTGCCTCTCGGAGCAGTACCAAGCTGGGCGCATCAAGAAGGGCGAGTTGGTGCTTTCTCTCGCAGTAGGCGCCGGAATGAACGCGGGCGGCAGCCTCTACGTGATCTAGAATGAACCAGCGCGCAATCCCTCTCGCAGAAGCAATTCGGCGCTTCGTGCGACCAGGCATGCACCTGAACTTCGCCTCGACTCCGTACCGCTCGAACGCCGCGGTGCGCGAGGTTGCGCGTCATTTTCGAGGTACGCGGCCCGAGTTCATACTGAGCGCGACTGGCTTTCACTCCACTTTGCATCTTTTGGCGCGCCTGCGCCTCGGTCGCAAATACATCGCGTGCTTCTTCGGAGACAACTACCCAGCGCCACGCAAGAACTCCCTCTATCAAAAGCTGCTGGACGAAGGCTATGCCCTAGAAAATTGGTCGCTCCTGAGTTATGCCCAGGCGCTCTCGGCCGCTGCCCACGGTCACCCGTACGCAATCACCAATTCGCTAGCTAACACCGATCTGGGCGCACGCCTGGCGGCGTCGGGTGCATATCGAGAGTTGCCCGATCCGAAGGATCCCTGCCAGCGGATCGGGCTTCTCGAACCGCTCACGCCGGACATCGTCTTTTTGCACGCGGCCGCTGCCGACTCGACGGGGCAAGCTTGGTTTGCGCCACCGGTAGGTGAGGGATTCTACGGAGCCTACGCGGCCAAAGCGGGCGTGATCGTAACGGTGGAGCGGCGCTTGGAGCGCGAGCGAATTCTGGAGCATCCAGAGCTTTCGCCGCTCGCGCCATCACGCGTGCTCGCGGTTTGTGAAGAACCCTTCGGCGCGCACCCGCAGCCACTCTTCTTTCCGAACGATGAGCTGGGCTACGCCGACGACTTCGAGCACTACGAGTTGTGGCGACGCCTCGCAACGGACGACGCCGCCTTCAAAACTTTCGAACGCGCGGTATTGAATGCCGTCGATGGTGGGCAGGCGTATCGCGACTTCGTCGGCCTTGAAAGGTTGGCGAAGTTGCGGCGCCGGCATGACGCCGGAGCGCCACCGGCGCAAAACCACGCGGAGCGTGAACCTGCGCGCCCAGCAGCGTCCCGCACACTGCTGCGCGCGGACGAGCTCGATGCAAGCGAGCGCTTGATAGTTCTTGGCGCTCGAGCGATCACGCGGCGTGTAAACCAATCACAACTCTCCCACGTGCTGGCTGGTATCGGACAATCGTTCGCAGCCTCACGTCTTGCCAAGCTCCTGCTCACAACGACTGAGTTGGGGCAACGGCTCGAGCTCGTCGTTGAGACCGGTTTCTCGGGTTTCTCACCCGAGCGCTTGTCTCCCTTCTTGCTCGCAGAAAGAAACGTAGCCGCTGCAGCGCGCCTAACCTCGATTGAAGCAGCGCTCGGGCTCCTGGTGACTGGCGCTCGAAACGCTTGCTTGGCCGTCATCGGCGCTGCCGAAGTGGACGAGAACGGCGCCGTCAACAGTAGCTTCGTCGACGGCCAATTCCTGGTCGGCTCTGGAGGAGCCAGCGATGCCGCGTCTTGCGCCAGCGAGGTGATGGTGCTCGCTCGCGCCGCTGGGCGGCGCCTGGTCGAACGAGTCGAGTTCGTCACGAGCGCCGGAGAGCGCGTGCGAACGCTCGTGAGTGAAGACGCCGTCCTCGAACGCAGCTCGCCGAGTTCCCCGTGGACGCTACGTGAGCAGTGGCCCGGATCGGAAACGACAGCGCGCTTTGCGGCCGCCTGTCACTGGCAGTTTCACGTGCCGGAGCCCCCGCTCGTCCGCGAGCTGAACGAGGTCGAATCAGCATTCATCTCGGACCTGAGAGAAGCGGCCGCTCGTGGAGCCGCAAACGAAGGCCAAACATGACCGAACTATCCATCACCGGTTTGGGCGTCTACCTGCCTCGGCGTTCACTCGACAACGCCGAATTGCCTGCGCTCGATCAACCACACACCCGCGCCGAAATGGACGCCGTGGGTGTGCTGCGACGGGGAGTTGCGTGCGACGACGAGGGCGTGCTCGAGATGGCTGTCGCGAGCGCGAGGGCAGCGCTCAGCGAAGCGAGGGTTACCGCGGCTGAGCTCGACTTCATCGTGCTCGCCAATTGGACCGAACGCCGTTACGTCCCCGACTTTGCCCCCAAAATTCAGCAGGCTCTGGGCGCCGAGCGAGCGTTTGCATTCGACGTGTGCGGAGCTTGCTGTGGCTTCCTGTACGGCCTCTCGCTCGCGCAGGGTTACCTCGCAAACCCTCGCTACGCGCGCGGACTCGTCATCGCCTCGGACCGATCGACTCGGCTCATCCGCCCACGCAGCCGCGGCACGCTGATCTTCGGAGACGCCGCCGCTGCAGCCGTCGTCGAGCGAGACGCAAAGCGCGGTATTCGCCTCCTTGATTACGAGCTCAGAACCGATGGCGCTCGTTCTAATCTGATGGAGGTCGGTCACGACGGATATCTGGTCTCACACGCCAAGCAGCGCGAGGTGAATCAGCTCGCGGTCGACTCGCTGTGTCGCGTGATGCGGGACCTGCTCGCACGACATGGGATGTCGCTCAGCTCAATCGACTACATCGTGCCGCATTCCGGGACGCCGGGGATCCAGAGGATGCTTGCGCAAGCGCTCGATATCGATCCGCGCCGTGTGCTCACGAATCTACCCATCGTGGGAAATGTGACCACGGCGGCCATTCCCGTAGCGATGCGGCATTTCCTCGATAATGGGCCGCTCGCGCCCGGTCAGCTGCTCTTGTCCGCTGCAGTAGGGCTCGGCTGGAACTACGCGGGGGCCTTGTTTTCCCTATGACCACCCAGGCGCTCGCGGGGAAACACTGTGTCGTCAGCGGCGTCACATCGGGCATCGGGCGCGCCAGCGTCGAACGCCTGATCGCCGAGCAAGCATTCGTCGTCGGGCTAGCTCGCGACAGCGAACGCTTGGCGCAGATGCAAACGGAGCTCGGCCCGCGCTTTCGACCGCTCAACGTCGACCTCGCAATTGTCGCCCAAGTGCTGGAGCTCTCTGCCGCGCTCCAAAAGTTGGCACCGCGTGTCGACGTTTTCATCAGCAACGCCGCGGAGTGTGCGTACGTAAGTCCGCTCGAGGCGCAGCCGGCAGATCTCGAACGCTGGTTCCAGGTCAACGTTTTGAGTCCGATCGCGCTGTGTCGTGCAATTGCCCCGCTCATGCCAGCGGGCGCGCAAATCGTGCAGCTTTCATCCGTGACCGCGCGCTGGTTTGCGAACGCCAAATTCGGTCCCTACGCGGCGACCAAGGCCGCAGCCGAAACGTTGTTCGAAGCCCTGCGTCTCGAGCTACACCCACGAGACATCCACGTATCCGTACTCGCGCCTGGTCTGGTCGCCACGCCGATCTACGACAAGGTGCCGAACTTTTCGCGCGCGCGCGCCAAACTCGAAAGTGAAATTCCCACCTGGCTCAGCGCTGGGGACGTCGCAGACGCAATCATTTGGATGCTCTCGCGCCCAGCGCACGTGGTGGTTAGCGAGCTCGTGATGATGCCGAGCAAACAAACCCGATGAGGCTCCGATGACCGACGACGCCCTGACACGCGCGACCGAAACCTATGTCGACTCGATCTTCGGCAAAGGGAGCGGCGAAAAGCACGTGCGCTTCCTCGAGCGCATCGAAAACGATGCACTGCGCGAGATGATTCACCGCTACCACACGCTCGAGGCCGACACGAGCGAGCTGTCTCTCGTCGAAAACTATCTGATCGGCATGTGTGTCCTCTGTGCAAACAAGAACTACGACACCGCCGCGATGTTCGCCAAGACCTTGCTCGTCCTCGGCGTGTCGGAGAAAAAGCTGCTCGCTGCGATCGCACGCCTCTCGATGTGGATTGGAGGGCTGCCGGCCGCTGAAGCATCGTTCGTGATTCAGCGTGCGATCCGAGAGTACCGGCGTGACCCCGAAGCCGCGCTGCGTGTCTGGTTTCCGGAGCCACGCGAGCCATGAAGGACCTTACCCAAGGGCTGCTCGAGGGACGAGCCGGAGTGATTCTGGGGCTCTCGGGGCGGAATGGTCTGGGGTACCACAGCGCGCGGCAATTCCGTGAACAAGGCGCGAACGTCGCGCTCACGTATCGCCCCGAACGACGCGAGGCGTTGCGACCCATCCTGGACGAGCTCGGCGCAACCGGTCTCGAGCTCGACGCAACGGACGATTCCAGCGTCGAGCGCGCCATGACCACGGCGGGCGAACGTTTTGGCAGAATCGATTTCTTGGTGCACACGTTGGTGCACGTGCCCGAAGGCGCGCTGTCTCGCTCGGTACTCGAGCTCTCTCTCGACGACATGACCAGCGCGATGAACGTCGGCGTCAGATCGCTGCTCGGCGCATGCCGCTACGCCTTGCCGTGGCTCGAACGTTCCGACGCGCCGCGAGTAGTCACGCTGCTCTCTGCGGGAGCACAATTTGCGCTGCCGCACTACCACTTGGCAGGCATCGTCAAAGGCGCGCTGCTCTCCGGGCTCCGCTACCTCGCGGCGGAGCTCGGTCCCCGCGGGGTGCTGTGCAACGCAGTGAATTTCTCCATCTTGGAGACTGACGCGGCCGAGCGGGTGATCGGCCCCGAGCGCGTGAGTGAAAGCAGGCGCCATATCACAAAGCGCAGCATGACGCGTCGAGCACTCGAGTTCGAAGACGTAACCCGCACGATCGCCTTCTTTGCGAGCCCTTGGTGTCGCAACGTCACCGCCGAGGTGCTCAACGTGGATGGCGGGTTTTCGAGCTCTTACTTCTAACTAGCTATCGAAAAAAGGACTGGGAGGAAAACTATGATGATGATTAGGATCTCTTCACGTTGGTCGCTGGCCGTCGCTGTGGCGGTAGCCGTATTCTCGAGCGGAGCCGCGCGCGCGGACGGGTCTCCGCAGTTTCTCTTCGGCACTCTCACCACGCATCAAGTCGAATGTGCAACGCTGTGCACAGAGGGAACGCTCACCGGTGGCTTGAGCGGTACCCTCCAATTCACGATGACGTCGATGACGCCCACCAGCAATCCTGACGTGTTCGACTACCGCGGCGTCAATGTCATCACCACCGCGCAGGGCACGATCACGGGGGAAGACCACGGGCTCTGGAACGTCGCGACCGGAGAATTCTTCGACTACACACCCCTAACTGGTGGAACCGGCACTTACACGGGGCTGCACGGCACGCTGACCATCGTCGGTACGTTCGATCTCGAGGCTGGCGGCTACAGCCAGTATTTCGCGACCCTCAGCAATTGATTCAGCGCGCATCCCCCTTACGCCGGCCGTGACGCAATGAGTGTCGCCGCTCTTCAGGCAAAAGAGGCGGCGACACCCAACTACCCGGCTCGCGACACCCAACTACCCCGCTCGCGACCTGGCTAGCGACTTCGTGCAACGCTCGGCGCCGAGCGCGCTGAGAGATGCTCACGGATGACGCTGCGCAATCGGTTTCCATCCACGGGTTTGCTCAACACGATACCTGGAAACTGCCGAACGAAGCTCGAGATCTCCGGCACGATGCTCGCGCCGGTGAGAAAGACGAATCGGCCCTGCCAAGCGCGGTCGGCATTCATCGCCTCACGTAGGACTTCGGCACCGCCAGGAGCCGGCATCAGCAGATCGGAAACGACCAAATCAGGTGCGTTCGGAGAGAGAATTTTTCGCAGTGCTTGCGCCCCGGATAGAGCGAACTCGGTTGTGTACGGTTCCGATTGAACCTCACGCCGGAGTGACGACAGGGTCTCCATGTCGTCGTCAATGAAGAGCACCAGCGGCAGCGCCACGCGCGTGACGCCACTCACCTTTTCGTAGCCGCTCGCCGAATCAGGCGTCCCTTCGAGCAGTGGAGAAAGCGAGCGGCTGGTCCTATGCGCACCGCTCGGGGCTTCGATCTCACTCAGGTCGATGCGCGGCGCGCTTCGGAGCTTGCTGCTGCTGAGACCGCCGCCCAGCGACGGCCCTCTCTTCAACCAGTGGTTCACCTGCCGCACGAAATCGTAGGCATCCCCGGTTTTGCGGATGTACCCGTGTGCGCCCGAGGCCTTCGCCTTCAGCTCGAGGACGTCGGCCGGCAGGGTCGAATGTAGGAGGACGATGATGTCACTTCCAGGTAGCGCCTTGCCGAAGAGCTTCGCGACGGCATCGCCGCTCATGAGCGGCATGTTCACGTCAATCAGCACGAGTTCGGGGCGTTCTTGCAGGATGAGCGCAACACACCCGGAAGGGCGGGAGTGTGTGAGTACTCTGAAGCCGGCTGCTTCCAGCGTCGTCTTCGTGACGTCGAGAATAACCTCGCTGTCATCGACCACGAGCACCGTAGGGAGCCCGAAATTTCTCTGGGACATGCCGCCTCTTCGACCTCGCGGTCAGCCCATTGAACGCTGATCCTCAGCAAAGGTTAAGTGACGCACTGTCGAACGAATTTCGTCACTCCCGATCATGGGATGCCGAGATCCGTCGCCGCCTTGGTTTGGTCTTGCTCGGCCAGCAGAGCGCCGCTCTAATGAAAGACAGCAGGTTACATTTCTGCACGACGAGAAAGGGCGGATGAAGCAGTCCTTGATTCCCGTCAAAGTCGACGCCCGTTGGGTGCTCCTCGATGCGACGCTGGTTCGAGAGATTCGAGGCGGCGAGCCGTGGCTTCCTATTCCGCAAGCTCGCGCAGAGTTGCCCGGGGTGATGGCTTGGCGCGGTCGCGCAATCCCGTTGGTTGATCTCGCCTATTGGTTCGGACGGCATCGTCTCGAGCTCCGCGAGGTACGGCCTCGCACGCTGGTGGTCGCGCACGACGCTGGCATTGTCGCTCTGCCAGTAGACTCGGTGCGTGAAGTGCTCACCGTGACGAGCAACGATCTCACTCCGGCGCACGGCAGTCGCGCTCCGTACTCCCAACTGGAGCTCGATCTCAATGGCTCGCTGATGCCACTCGTAGATCTAAAAGCGATCTTGAACGATTTGGTCGAAAGCGCGAGCCACGAAGGATCCGATGCCGCGCGCTGAGCACCTCGTTGCCACGCCCGCCCTCGTGCCCTTTCTCGTAGTCGGGACGGCGCTGCGCGCGCTCGCCTTCCCAGCCAACGCAGTGGAACGCGCGACACCTCGTCATGACTACGCAGGGCCTTTATCGAACTCGCTAGCTGCAGTGCTCGCTGAACCAGAACAAGAATACGCTGCTGATTGGGTGCTGGAGCTCGTGCATAGCAAGGAGGCGACACTGGCGGTACGCGGCCCCCTGCGAGTGCTCCAGGTTCTCGAGCAGGACGTTCTCCCTTTGCCCCAAGTGATCTCCAGTCACGGCCTGTACACTGCCGTGATCGTACTCGATGGAGCGCCCGCCGTGCTCGTCCTGGAGCCACGCCAAACCCTCGCGCGCGCCGCAGGATCTACCCGCGACACGCACACCGTATCGGAGTCCTAGATGCTGAAGACCCCTCTGTCACGCGCCGTCGCAATGTTTGCCCTCCTCGACGTGCTCTTCAACCCTCTGGTGATGATCGCCTTCGTACAGCTGCTGGGCGTTCAGAACGGGGGCATCGGGATTTCACTGCTATTCATCGGGCTACTAGCCCTGAAGGTTTTGGTTTGGGCTCCGTTTCTGCACCTTCAGCTCGCGCCGTACCAGTGGCTCGCGCGTCGTTCGCAAACCGAGCCCCACGCTGACCGGTTACGCCAAGGTGACGCCGCGCTTCAGAAGGCACCCGCGAATTTCAGCATCGTCTACGCAATCTCGTGGAGCATCACTTACGGACTCGCTTACCTCGGTTTGCGCTGGCTCGTGCCAGAAGAGCTGAGCCCGCGCGCGCTCGAGTCCGTGCTGCTCGTTGTCGTCGCGGTATTTTTTGGCGGGTTCGCCTTCGCGTTTCCGCTGATGACTCTGCTCACGGGCGACGCCGCGGGCGAATGTTCGATCCTCGCGCGCAAGCACGACATTGCGCTCGATCGCCCACCGATTTCGCTGTCAGTTCGCACCGGAGTGATTGCTCTTGCGTTGGGTCTCGGACCCACGCTGTGGATGACTGCGCTCGGCTACATGAAGCAAGTCGAGTCGGCACGGCAGCAGCGTGGCCTGCGCGCCGAGATCGCCGCACTCGAGCTCGCAAAAGCGCCTCGTGACTCAGCGGGAGCGAGCACTCCCACCATGAAATACGACGAGCGTTCTGCACGCTTGATCGTCGACGACCAGGGGCGAACCATCGAGACGTTACCAGGCGATCGTAGCCTCAATCTCGACGAAGACGCACGCGACTGGCTGCGCCAGCGCAGTCCACGCGCGAATAAAGACGTGCTCTCGCCGGCCAACAGCAGCGTCAGCGTAGCTTTTGCGCGCATGGCTGACTCTCGCTTGGCAGTAGTCGTGCTTGCGTCACCGGTTCAGGCGACTTCGAGCTTCGCGTTCAGCGCGGGCGCGTTTGCGCTGGTCGTCGGGATATGGGCTCCGCTCTGCGCGGTGGCTCTGGGCCGCGCCGTTTCGACTCCCATCGAGCGGTTGACCAACGCCGCACGGCAAGTCGTCGAAGAGGGAAAGCAATCTCAGATCGGAAGCGTGCCATCGGCGCGCAACGACGAAATCGGCGTGCTGACCGATCGCTTCAACGATCTATTGGACCTGATGCGCGACCTCAGTCAGGCCGCAGACGCCATTGCGCGTGGCGATCTGCGCATCGTGATTACGGGCAAAGGAGACTTGCCGGATGCGTTCCGCGGCATGCTCGATAGCCTGCGGCGCATGGTACGGCAGATCAGCGAGACCTCCGTAGAGCTCGGCAGCGCCGCAACCGAGATCTTCGCGGCCACGCAAGAACAAGAAGCTGCGGCGACGTCGCAGTCCAGCGCGATGGAAGAAATCAGCCGCACCATGGATTCACTTTCCGAGTCCGCCGCTCACGTATCCGACGCGGTTCAGGGAGTTCTCTCGAATGCTGAGCGCACGCTGCAGAACACCGATGGCATGGTGAAGCGAATCGGGGACCTCAGCGCGCTAGCGGGCCGCATCGGTGAGATCCTGGATGTAATCCGCGAGATCGCGGATCGTAGCGACCTGTTGGCGCTGAACGGCTCGCTCGAAGCGAGTCGCGCAGGCGAAGGCGGACACGGCTTTGCCCTGGTCGCCGGTGAGATGCGGCGTTTGGCAGAGCGTGTCACGGCGTCGGTGCAGGACGTAAAGAAGCTCGTCTCGGACATTCGAGATTCGGGCTCTTCGACGGTCATGGCCACAGAGGAGAGCAAACGTCTTGCGGAAGGGACGACCGAGGCTGCGCGCCAGATTACGTTCGTCACACAGCAGCAGCGCAGCGGCACCGAGCAGGTTTCCCAGAGCATCAAGAACATCGTCGAAATTACGGGACAGGCCGTGAGCGCCACATCCCAGACACGCACCTCGGCGGAAGGGTTGAAGCTGCGTGCGGACCGATTGGCGGAGCTCGTGCGCCGCTTCGAAACCGTGGCGGTCGCGGAGCATGCATGACAGATTCGCGCGAAGCGCTCTTGTCGCGGTTCCGCGCCTCGCTGCAGGCTAGGGTACGTACGATAGCCGGCCTGTTCGACGTACTCTCGAACGATCCTTCGGACGCCGAGGTCCGCCGCCAAACGATGGGTGAGCTTCACACCCTCAAAGGCGAAGCGCGCATGTTGGGGTTTGGTTCGCTCGTGAACCTCGTGCATGCGCTGGAAACCCAAGTTGGGCGCCTCGAGTACTCGTCGCTTTGGGCCAGCGCGCTCGATGCCATGCGAGTCGCACTCGATCAAGATCTCGCGCCGGAGCTCGCCGATGCCGCACTCGAGAACGCAGTGATCGAACTCGAGCAGAACGGAGCGGAACCAACGCAAAACAGCCAAGCGGACTTCGCAGAGAACGCCACGCCGGAAAGCCCGGCTGGCTCGGAAGTGCATTCCCCGCGCCGCACGAGCCAGCGCTGGGTCCAAGTGGACAGCAGCGTCGTAGATGAGCTCTGCGAAAGCGTCGTCGAGCTCGCGACGACGGTGGCCGCGCTCTACGCGAAGGTCGCACCCCATGTGGCAGGACTGGATGCGACCTCGCACGCCGAGTTGGCAGCCGCATTCGCGCTGTGTCGCTCGCAAGTCGATCGCGCGACCACGGATGCGTGGCGGTTGCGTTTGACGAGCATCGAACCCGCGCTACGCGAGCTATCTCAGCACGCGCGAGCGTTGGCCGCTGCGGGTGGCAAATCCCTCGTCACTGACGTGCTCGCCCGCGGCGTTCAAATGGAACGCGACGCGCTCGACACGCTGTGGGAATCGCTCCTGCATCTCGCTCAGAACGCCGTAGACCATGGCATCGAGCGTCCGGAGGAGCGTGGACACAAGTCACCCAATGGCAGGCTGCTGCTCGCAGCGGAGACGCGCGGAGCAAACGTGGTCCTGACGGTAGAAGACGATGGCCGCGGAATCGATTGCGCCAAAGTGCGGACCGCCGCAGTCGCACGCGGCTTGCTGGATCCAACTCGAGCCGAGAGCCTAGCTGATGAAACGGTCTTGGATTTGTTGTTCGAGCACGGCTTTTCGACGAAAAACGACGTGACTGAGCTGTCCGGGCGTGGGGTTGGGCTCGACGTCGTGCGACGGCGCGTAGAGGGGATGGGAGGCGCCGTCGCGATTGATACCAAGCTCGGCCACGGCACGCGTTTCACGCTCTCGGTGCCGTTTACCGTCACGAAGGAGCGCGTGCTCGTGCTGCGCGCTGGAGGCGGACTCTACGGCCTGCCGTCGCGCTCCGTCCGCGCGATCCTGGGCCGCGAAGAGCTGCCTGATCCGAGCAGCGAAGCTGAAGCAGTACTTCGCTTTCAAGGCGAGGCTCTGCCCCTGAACTCGCTGTCTCGCCTGCTTGGTATCGTCAGCGAAGAGCGCGAAGAGCGCGCCTTGGTCGTCGACATTTCTGGGCGCCGCTACGGCCTTCGCATCCAGGGGATTTGGGCAGAGCGCGAACTCGTGCGGAGGCCGGTCGAGTCGCTTCTCGCGCGGGCAAGCCCGATTCAGGCGAGCGCCGTGCTAGACGACGGGAGCTTGGTCTTACTGCTCGATCTGAGCTTTCTGAGGAGCGCTTCACGACGCGCCGGCACATCCGAGGTGATCGCCCCGCGCGCCGTCGCCGCCCGAAGAAAACGCGTTCTGGTAGCGGATGATTCACCAGTCGTAAGGGAGCTGCTGAAGGAAATCCTGATGTCGTCAGGGCTCGAAGTGTCGACGGCCACCGATGGCGCGGAGGCGCTCAAAGCTTTCACACAGGAAGAGCCCGACCTCGTGCTGACGGATCTCGAGATGCCGCGCATGGGCGGATTCGAGCTTCTCGCTGAAATCAGGCGTCGCTCGCAACGCGTTCCGGTAGTGGTGCTGACTACACGCGGCTCCGTCGAGGATCGCCAGCAAGCAGCCATGCTAGGAGCCAACGGCTACGTCTTGAAGAGTGGATTCAAGAACGAAATGCTGCTCGACGTCGTGTCCCGTGCCCTGGGTATTTCTCTATGAAGCCCATCCGCGTGGTCGTCCTGGATGATTCGGCGATCTGCCGTCAACGCCTGCGCGAAATCTTGGAAGCTGAAGGCGACATCGAGGTCGTCGCGGAAGCCGAGAACGGCGACCGCATTCTCGAAATCGTGCGTGCGACGAAGCCTCACCTGTTGCTCGTAGATCTTCAAATGCCCGGCACTGGTGGGCACCAAACCATCGAGCTCGTCATGGCCAACCAGCCACTGCCGATCTTGGTGGTTACCGCGCTACCCGAGGGTGTGCGCCGCGCAGCGGTGTTCGAATCCGTACGGCGTGGGGCGTTGCACTTGGCCGAAAAACCCATGGCTGGTGATCGCGCACTCGAAATGCGGCTACGCGCGATGGTGCGCGAGCTCCGCAACGTGTTCGTGGTGCGCCACGTCGGCGGCAACCTGAAAAAGCCCCCAGCCGTGGCCCCTGCGCCGAATCAGCCGTCGGGGCAGGCGCCGGGCACGCTCGCGGTCGGCATTGCAGCATCGGCGGGTGGGCCCCTGGCCGTGGCGAGTGTCCTTGCAGATCTTCCGCGAGACTTTCCAGCTGCCATCGCGATCGTGCAGCACCTGCCAACTGGCTTCGCTCAGGCGTTCGTCGAGTTTTTGCAAAGTCGTGTCGCGTTCCCAATCCGGCTGGTCTCGAATCGCTTGCTCATCGAGCCGGGCACAATCTACGTCGCGCCGGACGATCGGCACCTGGTTGCGGCCGATCGTCACTTCGCTCCGAGCAACGATCCTCCGGTCGGTGGTCATCGTCCAGCCGCGGATATGCTGCTCTCCTCGCTCGCGGATGCGCTTGGTACCCGCGCCGCGGGGGTCGTGATGAGTGGGATCGGCAAGGATGGCACCAGCGGGCTGCGCGCCCTGCGTGCACGCGGCGCGCTGACGCTCGTTCAGGACGAGGGCAGCTCCGCGGTCTACGGCATGCCGCGAGCCGCGCTCGAATCGGAGGCCGCACTACTGGCGCTCGATCCGCCTGGAATCGCGCGCGCGTTGCGCGATTGGGCAAGTACCCATGGATCACGCAAGAAATAGCCCCGCACGGCTCGAACTCGAACGCCGTCTTTTGGAGTGGACCGGAATTGACCTTTCGCGTGGCGGGGTCCGGCGGTCGTTGGCGCACTTCCTCGAGCGGCGCCTGCGCGAACTCGGCATCGAGCGCGTAGAGGACTACCTGAACCGCGTTGGCTCGGATGCCGCGGAGCTCGAACGCTTGGTCAATGCGACGACTGTCGTCTACACCTGGTTTCTCCGCGACGAAGGCCAACTTTCGGCGATTGCGCAGGTGTTGCAACAGCGCAGCGCCGAAGCACCAGCTCTGAGAGTTTGGGTCCCGGGCTGCGCAACAGGAGAAGACGCCTACTCGCTCGCGCTGCTCGCGGCGCGCCTCGGAAAGCCCATTTTCGTGCTGGGCACGGATGTAAACTCAGAGGCGCTCGTGCACGCGCGCGCGGGAGCCTATGGTGCATTCAGCGTAAAGGAGCTGAAGGATCTGGCACACGGATACTTCACGCAAAAAGGTTCGAGCTGGGTGGTAGGAGACGCACTACGTTCGAGTGTCCGATTCGCGCGCCACAACCTCGTCGATTCGCCGCCGATCGCACCCGGCGATCAGCTCTGGGACGTAATTCTCTGCCGAAATGTTCTCATCTACTTCGCCCGCGAGCCAGCGAGGAGAGCGTTCGAGCGGATGGCGCGAGCGCTAGCTCCCGGTGGATACTTGGTGCTTGGCGCGAGTGAAGTGGTGATGGAGGTCCCGCCCGGGCTCGAATCGACTTATCGTGGCGAGCGGCTACTTCTGCGCCGCACGGATCCAGGCCGTGCACGAGAGCAGACCGTCCCGCGCGTATCCGTGGGCCAGCCAACTCCGGCGAAGCTCCAGCTGCGTGTTGGCCCAATGCCCGCCGTGCCGCAACACGCCGCCGAAATTGCCGCCGCCAACCCACCCAGCGCTCCTACTGACTCGGAGCTTCGGCGCCTGCTTCGCCATGGCCACACCATGCTCGATCGCGGTGACACTCACGCCGCCAGCAAATATTACCAGCAAGCCGTTGCCCACGATGCTGCCTGCGCAGAAGCACGGCTCTACGCTGGTATCACTCACTACCTATGTGGCAACATCGAGCTCGCCTTGAACGAGCTTCGCGCAGCGGGCTTTCTCGACTCGCGCTCGTGGATGGCTTCCTTCTACTCGGCGCTCTGCCACGAGAGTTTGGGCCACTCCGAGGACGCCGTGCGAGAGTATCGAAACGTCCTTCGCCTCGCTGACACGGCGCACAAGCTAGATACCAGCTCCGTACTCGGTACTTGGCAACGTGACCTCTTCTCGTTAGCGCGCCAACGGCTGGCTGGGAGCCCTGGCTCGCGGCATCCGTAGCTTCGTGCCTTGGCACGAGTCTCGCTAGTGAGCCGCCGCGCTCGAGTTAGCAGCAACCCAACTCGGCCGGGCCAGGAGCGATGGCAGCTACAACCAAATCTTCAAACGAAAGAAACAAACGTTGGCGCGAGCGAGCATTCGCGGAAGCAAGTTCGGCGAGCCACGAAGTCGAGGGCCTCTTTTTTGCCGCTGATTCGGTAGAGAACGCCCTGCGCGCCATTTACGCGAGCAGCTCGCAAGACGACCTTCGAGGCGCGGCAGCGCGAATTCGCGACGCAGCCGAAAAACTCGTGTCGAACGCGGTGCGCTTATCGGCAACCGCGGAATGCGTGCTGCTGTTGGCGGATCTTACACGCGACGAGAGCTGAAAATCGATGCTCTGCGTGCGCGCGAAAGCGGTCGCATGTGGTCGACATCCAACACCATGTTGTCGCTTCTAGCCGACACAGCCCGCTAGTCCTTTCTAGCTCGAATCCTGGAATGCGGGCTGTACCGAAGAACGCCTGCCGTGGACTGAGGTGCGATATGGGATCTCGCGACGATACCCGTCATCATCGTCACGAGTCGCCACGCCCGGTGACGACATTCGCATCACCAATGCAGCGGTCGAGAAAAAAGCCCTCAGGTCCAAGCGGTTTCGACGGAATCAAGCGCGGCATTCTTGTTGCTTAGGCAGGAACGAAGATGAGTTCGAACGTGGCTCGCCCAACGATTGGCTCGGCGGGCCCGATAGCAATCAACTCTCTCGGGGAGACATGAATCATAGGTTCATAGGACGTACTGCGATGATCGCCGCAATTGTTGCGTTGCAATCCAGCGCGCGCGCGGACAAACCCGTCAGCGCGCCACATGGCCCTCCAAGCTCGAAAGTTCCTGAGCACGCTGCGTCGCTCGAGAAACGTGAGCACGGGCCAGACAACGCTCAGCGTAGAAATGCGGCGGGACCGCGCGAGCCTGGCGACGCCGAGAAAGGGCATGCGCAAGGGCGGCACCAACCAGAAAACGAGCACGCCGCGGAGCAGCCAGAAGCTAGCCGTTCGCGGCGGATGCACGAGCTCCGGGAACGAGTGAAGGCCGGGAAGATCACGAAGGAAGAACTCAAAGAGAAACTCCAGAAACTTCACGGAACCGAGGCTGAACGTGGGCGCGAACATAAGCAGGAGCTAGCTGACCGTTGGGGATCGGCAGTCTCCCGCCCTTCCGCGACTGAAGAGCTTCGTCACCACGCGCGGCGGATGGCGTTTTTGAACCGCGCGATGATGCTCGCCGCGACAGAGAACGTGCAAAAAAAAGATAAGGTGAGCGAACGTATATCCAAGTTGATCGACCTCGAAAATCAGCGTCACGAAAGGGCCATGCAGCGGCTAAAAGCGGAACCTCAGGGGACCGAGAGCGCTGCGCCAGCAAGTGCCTCTGCGCTGCCCGCGGCTAGTGCTCTGCCGACTCCGAAGGAGGACGCAAAATGAATCTGAATTTCCGTGCTCTGACTCCGCTGCTCGCGCTCGCGCTGCTCGTCGCCTGCGCCAAGAAGGCTGCTCCTGAAGAGTCCTCCGCGACGCCGAGCGCACCCGTGAGCTCTGCACCTGCCACCCCACCTGCGCCGGCACCTGCGCGGGCCACGATCGACGTCGAGGCCGTCCCCGTCGAGGAAGACTTCGAGGAGGAGGCACAGAAGACGCTCTCGGCGAGCAACTTGGCTTCTCAACTCGATCAGATCGAAAAAGAGATCAACGGGCCATCGCAGTAGTCGCGCTGCATGATCGAGCACTAATCGCGAGCGGCGCGAGGAGTCGGTGTGACCGCTCCGCGCGCTGCTCGCGTTCGTTTCTTTCTCTTCTCAAATGGCGGATACAATGGACACGAAGATCATCCAAGATACACTGGGAGTCATCGTAGCGACGCTCGCGAACAGCGGTCTCAAGATCGTGGGCGCGTTACTTCTTTACCTGGTCGGCCGAGCGCTCATCAATTGGGTCATTCACTTGGTGCAGCGCGGGCTCGAGAGGCAACAAGTCGATCCGACGCTACTCCGCTATCTCGGCACCGTCATTGCCGTGCTCGCGAACGTCGCGCTCGTCATCGCGATTCTCGGCTACTTCGGCGTGGAAACCACCAGTTTCGCGGCTCTGTTGGCTGGAGCTGGCCTCGCCGTGGGCACCGCTTGGGGCGGCTTGCTCGCAAACTTTGCCGCAGGAGCGTTCTTGGTCATTCTACGACCTTATCGCGTCGGCGACTTCATCACCGGCGGTGACGTGACCGGCACGGTACGAGCCATCGGTCTATTCGTCACGACCATCGATACTCCCGATGGTGTGCAGACGCACGTCGGCAATGCGAAAATCCTGAACGGCAACATTCAGAACTTTTCCGCGAACCCAGTGCGCCGCGTCGACCTCACGGCGCAACTTCACCACTCTGTTCCGATCCATGATGCGATCGGGCGGCTCAAGCTCAAACTGATGGGGATCCCAAACGTTGCCAAAGCGCCGTCGCCTGATGTCGAGGTGCTCTCGTTCACGGAGTTCGGACCCGTGCTCGCAGTGCGGCCGTACTGCCATACGGATCACTACTGGCAGGTATACTTCGACGCCAATAAGGCCATCATTGCCGTAAGTGGCGAGGCGGGCTATCCGCCAGTGGAACGCACCATGCGCATGAAGAACGACGTGAATCTCGCATCAGCCGGTGTCCAAGTCGCACACAGAACCGCCGTATCGAGTTCAGGGTCGTGAACGCGAACAGGTAAAACGCGCTGTACTTTGCCGGTGCAACCCGGCCCGCCGCAGTTGCCAAGTCGCCGCTCGACGTAAGGCATTTGCGTACTCGAGCGCCATGCTCCGGAGCAGTCAGCTCTCTCCTGACAAGCAGTCCAAGCGCATCGCAATCGAAAGAGCGCGCCCCAACGCCAGTGTCCGCCAGAAAAACGGCGCGCTCGACACCACTCACTTTGAAAACTCTGTCTCAAGGTGATGGCGGCTATGCGCGAGCGAGGTTACCCCCCACTACTCAGGCGAGTTTCCCATGAGACTGAACCCTCGCCCGATGTTGGATTCTCGGCAGAAGAGTCACCTACGGTTTCGCTGTCCAAACCAGTCTTGAGGTTGCTCGCGCAAGGAACCGCGCCGCTCAACCCTGAGGTATCGATCGCGCTGCCCGATCCCAACCCCGACCCCGAGCCCGAAGCGGCGGTCATCCTACAGATTCCAGACAGTGAGCGAGCTCCAGCCTTGGAGCGAAACCGGGATACCCGACCTCCCGCTCGTCCCAGATTGGTGAGAATCGCGCCGGAGAACGACGTACAGCGTTCCGGCGTGCGCCCGCTGCTTTGGCTGTCAGCGTTGGTAATCGCCTGCGCACTGATGGGTGCCTTTTTCTGGACCAATGCCCGAGAAGCGCCCGCGGCCGCCGCTGCCACGGCGCCCTAGCGCCTGCATTGCGTCTCAGTCGTCGAGCACGTCGCGGACCTTTTGCAACAGGCGGTGCGGCGTGAGCGGCTTCTCGATGAAGCACGCGCGCGAGTCGAGCACGCCGTGTTGCAGGATTACATCGTCCGTATAGCCCGACATGAACAATACTTTGATTCCGCGCTGGAAGGCTTGCACTCGCTGGGCGAGTTCTCGTCCATTCATTCTTGGCATGACGACGTCAGTCAGTAACAGATGAATTGGAACTGGGTGGCGTTCGCAAATGAGCAGTGCCTCGCCTGGACTTGCCGCCTCGAGCACGTGATAGCCGGCGCGCTGAAGAATGCTGAGGGCAACGGCGCGAACCTGGGCTTGATCCTCCGCAACTAGAATCGTTTCTCGTCCGCGAGCTTGTGGTGCGATTTCGCGTGGCGTGGCCTCGGCGCTCGCTGCTGGCGCGGCCTCGACGCGCGGAAAGTAAAGCTTGAAGGTCGTGCCTTGACCCAGCTCGCTATAGAGCCATATGTGCCCACCGCTCCGCTTGACGATTCCGAATACCGTCGAGAGGCCGAGCCCGGTGCCCTTGCCATGATCCTTCGTCGTGAAGAACGGCTCGAAGATGCGAGCCTGCGTCGCGGCATCCATCCCGACGCCGCTATCGCTGACCGCGAGCATGACGTGCGGACCTGGCGTGACCCCGGCGTGTTCTCGTGCGTAGCCCTCGTCGAGGTCGACAGCGGCTGTCTGGATCGTGAGCCTGCCGCCCCTCGGCAACGCATCGCGCGCGTTGACCACCAGGTTCATCACGACCTGCTCGAGTTGGCCACGATCTGCCTTGAACCTTCCTGCACTGGGGGCCAGCAGCATTTTGAGCTCGACGTCCTCACCTAGGAGTCGCTCGAGCATCTTGCTCATTCCTAGCAGCACTTGGTTGACGTCGAGGGTCATGAACTCGACGCCCTGTTGACGGCTAAACGCGAGTAGTTGGCGCGTAAGCTCCGCCGCCCGCGTACCTGCCAAGTGGATCTCGTCGAGCTGACCCCGAATGGGATCGTTCTCGTCGAGTTCGTCACCAGTCAGCACACAGTAGCTCAGAATGACGGAAAGAAGGTTGTTGAAATCGTGAGCAACGCCTCCCGCGAGCCGGCCGACTGCTTCGAGCTTCTGGGCCTGCAGAAACTGCTCTTCACTTTTTCGAAGTGCGTGCTCGGCGCGCTCCCGCTCTTCCATCTCACGCCTGAGCTCGGCAGTACGCTGCTCGACGCGCTCCTCGAGCTCGACGTGAAGGTCACGCAGCCGACGATTGGCTTCTTGGATTTCGTGCGCGCGGCGAAATACGTCCATTCCCATGTCGCTCGTGCGCACGCGTAGCGAGTCGACTTCCCTGCGCTCGTCAAAGCGCGCCTGCCGAATACTGAAGAAATCGGTTACGTCCTCGATGTGATGAATGACGTACGCAACAGAACCGTCTTCGTCGATTATGGGAGTATTGCTCAAGCTCCAATAACGTTCCTCGAATGCTCCGCCTTCCCGCCGGCGAATGTCGTACTTCTGGACCGCCATCGCGTCCGGCCGTTGCGTCGCTACCGCTCGTTCAATCGACGCGCGCAAATTGCCTGCTCCGCTTGCGTCGGGATCGGCTGGGCTGTCCGAGAAGACCTCGAATAATCCTCGCCCGAGAATCCCTTCGCGCGTCGTCAGCGTTGCCCGCAAGTAGTTGTCACTCGCGGCCACGATGGTGAAGCGCGGCGAATCGTTAGCCAACACCAGGTAGAGCCCTGGCGCAGATTCGAAGAACTTGCGAAAGTCAGGCATCCTCAACCGCGCGTGTGCGAACACACGCCGACTGTCGCCACGCGCATGCGTCCCGATGGCTCATCGACTTCTCCCTTGGCTCGGCCTCGGCGGCCTCGCGCACGGGTAAGCAACGTTGATGCCTCGTCGAACTGGGCCTTACGTCGTTGCCGGCTGTAAGCGCGCGTGGTCGGTACGCAACAGAAGGTTGTCGGCTGTAGACGACATTCACTGCTGCGGGGCTGGTTCTAGCCTCGGTAGCAGTACGCTAACGCGAGTCCCAACACCCTGGGCAGAGTCGATTACCAAGCGACCGGCGTGACGGCGGGCTATGCCCTGCGCAATGGGCAGCCCTAGTCCTGACGCGCCCCGCTCGACGTGCGTCGTGAAAAACGGTTCGAGGCAGTGCGCGCGAACCTCCTCTGTCATCCCCGGCCCGTCGTCTTGAACCGAAAGCTCGAACATCTGGGCCGGCGCACCGCCGGTTGCCAAACCTACCGGAACGGGGCGAACACTGATGCGAATGCCGCCACCGCCGTCGCTGAGCGCTTCGAGAGCGTTGGCCAAGAGGCTCGAAACCAGTAAGTTGAGCTCCCGCGAGCTTCCCCGTACTAGCGCGGAATCGGCCTCTATCGCGGTGGTCAGCTTTACGTTGGTTGGCCGACTAGCGTCGAACTGCACGGCGATCGCTCGCACCAAATCTCCGAGCTCACAGATGTCGAACTGTGCTCGCGACTGCGAGATCCAGCTGAGAATTCTGTGCGCCAGGAGCGCGCCTTCGGCTACCAGCACCGCGGCTTGATCGAGGAATTGGGCGCACTGGGTAGGGTTGGTGCTCGTCGCGGCGAGATCGAGCGACGTAGTGATGCCCTGTAAGATGTTGTTGAAGCTGTGCGCAACGACACCGAGCAGCGCGCCGGCTGATGCAAGCCCTTGGGACTCGGCTGATTTTTCACTCACCCTCAGGGGATGAGCACGACGCATGCCACGCCGGTCGGTCGAAACGGGGCGGTCCGCGTGTAGTGCTTTCGTCCTGCAATTGCGCGTCGAACGCGTGTCGAAGATGCAGCTGTCGGAACTCGCCTCTGAACACGCAGGCGGACCCCGACTTTTACGTCGAAATCCGTCCCTGCACAGCCCAACAACGCGGCAACGCTGCAGCTTTCATCAGGTATTGCCCAACATTGGCGGCTGGTACGCGACGTGCTGAACGAGCGACGTGGCAAACATGATTGTGCGGCGGCGCGTCGCAGCGCAGCTCTTCCAAAGCGCCGCGTGGGAGAACGGTCGCCTCGACTTTGCTCAAATTGGCGCAGCGGCCGCCATTTGCGAGCCAGACGGCAAAGTGGTCGCCGTCACTCCCGAGGGAGAGCGGCTACTCGAGCAAATAGGAATCGCCGCAGGGCTGGTTCCGTTCCGTCTTCCGCAAGACTTGCTGACGGAGCTTGCAAGTGTCGCCACCGGCGAAAGTGTGAACTGGGCGCCTGCAGGTCACCAGCCCAGGTACGGTTGGCTCAGCTGCGCACGCTATCCCGTTGGGCGGTCACACAGCTTGCTCGTGTTCCACGCTGTGTCCGCCCCCAACGACGACGATCACGAAGCCCAGAGCCCGGAGCGTCGCGATGCCGCCGCGAAGCTCGTGCTTGCCATCGCCAGGGACATGAAAGCAACGCTGGCGAACGTCGTTCAAAGCGTGGATTCCCTTCGGCAGATCGCGGCTGAAAAGAACGCGCCCAGCGTACATGACGCCATGACCGCGTGCCTTCGACTGAGCGAGAACATCGATCGATTGGTCGGGTATGCCATACCAGCCAGCCGCACCAAGAGAACGTCGATCAGAGACGTGTTCGCTCGAGTCGAGAGGTTCCTGGCCGCGGTGCTGCGCGAGGGCGACCACAGTCTCGAGACTCGCGTCGATCTCAATTCGGTATGCGAAGGCGACCGCGCGACGGTCCTCGAGCAAGTCTTGGTGTGCATCCTTTTGAACGCCGCGGACGCCGGCCACGCATTGCAGCTCAAGATGGTAGCTGGGCGGAGAGTCGGAGACTCGCGTCAGGGCGGCGCTCAAAGCATCGAGGTGTCGGTCAGCGATAGCTCGCCAGACATCTCGGCGGTCGCCCGGCATCGCTTGTTCGAAAGGTACTTCTCGATCCGCAACGACGCGCACGGCTTGTGTCTGTCTGCAGCGCGGGAAGCTGTTCGTGAGCTAGGAGGAGAGCTGTGCTTCGTCCCACTAGAGCTCGGTGCGAAATTCGCGATTAGGTTTCCAGTCGCAGCTCAGACCACGGAGCGATCGGAGCGCCGATCATAGAACGCCGTAGCGCCGCAAGCGGTCGCGCAACGTAGTCCTTGGGATGCGCAAGTGTCGCGCCGTGCGCGCCAAGTTACCTTCGTAGCGCGTAAAGACATCAACGGTGATGCGCCGTTGAATCTCGTTCAATCCCACGGATTCCGCGGCTTCGTTACTCCCCGCCTGGGCGGGAACTTGGCGCGATAGACGGGCAGGGAGATCGGAGAGTGACCCGTCCGTCCCAAACCTGAAATCATCACTTTCGAGGCTAGGAGGAACTTCCGGCGCCGCGGCAACCAACTCTATCTGACCTTGTTGGAACGCTGCCACAACGGCCTCTCTGTCCACCGTGCTCCCGCCCGAAAGCATGGCCGCACGCTCGGTGATACTGCGAAGCTCGCGAATGTTGCCCGGCCAATTGTAAACTTGAAGCAGCTCGGCGGCGGAGTCGTTCAAGCGCGTTGGCAACCCGGGATATCGCTCGGCAAACTCGCGAAGAAAGGACGTGGCGAGAATATCGGTATCGGAGATTCGCTTGCGTAGCGGGGGAAGCGCAATCGTGAAACCAGCGAGACGGAAGTAGAGATCCGGCCGCATGCCGTCCTGTTCTTCCGCGCTGAGCCTTCGATTGGTAGCGCTCAGCACACGTGCCCGCAGCGGAAGTTCCCGCTTGCCGCCGATACGCCGGAACGTCCGCGTCTGCAGGACGCGCAGGAACTTAGGCTGGAGACGAGCCGGCATTTCGCCTACCTCATCCAGAAACAATGTTCCGTCTTCGACAGTCTCCAGAAGCCCCGCTCGTGCGGTCTTGGCCCCAGTGAAAGCGCCTGCCTCATGCCCAAAGAGCTCGCTCTCGAACAGCTCTTCGGGAATGGCAGCGCAGTTGATACTCACAAATGGCGCCGTGGGGGCCGAGATGTCGTGAATGGCCGCAGCAACGACCTCTTTTCCCGTACCCGTCTCACCAATGATCAGCGCCGGAACGTCGCGGAACCGCGCGAGGCTGATGATCTGCTCGCGAACTCGCTGAATCTCCGTGGAGACCCCGAGAAGGCGGTCGACTCCACGTCGAGCCGATAACGTCGGCGCCTCGAGATTGGCTCGCCCGTTCGCCTTGATCGAATGTTCCGCGCTGGCCGGCCGCGCCGAAACATCACGTGGCTGTGCGCGGCGCGCAACCAGCGCATCGTCGATTCGGCAGCCGAGCTCACCAAGGCGGATTGGCTTCTCCAAAACGTCGAAGACACCCGCTCGCATCGCGCTCACCGCGGTGGGCACGTCGACGTGAGCCGATAAGAGCAGAACTGCAGTGTCGGATGCGCCATCGCGAAGGTGCTCCAGAACCTCCCAGCCGCCGATCGGCGCCATCTGCAGATCCAGAACGACGGCATCGAAGCGCTCGTGAAGCAACATCGAGATGGCAGCTCCGCCATCCGCAGCCGTGTTCACGCTGTAGCCGAGGCTCAACATGCCGTCTCGCAGGAGGCTGCGCACGCCTTCTTCATCGTCAACGATGAGAATCTTTCCCTCACGCATGGCGCCCCTCACCACGTGACATTCGACTCATAGTCCGTTCAGAATTTTGGAACGAGAATTGACCACGATCTTATCGGAGCTCACGGCGTCGAGACAAGGCCGTACACACGTCGATCTCGTGTGTGTAGGTCTGCCCCAGCAGCACCTGTTTCCCAGTGCGTGGCTTTTCAACGGGCGCATCGCGATTGAACTTGTCGGGTCGCGGCAGCCTAACACCTCCACTTCGGGCCTTTCGGCGCAGAGGTGCGGTCTACCAGCCGTTCGATGGCCCCAATTCGCCATGGCGAACATCGAGCTTGTCGGTTGGCGTCAGTCACCCGGCTTTCCAAGTTTTGCTATGGCGACCGGCTCGCACGCAGGGAGCAGCCGCTATTTTGAGCGCCGCGCGAGCCCTACGAGCTCCGCTTGCGAGTGCACCCCCACTTTTCGAAATATGGCCTTCAAGTGGTTTCGAACTGTGTGACGGCTAAGAAACATTGCCGCCGCTATCTGCTCGACCCGATCACCACGAGCAAGCAGAGCAAGCACTTCTAACTCACGCGACGACAGGTGATGAAAGGCGGATGGGAGTCGGGCTGCTGCTGGCATGGACGGTCGGCTCGACGCCTTGCGCGAGGTGAAGCTCGCGTTCGTCGGAACCGCGCCGGAGCCGGCTCCCCTCGAGATGGAGCTACTCTCGACCCGCTGCAAAGCGGCGTTGACAGCGGCGAGCAAATCCTCACGCCGGCAAGGTTTGGTGAGAATGCGGCATACCTCACCCTCGTTGACTGCTCGGATTGCAAGCGATAGCGACGCCTGGCCCGTGAGCAAGACGCGCGCTGTTTCGGGGAATCGGCGTGATACCTTCGACAAGAGGTCCATCCCCGTCATCGCCGGCATCTGGTGATCCGCCACGAGCACGTCGACGCGATCCACGTCCAATAGTCGTAACGCCTCTTCGGCCGACGCAACCGTCAGAACGCGATACGGACAGCCCTGTAGCGACTTCACCAGCGCGCGCAGGACGACGGGATCGTCATCGACGAACAGAACCGTACGTTCGCGAGATGGCATCGCTCGATCTGCGACGAACGGTCATTCTCCCTCGCACTAAAGATGGCCCCGCTGCACCTGTTCGAAAGTTAGAGCGGAGCGACATGTCGCCTCCATGCGACAACACTCGTTGGCAAGAGACGACACCTCGCTCAGCATTCCCACAGGGAGATTCGCTCCCCGTCTGGCACGACAGTTGCTCAGCAGTTTTTGCCACCCACCTGGGTGCGCCAGAACAGAAACATGAACCCTCCGAACCCCCGTGCTGGGCTCCCGCTAAGACTCTTTGAGAGGCTCAAGGAAGATCCACAGCTGAGTCGCTGGATAGAAGGCGAGCTCGAGCTTGCAAGGAAGCAGAGAATTTACCTCGAAGAGCAGCGCGCTCGAACAGAACGATTAACACATCTGGCTGGAGTTGCGACTCAATTCGCCCACGATATTCGCAATGTGCTGCATGGGTTGCGCAAGGCGACCGCTGCTGCGCGCGGCATGCTGACGGAAGAGCACCCAGCTTGCGACAACTTCTCGGCGCTCCACGAAAGCCTGCACCATGCATTCGTTTTGTGTCGGCAATTTCGAGCGTACGTCGATGACGTTCCTGGCTGCGTTGCACCGGTGGACCTCTCGAACATCGTCGCCGATTGCATCGCCCTACTCCGAACGATTGCTGGAGAGCAGATCGAGTTCGATCTCAGCCTCCGCGCGCTGCCACAGGTTACTGGACGGCTCGGCGATCTCGAGCAGATGCTGGTAGACCTCGTTACCTATGCTGCGGAGATGCAAACCGGAAGTTCTCGGCGCATTGGTATTGAAACCAGGTATGAGCAATCGGCTTCTCCAGATGGGAGAAGCGATTTCGTCGTGTTATCCGTGATCAGCGGGCGAGAAGGGTTCGGCTCCGCCGAGCGTTCCGCTGGGGGTGATTTGCCGGAGCTCGGCTCCGTCCGATGCATCGTGGCCGACCACGATGGCACCGTGTCCGTCTTGAAGACCGAAGATACAACCAGATTCGATATTCGCTTGCCTTGCCAGGGCTGAGTCGATCGAGTGCGGTTAGTATGCGGCGCACCCACACGAGTGATGTACGCGCGCTCGGCGGCGTGGCTAATCTCGGCGCCAGCAGACGGTTTTCGACTTCGAGAGTCGGCGTTCGACTCCTTCTTGGATTCATCTCGACCGCCAGAGCAGTGGGGCATTGGACGAGCGCGAACGCGTCGTGGCCGGCTCCCGAGCAGAGTCACCGTGGCATGACCTGTGCTGAGCACTCGATGGTGAGCGAACGACAACCCCCCGAGTGCTTCGGATCGCGGCTGTGACCATTGCAGCAGATGAACGCGCATTGACTCTGGATGTCCCCAGCTCTCGTCCCAACATCCTCGTCGTCGACGACGATCGCTTCGTCCTCGCATACCTTCGCCGCTGCCTACAGACGGAATTCGAGGTCAGCGCGTACACCGACCCCGAGTATGCGCTCGAGTACGTACGACAGGGCGGAGTTTCCGCCGTGCTGAGCGATGTATCCATGCCACGCATGAGCGGTATCGAATTGCTGAAGGCGGTGCGCGGCTACGACCCGGACTTGCCAGTGGTGTTGATCACGGGCGCACGAACGCTAGAAGACGCGACTAGCGCGATCGAATATGGAGTATTTCGCTACATTGCGAAGCCACCGGACGCCGCGGAGCTTCGCGCCACGCTCCAGCAAGCAACGCAGCTCTACAGACTCGCTCGCATGAAGCGCCAGGCGCTGGAGCTGTCGGGCGCGGCTGGAGCGTCCGACCGCGTCGGATTGGAGCTCTCGTTCGAGTCCGCGCTCGCATCCGTGTGGGTCGCCTTTCAGCCAATCGTGTCGGTGTCACGCCGGACGATCTTTGGCTATGAGGCGTTGCTGCGCACTCGCGACGCCGCCCTGCCGACCCCGGTGACCTTGCTCGACGCTGCGGAACGGCTCGGTCGACTGCGACAGTTGGGACGCATGGTTCGCCGGTACGTGACAAAACCGCTCGAGAACGCGCAACAACAAGCACTGCTCTTCGTCAATCTTCATCCAAGAGATCTCACGGATCCCGACTTGGTGGACAAGGATTCACCGCTCACCGCCATCGCTCATCGCGTCATACTCGAGATCACCGAGCGCTCACCGCTCGGCGGCATCGACGACGTGCAGAGGCATGTCGCAATGCTTCGTGAGCTCGGCTATCGGATCGCCATCGACGATCTCGGCGCGGGCTACGCGGGTCTGACGAGCTTTGCTCTACTCGAGCCAGAGATAGTGAAGATTGACATGAGCTTGACTCGAGGAGTGCATCGAAGCCCGGTCAAGCAGAAGCTCGTGGCTTCCTTGAGTACGCTTTGTCGCGACATGGGAATGACCATCGTGGTCGAGGGTGTCGAGACGGTCGAAGAGAGAGATACACTCGCTGGGCTCGGCTGTGACTTGTTGCAGGGGCATTTGTTTGCAGTGCCTGGACCAGCGTTTCCGGAGCCCGCATGGGAGCCATAAACGCCGCGGCAACCAGTCTGGTCGAGGTGCGACGCAGAGCTCCAGGCAAGCTGGTGACGGAAAGCTCGGAGCCACTGCATTTCAATGCCTGGACCAGTCCTTGGCTGCCGCTTCGACAAGGCGATGGCTCGACGCGGTGGGCCTCGCCCGTAGAAGTGCTCTCGGGAGCGCAAGATGGGATTGACTTGGACTACCCTCGCGATGACTTTCGCGTATACGCCCGCTTGCTCCTCAGCGCGCTAATCCAGGCAGTGTTACCAGCGAAGGACTCGAGCGAGCTCGAGCGCCACCTCGAGGTACCGCTCACACGGGCCGAGGTGGAAGCGCGCATTCGACCGGTGCTCGCCGAGTTCGACTTGTTTGGGGCGACACCATTCTTACAGGTGCTACGGCCCGCGAATCCTCCCGAGAAAGGAGCCGCGGCTTTCGTATTCGTCGCGGAAGATCTGTTTCGCGCACCCACTCCTGTCGAAGCGATCTCTCTGCCAATCGCTCTGCTGTCCATCTTCATCGAGCAGACGTATGCCGGCGGCGCGGGGCGTGGCTATGGCGCTGGCCCCGCAGGACAGCCAGGCGCTTTCACTCTGCTCGACCTGGGCTCGGTCCGTCGCAGCGCGTGGGCGAACTCCCTGCACCGAGCGTTCGCCTCCGAGATCTACGTCCCCGACGGCGATCGGCCCTGGTCGAATCAGAAACGTCCGGCTGCCCCGCGCTCGTCAATCGGGCTCGTCAGCGGACTCTTCTTTCAACCGCGAGCGATCTGGCTCGAGCCGGCAGGTGTCGGTACCTGCAGCTTCAGTGGCGTAACGGGGCCGCTCGTGCGGCGCTCGCCTATCCTGCCGAAATCTGAATTAGCGAAGAAACAACCTGGCGCGGAAGATTTATGGCGCCATCCATGCGCGCCACTCGCGCTGAACACTCAGGGCATCGGAGCGATTCGCCTGTGTGCCGACCGCCCTATCTGGACCGAGCTCGCCCAACTACTCCGTCCGGTGTCGCAGGCGACCTCCAAAGGAAAGAAGATTCACCCCGCCGAAGGCCCAGCTCTGGTGCTGCAACAATGGCGCGCACTCCGCAGGCGAGACGGCTCAGCCAAGCTCATCATCCTCGACTTCGAGCGAGACAAGGCGAACGTGAGGGCGCGATTCTTCGAGTCCACTTTGGCCAATGAGCAGCTGCTCGGCAACGATGAAGCGATCGAGAAGCTGCGCGCAGTGACTGAAGACGCGATAGACGTGCTGCGCTCACTCACGAAGGCGCTGGCTCGCGCGCGCGGCGAGCGCAAGACAGAGGGGACCTCGTTGGCCGATGCACGCGCCGCGTTTTGGTGCCAAATCGAGCTACCGTTCTTCGAGTGGCTCGGCGTCTTGACCCAAAGTCAGGGTCGGAACGGCTCGCCCCCCACACACGCAGACGATGCGGAGCGCGCGCTGCGGACTACCATGCGGAGCACGGCATTGCGCATATTCGACGCGCATGCCGCGCTCGCCGAGTTCGACTCGCGGAAGCAGCGAGCGGTCGCTATCGCTCGGAGATTGCTAATCGGCGTGCTGCGAGGCGCTGCCCCTGAAGCACGACGTTCCATGCACGATGAGGCGAGACTATGAACGACGGCGGCATCTGGACCAATCAAGCCGGCCATTCTTTGCGAGACGAAATCCGCGAGGTGCGACGCCGCTATGACCAGCTAGGCCGCGCTGCACGTGCTGCGCTGCGCCGCTGTCGGACCGCGGACGAAATCGCGCTGGCAGACAACTATTGGAAAATTGGAAGAGAGCTGGCCAACGCCGAACCCCGGCTGCGTCACGTGGTGCTGCTTTTTCCTGAAGCGAGCCACGTAACGCAAGAGCGATTCTCTTTCGGTCGATTTCTGCGAAAGGAGCTCAGCGAACGTCGAAGCGTGGCACCCCGCCTGCGTCGGGTTCTAGACAGTCGAGATCGCGAGGAACTGTGCGATAGGCTGCGTGGTCTGCTCCGACGGGCAGCCGCGTTGGGAGCGCCGGTCGACTGGGGCGTGCTCGGTGCCGACATCGCGTGCTTCTTCTCTGAAGGTGACCACGTGCGTCGCTGCTGGGCGCAGGACTTTTACGCGCCCCTCGGCGCATCGGTGGCGGATCCGCTCTCAGCTTCCGCGTTCGACGCGAGGATTCATCATGAGCATCTTCGTTGAGCTTCACGCACTTCGTGCCTTTCCGCCAAGTAATCTCAATCGCGATGATCTCGGCACACCCAAAACCGCTATTTTCGGTGGAGCGCGGCGACTTCGGATTTCGAGCCAGTGTCTCAAGCGCACCTGGCGCACCTCCGAACACTTCCGCGGCGCGTTCGCCGAAGAACAACTCGGCATTCGTACCGATCGACTGCCGCAGCAAGTCTTGAGCGCCGTCGGACCTACGCTGGACGATCGAGCCCGAGAGGGCCTGCTCGCTCTGCTTGCTTCGATCGGAAAAAAATCCGGTACAACGTCGCGCGGCTACGACGAAGGCGACGAGACCGGCAGCGAGGATGAAGCCGAAATAGCGCAGGAGCCGCGAACGGCCCATTTATTGTTCCTGAGTCGCCAGGAGATCGAAGTCGTCGCAAGCTTCGTGAAAGAGAACGCCGACGCTTTGGCCAAAGTCATCGCCAAGAAGAAGCCGAACGTCGATGCGATCAAGATCCTCCGGGCGAAGCTCGAGGACTATCTGCGCAGGCACACATCCAAGAATGCAGTCGATGTTGGGCTCTTCGGTCGCTTCGTGACGAGTGATGAGTTCGACACCATCGATGCGGCGCTACAGGTTGCTCATGGGCTAGGTACCCAAAGGATCGAGATCGAGTACGACTACTTCACCGCGGTCGACGACCTGAACTCGGACGCGGGCGCGAGCCACCTGGGTGAAACTGAGTTCGCCAGCTCCGTGCTTTACCTCTACGCTTGCTGTGACCTGGCGCAACTCGAAGCAAACCTCGGAGCGCGCACGGTCAACGGCCGCGCTCCGGACGCCGAAGCGCGCGCGCTAGCTCGGCGCAGCTTGCCAGCCTTGGTTCGAGCCGTGGCCGAAGCCACACCAAAGGGAAAGAAGACGGGCACTGCACCCCACACACCCGCTGAATACGTCGAGGTAGTGGTTCGCCGCGGCGCTCCCGTGAGTTTCGCCAATGCTTTCTCGAAACCGGTCGGTTTACAAGAGCACGGCGGTGACGCGATGGCAGCTTCGATCGCACGCTTGTCGAACCACCGAAATCGAATCGAATCAGCTTATGGGCGCGATCGCGATGTCATCGCACGCCTGGTGCTCCGCCTCCGAGATGTCGATGGCTTCGAACCGAAAGGCTGCGAGGTCGTGAGTATCGACGATCTGGCCGCAAGCCTCGAAAGGGAGCTGGACGCGCGCAGCGCGCAGTCAAACGCATGAGCTCGCTCCTTCGCGGCGTTCCGATCCGTCTGCAGGGCCCGCTCCAGGCTTGGGGTGGTGCAGCCGTTGGCGACAATCGCCCAACCCTCGCGTTCCCGACGCGCAGTGGCGTCCTCGGCCTGGTAGCAGCGTGTTTGGGCATTCGCCGCACGGAAGCAACGCGCCTGCTCGCGTTATCGGACGGTACTCGCGTCCACGTGCGGGTCGATGCGACGGGAACGCCGATCGTTGACGCTCAGACGATTCAAGACAATCCGAACGCCAGCGAGGCCCGCAAGACGATCCTGAGCCAGCGCACATACCTGTGCGACGCTTCCTTCGCGGTTGTGGTCGTACCAGGACCGAAAACAGCGATCGAGACCATCGCGCAAGCGCTGAAGTACCCTGTCTTCGCGCCGTTCCTGGGTCGGCGGAGCTGCGTGCCTTCGTCCCCTCTGTGGATCGCAGACTCGGTTTCGGCAGACGACCCGATCGCTTTGTTTGCGAGCATTCCGCGCGAGCCGGAGGACATCTCAACGCCCTCGCGCGAATTCCAAAACTTCTATCTAGACGTATCGGCTCACCCGAAAGCACTTCGTCGCATTCCGCTCCGCGACGACTTTACCGGACCACTATCGCGGCAATGGAGCGAACGGTTCGCCCTCCACGTTCGCGTCGACGCACCACCTTCGCGCTTCGAGCCTTCTTGGGAGACACAATGTACTTGACCCGCGTGTTCTTGGATCCCTCGTCGCAAGCGGTGCAGCTGGACTTGGGGACGCCAGAGAGCCTGCACAAAACCGTCATGCGAGCGTTTCCGAACGAAGACGGGCCAACCGCGCGCGCCCGCGGCGGCGTACTCTACCGACTCGAGCGCGAAGCTGACGGGCGCATCGTGCTCCTGATCCAGAGCGCTAACAGGCCCACGCCGAATCGCTGGCCGCCAGGATACGCGCTCGATCTCGCGAGTGATCCAGATCTCGCGCTCGTACTCGTCGGAGGCAATCCTGCGGTGCGCGAAGTGACAGGTGAATTTCGCAACATCAGCGAGGGCCGCTGCTTCGGATTTAGACTATGCGCCAATACGACGAGAAAGATTGCCACCAAGACTGGACCCGACGGCAAGCGCCAAAACGGGCGCAGGGTTCCGGTTCGTGGTGACGCGCTGCGGGCCCAATGGCTCCGCCGGCGTGCTGAAGGAGCAGGGTTCGCGGTGGACGAGGCGTCGCTGCGAATCACTGAAGTGGCGCCGAACAGCCACGTTGGTCCGAAGTCGATCACCATGGCGGGCACTATTTTCGAGGGAGCGCTGGTGGTCCGCAATGCGCAGCTGTTCCGTAGCGCGCTGGCGTTCGGCATCGGCCCGGGCAAGGCATATGGGTTTGGCCTCCTCTCGCTGCGACCTTTGCGTGGCCATTGCCAGCCGAGCGACGGCACCAAGGAATGAGCCGTGTTGAACCCGACTCGCGTTGATCAACAACGTCGTGTCGTCCCCACACATGTGGGGCTGAGCCGCCGGGCGACCGTGTATGGAGTGACCAGTTGCAATCGTCCCCACACATGTGGGGCTGAACCGAGGATCCGGAGTGTGAGTCCTCCACTCGTCCCCACGCACGTGGGGCAGCCAACTGGGTATCAACGTGATGGGCCCGCGCTAGCGGCGGCTACCAGCGTTGCCACAACCAAGCCACGCCTTCCGCCAGCAAAAGCAACAGCACGCCGGAGAACGCGACCAAGAACACCAGCGCCGCAATGAGCCGTCTGCCTTGTGGACGGAACACCACCGGCTCAGCATCACGCGGCGCGCTCACGTGCGGATCCGGCGCCGCGTTCCAGAAATCACCACGAAACTCGCCAAGCCCCAAATCTTCGTCACGCTGGGCATCAGCGAGCCCCGTTGATCGAAGCGTGTGCTCCGCAACAGCAGCTTCTGTCTTCTGCTGTTGCAGCGCGGAATGGTTGGGCTGGGGACGACGAACGACGGCGGTTTCCTCGTGCAGCACGTCGGCATCCGGCTCGTCCGACACGGGATCACGTTGCACTGGAAAGGGTGGCGGGGTCCGGCGCAACTTCGGTAACGGAGGGGGCGCTCGCATCAATCACTGAGTGGAATCAGCCAAGCTGAATTACGAAGCTCACCCAACACTGGATCTGAACCAAAGACTGCAGGATTCGATTTTGAATATCGTTTTGAGTCGCTGGACTCAACGTTTCAGTTCATCGCAGCACCAGCTGGCGTAGGTTCTCAAGCGCGTGATTCGAGGACGCATGGTCACCCGGCTTTCGTCGTCCCCTGACCGCCTTCGCACTTTTCGCGTGGAGCAGCGTGCGAGTGTTCGCGCCCCCGCGCGTGCAAGGTTTTGCAGTGAGCGCGCGCACCAATTTGCGCGACGTAGTCCCGAGTTCGTCACCTGACTATCGACTCTAGACAACAATCTGGTGCAATAGATAGATAACTCGAGCCCTAGTTCCCTGCGCAACGAGTCGCCATTCGGTGGCACGCTGATTGCTGAAGGAGTTTGAGCCTGGCGTCGGTGATGTTTCCCCCAAAGGCACCAAACCTCCCCCGTCCTTCCCGGCGCCAGGCTCTCATCCACTGCCATCTCTGCAGCGCGAAAGAGGGAACTTGTCCCGCGAGCATCTAAAGACTCAATCAACTCGTCGCGAGCATCGCGGCGCCGATCTGGTGCCGCAGCAACACGACCGAGCAGCATTGAACTACAAGAGCGGGGACGTCATCGCCGGAAAGTACCGCTTGGAGCAGCTGCTTGGTGAAGGTGGCATGGGCGTGGTTTGGGGCGCCATCAATCTCCAGCTCGACGCGCCGGTCGCAATCAAGCTGCTGCTGAAGAGCGAGCAGGAAGAGCGCGAATTTCTCACTCGCCGACTGAAACAAGAAGCCAAAGCCGCAGCGAAGCTAGGCCACCCCGCGATTGTGCGCGTCTTCGACGTCGGCGAGTCCGAGTGCGGCGATCCGTTCATAGTCATGGAGCGCTTGAAGGGGCAAAGTCTCGCGGAGCGGCTTGCCCAGGAAAGCACACTACCTGCTACGCTCGCCGTGCAGCTCCTGCTTCCGATTGCCGATGCGCTCTGCGCGGCGCATGCCAAAGGCATCATTCACCGTGACCTGAAGCCTGACAACATCTTCATCGACGAGAGCGATGGAGTTTCGCCCAAGCTCGTAGACTTCGGGATCGTGAAGATCATGGACCCTGTGAGCGAATCGTCACATCTCACGCAGATAGGGACGGTGCTGGGCAGCCCCAACTATATGTCGCCCGAGCAAGCGCGCGGCTGTGCAGACGTCGATGCACGAACCGACATCTGGTCGTTCTGCGTCCTTCTGTACGAAGTCATCGCAGCGCAAGCTCCCTTCGAAGCGACCAACCCGCACGCCTTGCTGGTCAGCATTGCACTCGACGAGCCGCGCCCGTTCGAGCCGCGCTCCGAAGAAGAGGCGGCGCTCTGGAAGATCATTCTCCGCGGTCTCGAGAAGAATCGCAATCATCGTTATCAGACCATGGCCGAGCTCGGGTGCGCGCTCGCTCACTGGCTGATTGAGCGCGGCATTCACGAGGATGTGTGTGGAGCTTCCCTCCAAGCGCGGTGGAATCACCGTTCGTCGAGCGCTCCCGCGCCGCGCGCATCATTCTCGTCGCTGGCCGACGTCGCGTCACACCCGCCGCGTGCATCATTCTCGTCGCTGGCCGACGCCAATCCACATCCAAGGTGTGCGAGTGTCGCGCCCGTGCAGACAGCGCTGCAAGTCGTGCACTCCGACGCGGTTCGAATTCGGCTACTGGTCGGCTTGGTGTTGATCACCACGATTGGCTTCGTCTGCGCGCTGTTCCTGGGCACTCCTTCCCTCACCTCGCGCAGCGGCGCGTCGCCAGCCGAGCAGGCAGCCGAGTCCGCGCGAGTGCCCATCACTGCACAGTCAGTGACGATTCAATCAGCCGTGCCACACGCCGCTCAGCCCATCGGGCAGCAATTTCAAGAACCTACGCTCGAACCCGTTCCAGCGCGGGAAGACGCGCGTTCGAGCATGCCGAGTTCGGCGCCGCGACGACGACCTAGTCAAGCAGTACGGCTAGCGAAACCTGCTTCGAGTGAGAACGCTTCGAATGACTTACTACCCGCCTACTAGCCCGGTGCTGCTCCCACCCGCAATCGGCGACTCAATCACTCGCGCCCGAACACGAATGCGACACCAGCGCAGAGCGTGAGCACAGTGCGTCTCGAGCGATTGCACTAAGAAAACTCCGCATCGGCATGCCACCTATTCAGATACTTCTCGGTGCACGATGAGCATGACTGAGCCCAAGCTAAAACCGTCCGCGCAATCAGGTCTCGGGCCGCCTTCCCGTACTATCTCGGGTGAGCGCGTCGCAGTTCCCCGCGCACTCGAGCCTTCCGAAAGCGCCAAACCAGATGTGGGCGCCGTCCCAGCGCAATCCAAAGGACGCGAGCGACCCCAGCCACCGCGCCCTGAACCGCGCCGGCCCGCTTCCGCGATGCGTGTCGGTCTCCCGGCTAACCGAGCCGCGAGTTCGTCACCGCCAAGCCTTCAGGTTGTCGAAGACTCTCAGCCTATTCTCGACTCCATTCCACCACCGGTGGCGCCTCATGCGATCGCTGCTGGGTATGCGGAGGAGACTCCAACGATCTCGGTATCCGACGAAGATCTTCTGCTCGACTCCGAGATCATGTCGTTCGAGGCTGACGAGATCGCGACGGCAACAGTTCCGATTTGCGCAAATTCTGACGAGGCCGAGCCCGGCGCAGCGTACGAACCCGAACAATCGACATCGCGCCCTGTCAACCTGGCGCCCGAAGAACCCAAGGAACACCGACAGCCGAAGACGAAAACGAAACCAAAGACAAAAATGCTCACGCTTGCGCTCGTACTCGCTGCTGGCGCGACTGGTGCTGTCACCGCGCTGAATATGCCCCGAGCGCACGTCGCGGCGGAGCCCACAATACGAAGTGCTGCTGAGCCGCTCCCGTCGCCGGCGAGCGCCGCTGCCATTGAACGAACGCAACCGAGCGCGCCTACCAACACGAGTAGAGTCGCCGCCATGGTAGCGCGGCCAACTGTGCCCAGCGCCAGCGTGGCCGACTCGCATCCCCTCGGACTGCTCGTCGTCGATGGCTCGGAAATGACCGCGCCGACCTGCGAGCAGCTACTCGACAAGGTTCCAGCGAGCACCGACAAGAGATGGGGCTTCGAGCACCTCACCGAGGCGCGGCGCGCGTTGTCACGCGGCGACTTCGACGCCGCGCAACGAGCATTGTGCCAAGCCGTTCGCGCGAAAAACGCCGAAGTGAACATCCCGTTCGAGCTCGCGCAACTCCTACTTCTTCGACGTGACACGACCGCAGCCGCTCACTGGGCGAACGAAGCGGCGCGCTTGGATCCGCGTGCGCCGCGCATTCTGAACGCGCTCGGAGACGCCCTGGTTCGGACCGGCAACTTGGAGGACGCGCGAGCGGCGTGGCTTGCAGCGTCGAACCTTACAGGTAGCGATCCCGCCGCGAGCGACCGGTTCGCACAGCAAATGCTCACGGATGCTGAAGGAGCGTTGCGAGAGCGAGACCCCGCGCGCGCCGAGCGGCTTCTGCGCAGGGTTGTCGCGTTTCGCCCCCACAGCGCGGCGGCTCACGCGAAGCTCGGGATCGCTCTCCACAGGCTCGGCTTCCGAAAAAGCGCGGAGCTCTGGTCGCAGCGTTCTGTCGAGCTCGCGTCAGTCGGTGCAGTGCCAAATCAATAGAACTGTCGCGAGCGATCTCGCTGCCGTGGCTCCCTCGAATGTCAGCCAGCTCACTCGCACGGCGGCGTGCTGATGTGCATCGTCCAGTCTTTGGTTTTTCGGCATTGAAGGCGAAAGCCGCAGCGGCGACCACTGTGGCCACGTTCCAGCTCGGAGAGGCGCTGCGTACACTCTCGAATCCGTGCTGCGTTCTCCGGATAGGGCTCGCGATACGCGGCCAGATTGCCCAGCACGGTGCAACTCAACACACCAAAACCCGCGAATGAAACTGCGGGAGCGAAGCGCCTCGCGAGCAGTGGCTTGAGAAACGCTGCGCCATGAGCCGTGACCAACACGCCCAGTGCGATCACCAAGAGCGCTTGCACGTAGTGATAACGCTGATGCCCGCCCGCAATCGCGACTTCACTTTTGGTTGCCACGATCACTGCGGTCAACGCCACCACGAAGTACGCGAGCGTTAAGTAAACGAAACGAGTGCCGTGCCGAGGTCTTCGCATCACGATCGCAAACACGGCGATCGCAAAGGCCGCCGTGAAGCCGTGTATCAGGAAGGCGGCGTTCCCTTCCGCCCACGCGCAGATGTCGGCGCCGAAGAACGCACGAAAGCAGACCTTCGCTGCCACATGCCACCAGGTACGGCTCACGAGTTCCCTCCAAAAGTCGGCGTTCAAAAGCTCCGCGCCCAACGCCGATGCGTGGCCTGGCTCGAGGCCAAACACCGCGTGCGCCACATGCGTCGCCACCCACGCCAGCTGTGCAACACGAGCCTGAATCCCGCGAGCGAAAACTAGGCGCGCAAGGTGCACCGGCACGGCAAGAAAGGAGAGCGGGTTCGACCAGATGAAGAGTTGAGCAACCGCCAGAACCGCAAGCGTCTTCCACCAGTTCTTCCCGCTCGGTAGCAGCGCGAGCAAAAAAACGATCAGGAGGGCACTCCAGATCGAAAAATCTGTGTGACACAGCAGGTGGAATTGCCCGACGGGCACGACGGCCATCGCGAGACACACAGTCCACCGTACCGCGTCGGATCGCACGCAGACACGAAAGTCGCGGCAATAAAACAGCGCGAAAGCGAGCACTGCCTGCGCAAACGGGACAATCGTCAGCGCGTACGGCGTGATCGTCACGGGCAAGCGCGCCGACAAGAATCCGATTAGGTTCGGTCCGAACGGCATGTATCCGGCTTTGAAGCGAAACAGGTTGCTCCACTCCGGGCGGCCGTAGAAGTAAGCGAACACCTTGGCGCCGTCCTCGACTCGGAGAGTCGGAGCCAATAAGAACTCGTAACAACGCCCAATCAGCAGCGCAAGTAACGAAGCCAACAATACTGGCCAAGTGAATACCCAGCGCTCCAAGCGGATCGCTCCCATGACACAACTCCCGTTTCCGCGAGTTGCATAGCAGAACCTGCGGGCGGCTGGCACCCCCGGCTGGCACCGCATGAAACTCCGCGCGCCAGCTGCTGCCGGGAGCTCACCAGCGCGGTTCAGATGCCTTCGGAGGACGTGGGCGCGACAATCAAGAGACGTATACGCGACGAGCAGCGCAACCTCGAACCTCGACTTCGAAGGACCGCGGATCGTCCTCTGGGGTGACAATCCCAAACGCTCACGTCGTACCTTCTAAGAAGGCCTTTCACAGCGCATCCTCAGCTTGCGCGAGGAAGTTACGAAACTGTTCCGCGCCGATCTACTCCCGGCGATTATCTCACCCGCCAAGTTTAGATTTCGAGAGAGCTTGGCATGTGTATGAATCGGCGTCGGCTGACGCCAACGAGAATTGGTACCATGGCGGCAATCGCCCTCGCGGCGTGTGCACCCAATGATGGCTCGACGGTCCTTGAGCGCGTCGCCACATCGACGCTCCCGCTCGACGCCGAGTCGTGCAGCGACATGGTTCCATGCGCTTCCGGGCTCGTGTGTGTCGAAGCGGCACTAGGGCGCGAGTCGAATCGTTGTGAGCGTCCTCGCGCTCTCTATGCATTCCTCGAGAACGACGACAGCGGCGAAGGACTGCAGCGCGCCGTGGCTCAGGTGCGTGGAAGCTGGCTCACGGAACGCTCTCTTTCCCCCTTGGCGGTGCTTCCATATTCGATGACTTTGGAGAGTGGTCAGGCCGTGCTGTGTCACGATCGCAACGGGGATGCCGGACACCCGTGCTGGGTGCCGGACTGGTCACGCTACTTGCGACCAGGGAGCATCGCGACCAAGTACGACACGTTCACGTTCTTCGGCATGCGCGGCCTCAGGTTTTTGGTTTCGGGCTGGCGCAACGCAAGTGACCGAGATATTTCTGAAGTTGCGGGCGCTGAGCTGTCACCTGTGATGTGGCGCAGCAATTTCCGGAACACGCTGCTAGCCGCCATCGATTCGTTCACGAACGCGCTCGCTCTGCCTTTTGCGTTTGAAAGCGATCCTTCGCCAGCGAGCAAAACCGGGTGGCTGAGTCCCAACGCGCCCTTCGACCCAGGACTCGCGCTTTGGGATCCCGCATTCAACGAGAACTGCAAGACCGAAAAGACGGGCGTTTTAGTGCCCGGCTATTCCGACCTCTACTACTACGACATCCGCGCAACGCTTTGGGACAGGCACGGCTCCGCGTTTCGCGCCATGACGATGGTGAACGCCTACTTCCAGCTGCGAGGGCTGCTCACTCGTGAACAGCGCGTGCGTTGGCTGAAAACACTCAGAGACATCGGCGATATGCTTTCGCTGAGCGGGTCCTTCGAACCTGGGCAAAACCACGGGATTTCGGAAGCAGCCGCTTTGCTCCAGCTCGGCACCGAGTTCGTCGGCCACGATTTGCCGTTGGTTCCCGAATCGACGAGCTTGGAGCCTGCCTGGCGTCAGCTCGCGTTGAGCCGATTGAACGACGTGATCAGCGATACGACGCTGAGCGATGGCGCCCAAATTGAGCAGTCGCTTTTCTACCACAATTACGAGCTCGCGTTTCTCATCGAGATTGCGAAGTACCTGAATTTGCATCCAGAGGCCGGGCGCTTGGACGAAGCCGGGAGCAACTACGATCGAGCCGCGTGTGCGGACGGCAGCGTGTTCGACTATCACGTCGAACCGGATCCAGCGCTGTCTTCGAGCAACGTCATCAACTCCGGCGTGCGCATCGCGTTGCACACCGCCATGCCGTCCGCGGATCTGCCCATGCTCGGCTCGAGCCCGACGGCGAATATCGGGCTGCAGTTTGGACCGTCGTTCGACATCTATGTTGCCGACAATCCCAGCGATCCGCTCGCCGCGCAGTTCGACTTCGTCCGCTCCGTTGGAGTGCGGGGCGCCGCGCCGAGCCCCTCAGAACGCATGCAGGTATTCGAGGATTCGGGCTACGTCACGATGCGCTCGGCATTCGTCCCGCGCGTCGCAGCACAGACGCACGTGCTCTTCAATACGGCGCCCTCGCGCAACGTGCACGCTCACCTAGATGCGCTCAGCGTGCACTTGTTCGGAGACGATCCGACGACGAGCACGACCAAGGACGGCTCAACGCTGCTAGGCGACTCGGGCTGGTTCAGCTACTCGAGTGACCAGCGCCACTACTTCGAGAGCACGCTCGCGCACAACACGGTGAGCGTTGATCGGCTGAACCAATGCTCGTGGACAGTCGACGGCAAACGGCTCGACCCGAACAATCCCAATTCGGTGCTGATCGGCTGCGCTGCGCTGCCCAGCGTGCCACAGCGGACTCCCGGCTGGCCCGCTGGAACCTCAATGCGTGGTGCTTCGCTTCGCGACCCGAACGGCGATACGCGAGTCCTGTACCAGTCGGCAGAAGCAGGGCTCTACGCCGGGGTCTCGCATCGGCGCGGCGTAGCGCTCTTCGGGCGGGAAATGCTGCTGGTTCTGGACCAGCTGACGAGCAGCAGCGCCCACGAATTCGTCCAAAACTGGCATCTTTCTTCCGCAGTCAGCGACGCGGTCACGCAATCCAGCGCTGAAACAGCTCACTACCGCTTCCGCGCGCCGAGCGGCGCAGCAATCTTTTCGGGACACTTCTCGCGCACAGCCTCGAGTCGTTTCCAGCTTCAGTACGGCACCTGTGGTTCGTGCGTCGGCAATCTGTGCGGTGGCACAGCGTGTTCCGAACCAACACAGGGCTGGTACTCAACCGGCGAGAACCTCAAGGCACCAACCTGGGTGCTCGAGCGCTCCGAAACCGCGAACACAGTGACGTGGGCGAGCCTATTTTTGCTCAGCAGCCTCGCAGCGTCCAACCCAGAGCTCACACTCACATCGTCGGCTAACGCGAGTGATCACCAAGTTTCGTTCACCCTTCCAGATGGCATGAACGTCTCGCTCGCCGTGCAGAACTTCGCCGCGCAAAACGAGCAAGTCTCGGTAACGTATCCGATGGGCGGCGTGCTCGCCTCATACTCGTTCGAAGGCAACCCCGCAGCGGCGCGCGACCTCGAAGAAGGTCTTGCCGTGAGCGTGACCGTCCCGGGCGAAACAAGCGGCCTTGTCACGAGCGTGAGCGGAGTCGTTGACAATGCCTACCGCTACGAGGCGGGTCGCACGCTGCTCGGAAGCCCCAATAGCTTCGCGTTCATGCACCGGCCACGTGCGGCTTTCACATTGGCCTTCTGGTTGCAAATGAACGCAGAAACGGTCAGCGCAAGCGGAGGCACTCAAGCGATTTTCAGCACCTCGACTTGGTCGAACGCCGGAACCGGCATCGAGCTGTACTTCCAAGACGACGTTACGCGCGACAATGCATTGCGCTTTCTGATTCGCGGCAACGGAGGCACGCCCCTTTCAGTCGGCGCGAATCGCATCGTGCCTGACGACCGTGCGTGGCATCACTACGCCGTCACGTTCGACGCGAACCTCCCCGACGATCAAGTTCGCTTCTTCCGCGATGGCGTCGGTTTCGGCCGCGGAGGAAAAGCCCTTGCGCTCTCCACCGCGGCTCCAGACGCAGGCGCTGTGATTGGCGCAAAGCCGGGCGACGACCTGGCCTATCCACTCAACGCCGCCCTCGACGAGTTCGTCGTCTTCAAGCGCGCGCTGACCGATCGCGATGTTGCCGCCCTCTACAACTCAGGGCGCGGCCTCAGAGCGCACTGACGATGCGCTGCCCGCAGTTTCGAGCGACTGCGACGCTGCTTGAGAACTGGAGCCGAGGGGGATCGCCGGCGGTGCGGACTCACCCGAGGCCGCACACGCGCTCGGCTATCCGCTGCGGCGCGAGCGCGCACTGGCTCGCGACATCCGAAGGCTTGGAACGCCCTGGACGCTCGTGCGCGAGTCCGACGCAATCGCCATCGGTGGCCGGAGTACCTGCGTTCAGAGCTTGGCGCGCTGCGAGGAGCCGCCAATCGCCCGCTCATCGTCTGCATCGACGAGTCCCTCGCATGCGCCGAACTGCGCCAGGAAGGGGCGGCCGCGCAATATCCCGTGCAATATTTCCGGCGCCGAGCGGCGTGGGCCGACGGTTCAGGAGGGGCGTCGGTGTGGGCTCTGACCTACGCTTTGGAGGCGGCGCTCGCTCGGAGCGAGCAGAAGAGACGCCAGCCGTGAGAGGAGACTGGTGCGTCGGAGGATCGGATCGCGCGGGCGATCGCCAGCGTGGAAACGGGGGGGCGCTGCCGATTGCGGCGGCCGAAACCGGGCCAGCCCCTGGGGTTCCCGCCTCTGCCTGGCCGGGGTGGGCAGGGCGTCCTAGGATACATCCATGGCTGACGCAGCTCGTGTTCTCCAAGATGCTCTCGCTCTGGCGGCGGACGAACGCGCCCGCATCGCGCATGAGTTGATCAGTAGTCTGGAGCCCGACGACGGGGGCGTCGCGGCCGCCTGGAGCGAAGAGATTCGGAAACGTATCGATGAGCTTGAAGGCGGTACCGCCGAACTCGACTCCTGGGAGACCGCTCGAGCTCGCCTCGAAGCAGCCGGTCGCAGGTGACGCTCGTCCGGTTCCACAGGGCCGCCACCGATGAGGCCGAGGAGGCGATCCGTTGGTACAACAAACGTGTGCCGGGCCTCGGAGACGACTTTCGGGTTGAACTGTTGTCCGGCGTCGAGCGAATCATCGAGCTGCCGCTCGCGTGGCCCGTGAGTACCTACGATCGCCGCGCGCGGCGCTTCCTACTGGCGAGATTTCCCTACGCGATCGTCTACGTTGGGACGAAAGACACGGTGACGGTCATCGCGGTTGCGCACGCAAAGCGACGTCCTGGCTATTGGCGCGATCGATGAGATCCCCGTAGCAAACGCGCTTCGCGACCATCGTCTGGCGGTGGCCAGCACCCGCCAGGCTTCGCCAGCACTCGGAGGCGTGGGTGAGCCGCAAATTACGGACGTTCGCGCTGGCACGACGCTTGCGGTAGCCGATGCGAATGGAATCGATACGTCTCACGTTCGATCGCGGCACGCTTCGGCTCGACGGAGAGGTGAGCGCCCTTCGCGGGCGCTTCGTTTCGACGAGCGTACCGGGTTTCATCGCGCGCCGGCCTACAAGTACGCGACCTTAATTCAGGCGGCACGCGAGCGCGGGCTGGCCGTCGACGACCAGCTTTGCAGCGGATTTCGTGCCATTGAGCAGACACCTGCACCGCCGTCACTTCGCCCCTATCAAGAACAGGTGCTCGCCGCGTTTCAGCGCTTCGGAAGGCGAGGAATCATTGCGCTGCCAACGGGTAGCGGGAAGACGCGTGCCGCGTGCGCGGCGCTAGCATACGCGCGCGTGAGTACGCTCGTGCTGGTACCTACTCGCGTCCTCCTCGACCAGTGGGTTGCGACGCTTCGCTCCCAATTCGGCGATCCCATCGGCGTAGTGGGCGACGGCATGCAGCGCCTTGCGCGCATTACCGTCATGACATTCGAGAGCGGGTATCGCTGTCTCGATCGTTTCGGCGACGCCCGAAAGGAACGCGAGACCATCCTTGAAGACTTTCGCGAGCGTCGGGTTCGAGCGATTTGCAGCGCGCGCGTTTTGAATGAGGGCGTTGACGTACCAGAAGCCAATGTCGCGATCATCGTTGCAGGAGCGCTCGGAGCGCGTGAGCACGTGCAACGCATCGGACGTATTTTGCGCCCGAGTGAAGGAAAGCGTGCGCTCGCATACGAGCTCGTCACCTTGGGCAGCACCGACGAGGCGCGCACGCGCGCCCGCAGGAGGCGACTTGCTACCGGCCCATCTGCTCCTGGTCACGTCGCATGAGAACCATCCGGGCCGTGCAGCGCCGCGCTATCTCACACCGCGCGACGAAGTCTGGGTGCAGAAAGTCGCAATAGCGCGCGACGCTTTCGTGGGGCGAACGGTGGGCGAACGCAACGCGGAGCTCCCGGCCTTGGCGCGAGCGATCGCCCGGGAGCACGGTGCCGCCAAGCGCGTCGCAGATGGAGTGGTCCACGTGCTTGTCAGGCAATTCACGACGGAGATCGATGCTGCTGCGGACCCCAGCCATGTTCGCAGAATTACCTTCGAGGAGGCCGCGCGCGAGGAAACATTCAATCGTGGAGCGGCCCTTGCGAGCGCAGCGCACCGACTATCTCTGACGGTCGATGCAGCCGAGCATGCTCTGTTCGCGGATCGGCCGTCACGGCGAAAGATAACAGCTGCCAAAGCAACGTTGAACGCCGGAGAGCTCGTCGAAGCGTACAACCTGGCGCTCGTGCAGGGACTTCTCGTTCGCTCAGAGCAGGTTTGGGTAGAGGTCCGCGAGCACGTTCGCGCCGTAGTTCGTTTCGCGAAGCTCGCGTCACTCTTGTGCACATACTCCGTCTGTGAAAGTGGCACGCGCCTCGATGTCTCCGGGCCGCTGCCGATCCTGCGCCACACCACGAAGTACGGCTTCGCGCTCGCGTCGTTCTTTCCGGCAGTGGTAGCCACCTCCGGCTTTCGGCTCGAAGCGCGCTGTGTGCTCGGGGCGAGCCCATGCTCGTTCGGATCGACGCGTGCGACCGGATCGCTCGAACGCACAAGCTTCCGAGGGATGCTGATAGCGCCGTCGAGCGCGCACTGGCTCGCGACATCCGAAGGCTTGGAACGCCCTGGACGCTCGTGCGCGAGTCCGACGCAATCGCCATCGGTGGCCGGAGTACCTGCGTTCAGAGCTTGGCGCGCTGCGAGGAGCCGCCAATCGCCCGCTCATCGTCTGCATCGACGAGTCGCTCGCGTGCGCCGATGGAGAGATTCCCGGTGCGGTTTTGCGCTTCAGACGTCGTATCGACGCCGCCACGCTGATCGCCGCTGCCGAACGCGCGCGCGCAACTCTGCGGAGAGCGCACAATCGGTCTTAACGTCCATCGCCGACCGGATGTTGCGCGTGCCCCCTTGGCGTCGTCGGAAATAGCCTAACGGATACGAGAAATGAAGTGGAGCCGAGGGGGATCGAACCCCTGACCTCATGACTGCCAGTCATGCGCTCTCCCAGCTGAGCTACGGCCCCGGGAAAGAAGGTGGCGGAACGTGACACGGACCTCGCGAGTTGGCGAGCAGAAAACGCTGATGCCACGCCGCTTTTTTTGGATGTGTCAGTGGGCGGCGGGCGGCGGAACCGGCATGGGTGGCCGGGGCGGCGGAGGAACGGCGGGGTTCGGCAGTGGGCGCGGACGCAAGACGGCGTCGTTCGGCGCAGGAGCTGGGCGCGCAGGCGCGGGTGGAGGCGGGGCCGGCGCGGCTGCCGCCGTGGCACTTGTGCCAGCTTCCGTCGGCGGCTCATCGGAGCGCGTGAAAAGGAAGCCGAGCAAGCCCAGGAGGAACAACGCGCCGCCCAGGAGCGGCAGCCAGGCAGGAGACTCCGGCTCGGGAGGCGGAGGCTCAGCGTGGTGGTCGTCGTGGTCGTCGTGACCATCGACGTCGTGCTCGTCGTCCGTCGCGTGATGCGTGGAACTCATCGCGATGGGCTTATCTCGCGGTTCTGCCGCTGAATCAAGCCTCTCGCTGGACCGGGCCGCCACCCGGGCTTTACTGGCGTTCAGCCCTTTGCTGGACGACTGCCCCCGTTGGCCGGCAGAATGACCGAGCCTCAATCCTTCAAGCGGCGAAGTTCAAAGTACGCGACGCGGACTTCAAAGTACCTGACACCTCTACGGAGCGGATGGCCCACCAACAACAGCGCTACAGAGTTATCGAGAAGATCGCTTCCGGAGGCATGGCGGAGGTATTTCGGGCGGAGAGCGCCGGGCTCGAAGGCTTCAAGAAGACGGTCGCCATCAAGCGCGTGCTGCCGCACCTCGCGGAGAAGAAGCAGTTCATCGGTATGTTCTTGGACGAGGCGCGTCTGTCGGCGCACCTGTCTCACTCGAACTGCGTTCAGGTGTTCGACATCGGCGTCGGCGACAACACGTTCTTCATCGTGATGGAGTACGTGGACGGCTCCGATCTGAAGGGGGTGATCGAGCATCGCCGCAAGCTGGGGCAACCCTTCCCCATCGAGGAAGCATGCCTGGTGTGCGTGCGCATTTGTGAAGGGCTCTCGTACGCGCACGAGCTGATCGATAGCCGCGGGCAGTCGATGCACATCGTGCACCGCGACATGTCGCCACCAAACGTGCTGATCACGCGACACGGCGAAGTCAAAATCGTGGATTTTGGTCTAGCGAAGGCGAACAGTCAGCTCGAAAAGAGCGAACCCGGCATCATCAAGGGCAAGTTCAGCTATCTCTCGCCGGAAGCAGCGCAGGGTCTGCCTGTGGATGCGAAGACAGACATCTTCGCGGTGGGCATCATCTTGTGGGAGCTCCTGGCCGGGCGTCGCTTGTTCTTGGGCGAAACGGATCTCGAGACGGTGCGCATGGTGCAGCAAGCGCGCGTGCCGTCGGTGCGCCAATTCAACCCGCGCGTCTCGGCCGAGCTCGAATCGGTGTTGCTGAAGAGCCTCGCGGGTGATCCTGCGCAGCGGTATCAAACGGCGCGCGACTTCGGGAAGGATCTGAATCGCATTCTGTTTCACCAAAACCGCGACGTCTCGAGCTTCGACATTGCGCAATTGGTGTTGCCGATCTGGCGCGAGCGCACCGAAAAGAAAAAGCAACGCGTCGATCGCGGCTCGATCATCGGCTCGCTCATCGACGAGGCTCTGTTCGAGTTCACGTCGCTCGATGAAGGCGAGCGCAAGTCGCAGGTCTCGATGGTGGGCGCATCCCCACTCAGTCTGGGCAACTTCGAGAACGTTCAGAACTGGGCGGATGATCTCGGGCTATCGTTGAAGGAAGATGCGCGCGTGCCCGAGTCAGTGGAAGTCGGCAACCTCGCATCACTGGAAGACGACCCCATCTCGGGGAACATGCCGCACGCCGGCAATCCACCTCCGCCACCGGTAATTCGAGCCGCAACACCGGTCGTGCCGCAAGTTCAAGCTCCTCTGCAAGCAGTCCCACCGCCCACGCCGGTGGTGCCCGTAGACGTACCGTTGCCGCCCAAGAAGAGCGGCAACGGCGCGCTCATCGCGATCCTACTCGTCGCGATCCTGCTGCTGGTCGGCGCCGTAGCGTATTTCCGCGGCGTGATCCCGCACTAGTTTGTCGGAGGACTTTGTCCTCCGCCCCGCCCGGCGGAGCCGGCTCGGGGCCGCTGTCTTCGGAGGACTCTGTCCTCCGCCCCGCCCGGCG
>JBMOMJ010000002.1:142420-191354 GCA_049324695.1 Myxococcota bacterium
GCCGTAGCGTATTTCCGCGGCGTGATCCCGCACTAGTTTGTCGGAGGACTTTGTCCTCCGCCCCGCCCGGCGGAGCCGGCTCGGGGCCGCTGTCTTCGGAGGACTCTGTCCTCCGCCCCGCCCGGCGAAGCCGGCTCGGGGCCCCACCTCCTGCCTTCGGGGCCCCAACCCCGAAGGGTTTCACATTGCGCACACAGGGCTGGGCCGCGTTCAGCTCTCGTCTTCGTCCTCGTCTTCGTCGTCGTCATCATCATCCAAATCCGAATCGTCCTCTTCGGGCTCCTCGGGTTCGGGCACATGATGACCCTGCGCCTGAAGACGCTCGCGCTCGAGGCGCGCCGACTGTAGGCGTTGGAACACGATGGGCTTGGGCGCGACCAGAATTGCCATGGTGCGCGCTTCCATCGTCGGACGTTGCTCGACGTTGGCGATGTCTTCGATTTTTCCGAGGATGAAGGTGAGCTGCATTTGCGCGCGCTCAGGGTGAGTGATTTCGCGGCCGCGGAAGCGACACGTGACCTTCACCTTGTTGCCCGCTTCGATGAAGCGCCGAATCGCGCGCACCTTCACGTCGAGATCGTGATCGTCCGTCTTGGGACGGATTTTGATCTCCTTCACCTCGACGACGGTTTGCTTCTTCTTGGCTTCGCGCGCCTTCTTCTTTTCCTCGTACTTGAACTTGCCAAAATCCAGGATCTTGCAGACCGGCGGCATCGCCTTCGGGTTCACCTCGACGAGATCGAGGCCGACTTCCTGGGCGCGGCGCAGCGCCGCCTCCGTAGACAGCACCCCTAGGTTGCTCCCGTCCTCGGCGACCACGCGCACTTCCGGCACGCGGATCCTGTGGTTGACGCGGATCTGGGGTCCGCGCGTATCCCGACTAAAGCGTCGGCCTCCACCACTCATTGCCATTTACGGTTCACGAGCTCCCTTCACAGCCTTGAATACGCCAACTTGGGCGGCTTCGACTCCTCGATCAGGCGCGCCCGAAAATCGGCCACGCTGAGCTTTCCGAGCTCGCCCGCGTCGCGGGAGCGTACGCTGAGCTGCTCGTTGGCGGCTTCGTCATCACCGATGACGACGATGTACGGATGCCGCATCATGCGCGCCGTACGGATCTTGGCGCCGAGCTTGTCGGCGCTGGCGTCGACGATGACGCGTAGACCCGCGGCGTGGAAATCTTTGCGAATGCGCTCGGCGTACTCCGCCTGGCGCTCGCTCACGGTAACGAGAATCGCCTGTTCGGGCGCGAGCCAGGTCGGGAACTTGCCGGCGACGTGCTCGATGTAAATCCCGAAAAAGCGCTCGAGCGATCCGAAGATGGCTCGATGCAGCATGACCGGCGTGTGCGCCGAGCCGTCGTTGCCGATGAACTCGAGCTCGAAGCGCTGCGGCATCGCGTAGTCGAGCTGAATGGTGCCGAGCTGCCAGGAGCGCTTCAGCGCGTCGGTTACGTGGAACTCGAGCTTCGGACCGTAGAACGCACCTTCACCAGCGAGCTTCTCGAAGGGCACGTTCGATTGCAGCAGCGCGCGCTCGAGAGCTGCCTCCGAACGGTCCCAGAGCGCGTCGTCGCCGAGACGCTTCTCCGGACGCAAAGCGAGCTTCACGTTGACGTTCTCGAAACCGAACGCCTTGTACACTCCGAACAGCAACTGATTGAACGCCGCAATCTCCGCCTCGAGCTGATCCGGCGTACAGAAGATGTGCGCGTCGTCCTGGCAGAAGCTCCGCACGCGCGCGAGGCCATGCAACACACCGGCCCGCTCGTAACGATGCAAGCGCCCGAAGTCCGCAACACGCCAGGGCAGCTCGCGGTAGCTCCGCTTACGTTGGCCGAACATCAAGCAGTGGCCCGGGCAGTTCATCGGCTTCTGCGCGGCCCACTCGAACTCCTTCTTGCCGAACTTCACGGCGTCGAGCGCCTCGGCGGTGACGTCGAGGTAAATATTCTCGATGAAGTTCTCGAGATGACCGCTGGTCGCGAACAGCCGCTTGTCGAAGATCTGCGGCGTGATGACTTCTTCGTAACCGGTGTCGAAGTAGAGCGAGCGAATGTAGCCGACGAGCCCGTTGTAGACGTGTGCACCGCGCGGCAAAAAGAAGGGCATGCCGGGCGCGTACTCGTGGAACATGAAGAGCTCGAGCTCTTTGCCGAGCTTGCGATGGTCACGCTGCTTGGCTTCTTCGAGCATCTTCAAATGCTCGGCGAGCTCCGCCTCGGACGTGAACGCGGTGCCGTACACGCGCTGCAACATCGGGTTGCGCTCGTCGCCGCGCCAATAAGCACCCGCGACGCTGGTGAGCTTCACCGCGCCGATGAAGCCAGTGTTCGGCACGTGCGGGCCGCGGCACACATCCACCCAAGTGCCTTCGGGGCGTCCAGGGCTGCCGTGACGATAGAGTGAAATCGCGTCGCCAGCTGGAATCGCTTCGATCAGCTCCAGCTTGTACTTCTCGCCCATGGAGCGAAACAGCTCCTCGGCACCCTGGCGGCTGACTTCCTCGCGATAAAAGGCTTTCTTGGCCTTGATGATGCGACGCATCTCGGCCTCGATCGCCTGCAAGTCCTTGTCCGTGAACGGACCATCGGGGCGATCGAAATCGTAGTAGAAACCCGACTCGATGGCAGGACCGATGGTTACCTGCGTGCCGGGAAACAGCCGCTGCACAGCATCGGCCATGACGTGTGCTGCCGAGTGCCGGATCACTTCCAACGCCTGCGGGTCGCCGAGGCGAATCAGTACGAGCTGAGCGCTCTCATCAACCGGCGTGTGCAGGTCGACCAAGCGGTCACCGATCTTGACGGCAACAACGTCGTCGCTGAACTGACCGCGTTCCCGCAGCAGCTCGCCCGACGTGCGGCGAACGGCCTGAGGCGAGGTCATGCGGACAACGTTGCCGTGCGCTGGAAAACCGCGGCAAAGAGCAGCGGGGTCGCGACGCAACGGACACTTCGGCGCGACGGAGTAGGCGCGGACAGGATTGAACTGTCGACCCCTACCGTGTCAAGGTAGTGCTCTACCACTGAGCTACGCGCCTTCGAATCGGCGGTGATTCCGCCAAACAGCTTCCCGAGGTGGGACGACAGGGCCGCTTGAGTACAACCCGGACCGGGGGCTGTCAAGCGCACACGGCGCGATGACACGCGAAACATGGCCCCGCGTTGGCTTGCGCACCCGGGGGTTTCTCGCTATAGCCCGGCCCTCTCGCGGACGGGCCAGGGAGCCTACGCCCGAGGGGTCCTCTCAAAGGAGTCTCGCCGCGTGTCGCTCGCAGCCTCTGTCCCCGGCTTGGGGGAGCTTTCCGTCTTTGCTCAACCGCGAACAGTGATGTTCTCTGCATTCCAGAGCGTGCCGCCGCGCCCGGAAGCAGGAACGGCTCAACCCGCTCCCGCACCGAGCGGTTCACCCGCGCCGCATCCAGGCGGCTTCGCGGAGAGCATCCTGCCCATGTTGCTGATGGTGGGACCGGTGCTGATCCTGCTCTTCTTCACCAGCCGCTCGCAGCAGAAGAAACAGGCGGCGACTCTCGCCAGCCTCAAAAAAGGCGATCGCGTGATCACTCAAGGTGGTTTGGCGGGGCGCCTCGTCGAACTGGGAGATCGCTTCGCGAAGATCGAAATCTCTCCGGGCGTCAAAGTCGACGTCCTGAAATCTCATATCCTCGGTCCTGATTCGGCGGAAACTCAGGCCGCCGCCGAGAAGAAGTAAACCTTCCGGGAGTGAACGTGGCCCCTCACGTCGTTCTGACAGTCGTGTTCGGAGCCCTGAGTGGGCTCATGTTGGTGCTGGCTGCTGCACAGCGTTCCAAGCGCCTTCTTCACCTGGCCGCCGGCGTGCTGTTCGGTAGCGCTGCGGCAGCTGCGTGGGTGAACGGCTTCTGGCCAATGGTGCTGCTCGGCCTGATCGGCGCCTGGACCGCCTTCGTCGCAACCGAGATCATCGACGCGAGCTGGCGCCTGCGCGCTGGTCTCACCGGCTCGGTGCTCGCGCTCGCGTTCTTGGTGTTGTGGCCCACCTTGTCGGACGCTTCGGGCGGCAAAGTGCCGTGCCCGGCGTACATCAAGGAACAGGTCAGCCCGCGCCTCGTAGCGGGGCTCGATCTGCGCGGCGGCTTGCGGCTCGTCTACACGGTGGACGTCGACGAGGCCATCAAGGACAAGCGCGATCACTACTACGAGGACATGCGCCTCGAGCTCTCGAAGCTGCTCGGGCTGCACAAGGGCGACGAGCTGCCGTCCGAGGAAACCTACAAGAAGCTGCGTGACAAGGTGGATCTGGAAGCGCCGCGTCACCCTGCGAACGGCATCCGCCTGCGCGTGAAGGAAGGCACCGATCCTGCCAAGATCGACGACCGCTTCCTCGAGCGTTTCCGCGCCGAGCTGTCGTACGTGCGCAGCGCTGACTCGCGTAGCTACGACTTCCAAATCCGCACCACCGTCGAGAGCCAAATCCGCGAACGCGCAGTCAGCCAGGCGCGCGAGATCATTCACCGTCGCGTCGACGAGCTCGGCCTGCGTGAAGCTGCGATCTCGACGCGCGACGAAGACATCATCATCGAGGTCCCCGGCTCGGACGAGAAGAGCTTCGCGAACATTCGCGAGATCATCAGCCAAACGGCGCGTCTCGAGTTCAAGCTGCTCGACGACGACAACGACTTCTTCGGGCAGATCCGCTCCGAGGTGCTCGCCAAGCCCGAGACATTGCCGGAAGGGCTAGAGTTCTTTGGTGAGTCGGCGCCGGTCGGTAGGAACGCCGAAGGCGAGGCGATGACTCGCCAGATCACTTACGCCTATCTCAAGAAGCTGCCCAAGGAGACCATTCAGCAAACGCTGCAGCGCTTCCGGGAATGGGTGGCGACGTTGCCGGTGCCCCCCGATCGCGAGATTGGTTACGAGGTCGACTACCGCACGGTCGACGAGGTTACTGGCAAGCAAGAAGAAGCCGGCTACCGCACCTTCTTGCTCAAGAGCCGCGCCGAGATCACCGGCGACATGATCCGTGACGCCTCGGCGACCCCGGATCAATCGCAAAGCAGCTTGGGTGGCTGGCACGTGCAGCTCACCTTTACGGATCAAGGCGGCAAGGCTTTCGAGGTGATCACCGGCGCCAACATCAAGCGCCGCTTCGCCATCATCTTGGACGGCCGCGTGGAAACCGCGCCCGTCATTCAGGGACGCATCCCCGGCGGTCACGCTCAGATCACCATGGGCGCGAGCGACCCGGAAATTCAGCTGCGCGACGCACGCAAGCTCGAGCTGGTGTTGCGCTCCGGCGCGCTGCCCGCTCCGATTTCTCCGTCGAACGAGCAACGCATTGGTCCCACGTTGGGCCGCGATGCCATCGAGCTCGGCGTGCAGGGCGCCATCGGCGGCAGCGTGCTCGTGCTCATCTTCATGCTCATCTACTACCAGCGCGCAGGCCTCATCGCCGACGTCGCGGTGGTCCTGAACCTGTTCCTGCAACTGGCGATTTTGGCGGCTTTCGGCGCGTCGATGACGTTGCCGGGCATCGGTGGTCTCGCGCTCACCGTTGGTATGGCGGTGGATAGCAACGTGCTCATCAACGAGCGCATCCGAGAGGAAATGGCGCTGGGCAAGAGCGCGCGCGCAGCTGTCGACATCGGTTACCGCCGCGCTTTCAGCGCCATCGTGGACGGCCATATCACCACCGTCATCGCCGGCGTCGTGTTGGCTCAGTACGGTACTGGGCCTCTCAAGGGCTTCGCCGTCACGCTGATCGTCGGCATCGTCTGCAACATCTTCACGGGCGTCATCGTCACGCGCCTCTTCTTCGAAGCGTGGATCCGATTCCTCGGTCGCCAGGGCCGCCTGGACATGGGCTGAGAAGCCGAAGACCCCACACAGCGGGATAGTTCATGCATCTCTTCGCCAATCACAAGGTCTACGACTTCATGAAGGTGCGGCGATACTTCATCGCCTTCAGCATCCTTCTCACTGTCGGCTCGTTCTTCCTCATCCTCGACAAGGTGCCGGGGATACACCCGAAGTTCGGCACCGACTTCAAGGGCGGCACCGAAATCGAAGTCGCGTTCAAATCGGAAGTCAGCGCTGGCGAGGTGCGTAAGGCCGTCGAGGCTGCCGGCTTCTCCACGCCGGACGTCGTGAAGGTCGAGGACGGCAAGCAGAAGAACCACTACTTGATCCGTGTTCAGGAAGTGTCGACGCTCTCACAAGCGACTCAGGCTTCCATCGAGCGTGCACTCTGCCTCACGCCGGGCCTCCCGGAGAGTGAATGCTCGCCAGGTCACCGAGCGACCGAAGTGAAGTTCAGTCCTGGTGGCGACAAGGTCACCGCGCGCTTCCGCGAGGCGCCAGATCTGGAGTGGATTCGCACGCGCTTGGGTGAGGTGAAGGCGATCCGGTTGCGTCCCGGGGCGAACAACCCCTTCGTGCAAAATGCGCGCGATCAGAAGGTCGAGATTCAGCTGCAGAGCAAGGGGGATCAGCTCGTCGCCGGGCTCAAGACCGCTCTAGGAGCCAAGGCGCCGGATCAGCCGCTGCGCTCGGAGTGGATCGGGCCACGCGCGGGTGCACAGCTCCGCGACAGCGCCGTGAAGAGCATCGCGATCTCGATCGTGTTCATCATGGCCTACGTGGCGTTCCGCTTCGATCTGCGGTTCGCACCCGGCGGCGTGCTGGCCTTGGTGCACGACGCGCTCGGCATGGTCGGCATCATGGTTTTGTTGGGTGAGGAGATCAATCTCACCACGGTCGCGTCCGCGCTAACCATCGTGGGCTACTCGGTGAACGACACGGTGGTCATCTACGACCGCGTGCGCGAGAACTTGGGCAAGCTGCGCGGCGCTAGCTTCCGGCAGCTGATCAACGTGAGTACCTCCGAAATGCTCGGCCGAACGTTGCTCACCAACCTTACCGTGCAGATCAGCATTCTCGCCTTCTTCGTGTGGGGCACCGGCACGCTGAAGCACTTCGCACTCTCGCTCACGATCGGCATGCTGCTCGGCACGTACTCCTCCATCTACGTTGCGCTTCCGCTCACGGAGTGGCTCGACAGGGTGCTGTTCCAGCGCATGGGCTCGAGCGGCAAAGGTGCCAACGTTCGCAAGGGCGCCCCCGCCGCCGTTTGAGCATTCGCGCGTTGTAACTCGCGTGCACCACCCGCAAAGCGAGTTGCGCCGCATCACGCCGAGCACGTTGCACCAAAGCGCCCCGCACGGAACTGCCTCGCATCGAACGTAACCACACCGAAGTGCCGCACTCTGCTCTCGTCAGGCGCACCTACACGCTGCGAGCGCTGAGCAGCCGGCCAAGGTTGACACAACGTCAGCCGTGTTTACGTTCGATACTATGTACTCGCCTGAAACTGAAACGACCTTGAGCGCGTCTCGTCTGCCGCTCGCTTTGCCGGAGGAACTCTGGGCGAGCTTGAGTCCCGCACAACGCGCGGTGTATCGGCGCGCCGAAGCGTTGCTCGACGTCTTCAGCTTCGAGCGCGAGATCTCACTGTCGCGCCTGCTGAGTCAGGGCCCACGCGCTGAAGTGCTGCGCGCTCTCCAGGTGCTCGGCTCCATGTCGCTCGTCGATATCGAAGGCGATGAAGACGACGCGAACGTGACGTTGCGCGCCCTGCCCGAGGAGCACGTGCGCGTCACGGGTCCTGATGGCCGGCCGCGCTGGGTTTTCGTCGCTCGCCCCATCGAAGCCCCGGAAATCGACAGCGCTTCGTTGAACTGACGCCGCGTCCGATTTTTCGAGCCGTGCCACCGCGGCCGATGGGCGGATCGCTTGCGTCCGGCCCGGCACCTGAACAGTTGACGCGGTGATCCGGCAGTGTTCCATAGGCGCGTGGCCGAGCCCGCGCGACAAAACGCCCCGGAAGAGCTCAGCGAGTCCTACTCCGAGCTGCCGCCGCGCGCTGGAGCTGCGGCAGCCGCGCTCGCGACGCGCCTAGGTAGGTCGCTGACCATTTGTGACTGGCTCGCGCAGCGCGGCTTCTCCGAACCGAGCAGCATCGAGCGCTTCCTGAACCCGAAGCTCTCCGAGCTGACACTGCCGGACGCGATGCGCGATCGCGTCGCCGCTGCGGATCGTTTGGCGCGCGCGATTCGTGCAGGCGAACGCATCGTCGTATTCGGCGACTACGACTGCGACGGGATGACCGCCACCGCTATCCTCACGGAGATTTTGCGGGCGCTCGGCGGTGTGGTCACGCCGCTGCTCGCGAGTCGCTTCGACGGTGGTTATGGTCTTTCGCGAGCGGCGCTGGAGCGCGTGCTCGCCGCGCAGCCGAACATCGTGGTCACCTGCGACTGTGGCTCCTCCGATCACGAAAGCCTGCGAGAGCTCGCGCGCCTGCAAGTCGACTGCATCGTCGTCGACCATCACCTGGTCCCCGAAGAGCCGTTACCGGCGCTCGCATTTCTGAATCCCAATCGACCCGATTGTGGCTTTGCTTACAAAGGCCTGGCTTCGTGCGGGCTGGTGCTCTCGCTGGGTGCGGCGCTGCGCACTACGCTCAACCAAAAGCTGGATCTGCGCAATTGGCTAGACCTGGTCGCGATCGGCACCATCGCCGACGTGGCTCCGCTCGATGGAGACAACCGCGCTCTGGTGCGCGCCGGCTTGCGCGCGCTAGCTGAGCCCAAGCGCCCCGGCTTGGTAGCGCTGATGCAGCTCGCCAAGCTCGAAGGCGGCGCCCAACTATCGTCGGAGGACATTTCGTTCCGAATCGCGCCGCGCTTGAACGCGCCTGGCCGCCTCGGCTCAGCATTGCCCTCACTCGAGCTCATGTTGGCGCGCGATAACAACAGCGCCGAACTGCTCGCTGCCCAGCTCGAGCAAGCGTCCGTCGAGCGCAAGGCACAGCAAGAGCAAATCCAAAACGAAGCCATCGCCGAGATCGAGCGCGAGGGTTATGCAGAGCGCGCCGCCATCGTGCTCGGGCGCGAAGGCTGGAACCACGGCATCGTTGGCATCGTCGCGGGGCGCCTCAGCGAACGCTTTCGCAAACCGGTAGTCGTCTTTGGCTTTCATCATGGCCATGGTCGCGGCTCGGTGCGGGGACCCGTCGGCGCACGCCTACACGATGCGCTCAGCCGCTGCGCCAGCCTAGTGATTCGCTTCGGCGGTCACCAAGCCGCGGCCGGTGTCGAACTCGAAGTCGCGCGCCTGCCCGCTTTCCGCGAAGCATTCGAAGCTGCCATCGTGAGCGCTGGCTCAGCCGGCGCATGCCAATCCGAATCGAAGGTCCAATCCAACCCGCATTCGAGTGCGTTGCCGCCACTCGACAACGCGCTGTGGCTCGCACCAAACGACGATCCCTCGCGCGTCTTCAACGATCTCAGCGAGCTCGAGCCGTGCGGCCTCAAGAACCCGAGCCCCTCACTCTTGGTCGAAGCCAAGCTAGTGCTCGCGCGTGAAGTCACCGGCGGCCATCTCAAGCTCGAGCTCGAAGTTGGTCGCGGCAGGCGCCTCTCGGGGTTTGGAGTGAACCTCGGGCAGCGCGCTAGCTCGCTCGGCGAACGTGTGCTGGTCGGAGGCCGCCTGCGCCGCGATCGCTACCGTGGCGGCGACGCGGTGGAGCTCTTCGTCGAACGCATTTTTTGAGAGCGCCGTGCGTTTGCGGGGCCGCGTTGGCTGTGAAGCCGAATGCGGTTATAACGCTGGGGTACGAATGGCCGAAGCGCTGATCAGTTTCCGAGGCGTGAGGAAAGCTTTCGGGCCGAAGGTCGTCTACGCGGGTCTGGATCTCGACATCGCGCGCGGCGAGGTGCTCACCATCGTGGGTGGCTCGGGCGTAGGCAAGAGCGTGATGCTGAAGATGTTGATCGGTCTTTTGAAGCCCGATCGGGGCTCCGTGAAGTTCGACGGCGAAGAAGTCACGCAAATGAACGAGACACAGCTGTCGATGGTGCGGCGCCGCATCGCGATGTTGTTCCAGAGCGGCGCGCTGTTCGATTCGCTGAGCGTCGGGGAAAACGTGGCTTACGGCCTCGAAGAGCATTTCCGAGTCACGATGACGGCCGAGCAGCGCGCCGAGCGCGTCGCCTGGGCGCTGGGGTTGGTCGACTTGCCCGGCATCGAGAACATGCGACCGTCCGACTTGTCTGGCGGTATGCGTAAGCGCGTTGGGCTGGCGCGCGCCATCGCCGTGCAGCCGGAAGTGTTGCTCTACGATGAGCCGACGACGGGGCTCGATCCAATCAACACCGCGCGCGTCAACCACCTCATCATGGGCTTGCAACAGAAGCTGCACATCACCAGCATCGTGGTGACGCACGACATGAAAAGCGTGTTCACCATCAGCGACCGCGTGGCGATGGTGCACAGCGGCCGCATCATTTGCATTGGCAACAAAGACGAGTTTCAGGCCAGCGACGATCCGCGCGTTTCGAACTTCATCGAGGGGCGCGCCCCGGTGAAGGAAAGCGTAGAAACGCTGCTGAGCTCGTAACGGCAGCCTCGACGGGAGCGTAACGGTGACCTACTGCGTAGCCATCAAAGTAGCCGCTGGCATGGTGTTCGCCTCCGATTCACGCACCAACGCGGGCTTCGATCAGGTGAGCACGTTTCGCAAGATGATCGTGTACGAGCGCCCCGGCGATCGCTTCATGACGTTGCTCTCGGCGGGCAACTTGTCGATCTCGCAGTCGGTGCGAGAGCTCCTGCAATCGGAGCGCATGCCAGTGGATGGCGCCGACCCCGCAACGATTTGGAACACCAAGAGCATGTTCGATGCAGCGCGGATTTTGGGCCACACCATGCGGCGCGTCGACGCGCAGGATGGCCCAGTGCTGCGCGGTGCCGGCATCGACGCGAGTTGCACCATGATCTTCGGTGGGCAAATTGCTGGCGAGGTGCCGCGCCTATTTTTGGTGTATTCAACGGGCAACTTCATCGAAGCCACACCAGAGACCTGCTACTTCCAGATTGGCGAAGCCAAGTACGGCAAGCCAGTGCTCGACCGCATTCTGGTTCCGAGCATTCCACTGGAGGAAGCCGCCAAATGCGCGCTGATTTCCATCGACTCGACGCTGAAGTCGAATCTGTCGGTCGGGCTCCCCATCGACCTCGTGCTTTATCACGCCGATTCGCTGCAGAGTGAAGAGTTGGTCTGCATCGACGACGCGAACCCCTACTTCGCAATGGTGCGCGGCACGTGGGGGCAGCGGCTGCGTGAAGCGTTCACCAGCATGCAAAACCCGGCATGGAACTCAGCAGCCAGCGACTACCCGCTGCGCGTTCAATCCGAACGCTATGCAGTTTTGCGCAAGATTCACAACCCCGAAGAAAAAATCGTGTAGCTCAATGTTGGCCGTCTCCGGCCGACGCCAGCAGAAGCTGCTCAGCGAGCGGGCATTTTTTGATCTGGAGATCGAGCGCGCGACGCTTGAGCAAGTCGGCGCGCTCGGAGTCGGGCTTGCTGCGAAACAGCGTCAGAAAGTAGATCGCATCCGGGTGCTTCACGTGTTCGACCAAGTAGTCGTCGCGCTTCTGAGCCACATCCAGCGCGTTCGAGTTCTCGGCTGCGATATGGCGATCTACATCGCAGATGAGATGAATATCGGTCTGATACGCCGTATCGTTGCGTAGGCTGACGGGGCACTCCTCCGCGTCATCATCCGGCGAACGCGGCGGCGCCGTGGAACCCGCGCATGCGATGAACGTCACTGCGCTACAAGCGGCGATGAGGCAATGCTGCCGAAGTCGGATAAGGAGCGATGTCGGGCGCATGCAGGGTCTGACACCTACCGTGCGACTAGCTTGGCAAACTTGAGCGGTTTTGCGCGGAGCAGCCGGCTTGCAGAGTGGGCGGGCGAGATCCGCGCTGAGCGATTTTGCGCGCTCGCTGGTCGCGGCAGCCGATGAGTGCATGACGAGCGCGACGGCGTGCTAACTTGCGCGGCCAACCATGAACCAATCCCGATTCCCAGAAGGCTTCATTTGGGGAGCCGCCGCAGCTTCATACCAGATCGAAGGCGCCGCCCACATCGATGGCAAAGGTCCCTCCGTTTGGGACATGTTTTGCGACAAGCCGGGCATGGTTTGGCAGGGGCAGAGCGGCGCCGAAGCTTGCGACCACTATCATCGTTATCGCGAAGACGTCGGCTTGATGAAAGAGATGGGGCTGAAAGCTTACCGTCTCAGCATCAGCTGGCCACGTGTGCTTCCGGATGGGGTCGGGCGCGTCAACGAAGCTGGGCTCGACTTCTACGATCGCTTGCTCGACGAGCTGTTGAAGGCCGGGATCACGCCGTGGGTCACCTTGTTTCATTGGGACTACCCGCTCGCGCTGTATCACCGCGGCGGCTGGCTCAACCGCGACTCGAGTGAGTGGTTTGCGGAGTACACGAGTGTCATCGCCAAGCGCCTCTCGGATCGGGTCACGCATTGGATGACGCACAACGAGCCGCAGGTGTTCATCGGCGCGGGACATCACGAAGGCCGGCACGCGCCGGGTGATCGCCTACGTTTCGCCGAGGTGCTGCTGGCAGGCCACAACTCCTTGCGAGCGCATGGCCGCGGTGTTCAGGTGTTGCGCGCGGAGTGTCGCAAGCCAGCACGCATTGGAGCGGCTCCGGTCGGCATGCCAATGCTTCCCGTGAGCAACAGCCCAGCTGACATCGAAGCGGCGCGAGCGCGCACCTTCAGCGTATGGGCCGACACCGCCTGGACCAACACATGGTGGATGGATCCCATGTTCCTCGGCCGTTATCCGGAAGATGGGATCAAGCGCTACGGAGCGCAGGTGCCAGCGATTCAGGCCGGCGATATGGAGCTCATCGCTCAGCCGCTCGACTTCTTCGGAGCCAACATCTACCAAGGCACTCCGGTGCGCGCCGGCAAAGACGGCGTGGAGTTGGTGCCGCCCGCGGTGGGCAGCCCGATCACGGCGTTCGAATGGGCTGTCACGCCCGAGGCGCTCTACTGGGGTCCGCGCTTTTTCTACGAGCGCTACAAAAAGCCAATCGTGATCACCGAAAACGGCATTTCCTGCCGCGACTGGCTGGCGCTCGACGGCAAAGTGCACGACCCCGATCGCATCGATTTCACCGCGCGGCATCTGCTCGAGCTCTCACGAGCCATCGGCGATGGCATCCCGGTGGAGGGCTACTTCCACTGGTCGTTCATCGACAACTTCGAGTGGGCGCACGGCTACAAGCATCGCTTCGGCATGATCTTCTGCGACTACCCGACGCAGCGCCGCGTTCTGAAGGATTCGGCGCACTGGTATGCGCGTGTGATCGCTTCCAACGGCGCGAGCGTGCGCGAAAACCCATAACTCGAACAGCGCGAGCGTGCGCGAAAACTCAGCGCTCGCGGCGCGTGCAGCCTGCCTCAGCAAAAGCAGCCGGAATCGCCGCCGAGGCGTAGTCCATCCATTTTCATGTTGCTCAAGGCGATGGCCGCAACGATCACGAGCGCCACGTCGATGGTAAGTCCTATCAGCGCGCCGTAGAGCCAACCCTTCCCCGAGATTTCGACGCCCAGCGAGCGGATCTCTGACATTGCGACGAGCTTTGCCTTCGAGCCGGTGTCGATGATCAGGTACGTCTCCGGATCGCGTTCAGTTGGCCCAAACGCGCCCAGGTAGCGCCCTTGCACGCGCTCGCCGTTTGCCAACCAAACCATCATGTGATCCTTCGGTTTGAATGTGACGTGCGCCGTTGGCGGACGCGTATCGTAGGGACCTGGCAACGCGACATCGAGCGCAACGCCGACTCCGCCACCAACGAACGTGCAGCCGTTGCTGCCGAGGCTGACCGAAACACAGAGTGCCGTGAGCACGCGCAACGTCATGATCGGCTACGTGAGCAACGCGTATGCCGATCGAAAAACGCGAGTCTGCGCCATTTCCCGCTGTGCATTGCTCTGCACAGCGTGCAAACCCCGACGCGACCAGCCGCGCCCCGCGCGTCTCCGATCTGGTAGTCAGTTCTCGGATCCGTGCCTGCAGATTCGTGATTGCCAACGAAGATTCAGCCGCACCAACCAAGATTTCAGGCAAGGAAAGCGCGCCAGCACCCCTATCCGATTCGAGGTGCAACGAAATAGTGAGGCCTTGCGCAAACTCAAGAGTCCGTCCATTCGCGTGCGCCTGCTCAGGGCTCGAATTGGTACTTCCCGAACACGCTGCCCGGAGTGGACGGCTCGGCAATGCAAAGTAGAGTTGCCAGGGCGCGCTGGGTGAGGAGTCTCGCACAATGACACCGCGATCGCACACGACCACATTGCCGTATTTGGTGGCCCTTCTGCTCGCCGGTTGCAGCGGCAATTCGGAGTCGCCCAACGCGGGCTCCGGCGGCAGCACAGCCACTCGCGGCGGCTCCACAGGCTCCGGCGGCAACAACTCGAGCTCGGGCGGCAATGGCAATTCAACGAGCGGTGGGAGCGCGTTCGGCGGCGCCACCTCATCGAACGGCGGCGCGACGAACGGAGGTAGCACCTCATCGAACGGCGGGAACAACTCGACGACGATGGGCGGTTCGTTCAGCGGCGGCGCGAGTAGCGGCGGTACGAGCTCTTCGAGCGGTGGCATCTCCGCAAAGGGCGGTGGCACCAGCACCGGCGGCACGAGCAGCGGGGGCACGACTGCGAAGGGCGGTACAACCAGCAGTGGTGGCACCAGCAGCGGTGGAGCGATGGCAAAAGGTGGAAACACCGGCAGCGGCGGCGCGAGTAGCGGTGGAGCGACGGGCAGTGGTGGGGCTACGGGTAGCGGTGGGGCTACAGGTAGCGGTGGCAGCGGTACCGGCACCAGCTGGTATCCGTGCAACGGCACCACCACCGGCTACGACGTGACCGTCATCAAGAATGGCAGCACCTGGACCATAACGCGCAACGGCAGTGTGGTGTCCACCAAGAGCGACATGAGTGAAGCCATGATCGCCGGCTGGAACAGCCTGACCGCCAACCGCACCACGAAGCAAAGCATGTTGGTTCAAGGCGACGGCGACATCCCGGCGACGGCACAAATCTCACTACCGAGTTACTTGATCCTGAACGTGTGCGGCACCATCAACGTGTCCGGTACACCCTCGGGCTCGGATCGTTCTCCGATTTACGCACGCGGCAAACGCGACATCGACATTCCAAACCTGAAGATGACCGGCTCGCCGCAGTACGGCATTTTCTTCCGCCTCTCGGACAACATCCATCTCGGCAACATCGAGTTGAATCTCAGCAAGTCCGCCAGCATCGGCATCCGCGTCGACAATCATCCGTCGAACGGAACCGTTGCCCTCAACCAAAACTTCACACTCGACTCCGCCAAGGGTGGAGGCATGGGCAGCCACATCGTCGAGACCTACGGCATCAACAACATCAAGATTGGCTCCGTGGTTGGCAAGGACGCGGGCCAATGCGGCCTTCTACTGAACCGCAGCACGAACGCCGAAATCGATTTGGTGAGCTGCGATAACTGCGGCGCCGGCACGAACTACGCGGCGTTCCGCATTGCCAACGACGCCGGCAAGATTGGTAGCGATTACCCACCCGGCAACATTCACGTAAAAAAGGTGTACGCGCGCGCGGGTGGAACCGGGATCTTCTCCGTTTCCGGCAGCGGCGGCCTCACGGTGGATGAGGTGGACATCGCAAATACCGGGGGCTACCCGATGTGGTTCCAGAATTGTTACAACACGACCATTGCAACCAAATCCGGCACGATCTCCAGTGGCATCGTGAGCATCAGCAATGACTCCAAAGCCATTAGCGAAAACCTCTTCCCGCCCACGAAGAACGTGGCCATCCAGAACATTGTGCTAAGCAATGGGGCCTCGGTTCGGCAGGACTACTGTAACCTTGGCCGGAATGGTTGCAGCGCCACCAACGTGACCGGTGGCACCGTCAGTTTGTGTCCCTAGTTTTTCGCGTCGGCGTGGCCGATGCGCAGCGGGTGGTGGGAGTCTCGAAATGAAGAAGGTTGGGATCGCGTTTATCTTGATGCTGGGGTGCTCGGTGGACCGCAATGGCGGTGGCGATGCGGAAGGGGGAAACGCCGGTGCCAGTGGAAACAAGACCGGAGGCGCGGGTTCGGTCCCGAAAGGCGGAAGCAATTCGGGCGGTCGCAACTCAGGCGGTTCGAATAGCGGCGGTGCTTTGGCAAAGGGCGGCACAACCGGCGACGCGGGTAACAGCAGCTTCGCAGGTGGTGGTGCCGACGAAAGCGGAGGAACCAGCGGCGAGGGCGGCACGTCGGCAAACGCGGGCGGCACTTCAGGCAGCGGCGGCGTGCTCACAGCAGGCGGTTCGGGCGGAACGTTGACGACGAGCGGCGGCGCTACCAACGGAGGCACCGGCGGTGGAGTCACTGCTGGCGGCAAAGCAGCAACCGGCGGCACAGGCGCAGGCGGCACGGCCATGGGCGGCACGGGCGCTGGCGGCAAAGCAGCGGGCGGCACCACATCGGCAAACGGTGGCACCGGCACGGGCGGAAAATCGAGCTGCCCTGGCGGCGGAACGCCCAAGGCGCGCGACTGCACATCGAGCGCGGACAACGATTGCGACGGCAAAGCCGACAACACCATCGACACGGTGTGCACCTGCGTCGTCGGCCAAGTGCAAACCTGCGATACACATCCAGGTTCGGACGGCAAAGGCACCTGCAAAGCAGGCACACAGACGTGCGTAGCTGGAACCGGTAACTCCACCACTGGTTGGGGCACATGTCAGGGCGCCGTGGGTCCAACCATCGAGGCGTGCACAGCCAACGGTCTCGACGAAGATTGTGACGGCCTCTACAACGAAACTCCGCCGTGCGCGGAGCGCTACGAGCAAGTCTCCGCGGGCACGTTCACCACGTGTGGCGTTGCGCTGAACGGCAGCGTGCTCTGTTGGGGACGCAACGAATCAGGGCAGCTGGGGCAAGGTTTCACCGACACCAGCGCGCACACTTCTGCTGTCAGCGTTACGGTTTCGAAGGCCGCGGAGGTAGCAGTTGGTACCACGCACGCGTGTGCGCGGCTCTTCAACGGCACTGTGCGCTGCTGGGGTGGCAATCAGTTCGGTCAGCTCGGCAATGGCACGAAGACGAACAGCTCGAACCCTGTGATGGTGACCGGGCTCGAAAACGTCACGCGCATCTCAGTTGGCTCCATGCACAGCTGCGCTGTTCGCAGCGACGGCACCGCCGCGTGTTGGGGCGCAGGTGATTGGGGCATTCTGGGTAATCGCTCCACAACGGGCAGCACCACGCCGACCGCAGTGGTGGGGCTCGGGAGCATCGCCGCAATCGCAGCCGAAGCGTCGAACAGCACTTGCGCGTTGCTCACCAACGGCACCGTCTACTGCTGGGGCGACGACTTACACGGCGAGCTCGGCAACGGCAGCGCAGATGGGAACTCCGGTTCGTTGATACCCGTTCAAGTCACCGGGCTCACGGGCATCACGCAACTCAACGGCAGCATCGCGCGGAAGAGCGACACGAACACGCTGTGGTTCTGGGGCGAGAACGAGTACGGCCAAGCGGGAACGGGCGAGAAAAGCACCGGTGGGCCCATCACCATCGAGTACTATGCGCCGGTTCAGGTCTCGTCGATTACGATAGCGAAGCAAGCTAGTCGTGGCGGCCAGTCGACGTGCGCGGTCATGAATGACGGCACGGTGCGTTGCTGGGGAACCAACAACAACGGCTCGCTCGGCGTGGGCTCCAGCGCGAGCAGTTTCACTCCGGTGAGCGTGCCAGGGCTTTCGGGCGTCGCGAGCCTCGACTGCGGCAGTGATGGGCACTGCTGCGCGGTGCTCAACGACGGCAGCCTGCGTTGCTGGGGTAACAACCAGTACGGTCAGTTGGGTGACGGTACCACCACGAATCGGCTTGCACCTGTCGCTGGCCCGACGCCTTATTGAGTGAACTCGGCCCGCTCGCTATCCTGAGGCGGTGACAAGCGGAATCGTCGAGGTAGCGAGCGAGCTCGCGGCACGGGCGCACGCGGATCAGGTGAGGAAGTCGGGCGGGCTACCGTATTTCACGCATCTCGAAGCCGTGGCCGAGCTGGTTCGACTGCATGGTCACGGCGAGCCTGCCGTCGTGGCCGCAGCCTATCTGCACGATTTGCTCGAAGATCGTCCCGCGTTTGCAGACGAGTTTCGCGAGCGGCTTCCGAGCGACGTGATCGAAACCGTAGAGGTGCTGAGCGAGATCAAGCTCGACGAACATGGGCGGCGTTTGCCCAAAGCGGTGCGTTTCGAGCGCTATCTCGCTGGGCTCGCGCAGGGAACTCCTGCAACGCGGCGTGCGTTGCCAATCAGCTGCGCCGACAAGATTCACAACGTGCAAAGCCTGATCGAAGCCGAGGCGCGGGGTGAACCCCTGCTGCTGCGTCTGAATACGCGCCCGGGCGAGCAGTTGGCGCACTTGGCGCGCTTGCGTCCGCTCTACGCGGAAGCCGTGTCGCCTTCGTTGTTGGAACAGTTCGACCGCGTGCGCGCCGAATTGGCGGAAACGGTGAAACGCTGGTTGTTCGGGCGCGCGGTGATGATCGCGGCCGAAGCGCACCTGAGCCAATTCGACAAGGCGGGCGAACCCTACATTTTGCATCCGCTGGCTCTCGCGCTCGAGACGCGCGATCCGGACGAACGCCTCGTGGCCGTGCTGCACGACGTGATCGAGGATAGCCACGTAACGCTGGAGTTTTTGGCGCGCGAAGGCTTCCCTGAACGTGTGCTGCGCGGCATCGATGCGCTCACTCGTCGGCGCGGAGAAAGCTACGATGCATTCATCGAGCGCGTCGCGAAGGACCGATTGGCAACGCGCGTGAAACTTTTGGATCTCGCGCACAACTCGGACTTGTCGCGCTTGTCACAACCGAGCCCGACTGACTTCGAACGGCTGCGCAAGTACGAGCGCGCCGCCGCGCGTTTGCGAGCCGAGCTCGAGAAGCGAAGCTTGCAGATTCGTCTGCTGCCGAGCAGCATGGAAACCGTGCGCGCGGCGGCTTGTTTGCCCGTTGTACGTGGAGAGCACGTTACCCTCGCGCGGCGTGTATCCCCCGACGAGCCGCTCGACAAGTTGGTGCCCAGTGCGCAGCGCATCGGCGAAGAAGTCGAGCTCGAGGCAGTGGCGGAGTGTTGCGACGAGCGCGTGCAAGCTTGGGTTGTGGAGATTGCGGGGAGCAGCGTGCGACCGTCGGACGGCGGTGTGCTCCACGTCACCGTGAGCCGTAGCGAAGGCGCTCGCTCGAAGGATTCGAATCAGCTACTCGAAAGCGCGCCACGGCGGCCGATTTCGGCGGCGCTGCGCGGAACGCTCGAATGGGTCGACAACTGAAGCCCTCGGCTCAATCGGAGTCGCGTCGCCGCACGCCGGGTGGGCGCGGCGTCTCAGCTGGTGGACGCGGAGTCATGCTCGACGTTGGCGGCACCTCGGTCACCTTGCGGCCCTCCAGCGTAAGCTCCCAACCGACGCCGCGGCGACGCAGCTCCGCCGTGTAAATCGAGTCCGAGCCAACGCCACGCGAAACCGCAGTCGCGATGGCTGTTGCAACCATCAGCGGTAGCACCACTGCGTAGTCACCCGAAAGCTCGAACGCCATCACTGCCGCCATGAGCGGTGCGTGAGTGGTGGCGGCAGTCGCGGCAGCCATGCCTACCAAAGCAAAGCCACCGGGTGGCCCCAGCACGAGTGGTGTCGTGCGCTGAAGCAGGGCGTGGAAGAGAAATCCCGCTGCTCCCCCAATCAACATGGTTGGAGTAAACACACCTCCAGGGCTCCCCGAAGCCACCGACGAGGTCGTGGCAAGAGCCTTAACGATGATTAGAACTCCCACGAAAGCCAACGCCGGGGTTCCATCGAGCAAGGCATTGAGTGGTTCGTAACCATTGCCGGCGACTTCTGGCACTAGGAGCACGCCGACTCCTGCGCCGAGCCCGCCCAACGCACCCCGTAGCGGCGGCGTGAGCGCCAGTCGCCGGAAGCCACTTTCGCCGGCCCGCAGCACCAACATGAACGAGCGCGCCACGAGCGCCGTGAGCAAGCCGAGCCCCGCAAACGCTACGAGTTCACTGGTTGCGATCCAGCTGAACTCGCGTTGCCCGTACACCGGACCGGGACCGACCAACGCACGTGTGAGCGCCGTGGCGATAGCCGTTGCGGCCAAACACGGCACGATGACGTCCAGCGCCACGACCCCAATCACTACCTCGAGCACGAACAACACCGCAGCGAATGGCGTGTTGTAAGCCGCCGCAAAGCCAGCAGCCGTACCAGCCGCGATTAGCGTACGACGGCGCCGCGACGAAAGCGCCGCGAACGTACCAACCAGCTTACCAGTCGCGGCTCCCAGCTGAATGATGGGACCTTCGCGACCCAGTGATCCGCCGCTCGCTATTGCGCAAAACGACGCAATCGACTTGGCCAATGTCACACGCATGGAAAGGCGAACGCGCCCGAGCACGACGGCTTCCATCGCGTCGCTGACGCCTTGGCCAGCGGCTTCCTTACGCAAAGCTAGAGCTATGCCCCCCGCTACCAACCCTCCAGCGGTGGGTGCCAGCACGCGCGCCCAAGCAGGCGCAAAAGTGAACGCCGCCACAACGCTCGAATTACCGGTCGTCTGCTGCAGCACAAACGCGAGCGCCGCGCGAAATAACACGGCGAAGCCAGCGGCAATCAGCGCGACGAGCAATAACGCCACTCCGAAGCTCAGCCGCTCCAGCATGGGACGACGCGGTGGCATGGACTGCCGAGCCGGCTGACGAGAAGGCGGGCTATCCATTGGTGTCGCGATCGAGCTTGCGTTGTCGCATATCGCGCACGCCGAAGAGTCTCGAATCGGCGATCGCGGCGCCGCCCGTAACGCGTTCGTCGCACTGGCGCGCGTGCTCATCATCGAAGTGAGCGCGCGGAGTGCTCACACGCGGGATGCGCGGGATGGGAGATGGCAACGAAGTTGACTCCTGCGCTCGTGTCACACCCACATCGTCACCACAATTTCGTTTCGCTGAGAAGTTTGGCGTGTGGCCACTCCGAAGCAGGCTGCTACGCTCGAAGTCGATGGCGCTTGTTCGGGGTTTTTCCTTCGTTTTGATGGTCGGCTTTTTGGCTGCGTGCAGTGGCAAGCCGGATGTGCCCATCACCGTTGGAAACGGTGGCAAAGGTGGAGCGAGCGGTAGCGGCGGCGCTGCGCCCGGCTCTGGCGGCACAATCGTCGACATTCCGGACGCAGGAGCCGGTGGCGAAATGATGGGCACCGGCGGCTCAATGCCGGATCCATGCGCCGGGTTGCTCTGCGGCAAAGGGCAGCGCTGCGAGCTCGTGCAAGGCGTTGCCGCTTGCGTGGACAACACCTGCGCCGATCTCAAGTGCGGCGCCCTCGAAGAGTGTGTGCCAGCCGTGGGAGGCGGGTTCGTGTGCAACAGCCTCTCCTGCAAGTCAGACGTGGAGTGTAGCGAAGCGCGTCATTGCGACGGCACCAAGTGCGTCGACGACGTGTGTGAGCCGGAGACACGGGCGTGTGACGGGGACGACGTTCTCTTGTGCGCCTCGAACGGGGGAGCCAACCCGCCGGCATATACCTGCGGCGGCGGCGGCTACTTCACGAGCAAGTGCTCGGATAAGGCGGGCGCTACTGGTCAGGCAATCGGCTGCACCTGCGAAGGTGATTGGGACTGCCCACAGTTTACGATTTGCGAAGCGGGCGTGTGCAAGGGCACGGGCGTGGAACCAACTTGCACGTTGCCGCCAGCGCGTTTCGAAGACGTTCTGCCGAAGCTCGAGTTTCGTTGGGGCGGAACCAATCAGGCCAATCCAAAAGCTACCGGGCGCGCGTTCCCGTGGTCTGCGCAAGTGGCATCCACGCCCATGGTCGTGAACCTCGACGACGACAACGGTGATGGCCTCATCAATGAGCTCGATTTCGCGGAAATCGTGTTCATGAGCTACGACACCGCGGTCGAGTCGCGTGGCATCGTGCGCGCCATTCACGCTGGAGGTCCCAACAAGGGCAAGGACTATTTCGCGCTGTGCGGCGCGACGTTGTGGAAGGAGGGCAATCCGCTGATTTCGGATTGCGCCCCCGGCTCGGGCAACGCAGAGAGCCGCGACGCCGCCATCGCGCGCGCGTCGGGTGCAGTTGCGGCCGGCGATCTGGATGGCGATGGCAAGCCGGAGATCGTCGTTCCGCTGCAAACCGGCGCGCTCCAAATCCTCGATAACACCGGCGCCATCGTAGCGACATCCGCAAGCGGATTGTGGCCCGCTGTGACCTCGATGGAGCCGGATTGGCGTTACCCAGCGCCAGCGATCGCAAACCTGGATTACGCTGGCTTCTCCGAAATCGTGATGGGCAACCGCGTGCTCACCTTGAAGAGCGACGCCGGAAAGATCGCATTCGACAAGGTATTCACCGGCCAGTTCCGCACCGGCACGATGCACCACGGCACCGACGAGCAGCATCACGGCCCGACGGTGTGCATGGCCGATCTCACGGAGAACCCCGGGCTCGAAATCGTGGCCGGTACGAGCCTGTACCGGTTGCCCGACGTCGCCAACTGCACGACGGCTCCGAACAGCGATTACTGTCTCAATCGCCTGACTTCGGTTTGGAACGCAGAAACGGCGAATGCCGGCGCTACCTTCTATGCCGAAGGCTTCTGCGCTGTCGCCGACGTGCTCGGCGCGGACACGGTGGCTGCGCCAGGTCCTGGCAACGATCTCGATCGTGTGCCGGAAGTCCTCGTCATGGCCGATGGTCACCTTTTGGTTCTGCAGGCGAGCAACGGCAAGCTCCTGCGCGACGTCAATCTGGGCGGCGGCATTCAGGGCGGCGCGCCCAACATCGACGACTTCGACGGCGACGGCTTCCCCGAAATTGCCATCGCGCTGTCCGACTTTTACGCCGTGGTCGACCTGCAAGCTGCAAACGCCACGAACTGCCCCGCGTGGAACAACGTTCTCAGCGCGTCCGCGACGCCACCCGGGACCAATCCGCCGCGCAACCCGGGCGGCAGCTGCACACAAAACAGCGACTGCAACGCGGGCGCCGTGTGCAATCAAAAAGCTGGCACCTGCGTCTGCTTGCAAAGCGGTTGGAAGCGCGACACCGAAGACGACTCGAGCAAAGTCACCTCTTCCAGCGTGTTCGACTTCAACGGCGATGGCGCAGCCGAAGTCGTCTACAACGACGAGTGTTACTTCCACGTTTATGACGGCGCGACCGGCGGCCTCTACCTGGCCCTACCCTCACTAAGCCGCACAATCATCGAAAACCCGGTGGTCGCGGACGTCGACAACGACGGCAACGCGGAAATCGTGTTCGTTCAGAACAACGAGACCATTCAGTGCAGCGAAAGTAACCTCGATAGCTGGCCCAACGGGAGCAACGACGTAGCTGCCACGAGCTTGCCAAACGGCATCGAGGTCTGGGGTGATCCCAGCGATGTGTGGGTCGCCGCGCGCCGCGTATGGAACCAGCACTCGTACCATGTCACCAACGTGACCGAAGGCGGGCAAATCCCTCTTCACGAGCCCGAGCATTTCCGCCCGCTGAATGGCAGGTTGTACAATACCTACCGCTCGCAACCACGTAACTACGGTGTTGCGCCCGACCTGACACCAATCGCGATCCAAGTTTCGTCCCCTGACGTGGCTTGCGGTCAACTCTCGAGTGAAATCCAAGTGTCGGTGCAAGTGAAGAATGCGGGTGATCTGCGCGTGGGTCCCGGAGTGCAAATTGCCTTCGCCGGTCGCTGGGCGAGCCCAAACGCGACGGCTCCGCTCCTCGACGTGAACGGCGATCCCATCACGGTAACGCTCGACAAGAGCCTCGAGCCCGGCGCAACCACCATCGTGAGCATCAGCTACACAGCTGGCAACAATGGTCGCCCCGATCTGCCGATCGAAGTCAGCGCCAGCGTCGACGCTGCGGCTGCCGAACGTGAATGCCACGAAGACAATAACGACATCGTCGGCCCCGTCGAAGCCGGAGCCACCCTTGCCGACTTGAGCATTGCCATCAACAGCGCCGTCGGTTGCTCACCGCCGAAGGCCTCGGTCACCGTAACCAATCAGGGCTCTGCGCCGGCGGCGGACATTCTGGTGCGCATTTACGCCGGCGATCCCAGCCGCGGCGGGCAAATCCTGGGCGAAACCATCGTGCCAGGGCCGCTTGCGCCTGGCGAAAGCGTGACCATCAGCGTCACCTTGGAGACGCTCTATCGCAACGTCGTGCTCTACGGCGTGCTCGACCCGCTGAACACCGTTACGGAGTGCAACGACGCGAACAACGTCACGCAGGGTCCTGAGCTTCGTTGCGAGATTCTGCGCTGATCGAAAACTCGTAAGCCTCCTTCAGCAGCGGGCGAATGCGCGTGACGTCGCGGAGCTGCGTCAGCTTGACGACGTGTGTCACCTTCTTGCGATCCGAAACCACCTTGATGAACATCGGGTCTTTCACCTCGCGCCCGAGATGAATTGCGACGCGAACCGCGTCCGCCATGATCACCAAGTCCGCGAAGATGCGAGTGCTCCGGAACAAGACGTACCGCTCGCGCGCGACAATTTCGATCTTGCCCAGCGATTGAACGAAGCGCTCGATCGCCTGATAGACCTTCACCACCGTGTCGGGCCGATTGCGAAGCACCTGCGCGCGCTCGCCAGTGCCACACGCGTGACGTTGATTCCTCTGCGTGAAGACCCGCTTGCACTTCGAGCAGGTCCAGGAGCTCGACGCCACCATGCTCGAGTCATGCCGGAGCTGCGCGCCGACAGCAAGCAATGGCTCTACGGAGGCTGGCTGCCAGTTTCGGCGGGCTCGACGCCCTCAGCTTTCGCAACTTCGGCGCCGGCCTCCCCCCAAAGCCGCTCCTCGGTGTTTCCGCCGCCGTTGGCCTCGCACCATTCCATCCAGTCATCGCCGAACAACTCCGCGGGATGCGGAGTGCGCACGGTGTCGCGCCCACACGACAGATTGTCTGCCGGGCAGTACCGATCGCAGCCCCAGCACACTCGCTCGGGATGCATCGGGAGCAACACGCGCTTGTTCACTTTCGTCACGCTCGAAACGTTGCGAACTGCGTGCCGCGCACGTGCTCGCAAGCGCCCTTCGAGGCTCGAAAATTCGCGCAGTTTCCAGGATTCGGCGCCGCACACAGATAGCGCTCCGCTGCATCGATGCGCGCATTCTGCACGCGGGCGCAAGGCTTGCGCGGAACTCGAACGCGGGCGGACTAGAGCGCTTTGGTGTACGGGTACTGGCGCAAGACACCGAACGCCACGCCACCTTCGCCGCCCGCGACGTAGCCGAGCCGTTCGTAAAATCGCCGCGCACTGCCTGAACTCATCAATGAAACGCGCCGCACGCCGCGGCGTAGTGCTTCGCTCTCGAGCGCATGCATGAGCGCTCTACCAACACCAATCCCCTGCAAACCAGGGAGCACGTAGCACAACTGAACGGTTTCCCTGTTCAGAAGGGCGACTCCACAAAGCTTCGAGCCAAGCTCGGCAACTACGATAAAGCTCGAGCCATCCGCAAGCCAATGTTGGAAATGCGCAACGGTCTTGTTTTGCAGCCAGCGCTCCAAAGTCGCAGGATCGCCGCGATGATCGTCCACACAGAGCTTCGTAATAGAATCGACCAGTAGCGAAACCACACTCGCTGCATCGGACACCCTCGCGGCGCGCACCGTGACCTTGCCGCGCACGCGTGAACTCCGATAGCTCGCCGACAGCTCAGGCGGCACCTTCGTCTCGGCGTCTATCGCCGACGTGAAGCGAGGCCCTGGGTAAGCCTCCAACACATCGATCGGGCCTACGATATGTCGATTGAACTCCTCCAGCTCGGAGGCGGGAACCCACAGCTCCTCGTGTGAATCGCCGCCCGCCTGCTGAACCGGGTACCGCTTAGAAAACTCATTCTCGAGCTCGAAGCTCGTAACGAACCCAACGTAACCGGAAAACTCGTCCTTCGTGTTCCAGTCGCGCGCGATACGCCGCGCGTACTCCAGCGAGAGCACCGGATAGAAAATCGGCTGTTCGGGGAGCCGCGCTGGCCACGCTGCCCATTCGAGCGAGGCAACCAACTTCAGCTCAGCGAGCCCCGTCGGGCGATAAAGCAACATCGGGAAGATTTTCTAGCAGATCGCTGTCCTCCATGCCCTGAAGAGCGAGTTCGCGCGCGACCTGGCGAGCCTCGACTCACTCAGACGCCTTGCCTCCCCACCATTTCAAAACGCGCAGCGCGCGCAGGGTGTTCCAGCGGCTCGGTTGGCCACGGCGCTCGAGCTCGAAGTGCGTCGCGCCGCGATAGCTATTTTCGAGCAGCCAGCGGCCATCGGTTTGCCTGCTCGATTGAACGATGCTGACGGCTTCGGTCAAGCGCTCGTCTCGGGGTGCATTCACGGTTTGAAAATGGTCGAGCGCACGCAAGATGTCGTAGTGCCAGCGCGGCGGGAAGGCAAAGCGCTTGAACTCCGGCTTGATGACGTTGCCGGTGCGATGCGAGCGGAACAAGCGATGCACGAGCAGGAATTCGCGTCCGCGCTTTTGTGCGGCTCGCACCTCGCGCGCTTTTTTGCTGCGGTTGAGCTCGTAGAACCTGAGTGCTTCGAGAACGCTGATGGTGGTGTGGACCGAGGCGTGCGTGGCGCCGCGCGCGTAGCGACAATTCCAGCCGCCGTCCGGCATTTGTTGCTCGAGTAGGTGTTCGACGATGCGGTCGACACGAGGATCAGCGTGCTCACAATAAGCCAAGACGGACAACGTCATGCCCGTAACGCAGGTTTCGCTGCGTTCGGATGGGCCGAAGTTGACACCGCCGTCGCGCCGCATCCCTTGGTCGAGAAGCAACTTGCAAGCCGGCTTTGCGCACCGCGGCGCTAGCGGCACGCCGAAGTCACGCAGCAATAGCAGCGTGTACACCGTCGATGTCCACTTGGGGTTGTATAACCCGCCGCCCCAAGTTCCATCCGGTGCTTGCAACGAGAGAAGGCGTGCACCCCAACCCACTCGCGCGGACTCTTCACGCACCTTGGAAACTGCACGTGCTGAAGCACCCTGTAAGTCTTGCAGCACCTGCCAACGAATCGAAGGGTCGCCTTCCAGTAGCCATGCCATTACGTCAGCGTGGCTACTTTCTGCTTTCAACCTTGGCTTGGCTAGAGCGACTCGGGCCATGGCCGCCGTCACATTCGGAGCTTCAAGCGTTCGATTGGAGTCGCTTGCGCGGCAACCAGCCTCCGCCGCACTGCCGCTGTCGGAATTCCTCACGATACTCGCTGCGCGCGTCGGAGCGCAACAGCTCACACGGATCGAACCAGTGCTCCGTGCGCGCCGTAGCCACCAGCGCAGGCGGATCGCCAGAAAACTCTGGATTGTTCGGGCAGCGCGCATGCCACAAGGCGCTGCGCTCTGGAAGCGCTTCGAAGCACGAGACTTCTTTCACGCCGCCATTGCAGTTCGTGGCCACAACCAGAATCTCGCCACCCAAAGTCGCAGCTGCAGCTTCCACGCGCAAGACCACGTCGTGGTGAAACTCGCCTTGCTTCCAATGATCGACGAGCTCGTATGTCCCCCAACGACGACGAATTTCATCGAGCACACTGCCTAACACTAAGAGGCTCGCAAGCTCCGTCACACTATCGCCGGCCGACACCATCACTTCCCCTTAGCGCGAACAAGACGTTTGAGCACGCAGGCGCTGGCCAGAGCGCGCGAACAGAGCTGGATTCATGTGCGTTTTTGCGTTTTGAATTGCAACGCGATGAGTTGCGAGCCCGCGCCCGTCGCCACGAATACGGCACGACGGTTCGACGCGAGCTTGGTGAGCCAGTCGAACGCACCACCGTCGATCAGAGGTGTGGGTGCCCCGTCGGGAGCCGTGACCCAGATTTGGTAACGCAGCCCGCCGCTATAGTACGCATGCTCGAGCGGCTTGCACGTTGCGACGCTTCCGAACATTTCGGCAACGCGGTCGGCGATGCGTTCCCTACCCCGTCGCTCACCCGCCGACGACTGCTCACCCAGCGAAAAGCAGGCTCAGTGCAACCCGCCCTGGCGTCTCGGGTAGCGAATGGCAAAGCCCATCAACATGGCCGCTTCACCCAAGCGCGCCTGCAGGGCAGAGAAAATGCGCTCGCGATCGGCCTTGCTCGGTCGGTACGCGCGCCGCCCCGTGCGGATGAGCCATTGGCTTTTCTGACTCAGCTTGACCATAGCCACTCTCTTCGCTGCTGCCTGGGCGCCCAATTGAAACCCCGAGGCACACGTTGGCCTGTGGGTTCGAGCTCCCACGTCGTCAGTCATCGATGCAGTGACTCGAGGCTGACCGCCCCGTCAAAAAATTCGTCCGGCCGCTACTGTGGGACAAAAAATCTCAACCGCCGAACACTGCTGTGCGCGGCGGTTGAGGCGCCCCGGATGACCGTGGTTCCCGAGCGCGCAGGTTACTCACGGTCAAAGGGCGCGTAGCCTGAAGGTGCAGCGATCAACTCATGGTCAGCTGTCCGCCGGCGCCCGCTCCCAAGTTCTCGGCGGCCGCGACCCTGTCGCCCGCCAACACAAGACTCGAGCAGAGCGAACTCCGTCGCAAGTCGTATGACATCCTCCCCGCAGTGCCCCAGCGCACTTCCATCCGTCGCGCGAATGATCGACTTTCACCCCGATTCGAACACGTCGCGAGACGCGCTTCCCTAAAAGTTTCGGGCAAGCTGTGCTCAGCCAAAAATCGCTCCGCCACGGACGATTCCCGCGACGGAACCGGATGGTTCGCGTCACTGCCTAGTTTTGTGCCGTGGTAGGCTGCCATGGCTTGCGTCGTCGCTTCGTTGCCTTCGTGTCGCCGCTGTTATCCCTCGCGCTGGTTCCGCCGGCCAACGCGACCGAAAGCGCGAATCCGACGCCGCCGGCCAACGCAACCGAAAGCGCGAATCCGACGCCGCCGGCCAGTGCGACCCAACCACCAACGCCCGGCCGACGTGCACTCGCGGCGACGGCGGCTCTGGTACCTGGCGCCGTCGTTCACGGCGCGGGCCACTACGTGCTCGGCAAGAAGGACACAGCCCTCGATCTGCTTCTCTTCGAAGGGCTCGGCCTCGGCATGATTCTCGGTGGCGGCAGCGCCATCGTCTTCACCGGAGCTTCGCGTTATGTCGTCGGTCCGGCCGCCGCAGTCACCATTCTTGGTGTCGGCGTCTTCGGCACTTCGCTGCTCGCCGATATTTACGGCAGTGTTTCGTCCGATCCCGGAGCAGCCCGCCGACGGCGATCCCTCGTGCCCCGACTCGAAACCGAAATCGGCTATCGCCGCGTGGAAGACGTTCAGTTCGCTCACCACGACTTCCTCGTGGAAGGCCTGCGACTCAACCAAGGCCGCTTCGGAGTCGGTCTTTTGGGCATGTTTTCCGTCACTGGTAACAACGCGCGGTACCGCGGCGAGCTCGGCTACCGCTTCATCGACGAAAACGCGAACCCCGATTCTCGAAGCTCCGATCGGTTGGAGCTCACCCTAGGCTTCGTACGGCACCTTTACGCCGCGGATCGCTTCAGCATGACGAGCGGCGAAGTGTCCCTGCTCGGTCGCTACGATCTCGCGCGAGTTGGTGACACATTATCCGGATCGTTCGCGGAGTTCGCGGTGGGCTACGCACGCGGCGCCGTTGCCTACGACCTCATCGGCCAGCGTGTGCCCAACGATCCATACGATCTCTTGCTCGCGCGCTTCGGCTTCGGTGTGCGCCTGCGCGGACGCAGCGCCCGTGGCAGCGAGGCCTTGCTCTATTACGATCATCGCCACGACGACTTCGCGGCGGGCCTGAAGGTCACCGGCTTGGGCAGTGGCGCCCCCGGGCACTTCGGATTTCAAACCAAATGGTTCTTCAATTCGAGCGTCGGTGTGCTCGCCGAAGCGGCAGTTGGATCGGCCTGGGTATTTGGGGGTTCACTTTTGCTTCGCCAATCTCAACCGGAAAGCGCCAAGGAGCGGATGCCATGATCTCACGACGCCGCAAACCTCGCCCAATCTCGAACATGCTCGCCGTTTGTAGCTTGGCTCTCGCCTGTGCTCGCCCCTCCGAGGAACGAGCCCTGCGCGATCTCGAAGTCGGCCAAGCGCACTCCGCGGCTCTATCCGTGCACGTCGAAAACGGGCTTGCGGCGGTGCGTCGCATCAACGCCAGCGAGCTCGTACTGTGGGGCAGCGCGCCCAGCTTCGTCTTCGAAATCGAAACGCCGGCCGCCACCACGTTGCGCCTCGAACTTCAAAACACACTCCCCGACGCCGAGCTGCGCGCGCTCACTCCCTTGCCCCAGCTCCGCATGCTGAGCAGCGATGCCCCCAGCGACGCGCCCGCCGGCACTCCCGCCGACCTGCCCACACGTCAAGCCTTCGAGCTCGAACTCCCCGCCGGCACCTCCAAGTTTCGCATGGCAGCGCCGGACGCCGACGACCACGCCCCATTCCGCTTCGCACTCCTCAGCGACGTCCAAGAAGCCATCGACACCGTCTCCGACATCTTCGAGCGCATCAACCTACAACCCAAACTCCGCTTCCTATTCGGCGCAGGCGACCTCACCCAACGCGGCACCCCCGAACAACTCGAGCGCTACCAACGTGAGCTCCTCGCTCTCGGAATCCCCTACTTCACCACCCTCGGCAACCACGAGCTCGGCACCGACCCACTCCTTTTTCACGAATACTTCGGCCGCGGCAACTTCCAATTCGAATTCAAGGGCGTCACCTTCACCCTCCTCGACTCGGCCAGCGCCACACTCGACCCAATCGTCTACGACTGGCTCGACACCTGGCTCACCGCCGCGCGCGATCGCGTCCACGTCGTCTCCATGCACATCGCGCCCATCGATCCCATCGGCGTCCGCAACGGATCCTTCGCCAGCCGCGCCGAAGCCGCCAAGCTCCTAGGTCGCCTCGCCGAAGGCCACGTCGACCTAACCGTCTACGGCCACATCCACTCCTACTACGCCTTCGAAAACGCCGGCATCCCCGCTTACATATCTGGCGGCGGCGGCGCCATCCCCGAACGCTTCGATCAAATCGGGCGCCACTTCCTGGTCTTCGACATCGATCCCCAACGCGGCGTCCTCCAAACCCGACGCGTCGACGTCGACCGCGACTAGCGCCGCGAACGAGTTAGCAGCCGATTCGAATAGCTATGGGCAAAATCGCCAAAACGTCGTCACGCCCAACTTCGATGACTTCGTCTCGCGTGCGTTAACGCTATTCGGAGCACCTCACCTAATTTGCGATCACCCCGGAACCGTGGAGCGCATCTACGCCGAACATCGAGACATCCAGATCGTCCATGGGAGCTTTGCGGCGCCGCCTGGCGAGTCCCTTGCCCTACAACCTCTACTGGTTCTCGTACCGTCGCACCGACGTGGATAGCCTGCCCGAATGGCTGCGCGAGCACCGCCAATTCCGTGCAGTCGTCCCGCCATTGCCTCCCGACCCGCCGCGCGCCGCAGATGCAGCCAGTCAATTCTGATCGACGATCCGCTGCGCTTTTTCGCCGAGTCACTCGAAGCGAGCCTTCTCGTTAGAGAAGCCATGGATGGCTCGCCGGCACCTGTACGGAGTACGCGAGGTCATCGCACGGGTGCAACGCGCCGTGGACTGGGAGCGCAAAGGACTCTGCTGATCGAGCGCTTCGGCGATGCGCCTGAGCCAGAAATTCAGATGGAGGTAGCGCGCGCCCGCAAGGCGCTCGGTGCGGAGGGCTAGGCGTGCAACTCAAAGTGCTGCCGTGGGCCTAGCGTGGTTGGAACTGCCTCAAAGTGCGTGTGTCTTCGTCGGCAAGGAAAACTGAGTCAGCCTCACGCGCTCCTCAGCGCCGATGCCCGCCCAAAACGCGCGCCCAAGCTCGTTCTCGCGAAACACCAGCACATGACACTTGTCGATGCGCGCCGCCCTCAACGCCTCCAGCGCGCACCCCACCAACCTGCGCGCAAGCCCCGCGCGCCGATGATTCACTGCCACCGCAAGATGATAGATGAACCCGCGACGTCCATCGTGTCCACATAAAATCGTGCCGACAATCACCTCTTCGTCCAGGGCAACGAAGCTGCAGCCCGGATTTCTCTCGAGCAAACGCGAAATCCCTTCGAAGCTGTCCGCTTCACTCAGCCCCATACCCTCCGTCGTTTCCCAAAGCTTCAGCGCCTCCGCATAGTCAGCAGAACAAAACTCCCGAATCACCATCGCCATGTCTCTGTGAGTTGTGCGGCGCGCCCACGGAAAAGCAAGCGCCAACGCACCACGCGCGCTGATGGCTATCATGAACGGCGTCGATAGCGGACTATCGTCACCCTACTAGTGAATTGCAGACTCGCCAGCGTCGCGAGCATAACGCTCTCCGCCTGCGCTGCCGGAACACCCCCAGTGCCCGCGCCGATCAGCGGAAACGCAATCGAACCAAACGCCTCCCGTTCGGCCAGCTCAATCGCATTGCGCACCGAAAGTGCTATCGATCGCTGCGATGCGCGCCACAGAAGCCCAATGCCGGCAACGTGAATGATGCCGCGAAACGGCAACTCGCCAGCACCGGTCAGCACCGCTTGCCCCAACTCGAGGACACCGCGCCCGCTGAGCTCGCGAAAAAGTTGCGCGCCCCCCTGCTTCTTGATTGCGCCCGAAACCCCTTGCGGCAAGAGCAACCACCACGGGAACACGTTGCGGTTCCAAGCGTTCACAATTACTTCCACGTCCTGCTCCAGCAGGTTGCCGTCAACGACTCGAACTCGCATCGCGTTCGTCAACGCGGAATCACGTCGTCGCTATTCCACGGGAATTGGGAATGGGTGGGGCGCACGTTGAAAAGGGCGCGCAACCACACGCGGCGGCTCGTTAGCGCAGACGCCGCGCGGCAGCGAGCTCGCTACACCGCGCACGCGCCACTCTGTAAAGGGTGTCACCAGAGCGCGGTGTTACTGCCGGTCTCGTAGCTGACGCTCGCCGCGAACTCCCACGTCTCGCCGGTCGAATTCGTAAACGCTTCCGCCGCTGCGAATAAAAGCAATTCACACCAGTCGTCGGAAGAGGTGGGCATCGCCTTCGGGCTCTTGCGCACGGACTCGTAAAAAGCTTGCCCGCGCGCGACGACGTAGCAGCGTGCGTACAGGAATCCGTCCCCGGACTCGCCCGATTCGCCAGCGGCGTCCGCGTACTCCTTGCCGTCAATGGCGTAGAGCTTTTGCGCCAGCTGCTCCTCGAAGCCTTCGAGCTCGGCCTTCTCCAAACCTTCGAGTGCTTCGCGCAATGGTTCGATCGCGCCCTCTTCATCGCCGTCCGACAAAGCTTGCGCATCGATCGTATCGATCAGCCGCCAAAACTCTGCATCCCGCAGCATGGCACCTGGTTAATCCGTCGAACCTCGGCTCCGCTCACTTCGGCCAGCCAGCGCGCACAACAAGAAAAACTGCATGGTCGTTGCCGTCACGAGTCATAGGGCGCTGCGTAGCTTGTGGTGCGTGTCGTGAATCAGAGAGTAACTCGGGATGCGTGCTGGTTTCGAAAGCTGGTCGAAGGCAATGCGCATTTGCGCCGCGCAACGCCTTGGATCGATGCCTCCAATTCCTGTCCCCAGGCCAGGAACGACGACCGATCGAATCGGCTTCGAACTGGACGAGTTGTGCTTGCTTAGCGCGAGAAGCGTCGCTCGAAACGCCAGGTATGCATTGAGGGTATTTGCGACGCTCTCCGGCACGCGCATGGTGGGCGCGACCACTAGAAACGGCCAGCGTTCGTGAGCCGTCTCGATCACCTCCGCACTTCCTACCGGCAGCTCACCATGATGCTCGCTCAGGATGCGCTGTTGAACACGTTGCTCGATGTCGCCGCCGAGGCGCGCGCGAATCGCCAAGTCGAGGCCACCATCCATGATGCCGAAGCTATTCGCCGGGCTAACCAGCGCATCTGCATCCAGTGAAAAGAAGTCATCCTCACGGATCTCGACGTCTGGAATGGCAGCAAAAGCTTGTTGCCACGCCGCAATCAGAGGTCGAAGAAGATCCACCAGCAAGACTCGCAACATCGCGAAAACCGTCCCTCAGCCGTGTACATTAAGGTTCCGCGCGCGATGCTAGGCCGGCACGCGATGCTAGGCCGACCTGCGATGCTCGGCCGGCGCGCGATGCTAGGCCGGCGCGCGATGCTAGGCCGGCGCGCGATGCTAGGCCGGCGCGCGATGCTCGGCCGCGCGCGATGCTAGGCCGGCGCGCGATGCTCGGCCGACCTGCGATGCGCTCGGCTGGCACGCGAGCGGCTTCGGGCGAAGCGGCACGGGCCTCGTATCGAAGGACGCTCGCGGCAGTAGCTCGAGGTGTATGCCCGCTCGGCGCTCGTCGTATTTCGCGAACGACAACGACTCGACCGAACCCCAGCGATTAGGTCGCAATTCGATATGTTGGCGTCGTGTTCAGCCATCGACTCCGATTTGAAGAACTGGCGATAAGTTCCACTAAGGACCGTCGGCGTCTTTCGATTTTCTCGAATTCGAACCTTTGATGGAACAGCCGGCGCTGTTCCGGGAATTGACGCCCATGTGCGTGAAGCTCAGCTCGAAGGGCTATGTACTCGTGTGTCTGAACGCTCTCGTACTTGCGGCATGCAGCGCCCAGAACGGAGATCCTTCTCAGAACACGGGAGGTAAACCAGGCAACGGCGGAGCCTCGGGACACTCGGGAGGCAACACCTCGATTTCGGGCTCACCCGGTGCTGGCGGAACGAGCGCCGGAGGCCTCACCGGTTCAGGCGGGAGCACAGGCGGAACAGCCAGCGGTGGCGCGTCGAATCAAGGCGGCTCGAGCTCCGCGATGGGCGGCAGCGCTGCGGGCGGAAGCAACTCGGGCGGCGCGGGATCTTCTTCGGGCGGCAGCGCCAACTCGGGCGGCAGCACGGGCTCTGGCGGCAGCGCGCAGGGAGGAACCGCCGGAATGACCGCGGCAGGAGGCAATACGGGATCGACTGGCGGCGGCATGTGCGGCAAGGAGAGCTGCGCCACGGGCTGCACCGCGCCGAATCTGCCGGCTTTCTCTGCGCTGACGTCGAACGAAAAACTGCCCGACCCTTTCAAGACGTCGTCCGGCACGCGCATCAGCTCGAAGAGCGAGTGGCCATGCCGACGCGCCGAAGTCGCCGCGCAACTTCAAAAGTACGAGACCGGTAGCAAGAACCCGAAGGAACCTGGCACCGTGACCGGTAGCGTCTCGGGCAGCACATTCACCGTCAACGTCCTGGGCAAGTCGTTCACCGTCAGCATCAAGCTGCCGAGCGGCAACGGGCCCTTCCCCGCCGTCGTGTACCTGGACAGCTTCTCGTTGCCAGGCAACTGGAACAACGTCGCTCAAATCAAGTTCGACACCAACAGCATGGGCAGCCAAAACGGTGGTCGAGGCCAGGGCTTCTTCTTCAGTACCACTGGCTCGAACGACGGCGCCGGCGCGCTCATCGCCTGGTCTTGGGGCGTGAGCCGCCTCATCGATGCGCTCGAAGCAACTCCCGCTGCGAAGATTGACCCCAAGCGCATTGCCATCACGGGCTGTTCGCGCAACGGCAAAGGCGCTCTCATGATCGGAGCCTTCGACGAACGCATCGCGCTCACGATCCCACAGGAGTCTGGCTCTGGAGGCTCCGCAGCCTGGCGCGTGTCCTACGCCGAAGACGCAAGCTTCGGTGGCACGATGAGCAGCCACAAAGTGCAAACGCTCGACAGCGCCTACGGCGAACAACCCTGGTTCGGAACCGCGCTGCAGCAATTCAGTGGCGCCTCGAACACCAACAAACTGCCGTTCGATCACCACCAACTGCTCGGCATGGTCGCGCCGCGCGGCCTCCTCATCTTGGAGAACACCGACTACCAGTGGTTGGGCGTCAACAGCGTCGCCACCTCGTCCACGGCTGCCCAAATGATCTTCGAAGGACTCGGCGTTCTCGACAACATCGGCTTCTCGAACAGCAGCCACAGCCACTGCTCCCCAAACAGCGCCGAGGCACCGTACGTCGACGCTTTCGTCCAAAAGTTCCTGTTCGGCAAGACCGAAACTGCCACCAAAGTCTGGAAGATCAGCAAGACAGCCTTCGGCAGCAGCAGCGCGACGATCGATAAAGCAAAGTGGATCGACTGGACGGTGCCGGCATTGAACTAGTGTCCCACGAGACGTTTCGCACCTCACACTTCCCCACAGGGTCTACACACACGTCGATGGCGCCTGAACAGCGCTTCCGGCACCCCGCGCGAAGCGCTACGCTCACAAGCCATGGGCTCGTGGAGCGAAAAAGCCTTCGACAACGACTCCGCGCTCGACTGGATAGCTGAGCTCGAAGCCGGCGGCATCGCGGCGCTACGCGCGACGCTCTCGCGAGCGGCCGACGCAACGCAAGGCGCTTACCTCGACGTTGACGACGGCGCCGCCGCCATTGCAGCTGCTGAAGTCGTCGCCGCCGCGCTCGAACACGATAGTGAAGAACTGCCTCGCAGCGTCGCGGCGTGGCTCGACTCGAACGAGCGCCTGCTCAACACTGAAGACCAGCTTCTCGCAAGGCGCGCCGTCCAACGCGTCCTCGCCGCGGCCTCGGAACTCAGCGAACTCTGGAACGAACACGGCGCTGAAAACCCCTGGCGCACGCAGGTGCTCGCACTCCTCACCCGCCTCGGTGGTGATGCATCGGAACAAGCACCACCTTCGAGTGCAAGCGAGTCCGCCGCGGCCGACAGCTTCGTCTTCGACCGCCAGAAACAGGTGCTCGTCACCTTCCTCAGCGCGCGCGGGCTCGGCATCAACGCGCAACAACGTGCTCGCATTGAAGCCTGTCGCGACGCAGCGCAGATGCGGCGCTGGTTGGCTCGCGCCGTGAGCGCACCTTCGATAAAGGCAGTGCTCGACGACTAACGCAGCTGGTACTTCTGCTGGCCTTACCAAAACCAGTACTCACATGACCAAACTGAGAGTGACGCTCAGTTTGGTCGGTGGCGAGTGCAACGCGCGCGAAGGTCTGTGACGCGTGAAGCTCCAATCAGGGCATGAAGAGCGCACGTTTCATGGTAGTGAGTGGGCAAGGTTTTGTTGCGAGAGGGCTCGCGGCGCAACGAGTGCGAAGCGGTGCAACCATCGCATCCGTGCTCGGATTTTGCGTGGCGGCGGGTTGTGCTGGCGCGCCGGAGTCTGAGTCGAGCGCGCAATCGCGACAAGGAATCATCTTCGGGGCGGACAACCGTCTCGAGTATGGGCAGCTGACCAGTTCGTCACAGCTGAGTTGGGCTCGCGCGACGGGTGCATTGTTTTCTGAAGGCGCCGTGAGCTGCGCGGCCTCGAGTTGCTCGTTGAGCACGCTACCGCTCACTCAGGGTCAACTGGCAGACGGTAGTTGGCTCGAGCTCTGCCAGGGCGAGCGACTGCGTGGGCAGCCGAACGGCGCGCGTTGCACGGCGATGCTGGTCGGGCCCGATCTGGTTGCAACGGCTGGACATTGCATTCAAACGCAAGCCGAGTGTGAGGCGACGCGTGTGGTGTTCGGCTTCACTGCCGACGCCAATGGTCAAAATGCACAAACGACCGTGCCTAGCAGCGACGTGTACAACTGCGTCGATCTGGTGGCCCAGGTCTTCGACGGAAGTCCAACCACGGATGACTGGGCGCTTTTCCGGGTCGATCGCGCCGTGAGCGGTCGCACTCCGTTGACACCACGCCACGATGGCATGGTGCCGAGCAATGCGTCACTGGTTGCGATCGGCCATCCACATGGCGTGCCACTCAAGCTCAGCTCCGACGGCCAGGTGCGCGACAATCTGCCATCGTTTCCGAAGTTCAGCACTACACTCGATGTTTCGCCCGGCAACAGCGGCAGCCCCGTGATTGACGCGAACACCGGCCTGCTCGAAGGCGTGCTGAGCTCTGGTCCACTCGGAGATTGGGTTGCGGTCGACGACGGCGAAGGTGGCACGTGCGCTGCGGCGCGGCAGTGCAGCGAAACCGAAGGCTGCGTTGCTGGACCCTTCCCCGAATGGACCAACGCGACGCGCATCGCGGGTGTCGTGGCGGCGCTCGAAGGTCGCTCTTGTCATGACGACGAACTCAACGGGCAGGAAACTGACGTCGACTGCGGTGGGGCCGAATGCGGAGCTTGTGCGCTAGGACAGCATTGCCAACAGGATCGCGACTGCCCGTTTCGCGCCATGTGTGAGGCTGGCACTTGCGTACCTGCGCCGGAGTGCCACGTCGATGCAGACTGCGACAGCCCGCAACTCCCCGACTGCGCCGTCCCCCTTTGCGTGGCCAATGAGTGCCAGTTCGACTACGGCGCTTGCGAGTGCACCTCACACGCCGAATGCGACGATGGCATTCCCTGCACTGAAGACATCTGCTTCGGCAGCACACGAGCCTGCATTCACATCCCCCAAAACTGCCCACCAGCCTGCAACGAAGAAACCGCCATCGAGCTCGGCGTCCCCGGCAACAGCGTCACCGTCCCCACGAATGCCTGTCTGCGCGTACGCGACGGCTATCCCTTCTGGTGGGGCGAACAGCGCATGATGCTGCTCCAAACCCAAGCCAGCGGCACCTACCCCATCCCCTTCACCTGGCGAAACGACTGCGCCGGCACCAGCGGCTCCGGCGAATTCACCGGAAACTGGCAATCGCAAACGCTTGGCCCCACCAACTCCAACTGCGCCACCCTCATCAGCCTCGGCGGCAACGGAAGCGGCAACGTCAGCCTCTGGTACTTCGGCGGGTAACGAACGAAGCGTAGCGGCAATCAAAAGCGCTGCTCTGGCTTGGGGCGGCGCTCTCTCTCGCGTGTTCACTCGAGGGGCCCACGCCTGCGTAAGCGCGCATCGACGTGAACCAGACTGCAACGCCCAGGGCGCCATTCCTTCACGCAGTGCGCACCGACCTTGGAGGAGAAGGGCTCATGGCCCGATCGACGAATCGTAATCGTACATTCCGTCGAGCAGGTACCCAGCTGTCCTCCGGCAATCCGTCCGGCGGCATTCGATCTAGCGTACGCACAAAGAGCCGGGCACAGCACCAAGACCTCCGCGCTCGCGATTGGACTACCAGAGTCGTCCATCACCGTTCCTTCCACTTGCACGCCGGGATCGCACGCTAATAGAACGATTGCAGCAAGCGAGACTACGTTCCGTCGCAGTAACTGGTCACGGCAGGCGCTCAACATTCGACAAACACTCGACTCGGCGAAGTCGACGTCCCGATGCCGAACGCAGCCGCGATCGCTCGCGCAATCTTCTTTCCCCCAATTGCCGATGGTTCTATCGGGTTGGCGTAGTCTACAGGTTCAGTGCAAATCAGGCGCAAATCGATGATGGGGAGTCGCAGCGCGAAAGCGGTGCGCAAAATCACGTCGTTGAACATCATCAGCGCGATTCGCGCAACGGTGGCTTGCTCCTCGGTAAGGTTCCCGTTGTAAACCGTGCACAGCGTCGTATCGGGGACTGCCTCGACGACGTCGCTAATCGCTGCACGATAGCTCGCTTCGAACACGTCGGTTCGCTCAGCGAAGAGATGAAGTGCCTCGTATGTCGATTCGACCGGCAGGTTGAGAATATCGGCGTTCGACAACGCGTCGTTGCCGCCAATGGACAGAACGACGCGACTTGCGTCGGCGGGTAGTGCACTTAGTTGCTGGCGCAAGTCTGCGGTGGTGCTGCCATCGATCGCAAGCAACGAGACCCTCACACTACGTGGAACAATGCCACGCAGGTGTGTCACCACATCCGGCGCACCGTTCGTGTATGCGCCGTTGTCAAAAATGGAGTCACCCAGCAAAGCGATGTGTTCGGCCACCGGCCGAGCCTAGCAGGCGCGCAGAGCGTTGTTCGGCGACGTGGCTTGCGAAGTACGCGAGGCAATGGCTCGCCTAGCGCGCGACGCAATGGCAGAGACGGCGAGCGCGTCGCCCACGTTCCAGCCGTTTCGGCTACGGCGGACCTGTCCCACGATTGCGCCCCCGCCAACGGATTTCCACGACTGCGCCACCAGACCGCCAATAGACGATTGCGACAGCCCGTTGTGGACCTTCCTCCCCTTTCCAAAGCGAGCCATTTCGCATGGCGCAGCAGTGTCCTTCGACTGGACCGCCACCCCATAGTCGTGGCTGTGAAACTTGAATCGGCTCATATCACGACGGTGAGCGGGCGTCGTGCACAGGCTTGATCACCGCGCGCCGTGCACGACGCGGCGACCTCGTTCAAGCGCGCCCACGCGAACGCGAAGTTCGAATCGGCTAATATTGGTGACCCCCGCGCGCGGTGTGCGCCGTGCACGACGCGGCGACCTCGTTCAAGCGCGCCCACGCGAACGCGAAGTTTGAATCGGGCTGACAATGGTGTGTTGCGTGCTGACGGCCACGTCGTCTGGGCGCGCACTCGTGAGGATGTAAGGGTGAAGCTGAAGCGGCTGATATTGGGTCTGCAGCGCGGGCGATGTGGCGACCGCGTTCAAGTGCGCCCTGACATGGTGTGAAGTTTGAATCGGCTGATGTCAGTGACCGCGCGTGATTCAGTGTGGACAATACGGTCACGTCGTTCAAGCGCGCCCCTAATGCGGTGTGGAGTTTGAATCGGCCGATATTGTGACCACCCGCCCGCCGTGTGCAGCGAAGATCCCCCGCGGTTGTGGACACCCCGAGAATGCGCAAAACTGCGCGGGAGTGATCCACGGTCAAGAAACAGCAACGCCGGAAGCGTCGCGTATTTACGCCGGAGTTTAGGGCTGAGGCGGTTCGCCTGTGCAAGGTCGGCGATCGCAACATCAGCCAGGTCGCCAAAGACCTCGACCTCACAGAGAATTCGCTTCGTGAGTGGGTCAAACGAGCCGATATTGACGCCGGCCAAGGGCCACCTGATGCGCTCACGACGGCGGAGCGCGAGGAGCTCACGCGGCTGCGACGCGAGAACAAGCGGCTTGCGATGGAGCGTGACATTTTAAAAGCTGCGGCCACGTTCTTCGCGAAGGAGAGCGAATGAAGTTTCGCCTTCATCGCTGAGACCGTGGCCTTTCCAGTCGACACGATATGCCGCGGTGCTCGGAGTAACACGCAGCGGCTTCTACGCGGGGAAGAAGGACCGAAGCCGGCCCGAGTGAAAGCTGATGCGCAACTTGCTGCCACCGTGGCTGGGTGCATCAGCCCAGGCGCAAGACCTACGGCAGCCCGCGCGCACACCAGGAGCTCAAGGCTCGAGGCGTGCGCGTCGGCAGAAAGCGGGTGGAGCGGCTCATGCGAGAAAGCGGCCTGCAAGGCCGTCGAAAACGGCGTTGCAAGCGGACCACAGACTCGAGACACAACGGGCCCACCGCGCCCAATCTGCTCGCGCGCGACTTCACCGAGACCGAACCCAATCGCAGCTGGGTAACTGACGTCACCGCCATCGCCACTGAGCAGGGTTGGTTGTACCTGGCCGTCATGCTCGACATGTTCTCACGCCGCGTAGTTGGATGGGCCACTAGCGCGAACAACGACACCGCTCTCGCTCTCACAGCACTCGAGATTGCCCTGCACGCGCGTCGGCCGCCGTCTGGCCTTCTTCACCACTCGGACCGCGGCAGCCCCTACGCGAGTGCCGACTACCGCGCGAAACTCCACGCTCACGGCGTGGTGCGGAGCATGAGCCGGAAGGGCGATTGCTGGGACAATTCGGTCGCGGAAAGCTTCTTCGCTACCCTGCGTGCAGAGCTCGTCGACCACGAACGCTATGCCACTCGCTACGAAGCCAAGCTATCCATCGGCGACTACATCGACAACTCTTACAACGTCGAGCGCCGCCACTCGCACGTCGGCCACATCAGCCCGACCGAGTTCGAAGTTGCGATCCGTAATCCAGTGCCACGTGGCATAGGTCAAGGTGTCAACGGATTCGGGGGAACTTCACAGCGCGGGCGATGTGGCGCCCTCGCTGAATTGCGCCCAAGATGGGATTGGGTGGCTCGCAACCAGAAGCGTTCGCTCGCGTCTCAGATTCGGAAGCGATTTCGCGAGTACACACGGGAGCAGCTGAAAGGCCGCGCGACGCAATGCCTCACGTAGCTGACGACGCAACGCCTCACCTAGCTTGCGACGCAACGCCTCACCTAGCTTCCGACGCAACGCCTCACCTAGCGCGCAACGCAACGGTTCGCATAGTGCACGACTCAACGATTTGGTTCGGTCGCAAACGCGAAATACATTCCTGACACACTAATTTGCGAATGTTCGTGGCTGCGAAGGTTTGTGGGTGATGCCTCTCTAATCCCGTGTCGTTGTCGCCGTTCGAGGTGAACGGCGCGCTCAGTCGAAGGGAACAGAGATCATGCGCAACTCGTGGGCAATTGTCGCCATTCTGTCATTGGTCGCATGCAGCGCCGAACCCGGCGCGAGTTCGGAGCACGTTTCGGCATCGGATGCGCCGCTCGTCAACGGTCACGTGGCAACCGAGTCCGAGTATCCATCTACCGTGGCGCTCATCCACGATAACGTGTTCTGCACTGCCGTGAAGGTGGGCGAGCGTCACTTTCTGACGGCTGCTCACTGCATGTCGAACCCGCAGAGCATCACTCAGATCAGCGTCACGCCGGACAACAACTTGTTAAACTTCGTCAACCTGAGCGTGGTCTCCGTGAACAATCATCCACAGTGGGAGAATTGTACGAGCTGTGCGGGTGACGGTTCGATGAGCGACTTCGGCTTGCGCCCGGACGTGTCGCTCATCATCGTCAACGAGACTACGCCGCAGATCGCAGCGGCAGTCATCGATTCGACGGCAGTTGCAGTCGGCAGCAGCGTCACGCTGACAGGTTATGGCTGCGAACACGTCGAGCCGGCACCGCCAAATCGCTTCAAGGTTGGTGATTCGTCGACGATTTCGCCGCTGGATTTGGATCCCGCGCCGACGATTCCGCTCGGCTACAGCACAACGTATGGTCCCGCAGTGGTTTCTGGTTCGCCGGCGCTGTGCCCGGGTGATTCCGGCGGGCCACTGTTCAGAACGGGGACGAACAAAGTCATCGGCATCAACGCGCTCGTGTCCGGTACGGACGCCGGCGAAGTTGGTAACTGGTTCACGCGCCTGGACACGCAGTCGCGTTACAACGTCTTCTCATGGCTCTCCAGCCTGATGCAACCTTCCGGAAACACGCCCTGCGCGTCCATTTGTAGCAACCCAACTGCAATCGCAAGTCAGAACTATTCGAGTGGCCCGCTCGGCACTTCCGAACGTTGCTACGAATCCACCGCCAACTTCGTGTCCGGCAACTGCGGCGGCTTCGCAAGCGGACGCACTTTGAGCATCAACGGCACGACCATGGCGTGCACCGGGCAGAATTGGACTTTGCCCGCCAAGCGCAACGGCGGTTACTGCATCAAAGCCAGCGCCGGCAACAACTCCTGGGCGTGGTTCACCACGTGGTGAGGATGCAGGCGGAGTAACTAGAGTGCTCTCGAGCGCGCCGCGGCGAAACCTGTGGCGCGCTCGATGCCGTTCGATGCCGTTCCTCCACTCCAGCTCGATGCCGTTCGATGCCGTTCTCCACTCCAGCTCGATGCTGAAAGCGCTGAGCGCGGTTGCTCGCGCTCGATGGTGAACGAGCATTGCCGAATCTCGCCGGTGCGTCGGCGCTGTATTCTCGGAACGCGGAACGGGCTTGCGACGCGTGTGGGTTGAACGCATCAACCTGATTTGCTCGCAGCGGCCTTGCGGCCGGGTGACTCAGCGCAATGCTTGAGGGAGACTCAGCTCCCTTAGCCCCATGAAGTTTGGTCGCGAATTCAAGGTCGGCGTGTTTGTTTTGGCCGGCTTTATGGTGATGGCGTTGGTGATCTTCCTCATCGGGGAGGAGCGCCACATTTTCGGCAGTAAGGAAAGCTACTACACGGTTTTCAGCGACGTGCAGGGCCTCCGCCGTGGCTCACCGGTGCGGATGGGTGGCGTCGACATCGGAACCGTTTCCGAGGTCGCTTACGGTGCAGACGCCAAGGACGCGCGCATCTTCGTGCATATGACGATCGTCGCGGCAGAAGCGCGGCGCATCGGCACCGATAGCGTGGCGTCGATCGAGGGCAAGGGTTTGCTCGGCGACAAGATGATCGTGATCACCGTGGGCCGATCCGGGCGGCGCTTGCCGGTCGGCGGCGAGGTGAAATCGAAGCCGGCCGACGATCTCACGCAAATGATGGGGAAGCTCTCGGCGGTGTCGGACAAGGCCGAGAAGGTGATGGTGAACCTGGAGCAAACCACCGGCGCGCTCGCCGATGAAAAGCTTCACGACGACTTGAAAGCCAGCGTCAATTCGTTGAGCCACATTCTCACGTCCGTCGACAAACGCGAGGGCTACATCGGCAGGTTGTTCAGTGATCCTGCCGAAGCCGATCGACTATCGCGAACGGTGGCGAGCCTCGAGCGGACGTCGGGCGAGCTCGAGCAAGTCTCGCACAACGTGAACCAAATCTTGGCGCGCGTTCAGAATGGGCCGGGCCTCGCGCACGAGCTCATCTATGGGCAAGAGGGTTCGCGAGTGGTTGCTCAGTTCGGGCAAGCCGCCGAGGAGCTCGGTCTCACGCTGAAAGGCGTACGCGAAGGCAACGGGCTCGCGCGCGGAATCTTGTTCGGTGGCAGCGACCAGAAGTTGGTTTCGGACCTGAACGACGTGAGCGGCGACCTTCGGCAGATCGTTGCCGATCTCAGGGCAGGTCGCGGCACGCTCGGCGCACTATTGGTGGATCCTTCCGTGTACGAGGATTTGAAGCTCGTACTCGGCAACGTCGAACGGAATAAGGCGCTAAGAGCGCTGGTTCGTTACTCGATCAGGAAAGATGAAGGAACGCCCAAGGTCAGTGATCCAGACCCAGGAACCGGGGACAAGTCGCGACCCGTCCCCGCAGCAGCCGGCGGAACCGTGGGCGGAACGCTCGGAGCAGGAACTCGCACCTCCGGCGGAAGCGACTGACGCGGGCCGTCAAGCTATACTGCCCGCCATGCGGATCCTCGAACGCGTCGGACGCGCCCTGGTTGTCTTGGGCGTCTTCGGCGTGGCGTCGTACTTTGCCCTTCACTTCGGTTGGGGCGGGCTGTGGACAGGTCTGGAAGCGGCACACGCGGTCACGACGCCGGGCGCTCAAAAGCCTCCCTACGACCTGACGCAGCTCACGGCTGTCAACGAGACGCTCAACACCATCCGCAACAAGTACGTGGATCCGAGCCGGGTGAAGCCCCGGCAGATGTTCTTGAGCGCGCTGAACCAAATTCAAAAAGAGGTCGCGCAGGTCATCGTCCACCACGAAGACAAGGCGCCCACTGTGAAGGTGCAGGTCGAGGCGGAGTCGGCGGACTTTCGCGTCGACAACGTGCAGGGGCCATGGGACGTCGCCGCGCGCCTGCGCGAAGTGTTCGCGTTTCTGCAGAACAATTTGAAAGACAGCGGCATCGACTTGCGCGACGTCGAGTACGCCGCGTGCAACGGCATGCTGCGCACGCTGGATCCGCACAGCGTGTTCCTGAGCCCTGAAGCCTACCGCGAGATGACGCTGTCGACCTCCGGCCACTTCGGTGGCCTCGGCATCGTGATTTCGATTCGCGACCAGCAGCTCACCGTCATGCGACCCATGCCCGGCACGCCGGCGGGGCGCGCGCAGCTGCGCCGGTTGGACCGCATCACCAAGATCAACAACGAGTCCACCCTGAACATGCCGCTGGACGACGCTGTTGGGCGTTTGCGCGGCAAGCCGGGCTCGAAGGTCACCATCTGGGTGCATCGCGATGGCCCCGAGGGCTGGCAAGGCTCACGTCCATTCGAGCTCACTCGCGAAGAGATTCAGGTGAAGTCGGTGGAAGCGCGCCAGCTCGCGCCAGGCATCGGCTACGTGCGGCTCAAGCAGTTCCAGGCCAGCAGCTCGGACGAGCTCGATGACGCGCTCACTGAGTTCGGCAAGAAAGAGCGCCTGAAGGGGGTAGTGCTCGACCTCCGCAACAATCCCGGCGGCTTGCTCGATCAAGCGGCCAAAGTCGCGGATCGCTTCCTCGATGACGGCGTGATCGTCACCACCGTCGGTAGCTCCGAGGGCCGTGAAGAAAAGCGCGCCCAGCGCAAGGGCACCGAACCGAACTACCCGCTGGTCGTGCTCACCAACGAGCAATCGGCGAGCGCCAGCGAGATCGTAGCGGGTGCGCTGAAGAACCAGGACCGCGCCATCATCGTGGGCCAAACCACCTTCGGCAAAGGCTCGGTGCAGCTGGTGTTCCCGCGCGTCACGCCGGACAACGCAGCGCTGAAGCTCACCATCGCGCAGTACCTCACGCCGGGTGACGTTTCCATCCAGGGCACCGGCGTCGCGCCCGACGTCGAGCTCGACCCGATGACGGCCGACATGCAGGAGATGGATCTGTTCCGCTCCGAGCGCTCCTTCCGTGAACGCGACCTCAGCAAGAGCCTCACCGGTCCAGGCGCGCGCCGCACCAGTGAGCAGCCGTTCATGAAGTTCCGCTACAACCTGCCCGAAGCGGAGCGTGAGGCCATGCGCGAGCGCGGCGGGGACGTCGATGACGACTTCCAGCTCGACTTCCCAATCAAAATCGCGCGGGACATTGCGGCCAAGCTCACGCCTGGCAAACGCGGCGAGCAGTTGCGCCAATTGAAGCCCGTGCTCGAGAAGCTGCAGCAAGCCGAAATGGAAGCTGTCAGCAAAGATCTCGCCAAGCTCGGCGCCGATTGGAGCGCGCCGCCCAAGGACTACGCCAACGGCCTCAAGGCGGGCGACTACGAGGTCAAAGTTCAGACCGATCGCCCCAACGACACCGTCACCGCCGGCGAACCGATGACCTTGAAGGTCACCGTCAAAAACAAGGGCAACGTGCCGGTGTACCAGCTGCGCGCCATCACCAAGAGCGACGGCCCCTACTACGACGAGCGCGAGCTCATCTTCGGCCGCATCGATCCAGGCCAATCCAAAACCACCAGCGTGCCCCTCGGCTTCTGCGACGTCGAAGGCAAAAAACCCGGCTCCACCAAACCGCTGCCCGAAAACGCGCCACGCACCTGCAAGATCCCACTCGACGCCGACCAACGTTCAGACGTCGTACTCGTCCGCTTCTTCGCCGAAGCCGCCGAGCCCCCGCGCGACGTCGAACTGCGTCCCACCGTCAACGGCCTGCAACAACCCATCTTCGCGTACACCTACCAAGTCGTCGACAACCGCCCGGGCAACGGCGACGGCCAAATCGCACGCGGCGAAGGTGCCACCATCTACCTCACCGTCAAAAACGTCGGCAAAGGCCCCTCCTTCGAAACCCAAGCCAACCTGCGCAACATCACAGGCGATGGCCTCCTACTCCACGCCGGCCGCTTCGACATCTCCAACATGAAGCCCGGAGACGTGCGCAGCGTCGCCTTCACCTTCGACGTCCTAGACTCACTCGCTGAAAACCTCGTCAACGTCGAACTCAGCGTCGTCGACCGCGATCTCAAAGTCATCTCCAGCGAAAAACTCAAACTCCCCGTCGCGCGCAGCGCCCTCAGCGTCCAATCCGCCAGCGGTCGTGTCTCCGCCGGCGCCAACGTCCCCCTCCGCGGCCAACCCCTCGGCGCTTCCCCCGTCGTCGGCGAACTCGAAAAAGGCGCCGTCGTCGAACGCCTCGGCACCTTCGGCCCGTTCACCAAAGTCAACCTCGGCGACGATCGCTTCGGCTTCGTCGAAACGCGCTCCGTCCGCGATACCGCCGCCCCAGTCCACGTCGCCTTCAAACCCTCCCTCACCCACTCGCCGCCCCTCCTCGACGTCACTCCCGCCAAACTCGCCACGCGCGACAACACCGTCCGCATCGAAGGCCAGGCTGTCGACAGCGACAAAGTCATGGACACCTTCGTCTTCGTCGGCCCGCGCAAAGTCTTCTACCAATCCAACAAAAAAGCCGGCGATCCCACCAAACTCAAATTCTCCTTCGACGCCGCCCTCAACGCTGGCGTCAACGTCATCACCGTCGTCGCCCGCGAAAACGAAGACACCCTCACCCGCTCCACCATGATCGTCCGCCGCGACGGCCCCAACGGCGAACCCCTCCCCACCCCCAAAGCCGACATCAGCGAAGCCTGGGGCGGCGGCGACGGCGACTAAATTCTAGTTGGGCGCCTACGCCGAAAAGGGCGCGACCAAACCCGCTGAGCACATAGCGCCTACCCCGCGCACACCGCCCGGGTCCAAGGCCGCGCACGGCGCACCCTGCCTGTGAACCCCTCCACCGCGCAGCGCCAAACCGCGGCGATGGACACTTGATTCGGCTCAGCTCGCCAAAGCACCGCGCGCTGCGCCAGGGCCGCACGGCACCACTTCATTCTGCTCATGTCGCCAAAGCACCGCACGCGGCGCGCACGACTCACTCGCGCAGTTCGCACCGCGGATGCGCGCCGCACGTGGACACAACTTGATTCGGCTCATTTTCGCCAAGGCACCGCCCGCCACGCACGACTCGCTTGCGCAGTTTCACACCGCGCCAATGCGCGCCCTACGTGGACACAACTTGATTCGGCTTACATCGCCAAAGCGCCGCCCGCCGCGCACGACTCGCTTGCGCAGTTTCACACTGCGCGGATGCGCGCCGCACGTGGGCACAACTTGATTCGGCTCATTTTCGCCAAGGCACCGCCTGGCGCGCGACTCACTCGCGCAGTTTCACACTGCGCGGATACGCGCCCTTACGTGGCCACAACTTGATTCGGCTCATTTTCGCCAAGGCACCGCCCGCCGCGCACGACTCACTCGCGCAGTTTCACACCGCGCGGATGCGCGCCCTACGTGGCAACAACTTGATTCGGCTCATTTTCGCCAAGGCACCGCCTGGTGCGCGACTCACTCGCGCAGTTTCACACTGCGCCGATGCGCGCCGCACGTGGACACAACTTGATTCGGCTTATATCGCCAAAGCACCGCCCGCCGCACGACTGACTCGCGAAGTTCGCACCGCTGCCACTCGCCACCATGATGGGCCACCTCGTCGCCAGGGTCATGGGACCAGGTGGAA
>JBMOMJ010000002.1:191454-210802 GCA_049324695.1 Myxococcota bacterium
CACAACTTGATTCGGCTTATATCGCCAAAGCACCGCCCGCCGCACGACTGACTCGCGAAGTTCGCACCGCTGCCACTCGCCACCATGATGGGCCACCTCGTCGCCAGGGTCATGGGACCAGGTGGAAGGTTCGAACGACCGGCGCCAAGGATGCACGAGTCGGCAGTCGGCGTCGAGCACCGGAGGGCGCGATAGCGCCCGAAGGATTTCGAGCTAGGTGGCTTTGGGCTTCGACTTGCGCCTGGGGTGCTGGGGGTGTTTCTGCACCGGAGCCTTTGGCGGAGGCCCGTCCGCGTCGATGCTGGGCTTCAAGCGCGGACGGTACGACTCGCCTTCAATGACCAAGTCGTAGGCATTGTTGGCGAAGCGATCGACGGCGCTTTGGGCGAGCAGCATGTCATCGAACATCGCGAGCCATTCGGTTGCGTCGCGATTGCTGATGACGAGCGTGGAGGCACGAGCATTACGCGCGACGAACAGCTGGTAGATGTCGCGGCTTTCTTCGCGCCCCATAGGTTCGAGAGCGAAGTCATCGATGATGAGAAGATCGACGGCGCAGAGCTCTGCGAGGAGGGCGTCTCGCGAGTTGTCGAAGCGGCTCTGCTTGAGCTTGGCGAGGAGGGCGTCAGCTCGAATGAAGCGCACGTTGAAGCCACTCTTGCATGCAATATGGCCGAGCGCGGAGGCGACAAACGTTTTTCCGACGCCAACCTGTCCAAGGATGACCACGTTGCGAGTTGTTTCGAGGAACCGCAGAGAAGTCAGCTCTTGCAGCACGCGCTTGTCTAAATGCACTTTCGCCGTCTTGTCCCAACGCTCGAGGACGAGGTCCGGATCGAGGCCTGCGTCATTGGCGCGGCGCGAGGCTGCGCTGCTCAGTCGGCGACTGATTTCGTCGGTGAGCAGAAGAAGGAACAAGTCCTCGAAAGACATCTGCTGCTTTTCGGCGAGATCAGGCGATCCGGGAGCGTGTCGGCGATCGGGCCCAAACGCAGGGACTTCAGAGCGCGAATGAGGTCTGGGTTGAGCTCGGGGGTTTTCACGAGGCACCGCCCTTCTCGTCATCCCGGCGAGCGCGGAAGCTTTGCGGATCGCGAGCGAAGCGCGCTGAGGGAAGGCCGACAACGCGCCCTGCTTCTTCAGCCGCGCCTTCGACTCGTTGTGCGCTCTTCAGAAGACGCTCGATGCGTCGCACGTCGAGCACCTCGAACGCGAGGGCGCGAGAGCAGAGCGCGTCCACGCGAGCGCCGCCGAACTTTCTGCACAACCGAATGAGAGCGTAGACCTGTCGCATCTTGGCCCAGGGCAGCGGTCCATCGACGAGCCGCGCGACGAACGCCTCGACGTGAGTGCCGTAGGTCTTGGCCTCGTGCTCAGCCGTTTTGATGTTACGAAGCGCCCACGGCTCTTTGGACGGCGGGTAGTCTTTGGGGTCGGTTGCGCGCCCGCCGGGGCGCTGTCGCGCGTGCATCTTGATCAGCTCACCTTTGCGGTAGACGCGCACCGTTGACCGGTCGATGCGCACGTCGACGTAGTGTCCCACGTGGGGCCAGGGCACCGAGTAGAGGGCTCGACGCACCTGAATATGATGATCGGGGTGCACTTTGGCGTCGGTCCACTCCGGGACGTCGAACGCTTCCGTCGGCGGGGCTAGCATCAGCGGCTTTTCCTCGAGCAAATAGACTTCACGAGGCACTCGACGAGTCGTGCCATGGATGCGATTGCCTGCGACGTCTCGGCACCAAATCTCGGCATGCTCCTGTGCTTGTGCGAGGTCAGAAAATTGCTCGCCAGCGAACCAGCGCTCGCGAACGTATGCGATCTGGTTTTCGACGCGCGGCTTGTCTTGTGGTCTTCGCACGCGCGCGACGTCAGCGAACGGCCCGCGCGTTTGCACGTACTCGAGAAACGACTTCTGAAGTATCGGGCCGAGCGCATCCGATTTGCTTACCGCGGAGCTCATGTTGTCGAGCACGACGCGCTTGGGCATGCCGCCGAAGAACTTCCACGCAGCATCGAGCCCGGCGCAGAGCGCACCGACGGTTTGCAGAAACGTCGGCCACACGAACATGTATCGACTCGCGGTGAGCGTGACCACGAGCACCCACAGCTTGCGCACGCGACCATCGCTGTCGCGCAGCCGTCCCATCAGTCCGAAATCAATTTGCGCCTCTTAGCCGAACGGCGCGTCGTCAACACGAACCGTGCGGGGACGCTCGCGCCAGCCAAGCTCTCGGTGCGCGAAACGGCGCAATGTCGTGTACGATGACTGCAGTCCCTCCCGTACCAAAAGCTCGTGAATTCGCACCAAGCGCAGCGAATTTTCGGCATTAAGCCAGTACTCGATCCGCGGGCGAAATTTCTCTAGCTCTTGCCATTGATCGGACGCTGCAGGGAGCGGTCGTCCCTGCACGCGTTGGCTCACCTCGGCGACGAGCTCGTCGCTAGGCTCTGTGCCAACGGCAGCACCAAGCTCGCGCGCTGCGGTGACATACCGATCGACGGTCTTGCGATCGGCGCCCGTCTCTCGCGCAATCGCGCGCACAGCCTGCCCCGCCGTCCAGCGACGAAGTACTTCTCGAATTTCGATCATCGACAACTCCCGAAAGCTCATGCGTGCCTCCCGGTGGCGTCCCGCGCCGTCGTCGGAAGGAACCGTGCCTTAGCTCTCGGTCGTCTCGCCCCGGGTCAGCTCGCCAGGCTCCGGGTGGCCCCATGACCCTGGCAAAAGCTCAATCTGCTGGCCCCATCACCCTGGCGAAAACCAGGACCACCACCTCGCGGGGTGGCCCCATGACCCTGGCGATCCGGTGGCCCCATGAGGCTGGCGATTTCGTCAGCTGCTGGCCCCATGAGCCTGCTCACCGACACACCGCGCCGATACGCGCCCTACGTTGCCACAACTTGATTCGGCTTACATCGCCAAAGCACCGCCCGCCGCGCACGACTCGCTTGCGCAGTTTCACACTGCGCGGATGCGCGCCGCACGTGGGCACAACTTGATTCGGCCTATATCGCCAAAGCACCGCCCGCCGCGCGACTGACTCGCGCAGTTCGCACCGCGCCGATGCGCGCCCTACGTGGACACAACTTGATTCGGCTTATATTGCCAAGCACCGCGCGCGGCGCCGGGAGCCGCACGTGGACATAACTTTGATCCGCCTCATTTTCGCCAAGCGCCGTGCACGACTCACTCGCGCAGTTTCACACCGCGCGGATGCGCGACCCACGTCGACATAACTTTGATCCGCCTCATTTCGCCTGAGCACCGCGCGGAAGCGTGACCCAACGCGGCCACAATCTTGATTCGGCCTATATCGCCAAGCACCGCGCGCGGCGCCAAGGGCCCCACGCGGCCACAACGTCGATCCGGCTCATCTCGCCTGAGCACCACGCTGCGCCAAGAGCCCCAACGCGACCACAACTTTGATTCGGCTCACACGAATGCATGACCCACGTGTGCTCAGCCACCACTCACACTCCAGTAACGAAACGGCGGCTACGAGTGGGTTGGGGCGCCCGCGCCGAAAAGGGCGCGACCGAATCTATCGATGAGCGACAGGCCTACTTCGAGCGCACCGCACGGGTCCAGGGCCGCGCACGGCGCGCTCCGTTTGTGTAAAGCCCGTTTCCCGCGAAGGTTCGACCGCTCACGCCCACCCCAACGTATTAACTCCACATTCGCACTCGACCAGGCCGCTCACCCCTGTGGGGAGCAAGTGATTGAACGCAGCGTGTCCGGGGCTTCGCCCTCAGAACATGCGACGCGCAACAGTGCCTACCCAGCGCCTCGAAACGCACCGCCAGCGCGCCAGCGCCTCAACGCGCAACGGTGCCTACCCAGCGCCTCGAAACGCAACCGCGGCCCGCCAGCGCCTCAACGCGCAACCGCGGCCCGCCAGCGCCTCAACGCGCAACCGCGGCCCGCCAGCGCCTCAACGCGCAACCGCGGCGCGCCAGCGCCTCGAAACGCAACCGCGGCGCGCCAGCGCCTCAACGCGCAACAGTGCCTACCCAGCGCCTCGAAACGCAACCGCCAGCGCGCCAGCGCCTCAACGCGCAACGGTGCCTGGCCCCAGTGCCTCGCGACGCAACCGGCGCCAACGAGCGTTTCGAAACGCAACGGGCACGAACCGCGCACCTCGAAATGCAGCGCACGAGCGGCGGGCGCGGCGCTGAAGGTGTGCGCCACGATTGGGAACGCGTAGGTACTTTTCCGGGGCACTTTTGCTAACCCTCTTCGATGAGTGGATTCGAGGTCACTCGCTCGAGTGCCCGGACAGCAAAACCAGGCAATTTCGTGCAATTTATGCCGACATCCGTGTCGGGGCTCGATTGGCGAAGACTCCAGCGAGACGCCTGCACTACTGACCCTCGCGCACACTCGCTGAACGAACGCCGCGTTCGTGTAGTCAGCAGAGCGTCATCCTCGATATAGCTGCGCATGCATGCACGCATCGCACGCCGGCGAAAACCGCGCACAGCATGTTCTTGCAGCGCGCATGTCACTCGCTGCGCAAGGTTGTTAGCAATGCGCTATCTCGCTCATTACTTTCGTGTAGTCGCTCACGCGCGATCGGATTGCTCGTCGTCCGATCGCACACTCAGCACGCGCTGATTTTCCGCGATTACTTCGCTGCAAATTCATTCGCGCGTGCACGAAGGTACCTATCCGTCACGCAGATCACTTCGAGCTCGTCGTGCGAGTGATGTGCAGAGAACGCACTACTCTCGTGCGTGTGCGGGCGCCGCGTTCATAACTCTTTCGCTTGACGTCGAGCGTGCGCGTCACTAACTACCTCCGTGCAGCTCGCAGTCCCGGGGAACGCGCAATGCCAGCAGGGGCTGAAGGTGTGACCGAGTTCGTTCACTCGATTTTGTCTGAAAGTAGTTGGTGGCTGATGGGGTAGTCCCTGTGAGCAATGAGCACGCAAGGACGGGCGAATCATGGACCTTTCCGCGTTGAGAACCTTCATTGACGTCGCGAAGCAGGGCAGCTTCGCATCGGTGGCGCGCGACCACGGCGTCACGCCGTCCTCCGTTTCGCGAACGATCGCCGCGTTGGAGGCGGAGCTCGGTGTGCGTTTGTTTCAACGCACGACGCGCAAGCTCGTGCCGACCGAAGCGGGGGAGGCCTTTGGGCGCAGCGTCGAACCAGTGCTCGACGAGCTCGATCGCGCGCAACTGATGGCAAAGGATTTCGGTGCACGACCGATGGGCGCAGTGCGGGTCGTTGCGCCGGTTACCTGCGGCCAACTGATCATCGTTCCTCTTCTTCCAGAGTTCACTCGCCAGTATCCCGACTTGTCGGTCGAGCTTCGTCTCGACGACAACGAGCAGGATCTGTTGGCCGCTCAGGTGGACGTGTCGCTTCGCTGCGGGCGGCCACCGGCCTCCGAGTTCGTGGCGACTCGCCTGTGCCGAGTGGATTTCGTGGCGTGCGCGAGCCGCAGCTACGTACTGGAGCATGGGCGCCCGCGTGCACCGTGGGACGTGCTCAACCATCGTTGCATCGTGTTGTCCCTGCCGGGCCAGGCGGCGCGTTGGAGGTTCCGTTGCCCGGATGAGCGCGTGGTCGACGTTCCGGTGCGCGGCAAAGTCAGCATTACGGACGCGTGGGGCATTCTGCAGTGCACACTCGGGGGGATCGGCATCAGTCTGTTGCCGCGCCTGTTGGTTGAGGACCACCTGCATCGCGGCGAGCTCGTCGACATTTTCCCCGACCACGAGATCACCCCGGCGGATCTCGACTCCGCGGCGTGGATTCTCTATCCGTCACGCAACTACTTGCCACTGAAAGTTCGCATTTTCGTGGACTTCATCAAACAACATTGCGTGTCGCAATTCAGAGACCGCTTGGTACCCACACGCGAACTGAACGGCCTCTTGGCTTCCAACGCGAACCCGTAAACTCGGTCGAGCAAGCGACCTGCTCCGCATTTCGAGAGAGGATCCATGACCAACCCGAAAGCGATCTTTGCCCAGTTTCTCGAAGCTCTCTGCGCGAAAGACTTGAAGGCAGCCAGCGCGCTGCTGCACGACGATTTCGAGTTCAGCAGCCCCGTCGTGCAAACTCGGGGCAAGGCAGACTTCGTCGAGAAGATGGCGCCGCTGCTACCCATCGTGGCTGGCCATCGCATGCTGGCTCAATTAGGCGAGGGCCAGAGCGTGGCTTCATTGTACGAATTCATGATCGAGACGCCGAAGGGCAAGGCCGCGATCGTCATGAGCGAATGGGTCGAGCTCAAGGACAATCGCCTTTGGAAGTCGCGACTGATTTTCAACGCGCCAGACGTGACCAACCTATTGGGCTGAACACCTTTCTGACACCAGTTTGCGCGCTTCATGGAGCGCGGCAGCGCGGCGGGTTCGCCGCATGGCTCTGTATTGCCTGAAGATCGAACAACTCTGGAGTGCGAACACATGACCATCGACGACAACATGCGCAATGAGATCCGGACCATCGTCTCCGATATCTTGGAAATTGAGGCGGATGCCATGACCCTAACCAGTCGCTTCCGCGAAGACCACGACGCGGATTCGCTGGGAGCCGTCGAGATTCTTGCCAAGCTCGAGAAGACTTTCGGGATCTCCATCGAGCAAGCCAATTTGAGTCGAATGGTGAACTTGGAGGGCGTCTACACCGTAGTCGCCGAAGCCGCTGCTTCTCGTTGACGTCATGGCGGCCACTACTACGTCACGGCGCGTCGTCGTTACCGGCCTCGGCGCGATTAGCAGTATCGGTATCGGCGTCGCTGAGTTCTTGGCGGGGCTGCGCGCTGGGCGCAGCGGCGCTCGCACCATCACGGCGTTCGACGTGAGCGGGTTCGACCATGCGCAAGGCTGTGAAGTGACTGATTTCGATCCAGATCGCTTCATTCGTGAGCTTCCGCTCGCGGAGTTCGGGCGTGCGAGTCACTTCACCGCGGCGGCAGCGCGGCTCGCTGTAGAAGACTCTGGTCTACCACTCGAGCGTTTACAGAACGCGCGCTCGCTCGTCGCCGTCGGCACCACGGATGGCGAGTCGCGCGATATCGACTACTTAGTTCAGCTCGAGGTCACAGCGGGTCCCGAACAGATGGACCCAGCCGTCGCACGACGTGTGCCTGCTGGGCGGCTCTCGGTGGCTGCCGCGCGCGAACTCGGTTTGCGCAACGTGGAAGCGGTTACCGTACCTACGGCTTGCGCTGCAGGAAACTACGCCATCGGCTACGGCTTCGATGCCGTGCGCTCCGGGGATGTCGAGTTCGCGCTGTGTGGCGGCGCCGACGCCGTATGCCGCAAGACGTTTGCCGGCTTCTATCGGCTCGGCACGATCGCGCCCGAGCGTTGTCAGCCCTTCGATCGCGATCGCAAGGGGATCCTCACTGGAGAAGGCTCCGGCATGTTGCTCCTCGAAACGCTGGATTCGGCGCAGGCACGCGGCGCGCGCATCTACGCGGAGGTCCTCGGATACGGCTTGAATTGCGACGCGGACCACCCGGTGGCGCCCAATGAAGACAGCTTTGCTCGTTGCATGCGCCTCGCGCTCGAGAACGCCAACATCCAGAGCTCGGATGTGGACCTGATCTCGGCACACGGCACTGGCACGCGTGCAAACGACGTGACCGAGGCACGCGCCATCCGCCAAGTGTTCGGCTCCGGTAGCCCACGCACGATCTCCATCAAATCGATGATCGGGCACAGCATGGGAGCCGCTAGCGCACTGGCTTCCATCGCGTGCGCGTTGGCTATCCGCGAGAGCTTCATCCCGCCCACCATCAATCATGAAGTGACCGATCCGGAGTGCGACATCGATTGCGTACCCAATCGTGCGCGCGAGGCCACCCTGAAAGTCGTACAGAACAACGCGCTCGCGTTTGCAGGCAACAACGCCGTCCTGATTTTGGGTGCCTTGAATCGGCAGGAAGCGAGGCCGTCGTGAACGCTGCATCACCGGTAATTACGGCCTGGTCGGCCGTCTCCGCGTTCGGCGTCGGGCGCCGCGCATTCAGCGAGGGCATTCGAGAGGGCCGCTTGGCTCTGAGCTCGCTCGATCGCGCAACTTGGTCCGTTGGCGGCGAGGCTTGCCTAGTGCCGAACTTCGATCCAGCGCAGTTACTCGGGCGCAAGGGCACTCGCGCGATGGACCGCGCCACGGCGCTCGCAGTCGTCACGGTGGGTCAGCTCGTCGCGAACGACGCAGACGGTCTCAAGCCGAGCGTGGGAAGCGACACGGCGATCGTGCTCGGAACATCGACGGGAAGTGCCTCCAGCATCATGTCCTTCACGCGCGATTCGCTCACGCAAGACCGGCCGTATCTCGTCGATCCAGCAAAATTTCCGAATACTGTCATGAACTGCGCCGCCGGCCGCTCGGCGATTTGGCACGGCCTGCGCGGTCCGAACGTAACGATCGCGGGAGGCAGCGCTTCTACGTTGCTGGTGTTGAATTATGCCCGGCGGCTACAACGCTCGGGGCGTGCCCACAGCATCGTCTGCGGCGCCGTGGAGGAGTTTTCGCGCGAGCGCTGGTGGCTCGAATGGCACACACGCGAGCCCGAGCAGCGCTTTCACTGGCTGGGTGAGGGCTGCGCGGCGCTCCTGCTCGAGGCGACGCCGCGCGATGGCCGCACAGCCCTAGCGGAGCTTGCCGCAGTCGAAGTCGGGCTACCTCTCGGCGAGTCTGACGTCGGAAAAACCCTAGTTTCTTGCCTGCAGCGCGCATTGACGCAAGCCGGAGTTACCCCGAATGACGTTTGGGCATACGCCACGTCGGCTACCGGCGCGCTCGCCGAACGCGAGGCAATCGAGCAAGTGCTGGATGGCAGCGAGGCGCGCGAGCTCCCGTGTGCATCATTGCTGGGCGACACGAACGCCGCTTCCATGAGCTTGCAGATCGCTGCGGTGTTAGCCGCGGCAGAGCACGCACCTGAAGCGAAGGGGCGTGCTGCGTTGGTCACCGGTATCGAACGCGACGGCATGGTGGGCTGCGCTGTATTGCGCCTACTCAGCGGAGCTGCGGCGTGAGCCCCGACGCTGTCGTCGCCACCACGGGGCGCGCGCCGCGTGTGCTGGCGAGCCCTCTCCTCGTGCGCAGCAGCGACGCTTCGTCGGCCGTCGTCGAGATCGACATCGACGCGAACGAGCCGTTGCTCGCCGGGCACTATCCGGGCTTTCCCATTGTTCCCGGCGTTTGCTTGATCGAGTGCGTGCAGCGCGCCGTAGAGCTGACCGCGCCGGTGCCGCTGCGAACGATGAGGCTCAGCGAGATCGAGTCCACACGCTTCCTTGGCGCAGTTTTTCCGGGAGAAAGGCTCCGCATGGAACTGCGGTTCGATTCCGACGCGGAGCGGTGGCTTTGCTTGGCTCGTCTCTCCACCGCACGCGGGCAGGCGGCCAGCGTACGCTTGCGCTACGCGCGGCGCGAGGCAACGGCATGAACGCCGCCGTCATCAAATCAGTGCTTCCACACCGTTACCCGATGCTCTTGATCGACAGTGTGGTCGAGCTCGTGCCGAACGACAGCATCCGCGCCCGCAAAGCCATCAGCCTGAACGAGCCCTGGTACGCGAACATGGCCGGCCCGAGCACGCAGCACAGCCACGCGTACCCAAGTGTGCTGCTCATCGAGTCATGGTGTCAGGCTGCGGCATTGCTCGCCACGCTGGAGGAGCCGAGCCCCAACGTGTTGGACGGTTCGGTCATGTTATTTGGTCGCCTGTCGAACGCGCAGCTTCACCGCGACGCATTTCCCGGTGAGGTAATCGAGCATCGGGTCCAGTTGGTCCGCCGCGTTGGTGAGACCGCGATTTTCGAAGGCGACGCTCGCATTCACGGTGAGCTCGTCTTGCAAGTGGGGCAAGTCATGGTGACTCTGCGCCCAGCTCGAGCGCTGCGGCCCACCCAGGCGTCTGCTTACACCTCTTCGGACATCACATGAACACGCCAACCCAACGCAGAGTGGCCCTCGTAACGGGAGGCTCGCGCGGCATCGGCGCCGCCGTGGTGCGCGAGCTGGCCCGCGACGGCCACGACGTGAGCTTTTGCTACGCCTCCAATGCAGAGGCCGCTAGCAAAGTCGAAGATCAGGGGCGCGAGCTTGGTGCGCGCGTCTTCAGTATGGCAACTGACGTGAACGACGCACAGCAGGCGCGGCGTTTCGTTCAAGCTACTGAACGCGAGCTCGGGCCAGTCGATGTAGTCGTGACGTCAGCCGGTATCACGCGCGACGCACCGCTCGTCAGCATGACCGACGAGGACTGGCACAACGTGCTGCGCGTCAACCTCGACGGCGTGTTCAACATCTGCCGCGCTGCCGTGCTCGGCATGATGAAGCGCAGCACGGGCGTCATCGTGAATCTTTCGTCCACATCGGGCGTTTACGGGAATGCCACCCAAACCAACTACTCGGCATCCAAGGCGGGCATCATCGGATTTACGCGCGCCCTAGCCAAAGAGGTCGGCCGCTTTTCGATCCGCGCCAATGTAATCGCGCCTGGTTTCATCACGACCGATATGACCGCCAAGCTCTCGGAGCGAGCGACTCAACGCGCACTCGATGGCATCCCACTGCGGCGCTTCGGCCAACCCGAGGAAGTTGCCAGCTTAGTGGGATTCTTAGTTTCGGATCGTGCCGCCTACATTACCGGCGCCGTCGTTCAAATCGACGGCGGCATCGTGATTTGAGATCGACAATGAAAGCCCGACGAGCCTCGCACCCGCGTGTCTACTTCTCCTTCCGCAGCCCGTACTCGTGGCTCGCCTTTCACGACCTCATGACGCACCATCCGGAGCTCGCTGTCCGACTGGATTGGCGACCGTTCTGGGAACCGGACGCTCACAGCGAACGCCTCCTACGCGACGCCGGCGGCGAGTTCATTTACACCGCCATGTCTCGTGAGAAGCACCTGTATCTCTTGCGCGACGTGCGTCGGCTGGCGGCGCAACGCGGCTTGGAGGTGAAGTGGCCAATTGATCGCGAGCCGTGGTGGGAGGCCTCGCATCTCGCGTACTTCGTTGCCGCCGCGGCGGGGCTGGCTTTGCCCTTCATTGCCGCCGTGTATCGTGCTCGCTGGCAACAAGGCCGCGACATCTCCACGCGCGCAACCATCGCCGAAATCGCAAATGAGCTCGGCCTTCCGAGCACGCTGGCCAACGCGGCCGACGATGAGAAGTGCCGCCAGCTCGCCGCACAAACGCTGCTGGCCATCTACAACGACGGCGTATTCGGCGTTCCATTTTTCATTCACGGCTCGGAGAAGTTCTGGGGCGTCGACCGCCTGAACCTCTTCGTCGAGGCGCTGACGCACGAACCGTCGCAAACCGTGACCTTGAGCGAGATCGTTGCACCCTTCGCACACATACCATCGAGCGACGTCGGCCACGCCGGCGGTTGCGGCTAGCGCACGGTCACTGCTAGCGCACGGTTACTGCCGGCGATTGCTGCTAGCACCCGCGGTTACCAACTAGCGCGGGCCCGCGCGGCTTGCACCGGCGGCTGCGATTAGCGGATCCTAGATAAGAAGCGCCGGGCACACACGCGCCGAGGAGATGCGGCGCTCTGGCTTCCCAAGACGCTGACGCACCTCACCGTGCAAAATAGTGCCTGATACCGACTGCCCGTCCACCTTGTCCTCACCGCAGAAGAGCGTAAACGTCCAGGTGTCGCAGGTCGTGCTGTCAGGCAAGTCTTCGCCACACTGCAACACGCGCGCACCCCAGATCTGTCGAATCATGAGGGCGCGAGTATCCTGGCCGAGCACCGTGTAGCTCTTCCGCGACTTGTCGTTGCGAACTTCGTTGTCGCTGCCCATGAAGATTCCGGCGGTACCGGTTATCGTGGCCACCAGGGTCCAATCCGTTCCGGGTTTGATTGCGAGCACGCCTTCGGGCAGGCGCTCATCCACGAAGTCTTCGCAGCCCTTCAACTTTTGATCACGACGCACTGCTGGTGGAATGGCACCGCGTGTATCGAGCTTTTTTGGATCCGGAACTAGGAGCACGCCGAAGGTCGCGCGATCAGCGAAACGAGCTTCGGCAAAGTGCTCGCGGAGCGCCTCCACGGCTTCGTGTGCGCGGCGCCAAGCCTTCTGTGGAAAGGCTGTTTGCAGGTACTTGGCAGTGGGAACCGGTAGCTTTGCTTTTTGCAGAGCTTTGCGGATCGATTCACAGCTGTTCCAGCCCGATGCGGCCAGATGCGAAATCAGTTCGTCGGTCGCCACTGCACCCTCCTTTGCGTGAGTGGGCGCAGCCTACCATCGCATTCGTGCACAGTACATTACCGTTGCAGGCACCGAAGTCGTCGAGCTTCGCCGCTCAAACCCGAGCGAAGTCGTCATTGCTGGGCTGCGTATCGTGATGCGAACGCGCTAGCTTGCACAACGCGTCTTGCCATGCCGGCGCCTTCGTCGGCATTTTCGCCGTGAAGGGCCGACCGGCCCAGGCAATCGCGGGTCGAATGCCATTCAACGCGCTCACTGCCCACACCTCGAGCCCGTCGAGATCGCTCGGTAGGCAAGTCTCGAAGCGCACTTCGATCCCCTGCGCCCTCGCGAGCTCCACAATCATACGCCGCGTCACGCTGGGCAGAATCGGAAGGTAGGGCGGCGGCAAGCACAACATATCTCCGCGCCACCACAAGATGCTGCTGAACGCACCCTCCAGCACGACTCCAGTGCTGGTCAGCAGCAACGCCTCGGTCGCGCCATCTTGCGCTACCTTGCGCCGCGCTTCACTCAAGAGCTCGAAGTCCGGACCTTTGATGCGCGGCGCCCTACGTGCGTCCGGCTCATGTGCAACTCCGAGCACCACGCTGCTCGAAGGCTCGGGAGCTGGGCGCAAACGCAGGCGAAAGCCGCTGGTTTGCGCAAACTCGACACGAGGAAACCAGCGGCCGGTCCGAGGCAACACGCGGCACGCACTGCGCCAAAACGCCCGCGTGGCCTCCTCGCTGACGCCGCGCAACGCGCAGGAGTCCACGAAGCGCTCGCAGTGATACGTGAGGCCTCGCACACGCCCGTCATCGACCAAGAACGAATCGGCCACATCGATATGGCGTGACACGGGCGCTTCGGGTAGCAGCCGACGATCCCTAGCGGACCAAAACAGCACCACCTCGTTTGAGGGATCTCGCGTCTCCTTGGCAAGCGGCAGCATGCGACACCTCGAGACTACGGCAAGGCGCGCAAAGGCGCCTTCGCCTTGAGCAACATTTCCTCGTACTCGGCTTCGGAATTCGAATCGAGCACGATCGCGCCACCGGCTCCCACCGTGAGCTCGCCGCCGCAGCGCACAGCCGTGCGAATCACGATGTTCAAGTCGGCGGTGCCGGCGAAGCCCAGGTAGCCCAATGTCCCCGAATACACACCGCGTGCCTCGTTTTCCAGTCCGTCGATGATTTCCATCGTGCGAAGCTTGGGTGCACCGGTCATCGATCCTCCTGGAAAGCACGCGGCAACGCAGGCAATGGGAGTAACGTTCCTGCGAAGCTTGCCGCGAATCGTAGACACCAGCTGGTGCACGGTCGCGTACGACTCGGTAGCCATGAAGCTCGGGACACACACGCTGCCGAGTTCGCAAACCTGCCCGAGATCGTTTCGCAGCAGATCCACAATCATGAGATTCTCGGCGCGCGTCTTGGGATCGGATTGCAGCTCCGCGCGCAAACGCTCATCCACTTGAGGATCGGGGTTGCGCGGCGCCGTTCCTTTGATGGGCTTACTCTCCACACCGCGCTTGTCGTCGATGCGCAAGAAGCGCTCCGGCGACGAGCAAAAGATGCTCACGTCGCCCAATCGCAAGAACGCTGCGTACGGCGCGGGGTTCAAGCGCCGCAAACGCTTGTAATAGGTGAGATCGTCCGGCGGTGCGCGCAAACGCAGCTTATTGGTAAGGCAGATTTCGTAGCTCTCGCCCGCATGCAGCTGAGCTTGGCAAGCCTCGATGTCCTTCAGATACTGCTCACGGGAGCGCACGAGCCATTGCGCGACATCGACCGCACTCGGGAGCTCCTTGGCGACCTCGGCCGGCGCAAAATCCGGAACGTCGCGCAGAGCGAGCGCTGTGTGCTCGAGCCACGATCGGGCTGCAGCGGCCTTGGTCGGATCGACCACTGCGACCAAGTAGGTGCGCCGCTCCAGATGATCGACGGCAATCAGGTGATCTGCGCGCAGCCAGACAGCGTCCGGCGTTTCCGCGCGGTGCGCCCGAGAGCCGCCCAGATGCGCCTTTAGCTCGTAGCCAAAGTAGCCGACGTATCCGCCAGGCAGATGAAACGGGAGTTCGTCGCTGCCAGCGACGCGCTGCTGCAAGCGCCGCTCGAGCGCTTCGAAGATGGTGCCCGCCTCCGTGCGCACCTCACCGGTGGCTGATTCGACCCGCACGATGTGTTCGTGCACGCGGTAGCTGAGCATCTCACCCGCGTCACCCGTCACCTCGCCGAAAAACGAAAAGCGCGACAGCCCGGGTTCGACGCGCGCGCTGTCGAGCCAAAAGGCTCGGTTGCTCTGCCCAAACAGCTTGGTGAACGCGCCCTCGGCATCGATCAGGCGGTCGAGGCGCTGCACGTGCACCTGCAACGAGGGCGGCGCCTTGGGTTGCTTCGTATTCGGGCTCAGCAAGTTTGCGCTCGCTGTCCGGACTCGTTCGCCGCGAGGAGCACGCGGCCGCGCTCGCTCGAGCGCCAAACGCCGGAAATTCTCGAGCAACTGCGCTCCGTATTCGGTGCTGATCGACTCGGGATGAAACTGCACTCCCCAGCGCGGCAAGCGGCGATGACGCAGCGCCATGATGAGCCCGTCTTCGGCCCAGGCCACAGCTTCGAGCTCTTCCGGCAACGGCTGCGCGACGCACAACGAGTGATAACGAACCGCAGTAAACTTCTGCGGTAAGCCAGCGAACAACTCGCGCCCGCGATGGTCGATGCGTGTCAAATAGCCATGTCGTGGTTCTGGAGCACGCAACACTTGAGCGCCGGCCACCAAACCAATGCCTTGATGACCAAGGCAAACGCCCAACACCGGCAAGTCCTCGCGAGCGAGCACTGCGCGCGAGTGCCCGAAATCGCGCGGCGACGCGGGGTGCCCAGGGCCCGGAGAAATCACGACGCCGTCGAACTCGTCGAGGTCTACCTTCGACCAACCCGGATCGTCGTTACGCACCACGACCGGTGACTTGCCGTTCACCTGCGCAATCAGATGATACAGGTTGTACGTAAAGGAATCGTAGTTATCGACCAACAGAGTTCGCATGAGGCAATCCCCCTTCAGTCGCGAATGACCGCCTTCGTCCGCATCAAGAATTCGGCCAGATAGCGGTCATGCGGGACACCGGCGCGAATTCGGCACGTGGGACATTTCCCGGTGTAAACGTTGCTAATGCTGGGCTCGTCCACGAGTTGCTGCACGAGTGCCTCGTCGTCGACGATGGCCGTGAGAACGAGCGTATTCTTCAAAGGCTCGACGCCATCTGCTTCGGACCAGGGTGCCACCCAAACGCATGGAAAGCCGAGCTCGATACGTGTTTGCGGAGCGTCGACGCGCTCGGTTTGGAACACCGCCGGCCGCAACACAGCGCCGCCATGCACCAGCGGCTCCACGATGCCGTCGCCACCGAGCCAGGCGCGGGTACCCTTGGCGTGTGCCAGCACGAGCTTCTCGATCGAACGTGCCATTTCGATTGGCTGCGCCGGCAGCACCGCCCGCTCGTCGTCTGGGCGCAGCGTGGGGATGGCCGCAAGCTTCGCTGCCAAAGCTTCCGCGAGTGGCGTTGGATCGCCGCGCACGAACACCGCGCTCGCGTTGATGCACGCCGTGCCGCCTTGGTCCGCAACCGATGCGACAATCGTATCTAGGTAAGGCTCCCAATCCGACGTCGCGAGCAACACCTTGGAACGTCCCGGGCCTTGCGCCAAAACCCTGCTACTCCCGGCGTACTTCTGCATCACGTCATCGCCGCCGTAAACCATGGCCAGGTCGGCTCCGGCGATCACCTCGTCGGCGACTGAATGATCCGTGGGAAGCAGCGCGACTTGGTCGTTGCCGAAACCGGCTTCCCGCAGCGCGCTGATCAAACGATGCGGCGTGAACGGTTCACGCGTCGACGGGCGCACGGCAACGCGATAGCCGAGCGCCAGAGCTTCGAGCCAAATGCTGTGCACCCCTGGATGATTGCCAGCGGCGTGCACCGCAAACACATCTCCGCGGCGAGTCCACACGGCGCGCCCCAGACGCGTCAGCGGGTCGCGCCAATCGCACACCGCAGCTTCAGGGCGCGCGTGTTGCACTGCAGCGCTCGCCTCGATCGCACTTTCGGCAATCGCGTGTGTAGCCGCGCGCACGACCGAAATGGGCAACCCCGAGACGCGACACACGAGCTTTTCGTAAGCATCCCCATCCAGCCCGTTGATGGTGCCGCTACGAAATGCGCTGCCAGCCTGTACCAATGCGCGGGCGCGTGTGTCCGCATCCAAGCCACGCGCTGCGTGCAAATCGCTCAGGCTGCGATGCACGAACAGCCGCGGGACAAGGCTCAACTCCGCCAGCGGTTGACCCGCGATGTCGTTCACCGCCAGGCGCCGCTCGGCACGATAGGCCCCGCGCGTGCCGAGCGCATCCAGCTGAAGCAAGTCGCTCATCAGTACACGCCTTCGATGACGACTTCGTTGTCGAAGCTAGCGACAGGGCTCACATCGGCAACCGAATCCCCGAGCTGCCCGGGAGGCGGCTCGATGCGCGTCGCCAGATCGCGCTCCAGATTATTGGGCAGCAACATACCCTTGCTCAAGTGATGCATCACCACCTGGCCGCGCTGGCCGTACGGAACCTCGGTTCCCGTCTTGGGATTGATCACCGAGAACGAGATGTACGGAGAGAACGGATCGAAAACGCACGGCTCGTTGCTGGCCAGCCCCATGCGCTCCACCGTACCGCCCAACACCATGGTGCTGCCGTAGCCGCCGTGCAGCGCAATCTTCGGGAAAATCTCGGTCCGAAACAGGCGACGTGTATCGGCGTCCATGTGTGCGCCGCCCCAGAAAATGAAGCGCACCTTCTCGTTGATCAGCTTCACCAACTCCTCTCGGCGCGCCAAGCGCTCGAGCAACGGCGGAGTCACCACCATCACTCCCACGCTCTGCGTGCGTAGCAAGAACACCGCCTGCTCAATCAGGTGCTCCGCGTAGCGACCGGCTTCCTCGCCACGCTTCTCGTGAATGCACTTTTTTACCCAGCGCGGGTCCATATCAATCGTGAACAGCAAGCCACCCATGCGACGCGACTGCTCTTGCAGCGCCGCCCCGAAAATGTGCGGACCGGCGGGCATCAACGCCAGCCAGTTCGCACCTCGCGGGCAGCCCCGCTTCTCGAGCTCACGGTTGTTCCACGTCGCCCACCGGTTCATCCAATCCTTGGTACAAACCACGCGCTTCGGCGCCCCAGTCGTACCGCCGCTTTCGTAGATGCCGAGAACCTCCGACTTCTCATATCCCTTCGGAATCAAGTCTTCCGCCGGCACGTCACGCAGTTCGTTCACCACGTTCGGAAACAACTTCAGATCTGCGAACGAACGCACGTCGCGACGCGGATCGAACTTCAGCGATTTCGCGCGCTCCAGCCAAAAACGGCAACCTGTCTGTGGACTGAAATGCCACTCCATGGCGGCTTCGATCAACGCCTTGGGCTCCGGCACCTGATCTGCTGAACAGTCGAGGACCCGATCCGTGCTGTGTGACATTTGCGCCTTTCCTGCCGCAACTACGCGCGCCCATTCCAGCGAGCGCCGTTTCGCGTCGCGACTCGGCGAGTGTGTTCGCACGAGCCCCACACCTCGATCAACGCCTGCGTGCGCACGACTGCAATGCGCAGCACGCAGCACCCGGCGCACGAAGATCCGCTAATCTGCGCTTCAGCTTCGAGCGCAGCACTCGAGGTTCATCAAAAAAAGGAGCGAGGCATGATCCCGGTCGACTCGCAGCGCGTAAGCGCCTCCGAGCTACAGCCCGAGCACGGCAACTTGGCAGAAAACGCGGTACTGCGACGGCTGTCGGACAACTGGCCACGACGAGCCGCCGTCAAACGCAGCGAACCAGATCTCGACGACCTGTTCGAACCCACACGTCCGGATTACCCCGAGCGGCTCCTGCCATTTCGTTCACATCCACGCTACGCGACGTTCTCCCAATCAACGCGCGACAGGCTGCTTTCCTGGGCGTGGATCGCATTCAACAAGAACGTGATGGACATCGAACAACACGTCGTCAACCCCGGCTTCGCCCTGCTCGCGAACGGCGTTTTCGAAACCGGCCTCGGCGAGCCCGCCGTCGCCGCACTCGTGCAAGCAATGGTCGACGAGCAATACCACACCTTGCTGCACTTCAAAGCCAACCGCGTCACACGCCACCAGCGACGCGCTTCAATGCCAGAATCCGCGCTCCCCCTCGCCCACAAGGCGCGCCTCCATCGAGAACGCCTAGGTGCGGCCAGCGAACCTTGGCAACGCGACCTCGTTTCGCTCGCCTTCACCACCGTCGCCGAAGTCTCCATCAACGCATACCTAAACCTCATCGCGGACGACGAAGACATCCAACCAATCAATCGCGCCGTCGCCACCTTGCACAATCGAGACGAGTACTGCCACTCCTCCATCGTCGTAGAAATCGCAAAAGCCGCCTTCCAGCGACTCCCTCCCGAACAACGTCGCTTCTTCCTCACCGCACTCGTAGACGGCTTGGAAGCCTTCTCTGTCAACGACTACACAACCTGGTATCGAATCCTCGAACTCGTCGAAATCCCCGACGGCCGCAAAATCCTCGACGAAGTCCAAACCGACCCCAGCCGCAAACGCCTACTCCAAGACTTCAGCGGCCTTCATCGCCTCTTCCAAGAAATGGGCGTCCTCGATCAAATCACATTCGACTGGTCCACAGTCTCAATCGCCTAGCCCGACGCTCTCAAGCTCTCGACCACGCTCTCAAGCTCTCGACTCAACCCTCTCAACCGCCCCGTCCACGCTCTCGAACCCTCGACTCAACCCTCTCAACCGCCCCGTCCACGCTTTCGATCCTCGACGCAACCCTCTCAACCGCCCCATCCACGCTTTCGACCCTCGACTCAACCCTCTCAACCGCCCCGTCCACGCTCTCGAACCCTCGACTCAACCCTTTCAACCGCCCCGTCCACGCTCTCGACCCTCGACGCAACCCTCTCAACCGCCCCGTCCACGCTCTCGACCCTCGACGCAACCCTCTCAACCGCTCAACCCTCTCAACTGCCCCGGTCCACGCACTCAAGCTCTCGACCACGCACTCAAGCTCTCGACCACGCTCTCAAGCTCTCGACTCAACCCTCTCAACCGCCCCGTCCACGCTCTC
>JBMOMJ010000002.1:210902-212354 GCA_049324695.1 Myxococcota bacterium
ACGCTCTCAAGCTCTCGACTCAACCCTCTCAACCGCCCCGTCCACGCTCTCGAACCCGTTGGAGACGAGCATGGTATTCAATCGCGCCTTCATCGATCGCACCTACCAAACGGACGAAGTTTACGAAGTCAGCCGCGAAAAAATTCGCGAGTATGCCCTCGCTACTGGCGACGAACACCCCTTCTACTTCGATCCCAAAGCTGCGCGCGCTTTCGGCTATCGCGACGTCATCGCACCACCCTCCTTCGCGGTCATGCTCTTCTTTCGCTTTGGCGGCTGGCCCCTCTACGACCCCGCATTCGGCAAGAAAAAAGCCCCCGTCTGCGTCCACCGCGCGCAGCGCGCCAGCCACATCCGTCCAATCTGCGCTGGCGATGAACTCGTGCAAAAAACCACCGTCAACGACGTCCTCGAAGTCGGCCCTCACGACCAACTCGTCATGACCCACGAAATCAGGACCGTACACGGCGAACTCGTATGCACCATCGTGAACGCGATCATCTCCCGGGGTAACACCCCAGATCGGATTTGAACATGCCGGCGCGCATTTCCTTTGCCGACATCGAAGTTGGCGCCCAAATTCCGGAGCGGAAACTAAACATCCTGCGCGTGCAACTCCTACGCTTCTGCGGCGCCTGCTGCGACTTCACCGCCACCCACTGGAACGAACGCATCGCCAAAGCCGTTGGCCTCCCCGACGTCATTGCCCACGGCACCTTCACCATCGCCCAAGCCGTACGTGTCGTCAGCGACTGGCTCGGCGATCCCGGCGCGGTAATCGAATACGAAGCCAAATTCACCCGCCCCGTCGTCGTCCCCGATGACGACCGAGGCGCAACACTACTCGTCAGCGGCATCGTCGAAGAAAAACTCCCAAACAAACGAATCCTCCTCCGCATGACCGCCATCGCTCAGGGCGAAACCGTCATGTCCGGAGCCCGCGTCGTCGCCCAATTGGCCTGACCGCGCAGCGTGCGCCGAGCCCACCCAACCCTCACACTTTCATCGTCTTCGTTTGGGCCGCTCGCTGAAAAGTGCGCGACTCCACACGCCCACTCCCCTCGTGCCTACGCCGAGCACACCACACGGGTCCAGGGCCGCGCCCGCGGCACCCTGTTTGTGGGACGCCTCCACGCGAACCGCACCGCGAAACGCAAGCTCAACTCCGGGCACAACGTCACGACGTGCACCCTCATCAGAGTCGCACGTATCGGCCCACTCCCGGCGCCACCCACCCACGCAAACCTCCTCGCAACGTGCGCGCATCGCCACCCGCCCACGTCACCCACCCACCCAAACCTCCTCGCAACGTGCGCGCATCGTCACCTTATCATTGATCGGATCTCGACGAGGCCATGGCTGCAGTCCAGCCAGCCTGCATCAGGAGCAAGGATTCAAGTCCGCGACCAAGTGAGAGCCAACCTGGCGGTCCATTTCTTTTGAGGTGCCCGC
>JBMOMJ010000003.1:0-37872 GCA_049324695.1 Myxococcota bacterium
TCCCAGCGCGACTCGGGAGGAAATGTTGCGCGTGGCGCTCCGGGTGCTCACGGCCTAGCACCGGCCTTCGTCCATTCGAGCGACAGGAGCGCCCAGCCTCCACGAGATGTGATGAATCCTCAGCCCGCGTGGGTCAGAAACCGCGAAGAGTGCGAGCCGCGTGGCGAGCGTCGACCCCGCGTGGGAGCGTTGAACCGGCGTGGGTCACAAGCCGCGAAGAGTGCGAGCGCTGAACCGGCGTGGGTCAGAAACCGCGAAGAGTGCGAGCGCTGAACCCGCGTGGGTCAGAAACCGCGAAGAGTGCGAGCGCTGAACCCGCGTGGGTCAGAAACGGCGAAGAGTGCGAGCGCTGAACCCGCCTGGGTCAGAAACGGCGAAGAGTGCGACCCGGGTGGCGAGCGTCGACCCCGCGTGGGTCACACGTCGCAGCGGGTGACTCGCTGAAGCTTACTGCTCGCGCGCGGAGCTGGCGGTGAACTTGAAAAGGCCGATATCGCAAACGGGCACTGGCCTGGAACAGCTGCGCTGGGCGAGCATTGAACCCCCATGGGCCCCCATGGGTCAAAGCGACTCATGCCGTGAGCATTGCATCGCAGCCCTCGGCATCACGTCGCGCTGCGGCTCTGATCAGTCTTTTCGCTTTCGGTCGTCCTTGTCTTCGTCTTCGTCTTCGTCTTCGTCTTCGTCTTCGTCTTCGTCCTCGTCTTCGTCTTCGTCGTAGGCCGCTTCGAACTGTTCGCTGCGCCAGCCAAGTGGACCGACGCGTGCGAGCTCTTCCTGCCGAACTTGGATGCTCCACACGATGACGCCTGCGGCTATGGCGGCCCCGACGCTGACGGCACAGTTGAACACGGGCAGGAAATCGCTACTTGGTTGGAGCCGCACCAATCGGTCGAGGACGAACGAGAACAGCCAGGAGCCCCACCACAACGGGAACACGAAGCTGAAGCGCTCCGCCCAATCACCGGGTATGTGCTCGGAGTTGGGTTTGCTCTTCGAGTACAACGCTCGCACGATTTTGTAGGGCAGGTAGAGCCCGATGAACGGAATGAACCACGCCAGCACGGCCGTTCCGGGGGTGGTGCTCATTGAGCGATTACCCAGGAGTCGTGCGTTCTTCACTGCGCGGTGCAGCCAGCGCAAGAACGTGTACGCACAGATCGCGAGCGCCAGAACCCACGCGAGGCCAAGCCCTGCGGCGCCGATCAACAATGGTTCTTGGAAGTCGCTGTCAGTCGCGCTGCTGACGATGCCGAGCAAACATAGAGCGAGGTTGGTCGCTATCGTGAGCGCCAGACCGTACAGCGCGGCCCAAGCGCGTCCGCGGCTCGTATCGATCTTGGTCCAACTCGGCGTTACGGCAGGGCGTGCTGGAGGAAAGGCTGGCGCGTCGCTCACCGCGCAAAGATCCCGAGCAGCGGCGGGACGCTGACCATCAACTCGTGCGCAACTTTGCGCTCGGCGAATAGAATCAGTGCGCCGTCGTCGCCGGCGCGCGCGGTGTGCGGCGCAGGCGACGCTTGCAGGATTTGCGCGGCGTAGACGAAGCTGCCAGGGCCGAGCTCGTCGAGCGGCGCGGAGCCGGGCTTGTTGTCGTCGACGAGTTCGATGCGACCGGCGCCGACGATCACCATGCCCGGCACCGGCTTGCCCGCGGGCGCGATGACTTCGTTCGGAAGTAGGCGGCGCACTTCGCAGCGCTCGATCACGAGGCCGCGCAGCATGTCGTCGAGCTCTTCTCCCATCGGGCCCATGGCGACGCCAGCCAGCGTTTGCAGGCGATCACCGACGTTCTTCAGCTCGTCTCCAACCCAAGGGCAATCGCGCACGGCGGCTTCGAAAGCGCTGGCCGAGAAGCTTGCCACTTTGGCGCCGCTCCGCCCTGCAACGACGCGAATCGGGAGGCCGTCTTGGAGGTGGCCCTGGCTGAAAATGAGCTCGCCGCGCTGCGCCTGGGCCGCCGCAACATCTGCGATGGCAGGCATCACGGCGATCACGCCGTCGAGCACCAGCGCCAGCTCGAAGCCGGAAACCTCTTCGTCAGCCGAGAGCGTGTGAATCTCGGCAGCGGCGACCAAATCTTGCTGCGACTCCTCCGGCAAGTCCTCTAGCCCAGGCACGTTGCCGAGCTCGATGCCAGCGATGTCGGTCGGCCGTGGCCCAGCCGATTCGCGCGCGGAGGCCGGCTCCGACGCAGGTGCGACGGATGCGGCTGCGTTCTGCGGCGGCGCAGTGATGAGCGGAATACTCACGAGCGGCGCGCTCTCGGGAGGCAAACTGATGAGCGGCGCACTTCCGGGGGGCGCGGTCACGAGCGGTATGCTGATGAGCGGCGCGCTTTCCGGTGCGCTAATTGGCGGCAGGCTCGAAGTCGCGACGCGACGGGCCCCAATTTCGGTGACCGACTCGGGTGGCGCAGAGGCTGGTGTGCGAGAGGCACTCGCGGCGGGTGCACCGGATTCGACTCCGAGCGCGTCCGGCGGGATCGACACCTCGCTGATTTCGAGCGACGGTGGTGCCGACTCGAACACCGGCACCGGTGGTTCGCTAATCTTCAAGGAGGAGGGTGGCGGCAGCGCTGGATCCGATTCGGTAGGTGGCTGAGAGCTGTCGCGACGCGCAGAATCTTCATCGCTCGAAGGCGGCGGCTCGCTGCGAGCGAACGGGCTGCGAATGTCCGGCGAAGTGCCAGGATCCGAATCCGGCAGGCTCTCGAGAGCGGATCTGGGAATCGAAACTGGCCCCGGTGGGCCCTCGAGCGTGCGCTCAGTGGTTTCGTCTGGCGGCACCGACTGAAAATCATCGGCGGGCGGCAACGAGCTCGCCTTGTCGAGAGCATTGGGGGCAGGTGTGGCGACCTCCATGCTGCGCTCGGTCGGCTCGTCCGGTTCCGAGTCGGCCGCCTCGAGCATGCGTTGTCGCGCTAGCGCCTTGGCCGCGGCGATTTTCTTTTCGAGTGCCAGCGCGCGTGCCGATGGGCGCCGACTGCTGCGCGGCTGACGAGACGCCGGTGCGTCGCTCGTCGGCGCATCACTGCTGCTAGCCGGCACTGGCGTGTGCGGCGGCGCGCTGCTCGCTCCGCGCACTGGCGGCGCGCTGCTCGCTCCGCGCGCTGGCGGCGTGCTGCTAGTCACTTGCGGAGACGTTCGTGCTGGAGGCACACGCGCTGGCGGCGCACTGATTTGCCCGGTCCGAACTGGCGGCGCGCTGCTGGTGATTTGCGGCGCCGTGCGTGCCGGCGGCGCGCTGAGCGACTGCGCTGTGCTCGCTCTAGGCGCAAGTTTCGGCGCTGGCGAGCTGGAAGGCGAGCTGCGGCGCGCGCGCGGCCGGTTCGATGCGGGGGCCTGTTGCCAAGCAGCAGCCGAAGGCGGTGGCAACGTGGGCGGCCGATTGCTCGGCGGTGGTGGCCAACTCGGCGTGGGCGGTAAGTTCGGTGGGCGCGGTGGACTCGTCGGTACTCGTGCGCGTCCCGGAGGTGCCAACCCACGCACCGACGGAGGCAGCGTCGGGAGTTCCTGATCTTCGGTGTGCTCGTCGGGCTCGACGAAGTCGTCTTCGATCTCACCCGTCTCGAGCGTCGGTGCACTGACGAAGGGGAGCCGCCCAACAGGTAACGAGGCGATCTCGTCTTCCTCGAATTCCTCAACCTCTTCGATCAGCTCCTCCTCGTCGACCTCTTCGGCGGCAACGCTTTCTGGCGGTCCCGCGCTGCGAGCCGGTGCAAACGTATTTTGCGCCGGTGCTTGCATGCTCTGAGGCGACGGAAGTTGCGAGCGCAGCTTGAACGAAGCTTCCACGTCGATGTCGACCGGCAGCTCACTATAAGGAGACAGGCTGTCGGTCCCGTCGTCATCGTCCAAAAATGGGTTGCGCGCCGCCGGACGCTGAACCGGTGGCGGCGCGCTGGTTTGCGGCCGCCAACCGCTCTTCAGCGCAGCTTCCAGGTTATTCGCCTGCTGCTGGATCTCACGTGCTCGAATGGCGCGGCCACCATCCACGGCCGACTCGACGGCGCGATGCAGCCATTCGATTGCATCCGCGTGCGCACCCCGTTTCCATTGCACACCGGCCGTCTGCAGCGCCCACGTTACGTCATCGTCGTCGTCGTCGAGCGCCTCCGGGAAGGCGGGCGCGGAGCGCTGGATCATGCCGGCCGTCCTTCATACCATAGCGGCGTCACGGGGGAGGATAGGGGCGTCAGGAAGGCGGAGGAAGAAAGACCTGGCGGTCTCGGGCACCATTCGGTGGCCCAACCATGCCCTGTTTTTCCATCATTTCCACAATCTTCGCGGCGCGATTGTAGCCAATGGTCATCTTCCGCTGCAGCCATGAGGTAGAGCAACGCTGCGTCTCCGCCACTATTCGCGCGGCTTCGTCGAAGCGCGGGTCGAGCGGCTCTTGGTCCGAAGGATCCTCGGTGTCGTCTTCCGGCACCCGCAGAATGGCGTCATTGTACTCCGGCGCACCTTGGGCTCGTAGGTAATCGGTTAGCCGCGCGACCTCATCTTCGCTCACGAACGGGCACTGCACACGGTACGTCTCGGTGGAGCCATTCAGCTTAACCAACATGTCACCGCGGCCGAGCAAGTGCTCCGCGCCCTGCTCATCCAGAATGGTGCGGCTGTCGACCTTCTGCGCGACGCGAAATGCGATGCGCGTGGGGAAGTTGGCTTTGATCATACCGGTGATGACGTCGACGCTCGGGCGCTGGGTCGCGAGTACCACGTGCATGCCCGCGGCACGCGCCTTTTGAGCCAGGCGCGCGACCGATGCTTCTACGTCTTTACCCTGCTGCATCATCAGATCGGCGAACTCATCGACGACCACGACGATGAACGGCAACTTGGCGGGTAGCGCGACGCCGTCGGCTCCGTTCTTGTCGGCGGCCACATCCACAACAGCGCCGTCGTGCGTCACCGCTTGCACCACATCGGCCTTCGGTGGTGGAAGCTCACCGCTCAGCACGCGCTTCACCCAATGGTTGTAGGTGCTGATGTTCTTGGTGCCGGCATTGGCGAACAGCTGGTAACGCCGCTCCATCTCGTCGACCGCCCAGCGCAGCGCCGTTGCGGCCTGCTTCATGTCGGTCACGACCGGCAAAAGCATGTGCGGAATGCCGTCGAAGGGAGCAAGCTCCACGACCTTGGGATCGATCATCAGCATGCGCAGCTCTTGCGGCGTGCGCTTGAAGAGCAAGCTCGACAACATCACGTTGAGGCCCACGCTCTTACCGGCGCCGGTTGCACCTGCCACGATGACGTGCGGCATCGAGGCCAAATCGGCGTAAAACGGCTTGCCCACGATGTCGCGCCCCAACACCACCGGTAGCGGCGCTTTTTCGGCGAGACGATCGAAGCGTTGATCTTCCACCAGCTCACGCAAGCTGACCGGAATGCGCTCTTCGTTCGGTAGCTCGAAGCCAATTCGGTTCTTGCCTGGGATGGGCGCAATGATGCGCACCTTGCGCGATAGGCCCAACGCGAGGTCGTCTGCCAGCGCTGCGACCTTGCTCACCTTCGTGCCCGCCTCACACGAGACTTCGTACATCGTGACGGTGGGGCCCGGAAGGATCGCTTGCACGTTGGCTTGCACGCCGTAGTCGAGCAACGTCTTCATCAGCAGCTGTCCGTTCTCTTTCAGCAGCTCCTCGCTCACGGCGTTCGTCACCTGCGGCACCGGCTCGAGCAGATCGCAGGAGGGCAGCCGGAAATCGTCGCGCACGCGCACCACCACGGTTTCGCTCGGGCGCTCCACCGCGCGCTCGTGCTGCGTATCGACGATCTCGGGTTCGTTCGACCTGGCCTTGCGCGACTTCTTGGCTGGCGCCGGAACCTCGGCTTCGAGCGAAGCTTCCGGTTCGGTTTCTTCCGGGTTCGCTTCGGTTTCTTCGGCGCTCGCGTCGCTGGCTTCGGCTGCGAGTTCGGCATCTTTCGCGCGACGCCCGCGGTTCCGCTTACGTTTTTCGGCGCTTTCGGGCGGCGGCGTGGTGCTCAACGCGACAACGTCGCTGGCGCTTTCCTCGACGTTAGTTGTCGAGCGCGTGGTTGGCGTCTCCGACAGCGCCAACGATCTCGAGGCCGCGGCCTTGCGCAGAGCCTCTGAAAGCGCGAGTGGCGGCGCCGCGGTCTCCTCCATCGGGATCCAATCGGCGTCATCGTCTTCGAGCTGGATCATGATGGCGGCGTCAGGATCGGTTGGAACGATGCGTGGCTCGGGTTGGGCGAGCTTCTCTTGTTTACGCAGAGCGCGCGCGGTTACCCAGGCTCCACCCAGCCGCTGCCAGGCTGCAGCCAATCGCGCCGAGAGGCGCTCGAGGAACCGCGCTACGCGTCGCGCCCACTCGATGAATGAGAAGCTACTCCGCCCGATCAAAATCAAACCTACGATCGTAGGTCCAACCAAGAACGAGCCCGCGGTCGAGAAGGCTTCGCGCATCATCTCGCCAAACAGCAAGCCCACGTTGCCGGCGAAGGGTGCGTGCCCGAACACCAAAGCTTCGGGCAGCGCGACTTGGCACAACGCGGAGAGCACGATGGCGACGACGAGATCACCCGCGACGCGCAAGCCTAGGTTTTCGGGAAGAAGACCTCGAATGAGCGGTCGGCCGATTAACGCGAGCTCGATGGGGGCGAGCCACGCCACAACGCCGAAGCCCTGCACCAAGATGCGTGCGACCAAGCTGCCTGCAGCTCCGCCCCAGTCGGCTCCGTGAACATTTGCGTTGTCCGGATCGAAACGAAAGCTCACGAGCGAGAGCCCGATGAACAAAGCTCCCGCGAACAGCAACAACGACGCCGCCTCGCGCCAGCGCCCGTGATGCGGGACTTCGGGAGGCGCGCTGAGCGGGCTGAGCTGGCTTGGTGAAGAAAGCTCGGGAGCCGAGCGCGGGCTGAACAGACGAGCGCCCATTGGTTACATATACCTACATCAACCCACCGGCACGTATCAACTTTCGCAGACCTCAGGCCACATGGCCAAAAATCCGTGGCAGCTCGCGCGGTTCCGGGACTCCTACCCGGATCCCCCGCTTGAGTCTGAATACGACCGGGCTGTACTATGACGACTCAACCCCGCTTCCGTGTGCAGTTGCACGCGGTCCAGCAGGAGATCGGAGCAAGTACGGATGCACTTGGGGGCTCCCTTGGGTCGAGCGCTCGGCGCGGCCATCATGGTTACGGCGCTGGGCTTCGGCGGTTGCCGAACGAGCAGTGACGACGTTCATCGCTGGGCCAACACCGCCCAGGGTCCACGCAAGCTCTTGGCCGTGCTCACGCACGACAAGTACCCGCTCGAGCTCCGGGTGGAAGCTGCGCTTTCACTCATCAGCATGAAGCCTCGAGCCGGGCGTCGCGTTGGCATTCAGGGCACCGACGACCAACCGGGCGTCGTCGAGGCGCTCAGTCAGCTTCCGCCGTCATCGCGCAACGCGATCATCGGCAGGCTAGTTCCACGCCTGCTCGAGGAGATGAAGCGACCGCTGCCTGCCGCCCAAGCGGGTCAACCCCTGCCGAGCGACCCTTCGGTTCCGTACAAGGACGCGGCGTTCGCGTTGCTCACCCACAATTCGGGATCGCTCTTGGCCGATCCGGGCCAAATCACGGCCCTGCGTGACGCGTTGGCGAGCTGGTCCTCCACGAACTTCGCGGAACGTCTCGACGACTCGTCCCAGCTTTACGGTATCGAGCAGATGATGCGCGAGCTCAAGGCCGACGGTGTGCGTTCGCTGCCGAACCTGATTGCTCCGGGCGCCGGCAAAATCGACCAGCTCGCAGGGTTGGTCTCCGATTTCGGTGATCCGCAGACGAAGCTCTTGGCAAGCCAGAAGCTCGTGGCGGTTGCGAAAGAGGTCAACTCCGAAAAGTGGATCAAGCAGAAAGAGCCGAGCGTCGAGGCTGCCAACAAGGCTTCCAAGCTCACGCCCACGCCGGAGCAGTTCAAGAAACAGCTCGCGCAATACCAGGAAGAAGAGCTGCTGCGTGTGTTCGCCTCCATGAAGAAGATCGGCGGCAAGCCAGTCGTCGAGTACCTGTTGGCGTTCGCGCAGGACAAAACCCAGAGCGAGAAGGCGCGCGCGACGGCGATGGCCGCGCTGCAAGGCAACCTCGACCCCAAAAATCCGGCTCACGCCGAGGTGCCGCTCCAGATCGCCGCCTCGAACGAGACCCCCGAGCAGCTGCGCGACGTGGCATTCGCGCGCGTCGGCGAATTCCCGCGCCAGATGATCTTGGGCAAGCTCTACTCGCTGTTCAAGACCGAGAATTGGAAGGTGCGCTGGGTCGCCGCCGAATTGATTCTGAAGACCAGCGATACCAGCGAGTTGCCGGAATTCTTCAACAAGCTTGGCCAAGCGGAGGGGTTCGCCATCACCGAGCCACTGCGCTATGGCGCTCTCATCGCTGCCATGAAGGGCTCTCCGCCTCCTTCGGAGCTCGTCGACAAGTACGCCACCACGACGCACCCTGTTCAGGTTCGTATGTCCGCGCTCGGCTACTACTTCGAGGTCGGCACCAAGGCCGATCTACCGAAGGTTGAAGCGTACGCTGGCGACAAAGCCAAGGCGCCGACCTGTAAAGAGGGCGCCAAAGAGTGCGAGTGGAAGTGCGAAGTGAGCTCCGGCGACAAGCGTGACTTGAAGGAAATCACCACCCTTGGGGATTTCGTGACCTATTGCATCAAGCCGGCTATGGAGGCGCGCACCAAAAAGTGAAAAACCGCCCTGACCCAAACCTCGAGCAGCACTCCCATGGGTGTTACCTGCTCGCCCGCGTAGGTCACGAATGCGCGGAGCTAACCCGCGGGGAGCCGGGTTAGTCGAGACAACAGCTCGGGGTTATGGAAGTGGCATTAGTGCGCGCCGCAGAACGAGACCTGTAATGACCGATCCGAACAAGAAAATGACTCGGACTTTCCAGTGCCGTGAGGCGCTGTGGCAGAAATTCGAGCAGATGGCGAAGGAGCTCGAATGCTCCGTCGATTATCTGATCAATGACGCGATGAAGCAGTACGCGCGCCAGCGCGGTTACGCGACGGCCGCCAGCCTCGGGGCCATGCCGTCGATGCCCAACGCTGCGCCTGCTTCGTCGCCCTCTGCCGCTCCCGCGCCCGCGCCGGCAGCGCACGTTGCTCCGCCGCCCCCGCCGCCGCCCATGCATGCGCCGCCTCCGCCGCCGCCACCAGCGCACGCGGGACCGCCTCCGCTGCACGCGCCGCCGCCACCACCGCCTCCTCCTCCGGGGCACGCGACTGGCGCGCCGCCTCCACCGCCGCCGCCGGCGGGACCTCCGCCGCTCGCTCGTCCTACCCCTCCGCCGAAGCGTCCGACGCCGCCGTTATCGCCGCCTTCAATGGGCGCTCCGCCCCCTCCGCTCGGCGCACCTCCGCCGCCTCCACCGCCGCCGCCGGCGGGTCGACCCGGCGCACCGCCTCCGCGTGGCGGGCCACCTGCGCGCAGCCTACCGCCGCTACCCGGCGTTGCTGCGGCTCCCGCGCGTCCCGCACCGGGCGCCGGCCTGTCGATTCACTATCAAGGCGAAGTGTTCCCGGTGAATAAGGATCGCTTCATCATTGGTCGCGGCAAGCAAACCAGCGATCTTACGATCAAGGATCCGAACGTGTCGCGCCAGCACGCGATGATCGAGTTCTCGAACGGCCAGTACTACATTGTCGATATGGGTTCGACGAACGGCGTCGAGTACGCCGGTCAGCGCGTGCAACGCCGTGCCATCGGTGATGGCGACGTGTTCAAGGTTTGCGACCACGAGCTCCGCTTCTCGTATCAGTGAGCCGCGCAGCGTGGTCACGCGCCGCGCTCACATCAAAAACGAGACGCCGACCGAGAACGTCGGATAGCCAACGCGCATCGTGAGCGCGATGGTGTCCGCGAAGTGGTAGCGACCGCCCGCGTAGAATTGGATGAATTCGGGGTGGAAGCGCCGATCACCACCGCTGTTGCCTTCGTAGCGCAGCGCGAGGCCTGGCTCTCCGAACACCGACCAGTTGCGACTCAGCCAAAAGTTCCACTGCAACACGACGGGCAACCACACCGCGTCGACGGAGCGATCGTCGTCCAAACGCGCGCAGCCGCCCTGCAAGTCGCGCGCGCGGCAGTACGAACCGCTCCGACCGTAGTGCAACCAATCGAGTCCGAAGCCGATGGCAACGCTGTTGTTTATCTTCGGCACGAAACCGTTGTCGACGATTTGCACGGCGCCGCGAAACCCAACACCAAAACCGTTGCCGTGCGCTGCTCCGGGCGGATCGATGAACCCAACGAGCAAGTGCGGCTCCGCCTCGAAAACGTAACGGGGGTGATATCCAGGTCGATTGATGACCAACGTGTCCGCCGCCGCTCGTGACGAACCTGCCCAAACGGCGAGGGTCAGCGCTGCTCCGAGTAGAATTCGCTGCCACGGGCGTGCGGCTCTCTTGTGCGTTGGGCTCGCGTGCATGGTCGACGAATGCGACAATCGCTCGGGCCTGTCAAAGTCTCGGCGGGGCAACGGGCCGATTCCGACAGGGCTCCGGTCGCGCTATTGCCGGGTTAAGCCCCCGCTGCTACTACCCGCCCTGCGCTCTCGTTCGCTCCGATCGTCGGACGCGCCTAGCGGGGGGCGTCGCGCGCTCCTTTGCTGAGCGGCGTTGAACACGAGGTAATTCGTCGATGAGCCAGCCCAATCCTCCGAGTGCGCCCAGCGGCCAGCCCAACCTTCAAATCCAGGGTGGCGCGGCAATCGTTGCTCCCGTTAGTGCATTTCCGGGAGGTGTACCGGGCAATGCGCTCATCGTGTTGCCTCTCGCGCAGCCGAGCGCCGAGCTGACTGAAGCAATCAAGAAGGGCCCTGTCGCGCTCGAAGTCGATCGCATGTGGCAGCTGCTCGGCTTCAACGGCCCTGCCGTGCAAGTGCAAGACGCCGAAGGTCGCCCCATCGCGGTGGGTCTCGAAGACCTGCTCTCTGGTCTCGAGAAGCATTGGGAAGAAGATCCCAACGATCTCAACCGCGGTCGCATGTACGCGCAGGAGCTGATGAAGTACGAGCGCTTCGAAGCGGCAGAGAAAGTGCTCGCCAAGATCGTCGCGAAGGGTGGCAGCGGTGAAGACTGGCTCGCGCTCGGCGTCACCCAAGTTCGCCAAGAAAAGTGGGACAAGGCCGAAGGCACTCTCAAAGGCGCCCAAGCACTCCTACCCGACAACCCCTTCCCAGCACTTCACCTCGCCAAGGCGCTCGAAGGCAAAGGCGACAGCGCTGGCGCCCGCTCCCTCATCGAACAAGCCATCTCCATCGCGCCGAACAGCGTCGACGCCTGGGCTTTCCTCTTCACGGAAGTTCAGCGCAAAGACGGCGACGAAGCCGCCGAACGCGCCATCAGCGAGCTTGCCAACACCGAAGCCAACTCCAAGACAGCCGCGCCCTTCATTGCCGTCCAGGGCATCTACTCCGCGAGCGAAGACCACCGCGACAAGGCCCTCGTCTTCGCCAAAAAAGCCGTCGACCGCAACGAAAACGACCCCCTCGCGCTCATCTGCCTCTCCGCCCTCTACGGCCAGAACGGCGACCTCGACAACGTCATCGCCCTCCTCTCCAAGCACGAAGCCAAAATGGCCAACGACGTGCGCCTCGCCCACAACTACTTCGAGGCACTCTTCCAAAAGCGCCAGCTCGACCGCGTCACCAAACTCCTCAACGCACTCGCCGGCTCCCAAAACCGCGAAGTCAAACAGTTCGCCATCGAGCGCTCGCGCATGGTCGCCCAGTACCTCCAACAACAACAGCAACAACTCGCCGCCAGCGCGCAGCGCCGCGCGTGACCTAGCCGCTGCAAGCCCGGACACCGAAACGGCGTCGCATCGATGTGCGGCGCCGTTTCGCATTTTAGGGTGGAGCTGCGCAGTCCGAACCGGCTCGGGACGGCGCCGTCGGTTGTGGGACCGCTTTGGATCGGCGTGTGAGTGGTGAAACCGTTGTGCGTCAGCGTGACGCGCGGTCAAACCGGCTTGGAATGGCGCGGCGGACTTGAGGGGCCGCGGCGGTGGAACCGATCTCGGGACTGCGCTGCGTGCGTTGAGCCAAACCGTCTCGGGACTGCGCTGCGTGCGTTGAGCCAAACCGTCTCGGGACTGCGCTGCATGCCTTGCGCGGCGCTGCGTGCGTAGAGCCAAACCGTCTCGGGACTGCGCTGCGTGCCTTGCGCGGCGCTGCGTGCGTAGAGCCAAACCGTCTCGGGACTGCGCTGCGTGCGTAGAGGCGAACCGTCGCAGGACTGCGCTGCGTGCGTAGAGGCGAACCGTCGCAGGACGGCGCTGCGTGCGTAGAGGCGAACCGTCTCGGGACTGCGCTGCGTGCCTTGCGCGGCGCTGCGTGCGTAGAAGCGAACCGTCTCGGGACTGCGCCGTGCATGCTCGGCGAAACCATCGCTGCGTGGCGCGCGGATTGAGTAGCCCAAGCACGACGAGCGAATACGATCAGTGGTGATGCAGCAACACACGTGCGAGCTTGTCTAGTCAGTCGGGCCGGTTGTATTCACTTGGGCCTCGGTTGTGCGAATTTTGTTGACCGAAATTCCGAGGACAGGTCGCAGTAAACGCGTGGATGCAGACTGATTCGCGACTGGGGACTCTGGCTGGCTCCCTGACGCGCGAGTAACCCTCGAATTGAGTTTGCGGTCATTTTAGCCTGCGAAACGCGCGTAGCGCGGCGCGCACGAGGTCAAAAATCTTCATGATATGCATACCACATGCAATTCGATGCGTCTCTCTCGAATGCGGAGTTGTTGGCACGCATGCCGGTCTTGGCGCTTCGTGAACGCGGTGCAACGGCGGACGTGATCGAGCATCTCATGGAGATCGATCGCCGCAAGTTGTACTTGGGGCAGGCTTGTTCCTCGCTGAGTGCGTATTGTCGCGAGCGGTTGGGCTACTCGGACGACGAAGCAGGCAAACGTGTACGTGTCGCGCGTCTGGCTCGGGACGTCCCAGAAGTGTTGGATGAGCTTCGCGCAGGTCGGATTCATCTGACCGGACTTTTTCTACTGGCTCCGCACGTTACGCGCGAAAACGCGGGGTCCTTGCTGGGGGAAGCGCGCGAGAAGTCGCGACGCGAAATCGAGCGGTTGCTCGCGACACGTTTTCCTCAGCCGGATGTGCAAGAAAAGCGTCGAGCCAACCGTCAGCCAGCAAGCCCAGCATGGGCGTCTGCAACCCTTGTCAGGGTCGAGCTACTTGGTGCAGTTCACTGCTTCGATCCAGCTCTACGCGAAGATCGAACGCGCGCGGGAGCTTCTCAGCCATTCGATTCGGGAAGGTGAGTTGGCGTTGGTATTCGAGCGCGCATTGGACGAGCTGATTCGCTGCGAGGAGAAGCGCCGGATGGGAGCCGGGGTGCCGCGGAAGCAGCGCGAGCTGAGAGAAGGCTCACGCCATGTTCCGGTCGAAGTTGCGCGTGCAGTGTGGCAGCGCGACGCGAGTCAATGCACGTTCGTGGATGCAGAAGGTAGGCGCTGCAGCGAACGGCGCTTCATCACCCTCGAACATCGGAGACCTTTTGCTCGCGGAGGCGCGCCGACGCCCGAGAACCTTTGCTTGCTTTGTTCCTCGCACAATTCCTACACGGCCGACTTGGCCTTCGGCGCAGAACACATCGCGAGAAAACGACGCGAGCGGCGGCCGCAGGCGCCGCCACGACGGCAAGGGGCGGACTCGAAGCATGTGCAAACCGACGCGCAAACTCAGAATCGTTCGCGAGTACTTTCGGCATTGTGCAATCTTGGCTTTGCCAGGCGAGAAGCGTTGGTGGCCGTCGAAACCATCGCCAGCGACATCGACCAGGACTGCGCGACGATGTTGCGCGTAGCGTTGGCTCGACTCACGCCGAGCACCGTCAGTCGAAGAACTTAACCAGCACCCCGTAGCGGTCGTCGGGAGTAACGACGTCGAGGTGTGTATAGAACGTGATCGTCCAGTCGCCGACGGAGCTCACGATTTTGGATGAGGTTCCAAAATTCAATACTTGGCTACGAAAGAAGAGCTGCAGCACGCTCGCCGGGATCGTCAGCGTTCCGTCTGTCGATGCCACGACGCATTGCACGAAGTCCCCAAAGGACTCCCCGAAACTATTCGTCAGAGTCGAGTAGGCGATGAAATTCAAACCTTCCTCGCCGCGGATGAAGTCAACCTTGAGATCCACGAAGCGCGAAGCTTTCAAAATGCCCATTTCAGTCGGCGAGGTCACAGCCAGATGAGGAGGCACGCGGACGCCCACCGAGAACGCCGGAACAGTCGCGCCGGTTGCCGTTACTTGGAGTAGCTCGCCTCCCTGCAGTCTGATGTTCGAGTGGCCGTGGTAAGCGAAGTTGACGTCATTGGTCTCGAGCCCGAGGTTCAAGCCAGAGGGCGAGGCCTCCACGCGCATGTTACCGGCGCTTGCGGGATTGTCGCGACCAGCGGGTCCCGCACCTGCGCAACGAATTACTTCGCACGCTCCGTGTTGCTCGCGAGGGCAAGGACCGTTTCCCTTGGATCGCGAGAGCGTGAAGCCCGCGTTCACAGTCGTTTGATCCGGACCCCCTAGAAAGCTATCGAACCGAACGAAACCTTCGCGCACCAGCGTGAATTCGTCTCCGACGCCGCCCGTACCTCCTTCGCCAGCGCCGCCCATCGCGGAAGCCGTACCCGCCTGCACGGCACCGGATACGCCCATGTTTCCGCCTTCGCTACTCGCGCCCCCGTTGTTCGATCTCTGCCCGGCGTTGCCCGCGCTCACTTGCGTACTCGACCCGCCTCTTGGTTCACCGTTCCCGCCTTGTGAAGGCGACGAGCCGTTACCTCTGCCACCAAAGGAAGTCGGTGAGCTCCCGCCGTCGTTCGAGCAGGCGAAGCCAAGCAGGATCCACGCGGACGTGAGTGCGAGGGCTGTGAGAACGTTGCGGCGCATGTGACGTCCGTGATGTTTAGTGCGCACCCAAAACGGCGTCAGCCACGGTTCACCCGGCGCCCAAGCCTTGCACCCCGTCTCGAGACAGTTTCGCTTCTCCGCTTGGCCATCCGCGTCCAGCTCGCAGCGCGCGCATCTCAGCGACAACGCCCAGCAAATCGTGGGTCGGTGGGCCGAGTTGTGCTCGTCGGGGCGCTTGTGCGTTAAGCTCGCGCGCGCGCGTCGGGTCCGCGCTTTTTGATGCTGACACTAGCGCTCACTGTTCTCTGGTCGCTTCTGGTTTCCTTCGCATGCTCGGTTGCTGAGTCGGTGGTGCTCAGCATTTCGCATGCGCAGATTCAGGCGCTCGGAAAGTCGCGCGCCGGGCGGATTCTGCGGCAGTTCAAGCGCGAGGTAGATGTACCGATCGCGGCGATCGTGGCGTTTCACACCGTGGCGCATACGGTCGGCGCTTCGGTGTGCGGCGCGATGTACGTCGACGTTTTCAACGAGCGTACGCTGTGGGTTTTCTCGCTGACGTTTACGGTTTTGGTGCTGGTTTTTTCGGAGATCATCCCGAAGACGTTGGGCGTTACGTATATTCCGCAGTTTGCGGTGCCGGTGGCTTACGGGGTGAGTGGGCTTACGGCGATTTTGAAGCCGGTGATTTGGCTGACGAATTCTTTCGCGCGTTTGTTGCGCGGCGGGCACCAGGCACCGGCGACGTCCATCGACGAGATTCGGTTGTTGGTGGCGTTCGGGCGCACGGAGGGTGCGCTGGGCGGGCGCTTGGCGGATATGATCGAAGGGGCCGCGCGGTTGCGCGAGTTGACCGCCTATGATGTGATGGTGCCGCGCTCGCAGGTGATTTTTCTGTCGGGAGAGCGCAGTCTCGAGGAGAACCTGAGCGTGATCAAGCGCTCGGGACACAGCCGGTTTCCGTATACGGTGGACGGCAACCTGGACAAGGTCGAGGGAGTCGTGCTCACGAAGGAGCTGTTCTTCTCTCTGCGTGAAAAGGACGATGCGGTCGACTTCCGAGAGCTCGCTGGGCCGCTGATTGTGGTGCCAACGTCGGCGCCGCTCGAGAAGGTGCTGCGCACGTTTCAAGACGAGCGGCGTCACATGGCGATCGTGGTCGATGAGTACGGCGGCACGCAGGGCATCGTGACGCTCGAGGATGTGTTGGAGGAGATTGTCGGCGAGATTGAGGACGAGAGCGACCGCGTGGATCCGAGCATCGTGCGCCGCGGCCCGGGCTTTTATTCGTGTCGCGGTTCAGCCGAGACGCGCAAAGTCTTCGACCTCTTGGGCATCGAAGAGGAGAGTGAGATGGTGACGCTCGCAGGCTTCGTGGCCGATTTGGTTGGGCGCGTGCCCCGAGTCGGCGACAGCGTAGAGTGGGAGGGGCATCGCTTTAGCGTCACCCGCGCGAGCGCGCGTCGAGCCGAGCGCGTAGAAATAAGGAAAATCCCAGCCGCGTGAGAGCTGCTGGCGGCCCACGAGTTCGGATCGTAGCGATCCCGCCGCTTCGTTGACATCTGAACAACCGAACAGTATAAACCTCCCTCGAAGTCACCGACCCGGAAGGCAAGAGTCATGAGCGTGCTGGACGACAAGCAGAAGGGCAAAGCGCTGGAGCTCGCGATTGCGAGTGTTCAAAAAGAGTTTGGTGAAGGCGCGATCATGCGCCTTAAAGACGGTGAGAAGATCGGCGGTGAGGTCTCCGTCATTCCGTCCGGCTCACTCGGGCTCGATCTGGCGCTGGGTATTGGCGGCTACCCACGTGGGCGCATCGTCGAAATTTACGGTCCGGAGTCCAGCGGTAAAACGACGCTGACGTTGCATGCCATTGCCAGCGTGCAGCGGCGCGGTGGCGTGGCTGCGTTCATCGACGCGGAGCACGCGTTGGACGTCACCTACGCGAAGAAGCTCGGCGTTCGCACCGATGAGCTCCTCATTAGCCAGCCTGACTACGGTGAGCAAGCTCTCGAGATCGCAGACATGCTGGTGCGTTCGGCGGCGGTCGATCTGGTCGTGGTCGACTCCGTGGCTGCGCTGGTACCCAAGGCCGAAATCGAAGGCGACATGGGTGACTCCCACGTTGGTCTACAGGCACGCCTCATGAGTCAGGCGCTGCGCAAGGTGACCGGTTCGGTCTCGCGCTCGCAATGCATGATCTTCTTCACCAACCAGATCCGCATGAAGATCGGCGTCATGTTCGGTAGCCCCGAAACGACGACCGGTGGCAATGCGCTGAAGTTTTATGCCTCGGTACGCCTCGACGTGCGCCGCGTAGGCGCCATCAAGGAGGCTGGTGCGGAAGGCAAAGATCCCGTCGTGGTCGGAAATCGCACCCGCGTGAAAGTCGTCAAGAATAAGCTTGCGGCGCCGTTTCGGGAAGTCGAGTTCGACATCCTTTATGGCCAGGGTGTGAGCCGTTCGGGCGAGGTGCTCGACCTGGCGGTGGATAGCGGGCTCGTTCAGAAGAGCGGCGCCTGGTTCTCACTCGATTCGGAGCGCATCGGTCAGGGGCGCGACAACGCACGCCAATATCTGGAGCAGCATCCGGAGCTCATCGACAAGCTCGAGCAGCGTGTGCTCGCTCAGCACGGCGTTCGTCGGCCGGGGGATCCACCGTTGCCTTCGGAAAAGAGTGAGAAGAGTGAAGCTCGTGGTGAGGGCAAAGCCGACGCGCCCAAGGGCAAAGAAGCGGCCGCGGAGAGTGGCGGTAAGCCCGTTAACGGCGCTGCGGGTGCGCCGCGTCGTCCGCCTGGGCCACGTCCGAGCTGAATGACTTGAGTCCGATCGGGTCACCAGGGACTCGCTCGATGCTGACGGGGCAAGGTCGACCGCCATGGCTTGCTCCGTTTGCATGAGTGTCGGTGACGCTTCGATCGGGGCGATCTCACCAGCGACCGCCGGGCTTCATTTCGGGGCTCTGGCGTCGCGAGATCCGTGAGCGTCCTCGCTTACAGCGGCCGAGCCATCGCTACGGCTACGCCGTGTTCGTGCGACCTTTGGATGCGCGCGAAGGCGGCTTGAAAGTGCTCACCTCCTCTCATGATTTTGGGGGTGGCTGTCACACGTAGTCATCGAGTCGAGGCGAATCGGAAGAGTCGATATGAGTAAACGGAGACCTGCATTCTTGTGGATAAGCTGCGAGGATTTTTGGGTTTTTCGCGCGGTCAGGGGGCGAACCCCCACGGAGGATTTCCCTCGGTGAATCGGAGGTCAGCGCCAGGGAATCCCATGTAGAACGGGTACTTAGGGCGAGCGGGAGGAACGGGGGGTCAAAACCTTGTAAGTTAATGAAATCAAAAGAATAAATGCATTTCCTTGACGCTAAGGAACCCAACCCCTAGTGCGAATGGAACAGCTCATCCCTCGATGACCCCTCAGCTCGGTTTCCCCTGGATCTCGGCTCCGAAAGCGACGCAGAAGCTTCGCGTTCGGCCCTGGCTTGCGCCGCGCATGGCAACCGCTGTGCTGCGCGTGCCGGATCCGCGTGTGGTGCCGCTGCAACTACCGTTGCTTACCCCGGGTGGGCCACAAATCTTCGTTCACGAAGGTGCGAGGCAAGCGCTCGAGCGCCGTTTCATGGCGGCATTCGGTGGGGCGGTTCAGCTTGCGGTGACTGACAACCGACGTCGGATGGTCACCCACACGCAGAGCCGCGGCACGTTGCGGGTTCGCGTGCACATGATGTTCTTGGGCGCGCCGGATCGAGTTCGCGACGCGCTGGTTGCGTATGTCGTGCACGGTAACCGTGAGGCGTCGCAGATTGTCGGTGACTACATCGACCAAAACCTGCACCGCATTCGCGCGTCGCGTCCCGTTCCGGGACCGCTGAAGACTCGCGGCGAGGTGCACGACTTGGTGGCGATCCTAGCCGAGCTCAATGCGGAGTACTTCGGGGGTGCGCTTTCCGACGTGCTCGTCACCTGGACCCGACGTACCAAGCGCCCTCAAGCGCGCGCTCGCAAGAGCATCAAGCTCGGAACGTACAGCGCGGTTGAGCGCCTCGTGCGCATCCATCCGGTGCTCGATAAGCCGTGGGTGCCTCGCTACTTCGTTGCGTTCATCGTTTATCACGAGCTCTTGCATCACGTGGTTCCCGCGCAGCGCGTTGGGCGCCGTTCGATTTTGCACTCGCCGGAATTCTCTCGTCGTGAGCGCGAGTTCCGGCACTACGAGCGCGCGATGGCTTGGGAACGCAAGCACATCGATTGCTTGCTGCGCGCAAGTTGAGTCAGCTTGGTGTCGGCGCCGGGCGGCACCGAGTGTGAGCCGAGCGGCGCCGCGACGAACGACTGACTAGAATTCGAGCGCGAGGCCAACGGTCCAGGTGCTGGTGCCGACCTGGAGTTTGTCTTTGGAACCAAAGCCGCTGAGATCGCTCTTGAACCACTCCGCGAACAGGTAGCTGTGGTTCAGGCCGATGGCTGCGTCCGCCGCTTTGGCATCTTGGCGGTCGAGGAAGTCCAAGAGGAACATGCCGCCCAGGGCGAAGTGATAACCGTAGGAGGCGCCGCGCCCGAGCTTGCCATCGACGCGCGAGGTTTCGTCCTGGTCGTCGGCGCGCCAGAGAGCGTAACCGAGGCCGAGTTTGGCGTAGGGAACCAGAGGAATCACGGTTTCGCGCGTGACGACGTCTAGGCGGAACACGCCGACCAGGTACATCGGCAAAATCGTGAGCGATGTGTCCTGTTGCGAAGCGCCAGAACCATCCGAGAACTGAGCGCGGCCGCTCGCGACGGTGTAGCCCACGCCGAGGCCAGGGCCGAGCGTGCCGAGCATGGGAATGCGCAGGACCTGCCAGTCGACTTCGAGACCGCCGTAGTAGCGGCTCTTTTTGCCGAAGACGTCTACGTAAGGGGTGCCGTTCAAACCGTCGTCGGCGTCGGGAACGTAACGACCAAAGCGCAGCTCGATGGCGACGTTTTGCGGTGACTCGCCCGCCCGCCGAGTGCGTTCGTAGCGCCCGAGCTGGTCATATGTATCGGCGTGGGCAGCGCGGACGTGCAGCAGGCCCACGGCGCTTGCGGCTGCGAAGAGGGTCGAACGGATCAGCGCACGCGCACGAGGGCGGCGCATGCTGAACGGTGCCAGGAGGGCTCGCATGGGTTTGGGTTGGGGTGAAGCGAAGGAGTCGAGCTCGGCCAGCGTCATGCGGAACTCCCGCGACGCCTGCGGCGAAGGGCGAAGGCAGCGAGCGCGGCGAACAGAATCGGCGCGAGCGCCGGGCTCGCACGGCGGCCGAAGCTACAATAGCCACCACCCGCGGTGCCACCCGCTTCGCGGTATACGCGGTAGTATCCGTTGACCGGCTTCGGCGAGCCGCAAGCGACCTCCGATAGCTTGCCGACGTTGCCGTAGGTGTCGGTAGCGGCGATGGCACACACATAGTCCTCGCCATTCTCCAGTCCGCTGATTTCACCTTGTGTGGAGTTCGGGCCTGCGGAGCCGGTGCGCAGGTCGTCTGGCGTGTTCGAGCTGGGAACGGTGCCCGGCGTGAGGTAGTCCGAAGAGCACGTCTCGGACGGCTGACAGTAAAGGCGGTAGCCGCTGATGCTTCGATCCGAGCTGACTGTCCACGATGGGATGAGGCGCGTATCTCCAAGACCCACGTCGAAGTTGGTGGGCGGCGTTGGCCCCTGGAGATCGTAGGTGACTGCGTAGGTCGCCGCGGTACCACCGGACGTGGCTTGGCCGGCGACCGGAATGAAGTAGAGCGTAACGTTGCCGTTGCCGGTGCTCACGTTGGCAACGTCATCACACACGGTGTCAGGCGCGGTGCCAGGACCGCTCGCATTGTGAGGAAGGATGTCCTTCACAGGAATCGAGATGCTGCCGGTGGGCCACGGTGTTGCGACGAAAACCTGCCAGCACTGCGTCGGCACCGTTGCCGGGCCGCGATTCACGTTGCCGCAATCGCCGACTGTTCCAGCCCAGACTTCGAGCGTGACGTTGGCGCTCGTAGTGTTGAGCTTGAGGGTGATCTTGTCGTCCGCCGCGCAGTCTGCGTAGTTGATGATGTTCGGCTTGATGCCGCTCGGCAGACGGCCGTCACGGCGCGTCGGCGTACCCACGATGCTGGCGGTGAACGCGGTTTGAGCCAACGCTTCCGCGCAAACCGAACCCATGAAGCCGAAGGCAACCAAGAAGGGCAGTGCTCGCCGAGTCACAGCCGCTCCTACAGAGCACAGGGTGTGCCACGGCGCAAACGGAACTGCGCTTTGTTTCAGGGCGAAAATCTCGCGGCGACGCGGCTCCGCGACGGCTACCGCTGGTTGGTATGCTGGATTCTCGCTCGCCACTCTGGCGAAGCGGTTGTGCAGGCTGCCAAAGTGGCAAGCGCCTGATACGGTCATTCTATGACGCCCTCGCCTCCCGACCTGCCGGACGCCCGGCGCTCTCGGGTGTCGCTCTGGGCGATCGTCCCAATCGTTCTGGGCGCGCTCATCTTGGTGGGTGGCGCAGTGTTCGGGCTGGTGTTCGCGCTGCGTGGAGCACCAGCGACGAGCAGCAGTGCAACTGCCGCACGCCCGACGCCGCCGGCGATCGGTACGAGTCCACGTGGAATCACGCCGCCTCCCAAGTTGGCGACGCCCGAGTTCGACAGCGAGGAGGACGCCGGCGAGGAAAGCGCGGCGCAGGAGCTGGCCGAGAGCGACGACCCCAGCGAGTTCAGCGGCATGCCGCGTTCACCCAGCGGGGATAGAGTTTGGCCGGACGAAGTCGGTGCGCTGCTCCCCGTGAGCAAAGGCCAGGCGGTGTGGGGCACGGCAAGTGCGCCGGTCACGCTCGCGCTGTTCGGCGATCTGGAGTGCGAGCATACCCGCGCTGAGCTGCGCTCGCTCGGCCGGATCGCCGCGCGCAAAGGGGCGAACCTTCGGCTCGTCTTCTACCACCGGCCGCTGGCGGAGCACGCAGACGCGCGCGGCGCTTCGCTCATCTTGGCTGCCACGGCGCTGCAGATGGGCAGCGACGCGAGCTGGCGAGTGCTCTCGGCGGCGGCTGCCAGTCGCGAAGCTCCCAACCCTGACGAAGTGGCACGCTGGCTTTCGAGCGCCAATGTCGGAGCGTCGCGCGAGAGCCTGGCGCGCGATCCGCTCGCGGAAGCTCAGGTCGAGAGCGATCGCCTGCTTGCCACCAAGCTCGACGTACGCGCGACGCCCACGCTGTTCGTGAATGGGCGCCGCGTGATCGGCAGAGCCACTGACGCGGTGCTCGAAAGCGTGATCAACGAAGAGGCGCGCACGATGCGCTGGCTGGTCGCACAGGGCATGCCGCCGGCTCAAGCCTATAGCAAGCGCGTACGCAAGAACCTGATCGGGGTGGGTCTCGGTGTGGATCGGCGTGACTGCGTGCCGCTCGACAAAGCGCCCACGCAAGGCGCCAGTGCGCCGTTGGTCACGATCGTCGAATTTTCGGATTTCGAATGCGATGCCTGTCGCTCGCTCGAGCCGGCGCTGACCTCGATTGTGACGCGTCACGCAGGCGTCGTGCGGCGCGCCTGGCGGAGCTTTGCGCTGCCACAACATCGACACGCCGAACGCGCAGCGGCGTTTGCGCTGTCAGCGCGCGAGCTGGGCGGTGAGCGCGCCTTCTGGACCGTGCACGCCGCGTTGTTCGGCGTGCGCAGCGTGGAGCTCGACGACGAGCAGCTGCGTGGCGTGGCCTCGCGCTTGGGTCTCGATGCCGACAAGCTGCTCAGCTTGGCGGAACACTCCGAGCGCGCCGCGCAGCTGGCCAGCGATCACGAGCTCGCAGAGAATCTCGGGCTCGATGGGGCCCCCACGTTGTTCATCAACGGTCGCCGCATCGCTGGCGCTCCGCCTGCCGAGGCGTTGGAAGCTGTGGTGCGCGAAGAGCTCGAGGCGGCGCGGCGCATCGTCAAAGCTGGCAGCTCGCCCGCTGTAGTCGAGACCTTGTTGTGCGCTGACTGAGCGCTACAGCCGAACTTCCACGTGATGTTGGCGGCGCAACCCGGCCAGCCACATCTTCTTCGCCTGCGCCATCTTGTCGATGTACACCCGCTCCGAGAGCTCGGCGCGCGCCTGATCGAAATCCGGGAGCTCCGACGGGTCGCGCTTCAACACCTTGAAGATCACGTAGCGATCACCGACGCGTACGACCGCCGAGCTTTGCCCCGCTTCGAGGCCCATCGCGATGCGCCCCAGCGCCGGCGGGAGCTCTTGCACGCGGACTGGCGACAGCGCGCCGCCGTTCGAACGCGTGGTGGCGTCTTCCGAATAACGTCGCGCGAGCTCCGCAAAATCGCCATGGCGAGCCATTTCGGCGACGCGCTCCGCCAGCGCGCGCTTCTCACGTTGCTCGGCGCGGCTGCTGCCAACGTTGATGACGATCCAGGCAGGGGTGAGGCGCAGCTTCTGCCGCTCCTCCATGACGAGCTTGCGATAAGCGTCGCGCAGATCTTCGTCGACTACACGGATGCGGCCCTGTAGGCGCACGTTGATGAGCTTGGCTTCGAGCAACTGGCGTCGCAGCTCGTCGCGATAACCGAGCTCGTTGATGCCGCTCTTGGTGGCTTCCGCAATCAGCTGCTCGATGGTGATCTTGTTCTGAGCCGCGACACGCGCGATGGCATCGTCGACTTCTTTGGTGGTCACCACCAGCTTCGACTGCTGCGCCGCGCGTTGCTCGAGCTCTTCGTCGACCAAACGATCGAGCACCGTACGATATAGCTGGGAGATGGCGGCGTTGCGCTGCGCACCCGGCGGCACCGTTTGATGCACCTGAATCAGGAACGGCTGCGCCCGCATGCGCAAGTCACTGAGCAGGATCGCCTTGTCACCCACGACGGCCACGATGCGCTCGACCACGGTTGCGCTGGCAGGGCGAGCCGTACCGCAGAGCGCGGCGGCGCCAATCAGTACGGCGGCCAGCGCGGAGCGAATGGATGATTTGCCGGGGAGAATCGGTGAAAGGCGCAGCACGGCAGGCGCACGCTTAGCATGGCCTCGGCCAGCTGGGTAACCCGGCTGGTCAGCCGCCGCCGTCCCAGGCCTTTTCCAGCTTTTCGACGCTGACGATGAGCGTTGGATCGGCATCGAAAACAATGGCCTCTTCGGGCACTTGGGCGAGCGCGCAGTCTTCGGGATTGCGATTGGCGAGCAGGTTGCGCGCAAAGCTGGAGAGCGGCTCGAACGTCAGTGCACGCTTGACGAAGTCGTGTCCGTAGCGAGCACGGTTCACGAGTAGGTGCGTGACGTTGTATTTCTTACAGTAGTCGAGGACCTCTTTGGGATCCGTCGAGTAAAAGGCAGTCAGCGTGTCTTCAGCGCGAGCTTTCTGGCGTGCCCACGACTGCGTGAGCCAGGGCTGCAGGGTTTCGAAGCCGCCGTTGTTGGCGCGCTGAGCGAAGAGCGGGATGTCATCACCGTCCGTGATGAACGACGCGATGCGTGCGTCCTTCGGCAGCGTCTTGATGAACTCCCAGAGCGGCGCGCGGCGGCGATAGTCGATCGTCATTGCCATCGCGCCGTGGCTGGTGGCGCCGGTGCCGAGCCAGCTCCACATAAGGAAGATCGATAGCGCAGCAGCAACGTTTCGAATCGGTGCACGAAGGCGTGCACGTAGTCGTGGCAGCAGCAAGCCGAGCGCGCTGCTCACCAGCGCGATGGCCGTAAAATGCATGCCGTAGCTGTAGTAGCGCTCGGGTGAATACAGCCGAAACGCGAACAGCACCGAGAGCGCGTACATCACCAAACTGGAAGCGAAGAACGCCACCAAGGCCGCGGGCGCTGGTGCCCACCCAAAGAATGGGATCATCAACATCAGCGCGATGAACACCGATGCCGTTTCGCCTCGAAATTCGTAGAGCGCGTCTTGCAGCTTGGGCCACGGCGACTCGCCGATCGGCTTGAGCGCCTGGTAGATCTGCTTGCCGAAAGCGGTGCCCGTTTCGGGTAGCGGCAAGAGCCAAAGCCGACCGGTCTTTCCGAACGCTGGCTCCTCCTGCGCTTGCGCCAGAGTGTGCACGGGCCCGCCACCGGAGGCGAGCAACGCTGCGGGAGCGAACAATGCGGCGCACGCAGCGACCAAAATCAAATAGTGCTTCAAGCGTCGCCACAGCGTGCGAAAGCCAGGCCGACCGAAACGACGCAATGTGTAGATGCCTTCGGCGCCGAGCACCATGGCGAGCGCAGAAGGGTAGGTGAGCGCGGCGACCACGGCGCCTGCGCGGCGTGCCTTCACGTTGTGTGCGAGCGCGCCCGCGAGCCAGAGCGCCATTGCCGGGAAACCGAAGCTGCGCGGCAGCCCGCCACCAATGCGATCCATCACGAAGCGGTCACGCAAAAACAAAAACAAGAACAGCGCGGCGGTGCCTAGCCCCGCACGACGGCTGCGCGCCAACACGACGGCGGCTACCAACACGATGAAGAGGCACACGAACTGCGCCACTTTGGCGGCCCACAAAAGACCAACCAACGGCACCGCGATGAAGTAAATCAGCCGAAAAGCGTGCGGCTGATACTGAATCATCTCGTTTGCGATGGGATCATTCGCGAGTGGCGCGCCAGGCCCGTAGCGATGAAACGGAAACAACGCCGTACGCGCGTCGTCCGTCTGCAAATTGGGATCGGTGAGCGCGGCCGCGTAGCCGCCGAACCACGTGTGTAGAAACGCAAACAAGCTGACGAGCACCAACAGCGCCGCAATCACCTCGATGAAGAGCTGCTTCTTGTCGGTTCGAAAGCGAGTCCGGAGCCGCTTTAGGTTCTGCTCGAACGCCAGCTTGGCTCGGCTCAACCCGGCGCGGATTCGGCTCTGCACAGGGCGCGTTGCTACCCGAGCGTAGGTGCCTCGGCAATAGTCGGAGTCCGTAGCTGAATGCGGCAGCCACTACGCAGCTCATCATCACCTTCGCGTGACCCTCACGGATGAAGCGCGTAGCATTCGACGCACCTGTCTTCGAACCGCGGGCCAGCCGTTCGTCCGATGCAGTTTTCAGCATACGGCCCAATGGCCGTTGATCACTCCCCACTTGCAGTCCGAAGGCTCTGGGAGCACGTTAGGGCCGATTAGTGCCCAGGCACAGCATGACGCGGCCACAGACCCAAGCTCCCGCCCCGCGCGCTCAGCGCGGTTCCCCGCGCATGTTCGAATCGGATTTTTTCGAATACTTCTCGCGCGTTCATCCGCTGGTTCCGGCAGCCATCTACGTGCCGATCTCGCTTGTGAGCGTGGGCGTGGCGATTGGTGTCGAGCACGTTTCGGTGTGGCGTGTCGCCATCGAGTTCGTGCTCGGGTACCTGTTCTGGACCCTATTCGAGTACTGGCTGCATCGGCTGTTTTTCCACCTTCCAGTGGTAGGGCCGAAGACACAGCGCATTTACTTTTACGTGCACGGCGTGCACCACGACTATCCGTGGGACGAAGGTCGTTTGGTGATCCCGCCCGGCGCATCCCTGTTCTTGTGCGCGGCGATCTTCCTCACGTTCCGCTGGCTGCTCGGCGCGTCCGGCATGTACGGCCCCTTTGCCGGTTTCGTTTTTGGCTACGTGCTTTACGACACCATTCACTGGTACGTGCACGCGCACGCTCCCAAGAATCGTTTCGGGCGTTGGTTGCGCCGTGAACACATGGTGCACCACTTCAAGGAGCCGACGAGTCGCTTTGGGGTGAGCTGTCCCTGGCTCGACTACGTATTCGGTACGCGCGGCCGCCCTCATTCGCGTTCGGCGGAAGACGCTTCGAGTGGTTCGCGCAGCATGCCAGCTGCCAGCTGAGGCGCTGCGTTACATCGGCGCGTGCAGCCTGACGTTGGCGTGCAACCAACCTGCGCCGATGGCGCCAGCGTTGCCCGCCGCCGTTGCGCCATCTGCGGCACCGATTGCACACGCGAGCTCGCGTGCACCACAGCCTGTGCCGCTGCGCGAATCGATCGCGACATTCGAGCCGGCGGCGCAATCTGCGAAACCCTGCCAGGCGCCTGAGCCTCCGCCCGAAATGGCCCTGGTTGCTGGCGGCACCTTTCGCATGGGCGCCGACGACGAAGGCGAGCTCGATGAACGTCCGCAGCACGCCGTCAGCGTGCAGAGCTTTTGGCTCGATTTGCTCGAAGTGACTCAAGCCGACTACGGCGAATGTGTGCGCGCTTCGGTGTGTCGCGCACCAGACTCGTTGGCTAGCAGTCGTCTCACATCGGGTCACCCCGAGGAGTTTCGCAAGCCGGACCATCCTGTAGCCGGCGTGTCATGGTTCGACGCGGTTCAGTACTGCGAGTTTCGCGGCAAGCGGCTGCCGAGCGAAGCAGAGTGGGAGCGAGCAGCGCGCGGAGACGACGCCCGGCGCTATGTGTGGGGCGACGACTCACCCGATCCCAAACGTCATGGCGTGTTCGGCGGTCGACCAACTACCGAAGCCGTCGGCAAGTACCCTGAGGGAAAAGGACCCTACGGTCACCTCGACCTGGCGGGCAATGTTTGGGAATGGGTCGCCGACGCGTACGATCCGTATGCGTATCGGCGCGAGACGGCGTCACGTGGTGTTCCCGGGAGCTGCCGAGAGATCCTGGAAACGCTCGCATACCTGCGCGCGCATCGCATGCAGGGCTTTACCGGCAAGAACTCGATTCCTGTCGAATGTGAGCGAGTGCTGCGCGGCGGTGCCTACAACTACGGCTCTGCCATGCTGCGCGTATCGAATCGGGTGCATCATCCCGCAGGGTTTCGGATCGCCGTCGCTGGTTTTCGTTGCGCCAAGGACGTGCCCAGCGAGTGTCCGGAATCGAACCGACAGTGAGCCATTCGATGACTTCCAGAAGTTCGGGGTTTTGTACGATTGTCGTCGTTTTTCGCCAGCGCCGATCTTCGCCGTAAACCTGTCGTCTCTAAAGCTTTTGCGAGCTTGGTCGTTGCGACTCGAGTATCCCTTTGCGGAGACCTCTGTTGGCGGATGCAGCGGCGCAGGTTCTTGTCGTGGACGACGATGGGCAGCTCAGGCAGGCCCTGACTCGAGCGCTCGACGACGCCGGCTTCAAAGTGAGCGGTGCACCCGAAGCCACCAGCGCGCTCGACTTCTTACGTCAGGGCAAGCGCTTCGACGCCATCATCACGGATCTGTTCATGCCGGACATGGGGGGCGTCGATTTCTTACGAGCCGTTCGCCGGCTGGATCTCGACGTGCCCCTGATCGTGATGACCGGCTATCCCACCCTCGAGACGGCTGTGGCCACCGTGCGCTACGGAGGCTTTCGCTATCTGGACAAGCCGGTAGCGGTCGACATGCTGATCGAGACGGTGCGCGAGGCGACCTCGATGCATCGGTTGGCGTTGTTGAAGCGCCGCGCGCTCGAGTTGTACGAAGCCGAAGGTTGGCTGCTCGGTGACCGCGCCAGCATCGAGGCGCACTTCGATCGTGCTCTCGAAAAATTGTGGCTGGCTTTCCAGCCGATCGTGGATTGGAGCACGCGCCGCGTTTACGGCTACGAAGCGCTGGTGCGCTCGGCCGAACCCACGCTGAGCAATCCGGGCTTGTTGTTCGACGCTGCGGAGAGGCTCGGCCGCGTGCGCGAACTCGGACGGCGCATTCGCCGCATCCTCGCCGAAGACGCGCTGCGCGCTCCTCCCGAGGCGGTGCTGTTCACCAACCTGCACTCGGCAGATTTGAACGACGAGGACTTGTTCTCTCCCGAAGCGCCGATGACGCGTTGGGCCTCGCGTATCGTGCTCGAAATCACGGAGCGCAGCTCGCTCGAGCGTGTGCGCGACGTGCGCGGCGCCATCTCGCTGTTGCGCGAACGAGGCTTTCGCATCGCCGTTGACGATCTCGGCGCCGGTTACGCAGGGCTATCGAGCTTCAGTCAGCTGGAACCCGATATCGCAAAGCTGGACATGTCGCTGGTACGCGGCATCGACCAGAGTCCGCGCAAAGCCAGCATCGTGCGCTCGATGATCGCAGTGTGCCGCCGCGAACTCGGTACGCAACTCGTATGTGAAGGCGTCGAAACCGAGGCAGAGCGCGACACATTGATCGATCTGGGGGCAGATTTGCTGCAGGGTTATCTGCTCGGTAGGCCCGAAGCGCAGTTTCGCTCCGTGTCTACGCTTTAGCTCGTAGGCTTCGCGACTTCTCTCGCGACGCGGTGTGTGCCAGGCTGCCGCACATGAGGTTCGCCACGCGCGCAGGTTGGATTGGGCTTTTGATCTCGGCGTTCGGCTGCGCGCAACCGGCGCCTGCTGCAAAGACTGCGGCGGCGCCCGCTACGGTTCCGGTCGTACCCAGCAGCGCGCCCGCAGCCAGCGCAGCGCTACCTCAGGAGCGCCCCGAGTGGCGGCGCCATTTCGAGGCGTTGCACATCAGTGGAACGACAGCGCTGTTCGATACTCAAAGCGGCATCTTGGCGTGCAGCGACGTGGCGCTGTGTCAACGCGCAGTGTTGCCGGCTTCTACCTTCAAGATCCCGAATAGCATGATCGGCCTCGAGCTCGGCATCTTGGAAGACGCCGAGACGCGCCTACCCTGGGATGGAAAGCAGTACGACATTCCCGAGTGGAACCGAGACAACGACTTGCGCACCGCGATTCGAGTATCTTGTGTGCCGTGTTACCAGGCCATCGCTCGCCAGGTGGGCACCGAGCGCATGCAGGAATGGGTGAATCGCCTCGACTACGGCAATCACGACATTTCGGGCGGCATCGATCACTTCTGGCTGCGCGGCGGCATGCGCATTTCACCGCTGCAACAGGTCGAGTTCTTGCGGCGTTTCGAGGCCGGGAAGCTGCCAATCTCGCCGCGCACTGCCGAGATCGTGCGTGACATCATGACGTTGGACGTGGGACCCGATCACGTGCTGCTGGGCAAGACCGGTCTGCAGGTGCCGCCCAACGCGACGGAGCTGACCGCGTGGTTCGTGGGTTTCGTGGAGTTGGGCCAGCGCCGGGTGTTCTTCGCGACGCTGGTGAACCGCGCCGACCATGGCGTCGACGTGAAGCCGCTGCGCCGGCGCGTCACCGAGAGCATTCTGCGCGAGGTTCAAGCGCTACCTGCGGACGCTGCACGCGCACCCGCGGAGTGAGCGAGGTTCAGGCGCTACCTGCGGACGCTGCGCACGCACCCGCGGAGTGAGGCAGCGACTACGGTTTGATGGCTTCCACGCGCAAACGCACGTAGTCGATCCACCAGACGCCGTCGCGAAACAGCTGCGGCTTGGCGTGCGCTTCGACTGCAGCGAGGAACGCGGGTCGTTCGACGTCGCTGAGTGAACTCAGGAGCTCGTTGGCGAAGATGCTGAGCCAGCTCGCCACACCACTCTGCTCGGCGCTGTCCGGCATTGGGCTCGGACGCTCGAACCAATGCGCCAAACGCACCAAAAATCCGGAGCGCTCGAGCAGCGCCGCGTACTCACCGAGTCGAGGGAAGTACCAGGGATTCCAGGTTTGCGTAGTGCGACCAACGGCATTGAGCCCAACGGCGACGGCTTCGCGCACACAGGCAACGTTGGCGTAACCACCAAACTCTGCTGCCAATCGCCCTCTGGATCGCAAGGCGCGAAACATGCCGGCGGCAACCGCGTCGGCTTGCGGCATCCAATGCAGCGCGGCGTTCGAGAACACGGCGTCGAACTCGGTGTCGAAGGTGAGCTCCTCGCCGCGAACGCAGCGGAAGTCGAGCTCCGGATAGGCGACGCGCGCTTCCTCCAGCATGCTCGCGGACGCATCCACGCCCACCACGCTTGCACCACGCTCGGCCAGCGCGCGCGTGAGCTTGCCGTCACCGCAGCCGAGATCGAGAACTCGCTCTCCCGCTTGCGGCGCGAGCAGCTCCAATACGGGCACGCCGCCTTCGCGCACGAAACGCGCGCGCTGCTCATACATTCGTGGATTCCACTGATTTACCGGCGATTGCATGGCGCATCCTCCAGTCACGGAAGATGCGCCTACGCAATGTTTAGGTAAAGCGAATCGTTCTTAACGATCGTTTAGTGATACTTCACGATCGCCTCCTTGGCCCACGCACACCACTTCGTCACTGGGTCGCGCGCGCTTCACCGAAGCGAGGCGCGCGTGGCGCGCTCATTTGCCCGAGAACAGCTGCGCCCGGAAGTACTCGCGATTGAAGCGCGCAATGTGGTGCTGACCGATGGCCTTGGGGCACACCGCCGAACACGCACCGGTGTTCGAGCACGCGCCAAAGCCTTCTTCATCCATCTGCGCAACCATCTTCAGCACGCGCGCGTTCCGCTCGACCTTGCCCTGCGGCAACATCGCAAGGTGCGAGACCTTCGCAGCCACGAACAACGTGGCCGACGCATTTTTGCACGCCGCCACGCAGGCACCGCAGCCGATGCAAGCCGCCGCATCGAAGGCTTCGTCGGCGTCCGGCTTCGGAACGGGAATCGCGTTGGCATCTTGCGGGGCACCCGTGTTCACCGAGATGAAGCCGCCCGCCGCAACGATGCGATCGAACGACGTGCGATCCACCACCAAATCCCGAATCACCGGGAAGGCGCCGGCGCGCCACGGCTCGATCACGATCGTGTCGCCGTTGTTGAAAGCGCGCATGTGGAGCTGGCACGTGGTTCCGCGTTCGGGACCGTGCGGCCTGCCGTTGATCATCATCGAGCAGGCGCCGCAAATACCTTCGCGGCAATCGTGATCGAACGCGACGGGCTCTTCGCCCTTCTCGACTAGATCGAGGTTCAACAGGTCGAGCATTTCGAGGAACGAGCTGTCGCGCGAAACGCTGTCGAGCTTGTACGTGACGAAGCCGCCTGGATCTTTGGCGTTCTTCTGGCGCCAGACCTTGAGCGTGAGGCTGAGGTTCTTGTCCGACATGGGATTCCTTGGCGTGACGCGGCGGAGCTACTTGTAGCTGCGGGCCTGGACCTTGATGTTGTTGAAGCTGAGGGCCTCTTTGTGGAGCACCGGGGCCTCGTTTGGACCTGCGTACTGCCAGGCGGCGACATAAGAGAAAGTGCCGTCGTCGCGAAGCGCCTCGCCCTCCTCGGTTTGGTACTCCTCACGGAAATGACCGCCGCAGGATTCGTTGCGATGACGTGCGTCGACGCACATCAGCTCGCCGAGCTCCATGAAGTCGGCGATGCGCAGAGCTTTCTCGAGCTCGATATTGAGCTCGTTGGCGCTGCCCGGCACGCGCGCCTGCTTCCAGAAGTCTTCACGAATGCCGCGAATGTCGCTGATGGCTTGCTCGAGTCCCTTGCTGTTGCGTGCCATGCCGCACTGGTCCCACATGACCTTGCCGAGCATGCGGTGGAATTTGTCGACCGGCGTGGAGCCGCCGATGCTCATCACACGCGCGATGCGCTCCTTGGCAGAGCTCTCGGCTTCGGCGAACTCTCGCGTGTTCGTGTCGACCTTGCCACTCTTGATGTCGTCGGCCAGATAGTTGCCGAGCGTGTAGGGGATCACGAAGTAGCCGTCGGCTAGGCCTTGCATGAGCGCCGAAGCGCCGAGCCGGTTGGCGCCGTGATCGGAGAAGTTGGCTTCACCCAGGGCAAACAAGCCACGCACCGTGGTTTGCAGTTCGTAGCTCACCCATAACCCACCCATGGTGTAGTGGATGGCGGGGTAGATCTGCATCGGCACGCGATACGGATTGTCGCCGGTGATCTTCTCGTACATCTCGAACAGGTTGCCGTACTTGGCGGAGACCTGTGCTTCACCCATGCGCTTGATGGCGTCCGCGAAGTCCAGGTACACGGCCATGCCAGTTTCGCCCACGCCGTAGCCAGCGTCGCATCGCTCTTTCGCGGCGCGCGAGGCGACGTCGCGCGGCACCAGGTTGCCGAACGCCGGGTAACGTCGCTCCAGGTAGTAGTCGCGTTCTGCTTCCGGAATGTCCTGCGGCTTGCGCTTGTCGCCTTGCTGCTTCGGCACCCAAATGCGTCCGTCGTTGCGCAGCGACTCACTCATCAAGGTGAGCTTCGACTGGTGCTCGCCGTGCACCGGAATGCAGGTCGGGTGGATCTGCGTGAAGCAGGGATTGCCGAAGTAAGCACCGCGCTTATACGCCTTCCAAATCGCGGTGACGTTCGAGCCCATCGCGTTGGTAGACAGGAAGAAGACGTTTCCGTAGCCGCCGGTGCAAAGCAGCACCGCGTGGGCCGAGTGCCGCTCGATTTCACCCGTCACCAGGTCGCGCGCGATGATGCCGCGCGCGCGGCCGTCGACGATCACGATATCGAGCAGCTCGTGGCGGCTGTATTGCGTGACGCGGCCCGCCGCGACCTGACGTGACAACGCCGAGTACGCACCAAGCAAGAGCTGCTGCCCAGTTTGTCCGCGCGCATAGAAAGTGCGCTGCACTTGGGTGCCGCCGAAGGAGCGGTTATCCAGCATGCCGCCGTACTCGCGCGCGAACGGTACACCCTGTGCGACACACTGATCGATGATGCGCGTGCTGACCTCTGCCAGGCGATGCACGTTGGCTTCGCGAGCGCGGTAGTCACCGCCCTTGATGGTTTCGTAGAACAGGCGATACACGCTATCGCCGTCGTTCTGGTAGTTCTTGGCCGCGTTGATTCCGCCCTGCGCAGCGATCGAGTGAGCGCGCCGCGGGCTGTCTTGAAAGCAGAACGTCTTTACGTTGTAGCCGAGCTCACCCAAGGTGGCGGCCGCCGAGGCGCCGGCGAGCCCAGTGCCCACCACGATCACGTCCAGATGGCGCTTGTTGGCTGGGTTGACGAGCTTGCAAGTGGACTTGTAGGTCGTCCACATCTCGGCGAGCGGCGCGTTGGGAATGCGCGCGTCGAAAGGGCCAGTCGGCGCTGAATCAGTTGCCATGTTGGAAGCGCTAGTTGAGAGAGCGGAGGTAGAAGTAGATGGGCATGCTCGCAAACGCGAGCGGGACCAAAATGGCGAACGCGGTGCTCAGCCGGCGGACTTGTAGGGCGTAACCGCGGTGGCTGAGACCCAGACTCTGGAAGGCGCTGCTGAAGCCGTGCAGCAGGTGGAAGGCCAGGCCGACCATGGAAACTACGTACACCGCCGAGTACCACTCGGCCGCGAAGGCCTCGCGCACCACGCTGTACATGTCGCGCGTGCCTTCCGCGTCAATCACGTCGATCACGCCGGGCCCAGGCGTCGCGAGGCGCGATTTGTAGAAGAAGTTCGACAGGTGCAAAACCAAAAACACGGTGATGATGCCGCCCAGCGCGCCCATCCAGCGCGACGCCCAGCTGGCGCCATTGCCACCTTTCATCGCGTACACCTTCGGTCGCGCCTGACGGTTCTTCAGCACCAGGCTCACGCCTTCGGCGAAGTGAAAAATGATGCCCGCGAACAGCACGATCTCGAGGAAGCGCACGATCGTGTTGGTGCTCATGAAGTGCGCGTAGGCGTTGAAGGCGACACCGCCGTCCTCCTTGAACAGGAGGAGGTTGCCCGCCAGGTGCACGACCAGGAAAGAGATCAGGAACAAGCCCGTGAGCGCCATCACGAACTTGCGACCTAGAGACGACGAAACCATGCGGATTGATCCTTCGAGCGACGACCAGCGCGGAGAAACTCGCACGGCGCCAACCGGAGCCGGACGGCCGTGGCGGCGTTCTCGCACGCCGCTCGAGGTTTGTAAGGGTTTGGCCCGCATAAGTCCAATTCAAAGGAATTGTCCGGAAGATAAGTATTTCTTATAAGCGGCTTCCGCTCGGCTCGCCGCCACACCGAGGCGGCGGCGCTCGCGGGTTCGCGTCACACCTCGAGCTCCAGGCAGGGCTGGGGCACACTTCCGGCATGGTTCGTCTTCTGATGCTGAATGGCTCGCTGCGCGGCCAGAGCGGAAACACTCACGCGCTGCTCGAGCTGGCTCGCAGTTGGCTTCCGGCCGATGTCGCCGCAGAATGTGTGAGCTTGGCTGACTACGCCGGCAGCGTGGAAGCGCTGGCGAGCAGCTTGGAAGCCAGTGACGCGTTGTTGTTTGCGAGCGGCGTCTACTGGAGCTCCTGGGGCTCGCCCTTGCAACGCTTTCTGGAAGTGATGACCAGCTACGAGCTGTCACCTGCGTTTCTGGGAAAGCCTGCCGCGGTGTTGTTCAGCGCGGACTCACTTGCGGGAGCCGACATCGCTCACCGTTTACAAGGGGTGCTGAATCACTTCGGCTGCTGGAGTCCGCCGTTGTCGAGCGTGGTGGTGACTCGCCTTGCCGGCGAAGTGCGCGGTCGGGTTGGTTTCGAGGACGTGTTCCAGCTCGATGACTTCCGCACGGCGCTTCAGAACTTGTGCGCCGCGGCCGCCTTGCCGAAAGCCAATTGGTCGAGTTGGGGCATCGCTCGAACGCCAGCGGTTGCAGGTGCGTTTCCGAGTTCCGGTCCTTTGCTCGCAGGCTTGCCTCGATTCGTTCCGTGACGCCTTCACGGCACGTTCGAAGCCGCGAGTTAGCGTAGAAGAGCGCTGGCTCGTGTGAATAGCTGCAGAAACTCCACGCGATCCGCGTGCAGCTCTTGCCCGGGCGCCTTCAGCAGGGCCTCGATTTGTGGCAGGCTCGCTTTGTTCGCGTACGGGCTGCCCTTCAAGAGCTCAGCGTACGACGCGACGGCGACTGCCCACCTGAAATCCAGATCGAGCGCTGCGGGTTCGGTCGCCAGTTGCTCATTGGTAAGGTGCGCCGCAACTTCGCTAGCTGCGTCCGTGTCGGCTGCTCCGGGTGCCTTGTAGCGTACTTTCACCAGCACGAGATCGTTGGCGGCGTGTTCGACCGCACCGTCGTACGCCGCGCCGTCTTCGGCGGCAGGAGCGCCGGACACATTCGGCATCGGTACTCCTTGCGGCACCAATTGATAGATCGCGCTGACGCGATGTCCGGAGCCGATCTCTCCGGCGTCGACGGTATCATCGCGGAATTGGTTGTCGGCGATCGCGCGATCCTCGTAGCCGAGTAAGCGGTACGCTTGTACTTGCGCGGCGTTGAACTCGACTTGAATCTTCGCGTCCTTCGCGACGCGCACGATGGTCGAAAGCAATTTGTTTTGAACATAGGATTGGGCGTGCGCGGAGTCGCTAATCACCCCGTAGATTCCGTTACCCGCGTCGCTCACCGCTTCCATCATCGAATCATTCAAGTTCGAGAGGCCGAAACCGAGCGTCGTAAGCGTGACCCCTGTCTTGCGCTTCTCGCGAATTATATTCAAGAGCTCAGCGTTGCTCGATGGGCCGACGTTGAAGTCACCATCGGTGCACAGCACGATGTGATTTAGCCCCCCTTCGATATAGCCGGCTTGAGCCTGCTCATACGCCAGCGTGAGCCCTGCGGCGCCTGCTGTAGAGCCGCCTGAAAGCAGCCCATTGATGACGGCAAGAATCTCAGCGCGATCGCGCACGGCCGTCGGCGCTAGCCGCACCTCGGTAGAACCGGCGTAGGTGACGATCGAAATCTTGTCGTCTGGCGTGAGCACATCCAGCGACTCGCGCATCAACTGTTGAACGAGAGGCAGCTTGTCGGCGGATTGCATGCTGCCCGATACATCCACCAAGAACACGAGGTTCGCGCCCTTGCGCTCGGTCAGTGGTGCCTGGCGCGCCTGAATTCCGACGCGCAGCAAGAACGTGCCGTCGGGGAGCAAATTCGGCGCGGCTGCCAGAGAGATGCTGAACGGCGTTGGGTCTTCTGGAGTTGGAGCCGGGTAGTCGTAGGCGAAGCTGTTCACGAATTCCTCGAGACGCACGCTGGTAGCCGGCGGCAACGACCCTTGGTTCACCGCCTTGCGGAAGATATCGTAGCTCGCCGAATCCACATCCACAGCGAACGTCGACAGCGGATCGTGCGCCGTCATCACGAACGGATTCGTGTTCACAGTCATGGTGGCGGACGTATTTGAGCTCGGTTGTTGCTCGCTCGCGTCGACCATGGCGCCCGGGATGGGAACACTCGCAGCGTTTCCTGCCGCACCCAGCGAAGCACCCCCGGATCCTGATGAAGTTCTTCCCGTCGTGGATGAGCTTCCTCCTGAAGCCGACGGCTGCTCTCTCGAGCTCTCGATCGCCGAGCTACAACCCGAAACCAGTGCGGCGATTGCCGCCACGGAAGCCCATTTTCCGACACAGCCGACCCAAGCCATAAGAACCTCCAGGCGGCGGGATGAGCAGATTGTGTGCCAGCCGCAAGTGCGCGGATCCCTGTGTATGCAGCCGAGGAATCGCTGGGCGAAGTGTGCCACTCTCTGACAATCGAGTCGCGACGCGACGTCGAGCTTGGGTGTAAGCTTCGCCCATGACAGCTTCGAAGTCGCGCAAGCTGGAGGGGCTCGCGGCGCATTGCCTCGAGTTGTTCGAACCACTCGGAGGCGTAACTCCGAAGTTAGTATTCGGGGAACACGCCTTCTTCCACGACGGCGTCATGTTCGCGCTCATCTGGGATGGCGCGCTGTACGTTCGCGCCGACGCAACCACCCGAGCCAAACACGAGGCGCTCGGGTTGAAACCCTTCGTTTACGTGAATCGCGATGGGCGAGGCACGCAGATGCCTTACTTCGAGGTTCCCCCAGCCGCGCTGGAAGAGCCGAGTGAAATGGCTGAGTGGGCGCGACCTGCGATTCTGGCAGCGCACGCAGCGAGCGCCAACAAGAAGCCGCGCGCCAAAAGCCCGGGCAAGCCCCCCACTCGCAGACAGCCCAGCAAGCGGCCTTCACCGCGTTGAGTTCATCGTCGCCCGCTCAAAGAAGAGCGCGCAAGTTCGCGGTCGACGCAATCGCCCCGAGCACTTGATTCGGCTGAATTCAGTCGGACGAGCGCTGGGCGCGGGCGGCGTTTCGCGACGCGGTCTATTGATTCAGCCAGGTGAGCACTGGGTATGGGCATCGTTGCGCGATGCGGCCTTCGTCGGCCGAGCAAAGAAGAGCGCGCAAGTTTCGCGATCGCCCCGAGCACTTGATTCGGCTGAATTCACCTTCGTGTGAGCACTGGGGTGAGGGCATCGTTTCGCGATGCGGCCTCGTTGGCGGAGCAAAGAAGAGCGCGCAAGTTTCGCGATCACCCGAACA
>JBMOMJ010000003.1:37972-40419 GCA_049324695.1 Myxococcota bacterium
GCGGTCACTTGATTCGGCTGAACTCACCTTCGTGTGAGCACGCGGTGCGGCATCGTTGCGCGATGCGGCCTTCGTTGCCCGAGCAAAGAAGAGCGCGCAAGTTTCGCGATCGACGCGATTCCGCTGGGTACCTGATTCGGCTGAGTTCGCGCGCGCATGCCCATCCACGAACGCAGAGTTTCTCGACGCAAGGGCGTTCGAGCAGACTACGGTCACTTGGATTCGGCTGAATTCACCTTCATGTGAGCACGCGGTGCGGGCCGCGTTGCGCGATGCGGCCTTCGTTGCCCGAGCAAAGAAGTGCACGCAAGTTTCGCGATCGACGCAATCCCCCGAGCACTTGATTCGGCTGAACTTCATCCGCGCGGGTGCCCATCCACGAACGCAGAGTTTCTCGACGCAAGGGCGTTCGAGCAGACCGCGGTCACTTGATTCGGCTGAACTCACCTTCGTGTGAGCACGCGGTGCGGCATCGTTGCGCGATGCGGCCTTCGCTGCCCGAGCAAAGAAGTGCACGCAAGTTTCGCGATCGCGATTCCGCTGGGTACCTGATTCGGCTGAATTCATCCGCGCGCGTGCCCACCCCACGAACGCAGAGTTTCTCGACGCATGGGCGTTCGAGCAGACAGCGGTCACCTGGTTCGGCTGAACTTCATCCGCGCGGGTGCCTGCTCACGAAGGCGGGGTTTCGCGACGGAGTCTATTGATTCAGCCAGGTGAGCACTGGGGTGAGGGCATCGTTGCGCGATGCGGCCTTCGCTGCCCGAGCAAAGAAGTGCACGCAAGTTTCGCGATCGCGATTCCGCTGGGTACCTGATTCGGCTGAGTTCGCGCGCGCATGCCCATCCACGAACGCAGAGTTTCTCGACGCAAGGGCGTTCGAGCAGACTGCGGTCACTTGATTCGGCTGAATTCCCCTTCGTGTGAGCGGAGGAACGCACACTTTTGCCTTCGGCTCGGCATGGATACTCGATAGGAAAGAACGTCGTTCAGAATCGCATTCTCGTTCTTGATTTCTGATGATCAAGTAGCGAACTAGTGATAGGTTCTTATTACTCAAGAGTAGAGGCGCAGTTAACGAAATGGGTCGGCAGCTCGAATTGCAGTTTCCGAATTCGTGGGGTGGTCCCCGGGCGGGCGCTGGACGTCCTCGTGCCGGACCCCAACGAATGCCGCACATTTCGCGGACTTTTGCGGGAGGCGCATTTCCGTATCATGTGACATTGCGAACGGTTTGGGGGCCGCTTCGTACGCCGTTCATGTTTCCCACGCTGGTACGAAGTATCGCTGACACGAATGCACATTGGCAGGATCGTTTTCGCATCTGCGAGTTCTCGGCTCAGCCCGATCACGTTCACATGATTGTCGAGGCAGACGATCAAGCCGCGCTCGTCGACGGGATGCGTGGTTTCGAGATTCGGACATCCCGCAGAATGAATCGTCTGCTGATGGAGCGAGGGGGCTTTTTCGCTGACCGCTGGCACGGGCGCGCACTCACGTCGCCTCGCAACACGCGCAATGCAATAGTCTACGTGCTGGCGAACCACGCGAAGCATTCAGGTGAGAGGCCTTGCGCGAGCGTGGACCGCTATTCTTCGGCACCGTATTTCCGCGACTTCATCGAATTTCGCGGCCGTGCTCCTTACGAAACGAGTGCGGACCTGTTGGGTGCTGAATATGACGCAGAAGAGATTTTGAGCCGAGAGTCCTGTGACCGCACGTTGCTTCCGGTCGCAAGAGCTCGAACTTGGCTGCTCTCAATCGGATGGAAACGACATGGATTAATCTCAATACTCGAACGGCCGCACTCCTAGCCCTGTAGTGGTTCGTGTGTCGATCAGCTAGGCGTCGACGCTGCGCCCTGCGCGCGTTGGTCCACCCGGCGCGCCTGGTCGGCCCAGCGCGCGCCGCGGTCCCCCTTCGCGCACTGGTCCCAGCGCGCGACCGGCGCGGCGCGGGTCCGCCCTGCGCGCGTTGGTCGGCCCAGCGCGCGCCCGCGGTCCCCCCTTCGCGCACTGGTCCCAGCGCGCGAAGGGCGTGGCCCCGGATCGCCCTGCGCACCACCAGTTCGCCCCGCGCGCCGGTCCGCCCAGCGCGTATTGGTCGGCCCAGCGCGCGCCCGCGGTCCCCCCTTCGCGCACTGGTCCCAGCGCGCGAAGGGCGCGGCCCCGGTCCACTCTGCGCGCACTGGTCGAGCGCGCCCCCGTCTCGCGTCGCGCACTGGTCCAGCGCGCGACTGGCGCGGCCCCGGTCCACTCTGCGCGCACTGGTCGAGTGCGCCCCCGTCTCCCGTCGCGCACTGGTCCAGCGCGCGACTGGCGCGGCCCCGGTCCACTCTGCGCGCACTAGTCGAGCGCGCCCGCGTCTCGCGTCGCGCACTGGTCCAGCGCGCGACTGGCGCGGCCCCGGTCCACCCTGCGCGCATTGGTCGGCCCAGCGCGCGCCCC
>JBMOMJ010000004.1:0-5817 GCA_049324695.1 Myxococcota bacterium
GCATCCGGATCGGCATCAGCATCCCTATCATTGCCGCGATTACTGCCCAGATCATCCTGCCTGCTCCTTTCCTCGGTGAGCCGCAGATTTTCCGGAACGGGATGCAGCAGATTTTCCGGAACCATCAGTGGTGGCGCGTGCAAGTCGTGGTGGCGCGTGCAAGTCGTGGTGCCGCGTGCAAATCGTGGTGCCGCGTGCAAATCGTGGTGGCGCGTGCAAGTCGTGGTGGCGCGTGCAAATCGTGGGAGCGCGTGCAAGTCGTGGTGGCGCGTGCAAGTCGTGGTGGCGCGTGCAAGTCGTGGTGGCGCGTGCAAGTCGTGGCGGCGCGTGCAAGTCGTGGTGGCGCGTGCAAAATCGTGGTGGCGCGTGCAAGTCGTGGTGCCGCGTGCAAATCGTGGCGGCGCGTGCAAGTCGTGGCGGCGCGCTTGCCGATCTCGCCGGGTTTGCGACCGAGTATTCCGAATTTTCGTGGCGGGCTCAGGCGGAGAGTAACGAAGTGAAACGAGGACGATTGTGAATCGACTCAGCGCTTCCGGTCGATGCCCATTGCGGCCATCGGCTGCTGCTTTCGCGGTTGAGAGATCGCTTCAACGGGACCAATGCATTCTTTCGGCTGTGTCGTTTTGTGAAATCAGATGTCGATTTGATCGTGCGAGTTCGAGTTGGTGTGTTAGAGTCACATCACTCTCGATAGCCGGTTGGTGTTTCAAGTTGATGTTCCGCAACGCGGCGCACCGATGCCGCGTTGTTGTGGGTGATGTTCCAAATTGCGGCGCGCCGGTGCGGCGTGCTCGTTGGTGTTCGTTGCTCGTTGGTGGAGGTTGCCATGGGTTTGGCACTATTGGTGTGCGATGGTCGACGCGGCGCCACGTATGAATGCGGCGCTGAACGAGGTAGTTCCGGTGCGCGCGGCTGGAAGGAATTGCACGAGCGCCTGGTTTCGTTCGCGAAGCGGCGCGCGGGGCTGGAGTGGGAAGAAGGTCGATTGCTTTGTGATGCGCTGCGAGCCGGTGTGCACCGGCGACTGGGATTTGCCTCGTTCGGCGAATACGTGGGTCGACTCCTCGGGTACAACGGCCGGCTAGTGAAGGAGAAGCTGCGGGTCGCGCAGGGGCTCGAGGCATTACCGTTGACCAGCGAGGCACTCCGCACAGGCGAGCTGACTTGGTCGGCTGTGCGAGAGTTGACTCGGGTGGCAACGGTCGACTCGGAGCGCGAGTGGTTAACTGCTGCACACGGCCTCACCGTGCGGCAGGTGGAGGAGTTGGTTTCGGGACGCGCACTGGGTGATTTGCCGAGTGATCCTGAGGATCCAAAGTTGCGTCGGCATGTACTTCGGTTCGAGGTAGCCGGAGAAACTCGCGCGCTGGTCCTCGACGCACTCGCGAAGCTTCGGAGGGATGCCGGCGAAGCGCTCGATGACGATTCGGCGCTGCTGTTGATGGCGCGGAAGCTCCTCACTGAGAGCGGCGAAGATGCCGATGCCGAGAAGACTGAGGCCGAGGTTGACGCCGAAAAGCTCAAAGCCGCAAAGGCCAACGCCGCGCGCGCGAGTTATCAGGTTCTAGTAACGACTTGTAGAGCGTGCGGACGCAGCGAGCAGATCGGCCATGGAGAGCGACATGCCATCGCGCCCGAGGTCCTTGAGATGAGTCTTTGCGATGCGCAGATCGTTGACGACTCGGTTGAGCCCCACGTGGGACAGCGGCCGAAGCAAACGATCCCGTCGGCGCTTCGAACGTACGTCTGGCGTCGCGACAATGGACGTTGCGTCGTCAGCGGATGCAAACACGCAGATCACGTTGACGTGCACCACTTGGTGCCGCGCGAAGAGAACGGACCCAATCAGCGCGACAATCTCGCGTGTCTGTGCAGTGCACATCATCGGGCAGTGCACGCAGGGCGACTGATCATCGAAGGCAAACCTTCGAGCGGGCTCACGTTCAAGCACGCCGACGGAACGCGGTATGGCGGTGTGGTGCAGGCCGATGCCGTTGATCGAAACGCGCAGGTATTTGCCGGGTTGCGGGGGCTTGGCTTCAAAGAGCGTGAATGTCGCTCGGCATTGGAGCGCTGCTCGGCAACGGTGGCTCCGACCGCCAGTCGAGAAGAGGTGCTGCGCACTGCGCTGAACCTGCTCGCGTGGCCGTTTCGATAACTAATGAAGGCAGGGATCCAGCGGATCACCGCTGTCGCGACAGGGTTTGGCGGGCTTGTTCGGCTTGGTTGGCGACACTGTGCCCACGGGGGTGCGAATAGGTTGTTTGGCACCGGCAACGGCTTCGGTTTCGAGGGCGCTTGCTGCGTTCCGCGAAGCGCTGCGCAGTGCCTCGAGTTCGCGTGATAGCTCGTGGCGTCGCGTTTCGACGTTCGCGAGCTGGCGGCTGGCTTCATCGGCGCGGGTGCGCTCTACGGCGATGAGTTTGCGAAGTTCGTCTTCGCGCTGTTGGCTTTGGGGAAGGGTGTGTGCGAAGTGGAAGAGGAGCGCGGTTGGAATGAAGAGCGCGAGCAAGGCGCCGCTGGCGAGGGCGAGGGCGCGGTCACGTGAATGTTTGGCGCGCAACGCGAGTTCAGCCAAGTTGCGTTCGTGGGCGTGGCGCTGGGCCACGAGTTCGCTGTGGGCTCGGGCTTCGGCTTCGGTGCGAGCGCGCGTGACTTCGGCTTCGCGGAGTGCATCGAGCTTGGCGGCGTGCTCGGCCAGGCGAGCTTGTTCCGCAGCGCGTTCGAGCTCGAGCTTGCGTTCTCGAGCGAGTTCTTCTTCTAGGCGTTGTTTGTCGCGCGCGGCGCGTGCGGCGGCTTCGAGGGCGCGTTGCCGTTCGGTTTCGGCGCGCTCGAGTTGGACGCGTTCGCGTTCACGCGCCATTAGAGTTTCCAGGGAAAACAGAAGCGAATCTTCTCGCAGTTCAGCCATGGGATCTCGGCGCAGCAGCAGGCGCCCTGGTGATACCCGTTGCCGCCAACGGTCTTGGGTGACGCGCTTCTGTTTTTCGTGCCCTGCTCGGCTGCTCGGCTCAGTTGGCTTTGAGGAGCCGGTACATCTCGACGCCAGCTAACACGAAGGGTCCGTTGGCCTTGGGATCATTCGCAACGATGGGCTCAATCATGTAGTAGCGGTAGCTCCCGTCACGACCGACACCCAGGCCGGCCACTTCGCATTGGTTTACGAGGCTGGCTTTGCCGTTTGGATGAATGACGACGAACTCACGTGTGAGGCCAGTGAATGCACGCTCGGCGATTTTTCGGTATTCGGCGGGGAGGTACTTCTTGCGGACGGCTTTGGTCAAGAAGTAGGTGAACATGGCGGAGGCGCTGGCTTCTCGGTAGTTGCCAGGTGAGCCTGGTTTGTCCAGTACCTGGAAGAAGGTGCCGGTGTTGAGGTCTTGCACTTTCGCGAGCGCTGCTGCGAGTTCGTTGACCATTTCGAGCAGTGGCCGGCGTTGTTTTTCGGCAGTTTCGGGGAGTTCATCGAGCACGTCTACCAGTGCCATGGAGTACCAACCAAGTCCGCGTCCCCAAAACTGAGACGACAAACCCGTCTTGGGATCGGCCCAGGGTTGCTTCTTCTTCTCATCCCAGGCGTGGAAGTAGAGGCCGGTCTTTTCGTCGCGTAGGTGTTTGCGAGCGACGGTGAATTCGTTCGCGACTTCGTCGAAGCTTTGGCCGTTTTCGAACAGGGCCGAGTAGCGAGCCAAGAACGGCATCGACATGTATACGCCGTCGAGCCAGAGTTGATTTGGGTACTTCAGCTTGTGTACGAAGGCGCCTTCGCTCGTGCGCGGGTGCTGCTTCAGCTGGCGACGCAGGCGCTCGGCGGCGAGTTTGTACTTGGGCGCCTTGGTGCGCTCGTACAGGCGCAGCAGGTTCCTGCCAGGAGCGATGCTGTCGATGTTGTACTCTTTTTCGTCGTATTCGAGGAGCTCGCCTTTGTCGTTCACGAAGGAACCGGTAACGTCTGCGATCACGTTTTGGTATTTGGCTTCGCGCGTGACCTCACCGAGTTCATCGAACGACAACGGTTGCAGTCCCACGGTGTCATATTCGAATTTGGGCTTGCGCTGGCGCCCCGGATCCCAACCCTGGTGTCGATACGACAGCGCTTTGCGTTCGAGCTCCGAGTCGGCAATGCGCTTGGCCCAGTTCAGGGCGGTTTCGGCGTCGAGCGGCTCTTTCTGAGCTTGCTCCATGGTCGTGGTTTGCAAACGCCGCCGCAGTGGGATGCTCAACATTTCTGTTTCGCGCTCGAGTGCTTGCCTGAACTCGTCGCGCGTTTTCACGCCGTTCGGTTCGCCTTGCCAGGCAGCGAGCAGGTAGTAGTCCAAGTGCTTTCCGCTCGGGTCCATCACAGCCACGTAGTTGTTGGTGTCGATCTCTTGTGACTTGCGTGCGCCTTGTTTGAACAGTACGGCCATGCCGAGATCGTCGCCGCTCAAGCTCTGTTTCCCGTAGCTGCCGAAATAGCTGTAGGCGCGCTCGGGCACGTTGGTACTTCCCAGTAGGAGCTCCGTTTCGGGATGCTTGACGATGCCAACCGCCAGGTTCGGCAGGTCTTCACTGAGATTGAGACGCACGCGCAGAAGGCGGCTGCCAGCTTGCATCGAGAAGTCGGCGCGCACGTTCAGCTTCTTGTTGTCGACTTTCCAGCCTTTGTAGTCGATGCGAAAGGCAGAATAGAGCGGGCCGTTTTCGAGGATGGACGCGTCCCAGGCGTCCACTGCCGAGACTAGCTCGACCTTCTTCTTGTTCCAGAATCCGAAGCCGCCGGAGCCCAGCGATTCGCCCACCTTCAAGATGTCCATGCCCCAGTCGGCCATGTGGTGGTAGGACTCGAAGCCGTCGAGCCCGACTTGGTGCAAGATTGGGGCTTCTACCTTTTTGCCGAAAACGTCGAAGCCGTTTCGGTGATCCAAGTAGATGCGATAGGCGACCTTGTCCGATTCGATACCAGGGCCTTCGTAGCGAATGAAGTTCGAATGGTCGGTGTGTTCGGGCGGTGCGCTCAACGTGCGCACATTCTTGAAGGTGCCGCCGACGTATTCTTTGAGTGCGGGGTTGTCTTTGCGCGGCTCCCATTTGCCGCCGACCTTCATCGAGACTTCGGCTTGGGTGCGCTTTGGAAATTCGCGCGACGCGGCGGAAGCATCAGCGCTGATGGTGAGCGACTTGGTTTCCGTAGCAGCGAAATCGACGGCGGTGACCACGCCGTCGCGTGCACCGTCGCCGTCCATGTCGATTGCGTGGCTCGGTAGCTGCGTTTCGCCGCTCTGCACGCTGAGTATCTTCGTTTCGGGATCGCCAGCACCGAGCCCGAGATCATAGTAGCTGACGTACACGACGCTGCTCGGGCGAGGGAAGTTGGAGGGATTGGAGAGCTCGAGTGTGGCGACGCGCCGACCCTTGGATGCAGGTGTGGAAGCAGCGAGTGGAGCTGTTGTGCTTGGGGTGGCGGCCACGCTGGGCGCGGCTGTTGGCGCGTTTGGCTGCGGCGTTTGGCAGGCTAGCGACAGAGCGAACAACGATGAAAGGAGCGGCGTGGGTGTGCGTGAGTAGCGCATTGGGGACCCGTCTTCGCGGTGTCACGGCGACGCTCGCGTGATGGTGGCGCGCCGGCGCGGCGATAGTTCGCTGTTCCGCGAGGCGTTGCAAGGCGTCGCGAACGCAATCGGTGCTTGGAACGAAAGGGAAAATTCGTTTCCAATCCTGTCGAGTTGCGTCAGCGTTCAGCGCTCTTTGCGGTTCCGGCCAGCGACGCGCGGAGTGCACCCCCAAAAAAGAAAGGCGAAGGAACGTCGTTGCGGTTTCTGGCAGCGACGCGCGGAG
>JBMOMJ010000004.1:5917-36895 GCA_049324695.1 Myxococcota bacterium
CAGCGACGCGCGGAGTGCACCCCCAAAAAAGAAAGGCGAAGGAACGTCGTTGCGGTTTCTGGCAGCGACGCGCGGAGGTGCACCGAGCCGAGCTACGGCATGGGCGGGCTCTGGCTGGGCTCGGGCGTGCCCTCGCTGGGCGCCGGTGGGACTATGAGTGTTGCGATCACGTCGCCTTCGCGCACGCGAGAGAACTGGGGCGGTACGCTGTCGACGATGATGGCGAGTTCGCCGCTCACGCTGGGCGGTAGCGCGAACGCAACTTGGCCTTCGCTGTTGGTCACCGAGGCAGCGACGCGCTCGTCCGCGCGAAATATTGAAACTCCGAGATTGGCTATCGGACCGTGTCCGCATGCCACGCCGTGACGAGTGACTTCGACGACGCGGTCGGGTTGCGGAAGGCTCTCACCGCGCGTTCGCTCGGTTTTGGAGGCGAAGGTGGTGACTCCGGCCCCAACGGCTACGAGCGAGAGGATGGCGCCGGTGATGCCGAGCCCAATCGCGACGTCGCGTGGGCTCGAACAGCTGCGATTGCCGAAGTCGTCTTCGCTGCAGCTGGTGGGCTGCGCGGAGTAGTTGGGTGCGTTGGCGAGGAGCGCGCCCGAGGCCGCGCCGAGCAGGACTCCACCGGCGACGGCACCGACGGCGGCTCGGTACATAGGGGCTCTGGTGTGCCAGACCTCGATGCTTTCGCTCTGCATCAAGGCTTCGCGGCAGTTGGGCGCCCAGCGTACCCGGCCTTGAGCGACACCTTTCTCGAGGGTGAAGTCGCCTTCCAACGCCGAGTCGCGTGATTGGGGAGCGATGATGCGCCGGCTGGTGGGTCCGTGCACGCGTTGCTCATCCGTGTGGGTGCTCATGCAGCCGCTGCTCAAAGTCACGATGGCGAGCAGCGCGGCGCTCCGTCGAATCGTCAGCATGCCTGCGCTAGCGCAAGCAGCATGCCCGTCTCAAAAGGCGCGCTTTTCGGCGCAAATTGCATGAAAGTGCGCTTCCGGCGTGACCGCGCGTTCCGCGCTGTGCCCAGGCCGCACGCTGCCGGCAGGCGACAAAATTGGCGCTCGAGAACCAGCCCGAAGGGTGCGATCTCGGCGAGTTCGGGCCGATGCTGCGGCGCGGCGCTCGCACGTAGGGCCAGCAAAATCGGTGTTGCCGCGCTGACGCTTGCTTTTTGCGCGCCCCGACGTAGCACTTCGCCCGCCACCCCGTCCCGAGCCTCTGACCTCGGTTCAGGGGAAGAACCAACAGCCCTTGGAGAAAACCGTGAGCGAGAAAAAGAAGGTCGCAATTCTGACTGCGGGGGGCCTTGCACCCTGTCTCTCGTCGGCAGTGGGTGGACTCATCGAGCGTTATTCGGAGCTGGCTCCAGAGATTGAAATCATCGGCTACCTCGGTGGCTACAAGGGATTGCTCTTGGGCCAAAGCGTGCCGGTGACGCCCGAGGTTCGCGCCAACGCCAAGGTGCTGCACAAGCACGGCGGCAGCCCGATTCAGAATAGCCGCGTCAAGCTCACCAACGTGGCCGACTGCGTGAAGCGCGGTCTCGTGCGTGAAGGGCAGAACCCGCTGGAAGTGGCCGCGCAGCAGCTCACCAAAGATGGCGTCACGATTCTGCACACGGTTGGCGGAGATGACACCAACACCACCGCCGCCGATCTCGCTGCGTACTTGGCGAAGCACGGCTATCGGTTGACGGTGGTGGGGCTGCCGAAGACGATCGACAACGACGTGTATCCGATTCGGCAGTCGCTGGGAGCCTGGACGGCCGCGGAACAAGGCGCGATTTACTTCGAAAACATCGTCAACGAGCACTCGGCCAACCCGCGCATGTTGATCGTGCACGAAGTGATGGGCCGAAACTGCGGTTGGCTCACGGCTTACACGGCGAAGATGTATCGCGAGCGTTTGATGCATCCGGATTTCTTGCCGGGCTTCAATTTGGCGCGCTCGCACAAGGATCTCGATGCGGTTTACGTGCCCGAGATGGATTTCGACATCGCCGCCGAGGCCAAGCGCCTGCGCGCGGTGATGGACGAGCAGGACTGCGTGAACGTGTTCGTCTCCGAAGGCGCCTGCGTCGAGCAGATTGTGCAAGAGATGAGCGCCAAGGGTGAGTCGGTGCCGCGCGATGCGTTCGGTCACTACAAGCTCGACGCGGTGAATGTCGGGCAATGGTTCAGCAAGCAGTTTGCGAAGCTGCTCGGCGCCGAAAAGGCGCTAGTGCAGAAGTCCGGTTACTTCGCGCGCTCTGCGGCCGCGAACGCCGACGACCTGCGCCTGATCCACAGCATGGTGGATCACGGGGTCGAGTGTGGTTTGCGCGGCGAGTCCGGCGTGGTTGGCCACGATGAGGACAACGGTGGTCGCTTGCGCGCCATCGAGTTCCCGCGCGTGAAAGGTGGCAAGCCGTTCGACATCGAGACGCCTTGGTTCAGCGAGATGCTGAAGGATATCCGTCAGCCGAAGGGGCGCGCGCTGGTGGTGAGCCACGACGGCCATCATCCGCCGTCGATTCCGCCGCACGAGTGAGACGCTGCGCAGCGCGCCGGGGTCGGCCCTTGGCCCCGGCGTTGCGCGCGCGCTACCACGCTGCGCCAGGTCTGCGAAGTCCCGAAAACTCATGACATGCAATTGATCAGTGTCGACGCGCGCCCTCGGACATGGCGGTGTTCGATTGCGTGACGCGCGCGAACAAAACATTGACTCGTCGCCAGCGTGACCAGGCAGCAGCTGCGCGAGCGCGGCGAAAGTAGGCGAGCGTCACCCGGGCGGGTTGAGGGGAGTTTCACGCCGCAGCGCGGGTGCGGAGGTCCGCCTACATGGACACCTGGGGCGTTGGATCCACCTTTGCATAAGCGCCTCAGGACGCCGTACGAAACTCCAACGATTGGAGTGAGCGGCGTCGCTCAACTTGCGCGTCGTGCACGCGCACTCTTCCGGTGGATTTGCGATGCTGACTGTCGCCAAAAGCGATGTTGTAAAAGCTCTACCCCGGCCTGCACTCGAAGGCCCGAGTCTCGCCGATCAACTCGTTTCGACGCTGGCTGCGCTGGGGATCACTCACTACTTCGGCGTGCCCGGCGGCGCCATCGAGCCGCTGTTCAACGCCCTCGCGCGCCAACAGCGTGCAGGTGTCGTACGCATGATTCCCACGCGCAGCGAAGCGGGCGGTGCCTTCGCTGCGGACGGTTACTATCGGGCAACGCGCAAGATCGCCGTGTGCACCGCGACGACAGGCCCCGGCACCACCAACCTCATTACCGCGGTAATGAGCGCCCACGCCGACCGGGTGCCGCTCTTGGTCCTTACGCCGCAAGTCACGTCGGCCAAGCAGGGCCGCGGCGCGCTCCAGGATTCGAGCGCAGATGGCTACGATTTGGAGCGCATGTTGGCGGAGTGCACGCGCTATTCGAGCCATGTCACGCACGCCGAGCAGCTCCCGTACAAGCTGTTGCGTGCGCTGTCTGTCGCGTTGGGTTCTCCGGGCGGGCCGGTGCATCTTTCGATTGCGTCCGATATCTTGGCGGGCGCGCCGCTCGCCTCGCTACCCGCGCTCGAGCTTGGCCGTCAGACGTTCACGCCGTGCGACGAACGCGCCTTGAACGAGCTGGTCGAGCAACTGCTTGCCGCCAGAGCGCCGGTTTTCTACGTGGGAGACGATGCTGGTGACGACGCCGAACGCGTGCTCTCCCTCGCGCTGGCGTTGGGTGGGCGCGTCGTGAGCAGCCCTGCCGGCAAGCGCTGGGTTTCCCATACCCATCGAGCTTATTCCGGCGTGCTCGGCTTCTCTGGTCACGCAGAAGCGGCGCGTGTGGTGGGCGAGTCGGATCTGATCGTCGCGCTGGGCGCCACCTTCGATGAGCTCTCGACGAATGCCTGGTCGGCGTTGCCAGCGCATGTGCGCCTTTATTCGGTCGATACCCACGCCGAGCATGCGTATCGAGTACCTCACGCTTTGGTGGTGCTCGCATCGGTTGCTGACGCGCTCGATCGCATCGCCGAGCACGCGCCGGCGCGCAGCCAAACACAGCGTGCGGTTTCGCTGCCGCCACCGGCGCCGGTGCGCAGCGCAGAAGGTGGCCCGGTGCACCCGGCGGATTTGATGCGCTGGTTGAGCCACGAGCTGCCCAGCGACGTCGTCGTTCACATCGATGCGGGCAACGGCTTCTCCTGGTCGACGCGCGACCTCTCGCGTACCCGCGCCGATACGTATCGTGTTGCGATGGGCGCTTCCAGCATGTGCTGGGCGATCGCTGCAGCGATTGGCGCCGCCATCGGCCAGCCACGCCGCACGCTGTGCATCGTGGGCGATGGATCCATGCTGATGTCGAGCTTGGAGCTGACCGTCGCCGTCGAACACAAGCTGCCGATCACGTACGTTGTGCTCAACGACTCCAGCTTGGGAATGGTGCGCCATGGCCAACGCCTCGCCGGTGCCGAATCGATGGCGCACGAAATCGCCGCGGTGCGTTTCGACCGCTTGGCTCGCGCTTGCGGTGCACGTGGCCTGCGCGTCAATGAACTCGCCGAGCTCTCGCGAGTGCCGCGCAGTTGGCTCGCGAGCGACAAAGGCGGACCGGCCCTCATCGACGTGCGCATCGATCCCGTCGCGGTGCCCCCCATGGCGGAACGTGTGCTCGGCCTAGCAATGGGAATTCCGAAATGAGCTGCGTGTGCGTCCGCGAGCTCTGGCGTGAGCTTTCCCACCCAACGCTGTTCGACGAAGGCATCGAAGCGGCGCGCAACGCGTGTGTTGCCGGCGCGTCCCTGGCCGCGGGAGCCATCACTGCCAGCGCCTGGTACGACAATCCACTCAACGGCGCTCGTGCTTTGCGCGAAAGCATCACCCGCCTGCGCGACCTTCCGTGCGAACTCCAAGCCTGGTGTGCTCGCTTTGCGCCAACCACGCATCCCGAAACTGGCGACGATGATTGGTCTCCCGGCTTCGGATTCGTCGACGCATCTCAAGCCGAGCTTCTGCTCGAAATTGCCGAGCGCCTGTCACCGCGCGTCGAAGCGTGCGTCCCCGCGCGTCACCTCGCCTACTTCTGCCAGCACCACCAAGAGCTCACCGCCGTCAGCGGCCATCTCAATGCCACCGGCCTCGCTGCGCTCGTGTTGTGCGACCACAACTACGAACTCGACGACGCCGAACGCACATTTCTCGTCGCGCGCATCGACCTCGCGCTTCGACAGGCAGCTCTGGCTCGCCGCGCTGGCCTCGCCAACTTCCCATTCTTCACCGAAGCTTACGTCTACGAAGGCAACTCACCGCCACCACGGCGCCTCGACCTCACGAAACTCATGCGCGAGGTAGGCCTATGAGCGCCCTGCTTCGCGCCCGCGCCGGCATCGCACGCCTCGGCTCCCAAGTCGTCATCCACGGCAAAGACCTTCACCACGAATGCCGCGACCTCAGCTTCGTTCACTACCTCCTCTTCTGCGTCACCGGCAGAACCTTCGACCCGGCCGTCGCGCGCGTACTCGAAGAACTCTGGGTCAGCACCGGCTACCCCGACGCACGCATCTGGTGCAATCGCATCGCCGGCTACCTCGCCTCCGCGCGCGTCGATCCCGCCCTCTCCATGAGCGCTGCCATCGCCGCCAGCAACAGCATCGGCTACGGCTTTCGCGCCCTCTCTCTCGCCTACCGAGTTCAACTCGAAATCCCCGAACTCGAACACCAACGCGGTGCCTGGCTCACCCAAGCCCTCGCTGAACGGCGAATCCTCCACGGCTATGGCCGCCCTCAACACGGCCACGACGAACGCATCGCCGTTGCCCTCGACAGCCTTCGCCGAGCCCACCTGCGCGCCGGTCCTCAACTCGCCCGCGCCTTCTGGCTCCATACGGAACTCCAAGCCCAAAAACACATCGAAATGAACATCGCCGCCCTCTGGGCCGCGCTCGCCATCGACTTCGGCATGTCCCACGCCGAATACGAACAATTCATGCTCCTCATGTTCTCCCCCGGCTACGCCGCAGTCTACGCCGACCAACGCGCGCGCCCGCCGTTTGCCTTCCTCGCGGGTCATCAAAGCTTAGCGACGCCCTAGCGCGCGCTCCCACTTCAAGCGAATTCGAACAGCGCCGTAGCGCGCCTTCGACTCGCTCGCGCGGACGAAACTCGATGGGAGGGTCGCGAACGAAATTCAGCCCGAATCAGTTGAGGCGATGGTTGTGCATTGAGCCTCGTTGCGCTGAGCGGGTGCGAGCGCGGTTGAAAGTAAGGCGTTGACCGTTCGCGTTTTTGCACCCGGCGCGGCGCTAACAAATTCAGCCTTAATCAAGTTGCTCATGAGCCTTGAGCGCCGCACGGCAGACACGCAAGCCAGCGCATTGCACTCTCAGCGAATTCGGCGAGCGCGGTTCGGCGGCTCGACTTGCATGCGCTGATGAACGCGGCGGAGGGTCACGAACGAATTCAGCCTAATCAAGTTCGCAGTCGACGAGCACCATTGCGCACACGTCGACTTGCATCACGTATCGCGAATCGATGAAGCGACGCTTGGGCGATATTGTGATTGGGGTTTGGGTGTTTGATTTTGGATCCATTCGATTAGATATGTGGTATAAGTCAAGGGGTTGGTCGTGGCGCTGTCTTGTTGATGAAGAGGTGGGGTTGTGTCTTGTCAGCTTTCGCTTCCATTGGGTTCGGGTCATGGCGGGCTTCGCAAAGGTGCTGGGCGGCCACGTCAGGGGGGAAGGCGGTCAACTCCTCATCGGAAGCGCGCAGTCCATCGCCCCTATCACCCGGTGCACGTAACGATGCGCTTGGAAATCCTGCGAACTCCTGAGGTGTTTCGGTGCGTGCAAGAAGCAATTGCCGCGGCGAACCTGGCGAGCGCGGAACGGGGTACGGGGTTTCGGGTGTGCATGTTCTCGGTGCAGTCGAATCACTTGCACCTGATTGTCGAGGCGGGCACTCACCGCGCTCTCATCGAAGGGATGCGCGGTCTTTCGATTCGGATCGCACGTCGCGTGAATCGTTTGCTGGGTCGGCGAGGGCAGCTGTTTGCTGAGCGGTGGTATGGACATGCGCTGACTAGTCCACGCGAGGTGAGGCGCGCGATCGTCTATGTGCTTGCAAATGCTTACAAGCATGGTGCTCAAGAATCCGGCTTGATCGACCCATTTTCGTCAGCACCTTTCTTCACTGGCTACAGCGAGTACCCGGGGATCGCGCCGTGCAGGGTAGAGTCAGCGGCGGAGAAGCCTACTGAGGAGAAGTCTAGAGTGCGGTTGAATATTGGTGCATGTCCGGTGAGCGCAGCGCGAACCTGGTTGTTGTCACGCGGCTGGCGCAAGCGAGGCCTGATTTCAATCAAGGAGGTGCCGGCGAGAAGCTAGTGTTGTCCAAAGCACGACGCGAGCGGCTGACAGCGCGCCGCGATCGCGGCGCACCGTGCTCACGGCTGTGTGCTCGCGACGGGAACGGGCTTACGGCGCACCGTGCTCGCGGCGGTGTGCTCGCGACGGGAACGGGCTTACGGCGCACCCTGCTCGCGGCGGTGTGCTCGCTACGGGATGTGAAGGGACTTGGAAAAGCGCGGTTCCGTGAGCTGCGAAGGCGCCAAGGCGTCGAGTGCCACTCGATGTTTGCAAAAGATCTCGATTCCCAACCTTCGAGCCGTTTCAATGCCCGCGGGCGTCATTTCAATTCGCGAAGCGCCGTTTGAATCGGTCGAGCGCCGTTCCGGAAACGCAAAGCTCCGTCTGGATGCGTCCCAGCGCTGTCCCGGAACCGCGAAGCGTCGCTCAGCTGCGCACCGCGTCCAAGGTGCGGCGCACGGCGAGGAGCATTTGGTCGGGGTCGTAGGGTTTGCGGAGGAGTTCGAAGCCGGTGAGTTCGGTTAACGCGGCCACGTTGGCTCCGGCGGTGTAGCCGCTGGAGAGGAGGATGCGGGCGCGAGGGGCGAAGGTGAAGATGCGTTCGATGACGTCGCGGCAGGGCATGCCGGGCATGACGACGTCGAGGAGGATTAGGTCGAATTTGTCGCGGCTGATGGCGCGGCAGGCAGCTTCGCCGTCTTCGACTGCAACGACGCGGTAGCCGGCGCGTTCGAGGATGCGTACGGCGACGCCGCGGACGAGTTCGTCGTCTTCGGCGACGAGGATGTGTTCTTCACCGAGGACTGGCATGGGTTGGAGTTTGCTGCCAACTTCGGTGGCGAGTCGTTCGACGGCGGGGAGGTAGACTTTGAAGGTGGTGCCAACTCCGACCTCGCTGTAGCAGTGGAGCATGCCGCGATGTTGGCGCACGATGCCGTAGGCGACGGCGAGGCCGAGGCCGGTGCCTTTGCGGTTGCCTTTGGTGGTGAAGAAGGGTTCGAAGACGCGGTCGAGGACTTCGCGGGGCATGCCGCTGCCGGTGTCGGTGACGGTCACTAGGACGTAGCGGCCAGCGCGCGCCCAGGGATGGGCCTCTGTGTAGCGGCCGTTGACGACGACTTGTTCGGTCTCGATGGTGAGTCTGCCTCCGTCTTGCATGGCGTCGCGCGCGTTCACGAATAAGTTCATGAAGACTTGATCGATTTGCGAAGAGTCGCCTTCGATCAGGGGCAGGCCGTGGGCTTGGATGATGTCGATGCCGATGTTTTCGGGCAGGATGCGGCGCGCGAGTTCGAGGAGTTGGGAGAGTTGCGCGTTCAGGTCGATGGGTTTGAGCAAGAGTTCTTGCTCGCGGCTCATGGCGAGGAGTTGTCGGGTTAGATCGCTGGCGCGTTTGGCGGCTCCGAGCACTGCTTTGATTTCAGCGAGCCCGGCTGGATCGAGGGTGCACTGCTCGGCGAGGGCGGCGCTGGCCATGATCACAGTGAGGAGATTGTTGAAGTCGTGAGCGATGCCGCCCGCCAACATTCCCAAGCTTTCGAGTTTCTGAATTTGGTGGATTCGGCGTTCTAAGTCGCGGCGCTCTTTGAGAGCGCGCGCCTGGTTTTCGAGGTAGCGGATGCGGCTGGCGGCGACTGAAATTTGGCTGGCCATGCCAACCATGTGGCTGAGCTGCGCGTCGCTTACTTGGCGACAACCTTCGTCACCAAAGGTGCCCAACCCAAATACCCCTAGCGGCTTCTCCAGTAGGCGCAGGGGAATGTTGATCAGCGTGCGATTTTGCAGCTTTTCGACAATGGCTTTGTCGGTTCGCGGATCGGTGCGCGCGTCGAGGATGACCACCGGTTCGTCCGCTGCGAGGATCGCTTCCAAGAAGCGATCGCCTTTGACTTTGAGTGTGGGCGCTACCTCCCAAACGACTTCACTGCGGTCCCCGGCGACCTGGATCAAGCGAAGCTCATTGGCATCCTCGTCGTCGGCCACCATGAACCAGACGTGCTTGAAGCCGAGCGCCTCTTGAGCTTCGTCAGCTGCGCAGTTGAGGAGGTGGGTGAAGGTCGAAGCGTGCTGCAGCCTGCGTGCGAATTGAAGCAGGCGGCTCGCTGTGAGGTCGACCATGACGTATGGAAGTCGTAGCAGACTGGCGCGATGCTGTTCGAGTCATGTCAGCGCGGTGACACGGCTCACTGCCGCAGCGCGAGTAGGTTCGGCACGAACAAACTACCATGCTCAACCCATCGGGTAGGAGTGGTTTCGCGCAACGTGCACTCGTTCAGGCGGTGCCGGGATTTCGCGAGCCGATGTGGGTGGCGGTTCCCACCGATCAACGATTGCAGACGGCGAGCACCTGCTTCAGGTCCGTGTGGCCGTCGAGAACCTTTTCGATGCCGTCTTGAAGCAACGTGCGCATGCCGCCTTCGACCGAAAGCCGCCGCAGCTCATCGACGGGCGCCTTGCGCTGGATGGCGCGTTTCAACGCGTCGTTCGAGACCAAGAGCTCGTGGATGCCGATGCGTCCTTTGTAGCCGCTGCCCGCACACGCATTGCAACCGACCGCGCGCCAGAGTTTGAGGGGCGAGCCATAGTGCTTCAGGACGAGCTCCGAAAAAGCTTCGGGCCCGTACGCCATGGCGAGCTCTTCGCTTTCACTGGGTTTGGCGGAATATTGCTCGCGGCACTGCTTGCATAGTGTGCGCGCCAGGCGCTGCGCCAAGATGGCGAGGAGTGCGTCGGCGAAGCTGAACGGATCGAGCCCCATGTCGATGAGGCGGGTGACCGTTTCGGGCGCGCTGTTGGTGTGCAGCGTGGAGAGCACCAAGTGTCCAGTGAGGGAAGCTTCGATCGCGGTGCCGGCAGTTTCGTGATCGCGCATTTCGCCGACCATGATCACGTCGGGATCGGCGCGCAGGAACGCACGCATGGCGGCGGCGAAGGTAAAGCCGATTTTGGCGTGCACCTGCACCTGTCGCAGGCCAGGCTGCGTGATTTCGACGGGATCCTCCGCCGTCCAAATTTTGGTGTCGGGCTTATTGATGTCGCCGAGTGCGGAGTGCAGCGTTGTGGTCTTGCCAGAGCCGGTAGGGCCCACACACAGAACCAGACCGTACGGCTTTTTGATGGCGGCGCGTAGCTCGGCCAAGTTGCGCGCGCTCATGCCCATCTGTTCGAGAGGGAGCGGTTTCGAGCCGGCCAAAATACGAAGAACGATGTCTTCGTTGTTGTTGACGGTGGGGATGGTGGCGACGCGCAGCTCGATTTGACGCTCGCCAACGCGAAATCGAATCTTTCCGTCTTGCGGCTTGCGACGCTCGGAGATGTCGAGCTGAGCCATGATCTTGAAGCGCGCGACCAGCGGAAGTCGGTAAGCAGCGGGAATGTCCTGATACGTCACGCAGTCGCCGTCGATGCGGAAACGCACGTTCGTGATGCGCTCGCGGCCGTTGGGCTCGATGTGAATGTCGGATGCACCGCGCCGGTACGCATCGATGATGATCTGGTTGGCCAGCTTGATGATGGCGTTGTCAGAATCCTTGACGGTCGCTTCGGCGGACTCTGCTTCGGGCGATACTGCTTGCGCGTCGCCGGCGGAGAGACCCTTGAGGATCTCTTCCATTTCGTTGGCCCGGTTCTTGGTGTCGAGCTGATCGAGATAGGTGGGGATGTACTTGTCGAGTTGGCTACGGGTGACCACCACCTCGCTGAGCTGCTTTTTGGAGTGGATACGCACTAGGTCGAGCGTGTCGACCGCGAGCGGATCGCTCATCGCCACCGTGATGGAGCGCGGATCCGTTTCCACCGGCAACACGCGGTGCTTCTCCACGAAGTCGCGAGGCAGTTCGCTGACTGCTTCGAGATTGATGCTGCAGGTGTCGAGATCCACGAACGGCAGCTGAAACTTGCGTGCTAACGCAACAGCGAGATCGACTTCGCTGATCAGGTTCATGTCCACCAAGATTTGGCCGATGCGTTTGCCACCGCGCTTGCGTTGTTCGCTCAGGGCGAATTCGATATCTGCCTGCTCCGCGAGCCCTGCCTCGATCAAGACTTCACCGATGCGCGTGCCCTTGCGTTGCTGGAGCGCCGCAGCTTGGTCGAGCGCCGCCTGATTGATGCGCTTGTTCTCGACCAAAATCTGCCCGATAGGCGTGCGTTTCTCGTCTTTCTGCGCCTGCAATCCGGCTTGCAGCGCGTCGGGCCCTACGCGACCTTCCTTGACCAGCAGTGAGCCGAGCGGCTCGTTGACTTCGCGGAGGTTGATGCCGTGGTTGTAAAAAAAGATCTCGCGGTACGGGCTCTGCGCCTCTGCGGGGCGCATGTAGGCGCCAATTGCACCTGGCGGGTTGGGTTCCACCGGATCGACCACGAAAGTTTTGCCACCGCTCACGTGAATCTTGAGCGCGCCGCGTCGCGTAGGTGGTGGTGGCGGATCGCCGGCCGCGCGATGAAACGCAACGAACGCTACCTGCTCGGCTGCAAACCGCGTGTTGGCTTTGGCGTCCTGGCTGAGCGCGAGTGCAATGTCTGGGGCGGTTGGATTGAAGCGCGCAAGGTAGCCCGCGTGAATCTTGCCCGTGACGAGCACGAGACTCACCTCGACCATCGCGGGCGCGAAGATGCGTTCAGGCAGCATGGGACCCTCTTCTCACCTACGGTCTCGCTGCTGCTCGCTGAAGACCCGGGTGCGCACAAGGGGCGCCTTCGGAGCCATGCTTCATGTGGCGACTGCGCCGCCCGCGCGATTGACGAGGAAGCCGCTCACGCGAAACGTTCGAAACTTCGTGACGCGTCGACGAGGTGCGAAGGTGGGCCATTCGCGGTGGCTCCGCCACAGAGTGAGTTGCCCCCTTTCGAGACGCACCGGCTGGCAAGCTCACGAAAAAAGTGCTGTGATTGTAGCCTCGACTCAATGAACCCCAAACATCGAATCACGCCGATCGCCCCCGCGCCCATGCAGCGCAGTCTCAGCACCGACCGCCCGCCTGCGCACCAGCTGAAGGCGCCGATCGTAGTGGTGACTCCCGTCGGCGAGTTCGAGCACGAGCGGGGCGGTTTGGTTCTCGGACGAGCCGATGACGCCAACGTGGTGATCGACGACCCGCTGATTTCCAGAGCGCACGCCCGTCTCGTGGTGCAGCCGGATGAGACCGTCGTGGTCGAGGATCTGCACAGCACCAACGGCGTATTCGTCAACGGCGTGCGGCTTGCGCGGCCATCTTGCCGCTTGGCCGAGGGAGATCGTTTGTTGATCGGCACGACCGAAGTCAGCGTGTTCAGCAGCCGCGCGTCCGCTACGATTCCGATTGAGCACCACTCGGGTGAAGTCTTGAAGCGACCGGTGCCGCCTCCGACTACTCAAGGTTTCGGCGAGCTCGGTGGTCTCGGCAAATCGTTGCCAGTCACTGATCGCTCCAACGCGGTGGAGCTGGTCGGCAACTTGGCGCGTCGTTTGATGAGCACCGGCCGCAGCGCGGAGGCGGTGCGCGTGCTTTCCGATCACTTGAACAACGTGCTGCTTGGCGCCTCGGCAGGTTTGTCTGTTCCGGAAAGCGTTCTCGAGCACGCCTGCGAACACGCCGTAGAGCTATTTCACTGGACATCCCGTGCAGCTTGGCTCGACTACGTCTTCCAGCTGCATCTCTCCTGCCAGCGGGTACCGAGCTCGCGCAGTCTCGACCTGGTTGAGCGCGAGCTTCAGCCACACGTGGCAGTCGACCGTGAGCTGTTGCATTACTTCGCGAGCAGCTTGCAGGTGCGAGCGGAGCCACTCACTCGCGAAGAACAAGTGAGCGTTGCTCGCATCGCACGCTGGTCGCGCGGCTGAAGTCAGAAGGCTGCGCGCAGGTTGCAGCCGGTGCCTGACACGGCGAGCGCCAGCGAGCGCTTCGGCGAGCCGAAATCGACGAGAAAAAGGCCGATTGCAGCGGTTGCGGCGGCGCTCACTAAGCTAGCGCCCAACAAGATATTCGTACGGCGCTCGCGCGCATGCCCGTCTTCGACTCGCGCGTCAGCCTGCGCCTGAGTGAGATTCGGCAGATCCTTGCGATAATCGTCGTAGGCAGAGTTCACGTCGAGCCCGCTCCACACCGTGATCCCGCCCAGGATCACGCTGGCTGAGGCGGCTGCATAAAACACGCCTGGGTGCAAGCGTACGCTGCGCTCGGGTGGTGTTGCGTGCACCGGCTTCGGCTTTGCCGCCGGGACCACCACGACGTCGATGGCGCGCGCTTGACCAGTCACGCGTAGACGCAAGCGTTCACCGGGTTCGAGCTTGACGGATTGGTCGAACACAATGCTCGTCTCGTTCGAGATGCGCAAGTGGTGCTCTCCCGGATCAACCTCGAGCTCCGCCGCGGTTTGCACGGCAACGCCATCCAGCTCGACTGCGTAGCTGTTCGGATTCGGAATTTGGAGCGCGATGTGCGCGAGCGTCGAGCGCGCGAGCTGGAGCTCCGTCGTGGCACGCTGCTTCAACTCGGGCGATGTGTCAGGAGCGGCCAGCAGAGCCTCGAGTTCCCTGCGAGCCGCCATCGCTTTGCCGAGCCGTGTTAGGCACAGCGCGATATTGAACGTAATGGTCGGGTGAGGGCCAGCGCCGCGTGCGCGTTCGAATGAGCTCAGAGCCGCGCGGTAGTCGCCACGATCGTACGACGCCGTCCCCGCTGTAAAGGCTTCGCGGCCGCATTCGCGATCCCCGGGCTGGCAGGTGTCAGTTTGCGCCTGTGTTTGCGTTTGAGCCTGCGTCTGCGTTTCGGGTTGTGTCTGCGGCTCGACTTGCGTTTGTGGCTCGTTTTGCGTTTGGGCCGGCGCCTGCGACTGGGCCAACGCGGGCCCGGAGCCGAGCGATCCGGCCTGACCGATGGCTAGCATCCAAAGTAGCTTCGTGACCCTACCAAGTTTCGACAAGGTCTTTACGCTAGCCGCAAGGCAGGTGGTTTTGAAGCGCAATCACTGCGCGGCTTGTAGAGCTCCGAAGCGCTCGAGCTCCACGGCGACCAGGGCACGCACCTGCGAGGGAGCGAACGGCTTCTCCAGCTGTGAGTTCGGGATTTGGGCGAGAAATTGTTCGCCCCACGCGGTGTAGGCGCCGCCCGTCATGAACAGCATGCGCTCCGCTTGTTCCGGGCAGCTTTGCCGCAAGGCCTGATAGAGCTCCATGCCGTTCATTCCCGGCATCATCAAGTCGCACAGCACCAAGTCGAAGCGTTGACCCGAAGCAATCAGCTCGAGCGCTGCGCGCGCCGACTCAGCGTGCGTTACGCGGTGTGGAGGCCGCAGCATGCGCTCGAGAGTCGCTCGAATCATCTGCTCGTCATCGACGATCAAGATCGCTCCGACGCCCGACGTGGCCTTTGGAGTTTGGCCAAGATGGGTTTCAGCCGACAGGTCCTGGTTGGCGCTGCGAGTCATTCGCTGGTCGTGTGGTATCGACGGCGCACACACGCGCGGCAATCCGATGGCTGGGTTGGCGCGCCGGCGGGGTGGGTGGATCCCAATGAGTATGGCCAGACCGGGTGCGAGCTCAAGTCGACTCGGCTCGAGCCCGGCGCAAATGCGACGATTTGCAGCGCGACGGCATGGCGGATCTCGCCTTGACCGAAGTAGCCAGCTTGCTTATCGACCCGGAGCCTTCGCCGTTTTGTTCTCCCAAGCGCGCAGCGCGCGAACATGGTGGCCGTGTCCTTCGAGCCGAATCCCGCAGCAACCGAGTACGGAAGTGTGCTCATCGACAAGCTGCCCGACGGAGTACTCATCATCGATCGGGCCGGCACCGTTCGCGAAGCCAACCAAGCATTTCTGCGCTTGATAGGTCGCACGCGCAGCGAAGTCGTTGGCGTATCTGTGGAAGACCTAATCGCAGACCAAGACGTTCTGCGCTTACTCGGCAGCCAGTCCTTCCTTGCAGAAGCCAGCGCCGAGGAAAGCAGCATCATCTTCGCGTGCGGCGATGGCAGACCCATGCCCCTCCTCGTCAGCTTCGCGCGCCCGGAGCAAGACAGCACCACAGTGCTGGTTGCACGCGCACACGGCGAGGTACGCAACGAACTCCAAGACGCTTCGCGCTGGATGGCAGTCGAACAAGAACGCTCTCAAGAGCTCCGCCGCGCGCGCGACGCCCTCGAGGCTAAAAACGCAGCGCTCAGCGCCACCCAAATCGAACTCGAACACGCCTACGCCAAACTCCAGGACGAAGTTGCCACTCGCGAACGCCTCGAAAACGAGCTCCGCCTCGCTCAAAAACTAGAAGCCGTAGGTGCCCTCGCCGCTGGCCTGGCGCACGAAATCAACACGCCCATGCAATACATCGGCGACAACGGCAGCTTCCTCGGCTCCGCCATCCAACAACTCGCCACCTTCGCCGCAGCCGCTCGCGACGCCTACCAACACGACTTCAGCATCGACCAACTTCGCGAACGAGTCGAACGCGCCGCTGCCGACAACGACATCGACTACCTGCTCGAGGAGGCCCCGCGTGCCGTCAGCGCCCTGCGCGATGGTGTCGAGCAGGTCTCCAAAATCGTGCGCGCCATGAAATCATTCGCGCGCGCCGACCAGGCCGAAAAATTGCCTGCCGACCTGAACCAAGCCATCCGCGACACGCTCCTCGTTGCCCACGGTGAATATAAACACGTCCTCAGTGTGGAAACTGAGCTCGGCGAACTTCCACACGTCACCTGTGTCGTCAGCGCCCTCAACCAAGTCTTCCTCAACCTCATCGTCAACGCTGTCCATGCCGTGGTCGACGCCCAACGCGGCGAAGCCGGGAAAATCCGGATCCGCTCACGCGTCCCCAACGACGACCCCAGCGTGGTCGAAATCTCCATCTGCGACAACGGCTGCGGCATTCCCGAAGTCATCCGCCACCGCGTCTTCGACCAATTCTTCACTACCAAGCAAGTTGGCCGAGGCAGCGGCCAAGGCCTCGCCATCGTCCGCCGCATCGTCGTCGAGGGTCACGGCGGCAGCATCAACTTCGAAAGCCGAGTCGGCGAAGGCACCACTTTCGTCATTCGCATTCCCATCGAAGCAGGCGACACAGCGCAGTGACCTGTCGCGTGACCACGAGACTCAACCCGCGGCTGGGATTTCGCAACGGATCGGTTCGACGAGGCGCATTTTTGCGCTGAGATCGTGGAGGCGTTGGAGCAGCTGCGGAGTGACACGTTGGTTGCCGGCGACGACGACCATGCCGGTATCGGTTTTGACTTGATCCATCAGGACCATACCGACGGCAATTTCGCTGATTTTGAGGTCACGCGTGCTGGTTTCGCGCGGGGCGCAGACGCTGAGGAGGGCCTCGAAGACGTTGTTGCCGTAGAAGTCGCGGCGCGCGCTGACTTCCTTGAGGGCTAGGGCCGTGTCACCGAGGCGGGCTTCGGCGGCGCCGAGTTCCTGGACTGCGCGGAGGATGCGGGCGCCGACCGGAGTGCCGAGGTTGGTGGGTTTTTGTTGGCTGGGTTCGAGAGAGTTGCCCAGGTGTTTGAGGACTTCGCGCACGCTCTCGAGGCGAGGAATGTGGGAGAGGATGCTTTCGACGAGGGAGGGAAGGCGCGCGAGCATGTCGCGTTCGCTGTCGTCGAGGGGCTTGCTGGTGAGAACCTTGTTCAGCGTGGGCGCCGGGAGCATGACGTAGCCGACGCTGGCGAGCATGGACGCAACTTCGACGTGCCAGCTGTCGAGGAGGCCGAGCTTGTCTGCGATGAGGCGAGCGCGTTCGTGCTGGCGCGTGGCCGGGCCGAGTGCCTCGGGATGGGTGAGGGTAAGTACTTCGCAGAGCGCACGGATGCTACCGACCAGGGTTTGTTCGAGTAGGACTCGTTCGGAGGCGAGCAGGCGACGCTGCAACGCGGCGGCTCGCAGGGTGGTATTGATGGTGGCGGGCGGGCAGGGTTTGGTGAGGAAACGAAAGATGTGTCCTTCGTTGACGGCAGCGATGGCGGCTTCGAGTTCGGAGTGGCCGGTGAGCAGGATGCGTACGGTGTCTGGGGCTTGGCGGCGGAATTCGGATAGAACTTGCGCGCCGTTCATGCCGGGCATGCGCATGTCGCAGAGCACGATGTCGAAGCGTTCACCAGCCTTGAGGAGTTCGAGCGCCGCTTCGGGGCCGAGAGCGACGCTGACGTCGAAGTCCTGGCGCAGCACACGCTGCAAACCGTCGAGTACGTTTTTTTCGTCGTCGATGCATAAGACTCGGCTGCGCGTCACGGCAATCCTCGCGGTTTGGGACCGATCGATGGTCGGAGTTCGTCGCTGAGGTTGGTAAGGGTGCTGCTCAAGCCGAGGCGTTGGCTGATAGCGTCCGGGATTGGGTCGGCGCGTAGTCGCGCGTCGTCTGCGGGCAGCAAGAGCCAACTGGCGTGGCTCACGGCGACGCGCACGGCGGTGTTCACGTCGAGTATTTGTATGTCGTCCCAGCTCGCGTGGTGGTTCGCGACCGCGTCGATCACGTCGAGCGGCAGGGCCCAGAGTCCCAACAGGTACGCCCCGACTTCGACGTGGGTCGTGCCGAAGCGCTCGCGTTCGACGCTGTAGAGAGGAAGCTTCTCGGCTTTGGCTCGAGCCATGGCTTCCCGGTGCTCGCGCGGGAGTCGGGCTTGGAGAGCCAGGATGCCGACATCGTGGAGCAGCGCAGCGGTGGAGGCGAGTTCGGCTTGCTTCTTGTCGCTAAGCAGGGCGCGAGCGATGCGTGCGCACACGAGTGAACGCGTTTGCTCGCGCTCGAACGCGGCCAAGTCCCCACCAACGAAGGCCTGGAACATCGAATGGGCGAGCACCAGGTTGCGCATTGTATTGAGGCCGAGGTAACTCACGGCCTGTGTCACACTGGCAATTTTGCGCGACATGCCGAAGAACGACGAATTGACGAGCTGCAGCACCTTGCTCGCCATGGCCACGTCTTTCTGGATGATGCGCGCCACCACGTCCATGCTCGCGTCTTGCTCGAGGGCTTCGTTCAAGGCCAAACAGGCTTCGGGCGGGCTCGGCAGTGTGCCCATGCCGCTGATGCAACGCTGAATGGTCGGCGACTTCAGCATGTCGCGGAGCTCCAAGGTGCGCGCGATGGTGGCCTCGATTAGGCCCGGCTCGCAGGGCTTCGCGATGAAACGGTGTGCAACTCGCGCGGCGCGCGATGCCGCCGAGTGGTCCATGTGGCCCGAGAGCACGATGCGCGCGGCCTGCGGCTGAAGCACGGCGACCTGCGAGAGCAGCTCGGCGCCGTCCATGCCTGGCATGCGCATATCCGAGACGATCACGTCGTACTCGGCGTGCGCCAGTTCCTCGAGCGCTGCGGCGCCGCTCGGCGCAAAGCTCATTTCCCAAACTTTGCGCCGAGTGCGCAGGCTATGCCGCAAACCATCGAGGACCCGAGGCTCGTCGTCCACGAACAGGATGCGCGGCATGGCTTGGTTCGGCTAGCGCCCCGCGGCTTCGGTAAGCTTTCTAACCGCGCCGACCAGTAGTTGGTCCTTGAACGGTTTGATAATCCAGCCGCGCGCGCCGGCACGCCGGGCACGTGTCATTGCTTCCGGTTCGCCTTCGGTCGTGAGCATCACCACCGGCAGCGCCTTCTTGCTGATGACGTCGCTCAGTGATTCCAGCATGTCGAGCCCGTTCAGGCGCGGCATGTTGATGTCACATAGCACTAGGGCAATGTCGGAGTTTTCGCGGATCTGCGCGGAACCCTCGATGCCGTCCGCGGCTTCGATGATGTCGAAGCCTTCAGTGGTGAGAATCGTGCTCACCTGGCGGCGAACCGAGGCAGAGTCGTCGATGATAAGGATCTTCGCGGCCATGCTCTGTCTCCTTGCGCCCTAGAAAACGGTAAAATCGCCCTCGTGCTTCAAGGGCTCGAGGGGTTCTGCTTCGGTCAACACGAAGTCCGGCGCGATCAGTACGTCGAGATAGGCCGAGATGGTGCCGAAATCACAAGAGAAGCGATGCTGCAGCCCGTGGTCGAGATCGGTGACGTCGCTGCCGTGCAGTAGACGCGGCACGTTGACGTTGAGCGAGACGCCGTAGTTTCGCAGTTTGTTCTTGATGCGCCCAGCCAGCTGATTCGCAAGCTCGCAGGTCCAATCTTGCAGCGGTGCGTCGTCACCGAGGCCTGGCGCCTGCCGCGTGGTTTCGCGCAGCACACTCTGATCTGCCCACAGCGCAACGGTTCCGCGCAACTGGCGTCCCTTGAAGTCGACGCCAGCTACCAGAACGGCAACCGGCGGCTCGGATTGCGCGTTCGCAGGGCGCGGACGCGCTTCGATGCCGTAGTTCTGCATCAGTTCGACGCAGGACACCCGCAGCGCCTCGCCGAGTACCATCAAGCTGGTTGTGGCGGTTTCCGCAGTTGCGGTTGTGTCTGTCTTGATCGTCATACAGTTCCCTCTCGTCGATTCATCCGAATGCGAAGCTCGCTTGGCCCCAGCAGGCAGGAGCCTGACGCTCACTGAGCCGTTTTGAATTACGGCGCGAGTCACATCGGGATTAACGAGGCGAGCGAGACGATCGCGAAACTGGCGAAATTCAGCCAGCCCTGCTGGAAAAGCTTCCGACGCCGTGTTGTACGATGAGCGACACTGGGTCCACGCGAGCCCGAGAAGCGGCGGCACCGACAAGTCCGCGCAGTGGACGCCACAAGTAGCCGAACCCCGAACGCTGCCAGCCGACGCCGCGTTCGCTTAAATGCAGCGGTTGGCGGTCGCTCCTTACTCTGCATGGAGGCCGCGCGCCGAGCTCCCCCACACTCTGGAACGTTCGCTCACGCCAGCGCAGAGCTGAGTGGGGCCGTGAACGTCGCCGTGGCCGGCATGCAAGACAACTTGGAACGTGCGCGCGCGATTGTGCGCGACGCAGTGGCTGGGCTGATGGCGAGTTTCAGCACCTTGCGCGGTGTGCTCGAGAAACAGCAGGACATGCTCCGCGAGATCAGCTCGTCCATTAACAAGCTCGGTAGCGCCAATTTTACGGCCGCCGTCGGGCGAATGGTGAATGAATTCGTGGACGAAGTGGTGCGCGTCAGCCACGAAAGCATGCGCATCATCGAGCAGCTGTTGCTCACTTCTGAACACGTCGGCGCCATCGTGGCTCGTGCCGAGCGCATCGATACTTTGGCGCGCGAAACCCGCTTCATCGCGCTCAACGCCCGCATCGAAACGCAGCGCGCAGGCGAAGCGGGCAAGACCTTCAAGGTGGTCGCTGACGAGGTCAAACGCCTAGCGGGGGCCTCAGCCGAACTCAGTACGCAAATCCAACGTGAGGTCGATGAGTGCTTTCGGAGCCTACAGACCACGCAAAAGACCGCGGAGAGCTTGGCGTCTCACGACATGAACACCGTGATCGAATCTCGCACCGTGCTGGTGGCCACCATCGAGCATCTCGAACAGGTAAACCTTGCAGTAGACACCACGTTGAATCAAGTGCGGGGAGCGGTGGCGGGCGCGATCCGCGCGCTAGAGTTCGAGGATACCGTTTCGCAACTGCTCGTCGAAACCTCGCGACGCGTGCGCCGCATGGGTCAGCTGATGCTGGACGCGGTGGCGGCGAGCGAGCCCGGTCGCAGCGATGGCGCCGCACGCATCGGAGCGATATCGCGTGAGCTGCGCGAACTCGGCAAACCTACCAGCGTTACTCGAGAGCCGATGGCACAAGGTACGGTCGAGCTGTTCTAGAGGCAACGCATGGCAGTCGTCAGCTCGAAGGAAGGAAAGTATTGGCGCATCGAACTGCGGGGACGCTTCGATTTCTCGTGTCGAGCCGATTTTCGAGCAACCTACGTGAGCGCGCCGGTTGATACGACGTTCATCGTCGACATGACGCGCGTCGACTACGTGGACAGCGCCGCCCTCGGTATGCTGCTGCTCTTGCGTGACCACGCGGGTGAAGCGAGCCGAGTCGTCATTTCTGGTTGCAAAGGTCAGCCCGAGCAGGTCCTAAAGATAGCCAACTTCCATCGCATCTTTCGTTTCGAGTGAGGCGCGTGGACGCGAGCGTTGCGCGCGGCGTATGGGTGGTGGGCTCGAGCAGCGACTCGTCACTGGTCGGCAGCTTGCTGCAGGCCGGCGCGATCTCGGTGCCAAACGCTGCCGCTTGCCTGACACGCGTGGCGGGGCCGGCGTATCTCGAAATCGTAGTCTTGCGAGAGCGAGTACCGGAGCTGTTGCGTGAGCTCGAGCTCCTCAAGGAAGATCCCTGGTTCTCGCAAGTTCCGGTGCTGGTGTTGCTCGCGAGCTACGACGATGCCCTCGTCGCTGCGTGCTTGCGAGCGGGGGCCTTTCAGTGCCTGATTGAACCAGTTTCGGAGGAGCTGTGCGCGGCGGCGCTCACTGCGGCGCGTGCGGCGCGTCTGGCTGAACGCCCTCTCGACTTCGATGCACATCACGTCGACAAGATCGAACTATCCTTTCGAACGCCGGCAGAGGCAGAAAGCGCGGCGCAGTTCTTGGCGAACTTTTGTCCGCAGCCGGCGCGCCAGGCCCTGGGCATCTCGGAGTTACTCCTGAACGCGGTGGAGCACGGCAATCTGGAGATCGGCGGTGAAACCAAGGCGTCGTTGCTCACGCAGGGCACTTTTCACGACGAGATCGCGCGACGGCTGGGCGATCCACGCTACGCGGCGCGTCGCGTTCGCGTTTCGCTTCGGCGTTTCGTCGACCACATCGAAATCTGCTGTCAGGACGAGGGACCTGGCTTCGATTGGCGACGCCTGTCGAACCGCTGCCTCGAGGACGTGGTGGCACCGCGCGGTCGTGGCATCGCTTTGGCGCGCAAGTTGTCGTTCGACGCCGTGAACTACTTCGGTTCTGGTAATCGTGTGGCGGCGCGTGTGCTGCTCGATCGCTTGGTGGAGTCTGCATCCACGACGACATTGGCGAAGACCGCTTCGCCTGCGCGGGTCAGCGCCGACTGCCACACAGGTCAGGAAGTCACCGAGAGCGAGCGCGCCCACATCGAAAGTGAGGCCCAGCGCGTCCTCGATCAGCACCCGGACGATCAGCTGTTGCACGAGGTAGCGCTGCTGGCCGGGCGCCTTCTCGACGGAAGTGGTGCCTACCTTGGCCTGACGACCGCGGACGGCTGTCTGTTGGTTTCCGGGGTCAACGCTGACGGTACGCGGCACGATCAGGTGTTCGAATCGCAGCAGGCACTGCCCGAGTTGTGGTCGCGAGTGCTGTCGCTGAGCGCCTTCCTGATTGTGAACGAACCTCGTGAAGTCGGGGTGTTGGGGGTTCTGCCTCAGTCTTTGCTGATTCCAATCCGGCACCGAGCGGCGACCATTGGGTTCTTGCATGTCGCCGAGAGCAAAAGCGCTTGGACGTACTTCGATGCGCTACGCTTGGAGGTCATGGCCGCGCGCTTGGCTCCGTTCTTGGCGGCGAGAATCAGCGCCGACGGCGCAGAACGCCGCCGCGCAGAGGCTGCTCGCGCGCAGGCGCGTACTTTGGAGGATCAGGAGGCTGCGCGGTACTTGCTCGCCTGCCTGCTGCGTGAAGGCTGCATGGACGCGCCAGGTATTCGCCGACTCGCGCGGGCGCTCGAGGTGTTCAACGGCGACATCGCGCTAGCCGCGCGTCTGCCGAATGGCGGGCTGCGCTGGATGTTGGGAGATTTCGTCGGGCACGGCCTGTCCGCGGCAGTTGGCGGGATCCCGCTAGCTTCGATCTTCTACGCCACTGCGCGCAAGGGGGTCGCGCTCCTCGAGGTGGTGGTCACGATGAACGAAATGCTGCGTGGTGTTCTACCGCCTGGCTACTTCTGCGCGGCCATCTTGCTCGAGCTGGATGGCGAAAGCCTGCGCTTCTGGAATGGAGGCATGCCTCCGGCCCTGATTCGTCGCGCCGACTCGCACGTGCAGGAGCTGCATTCCAACGACTTGCCCTTGGGTGTGGTCGGAGCGGAACAGCTGCAGCTGGTCGTCGAAACTCGCGAGGTCAGCGCTGGCGATCGTGTCTTGTGCTACTCGGACGGGCTGATCGAAACACATGGTTCCACGGGGGCGTTGTTTGGCGTCGAACGCGCTGCGGCTGCCTATGGCGAGGTTCCGGCCGAGCGCGCGTTCGATCACCTCACCGCGAAGCTGGCGGATTTTCGCGGTGCAGCCGACGTGTCGGACGATCTCTCGATTGTCGAAGTGACGGTCGGCGTGGCGGACGTGCGCGACACTGCTCACAGCAACCCGCATGCTCGAGATCCTGCCCTAGCGGAGCTGCTCACATTGTAGGAAAGGCGGCATCGGCTTGCGTACGCACGCGCGCGCTCGATCGCTCTTGCCTCGATGAACGATGTATTCAAGGCGCGCCGCCAAGGCCCCACGCCCTAAAGAATGCTTTCGAATGACCCGTATCTTGCAAGGCAATGGGCGAATTCGACGAAGTCATCGAAGAGTTCTTGATCGAGAGCCACGAAGGCCTCGATCAGCTCGATCAAGATCTCGTCGCGCTCGAAGAACGACCCAACGACCGTGAGCTCTTGGCGCGCATTTTCCGCTGCGCGCACACCATCAAGGGCACCTCTGGATTTCTCGGGCTGAGCAAGCTCGAGGCGTTGACGCACGCGGGCGAAACACTGCTCAGCAAGCTGCGCGACCAAGAGTTCGGGCTGACTCCAGACATCACCACTCTGCTCTTGGAGATGGTGGACGCAATTCGCAAGATGCTGGGGGCCGTGCGCGCGGGCGGGACGGATGGGGACGGCGACTATACCGGCCTGATCGAGCTCCTGAAGCTCGCAGCGCAAGGACCGGCGGCAGCGGAAGCGATCGCGCGTGCGACGGCCTCCAAGAAGACGGGCGTCTCGCTGCCGGCCAGAGCTTCACTGCCCAGTGTGGTGGAAGCGCCGCCGGTATCGTTGCAGGAGCCCGCGCCCGTACCGCCCTCACTGGTCGTGCTGGAGAGCTTGCCGGCACAACTATCTCCCGTGATCGCCGAGGCGCCGCTCAGCGTGGCGCAGCCGGTTTTGTTCGAGCCGGCGGGACACGACGAGCCCTCCGCAGTAGCCACTCACGTCGTTGCCGACGAAGCGAGCACGACTCAAGTACAGCGCGCGGCCGAACCAGTCGTCAAAGAGGTCACCAACAGCGAAGCGCGCGGGCCGAGCCTCGAGAGCGTGCGCGTCGACGTGGAGCTACTCGATCAGCTGATGGATCTGGCTGGCGAGCTCGTGCTCACGCGCAATCAGATTCTCCAGCTGCAAAACACGCTGGGCGAATCGGCGCTCACCGCCGCGTCGCAGCGGCTCAACTTGGTCACCATCGGGCTGCAGGAAGGGATCATGCGCATGCGCATGCAGCCCATCGACCATGTGTTCAGCAAATTCCCGCGCATGGTGCGCGACGTGGCTCGCACCTGCAAAAAGCTGGTGCGCCTCGAGATGGACGGCAAGAACACCGAGCTCGACAAGACCCTGATCGAGGCCATCAAAGATCCGCTCACGCACCTGTTGCGCAACGCCATCGATCACGGCATCGAAGGGCCGGAGCAGCGTTCGCGCGCGGGTAAGCATCCGGAAGGTCGCATTCTGGTGCGCGCGGCGCATCGCAGCGGCCAAGTGCACATCGAGATCATCGACGACGGTGCCGGCATCGACGTCGACCGGGTGCGCCAGAAGGCCATTTCGCGCGGCATGGTCAGCCCGGAGCGCGCGGAGCTCATGAGTGAGGGTGAGCTCGTGAACCTAATTTTCCTGCCCGGCTTTTCGACCGCTGAAGCCGTCACCAACGTTTCGGGGCGTGGCGTCGGAATGGACGTGGTGAAGACCAACGTCGAGCGCATCGGCGGCGCGATCGAGATCGAAACCCGGCTCGGACGAGGTACTACCTTCCGCATCAAGGTACCGCTCACGCTCGCGATTGTGCCGGCCTTGATCGTGAACGCGGGTAACGCGCGTTATGCGGTCCCGCAGGTAAGCCTGCAGGAGCTCGTGTTGGTCGACGCCGAGCGCACGCGTCAGCGCATCGAGCAGGTGCACGGCGCGCCGGTGTACCGTTTGCGCGACAAGCTGCTGCCGCTCGTCTTCTTGAACGAGCAGCTCGGCTACGAAACACGCGAGGAGTGCTTCGCCAAACGCAAGGTCCATGTGGCCGTGTTACAAGCAGGCGGGCGCCAGTTCGGGCTGGTGGTGGACCAGGTGCACGACCAGCAGGAAATCGTGGTCAAGCCATTGGCCGCGGCGTTGAAACCGATCAACGTCTACTCGGGCGCTACCATCCTTGGTGACGGCCGCGTGGTTTTGATTCTGGATGTAGTCGGCATCGCGCAGCGCGCCAACTTGGTGGCTGAAGCACGCGAGGACGCCGTGGCGCAAACGCAAAAGGAAGTGCACCAGGAGAGCGAGCAAACTACGTCGCTTCTACTGCTGCGTGGACCCGACGATTCGCGAGTGGCGGTGCCGCTCGAACGCGTGGCTCGCCTCGAAACCGTTCCGGTTTCGCAGTTGGAAGAGGCTGGAGGCACCGAAGTCCTGCAGTACGGCAACTCGATCATGCCGATCGTTCAGCTATCGAATTTGTTGCCTGAACGCCGTTTGCGCCCGCGTCACGAGAACGTGCCGCCCGTTTCGCCCGACTACATCAACTTGGTGGTGCTATCGGTGCGCGGCGCACAGATCGCGCTGGGCGTGCACGACATTCTCGACGTGGTGGACGCAGAGGTGCTGATCCGTAGCCCGGGCTCACGCGCCGGAGTCCTGGGTACCTTGGTGTTGCAGCAGCGCGTGACCGAGCTCTTGGATCTCGACTGGGTCATCGAGCAGTGCGGCTTCGTGCACGCTCTGCCGGAGGCCGTATGACCCTCCAGTACTGTACCTTCGAGCTTGGCAACCTACTTTTGGGCTTGGAAGCCAAGCTGGTGCAAGAGGTGCTGCGCGCGCAGCCAGTCACCGAGGTGCCGCTTTCGCCCCACGCCGTGCGCGGCTTGATGAACATGCGCGGCCAAATCGTGTTGGTGGTCGATTTGCGTCGGCGTCTCGGTTTGCCGGAGCCCGCCAGCGATGCACGTCGCGTGAATGTGTTGGTGCGCACCGACGACGGGCTCGTGAGCTTGCTCGTCGACCGCGTGGGCGACGTGCTCGAGGTCGCTCCCGAGAACTTCGAAGCCGTGCCCGACACCCTGGACAGCGAAGCGCGCCACCTGCTGCGCGGCGCTTACCAGCTGCCCGATAGACTTCTACTGCAGCTCGACGCACATCGAGCCGCGGCGATCTGAGCGGAAGAACGAATATGTTAACAATGGACAAACTCACCATCAAAGGTCGCGTGGCCTTGCTGACGCTGTGCGCTGCCGCGACCGTCATTCTCGCCGTTGCCGCCAGCTTCATCGCGCTCGAGTCGTCGCGCGTGGGCAGCCAAAACTACCGGCGTGTGGTTGAGGGCAAGGATCTGATCGCCGATGTGCTGCCACCTCCGGCATACATCCTGGAATCGTACGTAGTCGCGCATCAGATCGTTCTCGAGAAGGACGAGCGCATTCGAACTCAGCTGTTCGACCGCGTTCACCAATTGAAGAGCGAGTTCGAAGCGCGGCACATGTACTGGCGTGAACACCTTTCCGAAGGCCCTGCGCGCCGGCTGTTCCTCGAAGATTCGTATCGTACGGCGGTGCAGTTCTACGTTGCGTTCGATGGCCCCTTCAGGCTCGCATCGCGCGAGAGTCCCGAGAAGCTACGCGTGGTGCTCGATGACGTGCTCACGCCCAAGTACCAAGAGCACCTCGGTTACATTCGACAGGTGGTCGCCAGCGTGCAGCGTGAAGTGATCTTGAAGGAGAACGCAGCTCGTTCGGCGTCTAGCGTCGGCACTGCCATCGTGATTGGCGTGTCCCTCTTCGGCATCTTGATCGTGCTCCTGGTCGGGCGCGGCGTGGCGGCTTCGCTCAAGCAGACCTTTGCCGAAAGCCGCCGAGTATTCCACTCGTTGGCAAACGGCGATTTGACCGCTCGTTTCGAGCACACCGGCAAGGACGAACTCGGCACCATGTCCGACTCCGTCAATCAGGGGCTCGAAGCGATGGTCTCCGCGCTGCGTGCGGTGGGGCAACAAATCGACGCGTTGGCCACGGCCTCGGAAGAACTGACCGCCGTCAGCCAGCAGATGAGCGCCAACGCCGAGGAGACTGCGGCGCAGGCCAGCGTGGTGTCGGCTTCCTCCGAACAGGTCGCGCGTACGATTCAGGCCGTTGCCGCATCGACCGAGCAAATGAACGCAGGCATCCGAGACATCACCAAGGGCAGCGGCGAAACTGCCGGCGTCGTCTCCAAGGCCGTGCGCTTGGCCGAGAGCGCAGGTTCCGCGATGCAGCGCCTGGCCGAATCGAGCGCCGGCATCGGCAAGGTCGTGGAGGTCATTAGCTCCGTTGCCGAACAAACCAACTTGCTCGCGCTGAACGCTACCATTGAAGCCGCGCGCGCCGGTGAAGCCGGAAAGGGCTTCGCGGTCGTCGCCAATGAAGTCAAAGAGCTTGCGGCCGAAACTTCGCGCGCCACCGACGACATTGCTCGTAAGATTCAGGCGATTCGCGGAGACGCTTCCAGCGCAGTGGATGCCATCGGCGAGATTCGCAGCGTGATCACGCGTATGAGCGAGCTGCAGGCGACGGTGGTTGCCGGGCTCGAAGAGCAGACCGCTGCTACCGGCGAGATCACGCGCACCTTGACTGACGGCGTGCGCGGCGCCAGTGAAATCACCAGCAACATCGGCGGAGTCGCGCAAGCCGCGCGCGGCACGTCGGCGGGCGCAGTCGACACCAAGAGCGCCGCCGAAGAGCTTTCACGCATGGCAGCTGAGCTCCGTCGTGTATTGGGTGGTTTCGCCTACTGAGCTGGGCGATGCGCGCAATCGTCGTCGATGACTCGCGCACCATGCGCACGCTGCTCAGATCGGTGCTTCGTGAAGCTGGCGTCGAAGTCGTGGCCGAGGCAGAGAACGGGCGCGACGCCCTGGCCGCACTCGCCAAGCTCGGGCCGGTCGAGCTGATGCTGCTGGACTGGAACATGCCAGTCATGAATGGCTACGAGCTGTTGCTCGAGGTGCGCGCCAACCAGCGCATGGCGAGCATGCGTCTGATGATGGTGACTACGGAGACCGAAGCTACGCAGATCCTGCGGGCGCTCGAGGCGGGCGCGGATGAATACCTGATCAAGCCATTCAGTAGGCAAGCAATTCGCGAAAAGCTCGAGCTCATGGGACTCTTCGAATGAACCTCGAGCGTAAGATCCGCGTCCTCGTCGTCGACGACTCCGCACTCGTCCGCAAGATCGTGACGGACTCGCTCAACGCCGAAGGCGACATGGAGGTGGTCGGTGTTGCCTCCAATGGCAAAATCGCGCTCGAAAAGCTCGAGTTTTTGAAGCCCGACATCGTGGTCCTCGACCTCGAAATGCCGGAGCTCGACGGGCTCAGCACCCTCAAGCGTTTGCGCAAAGACTTTCGCCAGCTACCGGTGGTCGTGTTCAGCACCCTGAGTGAGCGCGGCGCAAAAATCACGCTGGACGCGTTGTCCGCGGGTGCCAGCGACTACTTGTGCAAGCCGAGCGGCACAGGCAGCCTGGCGGCCTCTAAAGATTTGCTCCACGGCGTGCTCGCGCCCAAGCTGCGCGCTCTCGCGTTGCGCAGCCTTTCGGTGAAGACCGTAGTTGCGCAACCGAAGCTCGCCCCCGTAATTTCGGCCGCTCCGCCGCGCCCGCACAGCAACGATCCCATCGAATTGGTTTGCATTGGCTCGTCTGCAGGCGGACCGCAAGCGCTGGCCGACGTCATTCCGAAACTGCCGCGCACTCTGGGTGTGCCGGTGCTGATCGTGCAGCACATGCCGGTGTTGTTCACCAAGTTGCTCGCCGAGCGTCTCGCGCAAACGGCGCAACTAAGGGTAGTCGAAGCTTCCGACGGGATGAGCGTCGAGCCCGGTTGCGTCTACGTTGCGCGCGGCGGCGAACACATGCGCATCGCCGCTCGCGCCGGACGCACCTCTATCACTCTCGATTCGGGTGAACCCGAGAATGGCTGCCGCCCCGCAGTAGATCCCCTGTTTCGTTCCGCCGCGGCCCTCTACGGTCGCGGACTTTTGGCCGTCGTGATGACCGGCATGGGTACCGACGGAACCATCGGTGCGCGCGAGGTACGCAACCAGGGTGGTCGCATCTGGGCGCAAGACGAAGAGAGCTCGGCGGTGTGGGGCATGGCAGGCTCCATCGTCAAAGCCGGGCTCGCCGATCGCATTTTCAAGCTGAGCACGCTGGCGGAAGATCTGGCGCGCGCCGTCGAGGCCAGCCGTCGTGTTGCCGCGGGAAGCATACGCACGTGAGATGACGTTACTCCCGCGTGAGCTAGGCGTCGTCCAACGACTGGTGCTGCAGCGGTCGGCGATCGTTCTCGGTGACGATCAGGGCTACTTGATCGAATCCCGACTGGCCCCAATCGCCAAGGAATCCGGCTGCGACTTATCTGCGCTCGTGGCTCGCATTCAGCGCGAGCCCTACGGCGGCCTGCACGATCGCGTGGTCGAAGCCATGACCACCAACGAAACTAGCTTCTTTCGAGATCGCCACCCGTTCACCGCCGTACAGCAACACGCGCTCCCAGAGCTCCTCCTGAGCCGCGCGAATCAACGCCGCTTGCGCATTTGGTCGGCGGCTTGCTCCTCTGGCCAGGAAGCTTACAGCCTGCTCATGTTGATGTGGGACGCCTTCCCGCTCCTCAAGCTCTGGGACCTCAAGGTGCTCGGCACCGACTTCTCCAAAAAGATGGTCGCGCGCGCCAAAGAAGGTGTGTACACCCAGCTCGAAGTCGGCCGCGGCCTGCCGAGCTCATTCCTCGTCAAGTACTTCGACCGGCACGCGATGAACTTTCGCGTGCGCGAAGACCTCCGCAAGCGTACCGAGTGGCACGTCCTCAACCTGGCAGAGCTCGGCAGAAACATCGGCCACTTCGATCTCATCTTCCTGCGCAACGTCCTCATCTACTTCAGCCCTGAAACCCGCGCGCGCGTCCTCGAGTCCATCGCACGCAGCATGCATGCCGGCAGCTACCTGTTCCTCGGCTCCACCGAAACAACCTACGGATGTTCCGACACCCTCGTGCCCGTCATGATCGGCAAAACGACCGCGTACAAACTCAAGGCACGATGAACTCCGATTTGGAGCGACAGATTCAAAACCTCGTCGCCACCCTCTGCGAAACCCTCTTCGGCGACAACGTTCGCGTAGAATTGGCCCAAGCCAGCAATGACGCCGACCTCCTGTGGGGCCGAATTACCATCGCTGCCGACCACCCCATCCAACTTTGGGTCGGCACTTCGCGCCACTTCATCACAAGAGTCACCCGCCGACTCCTAGCCAGCCGCCACGTCAGCGACAGCGACCTCGAAGACGCCACACGCGAACTCACCAACATCATTGCCGGCAACCTCAAAACTTTGATCGCCCCCGACGCCAACATGGGCATTCCCGAGCTCACCCAGCCTCCACCACGCGCTACTCAATCACGCGCCGTCACCCTCAGCATCGACTCCGACACTCTCGGTGTCATCATTGAATCGGCCGCCTAAGCAGCGACTCGCCGCAACTCTTCCGAGGCCGCGCGCAACGGCGCGCGACGCCTCGCGACACGGCGCGCCGGTGGACGCCGCGCGCGACGCCTCGCGACACGGCGCGCCCGGTGGAGACGGC
>JBMOMJ010000004.1:36995-38372 GCA_049324695.1 Myxococcota bacterium
ACGGCGCGCGACGCCTCGCGACACGGCGCGCCGGTGGACGCCGCGCGCGACGCCTCGCGACACGGCGCGCCCGGTGGAGACGGCTCGCGACGCCTCGCGACACGGCGCGCGCGCACACCACATCGGGTGGCGCTCGGCGGCTTGGCGCTTTGCGAGATCAGCGTACTGCGCTTCTCCTAGTGGGTTCACACCCGTCGCGAGCACGGCGAATGTCGGCGTCCATTCGAATCGTGCCTCTGGACAACACTACCTTCTCGCGGGCACCTCCTTGATTGAAATCAGGCCTCGCTTGCGCCAGCCGCGTGACAACAACCAGGTTCGCGCTGCGACCACCGGACATGCACGAATATTCAACGGCAGTCTAGACTTCTCCTCTTCAAACCCGTCCTCTTCAAATTTCTCCTCACCAGGGTTCTCCCCTGCTGACTTTACCATGCAGGGCTCGATCCCCGCGTACTCACTGTAGCCAGTGAAGAAAGGTGCTGACGAGAACGGGTCGATCAGACCGGCTTCTCGAGCACCGTGCTTGTAAGCATTCGCAAGCACATAAACAATCGCGTGCCTCACCTCGCGAGGACTGGTCAACGCATGACCGTGCCAGCGCTCAGCAAACAGTTGCCCTCGCCGGCCCAGCAAACGATTCAAACGACGCGCAATCCGAATCGAAACACCCCGCATTCCCTCGATGAGAGCGCGGTGAGTGGCCGCCTCAACAATCAGGTGCAAGTGATTCGACTGCACCGAGAAGATGCATACGCGAAACCCCGTGCCCCGCTCCGCGCTCGCCAGATTCGCCGCGGTAACTGCTTCCAGCACGCACCGGAACACATCGGGAGTCCGCAGAATTTCCAAACGCACACGCATCGTCACGTGCACCGGATGATAGCGTCTATGGATTGCGCGCCGGCGATGAGGAGTCGATCGCCTTCCCTTCTTACGTGGCCGGCCAGCACCTTTGCGAAGCCCACCATGACCCGAACCCAACGGAAGCGAAAGCTGATTAGACACAATCCACCCTCTTCAGCATCAGTGATGACAGCGTCACGATCAACTTCCTGGCTTATACCACATATCGAATCGGATTGATCCGAAATCAACACCTAAACTCCAAATTCGTAATATCGCACAGGCGTGCTCCCTCCCAACTTGATTAGGGCTGAATTCGTTCGCGAGGCTCGCACGACGCATGCGCGGTGGTCGAAGTCGTCGCGAAGAAGCAACGCGCGAGTTTTCTTGTGTTGGGCGCAGCGCCGTAAAGGGCGCGAAACTAAACCCCGCGCGTCATTAGCGCAGACGCCATTCGTCAATGCCGCACGCTACACCGCGCACGCGCCCCGCTTTTGAATTTCGCAACGCTCGCGGCGTGGCGCAGCGTAT
>JBMOMJ010000005.1:0-208139 GCA_049324695.1 Myxococcota bacterium
GCTGATTCCTCCGGGCCCTACTTATTGATGCGGTCGTCGTGATCGTCCGACGCCATCTGCGCCAGGGCCAACTACGACGTCAGCCCGGGCTGCTCAGATTTTCGCGCTTTTCGGAGCTCGCTGACAGTGCAGGGACGCGGTCGGTCCGTTCTCGAAGAACTCCGAGGCGAGCCTTTGTCTGGACCCGTAATCCTGGCGTCAGGACAAGGCGCCTTCCTTTACCTGCTCGGCCCAGCGATTCGCCGCTTTCCCAAAGAAAAGTGGCCCTTGCGCCTCCTATCGATGTCAGGACCCGATGCCATCGAAGCGGTTCGAGAGGCGAAAGCTCATCTCTGCGTGATCGGAATCGAAACGCCGCCCGCGGATCTCGCCGCCACTCCGCTGCGGTCCGTCGGGCAGCGAGTCGTGGTTCCCGCGTCGCATCGGCTCGCCAGGCGTCGTTCGCTAAACGGAGCGGATCTAAAGGGCGAGCGGTTCGTTGTCGCTCCAGCCGGGAGCCCACATCGCCTGATGCTCGAGCAGCTGATGCGCACGAGTGGCGGCACTTTGAACGTGGCTGTGGAGGCTACCGGCTGGGAGCTGATGATTCAGTTCGCGCGTTACGGAGTTGGCATCACTGTCGTGAACGACTTCTGTCCCGTACCGAAGGGAATGGTAGGAATCCCGCTGAAGGGCGCTCCCGAGGTTACGTACTACCTGATCGTCCGCGACGCATTCACGAGTAACGGGACCGAGGTGATGCGAGAGCTCATTGCAGAAACGGTACGCTTAGCCGATTAGGTTGGATCCGGCGAAACACGGGGGGAAACTGTCGTGCCAGGAGGAGGTACTCGCCTGCTGGTACATTCGGGGCGCGCTCCAACTAAGAGGTTCACTCGCTCCGGTCATAGGCGAACTGGATTCCTGCGGTGCCTCCGGTCTGAATGAAGAGGTCCATGAACGCGGGCACCGTATCCTTGCGCACCCAATCGCGCTGCAGCTCACAGAAGAGCTGCGGTACGCTCGTCATCCTGCCACCGGCCTGCTCGATGCGACGTAGGCCGGCTTCGTGCGCGGCGACAGAGGTGCCCCCGACGGCATCAGTGACGACGTAGACCTCGTAACCAGTCTTGAGGGCATCGAGAGCTGGAAACGTCAGGCACGCCTCCGTCCAGAGCGCCGTCATAATCAGCTTCTTGCGACCCGTCGCCTCGATGGCGCCGCGGAACTCCACGTCCTCCCAGGAGTTGATGGTGGTGCGGTCGTAGGTGGGGAACTTCTCGAGCACTTTGCGCAGCTGTGGAATCGGCGGCTTGTTCAGCCCGGTCTTCACATTGACGGTGGAATGCACGATGGGCAGGCCGTACGCGACGGCGGCCCTGGCGGTTCCGACGATGTTGTTGACGAGCAGCTGACGGTCCATCGATGCGATGGAATTCACCTGAACCGGTTGATAGTCGATGATGACGAATGCCGCATTTTTGGGGGTTAGCAGATGATCTTTCACGGGGTCACGAATCGGTTCACTAGCCATTTCTTCCTCCTCTCACCTTTACTTGGTTGAAGTTTGGCCCCGCGCGGCGTCCAGGCTCTTGGGGCCAGATCCAAACGTGAAGACGAACGTTAGGCCGCCCATGATCGCTAGGTTCTTCATGAGCTGGATCGTCTGCATTTGCCGCTCCATCCCCTCGTACGTCCAGAAGTCGTGGAATACGTAAGTCACAGGGATGAGAAAGCAGAACAGCGCCAACGCGCCCCATCGAGCCCCAAAGCCGAGCAGGATCGAGAGGCCGCCAGCAAGCTCGAAAAAGATCGCCAAGAACAGGAAGAGCGGCACTGCGAACATGCCTTCAGCCCTCATGTGACCCGCGGTCGCCGACAAGGCCGCGAGCTTGCCCACTCCGCTCATGATGAAGATGACGCTCAGGCAGGCGCGCCCGAAGAGCGGAGCCCACGAATGAAGCGCCGTCATCAAGTCCTCAGTTTTATGAAGCCCGATGGTGGTTGTTGTCGTCATTTGCCCTTCTCCTCATCGCGAGTAGGAGACCTGCCGGTACAATCCGCCATCAGTAGATGACGCCCTCAAAACATCCGGCTCTCTTCGCACCGACAAGGATGGCCACCTTAGCGAACCGGGACAATTGGCATCTTCCGCAATTACCGTTCTGAATAATGGAAGAGTCGACGCCAGCGCACGACGGACGTGGACGACTCCTGGCAGTACAGGAACAGCAGGCGGGTTGCCTCGGCGAAGTCGCTTCCGGTAAAGCGCTCTCGCGCGGCGGCAACGCGTTAGACGAACGTGAAGCCAACAGCCGAACCGAGCCATCCGGAGCCCAGCTCACGAAGCGCGGGTTACAGAAGCTTCGGAAGCGTGGTGTTCCGCGATGACCTGTCCGAAAAATCGTGTGAGCGAGAGGATCGGGACGGGGCGTCGGAAAGCACGAGTTGAACGCGCGAGCCTTCGCCCCTGGTCCGCGAACCGCTCCGATCACTACTCTTTGATCTCGGGCTCAACGAGTTGAGTCAACAGAGTCAGGGACTCTTGCCAACCCAGGTAACAAGCCTCGACAGGGATGGCGCTGGGTATACCCTCCTGGACGATGCTGAGCTCCGTGCCAACGGAGACCTTCTTGAGGGAGATGGTCGTTTGCATCTGACCGGCCAGGTTCGGGTCGTCGAACTTGTCGGTATGGCGAATGCGCTGGTTTGGAACGAGTTCGATAAACTCGCCGCCGAACGAATGGCTGTTACCCGTAGTGAGGTTGGTGAAGGACATTTTGTAGGTCCCGCCGACCTCGGGCTTGATTTGGTGGACCTTGCCGGTAAAGCCGTGGGGCGGCAGCCATTTCGCCATCGCGTCTGGATCGAGGAACGCTCGGTAGATGCGCTCGGCCGGTGCACGAATTACGCGGTGAAGTTTGACGGTGTTCTCAGCCATGGGTCTTCTCCTTGCTGTGCGTGCGGCTGTCGCTGCATGAGCAGGCAACTATCCGCATCTACAACGGCGACGAACGAGAAGACGCCCGATCGACACGGGGGACGCTCTTTTTTAGGTGGCCAGCGCTGACGTGCTTCCGCGGCGATTTCTTGAGGTAAATCGGGCCGGCCGCGCGTCTGTGGCGGACTTGTGTCTGCCGAGTGGGGCTGGCGCACCTCCTGACAGCGCCGACGTTGGTCGAATATCGTCGATGTCGGCGCGAAGGAGTGAGTGGGACGCGCGCGTTGCCGAGGGTTCGATCTTTATTTGTCTTGGGCTTCGGCTTCGATTTCGCGCAGGAGTTCTTCGACGCGGCGAGTGCGGTCTTCACCGGCATCGTAGTGGAGGCGCAGAGTGGGGACGCGGCGGAGGTCGAGGCGCGGGACGATTTCGCGAGTGAGGCGTGGCAGGGCTCGAGCCAGTTTTTTTACGAGTTTTTGTTGTTCAGGAGCGTCTTGTAGGCCGGTGAAGCGAACGCCAATGTCGATCATGGAGAGGTCGTCGGAGACTTTGACGTTTGCGACCATGACGCTGCGCAGGCGCGGATCGTCGATGCGGCGTTGGACGGCGCGGGCGAATTCGGAGCGAACGATTTCGGCGACGCGTAGGCTGCGGCGACCTTCTTGAGAGCTCATCGGTGTTCCTCGTCGTCGTCGTGGTCGTCGTCGGGTGGTTCGTCACTGTCGCCCTCCGCGGAGTCGATGTCGAGCGAGGCGGAGTCGAGAGCGTGTTCGATGCCAGGGCCGAGGGATGCGCCACCGGGACCCATGGGGATGACTTCGGTGGCAACATCACTAACCCAGGCTTCGCGGAGACCACGCGCGGCACGCTCGACGTCCGAGAGCAGCGACGAGCAGTGGGCGGAGTCGCGCGCTACGACGGCGGCTCCCAGGGTGGCGCGTTGGTAGAGCTCGAGTTCACCGACCTCGGCGATGGAGACGCTGAGCCGCGCGCGCACGCGATCACGAAATGCGTGCACGACGCGGCGTTTGTCTTTGAGCGAACGAGCCCCCGGGATCGTAAGGACGATGCGGGAAACTCCGATGAACATGATGTGTCGGTCCGAGCAACGCTGCGCTCGGTGGGGGCCAACCAACAAACCAGCGACTAGAGAGTCTGGCGGACCTCTTCGGTGTCGTAGGCCTCCACGACATCGCCTTCTTTGAAGTCGGAGAAGCCGTCGAACGCCATACCGCAGTCGAAGCCTTCCTTGACCTCGCGCGCGTCGTCTTTGAAGCGCTTGAGGCTGGAGAGCTTGCCCGACCAGATTTGCTCGCCGTCACGCATCAGACGTACAAGTGAGGAGCGACGCACGACACCTTCGGTGACCATGCAGCCGGCGACGTTTCCAGCCTTGCTGACGCGGAAGACCTGGCGAATTTCTGCTTTGCCGATGTTCTTCTCGACGATGGTCGGCGCAAGCAGGCCTTCCATGGCCGCCTTCACCTCATCTACGACGTTGTAGATGATGTTGTACTGGCGGATTTGGATGTTTTCCTTTTGCGCCAGGGCAGCGGCCTTACCAGCGGGACGCACGTTGAAGCCGATGATGATGGCGCCCGCAGCGACGGCGAGGTTGACGTCGCCTTCGGTGATCGCGCCGGCTGCAGAGTGCACCACGCTGACCTTCACCTTTTCGGTGGATAGTCGAACGAGCGCATCGGAGACGGCTTCAACGGAGCCCTGCACGTCGGCTTTGATGATCAGCTTGAGCTCGAGCTGATCGTTTTCGGCGAGGGCCTTGGCCAGATCCTCGAGGGACATGGCGCGTGCACCCGTGGACGGAGCCAGGCTGCGCTTCTCTTTGGTCTTGCGGCTCTCGGCGATTTCTTGCGCCTTTTTGGCGTCGCGAATCATGTGCACCGGATCGCCGGCGCTCGGCACGTCGCTCAAGCCGATGACAGCCACGGGCGTGGACGGACCCGCGCTAGTAACCTGATTGCCCGCCGAGTCGAGCATGGCGCGCACCTTGCCGTAAGCGCCGCCCGCCAGGATGACGTCGCCGCGGTTCAAAGTGCCATCGGTGACCAAGATGGTTGCGACAGGGCCGCGACCACGATCGAGCTCGGCTTCGATCACGATGCCGGTCGCAGCCTTGCTCGGATTCGCGCGGAGCTCGAGCACTTCGGACTGCAACGCAAGTTGCTCGAGCAGGTTGTCGATGCCTTGGCGGGTGTGCGCGGACACGTTGCAGAACAGCGTGTCGCCGCCCCACTCTTCCGGCACGAGGCCAAGCTCGCTGACCTGGCGCTTGACGCGCTCCGGATCGGCGTTGGGCTTGTCGATCTTGTTGATGGCGACCACGATTGGCACCTTGGCCGCTTTCGCGTGATTCACGGCTTCGCGCGTCTGCGGCATGACGCCGTCGTCCGCCGCGACCACCAAGATCACGATGTCGGTAGCTTGAGCGCCGCGCGCACGCATGGCCGTGAACGCTTCGTGACCCGGGGTATCCAAGAAGGTCACGGGGCCGTGTGGCGTCGGCACCGAGTAGGCGCCGATGTGCTGGGTGATGCCGCCCGCCTCACCCGCCGCGACCGATGCTTTGCGGATTTGATCGAGCAAGCTGGTTTTGCCGTGATCGACGTGACCCATGACGGTCACCACTGGCGGACGGTGCACCTTCTCTTCGGCGCCACTCTCACCTTCGATGCGCTGCGCCGCGACGAGCTGATCGGCCTCGCTGACCGCAACGTCCTCCACTTCCCAGCCGAACTCGCTGGCGACGATCTTGGCTGTGTCGGCGTCGAGCGTGCTGTTGATGTTTACGCCCGTGGTGCCGAGGCGCATGAGCTTCATCAACACTTCGGTCGCCTTCACGCCCATTTCGGCGGCGAGGCGCTGCAGGTTGATGGTCTCTTCCATGCGCACGATCTTCTTGTGCGCAGAGCGCTCCTGCGTGGTGGGCGGCGCGTTGGGACGCGGCCCTTTGCTGGGGGGGAATGCACCGCGTTGACCGGGACGCATCGGGCCACGTTGGCCACCATGCATGCGACCTGAGACGCCCGACGGTGGCTGCTGACCGGGACGGCCACGCAGCGCGCCAGCCTTGGGATCGTATTGAACGCGGCGTGGCGTTGGTGTGCCGCGTTGGACTTGCGGCATGGGAACGCCAGGGCGGCCCTCCCAAACATCGATGCCAGTCTTGGCGGTCGGCGTAGTGCGAGCCGGAGCTGCCGGGGCTGCCGGAGGAGCCGGCGGTGTTGCCGCTACTGGAGCCGGAGCAGGCGTGGGAGCGGCGGGCGCAGCCGCGACGGGTTCGGACGCCACCGCAGCGGGGCGCACTTCCCGCGCAACTGGCGGCGGAGTGGGCGCTGGAGGAGGCGCGACGGGCTCAGGCTCTGCGACGACGGGAGGAGGCGGCGGCGCAGCAACGACCGGCGGCGGTGGTGGCGGCGCTTCAACCGGTGCGCTCGGCGGAGCAGCGACAGGTTCGGGAGCAGGAGCGGCAGCCACTTCGACCGGCGCAGGCTCCGCAACAACTGGAGGAGGAGGCGGCGGTGCAACCTCGACGGACGGCGGCGCCTTCGACTCGACGGGGGCTGGGGCAGAAAGCGGTGAGGATCGCGGCTTCGAAGGGCGACGCTCTTCGACCGGGGCTTGCGACATTGACATGGTGGGAGTCGAGACGGGCGCGGACGGCGGCGGCGCAGCAGACGGCTGCGACGGAGCAATCGACCCTTCGGGCTTCACTGCGGCGCGGCGCTTGACGACGGTTGGACGAATACGCTCTTCGACGACGCTCGGAGACTTTTGCTTCTCGAGGTGGCGCTTCACGCGGTCGATCGCCTCGGGCGCGATCGCGCTCATATGGTTCTTCGCCTCGGTCACGCCAACTGACTGCAGAAGCGCGACCAGTGCCTTGTTATCCATCCCGAGATCGCGGGCTACTTCGTAGACACGCATCTTGACAGTCATCCAGCCTCCGATGAAGCGGCGCGCCGTGCCCCCGTCGTTGGAGCGCGAGGCCCTTCGAGCATCGTCCAATGAATCGCTTGCCGAGCATGACGCGCGATTCGAGCGTCAGTAATGGCAATCAGCGCGGTTTCCGGCCGCGCAAGCCAGCTCGCGAACGTACCTTTGTCGCCGAAGGCCAGCGCCCGCCCGTTCGCTACGAGGGGCCCAAGCCAACTGAGTTCCGCCGACGCACGCGCGTCGGTTGCTACCAGCACGAGCTCCGCGCGCCGTTCGCGCACCGCCTGCTCCACTGCGCTGGCACCCGCCTCGAGCTTGCGTGAGCGCCGCGCCGCCAGGATGAGACCCTGCGCGCGCCGCTCGGCAGCCGCTCGAAACATTTGGAGCAGGTTGTGCCCGCTAGCGCGCACATTCGTTTTGAAAGCTCGCGAGAGCCCTCCTGAAGCCGCCTTCTCGATGCAGTCCGGACGCGGATGGACCCAGGCACCTCGCCCGAAGGCACCGCGCGCGAGATCCACCACGACCTCGCCCTCGGGCCCGAGTACCAGGCGCACCAGCTCACCAGGATCGACTGGCGAGCGACAGCCAACACACGTCCGCTGCATTCGATTCAGCTCTCCTCCTCGGCGCTCTCGTCCTCGTCACCAGCCGACGCCGCCACATCGGCTTCGGCCTGCGCGTCGAGCTCAGCGCGCTGCTCGGCGAGCCGCTCGCGCGCCGCCTGAATTTCCTTGGCGACGGTGCGCTGGAAGTCGACCGCACCTTGCCAGATCTGGCGTGCCTTCTTGTGGCCGAGGCCGGACTTGATCGAAAGACGATCCGGATCCTCCTTGGCCACGTCGCGCACGCTCTTGTAACCAGCTTCTTCCAGCGCTTGCGCCGTGCGTGTCCCCATTCCTGGGATCACGAGCAGCGCGTCGTGATCGCTGAGGGCGCCGCCCTGCTCGACGATGCGGCGAATGCGCTCTTGGCGAATGCGCTCCAGGGCGCGTTCGGCGGCCTTCTGCAGCTCCGCGGCGCGCTCTTCGTCTTCGACGCCTTCGATGCTGGCAAGCTCGCCCAGCTCCGCTTCGGCGATTTCGTCGAGTGCGCGGAAGCCGAGGCCGAACAGGTTCTTGGCCAGCTCCTCGTCCATGCCCTCGATTTCGGCGAGCTGGATCATGGCCTCGTCCTCCATCTGGCGGAACTTGCTCTCGCTCACGATGTCGAGGCGCCAGCCAGTGAGCTGGGACGCGAGGCGCACGTTCTGGCCCTTGCGACCAATGGCGAGGCTCAGCTTCTCGTCGGGCACCACCAGCTCCATGCGGTGGTTGGCTTCGTCCACGACCACGCGGTTCACCTCAGCGGGCTGGATGGCGTTGATGATGTAACGCGCCACGTCCTTGTCGTAGGGGACGATGTCGATCTTCTCACCGCGTAGCTCTTGCACGACGGCTTGCACACGCGAACCCTTGATGCCGACGCAGGCGCCCACGGGATCGACGTCGGGGTCACGTGAGGTCACGGCGATTTTGCTGCGTGAGCTGGGCTCGCGAGCGACGCTGACGATCTTGACGATGCCTTCGTAGATCTCCGGCACCTCGGCTTCGAACAGCTTCTCGACCAAGTGCGGCGACTGGCGGCTCAGAATGATCATGGGCCCGCGCGATTCGCGATCGATGCTCTTCACGTAGGCCACGATGCGATCGCCAGGGCGATAGGTCTCACGTGGTGTCTGCTCACGCGCGGGCAGCACACCTTCGGTCTTGCCGAGATCGACGATCAGGTTGTGACCCTTCTCGAAGCGTCGCACGATGCCGCGGATCAGCTGACCCTGGCGGTCCTTGTACTCGTTGTGAATGATGTCGCGCTCCGCGTCGCGCACACGCTGGAGCAGCACCTGCTTGGCGGTCTGCGCTGCAATACGACCGAAGGCGCTGCGCGCCTGCTTCATGTCGAGCACGGAGCCGAACTCCTTGTCTTGCTCGCGGGCGCGCTCCGCATCACGCGGGTGCCAGAAAACCTGAAAGCCGAGGGCCTCACCCACGTCCGCGTCGAGGCCGTGCTTGCGCGCCTGATCGAGCGCGATCTCACGCTCCGGCTGGCCCACGGCTTCGACCACCGTCATGTACTGAAACAGATCGATGTTGCCGGTATCGGAGTTGTAACGAGCTTCGAGGTCGCGATTGGGACCAAAGGCTGCCTGCGCAGCTTTCAGGATCGCAGCTTCCATCGTCTCGATCAGAATCTTTTTGTCGATGCCCTTCTCCTGGGCGACCTGTTCGACAATCGAGCCGAGACCTTCTGTGTAACCCGCAGCTTGTGCCATGACCTAACCTCAACGTTGCGGACGCTGGGCACGAGCCCCGCGACCGGATGCGCGCCCCGACGACCCCTTGCCGCCGCGAGCACCCGCGCCACCCATCTGAAAGACGAGTCGCGCGCTTTCGATCCCATCGAGCGGAAGCGGCAGCAGCTCGCCCCGCTCGGTCTCGAGCAGGATTTGGCCTTGCTCATCGAGCCCGTGGAGGGTCCCGCGCAAGACGTGCTGCCCCTCGATGGGAGCCTTCAACTTCAACCGGGCAAACTGACCGGCGAACCGTACATAGTCGCGCGCCGTGTACAGCGCGCGCTCGAGACCGGGAGAACCAACCTCGAGCCGATAGCGATGCGGAATCGCGTCAGCGACGTCGAGAGCCGCCGACAGGTCCCGCGAAATCTCCGAGCAGAGTTCGATTGTGACGCCCTCGCCCGGCACGCGCGACTCCGGTCGCTCCACCGTCAGCTCCAACACCCAGCCGCCACGATCCGTGCGCCACACGAGCTCCACCGCATCGACCGAGTGAGCCCGGAGCACGGGCAACACCGCATCGAGCACTCGTTGGCGGTCTAGACCGCTTAGTTTCTCATGGGCGACGTTCATGCGGGAAAACCCGAAGCCTGCTGAGGAAATTGCCTCAGCGCTCGGCGCCGGGACGGTGGCTTGGCGAAGTGTCGGAAGGGGCGAACAGAGCAATGATTTCTGGCGTGTAGAGAAAAAAAAACGGACCCTGCGTGAGCGGGTCCGCTAGGGGCGGGATCCACCCGGTTTTTCGAACGCGCGGAGTGTAGCTAGAGGCCCTACCCCTTGCAAGCGTGGAAGGCTGTGATGGCGAAGCCTGCGAACGCTGCTCGCAGAAACGCCACGCAGTTTGCCGGCCGCCGGACCGAAGCCGCAGCGGGACTAAGGCCTCGCCGCCGCCCGCCGTTTGAAACCAAGCACAGGCGCGTTGGCGCCCCGAGGACCAATGAGCAAGCGGATTTTGGTGGTGGATGACAGCAAGGCGATGCGGCTCATCGTACGCCGCACGCTGCGACAAGCTGGCTTCGGCGATTACGAAGTGGACGAAGCCGCCAACGGTCTCGAGGCCATCTCGGCGATCCAACAGCACCGTCCGGACCTCGTGCTCTCGGACTGGAACATGCCGGAGATGAACGGCTACGAACTTTTGAAGGCGTTGCGCGCGCAGAACAACGATGTGCGACTCGGCTTCGTGACAACCGAGAGCACACAAGAGATGCAAGCGCTCGCCAACGAAGCTGGCGCATTGTTCCTGATCGCGAAGCCGTTCACTGCCGAACAGTTTCAAGCCGCTCTGAAGCCGTTCTTGGGCTGAGCGAAGCGCGCGCTACGCAAGGTTCGGCAGCGTAACCAAATCGACGTGCAAAATCTCATCGGAGAACGCCATGATCTCCGAGAGGCAATCTTCGCTCGGGCGAGAGCCCAACCGGATCTTGGCGCACGCGGCGCGACCACCTTCGAACACGGTGTTGTCGAGCTCGTGAATGTCGATGCCGTGCCGCTTGAGCACGGCGAGCACATTGGCGAGCGCACCAACCCGATCGATGTGGCGCACGACCAACTGATAACGCGACCAGAACGTGGCGCTGATGTTCACCACGTTGGGGACCTCACCCTTGGTGAGGAAGCTGCGCAAGATGCGCGCGCACTCCGCGGCGATGGCCGTCTGCGCTTGATCGGTGGAAGCGCCGATGTGCGGCGTCGCGTAGACCAAATCGCTCTTCAAGATTGGATGATCGTAGCTGCCGCTGCGAACACCGGGTTCGTTCGGCATGACATCGAGACCAACTCGCAGCCGTTTTTTGGGGATGAGCTCAGTCAGCGCGTCGTAGTCGACGAGCTCGGGCCGGGCGGTATTGATGAATGTCGCCTCGTCCGGCAGCGCCTCCAATACGCGGCGATCGACGATGCCGCGTGTACGTTCGGCAAGCTCGAGATGCACCGTGAAGATGTCGCTCTCACCGGCGAGTTCCTCGGGCGTGCGAGCGATTTGCACGCCGAGCTCCTGCGCCTTGACGCTCGTGAGCGAACGACCGTAGGCGTAGCACTTCAGGTTGTACGCCTGCGCGAGCCGCAGCACCGCGCGCCCGACGTGGCCCAAACCCAGAATTCCGATGCGCTTGCCGGAAAGGCCCACGGCACGTGCAAACTCGTCCTTTTGCCAGCGACCAGCGCGTAGGCTCATGACGCCGTCGGGCACACGCCGATCGAGCGAGCCGATCAACGTGAAGGTGAGCTCGGCGACGGCGGCTGCATTCTTGCCGGGACAGTTCGCAACGTAGATGCCGCGTTCGCTGGCGGCCACCACGTCGATGTTGCTCACGCCCGCGCCAGCGCGAATGATGAGATTGAGCGCGCGCCCGGCCCGCAACGCGGTGCGACTCACCTCCGTGCCGCGCACGATGAGGACGTTCACGCCATCGATCACTTCGGGAAGCTTCTCGGCTCGCAGGTCGGGCTCGTAGCTGAGCTCGACGCCGAGCGAACGCATCTCATCGAGACTGTCTTCAGTGAGCCTATCGGCTACCAATACTCGCATCGGAGGCGGCCCCTTCTATCATGCTTTTCGAGCCGAAACGGGTAAGCGCACGCGCTGCCTGCCGAAATCCAGAGAAAGTGAGCCATCGGCCTCTTCACTCAGAAAAGGCGCGAGGCCGAGCTGCGCGGCGCGCGAGAAACGTGCTTCGAAAGCGCCGGATTTGACCTCCACGTACAGGGCGCCCTGTTCACCGATGCGTAATTTTACCGGATCCAACTGCTCCGAGCTGCCGTCCGAAAGCTCGAGCAATGGCGGCGCGCTCGCCTCAGCGGGCGGAAAAGCCAGCGAAACAACCTGAAACGGAGCGTCCTCCACGCGAAAATAGCTCCAGTCGTAGCCGTTGTTCAGAATGAAACGCCCGTCGTCCGGGTGCCGCGTGATCCAAGAGGCGAACGCTTTGGCCATGCCGGGATGAGTCACAGCAGCCCCGTCGTGGAAAAAACGCCCCTCCGCGTCGAGCACGATGGTGCTCTCGCGCGACCTGCCCTCGGGTGGCGGCAATCGAAAGAAGTCGGGGTGATCGCCGGGCTTCATGTTCGACGACCGCTGATGGGAACCCGCGGCTCGCTTTCCGGAGATGAAAGCGTGCGCTTTTCGACGGTCGGCATCAGTGCGCGCAGTGAGTCGGTGCACCCGAAGCACACCAAACGATCGCCGCGCACCAGCAGAAAATCAGGGCTGGGCGTGGCTACCACACGTGTGCCGCGTGTCACCGTGAGCACCAGGATGTCTCGCGCAGCGAGCCCAAGCGCGCCCAGGGTGCGTTGTTCGAGCCCTGACTCCGGCCCCACGACCAATTCGGCGGTGGCGTGCGTCGGTGCGACGCTCAGACGCTGACGCAAGTCGAACTCGGGAAAGGCGATCTGCTCTTCCATGTGTTCGACGATTGCCATTGCAACGTCAATGCCGGTTGCGCTCTCGATCCCCTCGAGCCCTGGGGACGAGTTCACTTCCAGCACCAGCGGCCCGTCGTCGCTTTCGATGAGATCGACGCCCGCGACTTGGAGCCCAAGGATCTGCACGGACTTCAGGGCCAGCGCCTCGAGCTCAGGGCTCAGCTTGGCGCGCTCCGTGCGACCGCCACGGTGCACGTTGCTGCGAAACTCGTCCGGCGCCGCGCGCCTGCGCATGGCCGCAACAACACGACCGCCTACCACCAGCACGCGCAAATCACGTCCACGGCTCTCGCTCACGAACTTTTGCACGATCACATCCTGGCGCGCGACCAAGAACGCTTCGAGTATGGCCTCCGCGGACTTGCGCGTATCGGCCAGAATGACACCGGCACCCTGCGAGCCTTCGATCAATTTGATGATCACCGGCGGCCCACCTACCTGCTCGACTGCGCTGCGAGCGCTGTCACGGTCGCGCACGAATGCCGTGGGCGGAAACGCGATTTCGTGAGCGCTCAGGATCTGAAACGCACGCAACTTGTCGCGCGAAGTTCCGATGGCGTGGGCGGAGTTCAAAGTGAACACCCCCATCTGCTCGAGTTGGCGCACTACCGCGGTGCCGTACGCGCTGATCGAAGCGCCGATGCGAGGAATGGCAGCGTCGTAACGCGACAGCGGACGGTCCCGATAAAACAAGCGGGGCTGCGCGCGCTCGACGAGCATGCTGAAGTTCATCGTGTTCAGCACGCGCGCGGAGTGCCCGCGACGTGCAGAAGCTTCCTTCAAGCGCTGCGTGCTGTACGAACCCGCGAGCCTGGAGAGGATGAGAACCTTGAGCGTCATCGGAGTAGGCGTTCTCGCAGCGTCGGGCGATTTCCAGGTTAGTGCCGCTTACGCCGGACCACCAGCGTTGGCTTGGGCGGAGGCAGCCGCCGCGACGCAGTGAGAAGGTAACGCCGGCACGGGTCGACCAAAAAATGTGAGCCGAGCGCGGTGCGTCCGAGCAGCATTCGATAAAGCATGTTGGCCCGATCCACGAGACCTAGCTCGATGCGCTCGACGAAGGGCCCGATACGCACCGTGACAGCGACGAAAATTCGGACCGACGAAATCCCGGTGCTCGCTTTGACGCGTGCGCGGCGCACAATTGGCGCTTCCACGCTGACGCGCCGATCCACCTTCGAGCGGTGCAAGCGCACATCGAAGCGCACGCGTTCGCGCCCGACCTCACGCAGATTTTCCACGTGTAGCGCGCTCGAACGCGCTCCCGTGTCCACCTTGGCGCGCAGCCCACGCACGCGCCATTCTTCGATATCGACGTATTCGGCCAAACCGATGACGAGGCGTTCAGCCCGCGCGGACCTCACAGCCGTAACGTAGTCGTTTTGCGCCAGGGCACGCGTGGCGTTCGCGCGCGCGCCACACGAACGGCCGACGGGCCGCGATGCGCTGGTTGGCGGCGGCTAGACGGAGCGCGGCGCCCCGCGTAATTTCGAAAAATCTCCCGTGACGGATGAGTTTCCCACCCTGGAAGTCGTCCAGGCCGTGTGCGTGTTGTGGCTCGGGTTCCGCGGCTTTCATCTATTTCGCGGAGTCACCCAGCTGAACGCAAAGGTCGAACGACTGGCGCATGCGCTCGAGAAGGCTGACGCCTCGGCGCAACGTGGTGTGGTCGAGCCATGGCTCGTGCCTCTTTCGCGCACGACTCAAGCACTGGTGACTCATCAGATTGGGGCCACGGCGGCGCGTGAGCTCCTCAGTGAGCGCTCAGCGCGCGCTCGCCGCAAGCTTCGGAGTGGTGCAGCACGCGACCTCGTTGTGTGCGCCATTCTCATCGGCGCGTTGATTTACGCGCGCGCAGCAAAGCTCGATGTGAGCGTTGCATTTTTTGGGTTGGGGGTCGCCGCGGCAGTGCTGTTGCTCCTCGCGGTCGCGCTGCGGTTGAAGCTCGAGCGCGGCTTGGTTGGCGCCGCCACCCGCTTGGCAGAAGCCATGGCGCGCCACCAAAGCGCTCCGAACTCCGGCGCACTTTCCCGCTGCCGAATCTGCAGCGAAACCAAGCTCACGCGCGTTGCAGGCAGCCAGGATCTCGGCCCCAATTTGAGCTCGCTCGGCGTGATGGAGGTGTTCGTTTGTCCCCGTTGTGGGCACGTCACCGGTGCAGCACATACCTCTGCGGCCTGAGGCAGATTTTCGGGCTGCGAGCCGAAGCCGACCCGACGTGGTACAAGGCTCGCGATCTCATGGACGCCTCGGGTAGTCACGATTCGAACCGCCGTTATTACGACGCTTTTGCCGAGCGCTACGAGGCGCAGCGCGGTGAAAACGATCCCGACGGGTATCACGAGCTGCTCGACTCGCTCGAAGCCGGCTTCGTGGAGCGTTACGGCCGCGGACGCGACGTGCTCGAGGTGGGCTGCGGCACCGGCCTCGTCTTGCGGCGGATCCAGCGCTTCGCACGCAGCGCGAAAGGTGTCGATCTCTCTCCCGGCATGCTGGCCCGCGCTCGCGAGCGGGGTCTCGATGTCATCGAGGGCTCGGCGACTTCTCTGCCCTTCCCCGACAACAGCTTCGACGTCACCTGCAGCTTCAAGGTGCTCGCGCACGTTCGCGACATCGAAACGGCGCTCGCGGAGATGGCGCGCGTGACGCGACCGGGTGGGCACGTCATCGCCGAGTTCTACAATCCGAACAGCTTGCGTGGCTTGCTGAAGCGATTCGGGCCCGCGGGCGCCATTGCTCACGGCACTCATGAGAAGCAGGTGTTCACGCGCTTCGACTCGCCGCGTCGAGTGCGAAGCCTGGTGCCTCCGGGTTGCCGGCAGATCGATGCACGCGGCGTACGCATTGCAACTCCGACCGCGCACGTCATGAAGACACGCCTCGGCCGCAGCTTCTTCCGACGCGCCGAAGAGCTCTTGTGTGACTCTCCGCTCAAAGTGTTCGGCGGCTTCTACGTGGTGGCATTCGAGAAGCAGAGCGCATGACCGTGCCGCGACTCCGAGCGAGCGAACGCCCGACATCTTGGTGGCTCGCAGCCCTGCAACGTCGCCGCGAGCGCATGCAGGATGAATACTTGGATTTGAGCCAGGCCGTGCCGTGGTCGAGCGCGGAGGAGCAGGCTGCGGCGGTGAAGTTCTTCAACGCTGCGTTTCGGGCGGAAGAATCTGGTTTGCGCCAGGCACACGAGCTGTGCGACGAAGTTCGAAGCTTCGATCCGGCGCTGGCGGAGGTGCTGCGGCTCTATGGCGACGAGGAGGGCTGGCATCGCCAACTGCTGAGCGAGTTCATGCCGTACATCGGTGGATCGATCCAACCGATGGGCCGCGTGACGAGCTTGTTCTATCGGCTCTATGCGCGCGCCAAGCGCATGGAAACCATCGTGCTCACGAACCTGATGTTCGAGACAATCGGGTCGACCACGTACCGCATGGCCCTCGCCAACGTGGAGCACCAAGCACTGCGCCAAATGCTCACGATTTTGACGCGAGACGAGGCGTTTCACGTGCCGCTCAACGTGCACTTTCTCAAGTGCGTGCTGGCGCGAAAGTCACGCCTCGAGCGGCTCCGCCTGAGAGCAATTCACAAGCTCCTGTTCGTGAGCCTATTGTTATTGCCGCTCGCCAGTCGTCCCAAGGCGCAGGCGTTCGATCGCATTCCCACTCTCGAGCTCGTCAGAGGCTACGCGCGCATGCTCGATGCTGTTTTTGCACAGACGCCAGAGCTCGGTCTTCATCCGCCGCGCCTTTTGTTGTGGGCGCTCGGCGTGCGCGGGAGCGACTTGCAAAGCCGAGACGTGCTCGCCGCCAGCGTTGAAGCTGCCGAAGCCGCCGCCGATCGTGGCGCGGTGGAAGTCAGCGCGTTGCGTTAGAAGCGGCCCGACAAGCCGAAGTACACGGAGCCAGGCACCACTGATATGCCCGGCTCGAGTGAGACGCTCCCGCTGCGGCGACGCAAGGCGTCGGGCAGCGGTCGTTCGCGCACCACACGCGTTTCCGGGACGAACCCGATTTGCGCTTGCGCGACACCCGCCGCAGCCACCCCCAAAAACGCGTAGCTGCTCACGACCACCAAGGTGTGCCACGTGGCGAGCACGGCGTTGTTGCCCGGATTGTGCAGCTTCGATGCTTCGAGCTGCAGATGCGTTTGCATCGCAACCGAAGTGAGCGCGGTCGCGGCCAATACGGCTTCGCTGGTGAGAAATACCCAACCCAAGCCGTCGTCGCCGTTTTGGAACTGGCCGACGCCGAAAGGCACCAGCGCAACCCAGCGCCGATTCTTCACGACCACGACTTCTTGCGAAGCCAGGCGTTCCAGCGCTTCCACGCGTTTTTGCTCGGCGCGAGCGCGCGCAGCTTGCTCCTCTGCCGCGCGGCGCGCCTGCTGCACACGCTGCTCCTCGGCCTTCTTGATCTCTTCGTAGAGTGACTGACGCACACGCAGGAAGCGCTCGATGACTGGCGGCGGAAACACCAGACTGTCCGGCGGCTTCATCTGGATGTTGGCGCGAATCGCGGCGCGCAATGGTTCATCCGCGGCGGCTGCGTTGCCGCTGCCGATCAGGCACGCCGCGTGATAGATGCGTGCGTTCTCGAGCACGTCGCGATCACGCAGCTTGCGTGGCGCGTCCGGTGCCAGCAGTGCGCCGAGCTCCGCCGCGCACTCGGCGTACTTGCCCGCCTCGTACAACGTGACGACGCTCGCCAGGCGTGCATCGTCTCCCAATTCGACGTCAGCACGGACCGATTGAGCCTGTGCACGCGTGGCGGCGAGCACCGTCACCATCGTCAGAGCTAGAGCCAGAAGCCGCATCGAGCCGCCCCGGGCTCAGAACTCATTCACTGCCCGAGGTTTGTAGAGAGTCGTCCGGGCCTCAGCATGACGTCAAACTCTTTCGGCGGGTCGGTACTTCCGGGCGGCGGGATGAACTGACAACGTACCCGACGCGGGCCATCCCTGAGCGGGATCTGCCGCTGACTGGGTACGGGAAACTCTCCCAGCGCGCCACAGGTAACCACGCTGCCCGGCGGCCCGCGTAGGTCGAAAGTCGCGGGCCGAAACTCGATGCGGCCCTGCACGGTCTGAACGTCTCCTGGACCCGTGGCTGGCCTGAGCTTCACCCTCAAGGTCTGTCCCGGCTCGCAGCACTGTTCGTCCGGCGCGATGAACTCGAATAGGTGTTCGCCGGGCGCGAGCTCCTGAATTTTGCCGAACCAGGGCGTTTCCTTGCCGTCGATGCGAACGGTCGCACTCTGCGGACCAATCACCAGGACCTGCACGCGCGCGACGCCTTCCTCGGGCGCGGCGCTGCCCACCTCACTGGCGTCGCTCGAAGCACGCGGCGGAACACGCTGCGGTCGTCTGCTGATTGCGCTGGCTGACGGCGTTGGCTGCAGAGCAGAGGCCGAGGGCAAAGCTTGCGTGGGTGTCGAGCTGGGCGGCGCCGAAGGCCCGCTCGCGGGGCTCGAAGCGGCGCCAACTGGGTTGGCATCCGCAGGCGCTGAAGAGCGACGTGTCAAAGCGAGCGCGGTGGCAGCAACCAACAAGAGAGAAACGGCACCGAGCCCGGCGCGCTCCAACAAGCGCCGCGTGCGAGCGCCGCGGGCCAGCGTGGACACCGCGGCAAGCAAGCGCGGATCTTGCGGGCGATAGGCGAGCGCGCGGTTGAAGCAAGCCGCGGCGGTGGGCACATCACGCGCCTTCTGCGCAGTTTCGGCGCGCGCCGTGAGCCGCGCAACGACGCGCTCTTCGTGTTCTTTCCTGTAAGCTCCGGGATCCACCAGAAAGGCTTCGAGCTCCTGAGCCGGTGCATCGAACCCCACAGCCGCGAGCTCTTCACGCAGCGCGGTCGAAAGCTCCGCGGCGCTCGCGTAACGGTCGTTGGCGGCGTGTGATAGTGCCTTCGACAAGATGGCCGAGAAAGCTGCTCCCACCCGCGGCTCCGCGCGCTCCGGTGGCGTGAACGCACCGTCCAAAACGCGCCGCAGTACTTGGGCCGGGTTTTTACCGTCGAAGGGCAAGCGCCCGACCATGCACTCGTAGAGCAACACGCCGAGCCCGAACACGTCCGAGCGCGCCGAAACCTCACCGCCTTCGATTTGTTCGGGGGCCATGTGCGCGGGTGAACCGAGCACCTGGCCCGTCGACGTTACCCCCTGGGCGTCGAGCAGCTTGGCGATGCCGAAATCGGTGAGCTTCACCGGCAATGGCGTGGGCTCGGGATTGGGAGAGCTCTTTGGTTGGGCGCTGCCAACCAGCACGTTCTCCGGCTTCACGTCGCGGTGAATCACACCCAGGCGATGAGCGTGATCGAGTGCGTTGGCGAGCGCGATGCCAACCGCGGCGGCGACTTCGGCCGGAAAGGCGCCGTGCTGCGCGAGCAGCTTGCGCAGCGTGGTACCGCGCACCAACTCCACGACCAGATAGCGCTCGTCTTCGCCCGCATCCGAGACATCGTAGACCTCCACGATGTTCGGGTGCCGTAGTTTGGCGACCGCACGCGCCTCGCTCTGGAAGCGCTGCGCCACCTCTTGGTTCTCACGCAGGTGGCGATGGATGATCTTGACGGCGACCTCGCGACCGAGCCGCTTGTCGCGCGCGCGGTACACCGTGGCCATGCCACCATGACCGATTTCCTCGAGTAATTCGTACTTCTCGAGCTTCGGACTGAGCTCCCGCGTCGCGCCCAGAGTGCTCCCCCCGTCTCAGCCCCGACCCATCACGGCAGCTGCTCCACGCGCACCGCGTTCGTAGCGCCGCGCACACCCACGCGCGCGCCGTAAACCATGACGTAGCGCTCGCCGGACTTCACCAAGCCCTGCTGCAGAAGAAACTGCGTCGTTTCGTGAACCTGATCTTCGAAGTTGGCTCGCGGAGCGCTCAGAACGCGAGGAGCGACGCCCCACAACAGCGCCAGCTGACGCAGAGTGCGCTCGCCCGACGAGAACGCCAAAATCGGCACCATCGCACGCGCCTTCGAAACGAGCCGCGCCGTGAGACCAGTTTCGGTCAACGTCACGATCAGCTTGGCACCAACTTCGCGGGCAATCGCAACCGCCGCGTGAGCGATCGAGTCCGCGGTGGTGTGATCGGGCTCGGAGGGATTCGGCAAGAAGAAGCGGCTGCCCTCTGCTTGGCGAATGATGCGGTCCATCATGCGCACGGCTTGGTGCGGGAACTTGCCGGTGGCGCTCTCAGCCGAAAGCATCACGGCGTCGGCGCCAGTAAACACCGCGTGCGCCACGTCGCTGGCTTCCGCGCGCGTCGGACGCGGCGAGTCCACCATCGATTGCAACATCTCGGTGGCCACGATCACCGGCTTTCGGTGAATACGGCAGGTACCGATGATTTGCTTCTGGATCACCGGCACGGTCTCGGGCGGAAGCTCGACGCCGAGATCGCCGCGCGCGACCATGGCTGCATCTGCGGCGCGCACGATCGAGTCGAGGCGCTCGACGGCGGCCGGCGTTTCAATCTTGGCAATGATGGGAGTCGGGCGGCCTTTGCGCTCGCAGATGTCGCGCAGCTCTTGAACTTCTTCCGCGCGGCGCACGAACGAGAGCGCGATGTAGTCGACGCCCTTCTCGAGACCGAACTCCAGATCCTGCTTGTCCTTCTCGGTGAGCGCTGCGAGACGCAGGCTGCCCGACGGCAGATTCACGCCCATGCGCGGACGCATCGGACCGCCGTGTTCGACGCGACAGTGCACGCGCTCGCCGCGCACATCGAGAACGCGGAGCTCCACCTGTCCATCGGAGAGCAAGATGCGATCGTCGGGTCGCACGTCCTGCGCGAGGCTGTCGTAGTCGACCGCGACGGTCTTATCGTCACCGTTCTTGCCAGCGACCAAATCGATCGTGCCGCCATTTTCGAGCGCGGCAGGTCCAGTCAGCCCGGTGCGGATCTTTGGTCCACACAGATCTTGCAGAATGGCGACGGGCTTGCCGAGGCGTTCGCTCTCGGCGCGAATGAGATCGAAGCGCGCTCCGTGCTCGGCGTGCTTGCCGTGCGAGAAGTTCAGACGCGCCACGTCCATGCCTGCTTCGATGAGCTCTCGGATCCCTTCTCGGGTTTCTACGGCGGGTCCGATGGTGCAGACGATTTTGGCGCGACGAGCAATCATTGAGGTTTTTCCGTGGGATGAACGCGAGGGGCCTCGACGTGAAGCAGCTCGCTCGTGTGGCGCGGAGCATGCCACATGCGGCGGCAGTTCGGGTAGTCAGGCGCGAAGCGAAACATTGTATCCCGAAGCGGCCGACTCTCCGAATTTCGACAATTTTGGCCCGCCCTGCTCACGGCTGCACGAGCGCGTACTCGCACTCGATTTGCGACGCCGTACCAACCTGGTATGAGCGGCGCCACATGACCGGTTTTCGACGCAATGCGCAAGGCGAAGCCGAGCTGGGTTCCGCCCGCGTGGCCGACGTTTTGAAAGCTTCTGGTGTCGCCACGCCCGCCTACTTCTACGATCTCGACGCGATGCGCGCGGGCGCTCGCCGCATCGAAGACGCGTTCGGCGCGCAGCCGCATCTGGTTGCCTACGCGGTCAAGGCAAACTCGGCGGGCCCGGTACTGCGAGCACTCTTCAATGAAGGCGTCGGCGCGGACGTCGTGTCGGGTGGAGAGTTGCAGTTGGTGCTCGCCGCGGGTGTGCGAGCCGATCGTGTCGTGATGAGCGGCGTCGCCAAAACGGACCAGGAGCTCGATCTCGCAATCGCCGCAGAGATTTGCGCCATTCAAGCCGAAAGCGCTGAAGAAATCGCGCGCATCGCAGCCCGAGCTCGTGCCGCGAAGCGACGCGCGCGCGTCGCGCTCCGGTTGAACCCCGGCATCGAGGTGGACACTCACGCCCATATCGCCACCGGACACGACGCAGCGAAGTTTGGTGTCCCAGTCGTAGACCTACCGGCCGTGTTCGCACGCATCGATGCCGAGGCGGACGCGCTCCTAGCAGTGGGCCTGTCCACGCACATCGGCTCGATGCAGACCACCCCGGAGGCTTACGAAGCTTCGGCGCGACGCGTCGCAGAGCTCGTGCGCGCGCGATCCGAAAGTGCCGCGGGCATGGAGTACGCGAATTTCGGCGGCGGCTTCGGCGTCGACTACGGGCAGCGCCCCTGCTCGCCCCCCGAGGACTTCATCGCTGTCGCGCTCAAGGTGGCGCGAGAAGCGCGGGTGGCGCACCTGCGAGTCTTCGTGGAGCCGGGGCGCTCATTCGTCGCCCCGCACGGAATCTTGGTGGCGCGCGTAGTGCAGCCAAAGGTCACCAGCAAAGCGCGCTGGTTGATGCTCGACGCCGGCATGAACGACTTGTTGCGCCCCGCCCTCTACAGCGCACATCATCGCATCGAGCCCATCGATCGCGCGCCCGGTGCCGGTGAGTGGCGCGTCGTGGGCCCGGTTTGCGAAAGCTCGGACGACTTTGGAATTCATCCCATCGGGGAGACGGCACCCGAGTTCGTTGTCATCCGCGACGCTGGAGCCTACGGGTACGTGATGGCGAGCGAGTACAACGGCCGCGCGCTGCCCGCGGAAGTCTTCGTGAGCGAAGGTCGTGTACAGAGCGTGATCCCAAGTCCCGGCGTGGAAGCTTGGATAGCGCGCCGGCTCTCCTCCTGAGCTCAGAAGTCCTTTCGCATCTCGCAAGCGTCGTACACGCCTTGATAGTAGCGAGACAGGCGCCGCACCACGTAGAAGCCTCGCTTGCGAAACAGGTCGATGGCGGCAACGTTGGCGTCTGCAGTGTGCAGCGATAGTCCTGGCGAGCCGCGCACGCGCGCCGCCGACTCCGCTCGTTCGATCAAAGCGCGTCCGACACCGTGCCCCCGCTCGGCTTCGATCACAGCGATGGCCAGCAGCTCGGCACGTTCACGCCCCGCGACACGCAAAATGGCAAAGCCGATGCGCTCATCGCCGCGCATCGCTATCCAGGTTGGGTGATGCTCGGCCATCCATAACGTCGAGCGCGCCGCGTCGCGGGAATACTCGCCGAACGCCAAATCGGCGAGCTTCTGCAGAAAGGCCGCGTCTTTTGCCTCTAAGACGCGAATCTTGAGTGGAGCGGTGGCCACCGCCGCCAATATAGCGCCGCCGCGGCGCCGGTGCTCGCTCACGGTTTGGCGTACACGAGCGCAAAGCGATCGCTGGTTCCTCGCCGCTCACCGGCGACGCGCGGCGAGGTGCTCCAGTCACGTGGGTCGTCGGGAACGCGCCAAACCGACGATTCGCGCAGCAGGCGGAAACCAGCCTTTTCTATCTCGGCGCGCAACGCCGACTCTTCGATGCGATGCAGCGTCTGCACGTCTGCAAGGCCGCTACCGGCGCGCGCACTGTGATCGAGCAAAACGTACACGCCACCCGGCTTCAAGGCATTGAAGATTGTCTGATTCATGCGCGCGCGGTCGACGTTTTGCCACACGGTGTCGTGATAGAAGAGCACATTCACGACGGCATCGAGGTCCTTCGCTTCGGGTGGAAGCGGATCGTCGAAGTCGCGGTCCACTCGCACGACATTTTTCATAATCGGCTTGGACAGCCGTGCACTCCAGGGCTTCTCCGCGAAACGCTCGAGGATGAACTTCGAGTTCTGCCCATACACGACCCCGCTCGGACCGACGGCACGCGCCAAGAGCTCCGTGGTGTAACCGCCACCCGCACCAATCTCAGCGACCTTCATGCCGGGACGCACGCCGATGAGCTCGAGCAGCTCGGCAGGGTGCCTGCCAGCGTCGAGCGCACGATCTTCTTCGCTGCGATCCGGAGCAGCAACCACGCTCTTTGCGTCGAACGCCGCAGCGCTGGGAGCGGCGGCGTTGACCTGCGTGGTCGCGGGCGCCGCGCTCGGCGAAGCTACGGCCGGAGCAGCGGCGGGTGACTGATTTTGCGTGCAACCGAAGATCGCAAACAGCCCGATCACTGCAACGCCGCTGGCCCACGGAAGAAAGAAACTTCGACCCAGAGCAAATCCGTCTTGCATGATTCTCCCGGCGGCCGAAAGCGGACGCGCACCTCGCGCGGAACCTAAGGAAGCCGCACCGGAACGCCAAGCCCCGCCGGTAGCTTTTTATTCCCCGCTGCGCTTGAACGAGGCGGACGGATTACGCACTGCTTGGTTGCGCGAACTGCTGGGCGGCCGCGAATTACGCAGCGCGGGCAAGGTACCGCTCGACTCCAAGCGGCGTGCGCCACTGCCACGACCCGGCGGCACCGAGCGAGTTCGATACACTTCCCCTTCGACCACGATCTCGACACCCAACGTGCGGCAGCGCCGCGCCACCCGGTCGAGATCCGCCCCCGGCACGATCAGCAAACCCGCAGGCGGTGACGGATCGATGAACAGATCCGACGTCTGACGGCGCGTCCGCAGAAGCTCTCGCACCTCGGGATCGTCGACCCACAGGAAACCCATCGTAGGCACGAACTCGCCACGGCCCACGACCGCGCTCGCCTGCGTCAACAAGCGTGCAATTGGATCCGGCAAAGGTGCCAGTTGCTCGATGCGGGCGCGGATCACGTCCGCTTCGAAGCCCGCGCTGAGCGCGTGAGCGATGCCCTGGGGTGTGATGTGCAAATCGAGCGCGCCGCTCACGCCGCCGATCTCGACGAAGGGAGCCAACGCAATCACCGAACCAATCTTGGCTCCGCGACCCACACGCACCGCTTGATTGTCGAGGAAGCGGCTCTGCTCGCTGGCTCGCTTCGTATCTTCGACGTCGGTCAAGTAGCTGCGGCCGCGCGGCGTGATGCGCAACGTGGGCCCGATCGGATCCGACGACTCGCCTTCGGCGTCACCGATGTCGACCACACCGAGCGCGTGCAAACTTTCGAAGGCAATCCGCCGCGCAATTTCCGCCGGCTGAATTGCCTCGAAGCCTCCACGCTGCGCCCAACGCTCAATCAGGCGGCCCACGCCTGGAGTGCGCGCGTCAGAGCGCACGTAGCCCGCAATTGCTTCCCACGGCACCCAACGGCCATCGCCGAGCTCCTGCAGCGCGTCCAGCACCAGCTCGCGCAGCACACCAACGGCGCTGGTCTCGCGCGCCTCGGGAGGAGCACGCAACACCTCACCGTCGAGCCGCGCCTCGTCCCAGGCACCACCGCGGCGCCAAGCATCGAACAGCGCGCGCCCGAGCTCCTGCACGTCAATCGAACCGGGCGGAGCCGCCAAACCAACAGCAGATGGATCCCACAAGCCGATCGCGCGACTCAAAGCGGCGATGAAGCCGATCACTTCGGGATCGCGCCCGAAGCGAGCGGAAAACTTCTGAATCAGCGAACGCGGCGTGCCCACCGAAGGCCGCACATCGATGGACGGATCGCGCACCGCCAGCGCCATCGCGAGCCCGAGCGCCGCTGGATCTTCCGCAAAACGCGCGCGGTGCGGAGCATGATCTTCACCCAGCACGAAGCTGCGAATCTGGTGACGATGTGCCTCGCGCTCGGCTTGACGCTGCGCGCCGACAACCGCCGCGATCTCCGAAGGGATGACGTGACGATTCGGGTGCACCGGAATCAAGAAACCGCGGCGTTCCAGCGCAAAACCCACACCACGTCGCGAGGGCGTCGCGCCCGAAGCACCTCGCAAACGCATCGGCTCGCGCTCGAGATCGAGCAGCTCTTCGGTGTCGACTTCGCCGCCCACGCGCTCGATGGCCGTCAGCAGCTTGCGCTCGAGCGGCGCCAGTTCTTCGACCTCACGCGTGAGCTCCGTCGAGGAAGTGAGAACCTCCCACGCGGGTTCGAGACAAAGCGCAACTGGTGGCGTCGCCGGGCGGCCCAAGTAATGACCCGCAATGGTCGCGGCCACGTCCTGCCCGAGTTGATGCAACAGCGCGCGCACACCGCGTGGATCTTCACCTTCCCACGAGCGCATCACCAGCATGTGCGCAATCGGCAATAAGAGCTCGATGCCACGCGTTCCACTGCGCGCAAACACGACGCCGCGCGCGATCAGGGGCTCGACCGCAGCAGGCAAGCTGGGCGTGACCAGCACGCCGCGCGCTTCGGCAATGCGGTGCAAAAGCTCGCGCGTGGGGCCCGGCAGCACGTTGGGATCGCGTAACTCCGGTAGCTGAATCAAAGAGCGCGCAACCTGCGACGGAACGTCGATGCGCTTCGCCTCGTCGACCCGTATCTTCAACCTCTCGATTAGCGATTCGAGCTCACGGTCAGGCAGCTGCCTGAGCACGTCGACGAGACGGATGGCAGAGGGGGTTTGGTTGCGGTCTTTGGAGGACATGGTGGGATACCCAGGAGCCGTCAGCTAGGCTCCGCTCGGGCGCTTGGGGTCCCCCTCCGTGGGTCCAACCGAGCGCGCCGTTTCGCTTTCAGCCAAAAGAGTAACCAGCCTACTCAAGCTCGGAAACGCCCCGTCCGCAAGGGTGACACGTCACTTTCGCGCAGTGATTGTGCGGTTTTGCCATGCGCACTCGCTCCGGAGGGCCATTTTTCCGGGGCGCGTGCCCCCGAACCATGATTTTTCGGCGGTTTTCGCCAGCGACAGCACACCAGCCGGCTTCGATCAGGCGAAATACGTGGACCCGCCGACCGTCTTCGCCAGCAGCCCCGTTCAACCCTGTTCTGTTCACCGCAGCCGCAACGCGAACCGAAAGCAGAGTATACCCTCCCGCCGAATGATTCTTCGGGACCCGGTTCACGGCCTCGTGTCGTTCGAGTCCGCCGAGGAGTCGATTGTTCCCGCGCTCCTCGAGGCGCGCGAGGTACAGCGGCTCCGCCGGGTCCGCCAAATGGGCCTCGCGTCCCTCGCGTACCCGGGTGCGGATCACACGCGGTTTTCGCACGCGCTCGGAGCAGCGCACGTGATGACACGCCTCGTCAGGCGCCTCCGCGTAATCCACGAAGAGCTCCCTTTTTGGCAACGCCTCACGACCGAACGCGCGCGCGATGCACTCGCCGCCGCGTTGCTTCATGACCTCGGTCACGGCCCGTTTTCGCACCTTTTCGAGGAGGTCATGCCGCAGGGACGTCGCCACGAAGAGTGGACCCTGCGCATGGTGCTGAACCCAGAAGGCGACGTGCATCGCATCTTGTCGCGTTACGACTCAGGGCTGCCCATGCGTGTCGTCGACTTGGTGCGCGGCAAACACGAGCTCACGTACCTGGCGCGCGCGGTGAGCGGTACCTTCGATGTCGACCGCTGCGATTACCTGCTGCGCGACGCGCATTTCACCGGCGTTGGTTACGGCGCCTACGATCTCGATTGGTTGCTGCGTAGCCTGCGCTTCGGGATCTCCTCCGATCCCGGCGGCCCGGCGCTCGCCATCGACGGCGCCAAAGGCATCCCTGCGATCGAATCGTTCTTGCTGGCGCGCCTCTTCATGTTCCAGCAGGTGTACTTTCACAAAACCGAGCGCGCGAGCGAGTGGATGATCTCGCGCATACTGCGGCGCGTCCTCGAGCTCGTGAGCGACGGAACGCGTGTCCCCGGCACTCCGGCGGCAATCGTATCGATCGCCGAGACAGGCGACGCCGAGCTTCACGAATACACGCAGCTCGACGACGCCACTCTGTGGGTCGCGCTCACAGGTTACTGTGACGCCAAAGATCCGGTGCTCTCGGATCTGGCTCGTCGTTTCTCCCGACGGCGGCTGTTCAAGACCATCGAGCTCTTCGGTGAACAAGCCGAGCCCGAAGCTCGCCTGTTCGCGCTGGACCGCGCTCGCGAGGTGGCCCGAACGCATGGACTCGATCCCGAGGTGTACGTGGGGCTCGACGCGGCCTCGACGGTTGCGTTCGATGAGAGCGATGATCCGCTGATGGTGGTGTTCCCGCAGGGCGAATCCAGACCGCTCTCGCAGGTTTCTTTTTTGTTGGGTCGTCTCGCTGGGCAGCGACTCTCGCGCGTCCGTCTGATCTTTGCGGAAGAGTTGCGCGACGACATTCGACGAGCGCTGGCATGAGTGTTCACCTGCGTTTGCGTCGTTCCAGCGCGCTGTGGTTTTTTGCGATTTCAATCGCGAACTCCGCACACGCCGAGACTGAATCCGAGTCGTGGGAACCCGGTGAGGAGGTTGCGGCAACCGTCAAAGGTGAAGCACGGCCGTCGGATCGCTTGCGCTCGGGTGACGGCGTCTACGGCCGCTTCGATGGAGATCTGTGGCTTTCGCTCGCTGCTGGCGTCGAGTGGAGCCACGGCGTGCGCCCAGCGCTGACGGGGCGGGCTCTCTATTATCAAAGCGCCGGCCTGGTGCTCGGCTATGCCGACGCCTTCGACAAGGACGCTTTTGTCCGGCGCGACGGCTTCGTGGGCGTTGAGCTTCGCCCGCTGTTCTTGCCGCGCTGGGCGCTCGATGCGCAGTTTCAAAACGCTTTCTTGGATTTGACGTTGGATTCGCTGTCGTTCGGCGCTGGCGCCTACCTTGCGCAAACGCGCGAACAAAGCAGTAAAGCGGGCGTGGAGCTGTTCCTGGGTTTGGGGCTGCCGCTCTTGGCTCGCGCTGGTGGCCCGTGGCTCGACGTGCGCGGCTTTCTGCGGCCAGGTTTGGACGAAGCGACGCGAGGCGTATCCTTCAGCCTGAGCTGGTACGCGCCGGTGCTCACTCCGGTCGTGAAGTAGGTTCCAACGCGCTCAGCGCCTTGAGCCCTGTTTCGTCTTTGGCGCTCTGGATTTGTTCGCGCAACGCGCTGCTCTCACGCGCCAAGAAATCACGCACGGCACGCTCGAAGCGAGCGTCGGCCAAGTGGTGCACGCTCGAGGTTTCAGTCGGTTCGAAGCCGCGCGTGAGTTTGTGTTCACCCCCAGCTCCGGGCTCGAAGCGCACCAACCTGCGACGAATCGCCTCATCGATGCCGCTGTAGAAACATACCTCGAAGTGCAGGAACTTGCGCTCTTCCAGGGCACCCCAGTAGCGGCCATACAGCGTATCTGCGCCGAGCAGGTTGAACGCGCCGGCAATACGGCGACCGCTGTGTCGATCGCGTGCAGCAACCAAGTGCACGCGGTCTCGCATGCGGCTCAACACTTCTTCGAAGAAGTTTCGATTCAAGTAACGCCGGCCCCAGTAGAACTTATCTACCGTGCTGCGATAGAAGTCGTAGACGAAGTCGGCGAGCGCCGGCGACAGATCACTTCCTGTCAGCACTTCGATGTCCACGCCCTGCGCGTTCACTTCGCGCCGTTCACGACGAACCTGGTGCCGTCGCTTGGCGCTGAAGCGCGCCAGGAAGTCGTCGAAGCTCGCGTAACCGGCGTTGTGCCACTGGAATTGAACTCCAACCCGTTGGGCTAACCCGTGCTGCGTGAGAATTTCCGTTTCGTCCGCCAGCGGGAACAACACGTGTGCGCTCGACAAACCGAGCTCGCGGCACACCTTTCGCAGGCCGCCAGCGAACGCGCCGAGCGTCACTTCACGCGACTCACCCGCACGCACGAGCACACGCGTCCCCGTTGCCGGCGTGAACGGCACCGCCACGATGAGCTTGGGATAATATGCAATCCCCAACGAACCTTCGGCGAAGCGCGCGAACGCGTGATCGAATACGAATTCGCCTTCACTGTTGCTCTTCAGGTAAGCCGGCGCAAACGCCACCAGCTCGCCGTTGCGATGCAAGGTCAGGTGCAGCGGCGACCAGCCCCGGCTCTCTGCCACACAGCCAGTCTGTTCGAGAGCATCGAGCCAGGCGAAGCTCAGGAACGGCGACGTGGTTGGCGACGAAAGCTCGGCCAGGCGCGCTTCACCGAGAGCACGCAGCGAACTCCAAGTGCGTAGTTCGTACTCGAAACCGCGCTCGCTCAAGGGCGCTCCTCCGCACGAAACAGGCGCCCCTCGATCTCGGTTGCAGAGCGCTCGAAGCGCGCAGCGAGGCGGGCGAAGACCAGCGCGTTCAAGCGACCGCCAGGTGGATCCGCCACGGCGCGCACGAACGCCGCGTCGCAGCTCACACCGTGCGCGCGTGCGACGTGATCGCTGAGCTCCGGCGATGGGCGACGTACCCCCGCAAGCGAGCGTCGTACGGCGAGCGCAAGTCGCATCTCGCGGTGGTACCCCAGCATCCATTCGATCCAGAATGGCAGCTCAGTCTCGTTCTCGCGCACTGCCGCAAGACGCTGCTGAAGCTCCGGCAGAGGCAAGGCGTCGAGCTCCCGCAAGGCTCCCGGAAACTCCTCGGCGAGCTTCCGCAACAACTGGCGGTCGAACGCTTGCTCACCACTTCGCAACGCGAGCAGCGCGCGATACTTGCGAGCGAGGCCAGCGAGTGAGCACCCGAGGTCGACGACTTCGCCCATTCGCCCCTACCGTAGCGCAATTTTTCTCCGTGTGAGATGCGGGCGGGGGCGGAAACGCCACACTTTAGAGGATTTTGCGGATGCGGTAGGCGATGATCTCCAGCAAACGCGCACCCAGGGAGCGGAACCGAAACGTGTTTGCGTCGACCTCGTTCGCGCGCGCGAAGTCGAGCTCGAAGGCGGCTTCCATTGTCTGCCCGAAGCTGTCATCGAGCACGTTCAGGGTCACCTCCAGGTTCGTGCGCAACGACAGGTAATCGAGGTTATAGCTTCCGATGGTGCTCCAGCGCCCGTCGATGACTGCTGTCTTCGAATGCAAAATGCTGTCGGTCCACTCGAAGATGCGCACTCCGCTTCGCATCAGGCGAGGCCACACCGCGCGGCTCGCCCAATCGGTCAGCACCACGTCGCTCTCACGCGGTACCAAGATGCGTACATCCACGCCGCGGCGCGCCGCTCGCGTGAGCGCTCGAATCACGTTCCCGTCGGGGATGAAGTAAGAATTTGCGATCCAAATGCGCCGCTGGGCTCGATAGATGTGACTCAGGTAAGCGCGCGCGATCGAGTGGCGCTTGCGATAGTAGCCCTCCCCACCCATCACTTGCGCGAGCTGTCCTCCCTGTGGCCGCTGCACGCCCGCGAGCAGCGAAGAGCTCGGTATCAACGGGGCACCACCAAGCCTGCGCCAGGTGCGTTGAAAACACGATACGAAGCCACGCGCCGCGGGCCCTTCGACCACTGCCGCGTCATCGCGAAATCCCCCACCCTCTTCTTCCTCGGGTAGCCAGAGATCACCGATGTTCACGCCACCGGTGAAACCAAGCTTTGCATCGACCACCAATATTTTTCGGTGATCGCGACGAGTGAGGCGCGCCAAGCGAAAGCGCCGCTTCCAGGGAGCTACGGGGTTGTACTCCAACACGTGCGCGCCAGCCCGCTGCAAGTCGTCGAACATCGCGGGGTCGGCTGCGATGGAGCCAACCGCATCGTAGATCACCGCGACCTCTACGCCGCGGCGAGCAGCCGCCTTGAGTGCCTCAGCAAAACGCCGGCCGATGCGACCGGAGTCGAACCAGTACATTTCGAGCAAGACCTGCGCGCGCGCTTCCTCGATGGCCGCCAGCATCGCCGGGAAGACTTGCCGCCCGTCGTGCAAGAGCCGAACACTGTTGCCTTCGCTGAAGTGCTCGACGACTCTGCGCAACCGCCAGGGCACACGACGCGACTGGCTCGAGGGGGCGCGGACCATCTGGCTTGCGCAGCGTAGCCCGAGTCGCCCCCCCAGGAGCAGCAGGTTCCGCGCTATGCTGCCCGAACGATGCCTCGCCCGTCGCACTCCCTTGCGCGAAAGGTCGCGCTCTTCAGCTGTACTCTGCTGGCTCTCGCGTGCCAAAAAGAGCGCCGGCCGGTCTATTATCCGACTCCAGTAGCGACCACGACAGCTCCCGGCGCGGTGCCCGCACCTGGACCACCAGCGGCGGCGGCTCCGACTGCGGCACCGGCCCCGGCACCGGCCGCTACCGCGGCGCCCACGACGCCGAGCGTGCAGCTCCCCAGCGTTCCGTCGCTACCCGTCGCATTCGACCCGATCAACAGCGTCGACATCAATTTTCTGCGCGGTCGAGCGGTCGCGGTACTGGGCGAACTCGTGGCAAACCTGCCGGCGCCGCAGCGAACGCGGGTGCAAAACATCCCACTCATTACCGACAGCACGGTGGGCGAAGTGAACGCCTTCGCGGCGTGTACACGCGACGGCAAAACAGCGATGGCGATCACCGATGGGCTGCTCGACATCCAAGCCCATCTCGCGCAAGCGCGAGCCATCGACGAGGTCTTCGGGCTGCGCAAGGTCGATGAGTACATCCGCTTCATCGCGCAAAATCAGCGCCCCAAGGCGCCAATCGCACAGCCGCCAGCGGGTATGTTCGACCCCGCTCAAACGGCAGACAGCCGCAAAGTGACTCGCCAGCATCAAGTGCTCGACGAGCAGATCGCGTTCGTGCTTGGCCATGAGCTCGCTCACCATTACTTGGGGCACCTACCGTGCACCGCAGGTGGCGGACTGAGCGGCGCAGAAGTGGCGCGTGTGCTGTCGGATGTCGTTCCCATCTTCAATCAGGGCAACGAGGTGAGCGCCGATACGGCCGGGATCAACAATACGCTCACCACGGGCGCGCGTCGTCAGGGTTATCACTTCACCGAAGGCGGCGCGCTCCTCACCATGCAGTTCTTCGCCGGGCTGGATCAACTGAGCCCGATCGACATCCTGTTCGGCTTCGAACGTAGCCACCCACCACCCGCATTCCGCACGCCCTGGATTCAACAAGCCGCAAATGTGTGGCGATCTACCGGTGGCCAAGGCTTGCCCGTGATCGGCTTCTGACGTCTTTCTTCGATTTTTCGAGCAACTCGACAGCTCCGAGGCCGATCGACGCTCATGGCTGAGAAAACCGAGCAACCAACGCCGAGACGCCTACGCCAACTGCGCGAGCGCGGCGAAGTGCCAGTCTCCGGCGCGTTATCGCAAGCGGCTGGCTTTGCTGTGGGCGTCGCTCTCTTGCCGAGCGCTGCTTCCGCCGCCTTCACGACGCTATCCGAACTGCTGCGCGTAGCAGCCGAGGGGCGTGCACTCGACGCGCGCTCAGTCGGTCCGGCCGTGTTGAGTCTGTCGTTGCCGCTGCTCGCCGGGGTTGCTTTTGCTTCAGCCGCTGCCACCTTCGTTCAAAGCGGCGGGTCGCTTGCGCCACAAAACTTGCGCCCATCGTTCGAGCGCTTGAACCTCCTCAAAGGCTTCGCCGCGCTGATGAGCGGGCCTCGCCTGTTTGCGTTGCTGCGCGCGCTGATCGCGAGCGCCGTGCTCAGCCTGCTCGCGTGGAGCGTGCTGCGTTCGGCGCTGCCTCGCCTGTTCGCCGCCAGCGGGGAGCTCGGCCGCAGCAGTGCTTTCTCCGCTGCGAGCTCACTCGCGCTGACGCGCGAAATGGCAGCGGTTGCGCTCGCGTTGGGAGCGCTCGATTGGCTCTTCACTCGGCGCCACTTCCTGCAGCGCCATCGCATGAGCCGAGACGAGGTTCGCCGCGAACACAAGGAAAGCGAGGGGGATCCCGAACTCAAAGCGGCGCGACGGCGAGCGCACCAAGAAGTGTTGATGAGCGCCACGGTGCACGCTGTGCGCAACGCCTCGGTGCTAATCGTCAATCCAACTCACCTGGCGACCGCCTTGCGTTACGACGAGGAGCAAGACGAAGCGCCGCGCATTCTGGCGCAGGGTGACGGTGACCTGGCGCGGCGTATGATCGAGGCCGCGCACGCTTACGGAGTGCCCGTGGTGCAAGACATTCCGCTGGCGCGCGCGTTGGCAGAGCTCGAGGCCGGCGAAGAGATCCCCGAAGTGTTGTACGAGGCCGTGGCTGAAGTGCTGCGAACGCTGTGGGAAGCCGAGCAAGCGCGCCGCTCAAGCACGCCGTAGCGCTCAACCGATGCGAATCTTCTGCTTCAAACTGCGAAGCTCCGCCTCGACGTCAGCGGAGGCTTCGGGCGCCGACTCACCGGTTTCGAGAGCGCGAAACTTGGCCTCGAGCTCCGCAGGTCCGAGCCCTGAAGGTCCGCGATCGGAGAGCGCGGTCTCGAGCTCACGTTGGGCCTGCACAGAAGCTTCGATGCCCTCGATTTGATCCTCCATGCGGCGCAGCTCGTCGAAGGGGCGCGGCCCCGTCCCGGTGACTCCAAGCGCCTCCGCACCGGAGCCCGCGCGCGCGATCTGAGCTTTGGCGGCGATGGTCGATTTGCGCAGGGAGAGCTCCTTGGTCTTGGCTTCCATGCGCGACAGCTCGTCTCGCATGCGCAGGGCTTCCGCCCGTTGCTCTGCGCGCAAGGCCTCGGCCCGGTCCCGTTCCGCGACCAGGCGCAGTTTCTGAGCCAACGCCTCACGCGCCAGAGCTTCGTCGTTGCGCTTGAGCGCCAACTCGGCGCGCCCCTCCCACTTTTGCACCTCTACGTCGAGCGCTGCCACCTTTTCCTTCAGCTGTTTCTCCGACGCGACTGCGGCGACGATCTCGCGACGTGCCGCGATCAGCTGCTCGTTCATACCCTGGAGCAGCGAGTCCACCGATTTTCGCGGATCGTCCAGCCCGTCTAGCAGGGCGTTGAAGTTGCTCGAAATGACACGTCCCATGCGGTCGAAGATGCCCATGAGGCGAGCTTTACTCGGAGCCCGAGACTCCACCAGCGCCCTGGCTCACACCCGTGGATTTCTCGTATTTTATTCGCGAGTGCCGGAGCTACGTGTGGTCCCATCACCGACGTCGGCACGCAAACGCGCCGTGCCATTTCGCCCCGCACGGGGTGTGCCGGCCAGGTTTCCACGTTGAACGTCTCCGCGTGGATGTGCGCGTCGATACTTGGCTTTCTGCGGCGGTGCTTAAACCCGTGACGGTTGCAGCCGTCCATCGTCTTGAAATGGGCCTCTCCAACCGATCGTGCTCTCGGGCGCAGCCGCATCTCGTTGCTGGGCCGCCCAGCGCGAGGCTGCGAGGCCAGGCATGAGAGTTCTTTTCGTCGATGACGAGCCACGTGTGCTCGAAGCCATCGAACGACTCTTTTTCGATCTCGACGTAGATTGGGAGACTTGCTTCGCGTCCAGCGTCGACAAGGCCCTCGCCGAGTTCGAAACGGCGCCCATCGACGTCATCGTTTGCGACATGCGCATGCCCGGGCAGGACAGCGCGACCTTGCTCAATCGAGTGTGTGAGCTCGATCCACGCACCGTGCGCATCGTTCTTTCGGGCCAAACCGACGAAGCCTCCGCGCTACGCGTCGTGCCCGTGGCACATCAGTTCCTAGCCAAGCCGTGTGAAGCCAACACGCTACGGCGCGTAATCGAAAATACGCGCGCTCTCCGTCAGTTGCTGGACGACGCCAAGCTGCAATCGTTGGTCGGACAGATCGGGCATCTGCCGTCGCCGCCACGACTCTTCAGTGAGCTCTCGCGCCTTCTGGAAGACGACCGCGCCGACGCTACGCGCGTAGCAGAACTCGTCCAGCAAGATCCGGCGATGGCAAGCAAGCTCCTACAGGTGGCAAACTCCGCTTTGTTTGCGTCATCGAATCCGGTCTCCGATGTGAAAACTGCGGTGGTTCGCCTCGGTACCCGCACGTTGCGAAATCTGGCGCTCGGTGTGGGCGCGTTCGAAGCGGCGCGCGGCTCGGCCAAACACCTCGCCAAGTTCATCGACGAGCTGCAAAACCGTTCGCTCCGCATCGCACGCCTGGCCAAGGGCCTGAGTCAGAAGCCGGTCGACGCCGATGCAGCGTTCATGGCTGGTTTGGTCTGCGACTTGGGCCAGCTAGTGCTCGCTACGGTGGCTCCCGAACGGCGGCGGGAAGCCGAAGCCGCGGCATCTCAGCGCGAAATTGCGATGCACGCAGTCGAGCGTGCATTGTGGGGCGTAACTCACGCCGAAGTCGGAGCGTTTTTGCTCGGTTTGTGGGGTCTGCCGTTCTCGATTGTCGAGGCCGTCGCCAATAGCCACTCGCCGGAGCGCAACGCTCACGAACGTTGTGGCTTGCCACAGCTCGTGTGGTTGGCCGCATGCCTGGTGGAAGGCGAGACGCCCGATCCCAAACTAATCGAGCGTTTTCAAATGCAGGAGCCGCTCGCGCGTTCGCAGCGACTCCTTTCGGGACAAGCGGCATGACCGAAGTAGTGAACCCTAGAATCCTGTGCGTCGATGACGAGCAACGCGTGCTGGACGGGCTCGAGCGCACGCTGTTCGATCACTTCGAGGTCGTTGCGCTGACCAAGCCGGAACAGGCGCTCGAACTGCTGCAACAACGCGACGAGCGATTTGCTGTAATGGTCTCGGACATGCGCATGCCTGGCATGGACGGCGCGACGCTACTCGCCCACGCGCGGCGCATCGCTCCCGATACCACGCGCGTGTTGCTGACCGGCCATTCCGACATGGAAGCGGCTATGGCCGCCATCAATCAGGGCCACATCTTCCGCTTCCTGTCGAAGCCGTGCCCACCCGAGGTGCTGGTGCCGGCGCTCACGGAGGCCGCCGAACAGCACAGACTGGTGGTGAGTGAACGCGAGCTGCTCGGCGAAACCCTAACGGGCAGCATTCGCTTGCTCACGGAGATCTTGTCGCTGATCGCGCCGCAGGTTTTCAGCCGTACGCAGCGCGTGCGCATGCTCGTCATGCACATGGTGACGAAGCTCGGGCACCCGCAGCCCTGGAAATTCGAACTCGCGGCCGCGTTGAGCTTGATTGGTTGTGTGGGCGTGCCGGAGGAAACGCTCACACGCGCCATCGCGGGGCTTCCGCTGGACGCGGATGAAAAGAAGGCGTTTGCAGAGCACCCGCTGATTGCTCACCGCTTGTTGGCGCCGATCCCCCGCTTTCAAGAGGTGGCGGAGATGGTTCGACGCCAAATGAAGGTCGAAGGGGTGGATCCGTCGCCGGACGTCGAGCTTGGTGCCGCCATGCTGCGCATCGCCCGCGATGTCGAGCAATTGGTGGAGTCGGGCTCGACCATCGAAGAGTCCGTGAAAAAGCTTGCCCCCAAGCACAACGAGCGCGAGCAGAACCTGGCCGCGTTGCTTCGCGACTTCCAGGGTATGTCTCCGAAGAGCGTCAACGTGCGCAGCGTGCGTGTCACTCAGCTAACGGGTGAGATGGTGCTGGAGGACGATGTGCGCACTACCTCGGGCGTCGTAGTCGTGCCGCGCGGCCGTCAGTTGAACATGGTATTGCTGGAGCGGCTGTTGCGATTTGCGCGCGCCGGCAGCTTGATTGAACCAATTCGCGTTCAGGTACCCCGTCATGCCGGCTGATCTACCTCTGGCCCGCTTGCAGCTGGCGTCAGCCGCTGGCGAACACAACTCCAACTGGGACGAGCTCCCGGACGGCGTTTTGGTACTCGACCAGAATGGCATCATCGAAGAAGCCAACTCGGCCGTGCTGGATCTAATCCAGCGCGGCCGCGAAGAAGTGGTTGGGCGGCGGATCGAGAGCATCACCGCCGAGGAAGACGTGCTGCGCATCGTGGGCTTCGAGACGGTGTTCGCCGCCGAGCAAAGCCGCGACACCAGCGTGATCTTCCTATCGAGCCTTGGCAGCCGACGCGCCCTGCTGGTCAACTCGTCGCGGCGGCCCGGCGGCGCGCGCACCTACCTGGTGATTCGTGCCGCGGGCAGCTTGCACCAGGAGCTCTCGGACACGACTCGCTGGGCGGCGAGCGAACAAGAGCGCGCCTACGAGCTCGCGCGCGCCCGCGACGCATTGGCCGCAAAAAACGCCGCGCTACGCGTCGCCCAAGCCGAGCTCGAGAGCGCCTACGACAAGATCAAGAACGAGGCCGTCGCACGCGAGCGATTGGAAAACGACCTGCGGCTCGCGCAAAAGCTGGAAGCCATTGGGCAGCTCGCTGCCGGCGTTGCCCACGAAATCAATACGCCGATGCAGTACATCGGCGACAACGTTTCGTTCTTGTCGCGCTCCTTCCAGCGCCTGCGAGACTATCTGGGCGACGCCAAGAAGCTGCTCGATGCAAGCGACGAAACCGAGCTCGCCGACGCGCGCAGTGCACTCGTCAGCGCTCACAAGAAGTTGCGCCTCGACTTCATGTTGGAACAAATCCCCAAAGCGCTGCTCGCCTCGCAGGAGGGCGTCGCCCACGTGTCCAACATCGTGCGCGCCATGAAATCTTTTGCGCGCGTCGATCAGGGTGAGAAGAACCAGGCCGACATCAACCAGGCGCTACGTGACACGCTGATCGTCGCGCAAAACGAGTACAAGAACGTGGCCAGCATCGAGACCGATTTCGGCGACGTTCCTCCCGTCAACTGCTTCATCGGCCGCTTGAACCAGGTGTTCTTGAATCTGATCGTCAACGCGGCACACGCCATCGCCGATGCCAAGCGCGAGGGACCTGGCCGCATTCGTGTGTCGTCGCGCGCAACCGACGGTGTCTTGGAAGTGAAAATCGCTGACAACGGCTGCGGCGTCCCGAGTGAGATTCGGCACCGCATCTTCGAGCAGTTCTTCACCACCAAAGAGGTCGGGCGCGGCACTGGGCAGGGCCTAGCCATCGCCCGCAACATCGTAGTTGAAGCACACGGCGGCAGCATCGACTTCGAAAGTGAAGTCGACGCCGGCACCGTGTTCACGATTCGCTTGCCAATCGACGGTCACGCGCGCGTCTGACAGCGCGCAGCCGTCGCCAGCGCTGTCAGCGGTTCTGAATGTGAATGGCCTGCCCGATCGAGGCCGCGGCCGCTTCCATCAGCGCCTCACCCAAAGTCGGGTGTGGATGGATCGAGAGCGCCATGTCCTCGGCGGTGGCCACGGTTTCGAGCGCCAACACCGCTTCGCTGATGAGATCGCTGGCAGAGGGACCCACGATGTGAATGCCGAGCACGCGACCGTTCTTGGTGTCGGTGACCACCTTCACGAATCCTTCCGTTTCACCGATGCTCATGGCGCGACCAAGCGCCGCGAACGGGAAGCGCCCGACCTTGATTTGATGGCCCTGATCCTTAGCTTCCTGCTCGGTAAGACCAGCGGTCGCAATCTCCGGCTCGGTGAAGACGATGCCGGGCACCGTAACCCAGTCCTTAGCGGCGGGGTGGCCCGCGATGACTTCGGCGCACACCTCCCCTTCCTTGCTGGCCTTGTGAGCCAGCATCGGCCGCCCGCTCACGTCGCCGATGGCGTAGACGCCCGGTACGTTGGTCTCGCAGCGCTCGTTGGTGGTCACGAACCCGCGCGGATCGATGTTCACACCCACTTCTTCCAAACCAATGCCCTTGGAGCGCGGCTTCATGCCGACAGCTACCAGCACGGCGTCACAGGCTAGTTTTTCGGCTTTTTCCTGGGTCGTGATGTTGACCACCACTTCGTCACCCTTACGCTCGTAGCCGTCGGCGCGTGTGCTCTTCAGGATGCGGCCACCACGCTTCGTGATGGTGCGCTCGACCAAACGCACGCAATCCGGATCGATACCGGGCAGCAGGTTCGGGGTCAATTCGACGACGGTAAGTTCGCTACCGAAGCTCTGATAAACCATGCCGAGTTCGAGGCCGATCACGCCGCCGCCGATCACGACTAGGCGCTTCGGGATTTTGCGCAGGCTCACGGCCTCGCGTGCGCCGATGATGCGCTCACCATCGAACTCGAAGCCCGGCACCTGAATTGTGGCCGAGCCGGTTGCAATCACGATGCCCTTCTTGGCCTCGAGCACACGCTTGCTGCCGTCCTTGGCGGTCACCTCGATCTTACGCGGACCAATGAGCTTGCCGCGCCCGTCGATTACGTCCGCGCCATTCGACTTCAAGAGGCCGCGCACGCCAGAGGTGAGCTTTTTGACGATGCCGTTCTTCCAGTCCTGCATGCGACCGACGTCGACTGAAATGTTCCCGACGACGATGCCGTGCTCACCGATGTGCTTCGACTTCTCGTAGTAGTGCGCGTTTGCGATCAACGCCTTGGAGGGGATGCAGCCCCAGTTGAGACACACGCCGCCGTACTCTTCCTCCTCGACGCACGCGGTCTTCACACCGAGCTGACCGAGCCGAATGGCACACACGTAACCGCCGGGGCCGCCGCCTAAAACAATCGCATCGTACACAGCATCCATGACGAGGGCTCGCATAGCGGAGTCTTCCTCGCTTCACAAGGGAGCGCGCGCGGAGAGCCTAGAAACGCGGTGGAAACGCCGGCTCAGGCGCCTTCACGCGGCTTACCGCGCCCCGCCCGCAACTGTTCGCGTTGCGCTCGCAAATGCCATGGCAAGCGCGCGTAAACATCGTCGAACAAACTGTCCGGTTCGGGCTGACCGGTGAGCTCCATCTCGGCGAGCGCCGAATCGATCTCTGCGTCGAGCTCACGCTCGATGGTTCCGGCTTCGCCGAGCGCGCCCGGGGCTATCTGTTCGAGATAGCTACCCAGTCGAGCAATTGGGTCGCGAGCCCGCCAGTGCTCCACTTCGCTATCACTGCGATAGCGAGAAGGGTCGTCGCTCGACGAATGTGGGCCCAAACGATACGTCACACACTCGACGAGCGTCGCACCGAGCCCAGCACGCGCGCGATTCAAGGCGCGCTCGATGGCGTCGCACACCACGAGCGGATCGTTGCCATCCACGCGATCACTCGCGATGCCGTAGGCACGCGCTTTCATGGCGAAGGTTGCGGCCGCGGTCTGACGCGCAGCCGGCACGCTGATCGCGTATTGATTGTTCTGGCACAGGAAGACGACCGGGGCGCCAAACACACCCGCGAAGTTCAAAGCCGCGTGAAAGTCCGGATGGCTCGTGGCGCCGTCGCCTAAAAACGCCAGCATCACGGCCTCACGGCCTAGTCGCTGCGCCGCCATGGCCGCGCCCACGGCGTGCGGCAGCTGAGTTGCGATCGCGCTCGACCACGATACATGCCAAATCGCGCGACTGGCGTGATGGCTCGGCATCTGACGTCCCTTCAAGAGGTCGCGCGCGTTACCGAACAGCTGCGCCAAATACATGGTCAGTGGTAGCCCTCGCACCCAGGCCAACGAGCTTTCGCGCAATGCCGGGAACACCCAGTCTTCTGCCGACAGCAGCAGCCCCGCAGCGACGGGCGCCGCTTCTTGGCCAGTGCAGGCGCCGTAGAAACCGATGCGTCCTTGGCGTTGCAGCGCTTGCATGCGTTCGTCCAGGCGTCGCACGCGGCGCATGTGGCGCTGCAACTTCGTGAGTAGCTCGACGTTGACGGAAACAACCGCACCAGCGCGCAGGCTTCCGTGCTCGTCCAGCAAGCTGCGTGGCACTGCGACGGATTCGAGCGCGCTCATCCGCGCGACTCCGCTGCGTCCAACAGCGCGAGCGCCTCGCGCACCGCCGCCGGATCTGCACGATCCGGACGAGTCAGAAAGAGCTCGAGCCTGCGGCGTGCCTCGAAAAGCCCTGCCTTGCCCGCTGCAGCGACACTCAGCGTGCGCGTCGCGAAGCTCCACGCATCGAGGCCCTTCAAAATCGCGGAACGCGCGCGAGCGTCGCCCAGGCGAGCGAGCGCGATGCGTGCGTGGTAGCCCTGCGGATCGCGACCGAACCACGCAAATGCGCGACGCTCCAACCAGGGAATCGCGGCGCGAATTCCGAGCGTTGCCGCAGCTTCGATGGCCGCTTGCTCGTCATCCGGTGCGGCATCGGTCAACTTGCCCGCCAGCAGCTCGAGGAGCGCCGCTTCGCCGCTTGCGTCACCGAAGTGCGCGAGCAGCAACGCCGCCGCGATGCGTACATTGCCATGCGAGTCGGTGAGGCTGGCTTTGGCGCGCGCGCGCACCAATTCAGGCAGCTTGCGATCGGACCAGTGTGCTTCGGCAATGCGGAACGAGAGCCGACGCACTTCAGCGTCGGGATCCACCGTGCCCTCGAGCACACCGCGTTCAGCACGCGCAGGATCCAGCTGATGCAGCGCTAGTAACGCCTGAAAGCGCTCCGCAGGTGCTTCCGCGGACAAGGTTTTCACCAGCACATCAATGACGGCTTCGTGGTCAGCAGCAGCGAGCTCACCCAACGCGAGCAGCGCCATCTGCCGAACCCGAGAAGCAGAGTCCGTTTCGGCGACGTCGAGCAAACGGGTCACCGCGAACGTCGTATTGGCATCCGCGAGGCCAAGCGCCGAGGCGGCGCGCACGGCTTCCTCGGTATCACGCAGCCCTTCGAGCAAAGCCGAAGCCGCGGCTTGTTCGCCGTTGCGAGCGTAGCGCGCCAGATCGCGCACCGCCGAAATTCGAACCTCGCTGCGAGGGTTGCCGAGGTCACGCAGCGCTGCAGCCAGCGACCGCGGGAGCAACCCCAGCTCGAACATCAGCCTCCGACGCCACCCGCGCCGGCGTCGGCTCCACCCGCACCGAGCCCGCCGGTATTCGACGTGCCCCCGTTGCCCATGCCGGAGCTACCCCCGTTCGCCATGCTCGAAGAGCCCCCGGTACTGGCGCCCGAGCACACGTTGTCCGCTGGTAGCGGCTCCGCCGGCACGCTGTGACTTGCCCGGGACACGACACAAACCCTTTCGGGATCGCTATCTACCGCCAGCGCGTTCCAGGCGTTCGGTTGATGTTTTTCCGAAAAGTCCTGGCACTCGTAGCCGTCGCGACAGTCGTCGTTCGAGCTGCACTTCAATAGACAGAAGCTACGAGCGAAACGCGACAGGCCGCTCGTGGCAGAGCACTCGGCGCGCGCCGACAAACCCGGGTCGAAAACAACACACGCCGCCTCGGACGGACACGAGTTGGGCTCGCAGTTGAATATCGTGCAGTAGCCGCCCGGCTGCGTGATGTCGCAGAGCCGCTCGCCACCCTGCGAGCAATCGACGGACGTTTTGCAGTCATCGCCGATGTTGCGACCGCACGCCACCGCGAACAGCGCGACAACGGAAACGAGGTAAGCGAGAGGGGCACGGAGCATTGGGGCGCGGCACTCTACACGCCATGGGCTGGGTGCGCTACATTGGACCGGTCATGGCCACGCGCATCACCGACGACTGCATCAACTGCGGCGCCTGCGAACCCGAATGCCCGAACAGTGCGATTTCCCAGGGCGACGACATCTACGTGATCGATCCCGAGCTGTGCACCGAATGTGTGGGTTTCTACGATCACGAGGCTTGCCAGGCCGTGTGCCCCGTCGAGTGCTGCCTGCCGGATCCCAATCACGTCGAGAGTGAAGAAACCCTCGTCAAACGCGCGCTCAACCTACATCCCGACGACGGGGAGCTGCTCGCGCGGGTCGAATCCGGCGCCTACCCCTCGCGTTTTCGGAAGTGAGTCACCGGCCTGAGCCGCCGAAGCGTGCAACGGCTCAGGCCACGGCTGCCGGGAAAATCAGGCGGTCTTCTTCAGCTTCTGAGTGAGGGTCTCGTCGCCCTTCTTCCAGTTGCAGGGGCAAAGTTCGTCCGTCTGCAAGCCGTCGAGCACGCGCAAGATCTCGTCCACGTTGCGCCCGACGTTGAGGTCGTTCGCAGTCGCGAAACGCACAATTCCTTGCGGATCGACGATGATGGTCGCGCGCAACGCCACGCCCGCTTCCGGGTGAAGAATGCCGAGCTGCATGGCCAGCGCGGGCGAGAAGAACAAGAGCGCGTGGTTCAAGCCCTTGAGATCGGCGTGCTGTAGACGCCACGCGAGGTGGGAGTGCTCATTGTCGGTAGAACCACCCAGAACCACCGCTTCGCGGTCTGCGAACGCCTTGAGCTTCTTGTCAAAGTCGACGATCTCGGTCGGGCAGACGAAGGTGAAGTCCTTCGGGTACGTGTAGAGGACAAGCCACTTGCCCGGAAAGTCCTTCGACGTAATGGTCTTGAACTCTTTGCCTTTTTCAATGCTTACGCAGGCTTGGGTGCTGAACTCGGGAAGCTTCGAGCCGGGGACGATCATTGGAATTCTCCTGGAGGTGACTGCGAGCTTCGGAGGCGAAACCCGCCGTGGAACCAATCTGGATGTAGACTTAGTCTAAACCCGGAGCGTCGTCAAACCCCCTTTCCGCCCTTTTCGGCTCCCGCCCAAGGCGTCTGAGCCGCCGGGCCGAAGCCCACCACACGAACGCAGAAGTTGCATCCGCTTCGTGCCAAACCCCTTCGCTGCCGCTTGCCGGAAAGCAGCCCGCTGCATATGGTTAGCGGGTGGGAGCACACGTCCTGCGCGGTGTCGTCGCAACGTTCGGGTTGGCCGTATCGGCATGCTCGGGCTCGACCTCGACGTATACGTCGGATTCGGAACGCGGCAGCACACACGCTCTCGTAACCATCGAGCGACGTGAGGTGCTCGGAGCAACCGCCGTTGCTGACGCTCGTGCGTTCGCGAGCTTCGTGAAAACACCTCCCGAGGTGGACGTCACGATGGTTACTCGCCTGGCGGGTCTCGATCTGACTCTGCCCGAGCCCGGCGAGTGTGCGCTCGGCGGTACCCATCGGGACGTGGGCAGCATGTCGAGCCCGCTCCGGCGCGTCGAGCTGCTCGCCGCTGGCGACGTCGCGCTCGAAACGCCCGAGGGCCGTGTAGAGCTTGCGCCCCGCCCGTTTCCGGCAGTCACCGATCTATTCGCCGGCGTGGTCTACACCACGCGCGATCGCGCGGCTTCGCTTCCGGCGGGCGAAGTTTACGCGCTCAGCGCCTCGCTCGGTCCGCTGTCGGTAAGCAGCGAAGCTCCGGCTGCACTTTCTACGATTACCCTCGCAGGGCAGCCGCTGAACTCGGGCATCATCCTGCCCACGGCCGGCGCCGAACTGACCTGGAAAGCCGGCAATCCGCGCGATGTCGTGTACGTCACGTTGGGTTCGGCAGATGGAACGCCGCTCGCTGTGTGCTCATTCCGCGACGACGCCGGCCGCGGCATGCTGCCGAGCAGCATCGTGCCCGATGTGAGTCCCATCAACGTCGCATTGCATCGCTTGCGTACGGTGGCGTTGCCGGCAAGCTCTGGCGTCGGCGGCATCGACGCTGGCGAGCTGCGCTTCGATTTCGAATTTTCGGCGAGCGTGAGCGTTCAAGCGCGCTGATTCAGGTATCGACAGTCGCGCCCCATGAGCGCTCCGCATCGCGTCTACTTCGTGCCCGGCATGTTCGGCTTCGGCCATCTCGCCGGCTACGACTATTTCAATCACGTCCGGCGAGCGCTGGAGCAGCGCTACTCGGCGGCGGGGATCCCTGTCATCTTCGAGGACGTACCTGCGCCGCCCACCTCATCGCTGCGCTACCGCTCTCGCGTGTTGGCAACCACCGTTGCGCGAAGTGTCAGCCGGGAAGACGGGCCCATCCACTTCATCGGTCACTCGACGGGCGGCCTCGACGTGCGCCTGGTGCTCTCCCCTAGCGCGAACCTCGGCCTCCCCCCAGAGCTCCTCAGCTTTCGTTCGCGCGTTGCTAGCGCAGTGACCATGAACACGCCGCACTACGGCACCCCGCTAGCCAGCTACTTCGCGACCGTGTCCGGCACGCGCCTGCTCTACGCGCTGAGCCTGCTCACGGTGGTCTCGCTTTCCGTCGGTGAGCCGTCGCTCGCCATCTTCTCCAGGCTTTTGGCGGGCGTCGGCAGCATCGACAACCTGTTCGGCGGCGATCTGAAGCTCGTTAGTCGCATTACGGACTCGATCTTGCGCTTCGTCGACAAAGACGGCCGGCAAGAGATCCATGAGTTTCTCAGCCAGGTACGCGTCGATCAGGGCGGTGTGATCCAAATCATGCCGGAGGCGATGGATCTCTTCAACGCGGCCACCGAAAACCAAACCAACGTGCGCTACGCCTGCGTCGCGTCCGCCGCTCCCGCTCCGCGCCTATTGCGCGCTGCGAGCCGCCTGCGTTCGCCGTACGCTGCACTCACCGCCGCGATCTACGCAACCCTCTATCAATTCACGAGCCAGCGACCGAAGGTGTATCCCTACGCGCAACCCACACCGCGCGAAGTCGACCTCATGCGCGCTGGTATTCCTCACGAGGTCGATGAAAGCTCGAACGACGGCATCGTGCCTACGTTGAGCATGCTGTGGGGAGATCTTCTATGGGCGGGCGAAGCCGATCATCTCGACGTGCTCGGCCACTTCCACGACGAGCAAATTCCCACCGACCATACCGACTGGGTGCGCAGCGGTTCGCGCTTCACGCGCCAACGCTTCGCCGCACTGGTCGACGCCATCGCCAAGTTCCAGCTCGCGCCGAGCTGACGGCGCTACTCCGCGGAAGGCACCTCGGCCCACAGCTCTTGCGCCGATCCTACCCTCGCAACACGGCTAAGCCAGCGCTGCAACGTCTGCGCATCGTTCATTTCGAGAATTCTTTCGCGCTCAGCAGTGGACAGCACGAAACCGCGCGACTCCAGCACCGCCAGCACGGCTGCGCGCTGCCCGCGAACTTCGCCCTCGGAGCGCCCTTCATTGCGCCCTTGCGCGAGAGCATCGCGAAGCGCTTTGGTTCGGATCCGGTAGCCCGCTGGGATCATCTCGAAGGCCTTTCTAGCAGCCGCACCAAGTGCGTCGTTGATCAGGTCGGAGTATAGCACCACGCGATCAGGGTCATGGAGGTCTTCAAGCCCCTCTCCCGCCGCAAGAGCAATTCTTATCGCGGTTTGCACATCGCCGCGTCCGTGAGCCATGGCAGACAGAACTGCCAGCTCGGGCTCACGACGTGCACGCGTCGGCTCCGTAATGATCGGAATTGCATCAGGGCCGAGTGCGAGTACTTGGCAGACGCTGCCCGGACCCAGCGGAATTGGCTTGGCAGCCCAACGCGCCACGCTGCGCTTCGGAGACAAAACAAGGACGGCAATAGGGCACTGGAAGCGGGCACGAAGCTCGGCTTGGTACACCGGCCAGGTAAAGCGTTTGCGGGCATGGCGCCGGAGCTGAACCTCGAACACGATGCCAAACACCGGCTTGTCGTTGACGAGCAGCAGCACCACCAAGTCCGCACGGTACTCTGCGGGAACGATGTCGGTGAGATCAGCTGCCTCGACGCGCACCGCTGCATAAGCGGGAAGGTCGATGTGCAAAGCTTCGCGCAGAAGTTCCGCTGCAAGCTCCGGCCGATTCCTGAATAGGAGCAACAGCGCCTCGTGAAGGTGGGACGGCATGCTGATAGCCGCTCATCGGTCACGGGCATGACTCAGTTGCGCGAATTGCGACCGTCTAGCGAACCAAGCTTCGGGCTACGACTACTTGGACGAAAGCGCAGTGGCTGCCGGCACGTTGCGCTCGATGATTTCGTAGCTGAGCGTGCGGGGCGTTCCGTCTCGCAGGTAGCTGACCTTCAGAACTGGTGCTGTTTTTAGCGACTGGAAGACTTCGAAAGCTTGGCTATCGCGCTCGATCGGCTTGTCGTTCACCTGCGTGACGATGTCGCCAGGCTGGAGGTCGACGCCCTCCCAAAAGTCGCGTGGATAGAGAGCGCGCACAATCCAACCGGCAAATTTGTCGTCGCGCAGGTTGGGCTCGACCTTAATTTTTTGCAGAAACGAGCCGGCGCCTTGGTCCACGACGTGCACGACGTCGTCTCGGAACAGCTTACCGGGAGGAGCCTGCGTGTTGGAGGCGACGGGAGCAGCTGGAGGCGGCGGCGCCATGGCGGGTGCCGGGCCCTCGAGCACGGGAGTCGACGCACAACCGACTAGGGCAAGTGCGCCCAAAACGAGGCATTTCACGCAGCGATTATGGCAGAGCACTCACCGCGCGGCCAAATCGGCGAGCAGCCATGCGGGCTGGCGCCTCAACGGGCAGGCAAAACGCTGGTAATTGCGGCGAGCAGCCGCGCCGTGACCTCGTCGGCGCTTCCCTCACCCGAGACGTGCACGATGCGCTGGCTTGGAGCCAGTGTTTCCGCAGCAGCGTAGGCTCGCGTCAGGCGCGCTTGCGTCGACATCGCATCAAACAACTCTTCAGGCCCGCCGCGCGCTTTGCGGCGTTCCGCGGCGACCTCCAGCGAGACATCGAGCACCAGGGTGAGATCGGGAATACGCGCTGCGCGGTTCAGATTTTCGATCCACGAAACGGCATCCGCGACGCTGGGTGGTGCTGTCACCGACTGGTAAACGATGCTCGACAAGGTGTAGCGGTCGCTCACCACGATGGCACCTTCGCGCAAGGCCGGTTCCACGAAGCTCGTGACGTGGTCGAGCCGATCAGCCGCAAATGCCAGCGCAAGGGTTGCCCACTCGAAACGTCGAGGCGAGCCATCCACACTGGTCAATCGCTTCTCCAGCGCTTGTCGGATCAGGAGCCCAACGGGGCCATCACTGGGCTCGAAGGTCGGGCGTGCATCGTAACCGCGTTCGCGCAACGCCTCGACCACGTGACGGGTCTGCGTCGTGCTGCCACAACCATCGACGCCCTCGAGCACGATGAAACGGCCGTTCACGCCAGAGCTCCGAGATCGTCTTCGCCTAACACCCAATTGTCGATTAGCCGCGTCTTGCCGAGAAAAGCTGCCACCGCCAGAACCGCGCGCTCGGGCACGTCGGCGTCGTCCGAAATCGGCTCGAGATCCTCGGCCGTAACGAGCTCCACGTAGTCGACGCGGAAACCCGCGTTGGCCAGCGCTTGTTCGACTGGGGTCCGCAGAGCGGCCGCTCGACGCTCACCCGCGGCGAAGCTGCGCGCGGCACCGACCAGTTGCTGAAAGATCTGAGTCGCTTGCGCGCGCTCGGGTGCGCTCAGGTACGCGTTGCGCGAACTCATTGCCAGACCGTCGGGCTCTCGAACAATGGGGTGGCCCTCGACTTCGACGGGCAACAAAAGATCCCTCGCCATGCGACGGATGACTTGCAGCTGCTGATAGTCCTTGCGACCGAACACAGCGAGGCAAGGCCCAGTGGCATTGAAAAACTTGGCGACGACAGTGGCCACGCCGTCGAAGTGATTGGGCCGACGCGGTCCACACAACACGTCCGTGAGCTTGGCAACGTGGACGCGCGTTTGCTCCCCCTGCGGATACATCTCTGCCACGCTCGGTGCGAATACGTGTTGAACGCCGCGTTCAGCGCAGAGTGCCAGGTCGCGTTCGAACGTGCGGGGGTAGCGGGCGAAGTCTTCGTTCGGGCCGAACTGCGTGGGGTTCACGAAAATGGTGACTACCGGAACCGCGCCCCGAATGCGGGCATGCTCCGCGAGTGCCAGATGCCCCTGGTGCAGAGCGCCCATGGTTGGCACCAAGCCCACGCGCGCGCTGGCTCCGCGCAAGCCGTCACACGCTGCTCGAAACTCTGCGACGCTCTCGTAAACATTGGGTGTCATGAAGGTTCGTCCGCCGCCGGACCATAGCCGGTTGGGCTCTCCTCGACCACGGGACGCGCACCCGTTTCCTCCTGCGGTAAACGTGGCTTCGGCGCCGCGCCACCAAACGAATGTTCGGCGCCGGGGAAAATATTGCTCTGTACTTCGGCCACGTAGGCGCGCGTGGCCGCTACTACCGCGTCACCGAGCTCCGCGAAGCGCTTGACGAACTTCGGACGAACCTCCGAGTACATGCCGAGAAAGTCGTAGCAGACCAGCACCTGTCCATCGCAGTGTGGACCTGCGCCGATTCCAATCGTGGGGATCGCAATCGACTCGGTCACACGGCGAGCAAGCTCGGACGGAATGCCTTCGAGTACGATCGCGTATGCGCCTGCCTCTTCGAGGAGCCGCGCATCGCGCAACAAGCGCTCCGCCGAAGATTCATCGCGCCCCTGCACGCGAAAGCCACCCATGGTGTGGACGGACTGCGGCAAAAGTCCGAGGTGACCCATTACAGGAATGCCAGCCGCAACGATGTTGCGGACATGCTCGTGGTAGCGCTCTCCGCCCTCGAGCTTCACGGCTTCGAAGCCGCCGTCTTTCACCATCCGCCCCGCGTTCTCCAACGCCTGCGTCGGCGACACTTGGAAGCTCATGAACGGCATGTCGCCCACCACGTGTGCACGTCGTGCGCCGCGTGCGACGGCGCGACCGTGATAACAAATCTCGTCGAGGGTGACAGGCAACGTGTTTTCACGACCTTGCACCACCATCCCGAGTGAATCGCCAACGAGCAGCACATCGGCTCCGCCGGCATCGAGCAGCCGCGCGAGCGTCGCGTCGTAGGCGGTGAGCACGGCGATCTTCTGGCCGCGCTGTTTTCGGGAACGAAGCTCCGGAACCGTAATTTTTCCGTTCATGGCTACCTGCCGAAGCTTGCATCAACTTTCGGAAGGCGTCGCCCGCGCCGCTGGGATCCGCCTGGACCAGGGCGAAACCGAGGGGTACGCTGAAGATCCTGGCACCGCTGCACGCTGATTCGGGCTTTTTGCACGAGGTTCGCCGCTGGGCGCGGCGGATTCACGCTCGCCAGCTGCTGCGCGCCGCGCTCGCGGGCGGAACGTTGGGCTCGGTGGGCGCGCTCGCGGTCAGCTACGCGTTGTGGTTTTTCCACGTGGGTCCGTGGCGAGGTTTTGCCTTGCTGGGCTGCGTGGCGGGCGCGCTGGTCGGCATCGTCGTCGGGATGCGCCGGCGCTGGGCTGCCTCGCATGTTGCGTTGTTTCTCGACGCACGGCTCGGGGAGGCAGAGCTGGTGAGCAGTGCGCTCGAGCGGGCCGAGCAAACGGACGAGGTCGCTGTTTCACTGCAACGCCGAGCTCAGGAGAGGCTGCGTCAGCTTCCGGCGGCGCGACTCGAGCTTCGGAGCTGGTCACGCTGGCATGCTGTGGCACTGCCCGCGCTCGCAGTTGCGGTTTGGCTTGCGTTGCTGCCAACACGCGTCGCCGTGGCCGCGAACACACCCGGCAGCAAGCTGGTAAAACGCAGCGATGTCCCCGGGCTCGAGCGCATCGAGGCGTTGAGCAATGCGCCCAACCTATCCAGTGCAGACGCGGAGCGCTTGAAGCGCCTCGCCGAAGAAGCGCGGCGCTTGCGAGCCGATTTGGCGCGCGGATTGACGCAACGGGAAGCCCAGGCACGCATCGCCGCGCTGCGCGAAAGCGTCGGGCGTGAACGTGAGCGCTTTGGTGATCGCAACGAGCGCCCCGGGCTCGAAGCCGCCATTTCGGCGCTCGAAGCGGATCCAGCGGGAAAACGCCTAGCCAAGGCGTTGGGTGATGGAGATTTGGTCCAGTTCGACGAGGAGATGCAGCGGCTCGCCAATCAGGCTGAGAGCGCATCCCGCGAGGCCGTGCGCCGCGCCATCGAGGAGGCGGCGCGCGCAGCTCGCGAGAAGAATGCGCGCAAGCTGGCAGAGTTTTTGGACCGCAAACGCAAAGACTTTCGTGAGCGCGAAGCCAACGCGCGCGTGCTGCGCGAATTCGCGAAATCGCTGGAGGGAAAGTTACCGCCCGAGGCCCAGTCGGATGCGAAGCAGTTCGATGAGACCGGCGATCCCGAAGCGGCGCGCCGCCTAGCCGAGGCGCTCGGAAAGGCCCTGAAGGGGCTGAGTGAAGAGGAGCGCGAGCGACTTGCGGAAGCGCTGAAGTCCAAGCTCGGCTCCTCAGAAGAAGGGCTTTCGCAGATGAGCCCGGACGAAATGCAGCGTCTGCTCGACTCGTTGAAGAGCCGTGACGCTCAAAAGAAGCTCGAGGACGCGTTGAGGGATCTCGCCAAGCAGGGCTCCGACGCCGAGCGCGAACGCGCGCTGGACGACGCCGAGCGCGGCGGCGCGGAGGCCGAACGCAGCTTGGGGGGTTCACCCATGCCACTGCCGATGCCCGGCCGAAGTGGGCCCTCCGAGGGTGCTCCAGGGCAAAAGTCGGGTTCGGGAAACGAGAAGAACGGCAGCGGCAACGGCAACGGCAACGGTCCGAGCGGCCCTGGCAAGCACGACGGCTCGACCGATAAGGTGCCCGGCAATGAGCTTCGATCCCGCGCCAACGCGCGTTGGCTGCCGGGTGCACCCCTGGCCGCGCGTTCGCTGGGGCGAGCGCCGGGCCGCGCCGGGGAAACGGCCAATCAGGTGGGCGTCGGCAATTTGTCGAGTCGCGCCAGCTCCGAAGTGAGCGCCATCGAAGGCGCCGACATTCCCGAGGAGTACCGCGAGCACGTCGGGCGCTATTTCGAGCCGTAGTATAGTGGGCGCGATGCAGTCCTTCGAGGCGGAACTCGCCCAGGCCAAGCACGACGCGACCCGACTTCGCCAGGCGCTCGCGAGCGTGGTGCTCGGACAAGACGAGGTGGTGGAGCAAGTGTTGTGGGCTTTGGTAGCTGGCGGCCACGTCTTGCTCGAAGGCAATCCAGGGCTCGGAAAAACGCTGCTCGTGCGCACGCTCGCGGCGTGCTTGAAGCTCCAGTTTTCACGCATTCAGTTCACGCCCGATCTCATGCCGAGCGACATCACCGGAACCAATGTGCTGGTGGTGGGCGCCGAGGCGGGGCGACGCTTCGAGCTCCACCGCGGTCCGATCTTCGGACAAGTCGTGCTGGCCGACGAAATCAATCGCGCGACCCCGAAAACGCAAAGCGCGCTGCTCGAAGCGATGCAGGAGCACGCCGTCACCATCGCCGGTGTGCGGCACGCTTTAGACGAGCCGTTTTTCGTGCTCGCGACAGAAAATCCGATCGAGATGGAGGGCACCTATCCGCTCCCGGAAGCGCAGCTCGATCGCTTTCTGTTGAAGGTGCTGGTCGTTTCTCCGACTGAAGACGGCCTGCGCGCGATTTTGCAGGCCACCACGGGCCGACCCGTTTCGCCACCGGAGCCCGTACTCGACGCGGCAGAGGTAATTCGGCTGCGAACTCTGTGTCGCGACGTCGTCGTATCGGAACCGGTGCTGAGTTACGCCGCGCGTTTGGTGACGGCGAGTTCACCGGACGCCGAGCTGGCGACGCCGCTGGTTCATCGAGCCGTTCGCTACGGTGCGGGCGTGCGCGGCGCACAAGCTTTGGTGTTGGTGGCGAAAGCGGTGGCCCTGCTCGAAGGGCGTGCTCACGCTGGATTTGCTGACGTGCAGCGGGCAGCCAAGCCGGTGCTGCGCCACCGAATCCTGCGCAGCTTCGAAGGTGAAGCGGACCGCATCTCGCAAGATCAAGTCATCGAGGAGTTGTTGGCAGCGGTGCCCACGCTGCCGCAGGCGGTCGAACGCGCCGTGAAAGGGGCCTAGTGGTACGCCGAAGTCGACTCTCCGGCGCGCTCCTCTCGCTCGCGCTGTATTCAGTGGCGCCGTGCGCGAGCGCAAATCCGCCGACGCTGGTGCTCGAGGCTGCACCGCTACTCGGGCCTGCAGTTCCCGACGATGGCGGTTGGCGCAGCGTGCGAGTGCGACTCGAGAATACCTCGAACCAAGCCGTCACTGGCTCCTTACTGATCGAAACGCGCTCGGGATTTTCCCGAGGTGGAGCCGATCTCACCACGCTGTTGCCGTTTGCGGTGGCGGGCAAAGGGCACGTCAGCTTCGAAGCTCCCACGCACGGAATTGGCGGAGGCGGCTCGCAGGTGCGCGTGCGCGCCCAGAACAGCCAAGGTGAGGTTCTGGCCGAATCGACGTTGACCGGCATCAATCCCACCGACGCGCTGGTACTCGATCTTTCTAACCCGAGTCGCTTGGCGCCCCTGTTGCGGAACCGTCCTTTTTCATCGCGCCGCGGCGCGCCGTATGCGTCGCGCGCGCGGCTCGCGCAAATCAGTGTGGCGGCGGCGCTCGAGGATCCGACGAGCGGAGATTTGGTGTTGCCGGAGTTCGCTGGTGGCTACGCGGCTGCGACACTCGTGATCGGCTCTGGCCGAGAGTTGTCGCGCCTCAGCGACTCCGAGCAGACTGCGTTGGCGAACTGGGTGCTCTCGGGTGGCGCGCTCGCGTTGTACCTCGATCGACCGGAAGACTTCGGGCGCCCCTTGATTCAAGCCCTGGTCGGAGCTCGTCCGGAACGCGCACCCGTACCCGAAGCGCTGACTCGCATGCAAGTCTTCCTCGTGCCGGCAGACGATTCCGAGCCGACACGTACGACGCCAGCTCCGCCCAAACTAGTGCGCGCCGCGCCCTCGAGCGATACGCAGAAACGCTTGGTTGGCTACCGCGGCGGGAACCTGCACGATACGGGCTGGGGAGCATCCGCGAGCTACGGCCTCGGCGAGCTTCACTTGCTGGCCTTTGATCCACGCGACGTTTCCAACCTGAACGACACCTGGACCCGTCACAAGCTCGTCGCCTTGGTCGAACACGCTTTCGGCCGTGAGCCGCACGCTGCCGTGCACCACAGCTCATCGCTCCCCGGCGAGCTCAGCATCGACGGCATTCGTCGCGAGCTCGACCCGAACCAAGCAACACGCTGGACCATCGTCGTGTCGGCGTTGCTGCTGCTCGCCTACGCCGGCCTGGCAGGGCCTTTGAACTTCTACCTGGCTTCGCGCAAAGGGCGACCGCTGCGAGCATTGTGGCAGCTCCCGTTGTGGTCGCTGGCGACGCTGTCGATTATCATGTTGCTCGGCCTGTTCGGGAAGGGCTTGAACGGGCGCTCTCGGCGGCTCACGTTGTTCGACGCTGGCGCTGGCTCGTCGCGCGCGGCGGCGGTGCGATTTCGCGGCTTTTACGCAGCGTCTTCGCGTGAGCTCACGGTCCGCGCGACGCGGCGCGAGCACGTGCTCGATTTGGGCGCTCTTTCGAGCGATATCGTGCGCCAACTCACGGTAGACGGAGATGGTCCACGTCTCACGGGCCTTCGCACCAAGCCCTGGCAAACCGTGCTGGTCCGAGAAGACGGCTTCGGTGAGCTCGCTGGTGGCGTCAGCGTCATTTCTCAAAACGGCGATCTGATAATCAAAAACCGAGTTGGCCGCGATCTCCTCGGTGTAATCGTGCGAAACGCGACCGGAGACGCCACCTACATCGCGCGCATTCGTGATGGTCAGAGCGTTCGCGCTTCGGAAGGCTCGAGCCTCGGTACGTTGGGCTCTCCGTCAGCGGCCGGTTCGACCGCAGTCCCGCTCGATTCGGGGCGCTTCGCAAGCACCATCGATCACGATTACCCAGGGCTCGGCCGGGCTTGGGGTGCACTCGAACCCGCTTTTGCCTCAGACACCGAATGGTGGCCAGCGGATGTACCCGTCGTGCTCGCAGCGCTGGACGGTGGTGAAGGCAAGCTGACCGACTCGGGGCTTGGTGTCGACTACGATCGCGTCCTCGTGCGCTTGGTTGGTGAAGGCGGCACCCCATGAGCGATGCATCGCAAATTCCCGCGGAGCCCGCGCTCGAGGCGCCCGTCGAAAGTGCTCCCGCCGCAATCCGAGTTTCGAACCTGTGGCATCGTTATGGCGCTCAGCCGGTGCTACGCGGCGTCAGCTTCGAGGTCGGCTACGGAGAGATCTTCGGCTTCATCGGCCCGAACGGCGCTGGCAAGACCACCACGATTCGCGCAATGGCGACCTTGCTCGAGCCGAGCTCGGGCCGCATCGAAATCGACGGAATCGACGTGGGCATCGATCCAGCTCGAGTTCGCCGCGTGATCGGCTACATGCCGGATCACGCCGGTGTTTACGACCGCATCACCATCCGCGAGTATCTGGAATTTTTCGCAGACGCCTACGCGATCACCGACCTTTCGGTGGTCGACGCGGTGCTCGAGCTCACCGAGCTCAGTAAGCTGGATGAACGATTGGTCGCGGCGCTGAGCAAAGGCATGAAACAGCGCCTGCAAATAGCGCGCATTCTCCTGCACGATCCCAAGGTTTTGGTGCTCGACGAGCCGGCGAGCGATCTCGATCCACGCGCTCGCATCGAGGTGCGAGATCTGTTGTTGGAGCTGCGCGAGCTGGGCAAGACGATTTTCCTCTCCAGCCATATCCTCACGGAGCTCAGCGATATCTGCACTTCCGTCGGAATCTTGGAGCGCGGCGCGCTGGTTGCTGCGGGACCAATCAACGAAATTGCGGCGCGCTTGGCCGCCCAACGTGGAGAAGCCGCTCCCCCGCCCGCCGCGGCTCCTACCGATGGAGCTCTGTACGCAACTCCGGGTGGCGCCCCGGTACCCGAACAGGCGCGGCGTCGCTTACGGCTGCGAGTGCTGGGCGACTCACGCGCCGTGGTCCCGCTGCTGGCAGGTGGCTCGGGTGTGATTGCGGTCGAGCCGGCGCCAGGGGGTCAGCTCACGGTGGTCTATACGGGCACCGAGCAATTCGTCGCCGATGTCGTTCGACACCTGGTGAGCCAAGGCGTGGGGGTGGTGGGAGTCGAGCCGGAGCGTAACGAGCTCGAGCGCATCTTCCTCGAAGTAACCCGCGGAGAGCTCCAATGAGCGTGCAGACGCATACGTCTTCGCTACCCCCACCCGAACACGGGCTCTGGGCGCGCGTTCGTTGGTCTCTGGCGCGCTTGGTGAGCAACCCCAACCCGGTTTGGATCCGCGAGCTGCGCCAGTCGGCACGCCTCACGCGCACACCGGTGATTTTGGCGGCGATCACCAGCACGATGACACTGCTGATCGCGTCGATTGGCGGCGTGCTGAGCGCGACCTCCGAACCTGCGCAGGTCGGCATCGGCGTGTTCCACACCTTTTTCTCGCTCGCGTTTGCGGTCGTGACCTGGGTGGGGCCTGCGGTGGCGGCTGCGACGATCGCCAGCGAGCGGAGCGGGCGCACGTGGGAAACGTTGCTACTCACCGGTCTGTCTCCGGCCAGCATCGCGCGTGGAAAATTCCTGGCGGCGCTGACCTACATCGCGCTCTACATCGTGATGCTCGCGCCAGTCGGCGGGCTTTCGTTTCTGTTCGGCGGAGTAACGCCAGCCGAAGTGGTGTTGGCGTTTGCCATCTTGCTGCTGATCGCGGCGCTAGCCGTGGCGTTCGGGCTCGCGGTGAGCTCCAAGCTTGGTAGCCCCTCGGTGTCGATCCTGGTCACACTGTTGGTGGCGGTTCCGCTCTCGATCGTCGTCTACACCGCGGGAGGCGTCGGCCTCAGCTTGGTGGCACGCGAGCAATGGCCTGGCATCACGGGTGGCGCGCCCGTGTGGCTGCCCACCGCCTACGTACGAGCGGACTTCAGCTTGGCGTACGGCGTGTTTTTGGTGCTGTTTCCATTGCTGGCGGCCGCGATCCCAGCGTGGCTATTTTATGAAGTCACCATCGCGAACATGGCCGCAGCGAGTGACGATCGCTCCACGCGGCTGCGTCTTTGGCTGATCGTTTGCGGGCCGCTCGTGAGCTTCGCGACCGTGCTCGCCGCGTTCGCTCTGGGCCGGCCGGATTGGTGTTTCGCAGGCCAAATCCTGAGCTGGCTGTTTTGCCTGTTCGGCGCGTACTTAGTGGCGGGCGAGCCGCTTGGACCGTCGTTGCGGGTGGAGGCGCACTGGGAGCGTGATGCCGCATCGCGCTTGCGACGCGCCGTGGGCCCCGGTGTGGCGCGAGCTGCAGTCGCAGCCACGCTCCTGTGCCTCTCGTGTCAGCTGGTGGTAACGATCGCCGGACTGGCCTTGGCCAAAACGCGCGACGATCGCTTGGGGTTGCTCGGATTTGGCGGCTACGCCTTAGGGTTTTCGATTTTCTGCGTCGGCTTTGCAGCCTGGGCCCGGGCACGCAGCTCCGCCGGTGCGGTACCCAGAGTCCTCCTGACGAGCGTCGTGCTGGTCGCGCTGCTGGGACCGTACGTTGCCATGGCGATTGGAGGGATATTTGCCGAGGACAACGTTCGCATGCGGCTGGTTGCGGCTCCGTCTCCAGCGTTTGCGTTCGCCGCGTACGAACGTTTTCAGTCCCCGGGCGGTGATGCCGACCTTTATGGTCTCGCCGCCGCTGGTGCCGCCCTGGGCTGGGGACTCATCGGGCTTGGGCTTCTAGCGCTGGGCTCGGCGCGCGCGAAAGAGCGTTGGGCGCACGAACGAGCCAGTCAGCAGGCGCCGGTTGCCGTCGAGCCTGTGGCACCGGCAGCATGAGTACTTCACTGCTCGACGCCGATTTTCTGCGCCGATTGGAGGCGTTGAAGCGGCAATTATCCGCCGAAGCGCGTTCCGGTGAGACCGGTGAAAGCGCCGCGCCGCGCCGTGGCTCAGGGGCAGAGTTCCGCGAACACCGCCCATACGTCCCCGGAGACGACCCGCGACGCATCGATTGGATGGCGTATGCCCGCTCGGGAGAGCCGCTCATCAAGTTGTTTCACAATGAGGAAGATCGCATCGTAAGACTGCTCGTCGATGCTTCGGCGTCTCTCGGGTTCGGCACGCCGAGTAAACTGGAGCTCGCGCAGCGTGTCGCGGCGGCTCTGGGCTATCTCGCACTGAGCAGTTCGGAGCGCACCCAGGTGTTCGTTGCGCGCAACGCGGAGACGAGCGCATTGAGCGCCGTCGGAAGTTCTCACCGAGGGCGGCGAGCCTTTGGCGAATTGTGCCGTGAGCTGAGCGGGCTGCAGCCAGTCGGCAAGGCGGAGCTCGCACGCGCCGTGGAAGGTACGCTGACGCGTTCGTTACGCCCTGGCTTGCTCGCGGTGCTGAGCGACTTCTTCGACGCGGGCAGTGTGCTCGAAGCCTTGTCCCGCGCGCGCGCGGCGGGTCACGACGTACTACTGGTGCAGATCCTCTCAGACGAGGAGCTGAATCCCCAACTAGACGGCGACTTCGCGCTCGAAGATGCGGAAACGGGTGCCGTCGTGGAAATCGCGGCCGATGCGAGCGCCGTAACGGCGTACCTCGCCCGGCTTGCTGACCTCTTTGAGAGCCTCCGCGGCTGGGCACGGAAACACGGCGCCACCTACATCCGCGCTACGACGAATACAGAGCTCGAACCAGTCATCCGCAAGGCGCTGGCCCGTTCGATCGACTGAGACGGGTCGGAAAGCATCCAACCGGTCCGGCCGCGTCGGCGTGACAACCATCGAGTCACGCACAGCGGTGCGACCCACAGTCGAACTGGGTCGCTGAGTAAATGCGAGCGCCGCTCGGCGTCGCCGAAGCGGCACGCGAGCGGCGCTCGCATCACTCGAAGCGCATCACGCCTTCTTGCGCGCGCGCTTCTTGCGAGCCTTCTTGGCAGCCTTTGCAGGCTTCGCGGCCTTGGCGGCCTTGGGGGCAGCCGGGGCAGCAGCGGCCTTCTTCTTACGGCGCTTCTTGCGAGCCTTCTTGACAGGCGCAGCTTCCTTCGCCGCGGCCATGGTTGCCTTCGCAGCTTTCTTCTTACGTACGGCCATTACTCCGTCCTCTTGTGTCCGAGCAGCTCATCCCACGAGCGCTCTTTTATGCGACACACTTTTTCATCAAGCGCCATCTGTCGTCAAGTCAAACGTCCATCTTCGCACCGAGCGATTTCTGATTTTGGGAGACGACGGCGACCACACGACACGCTGCGGACTCTTGGCAGCACCCGTTTCGAGCGAAGTAACGCGAGCTCGCGACGCACATGCTTCGGCAAGAAAAGCGCGTGATTCGCGCAAGCAGAGCGCGCTTTTGAATGCGCGCGGAGCGCTCTCGCTTCGGGTTTGTCGAATCGCGAACCGCGCTGCTACGCTCGACCCCAAACGTGGCGCCCCTGCTGCCTCCTCCCGTTTCCGCTGACGCCGACCGCGACCATCGCATCCGCGAGGTCGTTCGCATCTACGAACGCTACGCCCGTGAGGTCGTCGAGCGATTCGATTTTTGCCCCTGGGCGGCTCGCTCACGGCGCGAAGCGACGGCGCGTCCAAGCGTGCTTTTTCAGCGTGATTTGCGCGATTTTTCGGCATCTCTAGCCGCCATCGAAGCGCTCGATTCCGAGCCGTCACTCAGCGTTGGATTTTTGATCTACCCATGCGTCAGCGCGGGTCGTTTGGACTTCGAGCACTTCGTGAGGCAACTGCGTCAGGCCGATTGCGACCGGCGTGAACCCGGTGCTGTCCCGTTCGCCATGGCGGCGTTCCACCCACACGCTGCACCCGACCTATCCAATCCGGATCGCCTCGTACCCTTCATCCGACGTTCCCCCGATCCCACCATCCAGCTCGTGCGTCGTGAGGCGCTCGAGTCGGTGCGCGGCGAGTTATCGAGCGGCACCGCCTTGGTCGAAGTCTGGATGCTGTCGCCCACGGGACTCGCCGCTCCCGAAAAGGAGGGTGTTCGAGAGCGCATCGCCCAGAACAACCTCGACACGGTTCGGCAGGTTGGCTCCGCTGCCGTCGAAGCGGTCCTAGCCGATATCGCCGCCGACCGCGCAGCGAGCTACGCACGTCTGGGCATGCCTTCCACGCTCGCCGGAGAGACCGAAATCTGAGTTTCCTATCGGCGCTATGGCCCAGCTGCGCGCTGCACCGTATCCTCCGCGAGAGTGCCCTGGGAGCTCACACGCATCTCTGGATTGGGCCTTCTCGGCCTGCTCGCGCCGCTGACGTTGCTCTACGTGCTCAAGGTGCGACGAGAGCGGCGGGTAGTACCGTCGGTCTGGTTGTGGCAGGCAGCCGTACGTGACCTTTCGGCCAAGAGCCCATTCAAACGGCTCACCCCGAATGTGCCACTGGTGCTCGAAACGTTGGCCATTGTGGCTCTCGGGCTCGCCCTGGCTGGACCTGTCACCCAGAGCAGCCGGCTGCGCGCCGCGCGGATTGCATTAGTCGTCGACGTCAGCGCTTCGATGGCTACCGACGAGGGTGGAAGCACACGCCTCGCGCAGGCTATCCGCGCCGCACGTGGCGTGCTGCAGCGCACGGAGCCCGGCACCGAAGTCATGATTGTGGCCGCCGGACGCGAACCCGAGCTCGTTTCACCGTTCGAACGCGACCGTGCCAGACTCGAAATGGCGCTCGGCCGCCTCAGCGTGCGCGAAGTCGAAGGTCAACTCGGGCGTGCGCTGAATCTGGCATTGGACCAACTGCGCCAGCACGGCGGGGGCAAGGTGTTCTTGCTGACCGATGGAGCGATCGCCGATAGCGAGCCGCTGGCCGCTTCAGCGCTGCCGGTCGAGGTGCTTCGCGTCGGCAAGGTCGTCGACAATAGCGGCATCATCCGGGCCGACATCGCGCGCGGGAAAGATCCCGTTACCGGAGCGGATCGCGTCGAGGCGTTCGCTCAAATCGTAAACTTCGGAGCCAAGGCGCGCGACCTGTTCGTGACTTTGGCTCAAAAAAATGTGCTCGAGCCGCTCGCATCGCGTCGCATCCACCTCGAGCCGGGGGAACGCGGCGCCGTCGTGTTGAGCTTCGATGCGACTCCCGGCGATGCCGGCAAGCCCTTGGAGCTCGAGCTCTCTCCTCACGACGCTCTGGCAAGCGACGATCGCGCGACTTTGGTCGTGCCAGAACCGCGCCGTTTGCCAGTCGTGGTTGCGCCCAAGAGCGCGAGTCCCTGGCTCCTCCGCGCCCTATCGACGGACGCCGACATCGACCTTTACGTCACCGGCCTCGAAGGGCTGGCTCAGGAAAATGTGGCAAGCGACGCCCTCGTCGTCGTGGACGGTGCTTGCCCGGGCAATCTCCCCGGCACGGATCTCTTGATTGTGAACCCGCCAGAGGGGAATTGCCGCACAGTGAGCGTCGGGGCGCGCATCGAGCGACCTCAAATTACCTCCTGGGCGGAGACGGACGCCAGGCTGCGCTTTCTCTCGTTCGAGGGAGTGGACGTCGCCGCCGCACGCTCCCTCACGGCTGGCAGCGGACGTGAAGCCTTGGTTCACACTCGCGACGGAACCTTGATTGCCGACGCCTCTTCGCCCGGCCGCATGGGCACAATCGTGGGTTTCGACCTGGGGCAGTCGACGTTCCCATTAAAGGCCGCGTTCGTGGTGTTCGTGCGCAACATCACCGATCTGGCACGCGCCCATCGTTTGGGAGCAGCGTCACGCGGCGCCCGCACCGGTGAGCCCATTAGCGTGCACGTCCCGAGCGAGATCGAGAGCATCGAGGTCGAATTTCCGGACGGGCGCAAAGAGAAGAAACTTCGAGCACGCTCCGGCCTAGCGGTGCTTCCACCAGCGTCCACGGTCGGCGCCGTGTACGTCAGTTGGAGCGGCGCGCGTGCTGGCAGCGCCTTCGTTGCTGCCAACCTCACCAGCGAGACCGAGAGCCGTATCGCGCCACGCCCGCTTTCGGTAGGCCATTCGCAGCAAGCCTCGAGCACGAGCATCGCCGAATTCACGCGACTGGATTGGTTATTCGGCGCCTTGGCGCTCGCGTTGATTGCTGCCGACGTGGCTTGGCTGACACGAGCGCGGCGGCCCTCAGGCCGCTTGGCAGCACGCTTGACTTCGACCGGGAGAGCCGCGTCGTCATGAATGCGCTGCCGGCGGCAGTCGCCCTAGCGTTGGGCGTGGCGGCTAGCGGTGTGTGGCTCGCCTGGGCGATCCGACGTCACGGGCTTGCGCGGCGACACTGGCTGCTGCTCATCAGCGTGCTTGCGTTGCTGCCAGCGCTCAGTGTGTTGGTGGCGTGGGCGCGCCTTTACGTGACACCCTTCGCGCGCTTCGATCGCCCGATATTGACGCTGCCGTGCGCGGCGATCCTGCTTTGGCTCGTCACGCGTTTGTTGCAGCTCTCGCAGCGTTTTTCGGCGGCGCGCCGCAGCCTACTCGAGCTCACTACGGGCCTCGCTGCATACACGGCCTCGCTGGCAGTGAGTGGGCTCGAAATCGGTCACGCGCTGGATCGGTTGACCGTCGTCATCGCACTCGATCGCAGCCGCAGCATCGATTTGGTGTCCGGCGCGGAGCGGCGCTTCGAAAGTGAGCGCAAGCTGGCCGAGCTCGGCATGCGTGATGACGACTTGATCGCAGTCGTCGCGTTCGGAGCCAATGCGGCCGTCGAGGAGCCGCCGCGCCCGAAGAGCACACTGCCCGCGCCCCAGAAAGCAGATGTCGCCCGCGACGGTACGGATCTCGGAGCCGGAATCCGCCAGGCGCTGGCTGAAGTGCCACCCGACTCGGCGGCCCGCATCGTGATGTTGAGTGATGGCGTGCGCACCCGCGGTGACAGCAGCGAAGCCGCTCTTGCCGCCGCTGCTCTGGGCGTGCCGATCGACGTGGTGCCGCTCGATCAAGGTCGCATCACCGACGTGCGCGTGATCGCGGTAAGAGCTACATCGCGCGCCGCGCAGGGCGAGGCCATCGATTTGCGCGTGGTGACGCAGTCGAGCGAAGAAGCCGAGGTTGAAGCGCGCGTTTATCGCGATGGCGAGTTGATTCGTTCGGGGCCAGCGCGGCTCGCACGCGGTGAAGACGTGCTGTTTCTGCGCGAAGTTGCGCCCGGCCCCGGCCTGCACCGCTACGACGTGGAGCTCAGCGCGCGGCGGCCAGAGCAGGATCGTGCTCCAGACGACAACGCCGGTTCGGCCTTCGTGCGAGTGCGCGGGCCCACGACGGCGCTGGTCTTGGACAGCGATGCTGCGCTGACGGCGCCGTTGCAGCGCGCGCTGAGCGCCGCCGCTTTCGAAGTCGAGGTAGGTGGACCCGTCAGCGTTCCGAGCGATTTGGCTGGCTTCGCTCGCTACGATTTGGTCGTACTAGGTGATATCAGCGCCGCGGAATTGGCGCCTGCTCAGCTCGAGGCACTGCGTGGTTACGTGCGCGATCTGGGCGGAGGTTTGCTACTGATGGGCGGCGATCGCGCCATGGGCCCCGGCGGCTACGCGCGCACGCCAATCGAAGATATCAGTCCCGTTTCGTTCGATCTCAAGCAAGAGCAACGTCGGGCAAGCCTCGCCGAGGTGATCGCTGTCGACTATTCGGGCTCGATGGCGATGAGCGCCGGCGGAAAAACCAAGCTCGAACTCGCTAACGAGGCCGCGGCGCGCTCAGCAGATTTGCTCGGCGCCGGCGACCGCTTGGGCGTCATGCATGTCGACACCGCCGTGAGCTGGACGGTGCCGCTCGCTCCGGTGGCGGACAAGGCGGACATTGCCAATCGCATTCGCAAAGTTGGCCCAGGTGGCGGGGGCATCTTCATCGATTTGTCGCTGAGCGCGGCGTACGACGCGCTCGGGCGCGAGCACGTCCAACTCAAGCATTTGTTGTTGTTTTCGGACGGAAGTGATGCCGAAGAGCGCACCAATGCGTTTAGTTTGGTCAGCGCTGCCCGCAAACGCGGCATCACCACCAGCGTGGTCGCGCTCGGCACCGGGAGCGACGTGCCCGCCCTGTCGCGCATGGCAGAGCTGGGCGCTGGTCGCTTTTATTTGATTGAGGACGCGACGCGCTTGCCGTCGGTGTTTGCGCAGGAGACGATCCTGGCGTCGCGCAGCGCGATCAACGAGCTGAATTTCATTCCAGAAGTCGCCGCGCAGGGTCCGGTGCTGCGGGGTATCGATTTCAACCAGACGCCGCCGCTGACTGGCTACGTGGTAACAATTCCGAAGGCGCGCACGCAGGTGTTGTTGCGCGGACCCGAACACGATCCGATTCTTGCAACGTGGTCAGCGGGTGTTGGGCGCGCGGGCGCGTTTACGAGCGACTACGAAAATCGCTGGGGGCGAGCCTGGATTCAATGGGAGGGCGCGGCACGCCTGTTTGCTCAGGTTGCGCGCGATCTCTCGCGCCGCATCGACGATCCACACGTGCGCTTCGAGACCGAAACCATTGGTGGAGAGCTCCTCTTGCGAGCTACGGTGTTCGACGATCGCGGTCGCCACGAGAGCCTGCGCCGCCTGCGAGCGCAAATTGCGGGCCCCGATGGGCTATCGCGCACGCTGCCGCTAGAGGCAGTTGGGCCCGGCAGCTATGCGGCGAAGCTGCCGATTTCTCGCCCTGGAGCGTACCTCTCGACATTGGTGGACGAGCAGCACGAACAGGCACTCGCCACGACGGGTGCAGCGCTATCCGCAGGCGAAGAATTGCGGCCGACGGGTACGGATCGCAGCGAGCTCGCTCGCATCGCCGAAATCAGCGGCGGGCGCGTGCGCGACACACTTGCGGGGATTTTTGGCGAGCGCGAAACTCGGCGTTTTGCATACGATCCACTGAGTCACTGGCTGACTCCCCTCGCCGCCGCGCTGCTTTTGCTTTCGGTGGGGGCGCGCCGTTTGTCACTTCCGGAATGGCACCCACGCCGCACAGCGGCATCCACCACACCGAGCGCACACGGCGGAACCGGCGGGCGCACCTTGGGTCGGCTGCGGCGGGTGAAAGCCGAGCGCAGCGCAGAGCTAGCCGCGCCGGAGCGCAGCGCGGAACCCCAGCTCAGCGAGCCCAAGCCGGAGCGCGCTGTGCAAACCCCGGTTCCGCCCATCGAAGCCAAACGCGCCCCATCCAAACCACCACCACCACCAACAGCACCCGCAGCGCCGCCCGGCGAACGCCCAAAAACGGCTGCCGAGATCTTGCTCGAACGGCGTCGCTCGCGCTCGGAGCGTTGAAAGGCCCGGGTCGTGTGCAACAACGTTGGTCGCCCGCGCGGGAACTGCTAGCTCGATGGGCGCGGACGAATCACTTGGTCGATGGGCGCGGAGTGATACTCTGCCTGCGATTGAGACGGATCTCGTTTGCCATTTCGTTCGTCGGGCTCGCATGCTCGGGATCGCCCCTTCCCTGCGCAGGAGCCAGCGGCTGCCCGCGAGGTACGGAGTGCCTGGCTTCACGCTGCGTACTCGAAGGCGGCGCGCCGGTGCCGAGCAACACACGCCGCCTGTTGCTGCGTCCCTCGGCGCTCGCGCTGGCGTCGAACGCTGAGCAACGCGACGGTTTGGCTCCCAGCGTTACGCTCGGTCGCGCCTCCACCGCCAAGACAGCACTTTATGTTCGTTTCGACTCGAGCTGGCGCGAGCGTGGTCGTGTGGTTTCGGGCTTTCTGCTGCTGGAGCCACTCGCAGGAGCAGCCAGCAGCGAGGACGTTGCGCTCGAAGTTTGGCGCGTCAGTCGCGCCTTCACCGGAGAAAACCTGTCGTGGTCGGCGCAGCCCGGCTTCGAACCGCCGTTTGCGCGGGGCGTCGGCCGTGCTGCGCCCGCAGCTCCGGTGCGCATCGACGTCACGGAGATTCTGCATTTTCTTGCGGCACACCCGGCGGAGGATCACGGCCTCGCGGTGCGCGCCGCCGGCAATGCGGAAACCGGCATCACCTTGTCGACCGGCGCTGATGGTGGCCTGCCGCCCCGCCTAGATGTTTATCTGGAGTGACACGCGGTCGAGCGCCACGCGGCGCTTCAGAGCACCCGGTGCATCCAACCGTGTGTATCGGGTGCGTTGCCGTGCTGGATAGCCAGGAGGTGGTCGCGAATGCGCATCGCCACCGGCCCGGTCTCCCCACCGTGCACGCTCCACTCGCCGCCTTCGAACTTCACCTGACCAACCGGCGTGATCACGGCGGCCGTTCCGCACGCGAATACTTCAGTCAGCGCGCCGCTCGTGAGATCGCGCTCCCAGTCTTCTACGCTGATGGTGCCCTCCGCAGCCTCATAGCCGAGCTCCGAAGCGAGCGTGAGAATGCTGTCGCGCGTGATGCCGGGTAGCAGCGAACCGGTCAGGCGCGGCGTCACGAGCTTTACTTGATTGCCATTCTGGTAAACGAAGAAAAGGTTCATTCCGCCCATTTCTTCGACGAAGCGCCGCTCGCAGGCGTCCAACCAAATCACCTGCTGGCAGCCGTGCTCGATGGCGCGCTGCTGTGCAACGAGGCTTGCTGCGTAGTTGCCGGCGCATTTGGCTTCGCCAGTGCCGCCGGGGGCCGCCCGCACGAAGTCCTTGCACAACCAGACGCTGAGCGGCTTGATGCCTTGCGGGAAGTAGGCGCCCGAGGGCGAGCCGAACAGGAGAAACAGGTACTCCTTCGCCGGGCGCACGCCGAGCGCTGCCTCGGTCGCGAGCATGAGTGGACGCAAGTAGAGGCTCTCACCTACGTCACCGGGAACCCAGTCGCTCTCGTTTTTGATGAGCACATCGGAGGCGGCTACGAAGGCGTCAATTGGCAGCTCCGGCATGGCCAAACGGCGTGCCGACGCGTTGAAGCGGCGCGCGTTGGCGTCGGGACGAAACGTGGCGATCCCCCCACCCTTCTGCCGGTAAGCCTTGAAGCCTTCGAAAATCGCCTGACCATAGTGCAGAACCGAGGCAGCCGGGTCGAGCGTGATGGGAGCGTACGGCTCGAGTTTGCCCGAGTGCCAACCGATGTCCGCGCTGTAGCGCAAGCTGACCATGTGCTCGGTGAAGATTCGACCGAACCCAAGATGCTGCATAATCGCGGCGCGCTCACTTGCGCTGACCGGCGCGGTTTTGCGATGAATTTCGAAGGCTACTTCGCCCATGACCCAGACGCTTCACATAGCATGAAACCGGCGTGAACCCCGCTGATGCAGGTGTCCCACCTCGGCCGGCCGTGCATGAGGTAGAACCAGTTCTTCGCGCGAGGCGCGCGGAAAGCGCGTTAGTCTCGTGAACTACCCATGCGCACCCACGCTCGCCGCGTCGCTGTCATCGTCTTCGACGAAGTCGAGTTGCTCGATGTCGCGGCGCCATTGGAGGTGCTTTCGGCGGCGGGGAGACGCTGGAATTTCAGGCCATTCAAGCTCGAATTGCTGGCTCCGCGAGCCGGGCTCGTCACTACGCGCAATCAGACTCGTTTGGAAGCGACCGGCGAGCTCGCGCAGGCCGCTCCCGCCGAAGTAGTGATTGTGCCCGGAGGTTATGGCGCACGTCGCTTGGCGGAAGCGCCCGCGGACCTCGCCGAGCTCACGCGCATCGCCACAGGTGCCGAGCTCGTAGCAGCGGTGGGCAACGGCGTACTCGCGCTCGCGCGTGCTGGCTTGTGTGGAAGCGAGCGCATTGCGGTCTCGTCGGAGCTGGCAACCGAGCTCGAAGGCGCAATCGACCGGGCCGCATGCGACACGACCGCGCGGCTCGTGGAGGGAACGCGCGTCTTGACGGCCACGGCTACCGGTTCGGCGTTGGAGCTCGGGCTCGCCATCATTCGCCGCACTTTCGGCTCTAAAATGGTTTCGCTCGTAGCCGCCGAACTCGGTCTCGACACGAAGGAAGTGCTCGAGATCCGCTACTGAACCAGTAGCTTGTCGCGCTGCTCCTCTTCGACCGCCGCGCCGCACAAACGCCGCACCAACGCGAACGAAAATTCGAACGCCGTACCCGCGCCGCGACTCGTCACGATGCAGCCGTCTTCGACAACGGAAGAGGTTTCGAAGCGTGCGCTCGGCAGCTCGTAGCCCGGGTAGCAGGTAGCACGGCGACCCTTCAAGACCCCGGCACTCTCCAGCACCGTAGGCGCTGCGCAAATCGCCGCCGTGAGCTTGGAGGCGGCCACGAAACGTCGAACCAGCGCGATCACTCGCGCATCGCCCTGCAGGTGCGTTGCCCCCGGTTGCCCTCCGGGCAACACCAGCGCGTCGAAATCCAAGCCCTCTACATCGTCGAGTGACACGTCGGCTTGCACCACGATGTCGTGAACGCCGCGTACGTGCAGACCGCTGAGTGCAGCCGCGGTGACGGCCACGCCCGCGCGGCGCAATACATCGAGCACGGTCACGGCTTCGATTTCCTCGAACCCCTCAGCCAAGAGAAGAATCGCTTTCGGCATGACTACTCCTCGATAGCGAGCTTCGTGCCAATACGTATGCCTGGCAAGGCTCATGTAAGGCTACGGCGCCGCCGCCGGCGCGCAATCCACTACCGACAGTAGGCGTTGTCCGCCGCGTGTGCGCGCGCGCAGAAGCCGGCCCGAAGCAGCCGCCAGCAGCTCCGACGCCGCAAGCTCGGGCGCCGACTTCAGTTCACCCAGCTCGAGAGGGTTCGCCGCAAGCGGCGTGACACGCGATTCTGCCTCACTCGGTACGGACAACCACGCCCAAGGCCTGCCGGACGGAGGAGTCGCATCGAACAACAACGAAGGCAGCCCGGCGGTCTCACCCAGATCCCAACTGTGAGAGGCTGTGCTGCCGTCGGGCCGCACCAACACGGCTTCTGCTCCTGGACGTGCAAGCCCAGGCCCTTCGTGATCGTCGCGGTACACAACGAGCGCGCCGCCATCATTGGTTGGAGCCATTTCGAAAGCGATCACATGCGCCGTGTTTGGCGTGATGCGGTGCGGAGCTCCCGTCGGCGTCCCACTTTCGGACAGCGGTACGACCTCGATGGCGCTCGGGCCTTCGTCGACCAGGGTTTGCTCGGTGAGTCCGGCGTCGTACTCGCTGGGCTTTCCGAGAGCTGCTTTGGGGGGGGTCGCGGCGCCACGCACGATGAAAGCGAGCAGGTACCCTCCCGCGCGCTTCACCAAGCGCGGCGACTCCATTTCACCGGGGCGGCTCGAGGCAACGGCGGCCACCTCACCCTTCGGAGTTAGCTTCTCCAGATCGATTCGCGCGAGCGCGACGCTACCGCGGCCTTTCTCGAGCTTCGTAAACGCCACCAAGCCGTCACTGCCGGAAATCTCGAACGAGAAAGCGGCCGCGTCGCGGCGCACGCCCGAAATTTCGCCGCCGCGGCGCACGGACTTCTCGTCAAAGGGAGGGTCCAACGCAACCAACCGCAGAACCACGGACGACGCGTCGCTGTCCGCGATCACCGCAACGAAGCCTCCCTTGTGAGGAGCAAGCGCCGGCGGCTCGACGTCACCGAACACGCGCCCTAGTTCGACGCGCGTACCGGAGCTACCGTCGGCATTGGTGAGCGCGACGAAAGCATGATTTTGGCCGCGTTGGCTCTCGAGCCCGCCAACCGCAAAGCGCTGTGCGTCGGCGCGCGCGCTCCCGAGTTCAACAGCGAAGGGCAACTCGACGTCGCGGTCCTCTTCGTCTTGCTCGTCATCGAGGCGCGGCGCCTTCGCTGGAGGTGAGCCGAGAACCAGTGCGGGCCCGTTAGCCAAGGCGCGACACGCAAATGCTGCCTGCGGTTCTGACGCACGCGCAACTGCGCTCGCGGATCCGGCCGGTGGTCCGCCGATCTTGTTCGGTACTGCTTTCTTGCGGCACGCAGCAAGGCTGGCGACGAGAATGCACAGAACCGTGGCGAGCTCGGGCGCGCGGCGAGCCGTCCTGTTGCGCCAAAGCGAGAGCATCCAGGCGTCAGTACTCGCGGGCGGCAAATCCGGCAAGTATGATGCCCCCGCCAGCGGAACCCACCATGAGCGGCCGCGAACTCACGAAGATCTACGAGCCCAACCCTTTGCTCGAGGCGCTGTATCGCCGCTTTTTCGATCGCATCCACGTGGATGACGCTTGGGCGCACCAAGTGAAAACTTTGTGCGCTCAAGGCCCCGTCGTTTACGTGCTGCGCAGCCTGAACGTCGTCGACTTCCTGGCGCTCGATTACCTGACCAAGCGGCATGGCCTGCCGCGCATCCGCTTCGTCAACGATCTCGGTCTCTGGATCCTGAACCCGCTTGGAAAAGGCTGGCTCAACGCGATCCTACCGAACCGCTCCGTCACTCCTGCCGACGAACTCGAGGACGCCTTGGCGCACGGTGGTTCGGCCGCGCTATTCCTCAAGCGCCCCCCTGGAGTTCTCGACGTCGCGGCGGGAGCAACCGGCGGGCGCGGCCTCAAAGAAGGTGACGAGCTCGTGCGCACGTTGTTCGAGCTCCAGCGCCGACGCAGCGAGCCGATCCTGCTCTTGCCGCAGGTATTCGTGTGGTCGAAGTTCCCGGACACACGCGGTACCGAACCGCTCGACGTGTTGATCGGGCCGCGCGAATGGCCGAGCCCGGCGCGCACCGTCGCGCAGTTTCTCTACAACTACAAGCACGTGACGCTGAAACTCGGCGAGCCGATCGACCTGCGCGCCTTTTTGGCGGAGTCGCTCGGCCAACCCGACGCCGTCGTCGTGAGACGCGTGACCTACACCGTGCTGCGTCGCCTCGAGCGCGAACGCCGCGTGATCACCGGGCCGGCAGAGAAGCCGCCGGAGCGAGTGCGACAAGAAATCGTACGCAGCCCGCGCCTGCGCCATGTGATCGACGAGCTCGCAGACGAGCACACTGATCGCTACACGCTGCAAGCGCGCGCGCTCGACATGTTGCAAGAGCTGCAGGCGACTCCCGAGCATACCACCATCAAGTTTCTCGAAGTCATTTTCAAGCGCCTGTTTCAGCGCATCTACGCGGGCGTCGAATACGATCCGGCCGACTTGAATCGGCTACGCGAGGCCGCCAAGCACGGCACGCTGGTGCTGCTCCCGAGCCACAAGTCGCACATCGACTATTTGATCCTCAGCTACATCTTCAACGCAGAGAACCTGCCGCTCCCGCTGATCGCCGCGGGTGACAACCTGAACTTCTTCCCGGTGGGTGGCATCCTGCGCCGCGGCGGTGGCTTCTTCATCCGGCGTTCTTTCCGAGGTGACCGACTCTACGCCGCCGTGGTGGACGCGTACGTGCGCCGTTTGATCCGCGATGGTTACCCAATCGAGCTCTTCCTCGAGGGCGGTCGCAGCCGAACCGGAAAGCTTATCCCTCCGAAGTTCGGCATCCTCAGCATGATCGTGGATGCGGCGCTGGCAGTGCCGGAGCCGCCAAGCTGGTTCGTTCCAGTCAGCATCGGCTACGAGCGAGTGATCGAAGGCGAATCGTACGAGCGCGAGCTCCAGGGCGGCGAGAAGCAAAAGGAAGACGCTGCCGGCTTGCTCAAGTCGCGTGATGTGCTGCGCCATCGCTACGGCCGCATCAACATTCAGGTTGGGCAAATTCTGACGCTGAGCGAAGTCGCCAGCGAGCTCGGGCTCGATCTGGGCAACCTGAGCCCTGCCAAGCGACGTGTGCTGGTAACGCGTCTCGGCAACCGCGTGATGGATGAGATCAATCGGGTCACAGCGGTGACTCCGGGAGCCCTCACGGCGCTGGTGTTGCTGTGTCACGATCAACGTGGCCTATCGCACGCCGAGCTAGTCAGTCGTTCGGCGCGCCTGCTCGACGTTGCGCGTCGCTTGGGCGCTCGCACGAGCCCAGCGCTCGCAACCCTGAACGGCACCTTGCGGCCGGAATCGCTGCGCGAAGCCGTGCAGATGTTCAGCGACGCCGACATGCTCGAAATGCGCTTCCCCGATGGCCTGCCCGCGAACTCGAGTGGGCGCGCGGGGCCCGGCGCCGTGTATTCCGTGGTCGAGAGCAAGCGGCTGATCCTGGATACGACCAAGAACATCATCGTTCACTTCTTCGTGGAGCGCGCGCTGATTGCACTGGCCGTGCTCGCGTTGGGAAACCCCGAAGCTCCGCTGCACGACGTGCGCGAGCGCGTGCGGGAACTGTCGCGACTCTTCAAGTACGAGTTTCGCTTCCGCGCCGACGCTCCTTTCGACCAAATCTTTCAAGAGACAGTCACCAGCATGGAGCAGCTCGGAGAGCTCGCGCGCTCCGACGAGCGCCTTGCGCCTGGACCTGGCCGCGACGGCTGGAGCGGCAGCGAGTGGCTCGGCCAGTATGCCTCAATTTTGCGTAACTTTTTGGAGGGTTACCGCGTGGCGGCGCGCTCACTGGTGCCGCTCTTGGAAAGGCCGCATACCGACAAGGACATGGCGAAGAAGGCGCTCGCAACTGGCCATCACATGTTCCTGGACGGAGAGATTTCACGCTGGGAAGCCGTGAGCAAGCCGATCGTGGCCAGCGCGTACAGCGCCTTCGCCGATCTGGGCTATGTGGTACATCGCGAAGGCAAGTACCACGCAACCCCCATCATGGCCTCGCAGGGCGTCGTCGACGAGCTCGAACAGCGGCTGATTTCATTCCTGCCGGTGCGAAAGCCATGAGTCGCTGGTTAGTGCTAGTCGGCGCCGCAATGCTGCAAGCCGGGTGCGTGGGTGTGCCCTCCCCGCTGGCACCTGGGCTCGAAGGCAGCGTGGGCGTGCCGCATTTCGGCTCACAAACCGCGGCGGTGCAGCTGCCGGTCGCCGGCAAGGGCTTCGTGCGTTACCGACCTCACGGCCACAACTATTGGGGGCTGCCACGCCTCGTGAAGTTGGTTTCGGAAGCCGCCGCGCACGTCGCGCGCGTTGCTCCGGATGGCGCACCGCTCCTCGTGGGCGACCTTTCGGCCCGCTACGGCGGCAAAATTCCTGGTCATAATTCGCACCGCAGCGGTCGCGACGTGGATCTACTGCTGTTCGTGACGACGCCTGCGGGTGTACCGCGCGAGAGCCCAGGCTTCGTTGCCATCGATGGAGACGGGCTCGGCTTCGTGGAGGGAACCAGTGAATACGTGCGGCTCGATGTGGAGCGCGAATGGTTGCTGATCAAGCACCTGGTTTCCGCACCGGACGCTTCGGTGCAGTTCCTGTTTCTCAGCCAGAAGCTCGAAGCTTTGCTGATCGACTATGCGCTCGCGCGCGGTGAACCGCTGGAAGTGATTCACCGGGCCCAAACCGTGTTGATGCAACCGACAGACAGCACTCCGCACGACGACCACATCCATTTGCGGCTCGCCTGCGCGCCGTCAGAAGCCGTGAGTGGCTGCAGCGGCGGCGGACCACATTGGGAGTGGTTTCCAGAAAGCGATCGAGCGCCAGAGCTCGACGCGGCCGAGCTCGCCCGCATTGCCGAAGATGATCCATTGCAAGGCAGCGTGAGCGCTAAGAACGAAGTCGATGGGGTGCCTGGCGGCGTATGAGCGCTAAGTGCGTGCTTTTTCCGCGCGGTAGTCTCCACCTGGGTGACTGCCGGGAGGTCCTACCCAAACTTTCGAGCGAGCGCTTCGACCTCGTCTACGTGGATCCGCCGTTCAACATCGGGCGCTCGCGCGCGGCGCGCCTCGAGAAGGGTGAACGCGCGCGTGGCACGGCAGCATATCGTGACAATTGGGGTGGCATCGACGGGTTCTTGGAGATGCTCGAACCGCGCGTCGAGCTCATCGCGCGATTGCTCTCCCCCGTAGGTAGTTTGTGGGTGCATTTGGACCACCGAGCCGTGCACGACACCAAGGTGCTGCTCGACAAATTGCTGGGGAAAGCAGCCTATCTCGGCGAAGTCATTTGGGTGCCCGGCAACGGTTCACGCCGAGGGGGCGCACTCTCGGTCACGCATCAAACCATCCTGATTTACGCGCCAAGCGGGCAAATGCTGTGGAACGGGAAGGATCCGGCGCTGCGCGAGCCGTACGCGGAAACCAGCTTGAAAATGCACTTTTCCGAAACCGACACGGATGGGCGCGCCTACCGCGAGCGCGTGATCGCGGGCAAACGCTACCGATATTATGCCGACGTCGGTCGACAGATCGGCAGTGTTTGGAGCGATTGCCCCGCGATGCGCGCGAACACACCACTCATCGGCGAGACCACCGGCTATCCCACCCAAAAACCAGAAAAGTTATTGGAGCGCATCGTGCGTGCCGCCACTCACGCGGACAGCGCCGTGCTCGATCCGATGTGCGGTTCAGGCACGACTGTCGCGGTGGCGGCTCGACTCGGACGACGGTTCGTGGGCATCGATCAAAGCGATGTTGCGTTCGGTGTCGCGCAACGCCGACTCGCGGGGCAAAGCCAGCAGGCGAGCTGATTCGCTCAAAAACGCGCCCCTAGCTGGGTGCCAAGGCCCGTGAAGGGATCACGATCGAGCTCACTTCTCAGAATCGCCAGGTGAAACCCGTAGACGCGCGCCGAAAACCAGCGGTGATGAAGTTCGGCGCCCGCTTCGGCGAGCAAAGTGAAATCCGTTTCAGCGTAGGCGTTTTCGTAGGCAAAGCGTTGACCGTTGATGAACGAGAGCCCGCCGCCGGCTCGTACGTAAGGAGTGAACCAGAGCTTCGGCCACAAACGCCCTTCCGCAAATGCCAACGCGGCTTTGCCGTCCCAAATGCAACGCTGACAGTATTGTGGGTCGGCACCTTGGTCGACCAGATAGCTGAGGTATTGCCCGCCGACTGCGAGATTGGGGATCAGCGAATAAGCTTCATCGAGACCCCAGCCGAGCGCACCAGCGCCGAGCGTAGGGACTATGAACGCACGACCACCAAGAGAGAGTGATTCGGGCGCGCGCGTCGGTTCGGTGTTCCCGGCTTTGGCGAGCTCGTCCCTGCGCTCTTTGGCGCGCAGAGTTTCAGGAGCGACTACGTCTGTGTGGCCGCGATTGTCACTCGTCACAGCCGCGTACGCCGGTGAGGCGGCAGCGAACGCCATGAACGCCATGGTTTTAGCGAGAGTCAAAGTGCGGAATGCAGCCATGGTGAGCACCTTCGAACCACCCTTAATTTGCAACGCGCATGCCGGGCACGAGCTGGAACGCGCGCCGCGGAAACCGTGCGAAAAGTGGGCAATTTGGCGCGGACGGCTGCCCGGCGTGCCAGGTTGGCGTGGACAGTGTGTTCGACGCGTCACGCTGTTGCGTATGAGCGCCTCTTAGGTCGTAACCTCAGCTCTTGGCTTTGGCGGCCACTTCGTGCGCCAACGCTACGAACGGCTCCAGCGCACGCGGATCGGACAATGTGCCAGCGCTGGCGGCTTTTTCGGGCGGCGTGCCCAGCAAGATCCGCTTCACGGGCACTTCGAGCTTCTTGCCGTTGAGTGTGCGCGGCACGGCTGCCACAGCTCGAATTTCGTCGGGGACATGCCGCGGCGACAGCTGCGTTCGCAGGGTATCTTTGATTTTTTTCGTCAGCACGGCGTCGAGCTCTGACGCTGGCTTGAGCGCGACGAACAACCACAACTTGCCGCTGGCGTCGTCGTCGAGCGAGCCAGTGTCGACCACCAGGCTATCGGCGATTTCAGGCAGCTCCTCGACTACGCGATAGAACTCACTCGTGCCCATCCGCACGCCGCCGCGATTCAGGGTGCTATCGGAGCGACCCGAAATCACGTAACCGCCGCGCGGCGTACGCTTGACCCAATCGCCGTGACGCCACACGCCAGGGTACGTCGAAAAGTAACTTTCACGCCGCCGCACATCGCCGGGGTCGTTCCAAAACTGGATGGGCATCGAGGGCAATGGCTTCGTGAGCACGAGTTCGCCCACCGCGTCCAACAATGGCTGACCGAGGTCGTCGAACGCCTCGACGGAAGCGCCCAAGCCTGCACACTGAATTTCACCTGCGACGACGGGGAGGAGCGGACACGACAGCACAAACGCCGTGCAAACGTCGGTACCGCCGCTGAGCGAGCCGAGCAAAAGCTCCGAGCTCACCGCTTCGTATACCCAACCGAAGCCGCTCGCCGGAAGCGGCGCGCCCGTGGTGCCAAGCGTGTGAATCTTGCCGAGCGAATGGCGCTGCTTCGGCTCGATTTTCGCTTTCTGGCAGGCAAGCAGATACGGCGCGCTCGTACCGAAGTAGGTGACGCCCTCCTCCTCGGCGAGCTTCCAAAGCGCGTACAAGTCGGGCGCCGCAGGGCTGCCGTCGTAGAGCACGACGGTCGCTCCCACGGTGAGGCCGCTCACCAGCATGTTCCACATCATCCAGCCGGTGGTCGTAAACCAGAAGAAGCGATCGTCTTCACCGAGATCCAAGTGCAACGCGAGCGATTTCAAGTGCTCGAGTAAAATGCCGCCATGGCTCTGCACGATGGCTTTTGGTAGGCCGGTAGTGCCGGACGAATACAGAATCCATAGCGGATGCTCAAAAGGAACCGGATCGAATGCGAGCGGCTCGTGCCCGCTTTCGAGCTCATCGAAGGAGAGCGCGTCCGGCGCGGGCTTACCAACACAAACGGTATTGCGTAACCCGGGCAGCCCTGCGCGGATTTCTGCGAGCTCTTCACTGCGATCGAAGAGCTTGCCCCCGTAAACGTAGTGATCCACTGCGAGCAACAGCTTCGGCTCGATCTGCCGGAAGCGGTCGAGGACGCTGGTCACGCCAAACTCCGGTGAACAGCTCGACCAGATGGCGCCGAGGCTGGCAGCAGCGAGAAATGCAACCACGCATTCGATTCGGTTGGGCAGCAGCGCGGCCACACGATCACCGCGCCCGACGCCGAGCCGGCGCATGCCAGCGCGCACGCGGCTGACCCGCTCGACGAGCTCCGCGTACGTCAACTGCTCACGCTCGCCTGTTTCGGAGCGAAAGACCAACGCGACATGGTCGTCCCGGCGCCGCAGAGCCTGCTCCGCGTAGTTCAAGCTAGCGCCGGTGAACCAACGCGCGTCGGGCATGCTGCCAGAGAGCTCGCTCTGCACCGGTGAATGAAAACGCACGTCGAAGTACTCGGCTATCGCGCGCCAAAAGCCACTTAGATCGGTCGTGCTGTAGGCGTGCAGCGCCGCGAAGTCTGGATAACTTTGCGACGTTTTGACTTCGAGCCAGCGCGCGAAGTCGTTCATGCGCGCCCTTTCGACGCGTTCGCGGCTCGGGGTCCACAAGAGATCTCCTTCTCGCGCTTCCTCACGGCTCATTTGGCAGCCTCCTCCAGACCGAGCAGCTTTTGGCTTTCGACCGAGTTTTCACGAACGGACAGCCCCAAGGCGGCGCGCAACGCAGGCAGCTCGCGCGCCTCGGCTCGACGCCACAACAGCGCGTCCAGCAGGTAGTGGGTTCCTTGCGGCAACGCTAGGAGCGGCACAACCCAGACGAGTGCGGCGTGAGAGAGCACGGCGCCGGAACCAAACAACCACTCACGGTCGTGCTCGACCAAACGATCCCAGGCGAGCTGCTCCGAGAAGGCGAGCGCAACTAGCACCGCCGCGAAGGCCGTAAATCCGACGGCCGCAACCTGACCCGAGAGCCACCCCGGCGCTTGCCGCGAGCGCTCGCGTGTGTACGAAAACAGCAACCACGCATACGGCACACCGTGCGGGATTACGTTGGTGGCTGTGAACATGAAGTCGCTGTCGTTCGCGACGATGCCGGCGTACCACGCAAACGCAGTACTCGCGACCACGAGCACCTTGCCGAGCTCCACACGTCGCTCGAACACAAGCTTGGCAGCCTCGCGCGCAAGAAATACGGCAAGCGCGGCGATCCAGACCAAACGCGCAGCGGATAACCACCCAGAAAGCGGCAACGCAACGAAGTCGCCCGCCACGAACCAGGAAAACCCCTTTTCGGAAGCGTTCACGTGCCACACGAACAACGGATACAGGGTGGACGCGTACACCGCCGCTTCATCGATCAAGCGGTCGAGTGAGTTTGCGGTGCCGCTGCGCGCTCTATAGAGCGCAACCCACCCCACCTGCTGGCGCACGAAGTGAAACACCGCCAGATACGCCAAGGCTCGCCAAAAAGTCAGCGCGCCGTGTTGATAGAGGTAAACCCCCGCGGTGTAGACCAAAAGCGGCACGAGCACGTAGCGCAGCGGGCGTCGCATCAGCTCGCTTCGATCCAGATAGGTGCGAAACCAGGTCGCGTGCACATGCGCGACGTCGACTGCCAGCACTAGCGCGAGCCAGGCGAAATCGGGCAGCCCAGTCACGTCGAGAGCGTTCGCGCACAGCCCTAAGACGAATGCGAATAGACTCGCGCCAGCAAACAGGCCGAGGTCGAGGCGAGCCCCGAACAGCCATGGCCCTAGCCGCAATCCAGGCGAGCGCGTCGAGCCCTGCACGAAACGATGATGGCGGTTCGAGCGCCGAGCCGCAAGTGTGGTCACACGGTGCTAGCCGGTTGCCACGAAGTCGAGCCCACGCTGACGGGCGACGGCTTCCGCAGCGAGCAAACCGCGGTCGAACGCTTCCTCGAGCAGGGGCAAACCGGAGAGATCGGAGTGCGCAAACACCACACGACCGATGGGCTCGGCGGCGCGCAGCCGCTCACCTCCCCAAATGAAACCCGGCGCTGGCGTGACCATGGCGTGCCCCCAACGATACACGTCGATGCGCTCGATGTGCCGCTCGAGCCCTTGATGCGCGCGGGCCAGATCGGCAACCACAGAGTGCGCGATGGTTGCGTGATCGAGCCCACGCAGCAGCCGGCGTGATTCGGTCTCGCTCTTTTCCCAAAGAGGTCGATAGTAGGTCCAGACCGTGGGACCAAAGTCGGCCAGCGCTTGATGTGTTGCCACGACGTAGCCGAGCGCCGGACTGTCGAATAAGACGTTGTCCCACGCAAACGGGAAGCCGCGCGAACGTGGCCGCTCGGAGAGGTGCAGGTTGGCTACGATCCAGGCGGCGTAGCGGAAGCTCGCAAGCTGGTCAGCGCCATCTCGCAGCGGACGCACGATGCGTCGCGCGATGAACTTCGGCACCGCGACGATCACCTGATCGGCAATGTAGTGCTCGGCTCGACCTCGTTCGTCGAGCGCCAGCACGTGCACTCCTTCCACACCGGGCGCGATGTCGCTCACTAGGCGACCCAGGCGCAAGCGATCGCCAGCCAAGCGAGCCAAGTGCCCGCTGACCCTGCCGTTGCCCTCCGGCCAAGTGAGAAACGGCGCCGATTCACCGCTCACACCCACGCGCGCGCAGAAGTAAAACAACATGGCCCACGCGCTCGTCGTGGTGAGCGAAGCGCCGTAATCGTCGCGACACGCGTACTCGACATACCAGCGCAGAAGTGGTGAGCGAAAACCATTCTGTGTGAGCCAGTCGGCGGCGGAAAGCTTGTCGAGCGCGACAACCTCCGCAGCGTCCGAACAGCGACGCATGGGCAAGTTGAACGCGCGCCGGCCCGCGCCATCGCGGTACGCCACCCAGCGCGCCACTTCACGTTCGAAGCGTGCGAGCTCCTCACGATCGGCAGCCCCGGCGCGCGACGACGGAAACAGGCCCTCGATCCACTCGCCGTCGATGAACAGACGCTCTTCGGGCGCTCGCACGCGCACGGCTTCGATGCCCTCTGGGTGCCCCGCTGCATCGATGCGCACGGCGCCGAGTTCGCCGAGCAACCGAACCAGCTCTGGGTTGTCGGCGCGCGGAAGCGGCACGTAGTGCGCACCCCACGGATACGGAACGACGCCATCGTTCTCGCTTGCGCTGGTGCCACCCGCGAGCCGCTCCAGATCAAGCAGAAGGTAGTCTTGGATTCCAAGCCGGGAGAGTCGCCACGCCGCCGACAAACCGCTCGGTCCTGCGCCAACTATGAGCACCGAAACGCGCTGCGCCGGACCATCGACGCGCTCGTGGGTCGCGTCCAATAAGCGATGGCCGAGCTCCAAACGAGCGCCGCGCAATGCTCCCGGGATGTGGCGGGGCTCACGACGGCACGCCTCGACACCGAGCGAGGCTCCCAGCAGGCCACACAAGAGCTCTCGGCGCGACAGCGACACCACTGCCCAGTACACCAGCCGCGGCGGGAACGAAAAGCGCACCCGGCGGGGCCGCCTAGCTCCACGCTTGCGAGCGCGCTCGAAATAGCCGATGACACCAGCGCCCATGTCGGAAGTCGAAGACGAAAAGCCAACGACCACCTTCGAAGAAGCCGTGCGCAGGTCGCAGGCCCTCGAGCAGGAGCTACCCAAGAACCCAGGCCGCTACCGGGTGCTCACCGGTGATCGCCCGACGGGTCCGCTGCACATCGGCCACTACTTCGGCTCGCTGAAGAACCGCGTCGAACTGCAGCGCTTGGGCGTCGAGACCTTCGTGGTAATCGCCGACTACCAGGTGCTCACCGATCGCGACACTGTGGATGCCGTGGCCGATAACGTGCGCGGCCTAGTGCTCGACTATCTATCGGTGGGCCTCGATCCCGATCAGTATCGCACCCACATCTTCTGTCACAGCCACGTACCTGGGCTCAATCAGCTGCTGGTGCCTTTTCTCACCTTGGTGGGTATGGGTGAGCTCGAGCGCAACCCAACCGTCAAAGAGGAGATCAGCGCGGCGGGTCTCACGCACGTGAACGCAGCGATGTACACGTACCCGGTCCACCAGGCCGCCGACATCTTGTTCTGCAAAGGCAATGTCGTACCCGTTGGTAAGGATCAGCTCCCGCACATCGAGCTCACCCGCAAGATCGCACGCCGTTTCAATTCGCGCTTCAAGGCCAAGCCGTCGGTGTTTCGCGAACCCGACGCGCTACTCTCCACGGGCACCAAAATCCTGGGGCTGGACGGAGCTCAGAAGATGAGCAAGAGCCGCGGCAACGCCATCATGCTGCGCGCCACTGCGGACGAGACGCGCGACCTCGTCAAGCGCGCCAAAACCGACACCGATCGACGCATCACCTACGATCCCGACGCGCGCCCGGAAGTGGCCAATCTGCTGCTTCTGATTTCGCTGTGCACCGGCGAAGCGCCCGAAGCGATCGCCGATAAGCTCGGTGACGGCGGCGGCGGCGCTTTAAAGAAGCTGCTCACCGACACCTTGAACGACACCCTGCAGCCGATTCGCCAACGCCGCATCGAGCTTGCGCGCGACGCGGACGCCATCGTGCGCAGTGTTCTCTCGCGCGGCACAGCCGAGGCCAATCGCGTCGCCGAAACGACGCTCGGCGAGATGCGCCGCGCGATGAACATGGATTACGGACTCTAAGGCTGCAGCGCGAAGCGAGCTGCGCTAACGCCGACGACGCCGCGCGCCGAAGCCGAGCGCCGCTCCGATAGCGAGAAGCAGCGACGTGTTGCCGGCGCCTGCCCCTGCGGCGGCTACAGAGCAGCCACCGCCGCTCGCCTGAGTTGCCGCATCTTTGGCTCCGTCGTCCCCGCTTTCGGGATTGCCACCGGTGAGTGAGTCTCCCTTCGTGGCGCGCCCGCCGAACAGGCGCGTGTAGGGTGGAGTGCAGATCTTGGGCGGATCCCCGGGCGTGCAACTGGTCTGTCCGTCGGAGCTCGAGCTGCAGGTGCCTTCGGGATTGTCGTCGCACGTGAATCCGGCGGCGCAGTCGGCATTGCTGGTGCACGCGACTTCTACGGGTTCGCAGGCTTTTTCCCCGCTGGGTTCGCAGCTGCAGCTCTCCTTGGGAGTCGATGCTGATTCGCGAGCCGAACCGCCGCCGACACCTCCCGACGAACCCGAGCCTGAGCACGAACAGCGCTGCTGCTCTTCGCAGGTAAAACCGCCGCCGCAATCCGCCGCGGTCTCGCAGGGCAACATCCAACGTGGCGTGCATTGGTGTGCGATGGTCGTCGTGCAGCTCACCGAGTCGGCGGGCGGCTTGGGGCAGTCTGCCCCGTCGCATGCGGGCGCGCTGCTGCCGCAATCGGAGCGCTCGTACGCCGCGCACACCATCCCGCTGTCGCAGTCGGAATCAGCTTGGCATGGTGCGGGACTACAATACGAGTACTCGGTTGGAGTACACGGCCTACAGCCGTCGCCGCTGCAATCGATGTCAGGGCAAGCCGTAGTCGCCGTTTCGCAACTGAAACCGCGTGGACAGGTTTGCTCACCGCACACCTGTTGAGCGAGCGCCGGAGAGCTCACCAAGAGCCCGAGCGCAAAGAGAGAAGCGGCCGAATAGCCGCGAATTTGAGCAAGTTCGAACATGATTTCCTCCAAACAACAACGTTCAGACAATAACCCTCGCTAGCGAGGGCTAAACCTTTGGGAGCACTTGGCTGCGTCGAGCGGGCTGGGGTTTACGGTGTGGCGCAATCCGCAGAAGCGGCTGGCCAACACGCGTATGTAACGTTGCGAGCGCTGGTTTCATCGCGGCTGGCGCTGAGCTCTTCCAACATGCCGATGAGCTTTCCGCGAGTCGCCTGCGCGTCGATCTCGAAGCTGATGATCGGGTCCGTCGGGCTCACACCTTCACGCGGCGTGACGACCATGCTGCCGCGCAGCGCGTACCAAGGCAGTGGGGCGTACACTTGCGCCTTCTCCGGGCTCGAGGCGCGAACCACGACCTTGCGGCGCTCCGCGAGCGCGCCCCCCGCCGTGTTGAGTAACAGCTCTGCGTCGAAGGCGAGATCGTCGTTTGGACACATGACGCCAGTCGGAGCCATGCCCTTGATCTCGCGCGGCGTGTAGTGAACGAAACGACCGCTGTTGACGTCGGGCAGAAGCTCCAGCTCGATCTGCGAGATGCCTTGTTCGGGTTCGACCACAGCGTCGGGCGCGAGCGAGTTCCACTGCAAAGCTGACGTGCGCGGCGGACCCGTCAGCGCAACCACGTCCGCTATCGAGAAGCCCAACGACGAAGCCACGTCAGGCGCGAGCGGCGTGCGCTGCTCTTCACACGGGCTGTCGGCAGTTCCCCTGCCTCCCCACTCTTCGGTCCCGGTTTGCCCTCCGGCGCAGCCCGCGAGTGAGCCCAGCAACCAGCACGCGATTCCCGAAGGAAACGGCCAGGCACGCTTTGCGATGGAGCACGAGCAGCGCGTCACGAGACACAGAGTGTCCCTTCCCGTCCGGAAACACCAGTGTCGAATTGCACATTTCGTCTGGTCGACGAGCCCTCAAATGTGCGAATCATCACTATGTGAGCTACGATTACTCGAAAATTGCCAGCGAATTCCTGCGCACGCTGCGGGGCAAGCGCTCGCAACCGGCGTTCAGCCGAAGGCTCGGATACAGAACGAACGTTGCCTACACCTGGGAGGCGGGTCGCGCGTTTCCGACCGCAGCACAGACCTTCGCCGCTGCGGAGCGCGTGGGCATCGACGTGCGCGCGATGTTGTCGCGCTTTTATCGTACGCCGCCGGCCTGGCTTGCGACTTGGGATCCTACGAGCGCCGCCGGAGTGGCGGAGCTTCTGAACGATTTGCGCGGCCGTACTTCGGTGGTGGAGCTGGCGCGTGCAGCAAAGCGCAGCCGCTTCGCCGTGGCGCGCTGGTTGAAGGGTTCGGCAGAACCGCGCTTGCCCGATTTCTTTCTGCTGATTGAAAAGACTTCACTGCGGCTCTTGGATTTCATTGCCGTGTTCATGAATCCCACCGAGCTCGCGTCCATCGCGCGCGCGTGGGAGCAACTCGAAGCGACGCGTCGCGCCGCATTCGAAGTTCCGTGGACACAAGCCGTGCTGCGCGCACTCGAGCTCACCGACTATCTTCGCTTGCCGAAGCACGAGCGTGGTTGGATCGCGCGCCGTATCGGCATCTCCCTCGAAGAGGAGCAGCGTTGCTTGAGGCTGCTGGCACAGACGGGGCAAATTCGACTGCGATCGGGACGTTGGGAGCTGCGGCAAGTGTTGGCGGTCGATGTGCGCCGCGACGTCAAAAGCGAGCTCGCGAGCAAGCGCTGGTGGACAGAACTGGCGCTGGAACGGCTCGCGGCGGGAAAGGCAGGCATTTTTTCGTATAACGTCTTTGCTGTGTCGGCCGCGGACCTAGCCCGCATCATGGACCTGTATCGGGCCTACTTTCGGCAGGTTCGCAGCATCATTGCTCAATCCGAGCCGAGCGAGCGCGTCGCCCTCGCGAGCCTCCAGCTCTTGCCGCTCGATGAGGACGAGCCGCGCAGGGGCTGAGACCGACCCGAGCTCCATGGTATAGAAGTCTGCCATACGACATGGAAAATCCGCTGCTTTCTCAGGAGCGTCCGCTCGCGTTCGGGAGCATTCGTGCCGAACACGTCGTGCCGGCGATTCGGCAATTGGTCAGCGCCGCCGATCAGCGGCTAGCGGCGTTACCGGCGGAGGGAAAGTCGTATGCGACGACGTTGGGCGAACTCGAGGCCGCCACCGAGCGCGTCGAGCTCGCGATGGGTATTGTCGAGCATCTCGAGAGCGTAGCCACTACTCCCGAGCTGCGCGACGCTTACAACGCGGTATTGCCCGAAGTGACCGCGTTGTGGACGTCGATCCCGCTGCGCGAAAATGTGTGGCAAGCGTTACTGGCATTCTCGAAAACCGAAGAAGCAGAGGCGCTCGATCCGACGCGTCGCCGCTTGTTGGACAAGACTCTGGCAGAGTTCCGTCGTCACGGCGCTACCCTCGACGTAGCCGGCAAACAGCGCCTCTCGGAGATCGATCGCGAACTCGGCGTGATCACCAACAAATTCTCACAAAATGTGCTGGACGCGACGAATGCCTACGAGCTCCTGTTGCCCGACGCCACGCGCCTCGACGGGCTGCCCGCTTCCGCGATCGAAGCGGCGCGGGAGAGCGCCGTTTCAAAAGGCAAAAGCGGCTATCGCTTGAGTCTGCAAGCGCCAATCGTGATTTCGGTGCTCACGTATGCCAACGACGCCAGCCTGCGTGAAGAGATTTGGCGCGCGCACAATGGGCGCGCTTATGGTGGTCCCTTCGACAACCGCGGACTCATCGGCGACATTCTGCGACTGCGGCGTGAACGCGCGAGCTTACTCGGCTTCAAGGACTTTGCCGATTTGGTCACCGAAGATCGCATGGCCAAGTCGGGCGCACACGCGCAGCGCTTCGTCGACGAGCTCACGCAGAAGACGCGGGCGGCATTCGAACGCGAAAACCAGGACCTGGCTGCGTTCCGCCAGAAGCTCGAAGGGCCGAAGGCAGCACCTCTCCGCCCGTGGGATGTAGCCTATTACGCGGAAAAGCTTCGCCGCGAACGCTACGATCTGGATGAAGAGCAGCTGCGTGAATACTTCCCTTCCGAAAGTGCGTTGAACGGAGCGTTCCGTGTCGCGGAGCAGCTGTTTGGCGTGCGCATCGCCGCGGCGCCGGAGCTTCCTTGCTGGGAGCCCGCAGTGCAGGCGTATCGCATCCAAAGCCAATCGGGGGTCGAGCTCGGCACCTTTTACGTCGACCTGTACCCGCGTGAGAACAAGCGTGGCGGCGCCTGGATGCACGGCATCATCGCGGCGGTTCCACCGGAGCCGCACGTCGCCGTTTTTTGCGCCAACGTGAGTCCGCCGGTCGGTGACAAGCCGAGCCTGCTCGTGCATCGCGACGTGGAGACACTGTTCCACGAGTTTGGGCACCTGTTGCATCACTGCTTGAGCCGCGTGCCAGTGCGCAGCTTGTCGTGTACCCGAGTCGCGCAAGACTTCGTCGAGCTGCCCTCGCAAATCATGGAGAATTGGTGCTCCGAACGCGAGGCGCTGAACCTGTTCGCGCGCCACTATCGCACTTCGGAGCCGATCCCCGAGCAGCTCTTGGAGCGCCTGCGCGCCGCGCGTACGTTCCGCGCCGCCAACGCGCAAATGCGACAGCTCGGCTTCGCAGCGGTCGATCTGGCTCTGCACATGACTTACGATCCGGCGCGCGACGGCGACGTCATGCAGTACGCACGCGCCATCTTGGCGCACTACGCACCCGCCGAGTTGCCCGACGAGTACGGCATGCTGGCCGGCTTTTCGCACCTTTTCGCGAGCCCGGTAGGCTACGCTGCGGGCTACTACTCCTACAAATGGGCGGAGGTGCTCGATGCCGACGCTTTCAGCCGCTTCCGCGATGGCGGTGTGTTGAACCCAGCCATCGGCGCCGAGTTTCGCGATCGCATCCTCGCGCTGGGTGACAGTCGCGACCCAATGGACCTGTTCATCAGCTTCATGGGGCGTGAGCCTCGCAGCGAAGCCTTGCTCGAGCGGCAGGGGCTCGCCGCATGAATCGAAGCCTGCCGTTGATACCCATCGCGCTCGGAGCCGTCGCAGGTGCGCTGGTTGCATTGCTGCAGGCGCCCAAGAAGGCAGCGCCGGTGAACAGCGAAGCACGCGCGCCGGTGGCAACGGCTCCCCTACCGCGCACGGAAACGCACGCCGCTCAAGCCGCGCCGCAAGCGAGTGCGCCTGCGCCGGTTGCAAGCCCAGCGACGAGCGCGACAGCCGTGGGAAACCCGGCCGCACCCGCGGCGTCCACATCAGCTACAGCGAACGTCTTCGACTTGAGTGAGCCCGAGACCGAACAGGCCTTGCTCGATGCTCAAATCGCCTGCAATCGCTCGATACCGGACGCGTGTGAACGCGCCGCACGCGCTCTCGAAAGTGGTCGCGCGGGCACCAAAGATCCTACACGCGCGCGTTCGTTGAAGCGCATCGCCCTCACCATCTACGTGAAGCAGTGTGAAGCGTCGCGCCCAGCAGCTTGCGCGCGACTCGCTGAGATGTACGAAGTCGGTGAGACCGTTCAAAAGAGCGAGAAGAGCGTGCAAGGCTTACGCGCGCGCGTTGCCGAGCTGTGCAAGGCGCGTCCCAACGAGCCGGGTTGCCCGCCGCAATAGAGCGCGGTTCAGCGAAAACTGCGCAGTAAACGTTCGGCTTCGCCGATGATGCGCGAATAGGCGTCGAAGCGCTCGTCGGCTTGTTCGCGGCGCGCCTCGCGGAGATTCGGCGGTTCGCTGTGGCTGCGACGCGGCGTGGCCTGCTCGGCCAGTGAAGCCACGCTCGAGTTTCTCACGCTGCGATCGACGCGAGCTCCCGCTCGACGCGCCAGCTCATCGGCGAGCGCGTCCAGAGCGCGTGGGCTAGCTTCGTTCGCGGTACCGCCCAACGAGTGCAAATCGATGCGCGCCACCCAGGGCGCGGTGAGAAAGTGCAAATCTGCCGCCTGAAACGCTTCGAACGGCGATTGCGCAACATTCATCTGCACAGGCACGTCGGTCGACGCGGCTACAGCGCGAAAGGTGGCGCTGCTCGGCCCTGAACCCGCGGCGCGCTGCACACTGCGACCCGGCTGCACCTCTCCGCGCACGATACAAGCCAACGCCGCATACTCCACGGTCATGTCGCGTTCGCGCAAGCCCAAAACGAAGTCGTTGGGATTGAGTGCGACGCTGCGCACGGGCACGATGGGACGGTTGCTGTCGTGCGCAACAGCGCGCTCGACTAGCACCGGGTGAAAGTTCTCTTGGGCGAGCGCCTGCGCCAAAGCCTGCGCCTGCCCCATGTCTGCCAGCGCCTTCACCACGCCCCACGAACCAGCGCGCAAGCGAGCCTTCAAGTCGTACGCAACCAGACCGGTGACTCGCGCGAGGCGCTGGTACGCCTCCGCAGTTCCCTCGAAGTCAGGCCCAAGTAGCACGAACATTTCTGGCCTATTTTTCAGGCTAGCAAATCAGCTTCCCGCCCGATAGCCCAGAGCCTTCGCTGCCCGAGCTTCTATAACCGCTTCGCGAAGCGATGCGCTTGGCTTAGGCATTTTCCGGGCCACCGTGCTACGGAAGGCGATCTCTGCATGGAAGCTGGAGGGTGCCTGCCATGAGCGCCGAGTTTGCTCCGTTCATCCACACGGTCGTCTCTTCCCTCGTCTATTCGCTCATCGGTTTGCTCTTGTTTGGGCTGTGCTTTGCCATCATCTCGAAGCTTGCCCCGTTCTCGATCCGCAAAGAGATCGAGGAAGACCAGAACACGGCGCTCGCCATCCTGATAGGTTCAGTGATCTTGGGCCTCAGCTGGATCATCGCCGCCGCCATCCACGGCTGACGCGAGCCGCCAGGCGATGACGGGCGAGAGCGGACACCCCCGCCCCGCCGTGCTCTTCGGCATGGTGTTGGCCATCGCCACATCCGGGCTCGTCTACGAGCTCGGCATGGCTGCCGTAGGGAGCTACCTGCTCGGCGACACCGTGCACCAGTTCTCCCTCGTGATCGGCGTGTACCTGTCGGCGTTGGGTTTGGGCGCTTACCTGTCTCGGTTCGTCGGCAGGCGCCTGGGCTTGGTGTTCATCGACGTCGAGCTCGCCACGGCCTTGGTTGGTGGGCTCAGCGCGGAAGTCTTGTTGGCAAGCTTCGGCTGGATCGGTGCTTGGCAGCCCTTCTTTTACGCAACCGTCTCGCTCGTGGGCGTGTTGGTAGGGCTCGAGTTACCACTCCTGATTCGCGTGCTCGAGCACCGGCTGGAGCTCCGCGAGCTCATCGCCAAAGCACTGACCTTCGACTACGTCGGCGCGCTGTTGGGCTCGCTCGCGTTCTCACTTCTGCTTTTGCCGCGGCTCGGTCTCACGCGCGCCTCGATTGCGTCGGGTCTCATCAACGCGGCCGTCGGCTTGGGTTCCACTTGGGCATTCCAGGGTCTGCCTGACATCGATCGAACACGCTTGCTGCGCGCTCGGCTACGCGCCATCGCCGTGATTGGTCTGCTTTTGTTGGGGTGGGTGCAAAGCGAGCGGGCAACGGAAGTATCTGACAGCGCCGTGCATCCGGGCAGGATTCTGCACGCCGAACAGTCGCGTTATCAGCGCATCGTCGTGACCGAAAACAACGGCGACGTGCGGTTGTTCTTGAACGGCCACTTGCAATTTTCGTCGCGCGACGAAGCGCGTTATCACGAGGCGCTGGTGCATCCGGCGCTCAGCTTGGCGCCGCAGCGCAAGCACGTGCTGATTGGTGGTGGTGGAGACGGCCTCGCCGCGCGCGAAGTATTGCGCTGGTCCGACGTGGCAGCGCTCACGCTGGTCGATTTGGACCCGCGCATGACCGACTTGTTCAAACGTGACGCTCGGCTCAGCACGCTCAACGCCGGTGCCTTGGCTTCGCCTCGCGTGCGCGTGGACAACGACGACGCACTCAGCTTCTTGCGCCGCGGCGGAGCCAGCTTCGACGTCGCCATCCTCGACTTTCCAGACCCCACGAACTACGCGGTTGGCAAGCTCTACTCGCTCGAGTTCTATCGCGCCTTGGCGGCACGCCTGACACCGCACGGCCTCATCGTAGTTCAGGCGACATCACCGCTGTTCGCACGCTCGGCTTTCTGGTGCATCGAGCACACTCTGCGCGCCAGCGGCTTTCAAACCTTACCCTATCGCGCGTTCGTGCCATCGTTCGGCGAATGGGGGTTCGTGCTCGCGGGACGCGCGCCGCTGACACCACCGCAAGAAATTCCGCTGCCCGGCTTGCGCTACCTAAACGCACGCATGCTCCCATCTTTGTTCGTTTTTCCGCCCGACAGCAGCAAGCTCGCGGTCCGGGTCAATCGCATCGACAACCAGGCGCTCGTCGGCTACTACGACGCCGACTGGGACCGCTGGAACTGACGCAGTCTCCGCGGCCCGCCCGACCCGCCGCGCCCGTCCCTTCCCCGAGCCCGTTTTGCCCGCCACGCCGCAGGACCCCAACCGCGCCCTCGCCGCACTCGCCAAGCGTGAGGTCGCGCTGTCGCTCTCGACGTTGGACCTTTGCTTCGTGGCCGCGTTGTACCTGCGCTCGAACGGCGAGGCGTTGAGCTCCTTCGCCGAGAGCGAGCTCTTCACCATCTTCGAGGATGTCGCGCTGATCGTCGAACCCGCGAGCGACAGCGTGCGGCGGCGCGCCACCCACGCCATCCAACGCCTGCGCGAGCAACGCTTGTTGGCGCGTGTCGATGGCGCCGGCGTGGTGCGCAGCGGCGAGTACGCGCTGACCCGCCTGGCGAGTGGCATCGTCGAGTTCTATTTGCACGAAGAGACTCTCACGCGCGAGAGCTTGAGTTTGCTCACCACGACTCTGCGCGGGAGCCTTACCAGCGTACGACAGGCAGCCGAGCGCGCCGAGAGCTCGGAAACCTGGCGTTCCGAAGTGAGCGCGCCGCTGTTGGTGACGGTGGGCGATCTCGTTGCTGGCATCGAACGGCGTCAACGCGGCTTGGACGCTCAACAGGAAGAGTTTCAGCGCGAAATCACGGCGCTGCTGCAGGCGGACTGGTTCGGCGCGGTGGATCGTTGCCAAGCGCTGCTCGATGCCAGCGCGGCAACGCTGCGTGAGCTGAACGAGATCTTGCTGCGTGACAGCCACGAGCTCGCGGCGCTGCTTCAGGAAATTCAGGAGCTGGCGCAGCACGCTGGCGCGCTCGAAGCCGAAGAAGCCGCGCGCCGCGTCGCCGACCAAGTCGAGCGCATCGCAACCTGGGGCGCTTCGCGCCAGCGCGCTTGGTCGGAGTACTACCGCTACGTGCATCACTTCCTGCGCGACGTGGTGCGTTTGGATCCCACGCGAGCCTTGACGGAGCGCCTGCGAGACCAGCTGAGCGGGCGCAAAGGCAGGCGTTTTGCGCTGAGCGTGGCTTCGGCACCTGCGTTGCGCGTGCTGCGTGAAGTGAAGCCGGTCGCTGCGCCGCCCCCCGTCAAGCGCCCGCGTGCCGAACGAGAGAAGCCGGCCGCCGACGAGGCTCCGCACGATCCCGACGCCGAACTGGAAGCACGCATCGTGAACGAACTCGATACTGGCGTCGCCGATCTGAGCGAGCTGACGGCACGCATCACCGCCGAGCTGCCACGTGAACAACGCTTCGTGATGGCCGGGCGCATTGCGCAAATCGTCGCGCGCCTCACCCGCCCCATTTCACAACGTGAACGGCCGTGGGTGGCGAGCGGCACCGAACTCGAAATCGAAGAGTGGCAAGTGCGGCGCTTGAGGAGCGAAGCATGAGCGAGAGCGCCTTCTCGCGCTTGGAAGACGTCGTGCTGGACGAGTCGTTTCCCGACGTGGATCTCGCGCTTCGTCGCGGACGCCACATCGACCCGGACGACGGCGCCTGGTTTACGTTCCTGTGCGACGCACAAGCGCACCTGGAAGCGTTTTATCGCCGCTACGGCGCGGAGCTGGTGAAGCGCAGCGAAGGCTACTTCTACTTGCTACCGAGCAGCGACAAACTCGGCCGTCGCCAGCTGAGTCTCGCCGAAATGTTGGTTGGGCAAGCGCTGACGCTGCTCTACTTGGATCCGGGAACGATCCAAGCTGGCGGCACCGTCAGCAAAGCCGATGTGCTCTCCCACCTGGCAAGTGTGATGGGCACCGAGTCCTTGGTGCGCGCGTTGAACCCAAAGCGCAAACGCTACGACGAGCGCGTCGCCGAGGAGACCGTGCGCGCCCGTGTGGGTGAAGCACTGCGACGCCTCGGGCAGCTCGGCTTCGTGGACTTCGTCGAGGAAGACCGCATGCGGCTACGGCCGGCGCTGATGCGCTTCGCCGAGCCAGTGCGCGGCAGCAGCGAGCAAGCCGAAGCGCTGGAGAAGCTGGTCGCCGCGGGCGAAGTGGTGTTGACGGACGACGATGGCGAGGGCGAGCAGGACTACGTCGACGCGAGCCACGGCGACAGCGAACCCGAGGAAGAGCCGTTCGCGCTGAGTGAGGAGGAGCTTGCCGAACTCGATCCGAGTGATGACGCCATGCAAGCTCGGGTCGAAAGCGAAGTCGAGCAGCCGCCGGAGGATGACGCTTGAATCGCGCGCGAGCCACCGCGCTCGCCCTGGTCAATTGGAAGGGCGTATTTTTCGAGCGCTACCAACTCGATCGCCACGTGACCGCGCTCGAGGGTGCCAACGGAGCCGGCAAGACCACCGTGATGATCGCGGCGTACGTCGTGCTCCTACCGGACATGACGCGCTTGCGTTTCACCAATTTGGGGGAGAGCGCCGCCACCTCGGGCGATCGAGGCGTTTGGGGTCGCTTGGGCGAGCCCGGGCGCCCTTCTTACAGCGCACTCGACTTCGAGTACGGCAATGGTCAACGCGTGCTCGCGGGCGTGCAGTTGGCGCGCAAAGCGGAGCCGAGTGTCGAGTTGGTGCCTTTCCTGGTAAGCGGGCTCGATGCGTCGCTGCGGCTCTCGGACTTGCTGTTGATGACGCGCGAAGGCCACGACGAAGTGCCGAGCCTGGACGAATTCGCCGCGCACGTGCGAGCGCGCGGCGCCAAGCTCGAAGTTTTTCAATCTGCTAAAGAGTACTTTTCCGCGTTGTTCGAGCGCGGCATCACGCCGCTCCGCCTCAGCAGCGACGAGGAGCGCAACAAGCTCAACGAGATGCTGCGCACCAGCATGACGGGCGGCATCTCGCGAGCGCTCACCAGCGAACTGCGCGGCTTCCTGCTGCGGGAGGAGTCAGGGCTCTCCGACACGTTGCGGCGCATGCGCGACAACCTCGAGGCATGCCGCCGCACGCGCATCGAGGTAACCGAGGCGCGCACGCTCGAGCACGAGATCTCGAGCATCTACGACGCAGGCCAAGCGATGTTCGCGGCGGCTTTCGGCGCTGCTCGCAAGCGTAGCCAAGAGCTTGGTGCACGCGCCCAAGCGGCCGAAGCAGAGCTCGAACGCGCCCGCACGCAGCGGAGGAGCTTGGAAGCTCTGCTGTCCGAGGCGAGCGCTCGTGAAGCAGCTCACGTCGAACGCCGACAGCACGCGCAACGTGAGTATGCGGAGAGTCAGGAGCTCGCGCGCCGGGCCGAACAAGCTCGCAGCCTGGCAGCCAAGCTTTCAGAGCTCACCGCCGAACGGGAGCAAGCTCACACACGTGCAAACGAGGCGCGAGCCCTGCGTGAACGCAGCAGTCAGCGCCGCAAGGAACTGAAACAACAGCGCGAGCTCGTACGCGAAGGTTACGAACGCGCCGCTCGTGGGCTCAGCGACTCGGAGCGCGGCCTCGACGAACTGCACCGAAACGCGGCCGACCAACGGCGAGCGCGGCGTTTGCTCGACGAAGCGCGAACTCTGCTCGAGCAACCGGCTTTCGAAGCGCACGCCTGTGAACGGACCAGCGCCGCTTTGCGGGAGCAGTTGAGTGAGCTGGATCGCGAACGAGCGCGCAACGATCGCTTGCGTGAGCTCGCCGCCCTACGCGCACGCGAACGCGATGAGGCGCTGGCAGCGCTGCGAGTCATCGTTCCCGACGCGGAGGGCAACGACGCACACACGCGAGCACGTCGGGCGCTGGCCGAGCTGATGAGCCTCGAGCAACAGGCGAATCAACGAGACGATCTGGCGAGAAAACGCGACGAAACGGCGGCGTTGGCCACACGCCAGCGCGCGCTCCAGAACCGCATCAGCGAGCTCGGCATCGACGCCAGCGGGAGCGATGTAATCGCTGAAAGACTGAGCGCCGTCGAGGTTCGCTTGCGCGGAGCCGAAGAGAGCAACCTGCGCGAAGCGGCACTCGCCGAAAGCGCTCGCACGGCCCTCACGCGTTGTCAGCACGAACGGCGAGAGCTCGAGGCTCGTTGTCTCGTATTCGATGAGCTGTGCGTACGTCGGGAACGCCTCGCAGCAGCCACGGGAGGCGACACGGCCACGCGCGAAGGTCTCGCCCGGCTGCACGCGGCGCTGTTTGGCGAACGAGAACAGCTACGCCAGCGCTTTCGCGCTGCCAGCGACGAACGCGCGCAGATCTCACGCGCACGCAGCGCGCTCGAGAGCGGCGGCGGCAGCCTCGACGCGGAGCTACTCGCTTTGTGCGAAGAGCTCGACGGCGAGCTTCTCGCTAGCCGTTTCGACGACATCGACGTGGCCGATGCCGCGCTGCTCGAAGCCGAGCTAGGACCGCTGGCACGCGCAATCGTCGTGGATGATGTGGAGCGAGCCGCCGCCGAGGTGCTGTCGAGTAAACACGCGCTCGAGCAGGTCATCCTGGTCGCGGAGGGGGCCGATCCGCGCAATCGCATCGAGGCGCCTCGTGCGCAAGGCCACAACGCGCTCATTCGCGAACACTATGGCGTGCGCATCGTGCGCTTGCCGGAGCGACCCAGCCTCGGTTTTCGCGCACGCAAACGCCGTGCTGAAGAGCTCACCAAGCGCGCCAGCGAACTCGACGCCGAGCTGGAGGCACTCGAAGCGCAGCTCCAAAGCGCCGAGAGTGCCCTACGCGAGTGTGAAGAGCTTTCCGCGCGCGGCGCTGCCCTCGATCTGGATGATCCGCGACCTCGCTTGACGCAGCTCGGCGAAAGCGAGCGCCAGGCGAGCGAAGCCGTCGAGGCGCACCAACGTGCTGCTGACGCCGCGCTGCTCGACGCTGCCAACGCGCGCAACGAACGCGAAGCGTTGATGGGCTTGTCACGCGATGCGTTCCTGCTCGATGCACCCGACCATAGCCAACGCGCCGAGCAGCTCGCCCACGCGTACGAGCTCGCTCGCAGCGCCGAACGCGAACTTTCACGCATCGGGAGCGCACGCAAAACGCTCACCTTGTTGCTGGACGCGCTGGTCGACGACAGTGAAGCCGCAGCGGTGTCGCACGAAGCCCAAGCAGGGCTCGATGAGCGCCGCGATCGCACCTACCGAGCCGTCGAACTACTGGGAGAGCTCGAGCGAGTGCGACACGTGCTCGCGCTGGAAGACGCGGAACTCGCACTGAAAGAGCGCACCCGCTTGCTTCCCGCGCTGGAAGCACAACACGATTCGCTACGGCAGGCGCTCGAACAAGCCGAGTCAGCCGTTTCCGAGATCGACGCCGAGTGGGAAAGTAGCGCGCTCGCACTGGCCGAAGCCGAGGCAGCGCGCGCCGCAGTCGAAGCGCACGCCGAGCGCCTGACGAGCGAAATCGCGGAGCTTGCGTTGGACGGAAACGCGAGCGAGGCCTCCACGCGAGCGTTGGCAAGCCTCGAGCAATGGGCGGCGGAGCTCGAACGACTCGAGCGCGAGGAGCGAAATTACGCAGCTGAACGCGCTGTGCGAAGCGAACGCCTCGAGCAAGCGCGGGTTCGGCTGGAAGCTCTCACCAACACGCTGGCGGAAGCGCAGAGCGACGCGGAGCCCGCCAACGCCACTTACACCGCGTTGCGCGAAGCCGCCGAGCGTGCGCATTTGCCGCTGTTCGGAGAGCCGTCCCAAGCGGCGTTATCGGAGCGAAGCAGCGCCGAGCTCGCGGCGGACGCGGCAAGCAAGCTGGACCTTCTGTGGGGACGCCTGTCGACCGCACGCGCCGGCGCCGAAATCGCGCAGCGACTTCAGGCAGAGCTAGACGCCAGCAGTAGCAGCGGTGACTCGATCTACCTCAAAGTTTGGTTGTTGGTGCGGGAGTGGCTGAGCCGGCGCGTACCAGCTCAAATCGCAAACGTCGACGATCCATTGCTTTCGCTCGAGAAGCTCCGCGACCAGCTGTCGGTGCTCGAGCACCGCCTCACGCGGCAGGAACTCGATTTGCGCGGCGCCTCGGAAGACGTCGCGCGCGGCATCGAGGTCGGGCTGAGGCGTGCCAAGGCGCAGGTACGGCGGCTCAATCAATCCCTGGATGGTGTCGCGTTCGGCAGCATTCAAGGTTTGCGCGTAAGGCTCACGCGCGTTGAGCGCATGGATCAGGTGCTCACGGCCCTGCGTAGCGGCGCCGCGCAGGAGCTCCTGTTCCAATCCAATCTTCCCATCGAGGAAGCGCTCAACGAAATCTTCAAACGCTTTGCCGGCGGCAAAACCGGGGGGCAACGTTTGCTCGACTATCGTGAGTACTTGGAGCTCTGCGTCGAAATTCGTCGTCAAACCGGCACGGATTGGGAGGTCGCAAATCCATCCCGCCTCTCCACCGGCGAAGCCATCGGCGTCGGCGCGACCCTGATGATGGTGATTTTGACGGAATGGGAGCGCGACGCGAACTTGCTGCGTGGCAAACGCGCGGCGGGCACGTTGCGCTTCTTGTTCCTCGATGAAGCCAATCGCTTGTCGCAGGACAACTTGGGTGTGTTGTTCGAGTTGTGCAAACACCTCGAGCTGCAGCTCTTGATCGCGGCGCCAGAGGTGGCGCGCGCAGACGGCAATACGACCTACCGCTTGGTGCGGCGGCTCACGGACGATGGCCGCGAGGAAGTGCTGGTCAGCGGTCGTCGTGTGGCAAGCGCTGTCACGGAAACGCACGAGGAGGAGTTGCCTGCGCCGGCGCCTCCCGCCGAGCCGGGTCAACTCTCGCTGCTCTCCGACTCCGTAAGCTAACGCAGCACCGGCCGCACTAGCGTCGCAGGCACGAGGCGCACTAGTACGGAAGTGACCGCCGTTCTAGACTCGAGGCGTGCGCCGTTCGTCGCTTTGCCTGCTCGCGCTCACCCTCGCCCACTGCCGATCCGCGCCCGCGCCCGAATCCCAAGCGGCTCCGCGCGAGCCCGTAGTTGCTGCGTCCGACCAACCGAACTCGAATAAGCTCCCTGTGGAATCGGATGACGGCGTATGGGGCCACGCGATCGCGCCGGTAACGCTGGTGGTGTTCACCGATTTGCAGTGCCCATTCTGCGCGCAGGGCCACGCTGCCGTTCGCGAGCTCCAGCGGCGTTTTGGAAGCGCCCAGCTGCGCGTCGTGGTCAAACACGTACCGCTGAGCGCTCATGCCGGCGCGATTCCCGCCGCACGCGTGGCTCAGGCGGTGCTTGAACTCGGGGGCCCGACGAAGTTCTTCGAATATTTGGAACGCGCGTTCGAGCGCCAAGAGCTAGTCGCCAAAGGCAGCGCGCTCGAGCTCGCGCTTCCGCTCGGCATCGAGCAAACGGCTCTCGCGGCGCGCGCTGGCAGCGCCGAAATTGGAAAACAGGTCTTGAATGATGCGATGCTCGCCGACCGTCTGGGGATCGCAGCCTTGCCGCATTTCCGTGTCAACGGTCGGCCTTTCACTGGAGTCCACCCAGTGAGCACACTCGCTGCAGCCATCGAAATGGAACATCTCGCCGTTCAACGCCTGCGAAATGCGGGCGTACCAGCGGAACAGGTCTATTCCCGACGCGTGGACCAAAATCTGAATTTGCCCGAGCCCGAGTGAGGCAGACTCACAGCACCGTTTCGTGGTAAAGCCGAGCGCGATGTTCAAACGGGTATTCGCCGTGAGCCTCATGTCAGCTGCGTCGGCCGTTGCGGCACCCGCAGCCCCGCCCAAAACCGCCACGCCGCCGCCCGCAGCCGCACCGGCACCCGCGAGCTCGGCCGCGGCCAGCGCTCCACCTGCGGCGCCGAGCAAAGCGCCGAGTCCGGCTTCGGGGAGCGCTGCCGCTACACCGAGCAAAACGGCTCCCGCTGCAACTCAAGCCACGCGCGACCCCGCAGAACACGCTCTGGAGCGGCTCGCGCTTTCGATTCAACGCGTGACGTTGGAAAACGGGCTGCGCGTCGTGATGAACGTCGATGCCAGCTCGCCGACCGTGGTCGTGAGCGTCACGTACGACGTGGGAAGCCGCAACGAGCGCCCAGAGCAAAGCGGGTTTGCTCACCTCTTCGAACATATGATGTTCAAGGGCAGCAAGAACGTAAAAGAGGGTCAGCATTTCGGGCTAATCAGCGAACGTGGTGGCACTCTCAACGGCACCACCTCCGCCGATCGCACGAATTACTTCGACCTGCTGCCTTCGAGCGAGCTCGAGCTCGCTCTGTTTCTCGAGGCTGATCGCATGCGCTGGCTGGCGGTCAACGAGAAGAACTTCGAGAACCAACGCGCGGTCGTAAAGGAAGAGTACCGCATGCGCGTCGAGAACGCGCCGTACGTGCGCGGCTCGCAGCGCCTCGAGGAGATCACCTTCGCTGACTACGCGCCGTACGCGCACACCACCATCGGCAGCATGCAGACGCTGGACGTCGCCAAGCTCGAGTGGGTGAGCGACTTCTATCGAACCTACTACGTGCCCAACAACGCCGTACTCGCGATCGCGGGCGACTTCGATCCGGATCGCGCGATGGAGCTCGTGCGCAAGTATTTCGGCGGTGCGGAACGCCGCGAGGTTCCGCCGTTCAACGCAGCCGTCGCGCCAGCTAGCCCCGAGGTCAAAGCCATTCGCCGCGAAGTCGTGGAAGACAAGAACGTCAACACGCCGGGCGTATTCTGGTCGTTTCGCATCCCACCGGCGCGCAGCGCGGATCACTACGCACTCGAGCTGTGCGCGCTGCTCCTGGGCGACGGCGAGAGCTCCCGCTTGCATCAGAAGCTCGTGCGCGATCGCTCGCTACTCCAGCGCGTCGGCGCCTGGACCTACGATCGGCGTGGCCCAGATCAATTCGGTCTCAGCGGCATCCTCACGGAAAAGGCCAAAGTCGAAGAAATCGAGCGTGCCTTCGAGGCAGAGCTCGATCGGCTGCGCAAAACCACGCCCAGCGCTGAAGAGCTTCAGCGCGTGAAGGCGCGTCTCAAACACGACTTCGTGTTCGGGCTGCAATCCAACGCCAAGCGCGCGATTCGCCTCGGTGAATACGAGGTGTTCTTCGGAGATGCGCGTTTGCTCACGCGCGAGCTCTCCCTCTATTTGGCGGTGACGGCCGATGACATGCGCCGCGTCGCCAGCGAATACCTGAAACCCGAGCTGCGTTTTGCAGTCGAAGTACGCCCAGCCGCTCGCGCCGCCGCAGGTGCCCCATGAAGTCTCGATTTTCGCTTTACGCAGCTTGTCTCCTTCTCGCGGCCTGCGCGCCGCAACAGCCCGCGGCGCCCGCGCCTCAACCGGCTCCGGTTCAGGCGCCCGTCGCACAAGCTCCAGCTTCCGACACCATCCAACCGCCCACGTCGGGGATCTCCCCGAGCGCACCGTTTCCCAGCATTGCGCATCGGGATCTCGAAAATGGGCTCGGGCTGCGCATCGTCGAGCGCCACGTTCATCCCATCGTCGAGCTCCGCCTGATCGTGCGCTCTGGCAGCGCAACGGACGGTGAGCGACCTGGTTTGGCAGCGGTCGCCGGTGAGCTGCTCAAAGCCGGGGGTGCCGGCGGAATGAGCCCGGAGAAGCTCGTGCGCCGCGCCGAAACACTCGGTACGGATCTGGAGGTGACCACCGATCGCGACTCGACGCGCATTTCGCTCGGAGTCACCAGCGGCGACTTCGAACAGGCGCTCGAGGTCCTCGCTGCCGTCGCGATGAAGCCCGCGTTTGCGCCGATCGAATTCAACAAGCTGCGCACACGCGAAATCGAGCGCGTAAAGAGCTCTGCGCGCGGAAGCGCGGCCTGGGCAGCATCGATGGTGCTGTACCGGGAGCTCTTCGAGATCCCCACGGCGGTTCACCCCTACGCGCGCTTCGATGCGCAGCCGGCCGAGCTCGAAAAACTGACGCTCGATAATTGTCGCCAGTGGCACAAAGCGCACTTCGTTCCCTCGAACGCCAGCCTGGTCGTCGTAGGCGACGTGACCCCCGACAAGGTCGAGACCGCCGCGAAGAAATGGTTCGGTGAGTGGAAAAACCAGCCCGCGCCGAGCCTGAGCGTCAACGCGCCGTTTGCACCTCAAAAGCAAGAAGTCTTCTTGGTGGACCGCCCCGGCGCGGCGCAGAGCCAAATCTACGTTGGCATTCTGGGCGTCGCTCGCTCGAACCCCGATTACCCCGCGCTGGCAGCTGCAAACCAAATCTTGGGCGGTGGCGTTTCGAGTCGCCTGTTCTTGGACGTGCGGGAAAAGCGCTCGCTCGCCTACAACACCGGCTCGAGCCTCGGTGATTTGGCGCACAGCCCTGGCCCGCTAGTGCTTTCAGCAGGCACGCAAACGGCCAAGACCATCGACGCCGTCGACGCGCTGCTCGAAAACTTGAACGCCATCGCCAACCACGCGCCGCTCGAAAGCGAACTCGCCAGCGCAACCCGCTTCTTGAAAGATGGCTTCGTCTTCCGTCTCGAAACCGTCGGCAGCGTCGCCGATCTCACCGGCCAACTCTACGTGCTCGGCCTCCCTGACGACTACTACGACACCCTTCGCAAATCGCTCGGTGAGCTCAACTTGCCGGCGGTGACCAATGTCGCGACGCGCGTCTACCAGAAGACACCCGTCATCGTCGTCGCCGGAGACGGCGCCTCCTTGGGCCCTGCCCTCGCCAAGTTCGGCCCTGTTGCAGTCCTCGATCCCGAACACGGCTTTGCCTTGAAAAAGAGCTACCCCGCAAAGCCTTGAAAAAGAGCTACCCCGCAAAGCCTTGAAAAAGAGCTACCCCGCAAAACCCTGAATCATCTGAGAACCGGCGGCGCGTCATCGGGATGCAAGCCCCGCTTCTCAAGCTCGTACGAACCGCTCCAATCCCGTCGCTTGCGCCGACCCGTCGCTTGCGTCAACCCGTCGCTTGCGTCAACCCGTCGCTGCGCCGACCCGTCGCTTGCGCCGACCCTGTGCCTGCCGCAGCCTGCGCTCCTCCTTCTTCCGCTCCACGTGCTCCGCGCCGAACGCCAGCCGAGCAGTGTAGGAATTATGAGCCGAGCACAGAAGGCACAGGTTGTCGACCGTAGGAGCTCCTCCACGCGCAAACGGCACCTTGTGTTCGATCGTGATGAAGCGTCGTTCGCTGCAGCGCCGACCTTCCGAATCAATGAACCTGCATTGCGCTCCGTCGCGTTCCCAAACGGCACGTGCCACTTCTACCGGCACATGCCGCGACCCCTCCTTAAGGGGCCGCCGCCTCCGCGATACCCCTGCTCCCAACCGGCGCTTTTCCTCGCATCGAATCAGCTCGTCCACCGCCCGCTCCAAGACCGCTACCAACTGCCCCGCCGGAATCGAATGACTCAGCAATTCACGCGCGCGCTCGATCTTTGCATAGAGCTCGCTCGAAGCGGTGAATTGCACCAGAACCGCCGACGCCGAGAGCGGCTTCAGCCGGTCGGCACGTTTTGCGATTGTCGGCAGGACGTTCGCGGTCGGCAGGACGTTCGCGGTCGGCAGGACGTTCGCGGTCGGCAGGACGTTCGCGGTCGGCAGGACGTTCGCGGTCGGCAGGACGTTCGCGGTCGGCAGCAGGATGGTTGGTGTGACGCTCTCTTCCACGTCGGGCTGCGGGAAACGAGCCGCAATTAGGCGCTCGATCTCTCGGCGCGATTTCCCTCGCGCTTCGCCGAGCAGCACGTCCGCGTTCTCCCGACTCACGTGCGGAGCCAACAGAAAGAGACCCGTCAGGTGAATACGCCCTCCTCGGAGCTCTTCCAACACTTGGGGCACGTCCCGAGCCAGACGCGCCACACGCACTCGCTTGCCCGCTTCGTCTTCCGAATAGTCGAGCCGTTCGCGACAGTACGCACTCAGCGAAGAACACGCCTGACCCAAATACAACTTGCGGCAATCGATCTCCATCAAGTGCTCGATCACGTCCGCTGTGGCGCCGCGTTCGCACCTTGCCAACACCGGCATGCGTGCCAATAACTCCACACTCGAGAGCGAAGCATTGAATTGCATGCGCTACTGAATACCACGCGTTATTTCAACCTCGCAGGTGCCCCGCAGCGCGACTTTCGTGGGCAAAAACGACTCAAAAAGCGTTCAATCATCATTAGCTCGTCAGCGCAGCAGCCAGAGCCCGTGGCGGCGAAAGTTTCGCACACTCTCCACTCTGCTGCCGCACCCCCTCGAAGATCGCGTCAACAAGAATCGGAACTGATGAGGACGATTCGATATCGTTGCACGAAGCTCACGGCGCTCATTGGCGCAGTGACGAACACTTGTGCGCCCGTCGGTCGCGCTATTCCGAAAACGGCTCCTCAACGCATGCAGCGCGCACGCGTCCCGCAGCGCGCAGTGCACAGCTTTCCCGGAGCGCCATCACGGAGCGTGCAATGCGCAGTTTTCCCGAAGCACGCAGCGATTCCGGACGCATGCAGTGCGCACGCATCACGGAGCGCGTAGTGCACAGCTGTGCCCGAGCACGCGGCCGTCCCGGAGCGTGCAGTGCACAGCTGTGCCCGAGCACGCGGCCGTCCCGGAGCGCGCAGTGCACAGCTTTCCCGGAGCGCTATCACGGAGCGTGCAATGCGCAGTTTTTCGTGAAGCGCGCAGCTCTCCCAAGGCTTGCAGTGCGCACCCGTCCCAGAGCGTTGCACCCGTCCCAGAACGTTGCACCCGTCCCAGAGCGTTGCACCCGTCCCAGAGCGTTGCACCCGTCCCAGAGCGTTGCACCCGTCCCAGCGCGTTGCACCTGTCCCAGAGCGTTGCACCCGTCCCAGTGCGTTGCACCCGTCCCAGTGCGTTGCACCCGTCCCAGTGCGTTGCACCCCGTCCCAGTGCACTGCACCCGTCCCAGTGCACTGCACCCGTCCCAGTGCACTGCACCCGTCCCAGTGCGTTGCACCCGTCCCAGAGCGTGCACCTGTCCCCCTCCCGCGGCGAAGCGCGTTGGAGGGGGCAGACGCGCGCACGGCTCGCGCGCAAGCGGCGCGGAGGGCGCGCGGTTGCGCGATGCGTTTCGGAATTGCGTGCAGCTCAGCGCGGCGCGCTTCCGAATTGCGCGCGCACGAGCACCGCGAGCACGAGCCGGAGCACGTCTGGGGGGAGGCAGCCGATGCGGGGCCGACGGCCAATGCGCGCCGGAAGTCGAAGCGGACGGCCGACGTGGCGAGTCGGATTGGGGAGCCGGATTGGGGAGCCGGATTGGGGAGCCGGATTGGGGAGTCGGATTGGGATTGGGGCGTTGGATCTGGGTGAGCTGGGGAAAAGGTTGGGAGGAGCTTGGAGGGGAGCTGGGGGGAGATTTGGGATAGTCTGTTCAGTGGTTCAAAGTTCAGTACTCTCCACAAGTTAGGAACAGGAGCGTCGTGCGGCCTGCCGGTCGAACCCAAGGGATTGTGGCTTTTTGCTTGTCCGTGCCCAAGGCGTTGGGGTAGAAAGCGTGTTCTCGCGCGGTGACAAAGTCCTGTGCGGGGTTGCAGTAGCTTACGGAAGCACAGGGAGCAGGAGCACAGGTACTGAACATACCTACCCCCCTCTGTGGGAGCTTGGGTGCATGCTCTGTGCGACCCGTTTTGGTTTTCGACTGACTCGTTAGGCATCTACTCCAAACGAGAATTTAGGGACCTTAAGACTCCGCATCACGAACGTCGAAGACGCCACGTGAGGCGGTTTTGGCTTTGGCTGGTTGGGCCGGAGCCAGGCGATTCGGAAGATGAAGAATCGCTTCGAACACCGACTCACTCACGGGGACCTGTGTGCGTGTGCGCGCGCGGGGTTGGCTATTCGTGTGTGCGGCAGCAGAGACGGTAGGAGGTAAGGGAAGCATGGCGCAATCGACAATCGTGGGTCAGGACAAGACGAGCGTGAAGGCATCGAGCCGTACGAGTGAAACGGAGAGCTCGCCGAAGCGGACGCCTTCCAAGCGCCCCAAGCGCGGCCTCACTGTCGAGCGTCGTTACACGGACGCGAGTTCCGACCCGTTCGCGGGCATCGTTTGGGAGAGTCGCCAAAGTGTGATTACGAACCCGGACGGCTCGGTTGTCTTCAAAATGGAAGGCGCCGAGGTGCCTGCGAATTGGTCGCAGCTCGCCACGGATATCGTGGTGTCGAAGTACTTCCGCAAGGCCGGCCTGCACGGTGACAAGGCACGCGGGGAGATGAGCGTGCGCCAGGTGGTGCACCGCATCGCACACACAATTCGCACGGCCGGCGAGGAATTTGGCGGTTATTTCGCGAGCAAGAAGGACGCCGATAATTTCGAGGCGGAGCTTTCTTGGATGATGGCGAACCAGTACGGCGCATTCAACTCGCCAGTTTGGTTCAACTGCGGCCTGTTTCACGAGTACGGGATTGAGGGTTCGGGCGGTAACTGGGCGTACAACGAGGAAGCTGGCACGACTACGGAGACAGCCAACGCTTACAGCCGGCCGCAGTGCTCGGCTTGTTTCATTCAGTCGGTCGACGACGACTTGATGGCCATTTATGACCTCGTGAAGTCCGAGGCGCGGCTGTTCAAGTATGGGTCCGGTACGGGTAGCAACTTTAGCCGCATCCGCGGCAAGCAGGAGAAGCTGTCGGGCGGCGGCACTTCGAGCGGTTTGATGAGTTTCCTCGAGGTGTTGGATCGCGCAGCGGGCGCGACCAAGAGCGGTGGAACTACGCGCCGCGCCGCGAAAATGGTGTGCCTCGATATGGATCACCCGGAGATTCGCGATTTCGTGAATTGGAAGGTGCGCGAGGAGAAGAAGGCCAAGGCGCTGATCGCGGCGGGCTACGAGAGCGACTTCAACGGCGACGCGTATCGCACGGTGAGCGGGCAGAACTCGAACAACTCGGTGCGTGTGAACGACGATTTCATGCGTGCCGCGCTGAGCGGCGGCAAGTGGCAGACGCGCGCGCGCACCACCGGTGAGGTGGTTGAGACGCTGGACGCCGCTGCTCTGTGGACGGAGGTGGCCGAGGCAGCCTGGGCCTGCGCCGATCCCGGTGTGCAGTACGATAGCACTATCAATCGCTGGCACACCTGCCCCAACAGCGGGAAGATCAACGCGTCGAATCCGTGCTCCGAGTACATGTTCTTGGACGACACGGCGTGCAATCTGTCGTCGCTGAATTTGACCAAGTTTTTGGGTGAGGACGGCAGCTTCGACATCGAAGGGTACCGTCACGCCATCGAGATCTTCTTCTTGGCACAGGAGATTTTGGTGGATTTGTCGTCGTACCCGACGGCGCGCATCGGGCAAAATTCGCACGACTATCGTCCGCTCGGGCTGGGGTACGCGAACCTCGGCACGTTGTTGATGCTGCTCGGCATCCCGTACGATTCGGACAAGGGTCGCGCAATTGCGGGCGCGCTCACGGCCATTCTGTGCGGGCACGCGTACGTGATGAGCGCGCGCATGGCCGGCAGCAAAGGGGCGTTCGCTGGCTTCGCCAAGAATCGCGAGCCGATGCTGCGGGTAATGCGTATGCACCAGGACGCTGCCTACGCAATTAACCGCGACGCTTGCCCGGACAATCTGTGGCGCGCTGCCTGCCAGGATTGGGACGAAGCCGTAAAGCTCGGCGACGCCTTTGGTTATCGCAACGCGCAGTCGACGGTGCTTGCACCGACCGGCACGATTGGCCTTTTGATGGATTGCGACACGACGGGCATCGAGCCGGACTTCGCACTAGTAAAGTTCAAGAAGCTCGCCGGCGGTGGCTACTTCAAGATCGTAAACCAGTCGGTGCCCGAGGCGCTGCGTCGCTTGGGGTACTCGCCGGTGCAAATTCAGGAGATTGTTGCGTACGTCTCCGGTACCAACACGCTGCTCGGCGCTCCGCACGTGAATCGCGCCACGTTGAAGGCGCGCGGCCTCACGGACGAGGAGTTGTCGCGCATCGAAAACGCGATTCCGGGCGTGTTCGAGGTCACCTTGGCGTTTGCGCCGTGGGTGGTCGGCAAAGAGACCTACGAGCGTCTCGGCGTTACGCCCGAGAAGATGAGCCAGCCGGGTTTCAATCTGCTCAAGCACCTCGGCTTCTCCGACAAGGAGATCGAGGAAGCGGGCGACGTAATCGTGGGGCGCATGACCATCGAAGGCGCGCCGTTCCTGCGCGATGAGCATTATCCGGTGTTCGATTGCGCGAACCGCTGCGGCCGCATCGGTGAGCGTTTCCTCGAGCCGATGGCTCACGTGAAGATGATGGCCGCCGCTCAGCCGTTCCTGTCGGGCGCGATCAGCAAGACCGTGAACCTGCCCAACGACGCCAGCATCGACGATGTGCGCCAGATCTACGAAGAGGGCTGGAAGTTGGGCCTCAAGGCGGTCGCGCTCTATCGCGACGGCTGCAAGGCTTCACAGCCACTGTCGACGTCGAGCAAGGAGCGCTCGAGCGAGGAGTCGGCGGAAGAAACGGTGACTACCATTGCCGCCGCGCCGGTCGCCGCCAGCGTGCGTCCCGAAGGGCTGCGCGTGCGCATGCCGAAGAAGCGTCGCGGTTTCACGCAGGAGGCGCACGTCGGCGGGCACAAGGTGTTCTTGCGCACCGGCGAGTACGAAGACGGCTCTCTCGGCGAGATCTTCATCGACATGCACAAGGAGGGCGCTGCCTTCCGCTCGTTGATGAACTGCTTCGCGATGGCAGTTTCGGTGGGTCTGCAATACGGCGTGCCTTTGGAGACGTTCGTGGAGCAGTTCACGTTCACACGCTTCGAGCCGCACGGCGTCGTTACGGGTCACGCCAACATCAAGTTCGCGACGTCCATCGTGGACTACATCTTCCGCGTCCTCGGCGTCGAATATCTGAAGCGCTACGACTTCGCGCAGGTGAAGCCCGCCGAAGAAGCGGCGACCATCGAAGATCCGACCGTGCCGAAGCTGGTCTTGGCAGAGGCACCGGAGCTGCCGCCGGCGCCGGCTGCCGCTTCACACGCGAGCCACGACGCGCACGGTGCGCTCGATGCCCAGCTCGAGGAAATGATGGGCGACGCGCCGGTGTGCGATGGTTGCGGTCACATCACGGTGCGAAACGGCGCCTGCTACAAGTGCCTCAACTGCGGCAACTCGATGGGCTGCAGCTGAGTGAATCCGCGCGTTGACTGCCGGGACCCAGCCCGCGGGCCGGCAGTGACGTGCAAACACTTGGAAGTTGCGGGGCAGCCCGAGTAAAACTCTAGATCGAGCGGGTGCTCGTCACCCGCCGTCGGAGACGCCTATGAAGCAGACGAAGAAAGCTCGCGTGCTTGCCCCGCTCCTCATGTCGCTGATGGTGCCGCTGATTGCGGCGCAAACGACTGGCTGCAAGAAGGATGAGCCGCCGCCTCCCCTGCCCTCTGCGGCTCCGGTTGCGACGCCTCCGCCCACCGCGCCAGTGGAGCTCGTTCCCGAGGTTCCGGTTGCCGCGCCCTCAGCGTCGGCGTCGGCTAGCGCCGCTCCAGTCACTGGTGGCGGTAGCGCCGCGGGTTCGCTGAAGAAGTGTTGCGCAGCGCTCACTCAGAACGCTCAGAGCGCTCCGGAGCCGAACAAGACGTACATGTTGCAGGCGGCGGCCGTGTGCAACGCAGCGGCTGGTGCCGGGCAAGCTTCGGGCGCGGCGTTCGGTGCGATCAGCGCGGCACTGCGCGGCGCCGGTATGCCGACCGCCTGCAAGTGAGCATCGCCGCGAAACGGTGAGCTGGAGCGCACGACGTTCCAGCTCACTCGCGTGTTTGGGGCGCGGTCAGCCGCGGGTCAGCCGCAGCTACCGTTGCTGCAGGTCTGACCCGGAGCGCAGCGTTTGGCGCAGCCGCCGCAGTTGAGTGGATCGGCGAGCACGTTGACGCAGATGCCGTTGCACAGGTTGGTCTCGCCGCCGCAAGCACACACGCCGTTGACGCACGACGCGCCCGGCGGGCACGTTAGCCCGCAGCCACCGCAGTTCGACGGATCCAAGCTGACGTCGACGCAGCTACCACCGCAGGCGCTTTGAGAGCCTGGGCAGCGGCAAGCGCCGTTCGTGCAGGTCTGCCCTGCGCCGCAGGTGATGCCGCAGCCGCCGCAGTTCGAGACATCGCTGTCGACGTTGGTGCACACGCCGCCGCAGCGCTCGACGCCAGCAGGGCAGCCGCAGGTGCCTCCGTTACATACCTCACCGGCCGCGCAGGCGTTGCCACACGTTCCACAGTTGAGTGGATCGTTCAAACGATCGGTGCACACGCCGTTACAAGTGCTTAGCGACGGTGGGCACACGCAGGTGCTGCGCACGCAGTTTTCCGCGACTCCGCACGCGTTGCCGCAAGCTCCGCAGTTGAGTGGGTCGTTGCGTAGCTGCACGCAAGCTCCGCCGCAAATCGTGCGATTCATTCCGCAATTGTCGCGGCACTGTCCGCCGTTGCAGTACTGACCCGCTGTGCACGTGCGACCGCAAGCGCCGCAGTTTTGTACGTCGCTCCGCAAATCGACGCAGCTGCCCGAACACAGCGTCGTGCGCGGATCGCAGCGGCAAGCGCCCGAGATGCAGCTCTGCCCACTGCCACACACCCGTCCGCAGCTGCCGCAGTTGTTGCTGTCGTTCAACAGATTCACGCAAGCGCCGCCGCAAGCTTCCAACACGCCCGAGCATGCACAGGCGCCGTTCACACAGGCTTGGCCCGGAGCGCATGCATTCCCGCAGGCGCCGCAGTTGGTCGCGTCGGCGCTCAAGTTCACGCAGCTGCCGTTGCAGTCGCTGCTCCCGCTCGGACACAAACAACGACCGGCGTTGCATACCTTGCCTGCGCCACACGCGATGCCGCAGCCACCACAATTCTGAGAATCGGTCGAAACGAAGGTGCACTTGCCAGCGCAATCCACTGCGCCTGCGGGACACGTGCAAAGGCCCGAGGTACAGCTCTTGCCGCCGGCGCACACGTTGCCACACGCGCCACAATTCTCGGCATCGCTCAGAATGCTCACGCAACGCCCACCGCAAGCGAGCGTGCCGGGCGGACACGCGCACGCGCCTTGCACGCAGTCTTGCCCACCGGGGCACGCCATGCCGCAGGCGCCGCAATTCTGGCTATCGCGCGTCACGTCGACGCAAGCGCCATTGCAGTTGCTCGTCCCCGCCGGGCAGCTCGTGGCGCAGCTGCCAATCGCGCACACCAGCCCCGGGGCGCAAGCTAACGCGCAAGCGCCGCAGTTCTTAGGGTCGCTCCTCAGATCGACGCAGGTGTTTCCACAAATGCTGCTGCCCGCATCGCAGCGACAAGCGCCGCCGGTGCAGGACTGACGCGCGCCGCAAGCCGTGTCACAAGCGCCGCAATTGTTCGGATCGCTCGCGAGATCTACACAAGCGCCCCCACAATTGACGTCGCTGCCCGAGCAGACACAGTTTCCTCCGCTGCACGCCTGATCGCCGCCGCACTGGAGCCCGCAGTTTCCGCAGTTCTGCGGATCATTTGTGATGTCTACGCAGCTGCCGTTGCAAGCGACCAAGCCGGGAGCACACGCGGAACCGCAGCTGCCGTTGGAACACACTTCGCCAACCGCACACGCCTTGCCACAAGCGCCACAGTTTGCAGCATCGCGCGTCAAATCGACGCAAGCGCCGCCACACGCAACGTCACCGCCGACGCAACCACACTTGCCAGCAACACACGCCGCTCCCTGGGAGCAGGCGTTGGCGCATGCACCGCAGTTCGATGCATCAGCGCTCGGATCCACGCAGCGCCCCTGGCAATCGATGAAACCTGCCGGGCAAACGCAGGCACCTTGGGAGCACGTTTTACCGCCGCCGCACAACTGACCGCATGCGCCGCAGTTCAACGGATCGTTCGTCACATCGACGCATGAAAGGCCGCAGGCTTTGAACCCAGCGCTGCAAGTCGCCGCGCAGCTCCCAGCTTGGCAGAATGGCGCGGTAGCGGGGCACACGAGACCGCATTGGCCGCAGTTGTTCGGGTCGTTGATCAGTGGCCGACACAAGCCATCACAAGCAGTTGTGCCGGCGGGACACGAGCACGTGCCTGCTGCACAGGTTGCTCCGCCTGCGCAGGTGGTGCCGCAAGCGCCGCAGTTCTTGGGATCCGTCGCGACCAAGGTGCAGCCATCGGCGCACGCAATTTGTCCTGGTGCAGAGCACCCGCAGGCGCCGTTGAGACATGGCCCGTTGCCGGGACATACGTGACCGCAGCTACCGCAGTTCTTCGCGTCCGAAGCTAGATCGGTACAGCTCGCACCACACAGCGTGCCCGCGCAGTTGCCTCCTGCCGCGCCGCCGAAACCGCTCCCGCCGTTCGCGCTGCCACCGGAGAACGCACCACCGCTCGATCTCCCGCCGAGCGACGCCGACGCCCCACCACTGGGGTTCGCGCTGCCACCGGCACCAACCACGCAATCCAAGCAGTAATCGGTTACGGGCGTGCGACCGCAGCTCGCGACCATCAGCGCGCCAACGACGGCCGTGACCAAGGCGACCCATGCGCGACTGCGACGCGCGCTCCGCGAGGTTTGCAGCCAAGAACGCAGCAGAAGAGTCAATCGACGCATCAGCAGCCTCGAATCGAAAAGCACCACCAGCTAGGCTCGTGGGGCGCGCGGCGTTTGTACAAGTACCCTGACGAGCTCGGGCAAGTCACGGTTCTCACCTAAACGGACGAATCCGCGCTCCGAATCAGTGGGTGTTGCCCTGTCTGCAAAAAATTAACGAGCGAAATGATCGAACGATCCCGATAGCTTTTTTCGCCGGCCCGCGCGTTCGAGCCAAACCCCCTGACCGCGCCCGACATGGCCAATGGGCCGTGCAAAACGCGGCCTCCGTTCAGCCGGACCGGAACACAGAAGCGCGTAATCTTCACCCCCCCGCACCGCGAGCTCGAGCGCCGACAAGCCCAACTCACGCGCGGAAGAGAGCAAGTGAGGCGACAGTGTAGCTTCGAGCTCGTCCGCATCGAAGGTCAGTTGCACCCCACTTGCGGCAGCCAGGTGACCGGCGTCGCCTGCCAGCCCATCGGATATGTCGATTGCAGCGCGCGCCCGGCCGACGAGCAGTGCACCCTCGCGAAGCAACGCGCGTGGTCGTCGCCAGACACCAACACAATGCCGAACGCTGGCGCTGCCCCGCGTGCCGTGTGACAGCGCGAATAGTCCCAGCGCGGCGAGACCGATGTCACCAACGAGCCACAACTCGTCTCCAGCCTTGGCGTCGCTCCGCAGCAACGGGCGCTCGACTTTTCCGAGTAGCGTGGTGGTCAGCGAAAGCTCGCCCGCGCGCGCCAAGTTGCCACCGATGATCGGGCAGCCGCATTCGCGCGCCGCTCGAGCCTGGCCCTGCACGATCCGCCGCAGATTCGGCTCGGAGAGCTCCCGAGGCAACGCTAGGCTCGACAACGCGCCGAGCGGTCGTGCTCCCATCGCCGCCAAATCGCTGGCAGCCGCTTGAAACGAGCGGTAGCCAATATCCTCCAACGACAACCAACGCCGGTCGAAGTGCACCCCCTCGACCTGCGCGTCCACTGTCCACACGCAGCGTCCATCCGCGCGCAGCACGGCGGCGTCATCACCAATACCGATTTCGATGCCGCGCGCAGTTGACGCACCGTTCTCGAGCAACCGTTGGATGCGAGCGATGCGAGCGAATTCGGAAGTCTTCTTTTGTGCGGCCACTCGTGACTCGAGCGGCCTGAACGCCGCTCAGCCGATGGTGGCACGCCGCACAGGAATCGTCACCACGAAGACGGTCCCGGTGGGCTCATTGCTCTCGATGCGCACGACACCATCGTGCCCTTCGACCAAACGCCGAACGATCGAGAGCCCCAGCCCCGTACCACCTTGTTCCCGCGTCGAGCTCGAATCGACCTGATAAAATGCGTCGAACACCTTATCGCGCTCGGCTTCCGGGATCCCGATGCCGGTGTCGGTGACCCGGAACTCCACCGCAGTCCGCTTGGTTCCGAGCAACACCATGCCACCTGCGTCGCCCGGCGGCTGTGCATCCATCGCGCTGAGGCGGGCGCTCACCACGACACGCCCGCCCGGCGGCGTGAACTTCACCGCGTTCTCCGCCAGGTTCAACAGCACCTGACGCAGCCGCTCCGGATCGGCCCAAAGCCGCGGCAACCCTGCCTCGACGGCAGACTCGAGCCGCACGTCTTTCTTCAGGGCGCCGGGTTGCAGCGTCGACACGACTTCTTGCACTACCTTGGCAACGTCCGCGTTGTTCTTGCGGAACGTCATGGTGCCACTCTCGAACTTGGACAGATCGAGCAAGCCCTTGATCAGCGCCAAAAGTTGCTCGCCCTTTTCGCGAATGGTTTGAACGAAGTCGCGTTGCTCGGCGCTGAGATCACCCGCCAGGCCCTCAACCAGCATCTCGCTGTACCCGATGATGGAGGTGAGTGGGGTGCGAAGCTCGTGCGAGACCGTCGCGAGAAAGTTGCTCTTGAGGCGATCGAGCTCTTTCAAGCGGTCGTAGGCGATTTGCAGCTTCTGGTTCTTGTCTTCCAGATCGCGAAAACTCTCGCGCACGCTGGCAAGGTGCATGTTGCTGGTCAGAAGGGCGCGGTGCTCGGCAAACAGCACGACACCGAGCATGCCCGACAGATGCTTGGCTATGCGCGCGACGGTTTCATCGGACGCGCGGGTGATCTTGTCGAAGAGCTCGCTGGCTCGTGTGCGATCGATGTTCGCGTCCATTCCAAGCAAGCTCTCGGCGGGAGCGGTGATATGCGGAGGCACGAACGGACCCAGGATGATACGGCCCACGGCGCGGCCGTCGTACTCGAGGGTGTGTACGCGGTACTCGGCGCCGCTCACACACGGAAACGCCACCACACCATCGCCCATGGCGGACTTGCTCTTCAGCGCGCCAATCACCTGCTCGATGGCCGTGCGCGGAGCACGAAAGCCAGACAAGTAGCTGTAGAATTCGACTTCGCGTCCCACGTCCGCGAGCAGACGCCCATCGTCCGAGAAGATGCGCATCGTGATCTTGAACAGGTCGAACGCGCTGCTCAAAATCTCGGTGAGCGCGTTGCGATCGATGAGCTCGTCGAGCTTGACGCCGTTACCCAGCGTGAGCTCATCGAATGAACGTGAAGCAGCGCCGGTTGCCATCACCCCGTGGCCTCCGGGCGCAACACGTCGACCGCGCCGCCCACGTTCGCGCCCAGAATGTCCTTCACGCCGCGTTTTTGTCCGAGTTTCTCGGCCACCTGCGCGAGAAATGCCTGCGAGTCGAAGCCAAACTTGCGATCCAAGTCGTGCTCGGCGTCGAGCGCGCTCCACGTGAGATGCAATAACCCGATGAAGCTCTCGACGACGCCCAGGCCGCGCGTCGCAATCGCCATGTAAACCGGCTCACGCCCCTGCGCGGCGAGCTGAGCAATCTCTTCGTCGCTGCGTACGGCGGGCATGTCGCGCTTGTTGAACTGAATGATGAGAGGCATGCGCCGCAGCGTCAGGCCGTGCTCCTTCAGGTTGTGCTTCAAATCCAAAAACGCTTCGGCGTTGTGTTGAGTTTCCGAGATGCGCGAATCGGCAATGAACGCGATGCCGTCAGCGCCTTGAACCACCAAGCGCCGCGTGGACGCGTGAATTACCTGACCAGGAACCGTGAATACCTTCAGGCGCACTGCCAGGTTGCCCTGCGCCTTGAAGGTCAGCGGGAGCAAGTCGAAGAACAGTGTACGGTCATCGCGAGTCTCGAGCGTCATGAGCCGCCCACTCGCTCCGGGCGCGGCCACGTTGTGCAGCGCCTGCAGGTTCGTGGTCTTTCCGCTCAATGCCGGGCCGTAGTAGACGAGCTTGATGGTCAGCTCGCGGTTGACGAAATCCAGCTGCACTAGTGCCTCACGGTGTTAAACGGTCGCTTCGCGCGCTGCCTGAGCCCTATCCGCGTTCAACGAATGAATCTAACATGGCGCCCCGGTGAACCCAACGCTTCCTCTCTGGGTGCTCGCGCTCGGTGCCGCGGAGCCAATGTCGGTGCAGCTCCCCACTCGTGATGTCGCGCACTTCTCGGCTCGTTGGATGGTGCAGTTCGAGCGGGTAAGGCCGGAGGAAGACAAACTCGGGCGCGCCGCAGATGCGCAACAGGGAGAGAGTGTGCGCAGAATTGAAGCGCTGTTTTCCGCCGCTCGCACCGCTATCGGCGCACTGCGCGGCGCGGAAGCCGACAGTGCGCTCGCCGAGGCCGAGGCCCTGATTCGAGCCCACAGTGAGCTGCCCCAGGCGGCGTGGCTGCTCGCTGAGCACCACGTGATCTCGGCAGAGCGACTGCAAGAAGAGAATCCGACGCGCGCGCGAGAGCTCATGATGCTGGCCGCGGTGCTCGAGTGCGCACGCGGCGAGGCATTTCACGACGCGTTCCAGCCAACGCCGGCGAGCGAGTTGCCTGCGAAGACCAAGCTCAGCGTGCGCGGCGTGCAGGCTCGCGACGTTCTCGAGTGGGATGCAGAGAGCGTCGGTCACAGCTTGGAAACGCGCGCCGGCGAGCATCACGTGCGCGTCCTGCGCGCCGGGCGCTTGGTTTGGTCCGGGTGGGTTTCCGTGGGGCAGGCCGGAAACAACGTCGACCTAGAGCTCGCTGCTCCAACGCCGTGTAGCGCGGACGATTTGGCAGGCGCGATCGATGGTGCTCAGGGCCCCCGCGCCAGTGCGGAAACGTCGTGCGCGGAATGGGCAGTGGCCAAGCTCGTGCGCGGAGAGCTTCGCATGGCGCGCTGCCGACGAGCCGAGTGCGGCGCGTGGCAAACCGCGGTCTTCGCACCGCTCGCAGAGCGCCCGGCACCCGGCGTCATCAAGGTTTCGAAAGGCGTGCCGCGCTGGCTGACGTACGCGGCGGTCGGAGCCGGCACCGCGCTCGTGGCCGGCGTGATCCTCGCGCAAGCGGGCGCGTTTGGCGGCAGCGACCAAACGCGCGAACGCTGGGTCTACACTGGGTTCAGGTAGCCGCCCACTCCGCTTCGGCTTCGGTGATGGCCGAGAGCACTCGTTCGCGAGCCGGACCGCCGATGAGCGAGCGGCGTTCCACTGCGGCAGCGGGATCGAGGGCACTGCGCAACTCCGGGCCAGTCAACGAAGCGTGCGCAGCGCGCAAGACTTCTTCGGGTAGCTCGCCGAGCTGCACACCACGCTGCTCGGCTTCACGCACGAGGCCGCCGACCACGTGATGTGCATCGCGGAATGGCAGACCGCGCTGAACCAAGAAATCCGCCAGATCGGTGGCGCACAGGTGCCCGCGATCCAACGCGCGACGCATGGTTTCGCGTTGAAACGTCGCAGTTAGAATTGCACCGGTCAGCGCGCGCACGCTCACCTCGGCGCACTCGAACGCGTCGAAAATGGGCCGTTTGTCCTCTTGTAGGTCGCGCCCGTAGCCAAACGCGAGGCTCTTTTCCAAGACGAGCAGGCTGGTGAGTGAACCCATCAAGCGTGCCGCCTTGCCGCGCACGAGCTCGGCGACATCCGGATTCTTTTTCTGCGGCATCATCGAAGAGCTGGTCGAAAACGCGTCACTCAACGTCATGAAACCGTATTCGACGGTCGACCACAGCACGATCTCCTCACCGATTCGCGACAGGTGCACGCCGAGGATGGACAGCGCCGAAGCGATCTCCATCAAGAAATCCCGGCTGCCGGTGGCATCGATGGAGTTTCGCATGGGTCGATCGAAGCCGAGCTGGGTGGCGACGAAGGCGCGATCCAACGCAAAGCCGGTACCCGCGACGGCTCCGGCGCCAAGCGGTGACTCGTTGGCACGCAACAGCGCGTCGTCGAGCCGCCCCCGATCGCGCAACAAGAGCTCCTGCCAGGCCATCAAATGATGCGACAGACGACTTGGCTGGGCGCGCTGCAGGTGTGTATACGCCGGCATCAACGTATCGATTTCACCACGCGCTCGCTCGAGGATCGCCGTGCCGAGATCGGTCAGCGCCGCCCGCAGCTCCTGCCCGCGACGCCGGCAGTACAAACGCAGATCGGTCGCAACCTGGTCGTTGCGCGAGCGACCGGTGTGCAGCTTGCCGCCCACGCTGCCCACGAGAGCCGTAAGACGTGCCTCGATGTTCATGTGCACGTCTTCTTTTTCGCGCTCCCACACGAACGTGCCGCCTTTGATTTCGCCCGCGATGCGCTCGAGGCCGGACACGATGCTATCGGCCTCGGCGGCAGTCAAAACGCCTGCGCGGACGAGACCGCGCGCATGCGCGATGGACCCCTGAATATCTTCTGCCCAGAGCTCGCTATCGATATCGACACTCGTGTTGAGGCGCTCCATCGCCGCATCGATCGCCTGAGGAAGCCTGCCGCCGCGCGCTACTGTCATGGTTCGATTCCTGTTTCTGGGGTACTCACATTTCAAATTCGAGCGAGACTCGCGAATGCACTCGAGAAAGCTCCCGAACGCAGCGCCGTCAACCGCTCTAGAAAGCGCCGATAGTCGCGCGCCGGAGCTTGCCCGGGCTGCGCCCGCAGCTCGAAATCGGTGATGCGTGTCGTCGCAAAGCGCAGGCAAGCAAGCGCGCCTTCGACCGGCAACGCGGCGCGTTCGGCCGCTGTCAGGGGGCGCACGCGAGCGTAACCACGAAACATCGCTTCGACGTGAGGCACGACTAACGCGTCCGTGTAGCACCACGCGAGTGCGGTCACCATCAGGTCGTAGGCGAAGGTGCCCCACGCCACGCTTTCGAAGTCCAGCAACGCCGAAATCTCAGGGCCGCGCCAGAGCACGTTGTCGCGGAACAAGTCGCCGTGACAAATGCCGCGCGGCAGCTCCGCGTTTCGTTGTGGCAGATAGTCGGCATAGTACGCGCGAATCTCAGCCAGCGCCGGGCCGAGCCGCGCCGGGCCTTCGCGTTCGACGCGCTCGAGGCGCTCGAGCATGTCATCGGGGCGAAAGCGTCCAGGGCCGAGGGGCTGAACGTCGCCGCTCGCCAGATGTACTTCGGCGAGCGCCGCACCCACCGCCGCGCAGTGATCGCCCGTCACGCTGCGTAGGCACAACCAGTCGCCGTCTACCCAGGGGAACACCGCGAATGCCTTGTTGTCGTGCAACAAGACACGCTCACCAGCGGCGGTAGCGCACGGTGCCACCACACGCGCCCCGCGCCGCGCCAGTGTTGCCAACAATTCAACTTCGACGCGAGCGCCAGCGAGCGGCTGCTCTTCGTAGAGCCGAGCAAAATAGCGTGTTCCGTCGAGAGTCGTCAGTCGAAAATTCGAATTGACGGATCCGTGTGCGAGCGGCTCGATCGCCGAGAGTTCGAGCCCGAACGCTGCACACAGCGCCCGAGCATTTTCGAGGGAAAGGTGCGTCAAAAGAGCCATCGCGCTCGCCCCGTTACCACCGCTCCGCCCAGGTTTCGATGGCATCCGAGAAAATTGCGAACATTGCCTGATTTCCGAGAACTGCATGCCGATTCCTGCACCCTCACCTGCCCCAAAACGGTCTAATGGCGAGTGACTTTGCTTCATCGCCTGATGGCGAGCGCTGTGCTGATTGCGGGCGTGTGTGCAACCAACTGCCAACGCCCAGGCTGCGTTCCTCCACATTCAACCGCCCGGAGCTCCGTGACTGATTCGCCTGCAGAAAAACCCAGCGACCTCGGCCCTCCACCGCGCGCGACAGCGTTCCTCGATCCGGAGCTGCCGGATGAACAGCGCTTGGACGTGCTGCTCTCCGAAATGACGCGCGACGAGAAGGTCGCGTGCTTGGGCACACGGCCAGCGGTTCCACGTCTTGGGATCCAAGCCAGTGACCACGTCGAGGGCTTGCACGGGCTCGCGCTCGGTGGCCCAGGGCGTTGGGGTGGCGATGAGCCCGTAGCGACCACCAGCTTCCCGCAGTCGATAGGTCTTGCCCAAACTTGGAACGCGGAGCTCCTTCAACGCATCGCCGCGGCTGAGGGCCGAGAAGCTCGCTACGCCTTCCATGTGAAGCAGCGTGGCGGTTTGGTGATCCGCGCACCAAACGCCGATCTCGGTCGCGATCCGCGCTGGGGCCGCACCGAGGAGTGCTACGGCGAAGACGCTTTCCTCACTTCGCGCCTAGTGACCGCCTTCGTGCGCGGTTTGCAAGGCGACCACCCGCGCTACTGGCAAGCCGCGTCCTTGATGAAGCACTTCCTCGCGAATAGCAACGAGGACGAGCGCGACACCACGTCATCGAACTTCGATGAGCGCGTGTTCTACGAGTACTACTCGGCGCCGTTTCGACACGGCATCGAGGCGGGGCACTCACGCGCCTTTATGGCGGCATACAATCTGTACAACGACGAGCCGTGCACGGTGCACCCTGTGCTCCGCAACGTGACCATGCAGCGTTGGGGTAATGACGGCATCATCTGCACGGACGCCGGAGCGCTCGGCAACCTCGTGAATAGCCAACGCCGCTACAGCGAGCTCCCAGCCGCAGCCGCCGCAGCGGTGCGCGCCGGCATCACGCAGTTTCTCGACAAGTTCAGCGAGGCAGTGCACGAGGCGCTGAATCAGGGCTTGCTGAGCGAGGCCGAGCTCGACGACGCCGTGCGCCGCAACTTCCGCGTGATGTTGAAGTTGGGATTGCTCGACCCCACCGACCGCGTTCCGTACGCGCAGATCGACGCTCGCAAGGTGCCTTGGGAAAGCGCCGAACACCGCGAGCTCGCGCTGGAGGCTACGCGTCAATCGATCGTGCTCCTGAAGAACTCCGAAGGGCTCCTGCCGCTGGATCCGAAACAACTCAAACGCGTGCTCGTAGTCGGCCGGCGCGCGGAGGAAGTGCTGCTCGACTGGTACAGTGGAACGCCGCCGTACGCCGTAACGCCGCTCGCAGCGCTCGAACGAAGGTTTGGGCCCGGCGTGGAGGTGTCCTTTGCACGCGACAACGAAAAAGGCAGGGCCGCGGAGCTCGCGCAACGAGCGGATCTAGTCATCGCGTGTGTCGGCAATCACCCCACGGGCGACGCCGGCTGGGCGCAAGTCACGCTGCCGAGCTACGGCAAAGAAGCCGTCGATCGCAAGTCGCTAGATCTCGAGGACGAGGCGCTGCTGCAAGCCGTACATCGCGAAAACCAACGCATGGTGGTGGTGCTGATGGCAAACTTCCCCTACGCCATCCATTGGACGGCGGAGCACGTGCCCGCAATCGTACTGATGACACACGCGAGCCAAGAGCAAGGCAACGGCTTGGCGGACGTCCTGCTCGGCACCTACAACCCCGGCGGGCGCTTGGTGCAAACCTGGCCACGCTCGCTCGACGACCTACCGCCCGTACTCGATTATGACCTCTCCCACGGTCGCACGTACATGTATGCGAAGCGGCCTCCGCTGTTTCCGTTCGGCTTCGGACTCAGCTACACTCGCTTCGAGCTCGAAGGTTTGCGTGCCACCAATACGCGCCTCGATCCGTCGAACCCGTTGCGCTTCAGCGTCAACCTCAAGAACGTCGGCGCTCGCAGCGGCGATCACGTCGTGCAACTCTACGTACGCCGCCCCGCTTCGAAGATCGCGCGACCTCAGCAGGAGTTGAAAGGCTTCGCGCGCGTTTCACTCGCCGCCGGAGCGAGTCAGCTCGTCGGCTTCGAGCTCACACAGGCCGATCTCAGCCATTGGGATGTGGCAACGCAGCGTTTTCTGGTCGAGCCCGGCCCTCTCGAGATCCGCGTGGGGCACTCTTCGGCCGACATCGCCGAGAAAATCAGCCTCAATCTATGAAACGGCGCGATAAAACGGAACCGCGGCACTTGCGCTCCGCCAAGCCCGGATTTACCTGACAAGTGCGAAAAGCTACGGACACGGCCGCACCTTTTCTTGTTGCAGACAGGCTACACTCGAGTCGAAAACGCTAGCTTCTCGACGTTCCGCGTACGGCGGGAGTAGCGCCGGGGCCAAGTGACCCGGCCACGGATCCGTGCCAGATTTCAAGGCGTCCCCCCGCACTCATGCCAGAGATTTTCGGAAACACCACAGGCCTCGCCCCGAGCTCAATCAAGACTCTCGAGCGCATTTACCGCCGCAGGGTTCCCAACGACCGCATCGTGACGCACGAGCTGGTGCGTTCGCTGGTCGACGCTTCGAACGAGACCAAGCGCCAAGTGGGTGCGCTGGTGCATCGCTCGGGAGAAGTTGATTGCGTTGTCGTCGGTCATGCAACAGGGCTGTTGCTGCCGGACATTGGCCGTCTGCGCGCAGCCGAGGGGCGATTTCGCGCGCTGCGCTTGGTGCACACGCACTTGTTCGGTGAGCCACTCACGCGAGACGATTTGGTCGATCTCACGCGGCTGCGGCTCGATTTGATCGCGGCGATTCAGCTCACTCCCGAAGGTGAACCGCGCTCGCTGACCTGGGCCTACAATGTGCCCTCGCGCGACGAGAATGCACGGCCGTACGAAATCGTTCCGCCGCAACCCTACGGAAAAGAGCAGCCCCACTTTGGCGAGCTGATAAGCTCGCTCGAAGCGGAGTTCGGCGAGCTCCGGCGTGCACGCGTCGTGCGTGGCAAAGACGGGCGCGCGATTCTGGTGCACGTCGCCGACAAACGCCGAACGGGCGCCCTGAATCGCGCCAAAGCCGAGCTGGCAGAGCTCTTGAGCCTGTCGGAAACGGCCGGCGTCGACGTAGCCGATTCGGTCATTCAGGTGCGCGAGCATCCCGATCCACGCTTCGTGGTTGGCCGCGGCAAGCTCGATGAAATCGTGATGCGCGCCATCGATCTCGATGCCGAGACGTTGATTTTCGACTGTGAGCTCAGCCCGTCACAAGCGAGCAGCCTCGCGAAGCAAACGGATCTCAAGATCATCGATCGCACCCAGTTGATCTTGGATATCTTTGCTCAACGCGCCGAATCGCGCGATGGCAAGCTGCAAGTCGAGCTGGCCCAGCTCAAGTACGCGCTTCCTCGCTTGCAGCAGAAGGATGACTCATTGTCACGCCTCACCGGTGGCATCGGCGGTCGTGGTCCCGGTGAAACCAAGCTCGAAATCGGTCGTCGTCGAGCACGTGAGCGCGTGCACCGGCTGGAGAAGGAGCTGGAGTCCCTGGGAGCGCAACGGCGCGAGCGCCGCAAACGCCGTCGCGAAGGCGATCTGCCCGTGGTTGCACTTGTCGGCTACACCAACGCGGGCAAAAGCACGCTGCTCAATACGCTGACCCAGGCCGGCGTCTTGGCGGAGGACAAGCTGTTCGCCACATTGGATCCACGCGCGCGGCGCTTGCTGTTGCCGAACGCCCGCAACGTGGTGCTGAGCGACACGGTGGGTTTCATTCGCCGCATGCCCAAAGATCTGTTCGCGGCGTTTCGAGCCACCTTCGAAGAAGCCACCGACGCTGACGTGCTCGTCGAAGTGGTGGACGTGAGTGATCCCGAACACGAAGAGCACCTGGAGACCACCACCAGCGTGCTGACCGAGCTCGGCTTGGAGCTCACTCCGCGCGTGCGTGTGTTCAACAAGGTCGACCGCCTCGAAGCCAGCGAAAAAGCGGCGCTAGAGCAGCAGCCCGGTAGCATTTGTGTGAGCGCGCTCGACAAACACGGTATTTTGCCGCTATTGAGTGCGCTCGCGAAGTTGTTACCAGCGTCGCCCTCCGACGCCGAATCCCTGGCAGCCGCCGGTTAATAAAATGGGCTTACCGAACTCGGAGCGTTCGCCTCGCGAGCGCGAGTCGTTCAATTCCAATTTTCGTTTCATTCGCGGGGAAGCGCCCGACGCATGCGAGAGCCTCGGTTATCAGGCATTGAAGCCGTGGCTGCTCGCGACCGGCGTCGAGCTGATCAACGAAGGAGTCGCCAAACCCGCGCGTCCTGCGGGGCGGCCTGGCGCAGACGTCAGCTACGTCCGCAAAGACTTCGACGATAGTTCGTGGCGCGTAGTCAACGTGCCTCACGACTACGCCATCGAAGGTCCTTTCAGCCAGGAGCTCGCCGGTGAAACTGCGAAGCTACCGTGGACCGGAGTGGCCTGGTATCGCAAACGCTTTTTCGTGCCGGAGAGCGATCGCGGGCGTCGCATTGGCCTCGAGATCGACGGAGCGATGTCGTTCTCGGCGGTGTTCGTCAACGGAACTTTAGTGGGCGGTTGGCCTTATGGCTACTCTAGCTTCTGCCTCGATCTCAGCGACGTGCTCGATTTCGGTGCCGACAATGTCATCGCCATTCGTTTAGAAAACCCGCCGACCTCGTCGCGCTGGTATCCCGGCGCAGGCCTTTATCGCAATCTGTGGCTCGAAAAGACCGAGCCCGTGCACGTTGCACACTGGGGAGTCTTCGTCACCACGCCGCGAGTCAGCGAAAAATCCGCGCAAGTGAACGTGGATGTCACGCTCGAGAACGAGTCCGCCAGCGAGGTCGAGCTCAGCCTATCGACCAGCATTCATCGCCTGTCGTCCGAGGGTCGGCCGGAAGCTGAGATCGAAGCCGAAGCCGAGCGCTTCACCTTGAAGATCCCGGCTGGCAAACAAGCGCTACGCACGCATTCCGTCGAAATCAAAAAGCCGAAGCTCTGGAGTTTGACGAAGCCACGCCGCTACGTCGCGGTCACGCGCGTCGAACTCGATGGCCGCCTAGTGGATGTGGTGGAGACGCCGTTCGGCATTCGCAGCATTCGCTTCGACGCGGACAAAGGCTTTTTCCTAAACGAAGAACACGTGCCGCTTCAAGGCGTGTGTATGCACAGTGATCTTGGCGCGCTCGGGATCGCCGTGCACGTCACCGGCATTCAGCGGCAGCTCGAGATTTTGCGGGCCATGGGTGTGAACGCAATTCGCACGAGCCACAATCCACCAGCGCCCGAGCTGCTCGAGCTCTGCGACCGCATGGGTTTGTTGGTGATGGACGAAGCCTTCGACTGTTGGCGGCGCGGAAAAAAGACGCCCGACGGTTTGAAGGAAGGCGATCCGGGTTTTCGCTATTTCGACTACGCCACGGTGTTCGACGACTGGCACGAACGCGACCTGCGCGCGCTGGTTCGCCGGGATCGCAATCATCCCTGCGTCGTGATGTGGAGTATCGGCAATGAGGTCATCGAGCAGTGGTACGTGGACGGGTGGAAGCTCGCTTGTCGCCTCGCCGGCATCGTGCGCGAAGAAGATCGCTCGCGCCCGATCACGTCCGCGTTCAATGGTGAGCAGGCGGCGTACAGCGGCTTTCAAACCGCCGTCGACGTGGTTGGCTTCAACTATAAGCCTGAGGCCTACGCGCCATTTCACGCGAGCAATCCGTGCATGCCCGTGCTCGGCAGCGAAACCGCTTCAACGCTCAGCACACGCGGCGAGTACTTCTTTCCCGTCAGCGACGACAAGCATCACGGCCAGGTAAACTTCCAGGTCAGCTCCTATGACCTCTCGACTGCTCCCTGGGCGTTCACGCCCGACCAGGAGTTTCGCGGTCTGGACCAAGCGCCATTCGCGGCCGGCGAGTTCGTGTGGACTGGCTTCGACTACCTGGGCGAACCCACGCCATACAACTCGGACTCGACCAATCTATTGAACTTTTCGAAGGCTGAAGACCGCGCGCGCATGGCCGAGGATCTCGCTCGGCTAGGTCGCATCGAAGTGCCATCGCGCAGCTCGTACTTCGGCATCATCGATTTGGCGGGCTTCCCCAAGGACCGTTTCTACATCTATCAAGCGCGCTGGCGCCCCGACCTGCGCATGGCGCACATCCTTCCGCACTGGAACTGGCCGGAGCGCGTCGGCGAGGTCACGCCTGTGCACGTGTACTCAGCGGGCGACGAAGCCGAGCTCTTCCTCAATGGCCGCTCGCTCGGCAAGCGCAAACGCAAGGCCCTCGAGTATCGCTTCCGTTGGGACGACGTCGTGTACGAGCCGGGTGAGCTCAAAGTCGTGGTCACCAAAGGCGGCAAGAAGTGGGCAACCGCCAGGCAGCGCACCACGGGCAGCGCCAGCCAGGTTCGGCTCGGTGCCGAGCGCACCAGCTTGCGCGCTGACGGCAGCGATCTCGCGTTCGTGACCGCAGCCATCTGCGACCACGCCGGGCTGACGGTGCCACGCAGCCACGTGCCGCTCAGCTTCGAGCTCGAAGGGCCCGGCGACGTGATCGCTGTCGACAACGGCGATCCGACTAGCTTCGAGCCGTTTCAAAGCTTGCAGCGCAAGACCTTCAATGGTCTCGCCCTGGTCGTGGTGCGCACCCGCCGTGAAGCGGGGCGCATCACACTTCGCGCGCGCGCGGCCGGGTTAACCAGCGGGACGCTCACGCTCCAAAGCGAAAGCTGAGAGCTCGAGCGCCCGGGCCTACTCGTCGTCGCGGCGCGGGCGGCGGCTGGCGTCGAGCACACGCTTGCGCACGCGCACAGCGTCCGGCGTGATCTCAGCGAGCTCATCGCGATCGATGAATTCGAGCGCCGTCTCGATGGTGAGTGTGTGCGGCGGCGTGAGAATCACGTTCTCGTCGCGGCCGGCAGCGCGGATGTTGGTGAGCTTCTTCTCGCGCGTTGCGTTCACGTCGAGGTCGTTCGGGCGGTTGTGCTCGCCGACGATCATACCCTCGTAGACCTTGGTGCCCGGCTCGATGAACAGCACACCGCGCGGCTGCAGATGGAACAGCGCGTACGGCGTCGTCTCACCGGCGCGATCGGCCACCAAGGCGCCGTTCGGACGGCGCAGCATCGGTCCGGCGTAGGGTTCCCAGCCGTCGAACATGGAGTTCAGCAAGCCCATACCGCGCGTTTCCGTGAGGAACGCCGAGCGGAAGCCGATCAAGCCGCGCGACGGCACGCGAAACTCCATGCGCGCTCGACCGAAGCCGAGGTTCGTCATCTTGGTCATCTGACCGCGGCGCTCGCCGAGGCGCGTCGTAATGGCGCCGATGAACTGCTCGGGCACGTCCACCACCACGCGCTCGACGGGCTCGGAGCGCACGCCATCGACGTCACGCACGATCACTTCGGGCATGCCCAGCGCGAACTCGTAACCTTCGCGGCGCATCGTTTCGGCCAAAATGGCCAGCATGAGCTCACCACGACCGAGCACGATGAACGTATCGGGCTCTTCGGTCTCCTCCACGCGCAATGCGAGGTTACGCCGCGCTTCGCGGAACAGGCGATCGCGCAGGTGCCGCGACGTGACCCACTTGCCGACTTTGCCGGCGAAAGGCGACGTGTTCACCACAAAGCGGATCTTGATGGTGGGCTCCTCCACCTCGATGCGCGGCAGCGCCTCCGGCGTGTCGCTGGCGGCAATCGTGTCGCCGATCTGCACGTCTTCGAAGCCGGCCAAAGCTACGATTTCACCGGCGCCGGCCTTGTCCACTTTGACGCGGCGTGTGCCCTCGAAGAAGTAAATCGCGCTCACGCGCTGCGTGGCGTTGCCGTTGGCGCCGAGACACGTCACCGTCTGGCCCACTGCAATCTTGCCGCGTCGCACGCGACCGATGGCGAGGCGCCCCACGTATTCGTCGTGCTCGATGTTGTGCACGCCGAACTGGAGCGGCCCATCGAGATCCACCTTGGGCGCTGGAATGCGTTCGACGATGGTCTCGAGCAGAGGCAAGAGCCCCGTGCCTTCGTCTTCCAGGCGGCGCTTGGCGAGCCCCTCTTTGCCGATGGCGTAGATGACGGGAAAATCGGTGATCGCGTCGCTGGCCTCGAGCTCGCAAAACAGATCGAAGGCTTCGCTCAGCACATCGTCCGGCCGCGCATCAGCGCGATCGATCTTGTTGATCACCACGATGATGGGCAGCTCCAGCTCGATGGCCTTGCTCAGCACGAAGCGCGTTTGCGGCAGCGGCCCTTCGGCAGCGTCAACCAGGAGCAAGCAACCATCCGCCATCTTCAAGGTGCGCTCGACCTCACCACCGAAGTCGGAGTGGCCCGGCGTGTCGATGATGTTGATGGTGGTATCGCGAAAGCGAACGCTGCAATGCTTGGCCAAAATGGTGATGCCGCGCTCGCGCTCGAGATCACCCGAGTCCATCACGCGCTCGACCACCGCCTCGTTCTCGCGAAACACCCCCGTCTGACGCAGCATGGCGTCGACCAAGGTCGTCTTACCGTGGTCGACGTGGGCGATGATGGCGATGTTTCGGATGTCGTTGCGCAGGCTGGTCATACGAGGGGCCGAAGCTTGGCCCGGAAGCGCAAGCGAGCAAGCCGCTCGCGCGGATTTCACGCCGAAATTGCGCTCACCCCGGAATTGACGCGTGTGTAGCTCTCTAAACCGGCAGAATGATTGACGATTCAGCTCGACCAGGCACCAATTCGAACGCTGTAGGCAACGGCGGCGCTGCGGCCGCGTTGGGCCAATACATGCGCGGCGCCGCGACGTACGATGGCCAAGTCGCCCGCGCGCAGTGAGCACCGCTCTGACCCAGAACCCACTTCGATCTCGCCGCGCTCACACACGACGTAAATCCGATCCGCTTGCCGGCTGCCCTCACGCGAGAGCTCCGCGCGTTGGCTGAGCTCAATGCGTTCAACGACAATACCGCTGGGTGGATCCGGACACACATCCACGACGCGTGAACCGGCTCGCTCGTGGCGCGCCAGGCTCTTCTGCGGGCGAAACTCAATGCAGGAGCTCGCTGCTGCCACCAGCTCTTCCATTGGCACCGACAAAGCGTGCGCCACGCGTGCGATGACCGACAACGTGGGGTTCGCCGAACCAGACTCGAGATGAGCCAACGTTGGCCGCGGCACGCCGGATGCGACGCTCAAGTCTTGCTGGGTGAGCCCGCGCGCCTCGCGAAGACGACGCAGGTTTTCGGCGAGCCTCGACGACAGATCATCCAACATGTCGATACAGTAACCCGAGGTGTGGCCCCAAGGCCATGCCCCGCAACGCCGAGCGGCTTTTCCGCGCAACTGGCGACGCCCCCAGCCGACCTTGAGGCATGTCGAACCAATTGCCGTCCCTACTCGGAGCTGCGCTGAGCGTGGTGAGCTGTGCCACACCGCTGGGGCAAGCGATCGAAGCTTTCGAAGAAGGCCGTTTGCCCGAGGCCGCACAACGCTTTCGCTCGCTGGCGCATGACTCTCCGCACTTCACGCCGGCCGAACGCGCCCGCTACGCCTTGTACGCCGGGCTCAGCGAGCTCGCTCTCGGCGACATGTCGCGCGCCGATCGCTGGTTGATCCCGCTCAAGCGCGCGCTGGACGAAAACTCAGCCATGCTGACCGCCGAGGAACGAAGTGCGCTGCTGAACGCCTTGCGCAGCGGCGGGCACATGCCGGGCGAACCGTGAGGCCCGGCTACTGGCGGCGCGCCACGATGCGATCCAGCGGCACGACCTCGTCCCACGCGTTTTCGAAGCCCTCGTAGTGAATGCGCACGCGATCTTTGGAAACGACTTCCAAGACCAGCGCCGTGTAGACGGAACCGCGCCAGCGCACCCGTACGCGGTCGGAGGGTTTGTAGGGATTCACGAGCAGCGCGGCACCGGCGTCGCTGGGATTGGCGGATCCAACCGCGCGCGCGACTTTGCGCGGTGGAGGCGGTGTCACGACCGGACCTTCTACGCGCCCCTCGATGCGGTCGATGCCGACGTCTTCATCGAAGCGCGCGTCGTAGCCGTCGAAGTGGACGCGATAACGAGTGGCGCTGACGCGCTCGACCACGTATGCGGGGTACAGCTGCGTGTTGCCTTCTTCCCAGCGCACGAGCACGTGCTCGCCGACGCGATACGGCTTTTTGCAGGCGCCCAGCGTGAACGCCAACGCCGTCGCCAACATCAATGCGCGAACTCGGCGAAGCGCGTCGACCAGGATCGCAGCCATGAAGCCTCAAGCCGACGGAGGAATCGAGCGGGCACTCACACGAGGGCGTAGCCCGGCGCGCGCGAGCGTTGGGTCATTATTGGCGAAACGCTGAGCCAGCTCGAGGCGAGTGAAGCGATAAGCGTGCTCCAACATGCGACGGCGCGCCTCGAAGCTAGTTGGGTTGTACATGAAGAGAATGCCGTCTTCGGGGCTCGGCTCGATGCGCAGGACCGCCACCGAACCGCTGCTCGTCACGCGCTGGCTCGCTTCCTCGATGAGCCGATGCATACCGATGCGAATGGCCTGATTCAGCACCCACATCATGCCTTTGTCACGCAGGCTATCGCGCCGCCCATGGCCGGTGGGCACCGACTGCACGCTGACAGGCACCATCGAGTGCACCACGAAGAGCACTTCGGCTCCTGCTTCCACCGCAACGTCGAGGTGAGAGATTTGTCCGGCGCCGGGATTCACGTAGTGCCGATCACCAATGCGCACCGGCGAAAAGAATGGCGGAATTGCCATCGAAGCGATGCAGGCGCGTGTCACTGGCACCTTGTCTTGCCCAGGTTCGCCAAAGCACGCGGGGGCGCCCGTATCGAGCTCGTGCGCCAGCACTCGCAGCGGCCGAGGCATCGCCGAAAAAGTGTTCGGAACGCTGCGGCGCACGAAGAAATCTTCGAGAAAGTGCTCGTATCCTTCCAGCGTGAACAAGCCCGCTGGCAGCGAGTCGTAAAGGCGATCGAGCTCCTGCCATAACGCGGACGGCAACGTTCGCGGCTCGCGCGCTCGCACTCCACCTGCCGCGTGTCGCAAGGCCTTCAACGTAGTGAGCAACGTGCGACGCCACTCCCCCAAATCCACACGCAACAAGTGCTTGCGCTCGAGCCCGAAGTACACGTCCGCCGGATCCAGAAACGCGCGATACAAGCGTTGCACGGGCACCCCCGCCGCCAGCGCCGCGGACAGGCTGGCACCGCTAGAGCTACCTACGTACAGGTCGAACGAGTTTGCATCGAAGTCTTCGACGGCATCTTCGACCGCGGCGAGTGCACCGATTTGGAACAGCGCGCCCATGGCGCCGCCACCTGGCAAGCACAAGGCAATGCGCGCCGTCACGCGAACCTCGCCTGCCCCTCGCGAGCGCACAACCAGTACGCCAGAGCACCACTCGCGAGTGTGCCAATCAAGGCAGGTAGCGGCGCCGGCTCCGCGCGTTCGAAGGCACTTCGAGGAAACGAAAACAACACGGCGAGCGTCGTTGCATTGAACGTCGCGTGAAGCAAGATGCACGGCCACAGCGAGCCGTGCGCACGTCTCAGCGCACCCAGCGTCAACGCTACACACAGGAGCGCCGGCCACGAACGCGGCTCGAGGTGGCTCACGGTGAAGCACAAAGACGTGATCCAGGCAGACCAGGCCACGCCCAGCGCCGGCTGGATGCGCGCGAACAGAGCTCCGCGAAAAAAGAGCTCTTCGACGAAGGGCACGCAGCCCGCGACCAGGGCGAACAGCGTGGCGCGCTCCATCAGTGATTCCGGCATCAGTCGCAGCGCACGTTCCTTGAGAACCTGGTCGGGCAGCGGCGCCCAGCTCTGCATGGTCGCTTCCAGAAACTCGGCTGGACCGTGCAGAGCAACGCCGAGTGCTGCCGCCAGCAACGCCACGCGCACGCTCGGAGGTCTTCCAAGCTGCAACGCGGGCCGTTCCGGCGCGGGAACCAACACCGCACAAATCGCCAGGTAGACGAGCACCTCGAGCAACGCCGCAAAAGCCAGGTGGTGCGTCACGCGCGGCCACAACGCGCTCGCCACCGAAAGCCCCAAGCTCAGCGTGACCATCGCGAGCAGTGTGGTCACCGCGGCGAAGCCGAAGCCGAGCGCAAGCCGAGTGCGATGGCTCAAACGTCGCCTCAACGACCGCGCAGATGCGGCAGCACGCCGCGCTTGACCACCGTGTCTGCGGCGAAGTCCGGCGAGGTTTCCGGATGGTCGAGCGTCGTGTGCAGGCCGCGGCTTTCACGTCGGCTGAGCGCCGAGTTGATGATGAGCTCGGCGACGGTGGCGATGTTGCGAAGCTCGAGTAAGTCGCGCGTCACTAGGTGGCGCCAGTAATACTCGCGAATCTCTTGCTCCAGCAGGGCGATGCGGCGCGCGGCGCGACGCAAGCGCGCGTCACTGCGCACGATGCCCACGTAGTTCCACATAGTCCGGCGTAGCTCGTCCCAGTTGTGCGTCACCACCACCGCTTCGTGGCTAGGCACCGCCGAACCCGTTTGCCACTCGGGAACTCCTGGGAAGCCTTCCGAACGCAGCTCGCCAATCTGGCTTTCGAGGCGCTTCGCCGCGCGCCGCCCGAACACCAAACCTTCCAGCAGCGAGTTCGATGCCAAGCGATTCGCGCCGTGCAGGCCGGTGCACGCCGTCTCCCCGATCACCCACAAACCAGGCAGCGTGGTGCGACCGTGTAAATCCGAAGTAACCCCTCCACACATGTAGTGCGCAGCCGGAACGACCGGCAACGGCTCGCTCGTCATGTCGATGCCGAAGCGCAAACAGTAAGCGTGAATGTTGGGGAAACGACTGCGCACGAAATCGGCGGGCTTCTGCGTGATGTCGAGCAGAACGTGCTCCGAACCGGTGCGCTTCATCTCGTAGTCGATGGCGCGCGCCACGATGTCGCGCGGCGCCAGATCGGCCATCGCGTGATGACGGCCCATGAACGCTTCGCCGTCCGGCAACCGTAGAATTGCGCCTTCCCCGCGCAGCGCTTCGCTGATCAAAAAGCTGGTGGCTTTGGGTTCGTAGAGAACGGTGGGATGGAATTGGTAGAATTCCATGTTGGCGATCTCGGCGCCCGCTCTGTACGCCATCGCAACTCCGTCGCCGGTCGCGACGTCCGGGTTCGATGTGTAGAGGTAAACCTTGCCGGCTCCGCCCGTCGCCAGCAGGGTCGCGCGCGCCAGCACCGTTTCGACTACGCCACGTCGCTCGTCGAGCACATAGGCCCCAACGCAGCGATCGGGACCACCGAAGTTCGAAAGCGTGATGAGATCCACGCCCATGTGCCATTCGAGCACGCGAATATTGGGCGATTCGCGCACCGCATCCCACAGCGCACGCTGAATCTCGTTTCCGGTGATGTCACCAGCGTGCACGATGCGCCGCTCGGTGTGCCCGCCCTCACGGCCCAGATCGAGCTTGCCCGGATCGGCTTCCGAAAAACGTGCTCCAACTTCCGTCAACCATTGAATGGCCGCAGGCGCTTCGCGCACACATAGGTCGACCACCACTTCATGACAGAGGCCGGCGCCGGCTACGTTCGTGTCCTCGGCGTGTTTGTCGAACGAGTCCTCTGGCGAAAGCACTGCTGCTACGCCGCCCTGCGCACGGTTCGTCGCCGTATCGCCCGCTTCACGCTTTGTAACCACCAGAACTTCGCCGTGCTGCGCGGCGTGCAATGCGAAGGACAAGCCGGCGATTCCACTGCCGAGCACCAAGTAGTCGGTCTTCAAAGCCATCGTCGCCGGCTCTCATACCACCACTGTTGCGCCCCGCTGCCGTCGGCCGTTCGGCCAATGCAAGGCGCCACGCGGCTTTACTCGACCCGAGTTTGGCGGTCACAATGTGAGAACTGCTCGTTGGAAGGAGAAACGCGGTGAAGATCCTCGTCCCCATCAAGCGCGTCGCCGACCCCGACAACGCTAACAAAATCAAAATTTCGAGCTCCGGTAACGCTGTGGAAACCACTGGGCTCGAATGGAAAATGAACCCGTTCGACGAATACGCGCTCGAGGCGGCATTGCGGCTCACCGAGAATGGCAAGGCTCCGAAGACACGCATCGGCGAGGTCGTCGTCGTCACGTTCGCGCCGAAAGACGCGGAAACGACTCTGCGCGCGGCGCTCGCTACGGGCGCCGATCGCGCCATTCGCATCGAAGCGACCGACGACGCGCTCGATGGTCGTCTGGTGGCGCTCGGCTTGGCTTCGTTGGTCTCGACCGAAAAGCCCGACCTGATCCTGATGGGCAAGCAAGCGGTCGACGGTGACACGAACCAAGTGGGTCAGCGTTTGGCAGAGCTGCTCGATTGGCCGATGGCGACGTTCGCCGCGAGCGTAGTCGAAGAGGCCGAAAACGTGCTGCGCGTTGGTCGTGAAGTGGATGGCGGCACCCTGAACTTGCGCGTGCGGTTGCCCGCGGTGGTGACCGTCGATCTGCGCATCGTGGCAGGTCCCAGCGTGCGCTCGCGGCACACCGAAGCAAGCTTCAAATACAACGACGGAGTTCGCTTCGCGCCGCTACCCGCGATCATGGCGGCGAAGAAGAAGCCGCTCGAAACCAAAGCATTGGGCGATGTGGTCCCCGACGCGAAGATCACGAGCCCCTACTCGCGCTTCGAGCGCCCGAGTCAGCGTAAGGCCGGTATCAAGGTGAAAGACGTGAACGAACTCGTCGAACGGCTCGTCAACGAAGCGAAGGTGATCTGAGGAACCCATGGCAAACGCACTCGTCATCGCTGAGCTCGGAGACGACGGTAGCCTCCGCAAGAGCACCCTCTCCGCGATCACCTTCGTCAAAACTGCGCTGCCTGCGTTGGGCGGCTCATTCTCGATTTTGGTTTTGGGGGGACCCGGCGTGGAACGCGCCGCAGAAGAGCTGGCGGGCTACGGCGCTGCCAAGGTGCTGTTCTGCGCCGATCCCAGCCTTGCCAACTACACGGCAGAGCACTTTGCACCCACCGTCGCCGAAGTCGCCAAGGGCTTCGCGCTCGTGGTCGCAACGGCATCGAGCTTCGGGAAAGATCTGATGCCGCGCGTCGCCGCCCGCCTCGACGCGGCATACGCTGGTGATTGCTCGGGAGTGAGCAGCGAAGGCGGCAAGCTGCTCTACCGGCGCCCCATGTTCGCAGGCAACGCGTTCGGCACGTGCACGTTGGAGACGGCGATTCAAGTCGCTACGGCGCGTCAGAGCGAGTTTAGCCCCGCGGAGCCGAGCGGCGGCTCATCACCGCGCGAAGCGGTATCCAAAGCAGCCGTGGGTGGCGCCGCGGCGCGCGTCGAATTCCTAGGCCTCGACAGCGTGAAGAGCGAACGGCCCGAGCTCGGCGACGCGAAGGTCGTCGTTTCCGGTGGTCGCGCGCTGAAGGAGAAATTTTTCGAAGTACTCGAGCCGCTTGCCGACGCACTCGGTGCGGCGATGGGCGCGAGCCGCGCTGCCGTCGACGCGGGCTACGCTCCGGGTGACTACCAGGTCGGGCAGACGGGCAAGATCGTCGCCCCTTCCCTCTACATCGCGGTCGGCATTTCCGGAGCCATTCAGCACATCGCAGGCATGAAGGGGTCGCGTGTCATCGTCGCCATCAACAAGGACCCGGAGGCGCCGATTTTCCAGCTCGCAGACTACGGCCTCGTGGCGGACCTGTTCCAAGCTGTCCCCGCGCTCATCAGCGAAATCAAACGGCGAAAAGGTGCTTGAGCCTACGCGCGGGTTGGCCCCAGGAACCGGCGCGTACCTGCGCGCTTTCCCTTGACAGAACCGAGGGGAAAGACCATGTTCCGGCGCCCCTCGGCTGAGGGGTCGCCTGCTCGGGGCGTAGCGCAGTTTGGTAGCGCGCACGGTTCGGGTCCGTGAGGTCGGCAGTTCGAATCTGCCCGCCCCGACCGAGTAGAGAAAAGCAGCGCCTAGGTTCACAGCCTAGGCGCTCTTGCTTTGTGTTCACCGTCGAACAGCACCCGAGACCACACACTGCCGCGCAGCGCGCATGCTGGCGCGAAACGCCATTCTCGAATTTGGCGGCCGAGGCTTACAGCACAGCCTGACGCGGCAGCTCGAGACCGAAGTACGCGTTCGCGTTGCGGAAGCACACGTCGCGCACCAGCTCGCCCAAGAGCTTGCGATCGTCCGGCAGCCTGCCACGCACGACGTCGCGGCCGAGCAGATTGCACAAAAGGCGCCGGAAGTACTCGTGGCGCGAGTACGAAAGGAAGCTCCGCGAGTCGGTGAGCATGCCAACGAAGCGCGATAACAGCCCGAGATTCGACAGGGCTTCCATCTGGCGCTCCATGCCGTCGAGCTGATCGAGGAACCACCAGGCGCTGCCGTACTGAATCTTGCCGGGAACGCTGCCGTCTTGGAAGCAACCGATCAACGATGCCATCAGTTCGTTGTCGCGCGGGTTCAGGTTGTAAACGATGGTGCGCGCGAGCTCCGCGCTGGTGTCGAGTCGATCCAGGAATCGCGCCAACGGCCGCGCCACTTCCGCATCTCCAATGGCGTCGAAGCCAGTGTCCGGGCCGAGCTGGCGTTGCATGCGCGAGTTGAGGTTGCGGATCGCGCCCAGATGAAACTGCTGCGTCCAGCCGCGCGCGTGATCCAGGCGTGCCAAATCGTAAAGCAGACAAGCTTTGTAGGCGTTGGCCTCGCCCAGCGTTACCTTTTCACCAGCTAGCGCACGTGCGAATGTGCGAGCCACGTCGCCCGGATTGTAGTCGTCTGCGTACATGGTCTCCAGGCCGTGATCCGAAAGGCGACAGCCGAGCTCATGAAAAGCGGTGTGACGCTTCTCCAGTGCTTCCAACAACGTCGCGTAGCTCTTGATGCTGACGCCGCTCACGCCCTCCAAACGCCCGAGGTACGATCGCAGTGCGCTGGGCTCCTCTATCGCGAGCGCCTTATCCGGGCGGAACGTCGGGTACATGCGCACTTGCTCGTGGGCTGCGCTTTGACGATGCGCACGATGATGCACCAGATCGTCCGCTGGATCGTCCGTGGTGCACACCACCAGCACGCGAAAGTGCTTCATGATGCCTTGCGTGCGAAAGTCGTCCTTCGCCAGCAGTGCATTCACTTGGTCGTAAATCGAGCGGGCGCTGTTCGGATCGAGCAAGCGATCGCGTACGCCGAACGGATCCTTCAACTCCAGGTGAGTCCAATGATAGAGCGGGTTGCGCAGCGTCTTCGGCACGGTTTGCGCCCAGGCCTCGAAGCGCTGCCAATCGTCGGCGCCGCCCGTAATCAGCTGCTCCGCGACGCCATTCGTACGCATCGCGCGCCACTTGTAGTGGTCACCCTCGAGCCAGATCTCGGTTAGCGACCGGAACTTGTAGTTTTGCGCGACCTGCTCGGGTGGCAGGTGGCAGTGATAATCGATGATGGGCTGGTGCTTCGCGTGCTCGTGAAAGAGCTCTCGCGCCGCGTCACTCTCCAGCAAGAAGTCTTCGTCGTAGAGCGGGATCGTCGACTTTTCCACACGCCGAGCATACTCACTTCGGCACTCCGCTCAACTTTGGTAAGAGGCTTACTTCTCGCAACTCGGCGCTTCACAAGATGCGCTTGCGTTGACTGAATAGAAGAGTGCTTTCCTGAGCGACGCCGCGCGTGACTTCCAAGAGCTCGGCACGGCGCGCTCCGACACCTTGCGCCAAGGCGAGCAACGCCGCCTCGGGATCGGAGTTTCCACAAGTGTAGAAATCGAGCGCCGCGTAGCCTTCTTCTGGCCAGGTATGCACCGACAAGTGCGATTCCTCGATGGCCAGCACGCCGCTCACGCCGTGCGGCGAAAATGGGTGAAACACCTCGGCCACCACGTGCGCTCCCGCCCGCTCCGCAGCCTCTTTGAGGAGGCGCCGCAAAAGCTCGGCGTCGTTGAGCGGCTCCGCCGGGCACTCGAACAAGTCGAGCATGAAATGCCTGCCGCGCGTGTTCACGCTGCGCTCCCGTTGGCGCGCGCCAGAGCGTCTAGCTTTTGCTCGATGGCGCGCACGCTCGGTTTGCCGCGGAAGACGTAGAGCGCGGCGTGGTCGCTTTCCAGCACCTCTTCGCTCACACGCAGCTTCGAGCTTGCCGCAAATACGACGCGCGCGCTGAGCCCGCGCTCCACCAACTCGACCCGCCGAAACACCGCGTCCCGACTCCAATAGCCCATGAGCTCCAGATAAATCGGAGCTCCGCCGTCACCGCGCTCGAAAACGAGATCCGGAATGCAACTGCCCACGCCCGGTAGCTCCAAGATTTCTTCCGCAACCCGACAGCGCCAAGCCGAGCCCAGCGAATTGAAGTCTTCGAGCAGCGTGGCGACGTCATCGCGCAACTCGGCCGCCGGCTCCAACACGGGACGTCGCGTCACATGGCGGTGCTCGAAGTCGAGCGGCGTGCGCTGCTTGCCCCAAAGGACACGCGCCTTGAGCTCCAGCACGTCGCAACTCTCGAGCGCTGGCAGGAGCAACGCCAATTCGAGCCCGTATTTGGCGACCGCTTCGAACAAGCTGAACGGCCCATCGATACGAATACGATAAGCGCCGTCCGCCTCGCGCTCGAGCTGGTAAAGCAACTTGCGAAACTTGAGTTTGTGGAACAGCGCGCGGTACGCATCTGGGCTCGAGCAGCGCACGGTGGCAACCACGCTCGCGGCGCGCAACAGCAAAGCTTGCACCTGGGCACGTTGATAGCGCTCCACCAGCTCCTCGGCGCTCAGAAATGGCGCCTTCACCAGCCGATGTGCGCCGCGCAAATCCGCGAACAGGCGCGCCTCCACGTCCTGCGCAGAAAAGCCGTGTTCGGCTCCGCTGGCGCTCAGCACGGCGTCGCGGTCGAACGGCACTTCCAGCGATGCCTCGCGGCGCGCACGCGCAGCACGCAGGAACACTTCTCGCCGGAGCGCTGCTGGATCGCTGCCTTCGAGCTCCGCGAACTCGCACGCATCGTCCAAGAGCTTCTTCAGGCCGTCTACGAGCTTGCGCTCGCTGGCCCGCGTTTCAACGAGCTCGAGCGCCCGCTCCACCTCGTCCCGCGTTCTACCCACACTCTCGCCAAGGATCTGCGACAGGGCGCGACCGAGCTCGACGGCGCGCAAGCGTTGCTTGGCAGAGAGCTCGCTCAAGAGCAGCCGCTCACCGCTCCTGCGCACGCGCACGTGTTCAACGCTCAGCATCGCGGCGGTGCCCGATAGGCGTCGTGCTCACGACGGCGCTCGCTCGTGAATGACTCGCCGGTATCGCTCGCCACGAGCTCGTAAAGAATTGCGCGTTTGTCGTCCTTGCGCCGTAAAATGCGACCTAAGCGCTGAACATGCTCGCGCACGGAGCCGCTGCCGCTGATGACAATCGCGACGCTCGCCTCGGGGACGTCGACGCCTTCGTTCAAGACCTTGGAGGTTACGACCGCGGAGTACTCGGCTTTGGAGAAGCGCGCCAGGATATCACTGCGTTCCTTCACCTTGGTTTGGTGGGTGATCACCGGAATCAAAAAGCGGTTCGAGACGGCGTACGCCGTGGCGTTGTCCTGCGTGAAAATCAGCGTGCGCTCGAAGCGGTGTTGATCGAGCAAACGCTCGACCGCGCGCAACTTGCCCGAGGCGCCGAAAGCGAGTTCGCGCTGTCGCAAGTACGCCTGAAATGCGCGGCGCCCGGCGTCCGAACGCGCCGCTCGCATCACGAACTCACTCCATCCCCCGGGTCCACCCATGCGAATCCCCTGCGAGCGCAGAAAATCGATGTAAAGCTTGCGCTCCGACGCGTATTCCTCACGCTCCTCCGGCGAAAGTTCGATATCTACTCTGACCGTCTCGTAGTCGGCCAGGTATTCGCCGGACAGCTCGACGATGTCCTTGCGATACAAGACGGGGCCGAGCAAGCGATCGAGTTCTTCGTGGAGGCCATCAGGGCGCTCGAGTGTGGCCGTAAGCCCGAGCCGATATGGAGCGAGGCACGACTCGGCAGCAAGTTGGTAAGTCTCTCCGGGTAGATGGTGGCACTCGTCGAAAACCACGAGCCCAAACCGATTTCCGAAGTACTGCATGTGCAGGTAGGCAGAATCGTAAGTCGTGACGGTGAGCGGATGAACTTCGTGGCTGCCCCCACCAACGATGCCTACGTCACACGCAAAGCTCGTGCGCAACAGATCGTACCATTGACGCACGAGCTCCAACGTCGGCGCCACCACCAGCGCGCTGCGGCGGCGATCCTCAATCGCCAAGACCGCTACGTGGCTTTTGCCAGCACCGGTGGGCAACACGACCACGCCGCGTCCCTGGCCCTTGCGAAAAGCTGCAAGCGCCTCGCGCTGAAAAGGTCGCGGCTCGCGGTGAATGGCCAACCGAGGCTCGAGCTCGACGTAACGGCGCGCGCGATCGTCGTAGGGAATTTGCTCCTTGCGCAACCACAACACCAGCTCCGCGTAGGCCATTGCCTTGGCGCGATGACAGCGCGTGCGAGTGTCCCAGCGACAGCCAGCAGGTAGCTCGAGCCCCTCGGGCACACCCGAAATCTCGATGGTTCCGCCGACGAATTCGAGCGCTAGCACCTGGTTGCCTCGTGCTCCCGCGCCTCAGCGAAACAGCGCGGAGTTTCCTTCACTGGAAGCTCCGCCCATCAGCTCGACAGGCACGTGCCAGACGAGCTCACCCATGTACGTCCCGCGCCGTTCCCGCATGTGCACGAGGGACGCGGTGCAGTTGCCCATTTTCAAAATGCAGACACGCGGCACTGGCTCGCAGAGTAAGTACTTCACGAGCTGGAAGTTGAAGCCGCCATGACCAACCAAGAGCACACGCGCCATGGCTTCGCGATGCGCGGCCTCGAGGCGCCGCCGCACCGCTGCGGCTCGCGCCTGCACGCTTTCGTAGCTCTCGCCGCCGAACTCTGAAAAATCGCCCAAATCTGTCACGCGCCGCTCCACGTAGGCAGGATGGCGCTCCACGATTTCGTCGCGCGTCAGCCCTTCGATGCGACCTGCAGCCACCTCGGCCAGCGCCGGATCAGCCTCCGCCTGGCAGCCTCCCGCGGTGCGGCACACGATTTCCGCCGTCTCCCAGGCCCGTCGCAATGGTGAAGCGTAAGCGACGTCCCAACTGAACCCGATTTGGCGCAACCATTCGCCGAGGCGCCGCGCCTGCTGACGGCCGGTCTCGCTCAGGGGTGAGTCGAGCCGGCCCTGAAGTCTTCCGAGCGCATTGCCCTCGCTTTCGCCATGCCGAACGAACAGAATGTCCATCACTTCATCCGAGGTTGCCCGTGGTCGACATCGATATCACTTACGCCGGCGATCTGCATTGCAGCGCCATTCATCGCCCGTCGCAAACCGAGCTCGCTACCGACGCCCCGGTCGATAACCAGGGGCGCGGCGAGACCTTTTCGCCTACAGACCTGATTGCGACTGGTCTCGGCACCTGCATGGCCACCACCATGGGGATCTTGGCGCGCCGCAAGGGCTACACGCTCGAAGGGCTTTCCATTCACGTAAAGAAGGTGATGACGCCGGCTCCTCCGCGGCGCATTGCGCGACTGGAAGTCGAGCTTTCCGTGCCGGCCTCCACTGGGCAAGCCCTTTCGAGCGAGGCGCGAGCCGAGTTGGAACAAACAGCGCACACCTGCCCGGTGCGAATTAGCCTGCTCGAGGGCATCGAGGTTCCGGTGCGCTTCTCCTGGGGCGATTGAAGTGCTCAGTCCTGCTCGTTTTTCGCGAGCTCGGCTACGCACTCCGACCCACTCGGAAGCGATGCGCAATGCGGTGAAACGAGCCCGGAGCCACCGAGGCGCGCGGCGGCAACGCGCAGAGCGTCGCGCGCTTCGAGTTCGGAGCACCCTTCACAGCGCACTTTCAGGCAGCCCAGCATGCGATGACTCGGCAACTGGTACGGTTGTTCGCTCACCAACGCGCTGGCTCGCGCGGGCCCGACTGCGCCGGTGCGAGACGGTACGAACGCGACGCGCGCATTGCCCACGCTTTCACGCAACTCGGGTTCGGTGGGCGTTGGCGGTTCGTGGCTGAGCTCTGAGCGCGGCAAACTCGATACGAGCGCGCGGCACTCGCGCGTCGAGCTCGAATTGCAGACCACCTCGGAAAGCACGTTGCCCCCCGCTTCCGCCGCGCCTTGGCGCAGCAGCGAGCGCAGACGCGCTTCAGTGCAATCGAGATCGAACAAGGCTCGATCTTCGAACGCCTCGCCCGGTGTGAATGCATGGCAGCGCGCCACGACGCGACCCAGCCAGCTCGCCCCGCGCGGAATTACGCTGGTCTCGACCACGTCCCCAGCGCGAACCGGCATATCGAGCGAGTGCCCTTGGAACGCCACCGCCCGCAGTCGCGTACAGCTCAGCGCAAGCACTCCACACAAGCCGACCGCCATCGAAGTACGGCGCATGTGCCCGAAGATCCCCTGCCCGCTGCTCCGGAGCGAGGCAAATCGCGGAGTCCTGACGAAAAAAGAAACGGCATAGCGGCGCGACCGCTATGCCGTTTCTAAGAGCTGACGCTTTGGGCAAACCGATGGGCCCCGGGAGCCTCATCGATTCGCGACGCAGCTATCAGTTGCCGCCGCTGCCGCCGTTGCCGCCAGCGCCGCCAGGGCCTGCGCCGCCGGGACCGGTCGTGTCGCCACCGCCGCCGCCAGCGCCGCCAGCGTCACCGCCGGTGCCACCAGTAGCCGGATCGCCACCAGAGCCGCCGCCGCCCGGACCCGCGCCGCCAGTCACGGTCGTGCCACCGGTGCCGGTCGAGCCGCCCTTCGGTGCGGTACCACCAGTGCCGGTCGAGCCGCCCTTCGGCGCCGAGCCGCCAGTGTTCGCGCCAGCCGAGCCACCCTTGGCAGAGCTGCCGCTGGAACCGCCCGTGCCGCCCGTGCTGTCGTCATCGTCGCCGCAACCGACGACTGCAACGCTGGCTCCAATGGCAGCCATCGCGAGCAGGCTAGTTAGCTTCTTCATGTTTCTGATCCTCCGAAATAACCTAGGTTATGCATGGGCCCAGAGGGCCCCTGGCGCCGACAGCACTTTTCGTGCCGTCTACTGGCACCCTGGCCCCAATTTCAGTCTAAGTAATTGAAGTTGTTAAGCAATCTCACTGCCCGCCACGTCCCGAGCTGAGCGCCCGAGCAGCCTGGAGCGGGACTTTCTTGTCATACTGTGGGCGCTTCTACGACGAGCGCCGACAGATTGCAATGATGTGCGCGCCATTTTCACGGATGTAATTCGAACGCTTTCGGCCACTTAAAATGGCCTGTGTAAGGCCCTCCGATACTCTCCCGCGACTTCGCTGCGGCTCTCTCTAAGGTTGTGCCAAACGATGTGGCACGCCGGGATCGGAATTCCCACCGCACGTCGGCGTTCACGAGTTCGCCGCCTGGTCGACGCGAAACGCCGGTGCCCTACGACTCAGCCGGTCGCGCGGCCTTCTTCGACGAAGCCAGCACCCGGCACCATGCGGAGCGGGATGCTGCCACCGGCGCCCAAGCGATTCTTGAGCACGACCAGATCGAGCTCGCGCGCACCGAGCCCGAGTTCGCTCTCCAGCCCAACCGGCGAGCGCTGCGCCGGTCGTAGCTCCAGCACCAGACTGGACGCTTGAGTGACGAGCGAAGAGTGATTCGAGAGCGCCGTCGCAATCACCGCGCAGCCTTGCTCGGCGAGGCTCTTGAGATCGAATGCGATCTGCATGATGCGACTGTCGAGCGACGCGTTCACGCTGGCTTGCTTCGCTGCGTTACCGTCCGAGCTCGCGTAGTACGCTTCGAGATCATCGACGACCACCACGACTCGTTCGTGACGTGACCACAACTCGGCAGCGCACTCGGCGAGCACACCGGTCGGCTCCAAACTGCCGGCGCGGCGCAAGTGCAGGTGCGAGCCCACCTTGCGAGCCACCGTTTCCACGGCTCCCAGCAAGGGCCCGCGCACATCAGCCAGAGCCAGCGCTTGTCCGGACCAAATCGAGCCGTAGCCCGCAGCGATCTCGGGGCTCTCGCGGTGCAGCGCTCGAGCCGCAAGTCGTGAAACGATCTCAGTGTCGTCCAGACCGACCGACGTGAACAGCGTGCTCGCTCGGGAACGTGCTGCCATGTACGCCATGAAGAGCGCCAACGTGGTGCGACCCAGCCCGGGCGGTGATAGCAGAGTGAGCAAGATCCCTGGCCGCAAGCCACCGCCCAGGAGCTCATCGAGGCTCGCGAATCCGGTAGTGGTCATCGGTGCCGGAGCACCGAGCCGTGTGGTCACGTCAATCTGCACGCTGGCGAGGGAAATCGGCGAGTTGGTGCGGTCGGAGCGCTCGGGGTTCACGCGAACGAGTCTACGCCGGATCGCCGTGCGGTAGCGAAGTGCCCCGCCGTACGCGTATCAACGTGGAACGAAAAAGCTCGACGTTGCGTTCCGGCCGTTCCGAAGCGAGACATGGCTACCCACTAGATTCCCAGATATTTCAGCGTTTCTGCGTTGGCATACGGCTCGCAACGGCGGCACCGCAAAATGTCCCGCCCCCGCGCCCACCAAGCCCCGCTCGGCTTCACTTCCAATGGCATCCTGCTCGTCAATGTTCTGGCTCAGCTGAGCGAGGCACAGGCAGCGACTCTCCGTGCCGCTCTCCCAACTCAATTCGGCGGCGACTGGTTTATTGGATTTGCCGTGGATGGGACCAAAGCGCGCGCTGCCCTCACCCGCCTCGACGATGCCGCAGCCGAAGCCGCTGCTCGCCTGGTTGGCGCCGAAACCAAGGGAGCCAAAGGAGCCGCTACCTCGCGTCCGAAATCACGCGTTCGCCGACGTGCGGCAAAGAAGTGACGCGGGGATCGCGAAGCCCGCTGCGTTCCCGCGAAATTTCCGTCTGAGCCACAATAAAATCAGCGTGTTTGCAGCGCGTGCCCCGTTGTTGGAAGACGCACGCGCGACATACGATGCGCCTTCTGTCATGGCGAAGTCGTCTGGGTCCGGTGGGTCGTCGTTCGTGTCCAAGTCCAGCTTGAAAACGGGGGCCGAGCGCTTCCTGTCTCAAGTGGTCGCGCAGTCTCTCGCGAGTGGCATTCGCACGAACGAAGACTTTTTGCGTGCCTTCCCTCCCCTCGACTTGATGCGAGGACTCGACACGGCCCCCGACCTGCGCGGCAGCATCCTCACCAAAGCCGTTGGCTTTCACGAACGCATCGCGCGCAAGAAGTCCGCCGAGTCAGCAGCTGAAGATCTGCGCATCGCACTCGAAGAGGGCGTGACCACCGCAGCCGACATTCTCTCGCTGCTCTCCGCGGACGATCGCGTGCGCTACCTCGATCGCGCGCGGCTCTTTGCATTCGCCATCGAAGATGGGTTCTTCAGTGGCGCGGCGCCCAGCGATGCGGCGAGCGACGCGATGCTGTTTTTGCTCGAGACCGCGCTCGGCGAGGAAGTACTCAGCCTGGCGGACATTAGCGACGGCATCAGCTTCGACGCGATTTCGCGTGCACTGCCCGCAGAAGAATTGCAGCGCGTCGTGCTTGCGGCGCTCGAGCACGGCCGCCGTGGCGAACCCCTCAGTGAAGAGCGCCTGCTCGACGTGGTCCCGCTCTCTACGTGGGTACAGCACATCCCGCTGGATGCGTTTTGGAATCAAGTCCTGCTCGCCAAAGTGGCCGCGCCTGCTGGCTGGGTTGCAGCCGGATCCGTGCCGCCGCCCAAAGAGCGAGTAAAGAGCGAGCCGCCGAAGGAAGCCAAAGCGCCCTCCGCAGCCAAACCTGCAGTCCCGCCGAAGCCGCAAGCGCGCGCGAACGGCAAGGCTGGCCTCACCAGCAACCCGGATGTCGACAGTTTGCTCGAGGGCGAAGCCGGCGGCGCCGAAGAAGATACGGCGCGCCGCCGTGTGATCGATCGCCTCACGGCAATCAATCGTTTGCCGCTCCGTCACGCGGATCTCTCGACGCAAATCTTGTTCTCGATTGATTCGATGTACGCCGACCTGTCCGCAGCGCCCAGCGACGACGAGCGCGAAGAAGCCATTCGCGATGCGTTCCCCAACGAGCAGCACATGGCAACTGCTCTGCTCGCGCTGATTGAACTCTTGGAACCCACGATCGACGTGAAGGATCCGGAAATCGCGAAGGCCGACGTCGACTCGCTCATCAACGTGTTCCTCATCGAAGAGCGCGATCACCGCGAACGCAATGCGGGCTCGCAACGTCCTACCGGCCCTGCGGGCAACCCCGGTGCTCCACCAATGCCTCCCGCGCGACGCACCGTGCCGCCGCCGCTGCCTCGCAGCGCGACCCCGATGCCACCGCCTTTGCCCGCGGGGGCCGAGAAGAGCCGCTGAGGGGCGTTCGTCGAGCAGCGAGGTTCGGCCAACGCGCCACTTTTCTCGACCCTGCGATTCGCGCTTGCGGAGCGTATGTCGCCTGGGGTAGACCCCGTGCCCCCAGAGCTCACGACCCGAACGACTTGAAATAACGGCTTCCTCGCGAAGGTGGCGGAATTGGCAGACGCGCTGGATTCAGGTTCCAGTGGGGTAACTCCTGTAAGGGTTCAAGTCCCTTCCTTCGCACCAACATAGAGCGCAACCACTCGCGCGCTCCCCAACGAGCGGCGTTGAATTGCACGGCAGGTGACTCGCAGTGTCGAATCGCACGACGTCCCGCTGCTCACGGCGTCCTCGCTGATCACTCCGGCTCGCGACGTCCTCACAGATCACGCCGACTCCGCCGCCCTCTCGCAGATCACGCCTGCTCGCGACGTCCTCACAGACGCCTGCTCGCGATGCCCTCGCAGCTCACGCCCGCTCGCAGTGTCGAATCGCACGATCTCGTGGCCAAACGTTGGAGGCGCACTCGGGAGCACATGTGCGCTCCTCTGCGGTTGTCGTCGGCAATGAGCCCACCAATCGACGGTCCCTCACTTTACGCTGCGAGCAGAGCGGAATTACAGTTTGGCTATGGGTAAATCGGGACGAAAGCTGGTAGTGGCGCTCGTCGCGTTTGGAGCGGGTGGATTTGCTGGCTTGGTTGCGGCTGCGGCGGATGAAAGCAGTGCTGTGAGTCATCTCATCCGTTCAGGAGAGGAGCTGCGCGCAACGCGCACGAGTCAACCCACTGCGCGACCAGCGAAAACCGAGCGACTGAACGCACTACCACTCTTGCCTCTGCCAACGACGTCCTCGGAAGAGCACGCGATGGCACCGTTGGCGCCGGCCGCGAGTAACGACGCGAGCACAGCAGCAGCTGCTTCGCAGATGACCGCGCAGACTTCGGTTGCACGCAACGCGCTTGCCTCATCGGGCAAGCCAGTTCAACGCACGAAGAAGTCTGCTGCGTGGACGCGTCGCTCTGAAATCATCGATCCGTGGTCCACGCGTCGTTGACCTCGTGAGCATGCACAACGCGTTTCGTCGTGGTGCACCTTGCCGATCGTGTTGCACGTGATTCGAACAGCTCGTCAGGACGCCTTCCAAACGCTGCGGGAAGTTCGCGCAAACGTGCTGTGATCCAGCGACAATTTCGGCGGTCTTTCGCGCTACCCACGAGAGTAGCGATGCTGAAAACGTGCTTGCGTCCGCGTGGCGTACTGGCAGTGCGAAACGTTCGGACTGCTTCGTGCGCGAGATCGAATTCGCACGCGAGTGGATCTGCATCACACGCGTGCGAGAGTTTCGTGCTCCAACCAGATCATGTGCGGATGGAATTTGGGTCGCGCTAGCGGCGGCTACTTAGAGTGAAATTCCGGGCTCGACCTTCGGCTTCCCTCACTTCAAAGCTCCGCTGCCAATCACCAAAACTGCTGATGCGTGTTCGAAAACCGCCATGCGGCCAGCCGGCTGTCACAAAATTTCCTCATTAATTTCGGGATGTTATCGCCAAAAAAGACAGAGGCAAAAATCTAGTGGAGTCGTAACCGATCCGGCGTTATAGTGTCACTGAAAGACGGCAGAGATCCTCTGCAAAGGAGCACACCTTGGCGATCGAAGTACCGAGCGTTCGAATCCTGATCGTCGACGATGACCGCGCGATCTGCGAGTACATGCAGACGCTGCTCGAAAAGGACGGCTTCGTCGTAAAGACATTGAGCGATCCAACGCTCGTTGAAGACGAGGTTCGTCAGGGTGATTACCACGTCATGATCCTCGACCTCATGATGCCGAAGCTGGACGGCATCGAGGTCCTGAAGCGCATTCGCTCAATCGACAGCGACATCGCAGTCATCATCTTCACCGCGCATCCGAACCTTGAAACAGCGATTGCGTCGATGAAGCTCGACGCTGTCGACTACATCAAGAAGCCGTTCAACGTCGACGAATTCCGCGAAGTGTTGTCGCGCGTGATGAAGAAGAAGGGCCTCGCGCGCACGCCCGAGGAGCAGCTTCACAAGATCATCGGCGACACGATTCGCACGTTGCGCAAAGACAAAGAGCTCACGCTGAAGCAGATGAGCCGCCGCACAGGTCTCAGCATTTCGCTGCTCTCGCAAATCGAACGCGCTGAATCGAGCCCGTCGATCTCGAGCTTGTACAAGATCGCGATCGCACTCGACTCTAAGATTCACGACTTGTTCGGAAACAACTGACTCGCAACCCATGCGAGGGTTTCGCTGACGAAAATCCTCGCTGAACCATCGTTCACTGGCTCATTCGCGCCGGAGCCAGTGAGCGGGCGAGCCAGCGTGAACCTTTGCGGGAAGTCGTTGCAGGCGCATTGCTGGAGCTGGCGCACATTCGCAAGCGTGTACGGCTTTGTTCCGTACCCTGGAAGAATGACTATGGCGCGCGAGCGCTAGACGCAGCAATGTACCCCTCCCCTCCGTTGCATCCGCGCGCGTCCATCGGTCCGTCGCGCTGCCATCGGTCGTGAAGCGGATCTCCACGCGCCGTATGCGTTCATGCATCCCGCCGCGCACGCATGTGACGCGTCGCGCGTCCAACGTGCACCGTGAACGCTCCGCTTCGCCATTCAACCGCTATCGACGAGCAACTCACTCGGAACGCGGCTGACGGTTTTGTTAATGCAGGGCCCGCACCGCAGGCGGGGGGTTGTTTGGGGGGGTGTGTATGGGGGGCAAACCGCGGTACGGACCCTGCACTTTTAGTCTTACCACGCGATCGCTCGTTCCGCGAACGGAAAACAGAAATTGCGGAGCTCGGCCCCTCGACCGATGAATACGCGCCAATAGAGCCCGCGATTTCTCGAAGCGTTGCCTGCTCCAACTGCCGCTCTGCCACATTCCCACGCGTATTACGTCGCCGCGGGAGCGGTTTCGCCACGCCAGACAACACGGCTGACGACGGGCGTTCTTCGCTAGTTGGGCGGCACTCGCACGCTGCGGGCTCGCGCGCTCTTGATTCAGTTTTCTTCGTGCCGAAGGTCGGACTTGAACCGACGACCCCACGCTTATGAAGCGCGTGCTCTAACCAGCTGAGCTACTTCGGCGAGTTCCGGCGCCGCAATATTATCTTCGCGAAATAGCTGTCAAGTCGGCCAACAAGCCTGGGATAAAACGGGCTAATCGGCGACGTGACCCGGGCCCGGGCCGCGGCGACCCACGGCAGGATTGCGCTCGTCGAACGTGAAGCGAATCGCGCGCGATGCGAGCGCGGCGGGAACGCGACCGAATGCCGGTAGCTGCCGCACGGCGACGACCACGTTGCGGTCGAACTCGGCGATGCCGCTCGGGCGCACGACAGCGACGTTGGCGATGCGCCCGGCGCCGTCGAGCGTGAATTCGAACACGACGAGCCCGCCGCGACCTTCGAGCTTTGCCCAGTGCGGAAAGGTGTCTTCGAGCGCGTGTTCGACGCGCGCGCGTAATCCGCGATAGAAGGGGTCGAGACCTGGATCCGCCGTGGGCTCACCCAAGCCGCTGCCGCTGCCTGCGGCTTGCGCTCGGGAGCCGTTGGCGTTGCCTAGTGCGGCACCCGCCTCTCCCGGGCCGGGCTCGCCGCCAATGCCGTCGGTGGCTTCGCCGCCCAGCGTGCTGGCCTGGAGCAGGGATGCCACGCGCAGCGCGACGCGCTGATCACTCTCTTGTGTATCGCTCGGGCGCTGGCGCTCGGCGGCGGGAACTGCGGCGCGCGAGGATGGCACTGACGGACGCGCCATCAGAATGGGAGCGCTGAGTCGAGGTGCGCCCTGAAGGCCCACAACAGGCGCGCCCGCGGACACGCTGGCGGCGTCTCCCAACGTCGACGCGCCGCGAGGGCCATCGCTCCCCTCTCCTGCACGCGCCCCGAGTGTGGCACCGACCGCGTGCGGGCTATTCGCAGAGAGCGCGCCCACTCCTGGAGCCGCTTCGGCCAGCGGACGGCGCAGAGCCAGGCGACCGCGACCGCTCGCCACGAAGTCGAGCTCCATGGGGTTGGGCGTCGCACGTCGATCATCCCAGCTTTGGCGGCGTCGCGCGGTGCGCAGGCGCTGCACTTGGCTTTGATCGAGGTGGTTGGGTGTGTCGCGCTGCAAAGTCAGCGGATCGAGACTGCTCGAGAGATTGGTGGCTCGCTCACCACGCTGCTTGGCACCGCGGCCTTGCGTCGTGAGATCGGGCCGCGCAACCGCGTGTGCATTACTCGCGCGCAGCGGCTTGGGTTCTTCGGGGACGCGCCGCGTGTCCCGCGCAGCGTCGCCTAACGCGGCCGAACCAGCAGCTTCACGCGGCGTTTCTTCCTCTTCGACTACGACGATTTCGTTCGCAGAGGGCGACGAGCTACTCGAAGAGTGCGCAGACCAAAGCCACGCTCCCGCTGCCACCAACAAGCAATGCCCCGCGATCGACGCGGCGAGCGCGCCCGGTTCGATTCGGCTCGTTCGCACCCATAGATTGTAATGACGAAGTGCTAGCTCTCAAGTGCGAGACCAAAGCGACGCGCAGCATTTCGCGTAGTCTGGACGCATAAGTCGGACAGTTCGGTACCCCTGAGTGAGGCGAGATAGCGAGCAGTGTGCAGCAAAAAGGCTGGTTCGCAGCGTTTGCCGCGCAGCGGTACCGGCGCCAAATAGGGGCTGTCGGTTTCAACCAGGATGCGATCGCCGGGAGCCCAAGCAGCGACTTCTTGGATCGGGAGCGCACGTTTGAAAGTGACGATGCCCGAAAAGGAAAGGTCGAAACCGAGGTCCAGCGCCTTTTGTGCGAACGCGCGATCTTCGCTGAAACAGTGAATGACGCCGCCCACGTCGCGCGCGGATTCGCTGCTGAGAAGCTCGAGCGTTTCGGCCGCTGCGCTACGTGTATGAATGACTATTGGCTTCCGGAGCTCGCGTGCGATCGCGATCATACGCGCAAAGACGTCGCGCTGAACCGCTCGCGGCGAGTGGTCGTAGTGATAGTCGAGACCTACTTCGCCGAGCGCAACGACTCGCGGTTGTGCCAGGAGCGCACGCAGCTCGAGCTCGAGTTCGCCATCGAAGCTCGTTGCGTCGTGCGGATGGACGCCGACCGTCGCCCACACGTTGGGCGCACGCGCCGCGAGGGCTACCGCTTCGCGCATAGCCGATACACCGCCGACACCGATGCAGGTCAGGTAGTGAACGCCGGCCTCTTGGGCACGCGCAATGATGGCGTCCGCCTCTCCGGCTGCGTTTTCGGAGTCGAGATGGCAATGCGTGTCGAACCACATGCAGGCGCAGCTTAGAGCCGCTCGCGACGTTGGGCACGTCGCTTCGTGTAAGCGCTGACTAGCGCCGCCAAGACCCCGGCCAACACGACCCCGGCGAGCACCCGTAGCTCGCGCAGGTCGACGGCGCGCACCAAAAAGCCCACCGCGAACAGACTGGTGAACGCAGGCAGCAGCCATACACGCGTCAGCCCTGCATCACCACGCAAGGCCAACACCACGAGTGACGCCAGCGCGCTCACGTATTGCAACAACACCGCTGCGCTCGAAAGCACGAACAAAGAGCCAAGACGTTGCGAAGACGCCAGGACCCCAATGAGCAGCGCGCTCGTCCATAGCGCAAATCGAGGCACGGCGCGCGAATCGAGTGCGCCCAGTTGGCTCGCGATGCCGCCCTCTCCGGCCAGCGCGGCTACGTAGCGTGGCGTCATCACGATCATGCCGAACGCTGTGGCGAGCGCCGAAAGGTTGGTGCCCACGGCGACCAATGTCATCAGCGACGCACCACCAACGCGCTGCGCGGCGTGTGCCAACGGCGCCGAGTGTGCTGCCAAGTCTGGAGCCGCGCTAACACACGCGAGCTGAATCAACCCGTACAGGAGCGCCGCAAACATCAAAGAGCCAATCGTGGCGATCGCGACTGCACCGCGGCCCCGAGCGCTACCAGCCAACACAGGCACCGCTTCGAAACCTTGCAGAGGGAACACGGCGATGAGCAGCGCACGCGCGAAGCCAGAAGCCGGATTGTCCGCCGGCGTCGCGCTGGGTGCGGACGGCTGCGCGAGCAAGGCGAAGAGCAGCAGCAGCGCCAGCGGCACCAGCTTCAAAACCGTGAGTGCGTCCCAGGTCCACGCGCTCGGGCGTAGACCTGCGGCGGCGACCAGTGACAGAGCTCCCACCGTGGCCCAAGCAAACGCGACCCGCGCCGCGCCTTCGGGGACGTGCAGCGCGGGAGCCAGGTGGTCACGCAAGCCCGAGATCACTGCCGCCGTACTGAGCAGAGCCGAGATCGCCGTGACCCAGCCGACGCCAAACGCGAGCGATGGCCCGAACGCCGCGCGCGCCCACACGTACGGACCGCCGTCGAGCCCGAGGCGGGCGCCCAGCGCCGAAAACATCAGGGCCACTGGCACGAGCAACGCGCCGGTCGCCAAGTACACCAGCGCTCCAGCTTTGCCGGGCACCAACGCGGCTACGAGGTTGGGCGTAAAAAAAATGCCGACGCCGACGATGCCGTTGATGCCCAGCGCCAGCAGCGAGAATGCGCCGACGCGTTGAGCCGTCACGGCAAGATTTGGTGAAACCGCTCGCGCACCAAGGCAGCGGCGGCGTCCGCGGCGGACTCGTCCTTGTAGCCGAACTTGGCTTCCAACTCGTCGAGCGCGCGACGCGCAGCGCCCTTGCGAGCGTCGTCGAGACCGGCGCCCTCCTCGCGCAGCAAGATCACGATATCGTGGCACAGGCGCGCCACGCTGCTGCGACGCTCGGCGAAGGCAGCCTCGCGAATCCGCTTCAAATAGCCGGCGAATACGCGCGTGTTGTCGACGGGCTCGTCGGGATGATCGATGACCCACGCCGCGATCGTGCTGATTAGACCATGACGAAAGTCTTGCGAGCGCTCCGGCGCCCCCAACAGCGTCTCCACCTCGCGCATCAAGCGCTCGTCGGGTTCCTCGTATTGGCTCGTCATGGGGTTGCGCAGCTTCTCCCCCTTCACCCAGAAGCTTACGTGCGTGACGTAGCGGTTGAAGAGGTCGTTGTAGCTCGCTTCATCCACCAAACCGCTCGCGATGCGCAATTCGTCCTCCAACATGTCGAGTAGACGCTCGCGGATGGTGCGGCGAAACAAGCCGTGGTCGTGATAGCCACCTGGCAACTTCTCTTCTTGCAGGAAGGCGTACTCGTTGGTGCGCTCGCATAGCTCATCGAGCTCTTCCAGCACGGCAAACGGCGAGAGGCAGGAGAACCTTGGGTTTTGTGCGGCGTCGAGCAAGACGCCCCTCATCTCGCGCGGGCTCGCGCCAACGCTGCCTTCGTAAATGGGGTAGGCGTCGCTCTCGGTGTAGAGCTCGGCCACGTTGTTGCGGAGGAGCTTCTTGGCTTCGTCGTCGAGGCGCCCAGGTGGCGCACCGGTCGCGTAGAGCTCGGCTTTTTCCACCGCCGAGAGCTCACTCAAAATGTCGCGCAACGGCTTATGGAAGCGATCGGGGTTGGGTCGGCGCATGCGCGTGAGCACCGCGAACATCGCTGCGATTTGCGTCGCGTGCGGCGCCACGTGTTTGCGAACGTGTGGGGCGATCTGCGCGTCGTAAATGGCCTGCTCGTCCACCCAACTCAAGAGGTACGGCGCGCGCACGAGCTCGAAGCGGCCGCGGAAGCTCTCGAACTCGGGGTGCTCTTTGAAGGCCGCGAGATGCACCTCGTTGGCGCTCGCTAGCATGACGCAGTTTACGTGCAGAGTTTGCGAACGCAGTGACACCTCACCGGTCTCGGCGGTGATCTGCAGGTACTTGAAGGCGTCGAGCGGGCGCTTCAGCAGGTCCGAAAATTCGAGCAGGCCACCGCTTGCGTCGACGAGCTCACCGAAGGCCTCGAACATGGTGATTGCTTGCAGCGCCGAGGGCAGCGCCCCCAGGCTGCGGTCTGCCGTGATTTGGCGCTCGCCGGCGTCCACCGACAATTGCGGGCCCAAGGTGACCGCGCCGATGCGATAGCGCCGCGAGATGAAGTAGCGCTCCACCTGAACGTGGCGCAACACCTGCTCGAGCGAGCCGTCGTACGTGCCGAGCAGCGCTTCGTAAACCTGACGGCTGCGGTGCGAAAGCTCGCCCCGTAGCACCCATGCCGGCGGCGGGTCGCTGACGCCCGCTTGTTGGTAGAGCCGTTCCAGAATTTGCCTGCGCTCGGGACGCGGCAAAAGAAATAGAGGATGGTCACGCACTTCCATCAATAGGCGTGCGTCGATCTCCTCCTCGGGCATGTGCGCGTAGCTCTGCTCACGGCTGAGCGGCGCCGAACGCTTGCCGCCAAACCCGATCACGCCCCGCAGTGTCTTTTCGTTGGGGAACACCCAGTGAAAGCGATATAGCGCGCCGTCATCGGTCGACGAGTAATGCTCGAGCGCGCGCATCAAACATGCGGCGACGGTGCTCTTGGCCGAACCGTTCGGGCCATGCATCACGACAACGCGATTCGGACGGCCCTCACGCACGAAGTTGCTGAGCGCGCGGTAAATCTCGCCCTGCACGAACTCTTGCCCTACGAGCTGCTCGCGCTTCGCGTCAGCCGGCTCCAAGAAGGGCAAGTCGAAAAGCCGAAAGCGGGTAAGCTCGCCCCACGGTCGCTCGATGGTGGTCTTGCCGTAGTAGTCGAAGGCATCGCGCAAATAGCGCGCCGCGTCGCGCGAGTACCGCACGGGATCGGTTGCAAACAGCTCCAGATACTCTTGAAAACCGAGTAGCCGCCGTTGCTCTTCGAAGTTCTTCTGGACCCGGTCGGCTATCTCGCGAAGTTCGTCGACGATCCCCATCCGCCCGATCCTACACTCTGGTGACCGAAAGCTCCCTGAATTTTCACTACTTAGCTTCCAGCACCAGCGAAAGGTCGCGTTTTTCGATCAGACACTTGTCGTCAGTACAAACCGAGAAGGAAAACTGACCCGCGAGTGTGTGCTTGCCAGCCGACTGCACAGTGAAGGGCACGGTCATCGTTGCACGTGCGGTCTCGAGCTTCACGTTGTCTTTGCCGACGACTGGCGATGGAAAGCTGAGCCCCGCCTGCTCCTTCGGTTTGAACTTGTACGGGTACTTGTCGTTCACGTGGAACGGCGCTTTGGCATCGAGCACGATCTGCGCCTGTGCAGGCTTGCCGGCTTCGTAGCTGCCGCTCGGAGACAAGCTGAGCTCGAAGTTGGCTTCGGCAATGCGCGCGCTTCCACCTGCGGTAGCTTCCGGAGCCTGTGCTGCGGCGGCTTGGGCGGGCGCAGGCTCGGCCGCAGGAGCTGCAGCAGCGACCGGCGCTGCGGGAGCCGTGGCAGGCAAGCTGGCGGCGCTTGGAGCTTCGGCGGAAGCCGGTCGATCCTTGTTGCAAGCGGTGAGCGCGCAGCCGAACGCGCTGCCCAGCGCGAGCATGGAAAGGACACGTCGCCGATAGGTGGAGGAGGTCATGCCCTTGAAATACCACACGACTCCTACGAGGGAAGGCCGGCCCGGGCGGGACACGCCTCAGCGCAGAAGCATCAGCACGACCACGACCAGCACGCCCAAAACCAACGCACCGCCGCCAACCAGCAGCAGCAGCGGCAAAGCGGGCTTGGTTGGGATCTGCAGGGCCGCGTCGTCGTCGGGCCAGGTGCGCGCCACGCCGGAAATCACCGGCGCAGGTTGAGGCGGAGGTGCCGCGAGCTCCGGACCTTCGCCGAGCGCCGCGCTCTCCCCGAAGAAATCGTCTGCCACCGTCTTCTTCGGCGCCTCGATGGGCGTCGCCATCAGCTCCGGCAGCTTCGCCTCAATTTGCCTGGCAAGCTCGGCCTCGCGCGTCTGTGCCCACTGCCGGTGATCGCCTTGCAGCCCGTACGCGCGCCCCACTGCGTCGGCGAGCTCACCCACCGAGTTCATGCGCAGCGCGGCCATCTTCTTGAATGCCTGCCCCAAGACGCGATCGAGCGTGGGCGGCACTGGATACTTCTTGCCTTGCGCAGCGACGCTCGGAGGCTTCGGCTCCTTGGTGAGGATCTCGAGCAGAATGCTCGGGCCGTTGTTGCCCTGGAACGGCACCTGGCCAGTGACGCACTCATACGTGATGGCTGCGAGCGCCCACACGTCCGCGCGGTGGTCGAGCGTATCGAGCCCCTGCGCTTGCTCGGGCGCCATGTAGAAAGGCGAGCCGATGGTGGTACCGAGCACGGTGAGCTTCTTCGCGCTCTCGCCCTTGTCCTTCACCGAACCGAAATCGAGGATCTTGACCATGTCGCCGTCGCTGGTCTGACCCAAGAACAAGTTGTCGGGCTTGAGGTCGCGATGCACGAACTTGCGAGCGTGCGCTTCGTCGAGACCAATCGCAATTTGGCTCAGCATGCGCACCAGGCGAGCTGGCGAAATCACCCCTTCGCGCTTCAGCGTGGCGCGCAGCTCTTCGCCATACAGGTACTCCATCGCGAGTGCGTAGGTGGAGTCCGTGGTGGGCTGGAAATCCAAAACCTCTACGATGTAATCGTGGGGTAGCTGCTTGCTGACTTCGAACTCGCGCTTGAAGCGCTCGACGGCGACTTCGTCGTTGGCGACCTCGGCATGCAGAATTTTGAGCGCTACGTTGCGCTTCACACGCAGGTCCAGCGCTTCGTAAACGCGGCCCATGCCACCGTCCGCCACTACACGGCGAATCTGATAGCGCTGGCAGATGAGCTGCCCAACGCGCTTGTCGCTTTCATCGACGGGCACCGGCACGCTGGTGGGGCGTCCGAGCGCAGCACCGTCGACTGGACAGAACCCCGCGTCGTCGGGGTACAGCCTTCCGCACTGCGCGCAAGCCTTCATGATTCACCCACTCTACCCGGGGCGTGCCGAGCGCGCGTGCAGAACGGCACGATCACGCGTTCTCCGACGAATCCTCCGCCTCACCCGCTTTCGGGGGCCGGAAGTAGAGGATGCGATTGCAGCTCGGGCACTGCCCAAACTCGTCACTGCGCAGGAGCTTCTGAAACAGCATCGGCTGAAGCTGCATGTGACAAGCGCTGCACGTGCCGGAGCTCGTGTGGGCGATGGCGCTGCCCTTGCGCTTGCGCACCAGCTCGTACCGCCGGTAGAGCGGCACATCGACGCGCTTGACGAGTTCCGCACGCGCTGCCTGCTTCTCGGCCAGCGCTCTCTCCGAGATCTCGAGGCGCCCGACTACGTCACCTTCGCTGGCGCCGAGATCCGCCGACAGCTTTTGACGGTCGTTGGAGAGCTGACCGTTTTCTTCGCGCGCTTGCGAGATCAACGATTCGAGCTTCTCACTTTCTTGCTCGCGGTCGCGGTAGAGCTTACGCAGCTCTTCGAGCTCGCGCTGCGCGGCGTTGGCTTCGCGCTCCGTGCGACAGCGCGAAAGCTTCTCGCGTGAACGCTCCACTTGCGCGCCCATCTGCCGCAACTCGCCGAGCAGATCGTTGCGCAGGCGCTCCATGTCTTCGACACTCTTGCGGCTGCGCTCGAATCGCTCGTCCAAATTCGAGAGCTGGCTCTGCTTGCTCCGCAGCCCTTCGCGCTCGAGATTGAGGGCGTCAGTAAGTTCTTTAAGCTCTGCGTCAACGGCCGCGAGGGCTTCGAGCACCTCGATTTGCGCCTGGATAGTCACGTTCCGAATGGGCTCCTTCGATCTGAGCGAATCCGATCACCACGCTCGAACTGGCTCGAGCGAGCGTGACGATCGGCAACGGGGACAGAGGACTGCATCAGCATCACAAGCTTCACACGAAGCAGGCCGCGACGGCCAGTGGGCCCACCTGGGTTCGAACCAGGAACAACCCGGTTATGAGCCGGGGGCTCTGACCGATTGAGCTATGGGCCCGCGGTAATCCGCGCACACCCTCTGTGCCGGTCCCCACCCTCGGACTTGGGATCCGAGGAGCGACCGACGCATGGGCGTGGGTTTCGACCGGCACGGCGCGCAAAGCTAGTCGAACGCCGCCCGTCCGGCAACAGGCGGCACTCCGTGATTTCCGCGCGCTGTGGGACGACATGCGCCAGTGCACGTTCCCGAACGTTAGGCCGAAAGGTAGGGAACCGTGCGCCTCTACACGCCGAAGCGGGAAAGCGTGATAGATGTCCCGGCTCGCGGGTCATGCAAGAAGTCTTGGTTGTCCGAGGTGCGTCGCAGCACAACCTGAAAGGCGTCAGCTGCGAGCTCCCGCGCAATCGTTTAGTCGTGATTACCGGGCCAAGCGGGTCAGGTAAATCGTCGCTCGCGTTCGATACCATCTACGCAGAGGGTCAGCGTCGTTATGTCGAATCGCTGTCGGCGTACGCACGACAGTTTCTCGACCAATTGCCGAAACCCCGGGTGGAGACCATCGAAGGCCTCAGCCCTGCCATTGCAATCGAGCAAAAGGGCCTTGGAAAGAGTCCGCGTTCGACGGTGGGGACCGTCACTGAAATCGCGGACTACCTGCGCCTGATGTACGCGCGCGTCGGCGTGCCGCATTGCCCGAAGTCGGGCAAGGTGTTGCGCGCTTACACGGTGCAAGAGATCGTCGATGCCATTGCCGATCGTGGTGATGGCGCCCGCATCGTGTTGCTCGCGCCGGTGATGCGGAAGTTCCAAGGCGACGTCCGCGAGGAGCTCGAGCGCTTGCGGCGTGAAGGCTTCGTGCGCGCGCGACTGAACGGCCAGCAGGTCGATCTCGGTGACGACGTAAGCATCGAGCCACGCCCCGAGCACGATCTCGACGTGGTTGTCGATCGCATCGTGGTGCGCGACGGCATCAAAGGTCGCATCACGGATTCGGTCGAGCTCGCGCTCAAACTCGGCCAGGGCACCGTCCTCATCGATGCGACGGACGGTAGCGAGCCGGTAGTGATGAGCGAGCGCCTGGTGAGCTGGGAATACGGCATCACACTGCCGCCGCTCGAGCCGCGCCTGTTCTCGTTCAATAGTCCACACGGCGCTTGCCCCGTTTGTGATGGCTTGGGGGTGCGCTCTGCGATCGACGTGGCGCGCGTCGTTCCGGATCCGACGCGGCCCCTGCGTGAAGGAGCCATCGCAGCGTTCGGTCGTCGCGGTTCGGTTGCAACCGCTACGGAGGTGGCGCGCGTGGTGGATGCGCTGGGCGTCGATCCGGACGTCGCCTTCCAAGATCTGCCGGAAGACGCGAAGAACGCGATTCTGTACGGAACCGCGGAGTATCCGCTGAAGCGCCGCGGGCGTGCACGGGAGTACGAAGGTGTCGTGCCGCGCCTCACGCGCATGCTCGAAACCAACGAGCTCCCCGAAGGTGAAGACGAGCCCGAAGACGGCGCGATTGGCCCGGAGGATTTGGGCCGCTTCGTGGTCACGCAGACTTGCGAAGCCTGCGACGGCGTGCGGCTGCGACCGGAAGCGCTGTCTGTGCGCATTGGTGGCAAGAACATTGGTGAGCTGTGCCGCTTGCCCCTGCGAGCGCTGAAGGAATTTTTGTCGGAGTACGCTTCGAGCAGCGAGCTCCTCGGTCGCGATGCCACCATTGCGCTGCCGTTAGTGCGCGCCGTCAGCGAGCGGCTCGGCTTTCTGATTGAGGTGGGGCTCGACTACCTCACGCTGGATCGCACCGCACACACGTTGTCCGGCGGGGAGGGCCAGCGAATTCGATTGGCGACACAGATCGGCGCCTCGCTCGTGGGCGTGCTGTACGTGTTGGATGAGCCGAGCATCGGCTTGCACGCGCGCGACAACGCGCGCCTGCTGTCAGCGCTGCGACGCTTAGTCGACAAGGGCAACAGCGTCATCGTCGTCGAGCACGATCGCGACGCAATTTTGGCTGCGGACTACGTGTTGGATATGGGTCCGCGCGCGGGCGCTCACGGCGGCGAAATCGTGGCGCAAGGCACGCCTGCGGAGCTCGCGAACGATCCGAAAAGCGTGACGGGGCCGTACCTCTCCGGGGCGAAGCGCTTGCCGGTGCCCACCACGCGTAAAACCGGCAATGGTACGCAGCTTCGCGTCGTCGGCGCGCGCGCTCACAACTTGCGCGAAGTGACCTTGGAGATTCCGCTCGGGCTCATCACCGCGGTCACGGGAGTGAGCGGTTCGGGCAAGAGCAGCTTGGTGGTGGACACCTTGTTGAGCGCGGTGCGCGCGGAGCTCTACGGCGCAAGCGGCTGGGTCGGGCCCTGCGATCGCATCGAGGGCTTGCAGCACATCGACAAGGTGATCAGCATCGATCAGGCGCCGATCGGCCGCACGCCGCGCTCCAACCCGGCGACGTACACCGGCATCTTCACGCACCTGCGCGAGCTGTATTCTGGTTTGCCGGACGCGCGTGCGCGCGGTTACAAGCCGGGCCGCTTCTCTTTCAACGTGAAGGGCGGTCGCTGCGAAGCTTGCCAAGGCGATGGCGTGCTGCGCATCGAGATGCACTTCTTGCCAGACGTGTACGTCACCTGCGATACCTGCACTGGCCGTCGCTACAACCGCGAGACTTTGGAGGTGCGCTATCGCGGCCTCTCGATCGCCGACGCGCTCGACCTCACCGTAGACGAGGCCGACGAGCTGTTCGAGAGCATCCCGCGTATGCGCCAGAAGCTCTCGGCGTTGCGCCAAGTCGGTCTCGGCTACATTCAGCTCGGGCAGCCGGCGACCACCCTGTCTGGCGGCGAGGCGCAGCGCGTAAAGCTTGCGACGGAGCTCTCGCGCAAAGCCACCGGTCGCACGCTGTACGTGCTCGACGAGCCCACGACGGGCCTGCACTTTCAGGACATCGAGCTGCTCACACATGCGCTGTTCGGCTTGCGCGACGCGGGCAACTCGGTGCTCATCATCGAGCACAACATCGATCTCGTCGCTTGTGCGGACTGGGTCGTCGATATGGGGCCCGAAGGCGGCGAACACGGCGGGCTGATCGTGGCCGCGGGAACTCCCGAAGAGATCGCCGCAACAGCGGGTAGTCACACCGGTCGCTATTTGAAGCAGGTGCTCGACGCCCAACGCGAACCGGCCGCACCGAAGTCGACTCGCCCCCCCGAACGACGAAGCGCCGGCAGGCGCCGGCGCTGATTCGGGGAACTCGCCCGAAAGCTCCGGCTCGCCCAGCGACGAGCCGGTCTCTCGGTATGTCGTAATCAGGTGAAGTCTTTTTCGACGCGCTCCTGATCTTCCTTGCAGCGAATACACAGCGTGGTCTCGGGGCGCGCTTCGAGGCGCTTCACCGAGATTTTCTCGCCGCACTCGTCACACACGCCGAAGCTGCCGTTCTCGATCTTTTCGAGCGCTTTCTGGATCTTGTCGAGGAACACCTTCTCGCGGCCGCGCAGGCGGAACGTGAAGGACTGCAGGTACTCGCTCGAAGCGAGATCCATTTCGTCCGGCAGGTCGTTGGCGTCGAGAGCCATGTCCTCGTCGAGCGTCTGCTGCGCGCGCTTGATGATTTCGTCGCGCTTCGCCTCGAGCATCTCTTTGAATTTCTTGAGCTGAACTTTCGTCATCGGCGGCTCGGAGAGGCTGAAAGTTTGCCGGACCGTCCGGCAATTTCAGGGTGGCCCACCAAAATAAGAACGGACCCGCGCTCCGTCAATGCCGCGGGTGCTGGTCCCATGCGAAAGCCGTGCTGTTGCGCTTGCTTCGGCCAGGGGTCCGGCGACCTCGGCTCTTCCTCGACGCGAACGCAACGCCGAGACCGGAATCACAACCCTTCACGGTAAGCGCGCACGGCGTTGACGATGGCGTCAGCCATTCTCTGTCTGAAATCGCCGCTGCCTAGGCGCGCCTCGCCTTGTGGATTCGAAATGAACGATGTCTCGAATAGCGCCGCGGGCATACGCGCCCCCGCGAGTACGTAGAAGCCGGCGCGTTTCACGCCACCGTTCGGAATCTCTGGGTAGCGCTGCGAAAGCGACGCCATCGCCGAACGCTGTAACAGGTCCGCAAACCTCGCCGATGCTGCTCGGCTGGTGGGATCGGTCACGCGCGAAACGGCATTCGCAAGCTCCACCGCCGCTTCCGACGAGGCCGCGTTTTCACGCGCCGCGATGCGCGCAGAAAACTCTTCGTGCCCGGCATCGAGCACGAAGGTCATCACTCCTTTGCCGGTACCATCTTCACTCGCGTTGCAGTGAATCGAAACGAACAGGTCGGCGTGAAAAGCATTCGCGCGCGCGGTGCGCTCGTCCAACGCGACGAACTGGTCGCCATCGCGCGTGAGCAACGTCGCGATTCCGAGCTCGCGGGCGATGAGCGGGGCCGCGCGGTGCGCGATGTCGAGCGCCACGTCCTTCTCGCGCAAACCGGAAGGACCCGTCGCACCCGGATCGTGTCCGCCGTGTCCCGGATCGAGCACGACGCGGCGCACGCGCAGCTTACCGTTGTCGCCGACGCCGGGCATGAGACCCTCCTTCATCACGTCGATTACCAATCGAAACGGTTCCGGCAAGTAGAAGACGCGGTGCGATGCTGCCTGCTTCAAATCGACCACCACGCGCACACCGTGTGGTTGCGCTCCCAGCCGCACGCGCTCGACGAGGCCACCCACGTCGTAGCTGCTCGCGCCCGAGAACGACGCACTATCGATGTCTACGAACACACGCGGGTGCTCTCCGGCGACGTTACCGACTTCGAAGCGAGACGGCCGCGTCACGAACACGACAACGCGCGCCGCGTCATCGGCGCCGTAACGCTCGATGCGCGTAACCCGCAACGGTCCTCCGCTCGCGGTGCCAGCGTCGGGCGTCAGCGCACTCGGGACAGGCTCGGCGCTGCGAACCGTTTCTGGCGTTCGAGTGTGGTCCAGTTCTGCCAATACGCTCGGAAGCGGACGGTAACCGCCGAGCGCAACGAGCGCGCGGTGCGCATGCTGTCGGCATGCGCTGTCTCGCGAATGCGCACGCAGCGCGTAAATGTCGCGGTAGGCGGCGGCGGGCTCGTTCTTCAGCTCGGCCTCGAGCAGATGCCGCTTCAGCGCCGCGCCGCAGTTTTCTGAAACGCGCTCCAAAGCCTTGAGGTTTTCGATCGATTCGAGCGCGTCGACAGCACGGTGCTCCGTGCGAAACAACGACTCGCGAAGCGCGGCAGCGCGCTGGAGCAATTCGCGCGCGTTGCCACGTGCTCCGCGGGACGCCTCGGAGGCCATCCGGTCGGCCTGTTCCACGGCTTCCTCTCGCGACTGCAACGTTGCGCCAGCGTGCGCAGCATTGTCTCCGGCCGTCGCGTCTGACGCGCCACGACAAGCGCCACTCAGAATGCCGCACAGAATGAGCGCACAGCGGCGAAAAGTCGTGAAGACATGAGCTGAATACACGGTCACGCGGATTTTCTTGTTCGAATTCACTCTCACGTAGACGCGAGCGCGAATTGCGCTGCCCTTTGTCCCGGTGCTAGCCTGGCGCTGCGCGGAATGGCAAATGGCCCGAATAACCGCCCTGAAAGTATCGGCTTGCCCGACACTGAAGAAGCGGATCGTTTAGCGGAGTTTTTCCGACCCAGCTGGGAAGTTGGCCAGCAGGCAGAGGCGCCAGCAGCGCAGCCGAAACCCGCAGCAACGCCTCAGGGGGCGTCGCCCACCGCGCCGGCCGCGCCCGCTCCAGCGGCACCGCCTGCAACCGCGCCTTCGGCACAACCCGCAGCTGCTCCGGCTGAGGCGGCTCCCGGCACGCAGCCTGCACCCGCTGCTCCACCCGCGCGGGCGCCACAGGCCGAAGCAGCTCCGCCTCTGCCGCCGCCACCTCCACCTCCGGCGGCTTTAGCCGCGACGCAACCGATGCCAGCAGCAGCGGCACCACCTCCGCCAGCGCCGATCGCAGCGACACAACCACTTCCGGCAGCTGCCGCCCCACCGCCGCCGCCGCCTCCACCTCCACCGGCGCCGATCGCAGCGACACAACCGCTCCCGATGGCTGCTGCCCCTCCACCACCTCCGCCGCCCGCGCCAGCTCCGATAGTCAGCGCGCCTGCTGCGGCTGCCGCTCCACCACCACCTCCGCCTCCCCCACCTCCTCCCGCGCCAATTGCTGAGGCAGCGCCGCAAGCGAGCGCGGGCGCGAGCAGTGAGGCACCTCCGCCCACTTCGGACGCGCAACCTCCAGCGAGCACTGGGCGTAGCACCAAGCAGACGTTGCTCGGGTTGCAACCACCAACCCCGGAACAACGCGCTCAGGCGCTTGCAAGCTTGGCTGCGAGCGAAGCCGCACAGGCGGCTAGCAGTGAAAGCGCGACCACGGTGGACGTGACCTTCCCTGACAGCGAACCCACGCAAGTGCAGGTGAAGGCCGCAGAGCCCAGCAGTGCAACGAATCGCAAAGCAACGCTGCTCGGCATGGCGCCGGACGCGATGCAGCCACCACCGCCTCCGCCACCACCACCGCCTCCTCCAGAGCCCAAGGCTGGTGCGGCTACGCAAGTGGGCTTCGCGGCCCCGAGTGCAGTGGTGCCGACCTCACGCGCCGCCGCCGAAGAGCTGGCGCGCGAACAGGCGGCTCAGCGCGCTGCCACCGCCGCAGACGCGCCGACACCCATCGAGATCCCGATCAGCAGCCCCGAGTCGTGGCGTGGACCAGCTGCCAGCGAGGAAATCAAGCCGACCGGCGTCGCCAAGGCTTACCATCCGAAGACGGATGGCGCTCCGGCCGTCGTGGTTGCTGCCGATGCACTGCAAGCAGGGCAAGCAGCCGCAAAGGCCGAGCAGGCCGCTCACGCAGCCGCACGTCGTCGCAACATCAATGCCGTGACGATCCCGGGAACGGTGCGTGTCGTCCCTCGTGGCGCGGGCGCGACTCCCGAGATCGAGCCGATTGACATGGCGGCGCTCAAGCCGTCGCGCAAGCCGCTCGTTGTGGGTGCGCTGCTCCTGCTGTTGCTTGGTGGTGGCGGCGCGGCTTACGCGCTGCGTGGCTCGTCGAAGCCAAAGCCGCCCGCGCCCGTCGCGGCCGAGACCACGCCTAGAGTGGAGGCACCCATACCTCCACCGCCCAGCCCGGAAGCCGTGGCAACGCCGCCCAGCGACGTCGCGCCGCAACCCGAAAGCACTCCCAGTGCAGCAGCAGCGCCGAGCGCTGCGCCCAACACCACCAGCGATGAAGGCAGCGCCAGCGCAGCCAAAACAGCCGCCGCCGCGCGTCGGCCTGCACCTGCACCAGCCAAACCAGCGCCAGCGAAGAAAGCGCCCGCTCCGGCTCCCGCCAAGCGCACTGCAGCACCGCAACCTGCAGCACCCACGCCAGCCAAGGCCAAGGGCGTGATCGTCCGCGATTCACCGTTTTGAACGATCATCGGGTTCGGAGCGACAACTAGAAAGTAAGCAAGGTGATGCGAAAACCGATGTGCGAGGAGTCTATGCCCAGCCTCAGCAACGAGCGATCGACGAGGCTGCCTCCCTTGACTCGGAAGGAGTCTTTCTTGTCTTTGCTGTGCACGCCACGGCGCCTCTTGTTGGCAGGGTTGTTCAGCGCCTGCATCAGCGGCGTCGCAGCCGCCGAGGACGATGCGACGACCGGCATCGCGCGCGAGCGCTTCAAAGAAGGCGTACAGTTTTTCGATCAGAAGCAATACGAGAAGGCTCGTGCTGCCTTTCTCCAGGCCTACGCGTTGAAGCGTCATCCCGCGGTATTGCTGAACCTGGCTCAGAGTGAGCTCCGTTCGGGCCACGAGGCAGATGCCGCCAAGCACTTTGCACAGTTCCTCCGCGAGGCGAAAGAAGCGACCGAAGCGGAGCGTCAGAGCGCAGATAGCGGCCTCACCGCCGCCAAAGCAGTGGTTGCTGAGCTGGCCGTCAATGTGGACGAAGACGGCGCGGTGGTCACAGTCGACGGCAACTCGGAAGGGCAATCGCCACTTCCTGGGCCGGTCTATTTGACGCCCGGTTCTCACAGCATCACCGCGAAAAAAGAGGGGCGCGAGGTTTCGGTTCAGCTCACAGCGGTAGCTGGGCAATCTACGTCCACGAATTTGCGCCTTCGCAAAGCTGCCGCCGCCGCGGCACCTGCCAGCGAAGGCGACGCCGACAAAGGCGACAAGGACAAGCCGGAGAAGCCCTCAACGAGCGAGAGCGGCGGCAGCGCCGAAACCGGCGACAGCCACGAGGCCGCGCCGTCCGCGAGCGTCAGTACCGAAAGCTCCTCCCGTCACCGCGTCGGGTTCTTCGAGTGGGCGGCGGGTTCGCCAGTAGCCTGGGTTGGAGGGGGTCTCACCGCCGTCGGCATCGCTGGTGGAATCGGCTTCGCGCTGGGCTCGCGACAGAACTACGATCATGCCGACGACGTCGCGAGTCAGATTCGCACTCAGGCGCCGAAGGACGGCATTTCGACGACCGACGGCATCTGTCAGGCGGCATCTCTGAGCAAACTCGCGATGGACTTGGGCAGCGAGCAGGCCGCTCGCTACGCCAAGGCATGCAACCTATACGTGGACTACGTCGACAAGGGCGACAACATGAAGACGCTGTCGCTCGTCAGTTGGGTGGTGGCGGGTGCTGCAGCCGCAACCACAGTCGTTGTCTACATCTTCGATGGAACGGCTCCGAACGAGTCCGCCAAACGCACTCCGGGCTTCCGCGCCAACGTAGCGCCGTGGGTCTCGGGTACCGAGCGCGGTCTATTCGTCACCGGCAGTTTCTGAAGCTGGCTGCCTGGCATGGAGCGCCGCGGGCCGACGCGCGAGCCACGAGCGAAACGTGCTGCGCGGGACGCCGGCGCTGCGCGCTGCGCGCGTGACGTTACCCTGATGTTGATCGAGTAAGGCCTGCGCATCGTCGGGATCGAGAACGGCGACGCGCGGCAACTGTCGCGCGCGTCCCACCTGCACGTGCTGGGACTGAATTTCCCGACCTGGGCTCAGCATGCTGGCGCGATACAAAACGCTGCCGAGCTCGCGCACGTTGCCGGGGAAGTCGTGATCCATCAAGCGGGATAGCGCGCCGCTGGAGAGCTCTTTCTCACCTACTTCCGCGCGAATTCGCCGTAACAGAGTGGAGGCCAGCTCCGGAATGTCGCTGCGTCGTTGGCGGAGCGGCGGGATCTCGATGACCACGGTGGACAGGCGGTGGAAGAGATCTCCTCGGAAACTCCCGGTGCTCACCCTTTCTTCGAGCGCAGCCCAACTCGCCGAAACGATGCGAACGTCGACGTGCATTGGATTGGGCGCACCGAGCGGGCGTAGCGAACCATCCTCCACCACGCGCAACAACTTCACCTGAATGGCTGCAGGCAGATCCGCGATTTCATCCAAGAACAACGTGCCGAGATGAGCCTGCTCGAAGGCGCCCGCTCGGCTGTGCACCGCGCCGGTGAAAGCGCCTCGGCGGTGCCCAAACAGCTCTGCGTCGGCCAACGTCTCTGGCAACGCGCCGACGTTCAGCGGTACGTACGCGCCTGCTCGCTTGCTGAGCTGATGAATCGCGCGAGCGACCACATCCTTGCCGGTTCCGGACTCGCCTTGGAGAAGTATCGGCGCCCGCGTGCGCGCGTGGCGCCGAACTTCGGCCGCAACGCGGAGCATCCCCAGTGAACTGCCCACCAAACCCGGCACACTGTCGGTACAAGGAGCCTCTTCGTCGGCACCTGCATGCACGACCACGCTGGTGCGGCCGATGACGAACACCCCGGCGTGCGCCACACTAGCCCGCGCCACACGCACTGCTCCGACGTAGATGCCGTTCTTGGAAGACAAATCCTCGAGCTGAATTCGGTCTGCGAACACCTCCAAGCGGCAGTGGCGGTGGCTCACTGCCGGATCCGCCACACGCAAATCGGCGTTTCGTCCGCTCCCGATGACCAGCCGGTCGCCCACCCGTAGGATGCGCGCCTGCCCGCCCTCGGCAGCCCCGACCTCCAGAATCCAAGGGCCGCAAGCTTGGGCGCAACGGAGCTCGACGGTGTCTGATGTTTCGGTGTTGGAAGCACTGAGCGTGTGCATGCATCCCTAGTCGGTCAGGGCACGCGCCGGTTTCGGGTTTTCCACCACCGGACGGCGGTGCTAAGTGGCGGCCATGTTCGGCCCGCGTCTGCTTCGTTTCACCCTGCTCCTCGCCGCCTCGCCTGCCCTCGCCGCCGCGCCCGATCCGGCGCCCGTGCAAGCGCCGGCCGAGGAAACCGAAGGCGAAGAGCTCCCGCCGCTGATCCCCGCCGCGAAGGACGCTCTTTCGGGGCACCTATTGATTGGCGCAAGCGGCCTTGGGCTGCTGCCCATTGCGATGCTGGATGGGAAAACCAGCTTCATGGATCGCGCCGGGCTCGGTGTCGGCGCACAAGGGGATCTCGGCATTGGCATCGGCCGCAACCTCGCGATCGGTGTGTTCGGCGAGTACGCGCATTTCTCGAGCTCGTCGGATTGCTCGAGCTGCAAGACAGATACGCTGAGCGTGGGCCCGTTCGTGCGTTACCACTTGGTGCAGGGGACGCGCTTCGATCCGTGGCTCACGCTCGGTGTGGGCTACCGAAAACTCACGGCGAGCGGCGCGCCCGGCGAGGTGGAGTATACGGGCATCGACTGGGCTCGCGTTGCGCTCGGCGGCGACTGGTACGCGCTCAGCCAGCTCGGCTTCGGTCCTTACGCGCAAGCCACGCTCGGTACGTTTACGGATCGACCTGCGGGCACCAGCGCAACCGTTTACGGCACCGTGAATCTGGGCTTCCGCTTCGTGATCGATGCTCAGGGGCGCTAGCCGCCGTCGCACGAAATAGCGAAACGCGGCGTGCTCCGAGGAGTCGCCGCGCTTCGCCTGGTTCCGTTGCTACTCCGTCGCGATCGTGATGCCGAGCGCGCGCCGGACCTCGAAGTAGTGCTCGCTCACGAAGTACGTGAGGAGCTCCTTCATCTTGTCGGCGGGCGTGGCGTCACCCGGCAGCTGCGGCTCTGCCGCCAGAATCTTGCGCGGAATGTCGAGATCGCCGGCCACGATCAGACCGGCGCGGCACGCCGAGATTTCGACGGCTTGGTTCCAGCGTTTGATGTTGGCCTTGGCGCCATCGTCGAGGAAGCGCTTCACCACCGCACGCAGACCATCCAGGTGAATGGGCTGCATGTACTTGGCGAGCTCCTGAGCGGTGCCGCGGATCTGAGCCGCCATGTCTTGCGGCATGGGTGTGTTCGGATTTGCCAACATCACGCCCGCAAAGAGCATGATGGTGAGCTCAGCCTGCGAGGGGAACAGCGTGCGGATGTAGTGCTCCTCGCGGTAGTACGCGAGGTGACGGCCGCACATGAAGGTGAGCTCCGGCGGGCTGAAGCCGGTGAGCACCGTCTGGCCCGCAACCGACGCACGCGGGTTGGCAGCGACCGCCACGATTGCGCCCGGCACGTCGTTGCGTACGTAGAGTTCTGGCGGTTGCACGCCGAGAACCTGCGACGCCCAGCCGAAGGTCTTGGCGAACGTTACCGTTGACGTCATCGGATCCTGACGGAACCGCTTGTCGAGCACCGGCACCTTGTTCTGCATCTGCAGCTGATGAATCTTGGCGTTGAGCGCAGCGGGCGCGATCATCGCGAAGATCTGCGACACGTGGATGTTCTCGTCTTCGTGGAAGACGTGCTTCATCCACATCTCGTTGTTCAGACGGCCCTTCACCTGCAGCATGCCTTGCGGGCGATAGTCCTCGAAGAAGCGGTTCTCCTCCGGATCGGCTTTCTTCAGGAAGACCATCGCCGCGGCGAGGCACCAGGCCTCGTCGTAGGATTGCTTCTGTAGGTACAGACGATACAGCGCGCGGTAAGCATCAACCTTGAGCGGATCGGCCGCCAAGATGATGCGCTGCTCCTCGATCGCCTCGTCCCAGCGCTCGCTCACCTCGTAGAGCTCTGCGAGGATTTGGCTATCCAAGAGCTGACCGGGGCTGGTCGTCGCCGCCATGCGGAACGCCTCGATCGCGGGCTCTGTTTGCTGCAAGCGATCGCGGTAAATCACGCCGAGTTGATGCCACAAAGTGTGCTCGAGCTCGGCGTTGCCCTTCCCTGCCACGCGATGGAGCATCTTGCGATACGAACGCTCCAGTGCCTTCCAGTTCTTCTGCTGGGTGAGCACCTTGTTGATGCGCTCGAACGCCTCGAGGTAGCCCGGGTTCAAGTCGAGCGCCTCGTTGAACAGCTCCACGGCTCGATCCACGTCCTGGATCTTGTCGCGGTAGATCTGCGCCTGCGTGAACAAGTAGCGAGCGCGTAGCTCCGGCTTTTCCTCGAGCGCAGCGATCTGGTCGAGCGAGCTGACCATCTTCTGCCAGTCGGAAGCAGCCTGGTAGAGCTGCAGCAACTTGTGCAAGAGCACGTGGTCGCGCGGCTTGAAGTCGAGCGCCTCCTCCAGAGCCTCGATGGCCTTCTGAGGATTCTTCTCGCGCTCCGACCAGATCTCACCGATCTCGTTCAGGATGCGGAAGCGCTCCTCGGGATCGGTAACGCTATCCAGGATTTGGCGCTTGTAGGCGGCGACCTGCTTCCAGTCGTTGTTCTTCGAGTAGACGCCGATCAACGCATCCAAGGTGGGGCGGTGATCGCTGATCAGAGCCAGCGCCTTCTCGTAGTTGTTGATGGCCTGACGCGCCTGTCCCTGCTCGCGCTTGATGCAGCCGAGTCGGTAGTAGACGTCCGTGCGTGCCAAGGTGTCTTCCTCGGCGAGTGACGTCAGCACCTTCTGGTAGTTGGTGAGCGCCGTGGGCCAATCGCGTAGCTCGAAAGCGACGTCGGCTACGCCTCGAATACTCTCCTGATCGGTGAGATCGAGCTGGTTCGACGTCTGGTACGCCTTCAGCGCCTTGTCGTAGTTGCCGAGCGCCGCGTGCACCTTGCCGAGCAGCTTGTACAGCGTGTGCTGCTCCGTGCGGTCCTTGTTCTTGCTCTTGCGGACCAGCATCTCCGCGAGCGGCTCGGCCTGTGCCCAGCGCTCCGTGCGCGCGTACTCCTCCACCAACGGGAGCGCCGCTTCTTCGCAATCCTCGTCGCACTGAATCGCGAGCTCGTAGGCTTGAATCGCCAGGTCGTGCTCGCTGAGCATTTCATCGCGCAACTTGCCGAGCTCGACCAACAGGCGCGCACGCGCGCGCGGCGCCTGCGTGTTCAGCTGCTCTTGCTCGAGGTAGCGCGCGGCGCGGTCCCAGTCGGACTCGTCGATCGCGATCGTGCGCAGCGCGGCCAAGCTTGGCAGGTGCGAAGGATCGAGATCGAGCGCCATCTCGAAGCGCTCCTGGGCGGACACGCGATCGCCGAGCTTCTCGTCGAGCGCCTTGCCGATGCGGTAGTACATATCGACGCGCTGCTTGCCGTCCGTGGTGAGATCGGCAACGCGCGTCATCGACTCGATGGCTTGCGCGGTATCGCCCTGCTTCTCGTAGAGTTTGCTCAGGGCTTCGAGCGCCGGCACGTTGGTGTCGTCGAGATCGACGATGTTGCGATATGCGTCGATGGCGCGATCCGTGTCGCCGACCTCGTCCGCGAAGATGACGGCCATCTGCCCATAGAGCTCGGCCTTGGTCTGCGTGCTGACCGACTCCACGATGTGGCGCTCGTAGGTGTTGATCAAATCGAGCCACTGCTTGAGGCGCCGGTAGCAGCGTGCCAAAGCAACGTAAGCGCGCTCCTCACCAGGCGAGATCTCGATGGCTTGCTCCAAGCGCTGAGCCGCCAAGTCCGGCTTGAGGAAGTGCTCCTCCTGAATCTGAGCCAGCTTCAGCAGGACTTCGACGCGCTCGCGCTCCGTCTCGACCACCTCGAGCTGCCGCTCCAGTACGTCGACTAGATCGGGCCAATCGTTGACGCGCTCGCAGATGCGCTCGAGGCCGCGCAGCGCCTGCAAGCTGCCGCCGTCGAGCTCCAGCACCTCGCGATACACCTTGCCCGCGCGCTCGAAATCACCGAGCTGAGTTTCGTACAGGTTCGCCGCCTTGAGCTTGTAGCTCGCGACCTGGTCGGAGTCGCCCAGCGCCTTGACCTTGCTCGCCAGGATCTGAACCAAATCAGAGTACTGGCCGCGCTCTTCATAGATGCGCTCGAGCGCGCTGAGGCCCGGCAGGAACAGCGGGTCGACCTCCAGGGCGCGCTTGTAATACGTGATGCCCTGATCGAGCTGACCCATGTTCTTTTCGAGCAGCTCGCCGAGCTCGACCAGCACGACCTTGCGATCCTCGTTGGCGACCGCCACGTCGTAGGCGCGAGTCAACGTCTCGCCAACCTTCTGCCACTGACCCTGCTGGCGATGAATCGCCGCCATTTGACGCAGGACCTGAACGTTGTTCGGGTCGAGCGCCATGATCTGCTGGTAGTAGGGCTGCGCGTACTCGGGATGGCCGAGGTTCTCGCCGTACCACTTGCTGATGCGTAGGCAGAGCTGGATCTTCTTCTTGTCCTCGGTCTGCTCCGGCAACCACGCGTTGGCGGTGCTCATCAGCTCGCCCCAGCGTCCCGTGGCCTGCGCCATGAGCTCCAGGTAACGCGCCGTTTCGTCGTCGCCGTAGTCTTCGCTGAACGCATTCAGCAACGCGTCGAACGCCTGGTTCTTGTCCGACATCTTCTCGTCGAACACACGCGCGATGCGTCGCAGCAGGTCGTTGCGCTCTGCCACCGACTCGCGTGAATCGAGCCGATTCAGATACAGTTCGACGAGCTGCTCCCAGCGGCCCGCGGCCGTATGCAGACGCTCCAGAGCCTCGAAGGCTTCCTGGTGAGTGGGCTCGATCTCGAGCACCTTGTTGAACGCCGCCGTGGCCTGGTCGTAATCACTGACTTCCTTACGCCAGATCTCGGTGACCTCGAGCAGCTCGCGGATCTTCTCGGCGGGCTCCGAAAGCGCGTCGGCGCGGCGCATCTTGACCGAGATGACGTCTACCCAACGCTCGTCGGCGCGGTAGATCTTCTCGAGTTCGGCCATCGCCTCGAAGTCGCTGGGCTCGCCTTCGAGCAAACGCTGCCAGGCATCCGCCGCCTCGAAGGGCTGCGCCAAAGTCTCGCCGTAGGTCTTGCCGAGCTCGCGATACACCGCAGTGAGCTCCGCGGGGTCGAGCACGGAAGCAGCGCGATCGATGGTCGCGTGCAGCGCCGTCACCAACTCCTGAGCGTCCTTGCGGGTGCGCCATACATCCGCGATGGCGCGCAACGCAGTCACGTTCGAGAAATCGATGTCGAGCACACGCTGCCAGGTCTCCAGCGCTTCGTCGTCGCGGTTCAGGCGCTCCGCGAACAAACGCGCGCGCCGAGTGAGCACCGCCACGCGATCCTCGTCGCTCTCGGCGATGTCGAAGTGCCTCTCGAGCACGTCTGTGAGCTCGGCCCACTTGCCCTGCTGCTCGTAGAGACCGGCGAGCGCGCCGAGCGCTTCCGGATCTTCACCGCGCAAGTCGAGCACGCGCTTCCAGCCTTCGACCGCTGCGTCGATGTTGCCCAGCCGCTCGGCGGCCACGTGCGCCATCTTCGCGCGGATCTCGGCTTCTTGAACGTCGCCGACCGCATTGTCGAGCTCGCGCTGGTAAACCTTGTCGAGCTCGACGTAGTTGCCAGTCTGCTCGTAAATGCGGCCGAGCGCTTGAATCGCGCCTTCGTTCGCCGGTTCGAGCGTATCGAAGATGACGCGATACGCGCGGATGGCGTTGCCGACCTGGTTGAGCTTCTCCTCGTAGACTTGGCCGAGGCGGGAATACAAATCGACCTTGTCGTGTGTCTCCTGCGCGGAGGTCGCCCGCTGCTCGAGGATCTCCGCGAGCTCGGGCCATTGTTCGAGCGACGAGTAGATGCGATCGAGGTTGCTGAGCGCATCCTGCTCTTCCGGCGCGACGGTGAGCACGTAGCGGTAGCTCGCTTCGGCCTTGGCTACGTCTGCCAACTCTTCTTCGAACACACGCGCGAGGCGCTTGCCGATCGCGGCTTGCGTCGACGCTTCGATGCCCTCTTGGCTCAGCACGTCGGCGTAAGCGTTGGCGAGCTGCTCCCAACCGCCGTCGAGCATCGCGGCCAAGCGCTCGATTTCTTCACCCGTGCGCTCGTCGAGCGGGCTCTCCTTGATTGCCCGCACGTGCACGTCGAACGCCATCACCGGATCGAGTAGGCGCTCCTCGGCGTCTTCCGCGATGCGGTGATACATGGCGACTCGCTCTTCGCGATCCGTGATGTGCAGAAGCTCGGCTTCGCGAACGCGAATCAGCTTCTCCCACTCTGACGACGCCTGATACAGCGGCTCGAGGATCTGCGCGATCTCCGGCTGCTTCACGCCGCTCTCGAACAAGGCTTCGAGCGCTCGCAGCGTGTCTTCGTGTTCCGGCGCAGCGCTCAGCACCTCGCGGTACGCACCAATCGCACGATCGAGATCGCCGAGTCGTGTTTGGTAGACCTGGCCCAAGCGGTACTTGAACTCGAGGATCTCGTCCGGGCTCTGGCCGATCTCCGCTTCGCGGCTGAGCACCTCGGCGAGGTCCGCCCACTTCTCGGTGGACGTGAACAACCGATCGAGAGCACGCACGGCGCTCTGGTTTTCAGGATCCGCCGCGAGCACCTGGCGATAGCGAGCCACCGCCATGTCCACATTTTCGAGCTGGACTTCGTAGACCTGCGCAGCACGCAAGCCGAGCTCGATGAAGCGCGCGGGGTCGTCCTCGCCAGCCAACTTGTCGAGCTCGGCGTCGTAGAGCTCGGCTACTTGCGGCCAGCGCTCGATCATCATCGCCAGGCGCTCGAACGCGCCCAGAGACTCTTCATTTTGGCTGTCGACCTGAATGGCGCGCGCGTAGGTCTGGAACGCGTTCTGGTGATCTTGGAGGCTCTCCTCGTAGAGGCGCGCAATGCGATGCAGGAGCTCGACGGTCGCAAACGGGTCCTCATTGAAGCGGACCTGCACCTCGAGCACGCTGATCAGTCGGTGCCAGTCGCCACTCGCGTCGTAGACGGGCTCCAGCACGGAAGCCGCTGCGAGCGGGCTCTGCTCGCCACTCTTGATACCTTCCAACGCCACCAACGTCGGCTGGTGATCGGGCTGGATGTTCAAGATGTCGCGGTAGAGCTCGACCGCGCGATCCACGTCGCCGAGGCGCTTCTCGTAGAGCTCGGCGATGCGATACTGATAACTGACCGACTCGCTCGGATCCGCTGTGAGCTCAGCCTCGTGCTGCAGCACGCTGAGGAGCTCCTGCCAGTTGCCCGCCGTCTGATACAGCACGTCCAAGCGCCCGAGCGCCGTGAGGTCGTCGGGATCGAGCTCGAGCACCTTCTGATAGGTGTCGATGGCGCGCGGTACGTCGGTGAGCTCGCGTTCGTAGACGGCGCCCACCTGATAAAGGATGTGCTTCTTCTCTTCGGGATCGACGACCAGGTCGGCCTTCTTCGAGTACACCGAGAGCAGGTCCTCCCAGCGCGAAAGCCCGAGGTACAAATTGACGAGCGCATCGATGCTGCGCAAATCCTCAGCGTCGATGTCGAGCACCTTGAGGTAGACGGCAATCGCTTGCTCGGGGCGGTTCAACACCTCTTCCTCGAGCATCGCTGCTTGGAACAACGCGTCCTTGCGCGCGTCCACGTCTTCCAGAATCTCGGCGCGCCGCTGCAAAATCAGCGACATATCGGCGTAGCGCTCGGCGCCCTGGAACAGTGTCTGCAGCGATTCGGTCGCCGCCAGGTTGGTGGGATCGATGCTCAGTACGCGCCGATACAATTCGATGGCGCGGTCGAGATTGTGCACGTCGTGCTCGTAGACACGCGCCGCGGCAGAAAAGAGCGCGCTGCCGAGCTCCGGATCTCGCTGCGATGTCGCGAGATCTTCGAATACACGCGCGAGATCCGCGAAGCGACCCGTGGAACGTGCGAGGCGATCCAACGCTTCCTGCGTGGTCTCACTGGCGGGATCGACAGCCAAGGCGCGCGCCATGGTGTCGAACGACGCATTCAGATCACCGGCCGCGTCTTCGTACAGGCTGGCAATCTGATGCAGGAGCTCAACCTTGCGCTCTGGATCTTCGGCGCGGCTGACCTGCACTTCGTTGACACGGATGAGCTTGTGATAATCGCCCTGACTTCGATACAGCGGCTCCAAGATCTCCGCGATCGCGAGCGAGTTGGCTTCGGTGGTTGCCAGCCGCTCGAGGGCGTTCAGCGCTTGCGCGTTCGTGGGATCGCGCTCCAGCACCTGCCGGTAGCCTTCGATGGCCGCATCTACCTCGCCCATGCGCTGCTCGCGCAGCGCCGCCAACCGCAACATCAGCCCGAGCTGAGCGTCATCGGTGGCAGCTAGGCCGAGCTGCGTCTCCAGGTTCTCTGCGAGCTCACTCCACAGCTCACGCCGCGTGAACAGCGCGTCGAGCGCGCCCAGCGCGACTTCGCTGGTCGGATCCAGCGCGAGCACCTCGCGATAAGCGGCGATCGCCTCGTCGGGCTGACCGAGCTTCTCCTCGTAGACCTGCGCCATCTGCGCGTAGAGCGCCTCACTCTCGTTCCCGTCTTGCGACAGGTCGATACGACGGCGGAACACACCGATCAGCTTTTCCCAGTGACCGGTGCGGCGATACAGCGCATCCATGGCCGCGAGCGCATCGGCGTCGGACGGATCCGCGGCCAGCACGCGCTCGTAGCTCTTGGCAGCCTGGTCCACTTTGCCGAGACGCTCTTCGATGACCGCTAGCCGCAGCCAGTAGAGCCGCGCGAGATCGGGATCGCTGAGCGCACCCGCCACGTCGCTGTAGATGCTGATGAGCTGATCCCAAGCCGACGCTTGCTCAGCGAATGCTTCGAGCTCATCGCGTGTATCCGCGAGCGTCGGATCTTCCTTCAGGGCGCGTGCTTGCGCTGCGATGGCGCGATCGAGCGCCCCGAGCTGGTTCGCCGCGATGCTCGCGACCTTGCGCAAGATCGTCACCTTGCGATCGCTGTCCTCGGCCGACTCCGCCAGAATCTCGAGCGCCGAGATGAGCTGGTTCCAGTCGCCACGCGCTTCGTAAATGTTCTCGAGGATGCGCGCCGCTTCCCCACGCAAGCCTGGGCTCTTCAGCATGCGCTCGAGCGCGACGCGCGCGCCTTCGTGATCGGCGTCGATGAAGAGGATCTCGCGATAGTTGTCGAGCGCCCCGGCGTCGTCGCCGAGGTGCGCATGCAACGTCTCCGCTAGGCGATACTTGAGATCCGCAAGCACCTTTTCGTCGCTCTCAATCTCGATGCGACGACGCAGGATGTCCGCGTAGTGCTCCCAATCCTTGGTGGAAAGGTAGAGGCGGTCGAGAGCGGCCAGCGACACGTAGTCTGCCGGTGCGTCTTCCAGCACGGAGCTGTAGGTGTCGATCGCGTTGCGCGCGTCCGACAGCTGCTGCTCATACAGCCGCGCGATCTCGAAGAGAATGCGGCGTCGCTCTTCGGGATCGGTAGCGAGGTCGCGCTTCTTCTCGTAAACGTCGAGCAGGTCGCGCCAGCGCTCGGTGCGACGGTAGAGCCCTTCGAGGGCGCCCAGCGCGGTCTCGTTGTCGGGCTCGTTCTCGTAGACGGAGCGGTACTCGGCGAGCGCCTCGTCGACACGCCCCACCTCGTCCACCAGCACACGACCCAAGCGTAGACGCAGCGCGTTCGCGGTGAACATGTCGGAGTGCGCCTCGGAGCGCACCACCGCCTCGCGATAAGCGCGCACGACTTCGTCCCAGCGGCCCGTGAGCTGAGCAACGCGCTCGACGTCGCCCTGGCTCTGCTCGTCGCCGGGCGCGATTTCGAACGCACCCAAGTAGCGCTCGAACGCCTTGGGCTTGTCGTTCATGCGCGTCTCGTAGAGAGCGGCGACCTCACGCAACAAACCCAGGCGCTCGTCAGGATCCGTCGAGTGCGAAAGCTTAACCTCGATCGCCGACGACAATCCTTTGGGATTGTTGGTGCTCGCGTAAATCGGGATCAGGCGCTCTGCAGCATCGCGATTGTTGGGCTCGAAGCTCAGCACCTTTTCGTAGGCGCGCGCCGCGCGATCGGACTTCCCCTTCTGGGTCATCCACAGCTCGGCGATCTTCATCAGCATGCCGATACGCTGCGCATCGGACGTGGCGCGGCTCTCGTTGCTCTCGAGCACGCGAATGAACTCGTCCCACTTGCCGCTCTCGGCGTAGAACACCTCGAGGTCGTCCCAGCGCCCGAGCGTTACGTAGCGCTTCTTCAACTGCTCTTGTGCGCGCCGATCATCCGGCTGCAACGTGAGCAACTGGCGATACGCTTCGACCGCGCGCTCCTCGTCCTTCAAGCGATCGCCCGCAACCTGCCCGAGCTTGTTCAAGAGCTCGACGCGTTGCGCGGTGTCGTACGTGACATTAGCGAGCTTCTCGAGAACGTCAGCGAGCTTGTTGTAATCACGCGCGCGATCGTACAGCTGCGAGAGCGCGTTCAGCGCGTCGATGTCCTCTGCGTCGTTGTCCAGCACGACGCCCCAGAGGTCGATGCACACTTCGGGCTTCTTCACGCGCTCGACCGCCAGCATGGCGATGCGCTTGAACGCCGCCGCGCGATCGGGACCCGGCGACAACGACTCCGCTTCGCGCCGGCTCAGATCGATGAGCTTCTCCCAGTCGCGACGCTTCTCGTACATGTCGCGCAGGTAGTTGATTGCGACGCTGCTCGCCGGATTGACGTCGAGCACCTTCTCGTAGACCTTCACGGCCTCGGCCTGGTTCGCGAACTTGCTCACGTAGAGCTCGCCCGCTTGCAGGTAGAGCTGCTCGCGCTCGTCGGGATCGCCCACGGCGTCGCCCAGCGCAACCAAGGTCTTCACGTACTCGTGATGCCGCTTGGCAGCTTCCTGCTGACGCAGCTTTTCGCGCAACTCGCTGATGACCCGATCGTCCGCGGACGAATGAGCAGCGGCGGGAACACTTGCCGCCGCAACGGGTGCTGGAGCGGGTGCTGCAGCGACGGGCTCCGGAAGGGGAGCGGGAGCTGCCGCGGGAGCGGCCACTGCCGCGGCGGGCACAGGCGTCGGATCCGCAGACGTCACGGGCGGAGCCACCGGTGTGGCAGCTGGAGCTTGCGCTACTGCGGCCGGTTTCGGCGTCTCTGCTGCTGGCGCGGGTGCAGGAGTCGAGCCGGTAGGAGCCAACTTCTCGCCAATCTGCAACTCGAATGCAGCCAGGGCGGGATTGTTGGGTTCGACCTGCGCGAGGCGCTGGAAGAAGCGCTTCGCGAGCATCAAGTCGCCGCGTTCGCGCCAAGCCATGAGACCACCGAGCGCGAGCAAATACGCGCCCTGCGAACCGAGGCCGGAGCGATCCGACAATTCATCCGCCATGCGGATCACGTGATCCCAATTGCCGGAACGAACGCCGAAGAAGTCGCGAATGAACGTGAACGCTTCCTCGCGTTGCGGCTCGAGCCGCAGTGCTTCTTCCAAGAACTGCGCCGCGAGCTCCGGGTTCTGATGGCGCAGCGCCCAGCGCGCACCGAAGTGATGCGCGAGTTCGGCACGCTGGTTCTCAGGCACGCTCTTCAGCACGCGACGTTGCGTCTCGACGATGGCGTCGGTGCGCTGCGCGTCGACCAAAAGCCCCTCGTACAGCGCCGCGATGCCTGCGTCCGTCGGATCCGCAGAGTACGCCTTCACCAGCAGCTCTTCGAGCTCGGTTGGCGCGAAGCGCCGAGCAATGCGCGCCGCGCGTACCAACAGTGCGCCGCGCGCTTTGGCGTCGCCAGTCTCGCTGCTCTGCCGCAACAACAGCGCAATGCGCTCTTGCCAATCGCTCGGCCCCGCCTCGACGTCGCGCAGCCGATCGTTCACGTCGCCGGCAGTCGCGCCGTTGGCAGCTTTGGCGTACGCGTCACGGGCGCGATCGTAGTCGCCCATGTCGAACGCTACGTCACCAAGCTCGGCCGCGAGCCGCGCGCGCGTGTGTGGGTCCTGCGTGTTCTTCAGCTGCAGCTCGAGCAGCTTCTGAACCATGTTGAGCTTGCCGAGCTCCCAGTAGATCGCGCGCGCTTCACTGAGCGCGCCGACGAAGCTGGGGTTGAGCTTGTAGGCATCTTGGAAGTGCTTCAGCGCACGAACGCCCTGCAGCAGGTGCCTGTAGAGCAGGCGCCCGAGGCGAAGGTGATAGTCCGCTTTCTGGGCGGCATCCTCCGATGCTTGTACGCCCTGCTCCAGCGCCTCCACGACGCCGTTCCAATCGTGGTAGCCCTCTAGCTGCTTGAGTCGCTGCTCTAGATCCATGCTCCCTCGGGCAAGCTGAACACATGCGGACGGCGCCTACGAAGCGCGAGCGCCTCGTCCAAACCAACCGATTTACAACATCGCGTCGGCGCCGGGGCGCTCGATTCCCCTCGCGCGCTCCCACTCTGCGACCAACATGGCCGTCCGACGCACTCGAAACCTTCGCGGCGGCGAAAAACACCACCTAGCGCACGCAGTCCACCTAGCGCGCGCAGTCGTAACACTCTGCTGCACGGGGATGCGGACGCCGGCGGGCGTCGCACCCCGTACCACCGTGACACTTGGAGTGGGCTCGTCGAGCGGATCCGCACGACTCTTCTTGGAGCTCTATTCGCGCGAATTACCGTCGACATCCCCAACTCGATCACTGGCCCAGCTTTTGGACCAGTGACGAACTCTGCTCGCACTGCTCCTTGAACTTCTGAGCCTGAGCGCCGCGGCAAACCTTCTTCGTGAATTGATCGAGCAGGCGAACGGCCTTCTCTTTTTGAGGAGGATCCATGACGGCGTAAGTGCTGCCGAGCATGAACGCGAACTCGGGGTGCGAGTCGCCTGCGAACTGCTCCGCCTTCTCCATCGCCGAGAGCTGCCCAGCCTTGTCCTTCTTCTGCTGCGCAGTATTCGCGAGCAGCACGTACATGCTGTAGATCTTCGGGTTGTTCTTTTCGTTCGGCGGCACCAAACGCACGCCTTGCTGCAACACCTGCTCCGCCTCGTTCAGCTGGCGCAGCGTGAGATACAGCTCCGCTAGTGGCGGGTAGAAGAACGACTTGGTCGGATCGTGCTCGATCGCCTTGTGATAATTCTCTAGGGCGGCCTGCTCGTCGTTGGTCCACAAGTACGCTTCGGCCAACAAGTAGTAGCACTCTGCGATGTTGGGATCCTTCTCGATGCACTTCTTGAGCGGCTCTTTCGATTGCTCGTACGCGTCGGGATTGCCGGCTTCCGCCTGGTAGTTCAGCGCCTCACCGCGCTTGTACCAGTAGGTGGCGAAGTCTGGCGCTACCTGCACTGCGCGAGAGAGGGTGGACGCCATCTTGTCCCAGTCCTCTTTCTTTTCGTACGCCGCCGCAAGCTTCCACAAGATCCGGTGGTTGGTCGGAGCGAGCTGCACTGCTTGCTCGTACTTCTGGATGGCGCCCTCGACGTTGACCTTCACTGATTGATCACCTTCGTTCGCCAAGTTGATGGCCTCGATGTGATCGCGGCTGCAGGCAGCAGCCAGAAGGCCCACGGTGAGCACAGCAACGTTCTTCAGCTTCCAGAGATTCATCGCAAGCTTTACCTCTCTCAACATCCCGAACGCAGGATCCTTTGGCACGCTCGACGGTTGATTGAAACGACGCTTCCCAACGCTCGAATCGACGCCTTTGTCGTCCGAGCCAAAACGGCTTCTTATGCTGAAGCCCGCTCTAAAAGGGCCCTGAGCATAGGCGGACGCCGCCCTTGAAGTAAAGGTGGAACTCGACGTTTGCAGCTTGCGCTCTGCGTGTTGCGACAACCGCGAGTCCACTACACAGCGCACGACGAAGCGGCAGCGTGCGCTCGACACCCACACGCGTCGCACACCCACAAAGCGCGATAGGCGCAAGCCGTAAAGCTCGCGCCCATCGAATTTCGCTGCGCAGGGCTGCGACGCCCAACGCACCGTGTCGGCTCAGCCTGGCGCCAACATGATCGGGTAGACCACCGTAACGATACCGCCTTCGGGCTGCGGGAAGCTCAAGCCGTAGAAGGCAGAGACCACGCAGCTGACCACGCCGCTGTCCGGCAGATCCGACCCGCCGTTCGCGACGTTGGAAACGGCGCCGTCACGACCAATCACGAAGCGCACCGAAACGCGGCCTTCCAAGTTCGGATTGCGTCCGAGACCCTGCTCGTAGCACATACGGAAACGGCCGAAGTTCTGGCGCACGATGCGCTGGATGACTTCCGGCGGCAGGCGACCGCTCACCGTCGTGGCACCCATACGAACCTTGGGAGCGCGCGTGGCGTGCGAACCACCGAGGCGACCGTGACCAGCGCCGAAGCCCTGCCCTGTGCCGGTACCCGCGCCGTGGCCGAGTGTGCCGATGTTACCGAGACCGATACCTTCGCCGCGACCACCGCCGCCTTCGCCGATGCCCGACAGACCGAGACCGCCGGCGCCGAACGCGTCGCCGATTTCGTCGCCCCACATGTTACCGCGGGCACTCACCTCGTCCGTACCGAGCGACGTGTCACGACCCCACGGCGCCGTCGGCGCGTTCGGGTCGCCGGCCGCACCGGTGTTGAGCAGGCCGATCATACCGAACTCCATCGCCTCGCGCAGAGCTGCCTGGCGAGCGATGTGGGGATCGGGATTGTCCTTCGGACCCTGGACGGCGTAACGCTTGTTGGTGGCCTTGGTCGTGGGGTTGCCCATCGACCCTTCCTCGCCCTTCGCGCGAGTACCAGTGCCACCTTCCTTGTTGTCCGCCTTTTCCTCGACGACCTCAGTCTCCTTTTCCTCCTGCTCGCGCTCGGCGGCTGCGTCGAGGAACTGCTGCATCAGGTAGAGGCGGTCCTTATCGAGATCTTCGTCGTCAGTCAGACCGAGCGGAGGCACGAAAAACGCCATCGCTGCGATGAAGCCGGCGTGCACCAGGAACGAGAGGCCGAAGTACAGAGCGACGGTCCAGTCCCACGACGCGCCGACGCCCTTCTTCAAGGGCTTGCCCGCGCTGACAGAGGCAACCTGGAATACGAAGTCGCCCAGCTCGACGCGCGCCTTGGCGCCGCCCGGCAATGCAAACTGATGACCGCCGGTGACCTCCGCGGTCGGTTGCGCACGCTGACGAACCTCGTCGAGCGACATACGCGGCTGACCTGGAATCTCCACGTAGCCACGCGCGGCCGGATGAATCACGACCGACGCCGACATACGATCGCCGACCACGACTGGGAGGCGCGTCGTGCCAATCTTCTCGCTGGGGATGAAGAAGTCGCAAGCGGAGTTCTTGCCCTGCTCCTCACCGACGTAGAAGTTGCGCGGCGGCGTGAGGTGCGAGACGTGCAGCACGTTGGTGCCCCACATCACCATCACTTCCACCGACTGCACGTACGGAAGCTCCACCTCGTCCGGGCTCACGTCCGGACCGCTCTTGATCATCGTGTAGGTGTAGGTTCCGGGAGGAGCGTCGTCCGGCACCGCCATCGGATCCTGCGCGTACCCGCCGAACGGATTCGGAGCAGCCGCAAACGGGTTCGGAGCAGCCGCAAACGGAGCAGCGGCTGGTGCAAATGCTTGGGGCGCCGGAGCGCCGCCGAACGGGTTTGGGGGCGGCGCAGCAAACGGCGCCGATGGACCTCGGTGCGCTGCTGGTACGGCCTGAGCTTCAGCTCCTGCCGGCTCGGCGCTCTCCAGAACAATCGTGGTGGAGCCCACCGTGATCTGGTCGCCAACGTGCAGCTTGCACTTGTTGACGCGCGCGCCGTTCACCATCGTTCCGGGCTCGTTACCGAGGTCGATGAGCGTGATGTCCTCCGCTCCGGCAACCTCGATCACCGCGTGCATGCGCGAGGCCAGCTCGTCGTCCACGCGCAGATGGCTCTTCGGATCCTTGCCGACCTTGACGATGTCTTGCGTCACCGTCTCACGACGCGTGAGCTGGTCGTACTGATAGAGCGCGAATGTCAGAACAGCCTTTGCCATGCGATGCTTTCCCTAATTCGTTCCGCGAACTGCGCGTTGGGCGTTCGGCGGAACCTGCTCCGGCGGAGCCCGAAACTTAGCCTCGGACAGACTTCTCAGATGTTTTCGACGGACTTGAGCATCTCGGTCACGAACGAGGTACGAGGCCGAATCAGCGTCGTGCGCGCCGCCTTCGGGCGAACCTTGATCGTGGCGTCGTTCGGACCGAAGCCACCCGCGTTCAACGGATCGTCTTCGAACTCGTAGCCGTAGCCCTCGGCCTTATCACCGCCGCCCGCTGCGGCGGCTTCCTTCGCTTCTTGCGCGAATGCGGGAGTCGCCAGAAGAAGTGTCAACCCGGCTGCCACCACAGACAGCGCGACTTTTGACTTTGCCATTTGCATTCTCCCGAGAATTATCAACTTCTGTTACAGTGAGATTGTACTTTCGGAGGGCCTGCTCGTCAATCGAGAACTCACAGCACCCTCCGACATTTGCTCGCGCGGAAGGTTCCGCGCAATTCGCCTTCGAGTGAAAAAAGATCGGAGCTACTTCTTGCCGGCGGGCTTGGCGCCCTTATCGGCAGGAGGTGCGCCCTTGTCGCCACCAGCGGGTGCCGCGCCATCAGCCGGCTTGCCGTCGGCACCTGGAACTGCCTTACCCGAAGCCGCAGCTTCCTTGGCTGCCTTCTCGGCTTCGGCCTTTTCCTTGGCCTCGCGAGCCGCAGTCTCCTTGGCTTCCTTGGCTGCGATCTCTTCCTGCTTCCGCGCCTCTTCGCTCTCATTGAGGAACTTGATGGTGTCCTCGATGTCCTGAACGCGCTCGTTGGAGCGCTTCACGGCGGCGGCAAATACGGGATCGTCGCCCGCCTTTTGCACGAAGTCGCGGAATTGACCCGCGGCCTTCTGCAGCGTCGGAATGACCTTAGTAGTCTCGCCGGCGCGCTTGGTGCGGAACTCGTGAGTGAGAATCGCCTCGTTGTAGAAGGCCTCAGGGCGCGACTCGTCGATCTTCTTGGCTTCGTCGAGGTACTTCTGCGCTTCGGTGACGTTCTTCTCGAAGTTCGCGTCGTTGATCTGGCCGCGCAAAGCGAGAGCCAGACCGATGGCCGCCTCGTACTCCTTCGGACGCAAACGAAGCGCTTCGCGGTACGCCTTCTCGGCCTCTTCGTAGCCGCGGAACGAGAGGTTCACCGCCGCGTAGTTCATCTGTGCTTCGAAGAACTTCGGATCGAGCGAACGCGCGCGCGCGAAGCTCTTCACGGCGCCGTTGAAGTTCTTGAGCTCCACCTGGATGAGACCCGAGGTGTTGTAGATGGGCGCGTAGTTCGGGTTCTTCTTCTGCGCCTGACCAGCGACGAGCGCCGCGAGATCCAGCTGCTGCTCGTTGACCTCGGCGCGCTTGGCACCGGAGACCACCATGCCGCGCTTACCGCGACGTGACTTCTCCTTCTGACCAGCCTTTTTCTTGGCCTGCTCGAGGTAGTACACCGCGAGCTGGTTGAAGGCGGGCATGTAGGTATCGTCGACGGCCAGCGCACGCTGCAGGTTCTTCTGAGCGCGTTGCAGGTCGTCCTTACCGTCGTCGTCGGCCTGGTCACTGTCGCGCTCCATCTGGAGCGCCGCCAGGCTCACGAGCGCCTCGGCGTTCTGGAACTTCGCGTCGTGAATGACTTGGTCGAGCTTCGAGATGGTGCCATCGAGATCGCCCGACTTCTGGTAGTCGTAGAGAGCGACCTGCGCTTTGGCGCGATGGAACGATTGGTCAGCTTGAGCCGCCGCTTCGAACTTCGCGCGCGCTTCGTCCTTGCCACAGCGCTGCAGCGCGAGACCGGCGTTGTAGAGCGCTTCGGCGAACACGCGGTTGGTCGCCGACTTCTGAGCTGCGTCGGCGTCTTCGAACATCTTCGCGACTGAGGTGCACGTTGCCTCGGCCCAGTCTTGCTTCTTGTCGTGCTCGAGGAACGCGTTGAGCGCGCCATCGAAGCTAGCGGCAGCTGCCTTGTCGACGTGACCGCCGGTAGCGGCTTTGCGCCCATCGCGACGGCTCGCCTCGAGCTCGCCCTTCGCGTTCAGGTGCGCGCCACCACCACATGCCTGAAGAACCATCAGCAGGCTGCCGAGAATCAGGATTTTGGTCCGCATCATCTTCGGTACTCCTAGAAACCTTGGCTAGAGAGGGAATGCGGGGCGCGACTCCGAAGAGCGCGCCCCAGCGATCTCACTTCTTCTTGCCGCCCTTCTTCTCGAAGGCCTTATCGATGTCCTTATCGCCCTCCGACTTTTCCGATTTGGCGGCGGGCTTCTCTTCCTTCTTCTTCGCAGGACCCGTGTCGGTGTTCAGCGTCGCGGCGATGGGATCGCCGCCGATGCGCAGCGGGTTACCTTGCTCGCGCAACACGCTGTTCACGCGGCTCGGAGCGCCTCGGAACTCGTCGACCAAGTGGAACTCGGACTTGTAGTTCTGAGCGAGCCACTCTTCGCAGGCGCGGCTGAACTCGTCGAAGTACTGGTACTTCACCGAGTAATCGAGGCAGGTCGCGAAGGCACCCTTCGCCATCTGCTTCTGCGGCTCGGAGGCCTCGTCGAGAGCGCCGTAGTACGCGGTGCGAAGCTCGTAGTCCTTCTTGATCTTGTCGGGGATGGGAGCTGCGCGGAACTCTTTGACGAACCCGCCCCACATCTCTCCGACGCGAGAGCCTGCCGCGATAACCCAGCGAGGTGGCGGCACCGGCTGAAGATCGATGATCTTCTTGTACTCCTCGGTCGCGTCCTTGATCAGCGGGACCTTCTTGCCGATCCACTCCTTCACCTTGCCGCTGATGTGCTTCTGCACGTCGGGCACGGTGCCGGGGCCCTTGTACTCGGGGAACTTGAGGGCATCGAGCTTCGCCTTCTTTCGCTCTGCGAAGTAGAACGTCGCCTCGCCCACGGCTTCGAGTGCACGACCCAAGCGGCGCTGCTTGGAGTTGGGATCCTCGCCTTCGATGTTCTCGATTTGCGAGACGCCCGCCTTCGGATCCGACCACATCTTGGCGACGGTCGCGTATTCCCTTTCAGCTGTCGCGCCCTTGTTGGTCTTGGTGTAGGCGCGAGCGAGCAGCGCGTGTGCCTGCAGGCGAATGTCGAGCGTGGCCTTGGTGTCGATGAGCTTCATCGAACCACCGAGCTTCTTCTCGACGTTGCCCCAGTCCTTCTTCTCGCCGTAGTGCGCGGCAATGGCGAAGGCGATCTGCGCGGTCTGCGCAGGCTTCTTGGCGCCGTAGTACTTGTTGAAGTCGTTGGCGTCCTTGATGGCCTCGTCTTCTTGACCCAGACCGAGTCGCAGCACCGCCGCGTCGCTGAGGGCCTGGTCGGCGAACTCACCCTTGTAGCTCGACGCCTTGGCGTAGCGCTCGAAGTACTCCGCGGCGCGGTCGTACACGGCGATGGCTTGGTAGTTACCACCGATCTCGTACGTGGCCTTCATGGCCAGCTCCGACTCGTTCATGCCGTACTTGGGGTTCAGCAGAATTTGTCGAGCTTGGATCGACTTGGCTAGCAAGCGTGCGGCCTGATAGGCGCGCGCCATGTTGTAGACGATTTCGTTCGCCTTCTCGCACTGCTTGGGCTTCTCCTGCTTGCTGAGAGGCTCTTCGCAGTAACCACGCCAGAGCTCGAGGTACGCCTCGGCGCCCTTGCGATAGTTCTCGAGGCTGTCCTTGTAGTTGCCCTTGTCGGACTGGCTGTCGGCGAGCTCGACGGTCTTCTGCGCCTTGAGGCGGTGGATGTCGAACTGGATGCGGGTGAGGAGCTCACACTGCTCCTTGTTGTCCTCAGCCTTCTGCCCTTTGCAGTAGAGGTTGATGAACTCCGGCACGTCCTTGGCCATGTCATCGAAGCAGGCGGGACGCGGTGGCTCCGCCTTGGCGCCGAGCACGTTCACCGACTCGAGGTAGAGCTGAGCCGCAAAGATGGCCGCGTCCTTGTCGGAGTGGTTCAACGCCACGTCGCGGAAGGCGATGGCCGCTTCTTCCCAGTGCTGAGCTTCGAAGTAGGTGCGCGCGCGGGCGTACTTCACTTCGACGAACTGCTCTTCAGCCTCTTTGTCGCCCTTCGGCGGCTTGATGTAACAGATGTAGCGGTTGAAGGCCTGGACCATGCCCTTCTGCATGGCCGTGAGCTCCTTCGGCTTGAACTTCTCCCACTCACCCTTCTTGCTCTCGCGGTCCTTGTCAGAGCCCGTGGGTCCGAGTCCCTTGCCCTTGCGGTCGGACTCGCCCTTGTACATCTGGTCGTACATCTTCTGGTAGCAGAGCACCGATGCGTAGGCGGCTTCAGCAGCCTCCGGCGCCTTCGGGTTCTCGTCCACCACCGCGTCGAATGCCGGCCCGCACTCCTCCCAGCGCTGCTGGAAGTAGAGCAAGTCCGCCATTGCGTAGCGGATCTTGTACATCGTCGGCCAGTCTTCCTTCACGATGCGCGGGAACTGGAACTTCGCGAAGTCTTGCGCTGTGAAGTTCTCGGTGACCTTCTTGTAGAGGTACGCGGCGAGATCCATCGTCTTCTTGTCGCCGGTACCGCGCACACCGCCCGAGCCCACGGCTTCCAAGTGCCAGCTCATCGCCGTTTCGGCCACGAGCTCGGCGGAGTTGTTGGAGCACTCGAGCTTGTCCTTCTCGGGGTGGTTCGCCTTCACGAAGTCAGCGCGCACGCGGAGCTGCTGATCGAGCTCCTTCTTCACGATCTCCTTGTCACCCGAGTAGATGGCTTGGGTCGCGCGCGTGATTTGCCCCTGGTAGAAGCAGGAGCGGTCGCCGCCGTCGCGTGTGAGCAAGTCCTTATAGAGGACGACGCCTTCCTTGTAGTGACCAGTGTCGAGATAGTTGAGACCGAGCTCGTTGAGCATCCCGATGGTCTTCTTCGTGTCGCCGCCCTGATCGCCGGACAACGGACGGAAGAAGTTGTAGGCCTTGTCTGGTGCGCCGCTCACGGCGTAGACCGGCACGAGATCGCGACGCGCGGCCTTGGCGAGCTGCGCGGCGTTGGGCAGATCCTTGTAGGTCTCGCCGTACTCGATGACCTTCTTGAACTCGCTCAACGTCTGCGGGTACTCACCCTTGTTCCAGTGCACGTAGCCGAGCTTGTAACGAGCGTAGCCGTACACCTTGTTGTTCGGCGGCGGGTACTTCGTCACTTCCTGGTACGCGGCAGCTGCGAGATCCCACTTGGATGGATCGCCTTGCGCTTCCTGGAAGAAGAGCTCGCCGAACGCCAGGTAAGCATTCGGGATGTACGGTGACTTCGGCGCCTTTTGAATCAGCTCGAAGTAGACGGCGCGCGCGTTCTTGTAGTCCTGCGCCTGCTCGTGTTCGTACGCGAGGTAGTACAGCACCTCATCGAGCTTCGAGTACGTGGGGTACTCGTCCTTCATCTTGGTGTAGTACTTGATGGCCTTCTCGCGCGCGGCCACTGCAATCTTCTCGGCCTGTGCCGCTTCGCTGCGGAACTTGCCGGAGTCCTTCTTCTGCTTCTTGGCGTCCTGCGCCTTGATGTCAGAAGCGATTTTGTCGCGCACGGCTGCCGACTCGAGCTCGACGTAGCCTTCCGCCAAGCGCCGGATCAGCTGCGGACGATCCGCCGAGTTCTTCTTGGTCTGAGCGTACAGGCGCTCGAGACCCATGATCTCGGTGGTGAGCAGCTGACGCGCGCGGGCTTGCAGGCGCGTCTTGCGCGTATCGCGCTCGGCGAGATCCTTCATTGCATCCGGGTTGACCGGCTTCGCGTCGTCCTGACGCTTCTTGATCTCTGCCGGAGGCGGAGCGCTCTTGAAGGCCGCCGCATGCTTCTTGCGGTCGATATCGAACTTCTCCGGACCGCCTGGGCAAGCCGCGAGGTTCTTCGGCGCCTCGGTGCCGATGCATTCCTTGCTGATCTCCGAGGAGCCACCGGACTCGCTAGCAGCCTGCGCGGACCCTGCCGCGAACAATACGCTCGCGAGAACCGCGAGGAGGGAAACTGCTCTCTTCGAGCTCATTACAATTACCTCCCACAGGCAGATCGCACGACCTGCCGATAGAAACCGAGTTCGTCACGCCAGTACTCGCCGTCGAACGGCCAGAGCACGTGCTCTTCATCCGGCTTGACGACACCGTAGATCTTCGCTTCCGCCTGAGTGACGTTGTTGGCGGTGATCTTCTGATCGATGATGTTGCGTTGAGCGGCAGTGACGTCGATGAGGATCTTCTCACCGTTACGCAGATGCTCGCTAATCTCCTCCACGTTGCGGCGGTAGCGCTGCAACGCGAGCTCGCCAGCCTGACGAACTGCCAGGTCACGTGCGAGCTTCAGTGCGTCGGCCACTTGCTGACCGAGGCCTGAGCTCTGGAAGCTCGAGGGCGACGCCTTGAAGCGCTTCTCTTCCTCTTCCAAGAGCTTCACGTACTCGATGTTGCGGAGGAGCTGACGATCGCCGAGCGCCGCTTCCACGATCGGCTTGATCTTGGCATCCAGATTCGCGTTGCCTTCGCGCACCTGCAGCAGGAACTTGAAGAACGCCTCTTCAGAGTTCTCGCCCGAGAAGCGTGACAGCACCTTCTTCAGCTCGTCGCGAATAGGCGTGTTCTTCTTGTTGAAGCGCGCCACCACGGTCACCGCCGCGTCGTAGTTGCAGTTGAAGAAGTAGATGACCGCCTTCAAAATGTCCGCTTCCGGATAGAAAGCGGTGGGGAAGTACGGCGCTTGAATGGTGTGGATGTTGCCGAGCGCGAACGGATACTGCCCGGCCATGTAGTACGCCCACGACTCCTCGAAGAGTGCGTCGAGCCAGTACTCGCTCTTCGACTCCACCGAGTTCCAGTACTTCACCGCTGCCGACAGGTGCCGCTCGTCGACGTTGGGCGCGTTGGTCTCGGGATCGAGTTTGATTGACGCGGAGTAATACGTGCGCGCGATCGAAAGGTTCGCGAGGTCGCGCATACGATCCTCGTCCTCGACGCCCTGCACGCCTTCGTCGAGCGCCTCGATGATGCGCTGGAACGCCTTCACCGCGGGCACCGATTTGCGCAGCTGCACGTAGCTGATGCCGGTGAAGAACTGCGCCTTCACGTAGTACTCGCTGCGGCGATCCACGAGCTGGAACAAGCGGATCGACTCTTCGTACTGGCGGTTTCGGTACTTGTAGCGGCCCAACATGTAGTTGAGCTGCCAGTACAGGTCGCGCTGCTGCTCGTTGTCGAAGCGGCTCACCTGCTCGTCGGTGTACTTACCAACGCGCTCGATGATGTCGGCCGGCTCCGGCAACTGCGTCGCGAGCTTCGCGAGCCAGAGCAGCGTTTCCTTGAACTTCAGGTGGTTCGGGTTGTCCGCGATGACGCTGAAGATCGCGTAGCTCGCTTGGTAGAACTTCAGGCGGTAGAGCGAGATCGCCAGGTAGTACTCGGCGAGCTGCTTGTTGCCGGGGTCGTCACCGGTCTCACCGCTCACCACGCGCTGCAGCGCTTGCGCCGCTTCGTTCCAACGCTCTTTGTCGAAGAGCTGCTTGGCGGCAGCGGCTGCTTCCGTCATCTGCCCTGCCGTGACAGCAGCGGGCGCGGCGGAACCACCCTCGTCGAGATCGATGTCGACGCCCTTCTTGCCGCCCTTCGGCTTGGCCCCCGCGCCGCTCTTCGCTCCTCCTCCCTTCTTCTTCGCGGCGGGCTCCTCGTCCAGATCGATCACCTCCTGCGCGTGAGCGACCCGGGTGAGTGTCGAGGTGACACCAGGGACAGCCAGAATCGCCAGGATGTAGACGGCGAGGCGCTTTCGAAACATGAATCCTCTCTTCGACATCGCGGCCGGTGCGGCGGCGGCGATGCCTTCTTCGTTGGTTGCCAAGACGGGACCCAGGCGAACGGATCCAAAAAAAACGTAATAACTACCGCTAGATACCCTACCGCGGCCGGGGGCATGTTAGATAGCGGAGAAGAGCGTTGTCAAGCGTCAACGGAACCCGACGCCCGTGATTTTTAGGGGATTCCGCAACGCGCGAAAATTCGCGCGCCGGAAAACTGAAGCACTCGCGCTCAGTGCGGCTGGCCACTCATTGATACCCGAAGCGAGCCCGCGTCGCCACGTTGACGATTCATGTGAGCCAAATTCGGAGATGCGATCCACCGAGAAGATGCGGCGGCGGTTTCGAACGCATTCATTGCAAGCAGGTTAACGAAACGAGGTTCGAAGCATGAGACGGTTCTGAACCGGATCGGCTTGGCTGGTTTCGTAGTGCGCGCGAGCTCGAGGTCGCGGAGGAACGAACCATGACTCACACATGTTCGCGCGAATTTTCTGCAGGACCTGCCAAGCCGGCGCATAGGCCTGCGAAATGCCATGCTTTGGACGTTGACGGCATTCGCGCCGTTCAATTACCGTGTGCCCCGGTCTCGAGGCCCCTCGGCCAATACCTGTTGGTGGTGACGCGCGTGATGAGTCGAACTTTCACAATCCCCGGCGTTCTCACGGCTTTGGCGTTCGCTGGTCTGCTTGCAGCATGCACGCCTGGCGGCGTCGGTGATCCCTGCACGCCGGAAGACGAATACCTGCCTAACTTCAGCGGGTTCAGCGTCGAAGAAGTGAACGTCGAGAGCCGCTCGTTCCAGTGCGAAACGCGCATTTGCCTGGTGAATCACTTCCAGGGTCGTGTGAGCTGCCCGTACGGGAACAAGCTGAGCAACGCGGAGATGGTTTCGCCTCAGAATCCGCCGGATTGCATCATCCCGGGTGACGCCGCCACGAAGATCTCGGCGCCGGTCGATCCACAAATCCGCTCTCGCCAGGCGAACAACGCCGTGTACTGCTCGTGCCGTTGCGACGGCCCGGATGCGAACGCGCGTTACTGCGAGTGCCCCTCGGGCTTCTCCTGTACCAAGCTGGTCGAGAAGTTCGGCTTCGAGAAGGGCGGCCAGCTCGCCGGCTCTTACTGCATCCGCGAAGGTTCGGAGTATCGCAAGGGTACCGTCGTCGTGACGGATACCTGCAAGTTCGGCGACAGGAACTGCGGCCCGGTCGATGAAGCGACCGGCATTCCGCAGCAGTGATCGCGCGCCGTCGCGCGGTCCTTTGAACCGAGACGAAAAGCGTCTGCGCGCAAGCGAACACGGGCGGGCCGCGGAAGCAGCCGTTGCCGATTGGCTACGGGCGCGAGGGTTCGAGATCGTGGCGACCAACCTGCGAATCGGTCGTTACGAAATCGATCTGGTTGCCCGCAGCGGTGCCCTCATCGTGGTGGTCGAGGTGCGAACCCGCGGAGTCGGCGCCTGGACGACGGGCTTTGGAAGCCTCGATCCGGGCAAGCGCCGGCGCATCCGTTTGGCAGGTGAGCGTTTGTGGGAGCGGCGTTACGCACGCGACCCGAGCGCGGAGCGAATGCGTTTCGACGCGGCTAGCGTTACCTTCGAGAACGGCGCTCCCAAGGTCGAGTACGTGGCAGCCGCGTTCTGAGCTCAGGGGCTGATGGAACGCATGCTCGGGTGCACCTCGAGCGCTGCGCGCATTTGATCGCGAAGTTTGACCAACTGGTCGAGCTCGCCCGGCTCGGCTTTGGGCTCGAGGGCGCTGATAGCTAGGTCGAGCGCCTCGATTTCTTCTTCTTGGCGGCGGCGCAGGCTGAGCACCATGCCCTCGAACGCCTCGAAGAAGTCGACGAGCTCGTCGCCACGCCGCAAGCGGTTCGGGACCTGCAAGCGCCCGCGTGCGACCTCGCCGAGGTGTCGCTTCATCTTGTAGACCGGACCGGCAACGCGGTGCGTAACGACGATGCCCGCGCAGCCGATGAGAACGACGAGCAAGGTGAGCCCGCCGCAGAGCGTGAAGAACGTGGTTCGCTGCTGAGCCGTGAGCGCATGCGCTTGGTGCTTCAGCGCCGCGGCTTGCTGCTCGAGCGCCCGCTGTTGAGCTGCGAGCCGCGCGTCTTGTTTTTCTGCATCGGCGCGGAAGGCCTCGAGCAACGCCGGATTCTGGCTGTAGTCCGGATCGCGCACGATGTTCATCTGCACGACCGCGCTCACCTTCTGGCTTTCAGCGAGCACCTCGCGTCCGCGCGTTACGACCTGCTCCCCCTGCTCCACCGCCTTGTGGCTCTCGGCGAGCACGGCTTCGCTGGTGCGCCACAGCACGGAACCCAGGCCCAACCCCAGGAGCAGCGTGATGCCTACCAGATAGCCCGTGTACTTGAACTGAAAGTGCGGGTCTAACAGGTAGTTGCGAAGGCGTCGCTGGTGTTTTCCAGGCGCGGGAAAGGACGACTCAGCCGCGTCTGCCATATGCAATCACTCCTCGATGCGAGTCGATGCCCGAGACGCCGGGCGCGATCGCTTGAACGTTTAGGTTAGCGGTTTCAAGAGCAGAAAGTGAAAACTTCTGGGCTTTCGCCAGCACTGGCGACACCCTCTGAGGCTTCGCGGAAGCCGCCCGTGTATGGCGCGTGCGCACCTTCTGCGAGCTCACAACGTGGGCGCGATGCGAGAAAACTTCTCGAGCGCGCGCTCCGCGGCCAAAGCCACTAGCTCGTTCTCGCTCGACGTATCCTGGCTCGATACGTCCGGCTGAGTCAGGCGCACGCTGAAGTTCCCCAGCATCGCCTTCTCCGGGTACGAAAACATGGCAACCTCGAGTCGGACCGTTAGGTTCCCATCGCTGTATTCGAAGGGTGGTAAGCGAGGCGCGAGGAAGAACGCCTTCACCTTGGGGCGCTTGGAAATGCGCTCCTTCGCTCGCGCCGGCGTTTCACGGCCCGGAGCGAGCGCGAGGATTGGGATGTTGCTACCAGAGGACACAATCGATTTTCGCACCAGCCTTTCCAGGCCATTGCCGCTGCGCCCGCTCTTGTCCGAGAGTTTGCCGACCGCGACGTAGTAGCGCACGTCGGGCGTAAAAACCGGCTCGCCCCCGTCGAACGTTTCGAGCGCCTTTTCGATCGCCGCTTTGACGGTTTTGTTGTCTTCGGCTGTGAGGCGTTTTTCGAGACAGTCGTCGCCGCCGAGCGAAAGACGACCTAACGCTGCTGCCGCGGCGGCGCGCACGCTCACGTTGTCATCGCTGAGCGTTTTGCACAGCGGGTCGATGGCGCGCTCGCTCTTCGACGCACCCAGAGCCAATGCTGCCTGTGTGCGCACGCGGAAGTCCTCGTGTCGCAAGTTCGGCAGCGCTCGCGTGACGTCGGCATCATCCGCTCGCGCAACGCCGCACGCGAACAATACGGCGACCGCGACCAGGCCGCGCGCGACACTTTGCATGATCTGTGACGATATCACGCTTCTTTGGGAGCGCTCGGCCGAAGCAGGGGCCGCAACACGAGCGCACATCTCCGGACGCTTCTCACCAGCACCCAGGCACACGCAGGAGTCGTGTTGACGGTCACGAACGTTCATGAATCACCACTTCGGGCACCGCTTCGCATGAGTGTTGGCTGCACCGTTGGTTCTACGTAACGGCGCGGCGCGCTCTTCAAGAAGTGTCGAGAAACGCTATTACTTCGACACACAATCCGCGCTTTTTTTCGCGCATTCTCGAACGAGCGCGACCTTTTGCACAGCTGTACTATCCTCGGCGCATGCGTTTTCGCTTCCCGCCACTCACAGCAGCGGTCCTTGTCGGATTGCTCTCGGGGGCGGCGAACGCAAAACCAGAAGTGCAGGTTCGCGTGCGAGGCGGATCTCGTCTCGAAGCCAACGCAACTGCGAACGCGGCCGGCACTCGCATCAGCGGAGCGTTGCGCGACGATGCTGGGCGGCCGGTACGCGGTGCACGCCTGCGTGTGCGTTGGCGCACAGCGGCCGGGCCTCGCTTGTTACCTCGGCCTTCCGACTGCATCCGTGATGGCCACAACGCTGGAGCCAATGAAGCCGATGAAGCCATTGCCGAGACGGACGGCGCGGGTCGGTTTTGTTTGCATTGGCCACTGGAGCTCAGCGACGGCCACCTGAGTGTTGCGTACGAAGACGAGCGAGGGCTGCTCGACTCGATATCGCGTGACGTGGAGCTCGATCGTCGGCCGCCGCTCACACTCGCCTTCTCTCCCCCACCCAACGTGTTCGCGGCGGAGAGCGGCACGGCAACAGTCGTGGTCGAGGCGACCGGACCGGCGGGTAGCACGCCGAGTGCACCTGTTGTCCTCACGTGGGTGCGTGTGGACAAAACGGCGACCGAGCTGACGCGCGGCGAGCTCCGCGAAGCCGAAGCGCTGCGCCTCTCCTTTTCCGCGCTCGCGCCGGGAGCTCCGGGCGCGGGCGAACTCGTCGCAGCTACCGAGGTGGGTGGACGCCGCATCGAGGCGCGCGCGCCAGTCGCGCTCACGGCGCGCGTCAAGGTCGAAAGCCCGGCTCAGCTCTCGACGCGCTCCGACGGAAGCGCAGAGCTGCCTGTCAGCGTCATCTCGATATTCGGGAAGGTGCCGTCCGGCTCTGTAGAAGCAATCGCAAACGGTCGAACCATCGGAATCGCGCCTGTCGTGTCGGGCCAAGCCGTGCTCGAACTGCATGCACCCGCCCAACCCGGCAACTTACCCGTGTCGCTCCGCTATCTTTCGGCGGCGCCTTGGTGGCTCGCAGACGGCGAACGCATGGTGGCGCTCACGATTCCACGGCCGAGTCCGTGGCGTTGGACGCCGTGGGCAGTCGGACTTTTGACGATCGGAGCTTACTTACTCGCTGGTTGGCGGCGTCCGCGGCGACGAGACTTGCCCCGCAGCGCGCTGCCCGACGTGCCGCAAGACCGGGCCTCCATCGAATGGGTGGCGCCCGCGCGGCGAGGCAGTGGCTGGGCAGGACGTGTTACGGACGCGCACGATGGCGCTCCGATTGCGGGCGCGCGCATCGTCATCCTCGCGCTCGATGCGGCCGTTGCCGAGGTCAGCGCAGACGCAGCCGGCGAATTCTCATTCAGCCTGCCACCGGAAATCGAGGCCGAAAGCGCGCGCATTCGAATCGACTCGACGTGGCACTCGGCGCTCGAAAAGCCGCTCCCGCCGCCGGGAAAGCTCGCCATCTCGCTGCTGACACGTCGGCGCGCGCTGCTCGCGACACTGGTCGAATGGGCCCAGCGTCAAGGGCGTCCCTTCGCACTCGAGCGAGAACCCACGCCGGGCGAAGTGGGAGAGGCGGCGGACGAGGGTGCCCAGCCTGCCGTGGCCGCATGGGCTCGCCGCGTGGAAGACGCGGCTTTCGGCCCTGCACCCGTCGATGCCGACCGCGAAGCCGGCGTGCGAGAGCAAGAACCAAAGCACTGACTCGCCGCGTGTTCCCATGTTTCGCGCGGCGAAGACCTGCGAATTCCGTATGTGCAGCGCGCGCGGAGGTTGACGGGCCTTCCCGCTGGTTCCTATAGTCGCGCGCCCAACCTTGCGCTGACTCGATGGAGCTCGTTTACGTTCTCATCGCGCTCGTACTTATCGTCGGCGCTTACTTTCTGTTCTTCCAAAAGAGCGAGCCGGAGAAGCTCGCCAAACCCTCCGAAAAGCCTCTTGCCGAAAAGCGCAAGAAGGAGTCGCGGCCCCCTCCAGCTAAGGAGGCCAAGCCCGCCAAGGAGGAGGGCAAGCCTGGCAAGGAAGCGCCCACCAAGGAGGCAGCTGCCGCAACGGAGTTGGCTGCGGAAAAGGAAGCGCTGCCCGAGGTCGACGCCGAACCAGACGCCGAAGCGCCTGCGCGACCGATCACGAGCACGCCGCCACCCTCACCTGTGCGCGCCAAGCCGAGCGAACCGCCGCGTCCGTCGGCTCCTCCTCCGGCCCCGAGCGCGCTCGAAAAGCTGCGTCGCGGCTTGTCTCGCTCGCGACAAAACGAAGGTTTCTTCGGTCGCCTGCGCGCACTGTTTCGCGGCAAGAGCGAGATCAGTCCCGAACTGACACGTGAGATCGAAGAGGTGTTGCTCACCTCCGACGTTGGTGTCGAGACGACGAAAGCACTGCTCGAACGCGTTCAGGCAGAGCTCGCATCCGGTGAGCATTCGGATCCGGAACGCGTGTGGGATGCCTTGGCTGCCGAGGCACGCACTTTGCTGGAAATAGATGGGCAAAGTGGCAATGTCGAACTTGTCTCAAAACCGACCGTCGTTCTCATGGTGGGAGTCAACGGCGCAGGCAAGACCACAACGATCGGAAAGCTCGCCACCAAGTTCCATGCCGCGGGTCACAAGTGTGTTCTTGCTGCCGGAGACACTTTCCGTGCAGCAGCGGTGCAGCAACTCGTGGTATGGGGAGAACGCGTGGGTTGCGAAGTCGTACGCGGTAAAGACGGAGCAGATCCAGGCAGCGTCGTCTTCGAAGCCATCAAGCGCGCACAAGAGAGTGGCGCGGACGTCGTCCTCGCAGATACCGCCGGTCGCCTGCACACCAAGTCGAACCTGATGGCGGAGATGAAGAAGATCGCAAAGACCGTGGAAAAGGCGCTACCCGGTGCGCCTCACGAAATTTTCTTGGTGATCGACGCCACGAACGGACAGAATGCAATCGCACAAGCGCGCGAGTTTCGTGAGGCGCTGCCCATTACGGGCATCGTGCTCACCAAGCTCGACGGCACCGCCAAAGGTGGTGTCGTTCTCGGTATTGCCAATACTTTGAAGTTGCCTGTTCGCTTCATCGGTCTCGGTGAGCGACCCGACGATCTGCACGAGTTCCGACCCGTGGAGTTCGTTGAGGCGCTCCTTGGTCGAGAGGCCAGCTCGGCTGCGTGATGCGGGTTCATAAACCCGCGAAATTAAGCCTAGACTCTAATTTTTTGCTTGTTGATCCCTAGATTTTCAGCGTGATATAGTGCGCCGGCGTTTTCGGACGGCGGATTTATTTAATAGTTCCATGCATTTGCGGACTATGAGCAGCGGTCTTCGCAGGGGTAACCGAAAGAGGCATCGATGAAGAACAGTCGCGTCGGGCTCCTCGTAGCAGCGGCCCTCGGCATCCTCCCCGCCACTAGTTGGGCGCAGGGTAAGGGAGCCAAGGGTGCAGCGGCTGCTGCGGGAGAAGCCGCGAGTGGAGAGGGCGAAGCCGCTCCCGCGGAAGGCGAAGCAACAGGAGATAAGGCTGCTGGTGATGCAGCGCCGGCTGAGGAAGCTGGCGCCGAAACACCGGAAGGCGGTGGTCTTGCAGAGATCTGCAAGATCGACCCCGCAGCGTGTCCCAACCTGGACATGGAGAAGGAAGCTGCGCGGCCGCTGAAGGAAAGCATTTACGCCATGCAGCAGATTTTCGCGCTGCGTGTGCGTCGCTTCGAGTTGAATCCTTATTGGGGATTCACCTTCAACGACCAGTTCGTGAGCCACCCCGGTCCGGGTCTGGCGATCAACTACTACATCACGAACGTGCTCGCGATCGGTGTGAACGGCAACTACTTCGGCCTGTTCAACATCGATAGCAAGTTCAACGCCCAGGTGCGCCGCTCGGCGCGCGTCGCGGTGCCCCTCACCGAGTACAACTGGGGCGCTAACCTGAACTTCACGTACGTGCCTGCGTACGGCAAGTTCGCCGGTTTCGGCGACTTCATCTTCCACTACGACGCATACGTGGTGGGCGGCGTCGGCGCGATTGCGACGCGCCCCATCCCCGTGATCGATCCCGACAACCGCAACTTCGAATACCAAACGAAGATTGCGTTCAACGCCGGTATCGGTCTCCGTATCTTCTTCAACCGTTGGTTCGGTGCAACCCTCGAGATGCGGGATTACATCTTCCCGGACAAACTCGAGGCGCTGACCATCAACAACGCCGCGGCGGCGGACGCCAAGTACTGGTACGACGACGGCAACGGAGGGGGAACCAGCTACGCCAAGGCCAAGGCTCGGTTGACCAACGCTGTGCAAGCGCAGATTGGCGTGTCGGTCTTCCTACCGTTCTCTTTCGAGTACCGACTGCCGAAGTGAGCAAGGGCGAAGCATGAACTCCACCAAAGGCAAGACAGCAAAGCGGGTTCTGGCGGCTCTGGCAGCCAGCTTCGCATTCTGCGCATTCAGCGAACGCGCCCAGGCGCAAGAGATTCTGCTCACTGGTCCTCTCGCCGGCGCTCCGGCGGTGCGCAAGCTGCGGTTGCATCGCCAATCGCGCTTCGAAATCGCGCCGCTAGCGTCGTTCACGTTGCTCGATCCGTACGAACGCACGATTCTGTTCGGCGCGCGCCTCAACTACAACATCACGGATTGGTTGGGCATCGGTCTCTACGGTGCGTTCGGCGCCGTGAAGATCCCGACCGCGCTCACGGATCACATCCAAGAGGTCAACGTCCAGCGCCGCAACGATCCGGCGAACGACGCTGTGGGCGGCTACGAGAACACGGTTACCGGTCGCCTCACTAAGGTGAACCTGAGCAGCGATTTCAAGAAGCAGATCGGCGAGATTGACTGGATTGTCGCGCCGCAGCTGACCTTGGTGCCATTCCGCGGCAAGATCGCGCTGTTCCAGAGCGTCTACCTCGATACGGACCTGTACTTCTTCGGTGGTCCTGCGTTCGTGGGCGTGAACGAGCGCCCGAACTGCGACAACTGCGGCGCGGATTCGTTCACGCGCAAGACGCACATGGCGATTGCTCCGACTTTCGGCCTCGGGCTCTCGTTCTACGTGAACAAGTGGAGCGCGTTGGGCGTCGAGTGGCGCGGCCTGCCCTTCTCGCGCAACACCGGCGGCTTCGATACCGCGGGTGGTGGCAAAGACGACAACTTCCCGGATGACAAGATCACCGAGGCAGACCGTCGCTTCCAGTTCAACCAGATGCTGACCGTCAGCTACAGCTTCTTCCTGCCGACGAAGTACAAGATCAGCGAGTAGCCCGCTCCTCAGGGGCAACGCAGTGATTCGGGCGAGTTCCTAACGGGCTCGCCCGAACTGCTTTTGTGAATCCGGCGCGGCCAAGGCTCCGGGTTGCGCGGAAGTGCCTAGCCTACCGCCACGATGCGACCACCCTGAAGGCGATAGGCGTTCGGCAGCGCTTCCTGACAAGTGGTTGTCAGCTCCGAGGGGATCTCCCAGCCCACTTCGGCGAGACGCTGCGCAATGCGGTTCTTGATGCGCTGCGACTCCTCCCCTGCCAATGCTGCGACCAGGGCGGGTGCGCTGGCAGGAAAACCGAGTTCGAAGACGGAGGTCACGGTGGCGAAGCGCACAGGCTCACTTGCGTCTTGTAAGAATGGCTCGAGCGCGACGCGCACGTCCTCGGTCTTGAACTGACCGAGCTCAGTGATGAGCTGCACCTTCGGCTCCACGTTGCGCACGTATTCGGTGTCGTATTGGTCGAGCAACGAGAGCAGCTCTTCGGCATACGACTCTATCGGCACGATGCTCTTCAACACGCGCAGCGGCCAGGTGAGGCTTTCTGCTTTCTTGCAGTAGGCACGCACTGGCTCCAACGCGAGATCACCCGCTGCGACGATGCCCCGAACGCACGCCTCTTTCTCTTCCTGATCCGTAATCGAAGGATCGAGGGACCAATCGAAGCGCTTCAGCAGCACCCGCGCAGCGCCCGCGGTTTCCATGCGCGACAACGTCTCGATCGCCTCTTGGCGGTCGATGTTCTGCGAGAGCTTGCTGCCCACGAGGCGCTCGTAACGAGCCAGCTCACGCTCGTTGACACGCGGCGCCTCGCTCTTCTTTTTGGAGAATATGTCGAAAAGTCCCATGGGTCGTGCCCCGGCGGTGCCGGAGCCGCTCATATAGCGCGCCTCTCACGAAGCTACAGTGGGTTTGTGCTGGGCCCGTTTTCCAGCGACGCAAAGGCGCCGAACCAAGCGCTTCGGCGCGCGATGAGTCGCCTCGGCTCAGGGCAGCGGCACTGCGTTCAGTACCACCGAATTTCCCCTGAGTTGCACCTGATAGCGTACCGGGCGTCCGTGTTTTTGACCCATTTCGCGCTCGCTCGCCTGAATCTTGTTCTGAAAAGCCGCGAGGGTGATGTGGTCGACCGGATCGCCCAGTTGACGCTTGGCCGCAATGTACTCGTCGTACAGCCGTCGGTAGTATTGATCGGCGGGTTCCTCGGCGAGTGATGCCGCAACGGACGGATCGGCCTGGCCTTGGACCGCGCTTTCGTCGACGGCGAGCGCCTCCTGAAAATCCTGGGCGCGCGGTGCGTGTGAGGGACGACCTTCATCGTCGGTTGTATCCTCGGCCACACCCATCAAGGCGTTCAACAACGAGTTGATGCGGAACACCAAACCACCCAACTCGTCGTGTTCGATTTGAAAACGCAGATCGGAGCTGCCGTTGATGATCGCAAGCAGCCCATCTTCGAGTTCGGAGACAGGACCCGAGATGTAGTTGCCGAGCAAGGTGCCGCCGATGGCAACCAGCACCAAGCCGAGACCAGTGACTGCGAGCACCGGCCACAATACGCCGCCCATGCTGCCCACCAGCGATCCTGGCACCGCCGCGACCAAGACTGCTTTCTGCTCGCTGTAGCCTGTAACGCCCACGACGCCGAAAACGTGCTCGCCGCTCTCGGCGTCGACGTTCACGACCGTTCCGGAAGCCACGGCTCCACGCGCCGCAGCCGCAACCGCGGGCCGTGCCGCAGCCGATCCGACGTCGGCGGTCGCGCTATTGCTTTCCGCCAACACCTCCACACCCTTCTCCGACAACACCTCGAAGAACAACGTGTGGCCGCTGGTGAGCTCACTCGTGCGGGTCATGCGCTCATCGTTCAGCGGAGTGCCGACCACCACGGCGCCGATCACTTTGCCGCTCTCAGCATGAATCGCTGCGTAGCTGGCAAGCAGCTGCTCTTGACGCTGTCGATTCAGCCACACGGCGCTGCCCGTCGAGCCCGCTTTGATTGCGGCCGCCACCGACGGGTACACGCTCGCGATGTTGTCGCCCCGCATCAACGCCGAACCATTACGTCCGACCGCAACGCCCTGCTCGTCGACGATCAACACGAGCGTCGGCGCCATCTTCGCGAAGGTGGGCTCGCCCACGGCTGCATCGCGCAGGCGATTGGCTTCCACAGTCGCCGCGTCCGAACGTGCGTTGGGCGAAAGGTTGTTGAAGACCGCTCGGACCGAATCAGACGACGCCTGCTGCTCGAGCCAGCGCTCGAGCCGGAGCCCGTCCAGGGTGAGCTGAGCAGTCGCAGCGCGCAGGGCTTGTTCGGCTTCGCGCTTACGTTCCGCGGGGTTGGCAAGAATGTCCCGGAGCGAAGTCGCCAGGAGGACATACGTGAGCAGGCCGACCACGATCAGGATTCCGGCGTTTACGACGATGATCTTCCAACGCATTCTGGGCCCCTTATGTGGTGCGCCGGCAGCCGGGGACGTACCGGAATCGCACCTCTTGATGCCGGTGCGCGAAACCAAGTGGGGTCACGCGACGCCCGGCGTTAATCACGCTACTACTTCGGGCGGGCGAGCTCTAGGTCTTTGCAACTCCCGCTCTTCTCGGGCCAATTCGAGAAATGACCGGACGATGGGACAGCCAAGTGTCGTACCCTGTCTTCGCTCGCCAATCACAGGCGCATACGAGTCTCACTCCGCGCGAGCGCGCTAGAACCTGACTACAGAGATGGCACTCCTCGTCGACGATCCGGTTTTTCTCGAGCATCACGCCAACGTCGAACACCCCGAGCGACCCGAGCGACTCAGGGCCGCGCGGCGTGCGGTAGAGCGTGCCCGCAGCCAATGTCACTTCGTGGATCTCGCCGCGCGTGACGCGTCGCTGGACGAACTCGTTCGCGTGCACACAGAGGACTACCTCAACCAGCTAGGCCGAGTGGCCGGCAACTGGGGCATGCTCGACGCCGACACCTTCATCTCGCCGCGCTCCATCGACGCGGCGACGCGCGCCGCTGGCGCATCCGTTGCGCTCGTCGAGGCTCTGCTGACTGGCGAGGAGCAGTGGGGTGCGGCCCTGCTGCGCCCGCCAGGCCATCACGCGCGTCCAGGCACAGCGATGGGCTTTTGCTTGCTGAACAACGTTGCGGTCGCTGCGGCGCACGCGCGCGCGAAGGGCGTCGAGCGTGTGCTGGTCCTGGACTGGGACGTACACCACGGCAACGGCACTCAAGAGATGTTCTACGCGGATCCACACGTGCTCTACGTGTCGTTGCATCAGGCGCCGTACTATCCCGGCACCGGTGCAGCGAACGAGGTCGGCGTGGGCGAGGGACACGGCTACACGGTGAATGTCCCGCTCTCCGCGGGTGCAACGGACGCTGTCTACGCTGCAGCTTTTCAGCGGATCGTTGGTCCGATTATCGACGAATATCGACCCGGTCTCGCGCTCGTGAGCGCCGGCTTCGACGCGCACATTCGCGATCCGCTGGGCGGAATGGCGCTCACCGACGCGGCCTACGGCTGGCTCGCGGCTGAGCTCCGACGTGCGCTGCCGAAGGACACACGCATCGGCGTGCTGCTCGAAGGTGGTTACGACCTCGCCGCGCTCGAAAGCGCGCTCGGCGCCTGTTTCGATGCGCTCTCCGGAGCCCCCGCACCAACCGCCCCCACAGAAATCGCGGGATCTGTGCACGAATCGGAGTTGGCGCGTGCATTCAGCCTTCAGCGGCGCCACTGGCATCTCGGCTGACAGAAAATTCACGAGAGAAGCAGCGAAGACGCCTATTTCGCTCGAGATCGCGATGTGTGGTTGCAGGCCCCCCACTGCTTGCGCTAAATGCGGCGCTCCTCAGGGACGGACAGCTCGCCGGCCTTGAGGTGCAAGACCCCCATGGTGGCTGTAGCTCAGTGGTAGAGCACTGGATTGTGGCTCCGGTTGTCGCGGGTTCGATCCCCGTCAGTCACCCCGAAAACGAGCACTCAGAGATCGGTCAGCGAGACGCGCGACCGAGCTTCTGTGTGCTCGAGCTCACAACCACGCGCCTCCCGCGCGCTCGCTGACGGTACCCTGAACCGGTTACTCTCAACTACCGGGCATGTAGGTAGAGTCCGCGATCTCGGTAGTGCTTGGGAACGAGAACTCTGGATACTCTGACGACAAGTCGGAGTAGACTGAAGACTTGGAGGATCTGATGCAGCGACGTTTCGACTGGGTTTTCGCTCTCGGCGCTCTTGCAGGCATCGGCTGTAGCGGCCCAGTCCCGACGGCGGCTGCGGTGGGGCTACAGATCAACGTCAGCGCGACTGGCGCGTGCGGCGTCGTTGGTGCACAGCCTCCGGACGATGTCGGCAATCCTCCGCCCGATCACAGCAAAGGCATTTCCGGCAAGCGCGTCTACGATGGCGAAGGCGGCGTCAGCGCTTCCTGCTCCGTCAAGGGTGCCGGGCCTTGGCAAATCTCGACGCGCATCGCATCGAACAATCCGCGGGTTACATTTCTGATCGACAACGGCGTGATCAACACCGATGGCAGCGGCACTGGCTCCATCAGTTTGTCGACCCAGGCTATCGCCAACTCGGTCTCTAGTCCGCCCGGCTCGCCCTGCACGTTGACGGCGATCGAGAGCGGCGACGGCATCACGGTGAAGCCGGGAGCGGTGTGGGCCACGTTCTCGTGCCCGAACTTGTACGCGCCGCCTAGTCAGACCTGCTTCGTGAACGGCGAGTTCGTTCTCGAAAACTGCGACAAGTGAGCAGGTACGCTGCGGCGCTGAAAAGCGCCGCAGGCCGCTCAGTCACGGCTTCGCAGCCGTAGAACCAGCCGGCGGTGTGTCCGCGGTAGGGTCGTCCGAACGCTCCACGAGCGGCAGCGTATCCGAGAAGCGCTGCGGCTCAGTGTCACCTTCGACGCGCACGATCAGTGCCGTGATGTTGTCCTCGCCGCCGTGCTCGTTCGCGAGCGCAACCAAACGCCGGCACGCATCCTCCAGATCTTGCGACGAGTTCACGACGTCGCAAATCTCCGAGTCGTCGATCATGCCGCTGAGGCCGTCGGAGCACAGCACGTAGATGTCGCCGACCTGAGCGTCATCCCCCTGCAGATCCACCGCGACCTGATCCTGCATGCCGAGCGCACGCGTGATCACGTTCTTGGGCAACTCACTACGCTGCTCCTCCGTGAGCTCCGGCATCGCGAGCAGGTAATCATTCACCAACGAGTGATCGCGCGTCATCTGCACGATCTGCCCCTGCCGCACCCGGTACGCGCGACTGTCGCCCACGTGCCCGATGTACATCTTGCCGCGCTTGCCGTTGAACAGCGCACCCACGACAGTGGTGCCCATGCCCTGGTATTCACGCGAGCGGTTGCTGCGATCGATGATTTGACGGTTCGCGATCTTGATGCCCGTGAGCAGCCGGTTCTCCTCCTCGGAGAGGCGGGCGTCGAAGTGGAACGGCCAGGTGAAGTCTTCGGTCGCGGTGGTGCGGAAGAAGTCCACGATGGCTTCGGTCGCTAAGCGACTCGCGACATCACCCGCGCGGTGCCCACCCATCCCATCAGCGACGATGTAGAGCGCATGCTCCTTCAGGATCGCAAAGCTGTCCTCGTTGTGATCGCGCTGCAGACCGACATCGGTGATTCCAGCTGCTACGGCGCGCATCAAACCCAGTCCTTTTGAGGAGCCGACCCGTGAATTAGCACTCCGAAAAAAGTTTCATGGCGAAGCCAGCCTGTCAAGGTCGAGTGCTCGGTTTGCGCCTTTCAAAAACGGCGCTTTCTCGGCAATGCGGGCTGGTAGTCAGCGCTTCTTGCACGTGCGAAGAGGCCGTGCGAGGGCGCGCGGCTACCCGTCGAACAAGGCCCGCCAGGCTCTCTGGCCAGCTCCCGCCCAACGCACAGCCGCCACGCTCCCAGCGTTGCTGCCGGCGAATCACGTCAAATCGTGAGGATTTCTTTTTCCTTCGCGGCGATGATTTGGTCCACACCAGCAACCGCTTCAGAGACGGTTTCTTCGGCCTTCTTCTTGCCGCGTTCGACGTCGTCTTCGCTCGCGTCACCGTTGTCTTTGATCTCGTTCAGCATGTCGAGCGCCTCGTGGCGCGACTTGCGAATGCCCACTTTGGCTTCCTCGCCCTGCTTGCGCGCGACCTTCACCAAGTCCTTGCGCCGCTCTTCGCTGAGCGCGGGGATCGGAATGCGAATGAGCTCACCATCGGTTTGCGGGTTCAAGCCGAGGCCGCTCTCGCGAATGGCTTTCTCGATGGCTTGCACTTGCGACTTGTCCCACGGCTTCACCGTGAGCATGCGCGGCTCGGGAACGCTCACCGTCGCCATCTGCGCGATGGGCGTGGTGGTGCCGTAGTAGTCGACCTTGATCGAATCGAGCATGCCACCGTGTGCACGGCCCGTACGAAGCTTCGCGAGTTCACGCTTGAGTGCATCCTTGGCACTCTCGGTCGCCTTCTTCAGCTCGGAAAGGACTTCGTCGATCATCCTGCACCCATTTCACTTGGTAGAACGGCCGGAGCACGAACCTGCCAGCCGGGGTCGGGGTATAACCCGAGACACGGCGCGGTTCCACGCCTTCGCCCAAGCGTGCGACGATTTCGCTGACACCGCGCCGTGAATCCGCACAGGGTGTGCTCGATTTCTGCGAACAGAAGCCGTCAGCGCCGCTTCTTCTTGCGCTGTGGCGCGGCCCCTGCGTCCTTCGGCGCGTCACCCGCGTCCGCCTGGCGCGCCCAAAAGGCTGCCTCAGACTCACGCAGCTTGCGCTCGTTTTCGCGCTCGATCACGGCACGAGCGCTGGCGGCGACCGCCGCTGCTTCTGCCCCAGCTGCCTTGGTGCGTTGCACCACGTAGTAACCCAAGAGCGCCAGCATGCCGCTCGCGCCGAGCAGAATGCCTGCCAGGATCAAACCGCGACGCGACGCGCGCGGTTCCTCGACGGCGGCTAGGTCCACGCTTCGCGACGGCGCCAATTCGAACGCAGCATTCTCACGGCGTTCTTGATTCCACGACTCCAAGGACGAAAGCGCCTTGGCCGCTTCGGCGATGGAAGGAAAGCGTTCGTCGAGTCGGCGAGCGCAAGCGCGCTTGAACCACTCGTCGAACGCCTGGGGCAGCTCGGGCGCAATCCGCGAAGGCACTGGCATCGGCGCTGCGCACACCTTCAACACGACGTCTCCAATCGCGTCGCCTTCGAATGGAACGCGACCACACGCAGCGGCGAATGCGCAGGCTCCCAGGGACCAAATATCCGAAGCAGGCCCCACCGGCGCCGATGCCGTCAGCGCCTCCGGACTCATGTAATGCGGCGTGCCCAGCACCATGCCTGCTTGTGTCGTGCCGGCTCCGCGCGCAGCGTCGTCCTCCACGATCTTGGCGATGCCGAAATCCACCAATTTCACCAGGTACCCGAGCGGACCCGCGTCGCGTTCACGCGCCAAGAAAACGTTGTCCGGCTTCAGGTCGCGATGAACGATCCCCTGCTCGTGCGCAGCGATCAACGCGCGCGCCGCCTGCCCGATGATCGCCACGACTTCGGCGAGCGGCAAACGTCCACGCCGCCGAATCATCTGCTCCAGCGATTCCCCGTCCAGATACTCCATCACGATGTACGGCTCGCTGTCTGCCGTCACTCCGTGATCGTGCACAGCGACCGCGTGACGCGTCTTCAAACGCGCAGCGGCCTTGGCTTCCGTATCGAAGCGCCGCAACGCCTCCACGCTATTCGTCAGCCGTGGGTGAATGAACTTGATCGCGACCAGTTGCCCCAACGTCAGGTGGCGCCCTGCCCACACTGAGCCCATTCCGCCTTGCCCGAGCATCCGTTCCACCCGGTAGCGTCCGGCCACGATCTTGCCCGCGTAATCGAGCGTCGACGAATCGGTCATGCGTCTTCGAAAACGCCCCGCGGCGCTTAGGTTCACGAGTGTATCTCAGGTCGGCCGGCCTCGGCGCGATCTTCGCCAGACTCCAGCACACACACATCCGCACCACCGCGCCGTAGCAGCATCCTGTGCCATACTCGGCGAGGGATGCGGCTCAAGGTAGTCAGCTGGAACATCCACAAGGGAATCGGTGGCGTCGATCGGCGCTATGCGCTGGAGCGCGTAATCGAGGTCCTCGCCGATCAAAAGCCTGACATCGCCCTTCTGCAAGAAGTAGCCGAGGGCATGCCCAGAGTTCGCAATGAGAACCAGGTCGAACTCCTGAGTGAGGCCCTCGAGATGCCGCACGTCGCATATGGGCGTGAGCATCGCTTTCGGATCGGTGGCTACGGCAACCTCATCATGAGCCGCTACAACCTCACCGACGTCCACCACATCGACCTCACCATTCGCTGGCGCAAAAAGCGAGGCGTCATCTGCGCTCGCACCCACGTTCACTACGAAGGTCATCAACGTAGCGTCGTGATTTTCAATCTGCACCTTGGTCTCGCGGGCTCAGAGCGCGGTGAACAACTCCAAAAGTTCCTCGAGTGCCATCCCTTCAAAGGCCTCCACGCCCACACTCCCATCGTGCTCGGTGGCGATCTCAACGACGTCTGGGGCTCTCTCGGTCCCCGCTTCCTCGCTCCCGCAGGCTTCCGGCGCGCCGGCAACCTCTTCAATACTTTCCCGGCGATGCTTCCGCTTCGCCCCCTGGACGGAATCTTCGTGCGCGGTGACCTGCGCACCGCCCATTGCGGCACGCGTCACAGCGAACTCGCCCGCAACGCTTCCGACCACCTGCCCCTGGTCGCCGAGCTCGACCTCGTCTGACTTGCGTTTTCCAGCGATGTGAGCCTGACTTCGCCTGTGTCCATTGTTTCGACGCGAAGCGGCGCGGCAAGTGCTGCGCATGTGAGATAGGATCAACCTTCCTGAGCGCTGCACTAGCAGCGGACGCGAAGCGGACGCTGGGGCCTGGGCGCAGCCCCGGCCACAAACTAGGGGTGGTGCACCCCGCGCAAGCGGGACAATCATCGCCCCGCGATGATTGCGCGTATCTCATACGCGGTGCACTAGCGGTTGACGGGGACCATGCGCGGATTTTATGTACGCGCATGACTTCGGCTGGTTCTGATTTGGTTTCGTCGTCTGCTTGGCAGGCGCTGGCTCTGCACTCCCAATCCGTGAAGGGGCAGCATTTGCGCGAGCTGTTTGCGGCGGATGCGCAGCGTGGCGAGCGCATGACGTTGGACGCTGCGGGCGTGTACCTGGACTACTCCAAAAACCGAATCACCGACGAGACATTGCGGCTACTGTGCGCGTTGGCTGACGCGCGCGGGCTGCGCGGGCACATCGACGCGATGTTTCGCGGCGAGAAGATCAACAGCACCGAAGGGCGCGCGGTGTTGCACACTGCATTGCGTGCGCCACGCGGAAGCCAAGTCTTGGTCGATGGCAAAGACGTCGTAGCCGACGTGCACGCCGTGCTCGACAAGATGGCGGATTTTGCGGAGCGCGTGCGTAGCGGCGCGTTTCGAGGACACACCGGCAAGCGCATCCGTAACGTCGTGAACATTGGCATCGGCGGCTCCGACTTGGGTCCCGTCATGGCCTACGAGGCACTGCGCCACTACAGCGATCGCAGCCTGCGCATGAGCTACGTGTCGAACATCGATGGCACGGACATGGCCGAGGCGCTACGCGAGCTCGACGCCGCGGAGACTCTATTCATCGTCTGTTCGAAGACCTTCACGACGCTCGAAACACTGGTAAACGCGCGCAGCGCACGCAACTGGCTCGTTCAGCAGCTCGGCAGCGAGTCGGCGGTGAGCAAGCACTTCGTGGCCGTGAGCACCAACGCAACCGAGGTGCAAAAATTTGGCATCGACACCGCCAACATGTTCGGCTTCTGGGACTGGGTGGGCGGGCGCTACTCGTACACCTCCGCGATCGGCCTTTCGCTGATGCTCGCGATTGGCCCCGCGCACTATCGCGACATGCTGTCCGGCTTTCACGAAATGGACGAGCACTTCCGTAGCGCTCCGTTCCACGCGAACCTGCCCGTGCTGCTCGGTCTGCTCGGCGTTTGGTACAATAACTTCTTCGACGCGGACTCCCACGCGGTGCTGCCGTACGACCAATACCTGGCGCGCTTCCCGGCTTATCTCCAGCAACTCGACATGGAGAGCAACGGCAAGAGCGTGCGCATCGACGGTGCCAGCACCAACTACCAAACCGGCCCAATCATCTGGGGACAGCCGGGCACCAATGGCCAACACGCGTTCTACCAACTCATTCACCAGGGCACCAAGCTCATCCCGTGCGACTTCATCGGCTTCGTTCGCACGCTGAATCCCCTGCCCCACCATCACGACAACTTCATGTCGAACCTCTTCGCCCAGACCGAAGCCCTCGCCTTCGGAAAAACCGCCGAAGAGGTCGCGCGCGAAGGCACGCGCGCAGAGCTCGTCCCTCACAAGGTGTTTGGCGGCAATCGCCCAACCAACACACTGCTTCTCGACGAACTCACGCCCGCCGCTCTCGGTCGCCTCGTCGCACTCTACGAACACAAGGTGTTCGTGCAAGGCAGCATCTGGGGCATCAACTCCTTCGACCAATGGGGCGTCGAGCTCGGCAAAGTTCTCGCCAAGCGCGTCGTCGGCGAACTCGAGTCTCCTGCCGAACCCACGCTGTCGCACGACAGCTCCACTAACGCCCTCATTCGACGTTACCGCGCACGTCGGTCGCGCTAGGTTCGCACGTCGGCCGTTGCGATAGGGTCGCACGTCATCGGTCGCGCTAGATAAGTGCAGGTCGGCGCTCTCGCTCTCTCGGTGCCGGGCACTCTCGTTACGTATTGGGGCTGCTGATTTTTTGGTAGCCCCCGCTTCACGGCGACTCACGTCATCCCGAGATCACTGCGAGCGCAGGTCATTCCGGATGCTGCCGCTCCCCATGTGGGCTGAGGATTCATCACATTTTTCGAACGCTCGGGGCGGTCTGCGGATCTGCGGCGCGATATCGCTCCAGTCGCATGAGCTTGGTAGCGGCTCGCGCGACTTGTCGCCTATGTACCCGGATTGGACCGCACTTTTTCACTTGACGGTTGTAACCGTGTGCGCGACGCGCAAGCGAGAGTGCGCGCGAACTCCCGCTCTTATTCGCGCGACGTCGAGTGATGAAGGCGTTTGCGGAGGAAAACATTTTCGAACGTGTGAAGCATCCTGACAGCGCGTCCTGGCGCAAATACGGAGCTCGAAATTTCGTATGTTAGAGTCCGTTCACTCGCGAGAGTTGGTGGTTCTCTAGCTACGGTGCGCTGAATGCGCAATTGCGCGTGGAGGTTGTCATGGGTTTGGCACTGTTGGTGAGCGATGTGCGGCGGGCGGGCGTGTATCAACGAGGCAACTCGGGGGCGGTCGGATGGGAGGCGGTCGGATGGGAGGCGGTCCACGAACGCGTCGTGTCGTTCGCAAAGCGGCGCGCAGGGCTTGAATGGGAAGAAGGTCGGCTGCTTTGT
>JBMOMJ010000006.1:0-38202 GCA_049324695.1 Myxococcota bacterium
ACCAAGGCGCCGGTGCACACCTGCACGCAACGCTTCACAAAGCAGCCGACCTTCTTCCCATTCAAGCCCTGCGCGCCGCTTTGCGAACGACACGACGCGTTCGTGGACCGCCTCCCATCCGACCGCCCCCGAGTTGCCTCGTTGATACACGCCCGCCCGCCGCACATCGCTCACCAACAGTGCCAAACCCATGACAACCTCCACGCGCAATTGCGCATTCAGCGCACCGTAGCTAGAGAACCACCAACTCTCGCGAGTGAACGGACTCTAACATACGAAATTTCGAGCTCCGTATTTGCGCCAGGACGCGCTGTCAGGATGCTTCACACGTTCGAAAATGTTTTCCTCCGCAAACGCCTTCATCACTCGACATCGCGCGAACAAGAGCGGGAGTTCGCGCGCACTCTCGCTTGCGCGTCGCGCACACGGTTACAACCGTCAAGTGAAAAGTGCGGCCCAATCCGGGTACACAGGCGACAAGTTGCGCGAGCCGCTACCAAGCTCATGTGACTGGAGCGATATCGCGCCGCAGATCCGCAGACCGCCCCGAGCGTTCGAAAAATGTGATGAATCCTCAGGCGCGTGCCGCCCCGACAAACCAAGGCTAGAACGCCGACCAGTTAAACTGATCGGCGTTCTAGCTGCACTAGCTGGACGGCTCGCATTGCGGCCGTTGCGTCCGCGCGCCTAGCCGGGCTACTGATCCGTTGGCGGCGCGACGCCGCACCTGAAGGAGTCCGAGTCATGTGGTCTGTGTCTCGCTGGGTTTGCTTGAGCTGTGCGGTTTCGCTCGGAGTGCCTGTCTCGGTCGTTGCGTGTAAGAGCGACAAGCCCGCGGAGACCAGCGGATATCAACAGGGCCAAACGGGTTATCCCGCAGCGGGCTATCCGGGCGCTGGCTACCCGGGTCAGGTTGGGACGCAACCCGGAGTTGGTGGTGCGTACGGTGCGCCTGGTGGCTATGGCCAACCAACTCCCACGACCACGGCGACGACTCCGCTGCCACCCGGTGGCGTTGCCGGCGCGCCTGGCACAGTGCCCACGACGGTTCCAACCGTTGGAACGCCGACTGGCGGTGCACCGGGCGGCGCCGGCGGCAGCGCGCAAGCGCTCGATGCAGCGGCGGCGACGGTCGTGGCTCCGGTATTGAACGAACTCGCGAAAGCGCAAACCGTTGCTGGATCGAAGGCCGTGGGCGCTGCGTTGGTTGGCAACTTCCAAACCGGGCAAACACTCCAGGGGCAAATTCAGCTGCAGCCCAACAAGTGCTACACGGTGGTCGCGACCGCGCTACCGCCCGTGACCGAGTTGAACGTGCAATTGCTCGCCGCGACCGTGATTCCGAACTTGAATCCGGTGCTCGCAACCGACAGCGACACCGGGCCCACCGCAGTGCTCGGGCGCAAGCCGAACTGCTACAAGTGGGCTTTCCCGCTGCCAGCGCCCGCAAAAGTTGTGATCCAGGTCGCCGCTGGAGCCGGGCTCGCCGCGGCACAAATCTACGAAAAGTAGCGCCCGCGCCGGGTCCAAGGCTTGTACGCGTCGTTGAGTGCGCCGCGCGGTTGAACGCCGGCGGTTCAGCGCTGGGCGCGCGGTTCAGCGCTGGGCGCGCGGTTCAGCGCTGGGCGCGCGGTTCAGCGCTGGGCGCGCGGTTCAGCGCTGGGCGCGCGGTTCAGCGCTGGGCGCGTGCGATCAGCGCGATGAGGGTGGGTGCGCCCAGTGCGGCCGTGAGGACTCCGACGGGGAGCTCGCGACCGGGTACGATGCTGCGCGATAGGGCGTCGCACAAGGTGAGAAAGGCAGCTCCGCCCACCGCGGAGAGTGGCAGCAAGCTGTGCACGGAGGGGCCCACCATCAAGCGCACGGCGTGGGGGACGATGAGCCCAACGAAGGCGATCGGGCCGCACCAGGCGACGATGGCGGCGACAGCGAAGGACGCCGCGATGAGAACGATCGCGCGCAGGCGACGCACGTTGACGCCCTGGGAGTGGGCGACGTCTTCGCCGAGTGCAAAGCTTCCAAGGCCGCGCGATTGCGAGATGAGGAGCAAGCTGGTGACGAGCACGACGGGCGCGAGCACGGCAGCGCCGCGGTAGCCGACTTGAGCCACGTGCCCAAGCGCCCAGCGGCTGGCAGCGAAGAGTGCACGGCTGTCAGCGATGTATTCGACGCCCGTGGCGATCGCGCTGGCAGCGAGGCTCACTGCGATGCCCGCGAGGAGCACGTCAGCCATCTTTGCGCGACCGCTGCGGCCGACGGCGACCACGGCGAAGCTCGTGACTAGCGCGCCGGCGAACGCGGCGAAGGTGGTGAAGGGCAGCCCCATCACTTCGCGATCGATGCCGAAGGCGAGCGAAGCAATTGCGCCGAGGGTAGCGCCGGCGAGGGTGCCTACGGTGCTCGGCGTGGCGAGCGGATTGTTGAAGATGATTTGGAAGCAGGCGCCGGCGAGTGCGAGCGCGGAACCGGCGAGCGCGCCCACCAACATGCGGGGGACACGTAGCTGATAGAGCACGAACTCACTGTGTGGACCGCCGAGTGAGGGGCCAACGAACACGGTGCCGAGCGTGGCGAGCAGGCAAGCCGCCGTGAGGGCGACGGCCTTGTGTGGCGTGCCACGTTCAGCCATCGCGCTCATCCAGCTTGGGAATGAGCCAGCGGCGGCGGCCTTGCGCTATCGACTCGAAGCCGAGTCCAAACAGCGATGAGAGGTGTTGGGGCAACGAATCGTCGGCCAAGCGCGCGTCGAAGCTGAGGCTGCCTTGGCGCATGCCGGCGATGCGCACGCGCTCCCAATTCTGGATGCCGAACAGCAGATTGATGTCGTGCGTGACCAGCAAGATGCCGAGCCCTGCTTGCCACAGCTCAGCGAGCAAACGATAACTTTCGAGCTCTTGTCCTGGGTCGAGATGGTTGGCGGGCTCGTCGAGCAACAGCAAGCGCGCCTCTTGCGCGAGCAAGGTCGCGACGCGCACGCGTTGGCGTTCGCCGCCAGAGAGCTCGGTGAAGCGAGCGTACTTGAGCGCTTGCATGCCCACGCGCTCGAGAGCTCGTTCGGCGGCGCGCTCCGATGCCTGGCGCGACTCCGCGAAGCGATAACGCCCGGCGCTCACGACTTCGATCGCCCTGAACGGCTCCCGCACCTCGGCGTGTTGCGGCAGCCATGCGACGCTGGCAGCGCGCATTGGCGGTGAACATTCTTCGAGGGCGCGACCGCCCAAGCGGACGTCTCCCGCCGCGAGCGGAAGAAGGCCCAGCGCCGCACGCAGCAAGCTGGTTTTTCCGGCGCCGTTCGGCCCGACTAGCGCAATCAGCTCACCCGGATCGAGGCGCAGCGATACATCGTTCAGCAGTTTGCGACCGCGCAATTCGACGCTGACGTTCTTGAGCTCGAGCTCGCTCACGCGCCTCCTAGGCCCAAGCGTGTAAGCTCGCTGCGCACGCGTTCGACGAGCGGCAAGATGCGCGGCCCATTGGCAAACGCCTCCGTCGTTTCGACGCGCACCACGCGGCCCTTCTGTACGGCGCTCAGAGTGGAGAAGCTCTCGAACCCTGTCGCTCGCTGTTGGCCGTCGTTGCGCGGCTTGCTCAGGATCATGATCGCATCGGGGTCCAAGCTGAGTAAGCGCTCGTGGGAAAGGCGCGGCGGCCCCTGAATCGCTTCGGGAATGGCGTTGCGCGCGCCCGCCGCTCGCAACACGGCGCCGTGCAGCGAATTGTCGCGCACGAACCAAATATCGCTGGAATCCGGGCTTTCGCCGCCGAGGATCATCAAGACGCGCGGGCCATTGGGCGGCGCTGGCACGCCGAGGCGCTTTTCGAGGCGCGCGGCGAGCGCGTTGGCCGCTTCGCGCTTGTGTGTGATGCGCCCGAGCTCGCGCACGCTACTCGCGATCTCTTCCAACGTGAGCCAGGGCAGAAGTCGTGTTGGGCCCAATGCTTCGAGCTCACGGCGGCGCGCGCTCACATTGGCTTCGCTCACGATGAGGCTCGGTCGCAGTCGCGTGATGGCTTCGTAATTGGGGGTAATGCTGGTGCCGACGCGCGGCAACCTCAACACTTCGCTCGGTGTGTCGCAGTAGTCGCTGACCGCGATGACTGACGAACCTGCACCAATTTCGAACAGTGTCTCCGTCATGTCGGGCGCGAGCGATACCAAGCGCAACCCCTTCGGCGCGTCCGCATCGTGCGGGTGGCGGCAGCCGAACGCGAGGGCGAGGCTTGCGAGCGACGCGAGTAGAAATACGCGGCGACTGCGCAGCTGGCAGAAGAACGCCCGGGTTTTCACGATGCTTCGCGAGTACGCGGTTTTTTGGGAGGTTCGCGCGAAGCGGACAGGTTGCGCTCGTGCAAGATGCGCAGGCCGTCCAGCGTGAGGTTCACGTCGACCGTTTGTAGACGGCGGGAGTGCTTGGCGACCAAAGCGCCGAGCCCACCAGTGCCGATCACCGCGCTCGGATGGGAAGCCTCCGCTTCGAGCCGCTCGATCATGCCGTCGACGAGCGCGGCGTGACCGATCACGATGCCGGATTGCAGTGCGTGCGTCGTGTTTCGACCGAGTACGCGCGGTGGCGCGGCGAGCTCGACTGGCAACAGCTTGGCAGCGCGCGACAACAACGCGTCCAGGCTGACGCGCACGCCGGGTACAATCACGCCGCCCAGGTATTCACCTTTCTCGGAGACGCAATCGAACGTCGTGGCGGTACCGAAGTCGACGACGATGACAGCACCGTGCACGCGCTCGTAGGCGGCCACGGCATTGACGATTCGGTCGGCGCCCACGTCGCGCGGGTTTTCGTACAGCACCGGCATGCCCGTTTTGAAGCCAGGGCCGACCACCACCGGCTCGCGCGCGAAGGCGCTGCGAATGGCGTCCGCCAACACGTCCGTGAGCTGCGGTACCACGCTGGCGATGATGGCTGCTTCCACCACGTTCCACTCGAGCTTGCGCAGCGCGAGCAGCTCGCGCAAAAGCACCCCGTATTCGTCTTCGGTGCGCGTCAGCACCGTCGAAACGCGAAAGGTATGCAGGAGCTCGGTGCCTCGGTAGAGGCCGAACACGACGTTCGAATTGCCGATGTCGACGGCGAGCAGCATGGCTCGCCTCCTATACCAGGCTCCTCGGCGTGCGTCCCGCTCGCCAAGTTCCGAGAGCGGTGTGGGCGCGCGTGCCGCCATCGCGCGGCCTTCAATTGCGCGGCCTTCAATTGCGAAGGCGCGCCTTCAGGATGCGATCGCCGGCCACGAGCCGCTCCCAGCCGGGGGAAGCTTCCCCGAGGTAGGTCGCACTTCCGTCGAGATGCGGGAAACGCCCCAAAGTAATGAACAGCTGGCCTGAGCCGGTGTCAGGGCCGCTTTCGGCGAGACCCACGCTGCGAAGGCCTAAACGGCGCGGCGAAATCTCCGAACGTAGCAGCGGCCTGCCGGCGCCACCGTAACCATCGCCGCCGCGATCACCAAACTGCAACACGAAACCGGCGATGAAACGATGTACGTCGACTCCGTCGTAAAACCCAGCTTTGACGAGATCGGCGATGCGCGTCACCGCCACGGGGGCATCGCTGGGATCCAAACTGAGCGACAGCTCGCCGAGTTCCGTTTCGAACACGATTTGGATCGGGCGCGCTACGAGATGGTCGAGCTCCGCGGGAAGCTTGGCGGCGCCCTTGGTTTGGCCGCAGCGCTTGCCAAGGCGGCCGAACGCGGTGAACGCTCGCTCGACGTGCTCACGCAGGGTTTGGCTCGGGAGCTCGCAAGTGCGCTCCAGATCGTTCATCAGCGCGAGCAGCTGCAAGCTGGCGGCGGCGTCGATCAGTGCGCTCAGCACGGCGGGATTTTCGCCGTTCGCGTGCTGGCGATAGGCGCGCACCAGCGCCTGCGACACTGCTTCATCGGCGGAGCCTTGGGATGCGCCTTGACGCTTGGCGTCGGGCGGCGCCGCAAGCTCCGGGCGCTGAGCGAGCACTTCCGCCGCCGCTGCTACACAGCCGGGCGCTGCATCCGCCAAGCCGCGCACCAGAAATTTGGCTGATTGCTGGATGTCGATGTGTTTCGCTAGTACTCGCAGCGCTGCTTGGCGTACGACCGCATCCGAGCTCTCGGCGAGCTTCGCGAAGCGCGTTGCGCGGGCGCCGGCGAGCTTGCCGCGATCGAGCACGGCGAGCATGGCGAGCTGCCCGCTACGTCCATCGGGATTGGGGTCGCAGCGTGTCAGTTCGGGAGCGTCGAAAGTGTTTCCCGCCAGCAAGCGGGCGGCCGCGCAGCGCAGCAGTACGCCGCGGCGCGCCTTCCAAGCGACATCTGGCAGCTCGAGCGCTGCCAGGCTCGTGAGTGCATCCCGAGCGCTCGCCGGTGCAGTCTGGAGCACTTCCAACAAACCCAGCCAAGCCGGAAACTCAGGGCTTTCCAGTAGCGCAGCTCGAGCGCTCGCGTCGGTCGGCAACGTGCCGAGGTGTCTACCCAAAGCCAGGACACCACTGTCGCCCAGGTGAGACAGCGCGCGAGTCACTTCAGCGCGCAATCCGGGCTCGAGACTGGCGTCTGCCAGAGCGTTCGCCAGAGGTTCTACGGCCGCCAAGCGATCCAGAGTGCGGAGCGCGTAAGCACGGCTCTCGCTGTGGCCTGCGTTCAGCGTGCGCGAGGCGATGTCGCGCAGGCGTTGTTGAATGGCACCCGCGGGCGGTAGCACGCGCGAGAAAGCGTAGAGTGCGGCTTGGTTACCGTGTTCGGCTGCGTCCAAGAGCTGCACGAAGGTTTCGTCTTCGAGCCGCGCTCGTCGCGCGCCCAACTCCCCGAGCGCCAGCGCGGCTGATTCGGCGATGCCAGGTTCGAGTGAGAGCCAGCTGCGTAACGTTCGCTCGCCTTCTTCACTGCCGATCCGTCCTATCGCTTCAGCCAGCGCCGACATCATCGCGTCGATGTCGCGCGGGGCTGGTGTTGCGGTCAGCAACGAGGCGGCGCGGAGCGCGCAGGCGGAAGTCACGGCGCCAGCACGCGCCGTGCCGATACGTCCAAGCCCCCACGCCGCAAACGTGAGAACGCGCGGGGAGTCATCGGCGAGGCCGGGTAGTAGCTTGTCCACACTGCTCGCGTCTGCCGAACGGCTCAGTGCACGCGTTGCGGCGGCTCGCACGTGGGAGTCACGCGCAGCCAACGCATCGCTCGGCACCTGATCAGCGCGGCGTGCGAGCTCGGCGCGAAGCAACGCGGCGACTCGATCCGGTGTGGCGTCGTTAGCGACGCGCACGCTGGCGCTAGCGGTCGTTTTGCCGCCGGCACCCGGTGGTGATTGGCGTTGGCACGCGGCGAAGAGCGTCGCGGCTAGGCAGAGCACGAGCAGCCCGATGCGTTCGAGACGGATCAACGCCTGGTCCCAAATGGCTTGGCCACGCTCGGTAAATCGGCGCGCTCGTCCGACGTGTACGGGTGCTGGTGCGCCGATGCACTCGACCTCGAAGCCGTAGCTTCGGAAATCCGCGGCCGCTCTCGCGAGGTGCCACTCGCAGGTCACGATTGCGAGCTGTCGGAAACCGTGTTCGCGCGCAAGCTCACAAGTGTAACGCGCGTTTTCGCGCGTGCTGTGCGACGCTCGTTCGCGCAGCAGCCGTTCGCTCGACACGCCGAGGCGCTCGAGCTCTGCCGCAAAGGCGTCGGCTTCCGACTGGCCATGCCAGCGCTTGCCTCCACTCAGTATCAACATGGGCTCGCCACGCTCGCGATAGGCGCTGAACGCCCGAGCCACCCGTCGCCGCGCTGCCCCCAAAAGCTCGCCCCGCGCACCCACGCGGCAGCCGAGCACCACGATCGCGTCGAGGGGCATGTTTCCGACCATATCGTCGAGCTGCGGCGTGAGGAAAGGTGGCAGCGCGAAGCAGTCGGGATAACCTACTGGGCCCCAATGGTCAGGAGCCGGTCACGCCATGCGTTGGTGCTCGTAGGAGCACTGGTGGGCGCGGCTTTGGCCTGGCCCGTTGCCGCACCGCCGCCGGCTGATGAGCTCCCTGCAGAAGGCGTGACTCTTGCGCCACCTCAGGAGCCCCCCCCATTGCAGAGCCCGGCGCTAGAAGCCGGTCCTACCAGTTGCAACGGCGAACGGCCGCTGGTCACTCCCACTGGCGATCCGCCGCGGCTTTCATGTCAGCAGGCCCGCGCCATCGTTTCGGAAATGCATCAGCGTTTCGCGGGATCGCCGAGTTCGCCGCGCGCCAAAGAGTTCGGACGCTTCGTGAGCGGCTGGCTCGATCCACACGGCTTGTGGTCGGCGGCGCCTGACGCACCGCTCGGTCGCGCTCTGAAAGAGCACGCCGAGGCTCTGCTCAACGAGATTCGCAAGCCGGAGGACAGCCCCGAGTTGTGCACGGTAGCGCTCGGCTTGGGGCAACGGCTAGCAACGTGGTCCACGGAGCTGCGCCGTTCGTTCGAGCAGGCGCGCACGCACGCCAGCGCCGCTCCGCGTCGCAACGCTTTGCGGCAGTTGTTCGCGCCGGCGTTTCAGGACGATCCGGTGACGGCTTCAGCGCAGGGCTTGGCTCGGCGCCTCGGTGAGGGCGTGGCGCGATTTTCCAAGGTTTTCCCCGATGCAGCGGAGAGCACCACGCGCGCGGCGCGCGAACGTTACTTCCCGGATCTCCCACCGGAGGCTTGGGGCGATGTCGTGCTGGCTGCGGCGGTGCGAGCCTACGTGCCCCTCGTGGATCCGCATGGTGACTGGGCGCCCTTCGAGGAGGAGTGGTCGCTCTACGCTGACGATCCGGGTCTCGACGGCGAGCCACGCTTGTGGCGCGAGATCACGCGCACCGCAGTGGGGGTGCGCATCGTGGACGGCGCTGCGCCTCCGCTCGCGATCGGCGATCTGGTTCTCTCCGTCGATGGCATGCCAACAGCGGGCATGCCGCTCGAACAAGCCGAGCAGCTCGCTCGCCTGGAACCGCGCGCTGACAACTCGCGTGAAGTCGACGTGCTTCGACCGGATCGGCCCGGCATTGAGCACCTGACGGTGGAGCTCGGCGTCGAGAGTGATCCGAGTTTGCACTTTCCGGAGCTCGAGAGCGAAAACGTGCGCTTCGGCGAAGGCCGCGCGCTGGTGGTTCGCGTGCCGGAGGTTCCGGACGGCGTCGGCCAAACTCTGGCGCGCATCTTGGATGAAGCGCGCGGCGCCGATCTAGCCGGGGTTCTGCTGGATTTGCGCGGAAACGGCGGTGGCTCCACGGACGGCGCTGCCGAGGTAGTGGGTTTGTTTTTGCCGGGTGCACCACTGTTTCCGCTGTCGACGCACGGGCATTTGGTCGAAGTCATGCGCGCGCTCGAACCTCCTGAAGCCGAGCGCTATACGGGTCCGGTCGCGGCGCTGGTCGATGGCTACACGGCGAGCGCCGCCGAGATGATCGCCGGCGCGCTCGGCGCCTATGGCCGTGGCCCCGTGATTGGCACGCGCACGTTCGGCAAAGGCTGCATCCAAGAGTACATCGAGGACCATCAGCAAAAAGGCGTGCTGCGCGTGACCACGTTGCTCTACGCCTTGCCGAACGGAACTCCGGTGCAACGCACAGGGCTTTTGCCCGACATCGTGCTCGGCTTCTCCAATTCGCGCGAACACGAGTCCGACTTGTTGGAGTCGCTGCCGAGTTACCAAGGGCCAGACGTGCGCGATCAAACCTTGTCGTTTCAGGCGCGTTGGCCTCAGCACCAGGGCCGCGTCGGTCCTTGCGGCGATCGCGGCGTGTGTCGTGCGCTCAAGCGTTTGGGCGCGGGTCCCAGCGAAAAACGCGTCGCTGCGCGGCGAGTCAACGCGCGGGCGGGCGCTGGCTCCGGCGTTCGCCCTTGAGGCAGAGCGAACGTACAATCTGCAGCAGCTGCTCGCGATCCCAAGGCTTGGCGAGTACGTGTTCGACGCCGTCGCTGGGCAGCACGGCGGGATCGGCTGACGTGACCACGAGCCGCCCGCTGTGAGCTTCGCGAGACAACGCGCTCACTAGATCGGCGCCGCCCGCATCGGGCAGTTGCCAATCCGCGAGCACGACGTGCACCCGCCCGCCGCGCAACACTTCGCGCGCTTCACGCAAGCTGCCGGCGATCAACACGTCGAAGCCTTCGCGGCGCAAGTCGTGCGCCAGCGCGCGACGCACGGCTGGATCGTCGTCGACGACCAACAAGCGATACACGTGCGCGGCAAAGCGTGGCAACTCGATCACCACGCGCGCGCCGCGCGTCTCGCGCGACTCCAAGCTGACGCGGCCGCCGTGATCTTGGGCAATTTGCCGCGTGATGGCCAGGCCAAGGCCAGTGCCCTGCCCGAACGGCTTCGTAGTTTTGAAGGGCTCGAAGGCGGTGGCGGCGAGCTCTGGCGGGATGCCGGGTCCGTCGTCTTCGATTTCGATGAACACAGAGACGTCGCCGACGCGCACTCGCAAGTTGACGTGGCCACCGCCGCTCGCCGCTGCATCGACGCCGTTCGAGAGCACGTTGAGCACGGCTTGCGCCAAGCGCGGCGGGTCGTGCGGAACATTCACCTGCGGGCTCGGCTCGAGTGAAAGCTCCACGCGGCGATCTTTGAGTCGCGGTCGCACCATGCGCACGGCAATGTCGATCGCAGTCTGCACGCTGGCGTCGGACATTTGCGGGCGCTCGCGTCGCGCGAAGCCGCACACGTGCTGCACGAAGCTCCCGATGCGCTCGACGGCGAGTTCGATGTCACTCGCGCACGCCGCGAGCTCCGTGTCTTGGGCGCGCTCGGCTACTTCCAGCACGTAGGCGGCCGAAGCGCGAATTACTGCCAAGGGATTGTTGATTTCGTGCGCCATGCCGGCAGCAATGCGCCCGATGGCTGCCAGGCGTTCGGCGTGCTCCAGCCCACGCTCGAGCTCACGGCGCTGTGTGATGTCGATGGAGACTTCCGACAGCTCGATTGAGCCCGGGCGTGCTCGCGCGACGCGCGAAACCGAAGCCATCACCAATAGCTCGCGGCCGCTCTTGTGACGGCGCCTCACTTCGTGCACGCGCGCGTCGCTGCGAGGAGAGCCAGGCTCGTGGCTCGAGCTCTGCACGTCGAGCACCGACAGGTTCTGCCCGATGATCTCCTCCGCTGCGTAGCCATAAAGTGACGCAGCACCGGGGTTCCACGAGCGCACCGTGCCATCCACGGACAAACCGATGATGGCTTCGAAGCACTCGTCGACGAGCAGCGCCAGTCCTTCGACCTTCTCGTGCAAGTCGTGCCGACTGCGATCGAGCGCAGCCAGCTGACCTTCACGCGCCAGCAGTGAAGCGAGCTCCGAGGCGTCGAACGGCTTGGCAACGACCTGTGCGACGCTGGCGTCCGGCTTTGGTCCATCCCCGATCAGAAAAACGCGCGCCCAAGGAGCTCCAGCGCGCAGCTCCGCGACAAGCTGACGATGCGCTTCGGTCTCTGTGTCGGCGACCAACACTAGCGGCAGCTCGGCGCGCAGGCGCGCCTCGGCTTCCTCGGGGTTCTCCGCCCAGAAAGCGCTCTGACCCGAACGGGTCAACGCTGAACACAGCGACTGCGCCGCATCCGCATCGGGCGTGAAAACCAGAATGCTCATCCGCTCAGTGCGGAAACGGCCGCGCGCGCACGTCGCTAAGCCCCGAGCCAGCGCGAACACGGCTCAAGCGTGGGTTTGCGCTCTGGAAACGGGTGATATAGTGCTGCCGAGCGGCTCTTCGGCCGCCCCGAAGTTTCCGTTTCCATCCGGGGGCCACACCGCTTATCTCCAGCCAGGGTTTAGTTTTTTCAACTTTCATGTCTTACGATGAGGATGACGAGCCGAGCGGCCCCCTGGCCGATGACCTGACGGAGGAGCCATCTGGTCCCGTCCCTGACGTCTATCGGGTGGAGCTCGATGAGGATCTCATCGATCCCGACGCGGCCAAGGTGGTGCGGCGGCTGACCCGACACGGCTACGAGGCGTACCTGGTTGGCGGCGGCGTGCGTGACCTGTTGGTGCAGCGGCGGCCCAAGGACTTCGACGTCGCGACCAATGCACGCCCGGACGACGTGCGTCGCCTGTTTCGCAACTCGCGCATCATTGGTCGCCGCTTTCGCTTGGTCCACGTGTTGTTCGGAGGTGGCAAGGTCATCGAGACGGCGACGTTCCGGCGCGCGCCCGAGGACTCCGCTGGGCGCGATGGCGACGATCTTTTGATCCGCAACGATAACGTCTTCGGTGAAGCACACGAGGACGCGCAACGTCGCGACTTCCGCTTCAACGGGCTGTTTTACGACCTCGAGCGCCACGAAGTGATCGATTGGGTCGGGGGAATGCCCGACATCGAGCGACGCAGCGTGCACACCATCGGCAATCCGGTGGTGCGCTTCTTGGAAGATCCGGTGCGCATCTTGCGCGCCATCAAGTTCAGCGCGCGGCTCGACTTCGGAATGACGCCGGATGTTTACGACGCGATCGTGAGTTGCCGTTCGGCCTTGCGACGCGCAGCGAAGCCGCGACTATTCGAGGAAGTACTGCGCCTGATGCGCGAGGGAGCATCCCATCGCGCGCTGTTCATCGCCTGGGAAACTGGCGTTTTGGACGAGCTCTTGCCCGAGCTTTCGACGTATCTGGCCGATCGCGAGGAATCGGACGACATCGTCTGGCGCATGCTTTCGGAGGTCGACCGGCGCACTCAAGAGGGCCGCGGCCCGCTCGACGACACTCTGCTGTGGGCCATTCTGTTGCTCGAACCCATGCGCGAGGCCTGCCTCGGTGAGCGCGATCGCGTCGAAGCTGCGTACGCGTTCTTGGAGCCGATTGTCGACCGCCTGAATGTGCCGCGTCGCATTGCAGATCCCGTGCGGCGCGTCGTCGCGGCCATGCCGCGCTTCGAAAATGGTCGCATTGGTCGCTTTGCCCGCTCGGCTCTGTACCCTCTCGCAAACGAACTCTTTTCGATTCGCGCCGCTTGCCTCGAGCAAGCACCCCCAGCGCCGGCCGATGAGGACGCTGACGAAGATGGCCCTCAGCTCGGCGCGGGCGGAAAGCGCCGCCGAAAGCGCCGTCGCCGCCCGCGCGCGGACGCCTGACGCTCAGTCACACTGCTGTGAGCAGATCGGCGGCGGCGTGTCGCCGTCACACACATCTTGCGGGCCATTCATGATGCCGTCTGCGCAATAGAACGCGCAGTCACGGCTGCAGCGCCCGCGCTTGCCGTTGTCGTTGCGGTCGTCACAGCGTTCGCCGTGAGTCGTGTTTCCGTCACCGCACCGAAAGCCGCGTTTGCACCCGCGTGTACACGAATCAGCTCCGTAGGCCGAATCGGAGTTGTCTCGACCGTTGTCACATTCATCTGGCACGCCGCTCTCGCCATCGACATTCGCGGCACCGTCACCGCAGCGGCCCGCGCGGCAACCGGGAGTGCATTGTCCCAGCGCGAGCCCGAACGAGCGCGAAGGATGATCACAGACCTCACCGGCAGCCTCGTTTACGATGCCATCGCCGCACACGACGGCGGAACACTCGGGCTGGGCGTCCGAGTGCCCTGGCGTGTTCAGCGGCGGGTTGCAGCCGGGAGTGCCATCACACTGCTCGCCCGCAGTGGCATTCACCTTGCCATCGCCACAACGCGAGGTGGTGCAGTCCTTATTGCAAACCTTGGTTTCTGTGGCTGAACCGCGCTCACACTGCTCGGTGAGCGGATTGATTACGTTATCGCCGCACACGGAGAAGCGGCACTTGTAGCACTCGGCGGTATTGCCGCGTGTGTCACACTGCTCGCCCAAGCCGACGTAGCCATCGCCACAAACCGCGATGGTGCAGTTGGCATTGCACTCAGCAGTGTTCGCGCCGGCGTCGCACTGCTCGCGAGTTTGCCGGTTCCAGTAGCCGTCGCCACAGCGCGCGCTCGTGCCAGGCAGCGAAAGGAAGTTGCAGCGCGACGTGTCGAACGGTCCGTCGTCGCACTCCTCGAAGGCAGGGTTCACGTGGAAGTCGCCATGTGCCGGCCAAGTGCAATCTGCGTCGCAGGTCAGCGTGTTCTGCGCGACGCCACCGCTACCATCGTCGCAATCTTCGCCTGGATCGACCCGATGGTCCCCGCAGCTAATGCGCTGGCATTGTGCGTTGCAGCCCGTCACCAAGGGATCATTGAGCATGCCGCCGTCGCACTGTTCGCCAGCGGCGTAATTGACGTGCCCGTCGCCGCACGACGCCTCCGTGCAGTCGTAGTTGCAACCTGCGGTATCACGCGGACTCCCGTCGCCGGCATCGCAGGCTTCGCCGCGCATGACATTCAAGCTGCCATCGCCGCAGTAGGCGAAAGTGCAGTCGGCATCACAAATCGACGAACCGGTTGGACCGTCGTCGCACTGGTCGTCCATGTCTACCACGAAGTTGCCGCACGCCGCAGCGTGGAGGCAATCCGAGCTGCAGTGGTCGCCATCGACTCGATTGCCGTCGTCACAGGCCTCGTTGCGTGGATCGCCCGGGCCGAACTTGTCGTCCACGATCAAGTTCCCGCAGCTCTCGTCGGATTGGCAATTGCTGCTGCAGCCATCGCCGTCGACACCGCCGATATCGTTATCGCAAACCTCGTTGCGTGGATCGCCCTCGGGGAACGGCTTGTCGACGATGTTGTTGCCGCACACCTGAGTCGACTTGCAGTCGCCGCTGCAGCGCAGCGTGCCTTTGGCTTCGTCCCAATGGTCGGTGTCGTCGGTACCGCCGTCGTCGCACACCTCATTGCGCGGATCGCCCTCGCCGAAGCGGTTGTCGACCACGTTGTTGCCGCAGCTTTCGTCGGATTTACAGTCGGCGCTGCAACCATCACCGTTGGTATTGGTGAAGTCGTTATCGCAGACCTCGTTGCGCGGATCGCCCTCGGGAAAGGGCTTGTCCACGATGTTGTTGCCGCATATTTGAGTCGACTTGCAGTCGGCGCTGCAGCGGCGCGTGCCCTTGGCCTCCTCCCAATGGTCCGTGGGATCGGTGCCACCATCGTCGCACACTTCGTTGCGCGGATCGTCGTTGCCGAAACGGTTGTCGACCACACCGTTGCCGCAGGTCTCGTCGGATTCGCAGTTCGCGCTACAGCGGTCGCCGTCGAGCACGTTGCCGTCGTCGCACACTTCCCCGTCTTGCTTGACGCCGTCACCACAACTGTCGCGCACGCAGGCGTCTCCCTGCGCAGTGCAGTGCATTCCCACAGTGCAGACTAAGCCGGTGGAGCAAACTTCGCGCTCGGATTCGAAACAGCCGGGGATCAGTAGTAGGCCGAGCCCGAGCAACCACGGCAAAGTCGTGAGCCTCGCTTCGTTCTTTTTCATCGTGTGCGTCCTCAGAAGCGTCCCGAACCAGAAATCCCCGCTAAATTCGGGGTAAGTACGGGTGCCAGCGATACGCGTGCTCCGCCCTCGATCGGATCGATTCGATACGCCCGCGCGCCGTTCAGCCACATCAATACAGCGCCGCTCACCAGCATGCTTCCGCCGAGCCCCAGCGTGACGCCCCCAATGGTTTGGTAACGCTCCGCACGATCCTTCAAGCGATTCATCTCATTGGAAGGGAAGCAGCCGGCGTCCCTGCAATCGGCCGACGTATCCACGCGGCTGTCGTACTTGCCGAAGTCGCTGCGCGCCTGCAGCATGAACAACGCGCCCGCTGCGGTCGTGGCAACTCCAGCTACGGTGAGGCTCGCCGGTACCCAAAACGGCCAGCGCCGCTCGTAGCGTGTGCGCTCCTCGCTGCTGAACAGACGCAGACTCAAGCTCGCCTTCTGGCCAGGCAACAGGGTGCGATCGTAGTTGCTAGCCTCGAAGCCCGATTTTTCCGCGCTGATGCGATGTTTTCCGGGCTTTACGTAGTCAGAGAAGCGCCCCGGGCCGGTGAAGAGCGGCTGCCCGTCGAGGCGAACGACTGCACCGGGCACGTTGCACACCACGTCGAGGTGAGTGAGCTGCTGCTCGATCAGCTTCAAGTAACTTTGGGCGTGGTCGAACTTGTCCTGGTCGAGCGGAGCGGCGCCGTATCGTAAGGCAGCCATCAACTCTCGGCGCACTTCGACCAATTGCTCCAGATTGATCAGCGCGAGCGCCAGGTTGTAGTGGATGCCGGGGTGATCCCAGAAAGTCAGCGCTTCGCGATAGCGAATTGCGGCTTGCCCGAAGGCGCCGTCTTTGAGGAGCAAGTTGCCATCGTAAAACTTCACGCGCGCTTGACGCTGCTGCTCGACGTCCACGCCTTTCGCCCAGGGACGATCCGGCGATCCTTCGATGGCTGTTTGCATCGCGGATGAGTCCACCTTTTGTGCGGATCCGGCTGTGGAAGCAGTGGACGGAGCCGCCGCAGTTGTGGCCGGCGCGGCTGGCTTGGCAGCGTTGGGTGCTGCTGGTTCGGCGTGCGCGAGCGAGGTGCTCACGGTGCTCGCCAACATCAACGTGCCGAGGAGACGACTCGAATGATGGATCTTCATGGTGGTTTGCTTCTGTTCGGCCGCGTTTCAGTGCAGCACTTCGACCAGCGGACTGCCGAGCTGCGCCGAGAGGCGTTCGGTGCGAGTCCGCTCTTTTTCCAGCAACTCTTCCAAGCGTCGGGCGGCGCGTTGAGCCTGATCTTGCGCTTGGCGGGCGACGCCTTCGCTCTCCTGCGCGCGCTCTTGCTCGGCTTCGGCGCGCCGGCGTAGCTCATCGGCGCGGTCGAGTGCGACGCGCAGCTCGGCGTTGCGCAGCATCAGCTCGGTGTTCGAGAGCTTCACTTGCTGGTTCGCCCGCATGACCTCTTCTTCGGCGGCGCGGCGTCGCACCTCGGCGCGCTGACGTTCGCGCTCTTTGTCCTCGACTTCGCGCAGGCGGCGCTCGGCATCGGCACGTGCGCGCGTCGCGACGCTGGCGCTGTTTTCGGCATGCTTTTGCGCGCCGCGAATCACCACCAGCGCAACCGCTGCCGAAGCGAGGAGACCAACGACGGCGGCGACTCCGGCGACCATCAAGCGACGCTTACGCCGAGAGCTCCTCGAACGTTGATTCAAGACAGCGGCCACGAAGGCTTGTGCGTGCTCCGGTAACTCACCCAAGTGACGCCGCTCGAAGCGCGCGAGCTCATCGGCCATGTCGCCGCCCCAGAGCAACCCGCTGTCTTTGCGTTTCAGCTGCCATTGCCGCGCGGCGTTGGAAATTTGCTCCACGAACAGGCTGTCTTCGTGGCTCTCGTCGAGCCAACCGCTCAGCATGGGCCAGCTCGAAATCAATGATTCGTGCACGATCTCGACGGCTGAGCTGCCTTGGCTGCCTTGCACCAAGAGCCGCGACGCAACCAAGTGATCCACCAGCTCTTCGAGGCCGACGGGCGCGCCTAGGAGCTCGTTCAGCTCTTCCAAGCTGCGCACTGCGCGTGTGCGTTCAGGCGTAATCAGGTGCAGGAACAACGCGCGACACAAACGCTGCGTCACCGGTGGCAGTTTGGCCACGATGCGATCGGCGTGCGTGACCAGCGCGCCCGAGATTCCGCCGAGGCGCCGATAACTTTGCTCACTCAGCAGGCGGCGTGCGGCGTCGCGCGTTTCCCACAGCTGCGCGGCGGTGAACTGCAAAAGCGGAAGAGCGCCGGGCACGGCTTCGAGGTGCTGCACCATCTCTTGCACCATGGCTTCGCTTTCGAAGCGGTAACCGGCGTGCTCAGCGGGCCGCACCAGTGCGTCGCGCAGCCCTTCTGCGCTGGGCGGCTTCAAGAAGAAGAGCCCCTTCGAGAGCTCGTTCATGAAGTGCGCGTCGTCCACGACGCGATCGAGAAAGTCGGAACGAATGGAGAGCACGACGCGCACGGGTGATGTCGCGTCGTCGGCAGCGGCCGCGAGGCATGCCGTGAAAGCGCGGCGCTCCGCGGGATCCGCGCTCAGCGTGTAAAGCTCTTCGAATTGATCCAGGAACACGAGCACGCGCGCTCCACTGCGGCGAGCCCTGCCGCGCAACGCACTTCCGAAGTATCCCGGCTCGGCCAACAGCCGCTCGGCGAGCTCACGCTGCGCGCCGAGGTCGCCCGCCAACGTTGGGGAGGTCGTGACCAGCGGAGCCAGCAAAATGGCGAGCGAGAGCAGTGGTTCGCGTCCTGGTCGCGCCACCAACACCTCCCAATTTTCGCCGGAGCCTTTCAGTGCGGGCACCACGCCGGCGCGCACGAACGACGACTTGCCAATGCCCGACGGCCCCACTGCCGCCATCAGCGGATACTCACGAATGCGGCTCGCCATCGCCGCGATTTCTCGGTCGCGACCGAAGAAGCGACTCGCGTCTTCTTCCTGGAAGGAGCGCAGCCCAGTGTACGGGCCTTTGTCGAGCTGCACGCCGCTCGGCGCCATGCGCCCGGGTAGAAACGGCTCGAGTGCGCGCAACAACGTGAGTGCGTCAGCGGGACGCTCTTCTTTGCGCTTGCGTAGACAACGATCGATGAGCTCGATGAGCTCGATCGGCGCATGCGGTATGAACTCGCGCGCGCTCGGCATCGCGAGGTCCATGTTGGTGACGATGCGATGCCAGTCATTGCCCAGCTCGAGCACAGGCTGCCTTCCGCTGAGCGCCTCGATCAAAATCAGACCAGTGGTCCAAATGTCGGTGCGGTGATCGATGGGACCGGCGACGCCCCATTGCTCGGGCGACATGTAGAGCGGGGTGCCGGAGATGCCAGTGCCTTGCCCGACGCGGCGTGTACCACTGCGCTCCAAATCGATGTCGGCCGACTGTTGCACCTTGGCGATGCCGAAATCGAGCACTTTGACGGTGCCGGAGTCCGTCAGAAAGATGTTTTCCGGTTTCAAGTCGCGATGCACGATGCCTTGCTCGTGTGCGCAGGCGAGCGCCTTCACCACCGAAACCATCAGCTCGACGGCACGCGACGGCGTGAGCAGCCCTGATTTCTTGAGGAACGCCCCCAGCGTTTGCCCTTGCAGGTATTCGAGCACCATGAAGGCGCTGCCTTGGTGCTCACCGACCTCGTGAATCACCACGATGTTTTCGTGGCTGCACAGCGCCGTGGCGCGCGCCTCGATGATGAAGCGCTGGGTGAACTCGGGGTGCTGACTCTGCAAGAGCTTGAGCGCGACTTTGCGTCCCAAGCGATCGTCACGCGCCAAAAACACGACACCCATGCCGCCGCTGCCGAGCTCGCGAATCACTTCGTAGCGCCCAATGCGCAGCAGCGACCCCTGAGCGAGCTCGCGTGTGTAGCTCTCTAATGCGCCACGCACTTCAGGCGCCGAGAACGTGAGTGTGGGCGCACCCGGACCTTCGGTACGGCTCATACAGAACTCCTCCCTTTTCGAATTGTGTGTGGATCGTCGCTCGTCGATCAGCGCCGTCCCGGCATTCTCGTTATACATGTCGGCGAGCCACGAAAACAATCGCAGTGAGTGAGGAACGCATCGATTTTGCGAACAGCGCTGTTCGTGATCACGATTTTCAATGCTCGTTACCGTCGGAAAACGACGTTGGCGAAGCTAGCTAGTCGCGCTCAGCGAGTATCGTCGCGTCACAACGAGCAACATTGCACTCGCTTGTCGGGTCACGCGCCGCTTCATGGTTTCGCGGCCGTCCGCGTGACCCGTTGCGGCAAGCGGGGCGCAAGCGAGCTGCGGTGAGGCGCCCCCCAACCCAAAAGTAAGGGCTCGCGACAAAAAGCATTCGGCCGAGACGCGAGCTGCGCCCCGGCCGAAATCTGGCTACGCTGCGAGCGTTAGTTCGAGTTCAGTTCCACGCGCAACAGGCGCCTGCCGATGAAGATGTAGTCGCCTTGCGAGAGCGGCTTCTCGGCTTTGATGCGCACGTAGGTTCCGTTCTTGCTGTCGTGATCCGTCAGCGTGAAGCGGCCGTCCTTCTCCTCCACGCTGCACTGCTTGCCTGACATGAAGATGTCGCCAGGGAAGTTCAGGTCGCCGTCTTCGCGCCCAATAGCGAGCACGTTGCCGCGCGCGCAAACGGTCATGCCGATCGAGCCGCCTTCCAGGATTTGGTTGATGCGGAAGGCGCTCGGGTACTTGGGCGACGAGTAGAAGAAGGTGCCGTCCGGATCGGCGCCGTCCGACGCGCGTGGCGTGGGATCGAGGCGGAACACTTGCTCACCCGCTTGGAATTGATCACCCGGAGCGAGCTCTACGGAGCCGCGCACGCGAAAGTAGACGCCGTTGAGTGAACCTTCGTCGCGCACCACCAAACGATCGTCGCGATAGAAGAAGTTTGCGTGGCGAGGAGAAACGAAGGGGTCGTCCGGGAACTCGACCTGACCTTGGCGGCCAACGATGTGTTGGTCTGCCTTGAGATGGTACGAAAGGCCATCCATGCCTTCGCCGCGGATCAGGATCAGCCGCGCCTTGGTGGGATCCTGCATGTCGCTGAAGAAGTGCGACTCGAGGTGCATCACGCTCTCGGGGACGCCTGCTCCGCAGCGGCCGCAGAACTTGTGACCGCTCGGAACTGGGGTCATGCACGACTCACAAACGAAGTACCTAGCTTGATCCATGAGGTTCTCCTGAGGGCGCAGCGCGGGCGCGGCGTCCAGGGGCCGGGCCGTAGCCATAGAGCGTCCAACAATTTCCGGCGTTTGGGAACGATCTTCGTCGCTTGGGCTTGGTTCTTCGCCCAAAACCGCGCGGTTTTCGCGCGGGCGCGCGGATTTCATGCCCGGTTTCGCGGTGTTCGGCGCAAAGTCGATCTGGAGCTCGCGACCACAGCGGCACAACTTCGTACCAAGCGGGCTGAAGGTGTCGCAGTTGCCGCACACCATTCCGACTTCGAAGCCGACTTCGGGCATTCGGCCCAAGGTATGAGCGCGGCGACGCGAGGGTCAAGCGGGCGTTGACGGTGTTTGCCGCGACGCTCTGCAAGGTGGACCCCTGGTCCTTCGCCTCCGCCGAGATCAGTGAACGAACATCAAGCGGTTCTTCACGTCGCTGAAGCCCGCCTTGCTCACCAGGCGGAACACTACCGTCTCTTTGCAGGTCTTACGTTCGACCGGGCCGAAGTCGCGCGAGTCGTAGGGGAACTGCCGATTGTCACTGAGTAAGAAGAGGTGCCCCGCTGGAACTTCCGGATAGCTCACCTTTTGGGGTGGCGTTTCTTTGATTTCGCCGCGCTGATGCAAACGAGAACCGATTTGCTCGAGCTCACAACGTTGTTCGACCGGAATGCGCGTTTGCGGATCGAGCGTGGTGAAGCGATCCTCCAAGCAGGTTTGCTCGACTTGCAGGCGGCGCCCGTTGAGGTGCGCCGTGGCGCCGTCGACTTCGATGCTCTCGCCTTCTTGCGCGGCAATGCGCCCGATCACCACGCGCTCCGGCTTCTTCGGTTCGGGGCACAGCACCAGATCTCCGCTGTGCGGCGGGCTAGCCCGCCATAGAATGATGAGATCGCCGCCGCGCAGAGTGGGCGCAATCGAAGCTTCCAAATACGGATCGTTGCTGGGAACGCGCCACCAGCGAATCGCAAAAGCGCGCGCAATTCCGATCACGACGCCCACGACGAGCGCGATCCAGAAGAGCCAACGCCACATGTGCCTCATTCTCTCAATGAGACTACGCTTTTTCCGGAGAGCGATTTAGTGCAGCGCGAGCGGCGTGATCAAATCATGTAGGCGCTTTGGCGCTCAGCGCCGACATTCGATCGGCGGCAACTCCGAAGGGCTCACGCCCGCGGCGATTTGCGCCGCCGCGGCGAACAGCGGCCGAAACGTATCGAGCCGCGCGAGCTCGGTAGCGCCCAAGGTCGCTTCGTTGCTGTCCATCACGCTGCGCGACACCACGCCTACGATTTTGCCGGTGGCTTCGCTCACGGCCGGCCCGCCCGAATCACCCGGGCAGATCGCCGCGTCGAGCTCGACGCGCCCGTCGAAAACTTTGTGCACCGGCGAGCCGACGCGCTTCTTCCGATAGATGCCATCGTTGGCGTCCGCGCAACGGCCGAAGCCGATCGGCACGACCGAGTCCCCCTTTGCGGGCGCATTGTCCAGGTCCACATGGCGCGCCGGAATTCCGCGCAGCGGCCGCGACAACACCAGAATCGCAAGATCGCCGACGCCGCCTGCATGCCCGCACGTTGGCGCGACAATGGCACGCACCTCGACTTCACCCCACGGCAACAAGTCGCCGCCCAGCTCGACGCGTACCGCCGAAGGCTCGACTTCCTGCTCTTCGATATCACCCTTCGCCGACCGCACCGCCACGCAATGATGCGCGGTGAGCACGCGATCGTTCGCAACCAGCGCGCCCGAACACGTGACCGAACCAGTCACGATGCGCACGGCAAAATCATCATCCCCGACCATGCGAAAATCCGGAAAGGGATACGATGAGGGCCGCTCTTCACCCGGCGCGTTTGCAGGTTCCGGCTCGGGCTCGTTCGCTTGCGGCAACCCAAAGCTCCCGCACGCACTCGCGGCCAACGCGCAGGCCAAAGCACTCGCGCGTACCGGTGCGGACGGGCGCGAGGACGGACGAGCCGGAGGAGACGAGCGATGGACGCGATGCGCTGGCACTCGAGTGCTCTCAGGAAGCGAAGTCTTTGAGTTCGGTTCCGACACCGCCGCTCGCTGGATGTTTCCGACTCACGATGATTGTCTCACCTTGGGTGCGTTCTTACGATTTTATTTTGGGTGGGCCCCCGCTGCGTGGCGCTGCCGCACGTCCCGAGCACGCTTCGAGACAACGCGATGCCTCACTGCGCGCGCTAGCGATCGCGCGACGACACCGCGCGTCACTTACCTTCGCCCACACATTTGGCGGAGTCTCAACCCGCGAGATCAGCTGAATCAGCCGCATTCTCGCACGATCTGATTACAGCCGAATACGCTGCAAACGGAGTGCATTCAGCACTACCGAGACTGAACTCGCTGCCATTGCCGCGCTCGCGAACATCGGACTCAGCAACAAACCGAAGGTTGGATACAAGAGTCCTGCCGCGACCGGTACACCCAGCAAATTGTAAACGAACGCGAACGCCAGGTTCTGGCGGATGTTCCGCATCACCCCGCTCGACAGCCGCCGCGCTCGAACGATGGCGCGCAGGTCCGCCTGCACCAAAGTGATGCCGGCACTCTGCATCGCCACGTCGGTTCCGCTTCCCATCGCAATCCCAACGTCGGCCTCGGCGAGCGCTGGCGCATCGTTGATGCCATCGCCTGCCATGGCGACCTTTCGGCCTTCGCGCCGCAAGCGCGCTACGAACTCGGCCTTCTGCGCTGGCAACAGTCGCGCATGCACTTCATCCAGCTGGAGCGCGCGGCCGACCGCTTGGGCCGGCCCTTCGCCATCACCAGTCAACATGACCGTGCGCAGCCCTGCTTCTCGCAACGCGCGCAGCGCCTCCGGCGCCGATTCCTTGATGGGATCCGCAAAGCTCAGAACACCCACTGCACGCCCGTCCACCGCCACGAGTACTCGGCTCGCGTCGCCGTCCTCGCTGCGCTCGGCCGGCGCCCTCGCCTCGATCCCCAACTCAGACAACAGCGTGCTCGTGCCCACCGCTACCCGTCGTTCAGCCACGCGCCCGAGCACCCCCTTGCCGGGGCGATACTCGAACTCGCTCACCGGCTGAATCGTCGCTCCCCGCTCACGTGCACCCTGAACCAACGCGCTCGCCAGCGGATGTTCACTGCTCTGCTCTAAGCTTGCGGCCAGCGAAAGCACTTCGATCTCCGACAATGTGCCGTCGACTTGCTGCACTGCCGTCAGCTTCGGCTTGCCTTCTGTCAACGTGCCGGTTTTGTCGACGACGAGTGTATCGACGGTCTCGAGCAACTCCAACGCTTCCGCGTTGCGCACCAATACGCCGGCATGTGCGCCGCGCCCGGTGCCCACCATGATCGACATCGGCGTTGCCAAGCCGAGCGCACAGGGACAAGCGATGATCAACACCGCTACCGCGTTGACCAGCGCGTACACCAAGCGCGGCTCCGGCCCCCACGCTCCCCAAACCAGCGCCGTCAATAGCGCTACGACTACCACCGCCGGCACGAACCACGCCGACACCGAATCCGCCAAGCGTTGCACCGGTGCGCGACTTCGCTGCGCCTCCGAAACCAACGCGACAATGCGCGCCAGCAACGTCTCATCGCCGACTCGCTCCGCGCGCATCACGAACGAACCATTCCCGTTCAACGTCGCGCCCGTCACTCGGCTCCCAACGCTCTTCGAAACCGGCAACGCCTCGCCCGAAATCATCGACTCATCAACAGAGCTCGATCCCTCCAACACCACTCCGTCGACCGGCACCTTCTCGCCGGGGCGCACGCGCAGCCGATCCCCGACCACCAGGCTGTCCAACGCAACGTCACCCTCGTTGCCCGCCGCATCGATGCGCCGCGCCGTCTTTGGTGCAAGCCCCAACAGCGCACGAATTGCGCCTGAAGTTGCTGCTCGCGCGCGCAACTCCAACACTTGCCCTAGCAGCACCAGCGTTACAATCACTGCGCTCGCCTCGAAGTAGACCGGCGGCGCACCATCGTGCTGCAGCGCTTGCGGCAACGCGCTCGGAAACAACAGCGCGAACACGCTGAACCCAAACGCCGCGCTCGTGCCCAGCGCAATCAGCGTGAACATGTTCAGCTGCCGCGTTGCGAGCGATCGCATCCCGCGTTCAAAAAAAGGATACCCCGCCCACAGCACTACCGGCGTCGCCGCAGCGAACTGCACCCAAACCGAAACCGTCGCCGGCAAGCCGCCCAGCATGGCCAGTACCACCGTCGGCAACGTCAACGCCGCGCTCACCCAAAAACGCCGCGTCATATCCCGCAACTCGGGATTCTCTTCATCTGTCGCGCCCGCGTGCAGCGGCTCCAAAGCCATTCCACAAATCGGGCAAGCTCCCGGCCCTACCTGACGCACTTCGGGATGCATCGGGCAGGTGTAAATGGTCTTGGAATCGGCTTTGCGCGCAGCGCTTGCGCCGGGCTCATGCTTAGTTGCGCTGTAATGCGCGTGGGTTGCGGCGGGCTTGGTACTGGTCGCGGCATGCCCCGCGTGGGTCGCGCCGGGCTCGGGACTGGTCGCGGCATGCCCCGCGTGGGTTGAGCCGGGCTCGGGACTCGTCGCGGCATGAACCGCGTGCGTCGCGGCGGGCTTGGTACTGGTTGCGGCATGGCCCGCGTGAGTCGCGGCGTTCAGATATTTGCGCGGATCGGCCTGAAACCTCTCGCGGCACTTGGGGTTGCAGAAGAAATACGTCGTGCCTTCGAAGTCGAACGAGCCACCCCTCGCCGACGCGGGATTCACGGACATGCCGCATACGGGGTCGCGCACCGAAGCGGGAGCCTTTTCAGCGTCGCTGCAGCAGGAGTGAGGAGTGGAGTGAGGCATCGCTGTTACGCCGACGCGGCGCTGGTTTCTTCATTACACCTTGCGTGCCAAATCGCTGTCTGGAACTGACGAGAGTCAGCCGGTGCGAAAGGACGGGCGCTGCGAACGTTAATCGGTGACGACCAGATCGTCTTTGTGCACGACGACGATGTCGCTACGATCTGGGCCAAAGAGCAAACCGAGCTCGGCGCTTTTTTTGCCGGCGCTGCGGGCGGCATCGAGAGCGCCGAGTTGAGCCAAGCCGCGCGCGACTTCGCTGCCGTCAGGGGCGAGCAAGCGAACGGCGTCGCCGGGGTTGAAGTCGCCGCGCACGCCGAGGATGCCGACGGGGAGGAGGCTGCTTTTGCCGCCGCGCATGGCCTGCGCAGCGCCTTCGTCGAGCACAATCGCGCCTCGCGGGCGCAAGGTGTAGGCGATCCAGTGTTTGCGAGCGCGCAGGGGGCCGCGGCGCGGGAAGAAGGTGCCGACGTCGACGCCGTGGAAGAGATCGCGCAGGACGCGTTCGCGTGTGGCGGGCGCGATGACTGCGCAGGCGCCCGAGCGTGTGGCTTTGCGGGCGGCGTCGACTTTGCTTTGAATGCCGCCGGTACCGACGCGTTCGCGACTTTCGCTGACGACCGCGACGCTGGCGTCGTGGGCGAGCTCGGGGATTCTGCGGCCGCGCGCGTCGAGCACGCCATCGACGTCGGTGAGGAGGACGAGAGCGTCAGCGCCAACGAGGGGGACGACCATGGACGCGAGTTGGTCGTTGTCGCCAAACCGAATCTCCTCTGTAGAGACGGTGTCGTTTTCGTTGACGATCGGAATCGCAGACGCTTCGAGGAGAGCAGCGAAGGCTTCGCGCGCGTTGTTGAGTCGTTCGCGATCGGCAAGGTCGCCGTAGGTGAGGAGCACTTGCGCGCAAGTGAGCCCGAGCTCGGCGAAGGCTTCATCGTAGCGACGCATGAGCACACTTTGGCCCGCAGCGGCGGCAGCTTGGAGTCGACCAACTTCTTTCGGGCGCGTGCGATAGCCGAGGCGACTCAAGCCGAGTGCAATGGCGCCGCTCGAGACGAGTACCACTTGGCGATTGCTCTTGCGCAGATCAGCGACTTCCTCGGCCATGCGCCGCACGAGCGCGCCGTCACCAGTCAGGCTGCGCGAGCCAATCTTGACGACGATACGGCGGGCTTTTTCGAGCTCGGGACGCGACACGGCTCGGCGTGGATAGCACGGCGTCTGGTTTTCAGGGCGTTTCGCCGCGCGAAGTGCGTGCTTGGTCAGGTGGCCGAGGTTTGTCTACTCACTCGGCGAGCGGCGCAGCGCAGCCTCGAAAGTGCGAAAATGTGGGCGCGTTTCGCGTCCCTGTGTGGGACGCACGAGGCTAAAGGAACGCGCTGATCGGCCGCCTAGAAGGGTTGTGTCGACCCCTATCGGGCTGCTCATCGTCTTTGCTTCTGTCATCGGAGGATTCGTGATGGCAGGTGGGCCTTTGCCCGTGCTGATTCAGCCCAACGAGCTGATCGTGATTGGCGGCGCGGCAACAGGCGCGTTGGTGATCTCCGCACCTGGACGCGCCATGAAGCGCGTCACGGCCGCGTTCAAGCGTGGTTTCAGTGATCACACCCCAAAAAAGCAAGATTACCTCGATCTTTTGAAGATGCTCTATCAAATCCTCGCGTTGATCCGGCGCGAGGGTGTGTTGGCGCTCGAATCGCACATCAGCGAGCGCGCCAGCTCGACCATCTTCACGGCGTACCCCAGTGTGGTCAAGCGACACCACGCGATGGACTTTCTGGTCGACGGCTTGAAGCAGCTGGTTGACGGCTGCTCGGCGGAAGAGCTCGCGATGTTGTTCGACGCGGAGCTCGAAACGCACCACGACGAAGAGCACCAGCCCATCAATTTGATCCGCAACACCGGTGACGCGCTGCCCGGCATGGGCATCGTCGCGGCGGTGCTCGGCATCGTGATTACGATGGCGCACTTGAACGGCGGCCCCGAGGAAATCGGCCATCACGTCGCCGCGGCGCTGGTCGGCACGTTCCTCGGCATCTTGCTCTGCTACGGCGTAGTCGGCCCGGTCGCGAACAGCATCGAGGCGCAGTCGGCGGCTGAGGGTCGCTACATGCACTGCGTGAAGGAAGCGGTTGTCGCAGCGGCGCGCGGTGTGAACCCCGCCATCGCAATTGAGTTTGCGCGGCGCGCGATTTTCTCGGATGAGCGCCCGACGAGCCAGGAGCTCGACCAAGCCTTCGCGGAGTTGAAGGGCAAGTCGTGAAAGGCGGTGGCGCTCCCGGCGGAGGTGGCCCCAAGGTCATCATCATCAAGAAGAAGGCCAAGGGCCATGGCGGTGGGCACGGTGGTGCTTGGAAGGTGGCTTATGCCGACTTCGTGACCGCAATGATGGCGCTCTTCATGGTGATGTGGCTCCTGTCACAGACCGATCAGGAGACGCGCCAAAAGCTTTCGGAGTACTTCCGCACGGGTATGTTCTCCGGTGCGCCCAGCGTGCTGAACGGCGGCTCCGGCATTCAGGATCGCGCGTTCTTCGACGTGGTCGGTCGCTCCAGCATGCAGCCCGAATCGGCTGCTTTCGAGCAGATTGCACTGGCTGTGCGCGCTCGCTTGCAGCGCACCACCGACGAGAACCCCGAGCTCAAAGATCTCGCCAAGCACGTTCACGTTTCGGTGACTGAAGACGGCTTGCTCATCACGATTTTCGACGGCGGTCGCGACACGGTGTTCGACTCGTCATCTTCGGAGCTCAAGCCCAAGCTGATCGAGTTGCTCGAGTTCCTGGCGCCGGTGCTGGCTCGCTTGGAAAACCAAATCCAACTGCACGGTCACACCGACGCGCGCTCCTTCCCCAAAGGTTCCAACCGCTCGAACTGGCAGCTTTCGTTCGAACGCGCCGACGCCGCCCGCGGGGTGCTGGAACGTAGCGGCTTGCGTAAAGGTCAGGTGGCTGGTGTCTTTGCGCACGGTGACAGCGCGCTGCTGAACACGAAGGAGCCGTTCGCTCCAGAGAATCGGCGTCTCGCGATTCTAGCAGTGCGTCGCGGTCTCGAAAAAGTGGCTGCCACGGGCACGAGCGTGAAAGAAGCCGAGCCCAAGAAATCCGATTAGTGCTCTGTCCCAGCCCCCCGAAGCAAACTACTCTTGCTTGGGTTTGGGTTGACGCGGAATGCGCGCGGCGTTCGCGCGGTACCAGTTGCGAGCGAGTTCTGCGTTTTGCAATACGAGCTCGTCGGTATTTTGATTGGTGAGCGATAGGTTCAGCCGCTCGACGTCTGCCAGGTTTTCGCTCAGGGCGAGCATCGCCAGCAAGGCGGCTTCTGCGACACGCGGGCGACCGAGCACGCTGTGCTGCAAGACACCAGGCCTGCCATCCAGCTCAGTGAAGTCGCGTAGCTCGTAGCGCGCCGGTTCGAGATCTGCGCTGAGGCGAACCAACGCGTGAATGCCCATCGGTTCCGCACAGCGAAACAACAGATCGGCGGCCATACCGCGTACGTAAGCGTGAGCGTCGCCGAGGGCACGTTCGCCGCTTGCATAGCGCGCGTCACTCGGCACCAGCCATTCGACGTCTGCGAGCACACCCAGTGCACGACCGCGTACGCCCGGATCCGCGTGGTCCTTCAGCTCGAGCACGCGGCGCGCCAAATTCGCCCGGTTCACCTGCGGCAGCGTTGCCAATGAAGCTCCGCTCTGCGCGATGGCGAACAACGCGACCGACAACAGCTGCGGTTCGTTGGCGGACAGCGCTTGCTCGAAAGCCGAGAGCACGCTCGGCGAGCGCCGGTCGGGTCGAATCAGATTCAGCGCCTCGAGCGCCGCTTGGCGTCGCGCAGAGCTGCCTTCGGTCGATGCCATGTCAACCACGGCATTCGCGACGGCATCGCTCGGTTTCGCTGTCATGAGCGGGATGCGCGCAGCGGCCACGGCAGCCGCCACGACGGAAGGTTGCGGCGCATGCAAGCGTTTGATGATGACGCGATCGAGCTCAGCGTCGGGAGCCAGCTTGCGCGACGAGCGCGACGAATACACGTTGAGCACCTCGCGCAGCGCCGCTTCGATCACCTGAGGATCTTCGCTGGTGTCGGCGAGGTACGTGACGGTTGCTGCGCCGGAGCCCGCTGGAGCCGGGTTCGGTGTGCGGCGCGTGAGCGGGCGCGCCTCCGCGGAGCCTGCGAGCGCTGGCGCAGGGCCCTCATCGCTCGCCGGCTCCGAATTTTCCGGACGCGTCGGGCGGCTATGCTGGCCGCGCAGCGCGAGCGCTACCGCGACGCTCATTGCAAGGGCAACTGCCAGCCCGACGCGAGTTCGTGAAGAGAGGCTCAGCGTATTGAACCCGAGGTCACTGGAAGCAGCCGCACACCTGCGACGTGGCCTTGATGCCGTTGGCGCCGTTGACGAGGCGATTGCCCCAGGTGGTCAGGCTGCTCGCGTTGAAGTTGTTGGTGATGTCCAACGTGGCGAGGCCACTACCGTTACCGGCCCAAGACCAGCCCAGATAACCGACGCCCAACGTTTCGGCGAACGACATGATTGTGTCCTCGTCCACGTTTCCGGCAGAGCCGTGATCCGCCGCGAATTCACCGACTACCAACGGCGCGTCGTAGTTTGCCAAGAAGGTGTTGAAGTAGCTGCTGACCGTCGCCGAGTCCTTGAAGACGTCGTACATGTGGACGGAAAACACCAGGTTCTTCTTGGTGTCGGCGTTCCAGATCGAGGAGCCACCGCCGCCGCGCATGGTGTTGCGCCAGTCCTGCGCCCAATCCGGGCCGTCCACCATCAACGTGTGATTGAAGCCAGCGTTGCGGAGCGCCTGTACCGCGGTCACGTGGCTCGAGGCCCAAGTGCTCGCGGTGTTGTTGCCGTTCGGCTCGTTCCCGATGTTGATGATGGCGAACGCTTCTTGTCCCTTGAGGGCAGCCGCGACGTCCGATGCCGTCCAGTAGCTGGTTGCGTTGCTGAGCGCGACGGAGCCAGCTTGTTCGCTATAGCCCGTAGTGTCGTGCACCTCCAACACCGACACCAATTTCGCAGCCTTGGCTGCATTGATCAGCGCGGTGACCGTGGCGCCACTCGTTTTCGTCCAGCGCGCGCCCGTTGCCATCACGATGCGTACGCTGTTGGCACCGGTCGCAGCGATCGCCGTGAAGTCTTGCGCGTAGTTGCGCGAGGTGAACCACGCATACGGATAGTTCACGCCGCGCATGGTGAACTCTTTGCACTTCGAGTCGTAGAGCAGGCCTCCCTGCACGTAGAAGCCAGTCGCGGTGCAGCCGGAAGTGTTGCCACCGCTGCCGCTGGTCGCGCCGCCCGAAGCGGTTCCGCCCGTACCCACGCGCCCACCCATGCCGGCGCCGCCAGAGCCTGAGCTGGTTCCGCCAGAGCTCTTCCCGCCGCTGCTGGCACCGCCGTTTGCCGCGTTGGTTCCGCCGGAGCCTGAGCCGGTACCGCCGTTGCCAGATTTGGCGCCGCCCGAATTGGAGCCGCCGGAATTGGAGCCACCGGAGTTGGAGCCACCGGAGTTGGAGCCACCGGATCCCGAGCTCATCCCGCCTGAACCCGTGCTGGCACCGCCGTTCGCCGTGTTGGCACCGCCCGACGCGCTGCCACCCGAGCTAGATCCGCTACCCCCCGAGCTGGAACTGGTTCCACCCGAGCCTTGGTTAGTGCCGCCGGAGGTCGAATTGGACCCGCCCGAATTCGCCTTCGAACCGCCGGAACCGTTGTCCGGCGGATCGTCGCTCCCGCCGCAAGCCAGAACGAGAGAACAACCGAGGACGAGCGTTGATAACTGCCAAGAGTGAAAATTTCTCATCTCAGCCCGTGCGTAGAAACCCATGACACCTGATCGACTGGTAAACCACTAAGGCGGTACAAAATACCGTCTTGGTTAGAACTTTCTGTGGACGCCGCAGGCTCGGTTTTGCGCTCGCCAAAGCCTGCGCGCGTACAAGGGCGCGGGCTCAGCTCCACCTTCAATACATTGTGAGCTCGAGCAGCGGTGCGCCGGCGGCTAGCGACGCCTCTAACACCAGTCGCCTGACGTCGTCGTTCGTGGCCTGCACCAGGAAGCGTACGCAATCGGTCTCTTGGTGAGCGAACACGAAAGCGTACGCCGCTTCCACTTGTCCAATGCGAAGCGCGAGCAGGTTGCGCTGCTGCAGCTCGCGCTCGAAAGCTGCGGCGTTTTGGCTAACCATCACGCTCAACTCGGAGCGAACGTCGAGCACACTCAGGCTAGTGGCGCACAGCCTGGCATCCGTTTGCACGAAAACTTGGTTGCAGGTCTCGAGCAGCGTGCGCTCGTGACCAAAGCTCGGTAACTCGTGTGTCGAGATCAGGAGAGCGGAAGCTTCGCTCGCCAGCTCCAGCGCTGCGCGAATTTTTTCGGCACCCGCGTCGGGAGCGGCATGAAACGGCGCTTCGCAGCACACGAGTCGTGGCTTGCTCAGGCTGGTGCGCGCGATACCGAGCAGGCGCTTCTCGAGAGGAGTTAGTGAGCCGAGCGTGCGGCGTGTCAGCGCAGTCAGCTCGAAGCGGCTCAACGTGGTTCGAGCCTGGTGCTTGGCGGCGCTGCGCGCGGCGCCGAGTAGTCGCGCGCTTTCTATCAAGTAGCGCTCACAAGTCCATTGCACCGGGACCGGCGGTTCGAACGGCGCAACGGCGGCCGAACCATTGGCGAGTGCCTGTTGGAACGGCAAACCGAGCAGCTTCGCGCTGCCGCTGACGAGCGTCGCCTGGCTCGAAAGCAGGGCGAACACCGCACGAAAGTCGCCGATGAGCGCCACGCGGCGGGCGTCGCTCTGCAGGCTGTAGGCTGGCGAAAGCAGGCCGCTCGGCAGCCGAATGCGCGCGTCCTCGAGCGCGAGGAGCGAGGAACGCGCGCCGGCCGGGTTCATGGACCGATATCCATGAGTTCGATGCGAGCCATTGGTTTGTCGGGTGGGTGCACGACGAACGGCGCAACGGCGCGCGCCAACGACAACAGCTGCGCCGGCAACACACTTTGAACCTGCGCGCTGGCATCTGACTGCAGACCGTCCACTCCGAGTAGCTTGCCGAGCAACGTCCCGTCCGGCGGTGGCAATTCCACGATTGGTGCGTACTCGGGCAAATCAGCCAGCCTGCGTGCTTCGTTGAGGGCTTGGCGCAGCCCGCCGAGCTCATCCACCAACTTGCGCGAGATGGCTTGCTCGCCGGTCCAAACGCGACCTTGACCCACGGCGTCCACGGCTTCGCGCTTGAGCTTTCGACCCTTGGCGACGCGCGACAGGAACTGGTCGTAGAACTGCTTGACCTTGCGCTCGAGCTCCTTGTGCTCTTCGGGCGTGAAAGGCCGATACAGCGACTCTCCGTCGGCGCGCGGTGCGGTCTTGTAGACCTCGACGTTGACGCCGATGTTGCGCAGCAGTTCGGCGACGTCGGCTTTGCCGTAGAACACGCCGATGCTGCCCGTGATGCTGAGTGGGTTCGCGTAGATGCGTGTCGCCGGCGCCGAGATGTAATACGCCGCGCTCGCCGCCGCCGAGCCCATGCTGACGATTACGGGTTTGACCTGCGCAGTGAGCTCGAGCTCGCGCCAAATCACGTCCGCCGCGAGCGCCGAGCCGCCGCCGGATTCGACGCGCAGCACGACCGCGCCCACCATGCGATTTTCGCGCGCCTGCTTGATCGAATCGGCGATGGTGTAGGAGCCGACTAGACGCATGCCGAGCAGCGGGATGGTCTGGCTACGCCCGTCGACCATGTCCCCATCGACGTATACCAACGCGATGCCGCGCGTGGCGCCGAAGGTTTTGGGCGCCCACGGCACACGCTTGTCGTCGCGCAGCGCGATGGGCCCACCCACTAGCTTGCGCACGGCTTCCTCGATTTGGTCGTCGAACACGAGCTCATCGACCAAGCCTTCCGCTTTGGCTTCTTCGGCGATGAACGGTCCGCGCGCGATGCTCTCGCGCAGCAGCACCGGATCGATGCGGCGCCCTGCTGCAACGCCGAGCGTGAATTGCCACTCGAATTGCCGCAACAGATCGATTCTGTCTTCGCGCGCTACATCCGTGGACGAATCGCGCGTAAATGCTTCGGGCGCGCTCTTGTGAGCGCCAATGCGCACGAAGTCGGCGCGTACGCCCAAGTTGTCGAGCAAGCTCTTGTAAAAAATGTAGCGGGCTTTGAGTCCGGCGAAGCGCAAGCCACCACCCGGGCTCATCAAGATGCGGTTGGCCGCCGAGCATGCGTACAGCGCGCCACCGTCAGCATCTTCGAGGTGACACACCACCTGCTTGCCCTTCACACGCAGCTGGTGAATGGCATCGCGCAGCTCCTGCACGTGTGCGAGCGAGCCGGCCGGCGCCGCGCGCATTTCGAACACCACCGCCGCGACCGAGGGTTCGTTGTCCGCGATGGCCCACAGCCGGCGTAGGAGCGCAACGTGATCGCGATTGTCCGGTGTGCTCTCCATGCGAACGCGCAGCGCGTACGCCGGCGACGAGGACGCGAACGGCTCGCGATAGTTCTTGAAGGCCACGTCGACCGCGAGGTTCTCGTGTGCGCGACCTTCGGCCTGCGCTCCGAGCGCGCTGCCGAACACGCTGCCCGCCGACAGCTCCATGTTGCCGCGGTAGCCATTGAAGCCGAAGCTCATCGAGGCGGCCCCCAGCCATTCGCGTGAGGCAAACACCTTTTCCGCCGGATCCGTCACGGAGAACTCGCCGCGCAAACGACCGAGCTCCGGAATGTCCACGCCGAGCGTTGCGCGTGGCACCCAGTAGCCCGCGCTTTGCGTGACGTAGCGCCCCTCCAATCCCAACTCGAGCACACGGCTACCCAGTGGACGAATCGCCAGCGAGAGATCGTAAGCGGCATCGAGCGGCCTGCCGTTGCGGCTCTCGGGACTGCCGATGTCGTGCACGGCAAAGGCCAAGCCGAACATCTCCGCTGGGCGGTAGCTCATGCCCAGGGTCCACGCGTCGATGCTCGCAACGTTGCGGTTCTCCGAGAACGAGCGTTTGTAGCTCAAACCGATCGCGCTCGTGCGTGAGGTGCGAATGCCGAGACCCCAAGTCAGCCACTGGTAGTTGGCGCGAAACGGAACCGACCAAGCCGCGAGCGAGCTCGGTGGATCGACGAAATCGAGCCGCAGACCCGTGGACATCGAGAACGGCAGCGGCAAGGCAAAGCTGAATGCGTGGCCTTGCCAGGGCAGTCGCGCCGCTTCGTCCAAGTAGCGGCTGGACCAACGCAGCTCCGCCGCGGGCAAGAACGCCAGGTTGGCTGGATTCAAAACCAGCGCGGTGGAGTCATCGGTGCTCGCATTGCTGCGCCCAAAAGCGGGAAGTGGCGTGGGCCGCGGCGCGCTGGTCTGCGCGACGGCGGCGCGAGTCATCAAGCAAGAGAACGAAACGGCGATCGCAGTCCAAGCGGCTTTCTTCACAGCATTCCTCTCGCACGCGCGACTGCTAGGTTCTCGCTGACGCGCGCGGCCAACTCTTCGTTGTCTTTGACCGGCAAGAAGCGCGACTCGACTCCGCTGCGCGGTACACGCAAGTAGCGCGTGGGCAACACGCTGCTCACCTCGTTGATCAGCCGCTCGAACTGGATCACCGGCGTGCCGTCTACCTTCTTATTCACCAAAAAGAAGGTCCACGGCATGCTCAGCTCGGCGAGCACTTTGGCATCGAAGTGAAAGACGTTGGTTGCGAACACGCGCACCGTGGCAGGGTCGAAGCTCTTCGGAATCCGGAACTCTTCAAGGATAGCCAGCTTACCGTCTACGTAAACGGGAATGCCGCCGCGGTCCGACTCGAGCTTATCCACCACTTCTGCGGTCACCGGCCAGCCGTGCGAGAGATGCCAACCAATTACGGCCGGATCCAGCGTACCGCCCAAATTATCCAGGTTCGTGAGCATTACCACGCGCCCGCCGCGCGCCACGAACTTCTCGATCAGGCCGCTGCGCTGCACCGCTTCGACGAAGTCGCCGTGCCCGCTCGCGTGATCGCTGGGCGCGCCACTCGCGTCCCGGAACAAGCGGCCGTCGGAGGTCAGCCGCAGCGAGACGCACTGTGTGAACACCGCAATCTGTTCACCGTCTTCGCGTCCGGCGAGGGCTTGTTTCAAGGGCTCGACGGTCGCGCTGCTTGCCATCAACCAAAGCGGCGGCGCCTTGCCATACTTTTTGCGGTTGGCTTCGATCTCGCCGAGCCTGAGCTCGAGGAAGGTTTTACCCGGCACGGCTTCGACCAGAGCCTTCACCACGCCGCCCATGCGCGTGGCCATGCCGCCGGCCAGCACCGCGAGCGCCACCTCACCTGCTTCCAGCGCCTCGCGCCCGCGCGCGACCAGCGCCGCGTACTCCGGGCTGTTTGCTGGCGGCAGCTCCGGAAGATCTTCCGCCTTCGGTGGAGCCAGCGTGCCGCGCACGAAGTTGTCGCGCTGGTGTCCGGCCGCGAGCTCCCGAGCGAAGCTCAAGAGTCGCTCGCGATCGAAATGAAAGCGCGCGAGTTTTTGTTGCAGCTCGTTCGGCAACTGGTCGAGCTCGTGCTCGATGGTGGGCGTAGACATCGAGCGGAGCGTACCGCACTCCCTAGAACTTAGGGACGCGCCCAATGGTTCGGGATACGCCCCAATGATTCGGGATGCGCCTCCTGGCTCGGGATGCGCCGCGGGCGCAGAGCTCGCCGTGCGCCCCAGTCTGCTCTACACTCGTGCGGTGTTGACGTTTTTGCGGAGCAACGCAGTCCGTTGGGGGGCGACGTTGCTGCTCCTCGACGGTTGCGTGCTCGGCCTACGCCCCGATCCGAGCGCACAGCCGTCGGAACGCCCGGCGCCGCGTGAGGAAACGCCCGGTCCGAAACCGCGTGACTGCCAGCCCGCCTGTCGTTGGGTACCCGGCTACTGGCATTGGGATGGTGGCGGTTACGTATGGATTGCGGGTCGTTGGGAGCGCGCTCGCCAACCTGTGGCAAATTCGCAGCAATGAATCGACGCTTGCAAGCTTGGTCGTTGGCGCTCGGCGCTTTCGCGCTGGCACTGACGACTCGCGCCGAGGCGCCGATCCTGCACGAGTTCATTCCCGCCGACGCAGCCGAAGACTTGGAGCTCGGCAGCATGACGCCGGATGGTCGCATGCCCGCAGCGCAGCGCACGCCGAGCGGCATCATCAGCGCGCCTGGTTTTCTCGATAGCAATAGCCCGCGCCAAGTAGCCTACGGTGGCGGCTCGACTCCCGACAGCATCGACGCGACGTTTCGCCTCGATCGCGACACCAGCGAGCCGAGCGTCGTTCGCTACGACGATCCATTCACGCCTTCAGTTGCGCCCTTCAAACGCCTGTACGCCCTCGATGCGGTCGACGCAGATCTCGGTCTCTTCGTGCGTCAGCGCAAGCTCGAGCCTTTGCCGGTCGGCGGCGGTTTGCCCGACGGCTACGATCGCTTCTTCGGCGATCTATTCGTGGATCTCGTTCCCGGCGTTGGCGTGCGCATTCCCAACGTCGCTCCGGGGTCGAAGCTGCTGGCGTTGCGGGTGGAGCCGCCGCTCAAGCTCGAAACCAAACGCGACGGCGCCGAAAATTGGTTCGTCGTTGGTGAAGAGCGCAAGCGCGTTCGTTTGATTTTGGATTTGGCAGCGCCGCGCGGCGCGTTCGGCTCCGACTTCGCGGATGCCTCCTATGCAGAGCTCGCCTCCGCCGTTCAGCCACTCCCAACCGGCGCGCGCGCCGCCGTAAACGACGTGCTCACGCGCCTCGGCTTGTCGCGCGCAGTTCGCCCGCGCGACGCAGTTGCCGCTCTCGTCACGCACTTCCGCAGCTTCTCGCCCTCCACCGAGCTCCCCAACGCGCAAGGTGGCGTCGCTCTCTACACCGAGCTCGTGCTCGAGAAAAAAGGTGTGTGCCGGCACCGCGCTTTCGGGTTCTTGCTCACCGCGCTCGGCCTCGGCATCCCGAGTCGCTTCGTGCGCAACGAAGCACACGCGTGGGTCGAAGTTTACGACGGCAGGTTGTGGCACCGCGTCGATCTAGGCGGCGCCGCCCAGCGCTTCGAGCTCGACACACGCGCTGGCGCGCCCCCGCACGTCACACCGCCCGATCCCTACGATTGGCCCGCCGGCAACAACGGCGCTCAAGCCCAAATCCAAGCTTCCCAGCCGTCCGAACCGGGTCCCGCTCCCGGCGCCAATCCCTCTCGCGCGCCAAGCTCATCCTCCAACTCCTCCGCATCGCACGCGCGCCCCTCCTCCACCGCGCGCGCCCCCCAGCCCGCCGCTTCCGGCGCTCCCACCCCGAGCGACAGCGAACAACCACGCGCCAACGTAGACCTCGAAATTGATGCGACCGACGCCCGCCGCGGAGGCCTCGTCCGCGTCATCGGACGCGTCAGCACAACCAATGGCAACTGCCCCTTCGCGCGCGTCGACATCGGCCTAGTCGAATCATTCGGCACCACCCTCCTCGGTTCAGTACCAACCGACCAACAAGGCCGCTTCGACAGCTTCGTCACCTTGCCCTTCGACATCGAAGTCGGCGAACACACCCTGCGCGCATCCACGCCAGGCGCCGGCAAGTGCGGCGCGAGCGAATAGGCGATTTGCCGCGCGGCATACGTGCAGTTTGCGCGGCTGGTGTGATCCAGGTTTGAGGTGCGTACGGCGCGGGCGGATTTGAACGCACGAGTAGTGCGCAGATTGAACGCGCGGGAGGTGAGCGGATTGGACGCGCGGGAGGTGAGCGGATTGGACGCGCGGGAGGTGAGCGGATTGGACGCGCGGGTGTGGTGAGCGGATTGGACGCGCGGGAGGTGAGCAGATTGGACGCGCGGGGTGGTGAGCGGATTGAACGCGCGGGAGGTGAGCGGATTGGACGCGCGGGAGGTGAGCGGATTGGACGCGCGGGAGGTGAGCGGATTGAACGCGCGGGAGGTGAGC
>JBMOMJ010000007.1:0-206386 GCA_049324695.1 Myxococcota bacterium
AACGCCGTACGTTCCGTTCCGGATCCGCGCGAGCCGTTTCAGCGCCGTTCGCTCCGTTCCGGATCCGCGCGAGCCGTTTCAACGCCGTACGTTCCGTTCCGGATCCGCGCGAGCCGTTTCAGCGCCGTTCGCTCCGTTCCGGATCCGCGCGAGCCGTTTCAACGCCGTACGTTCCGTTCCGGATCCGCGCGAGCCGTTTCAACGCCGTTCGCTCCGCGCGAGCCGTTTCAGCGCCGTACGCTCCGCGAAAGCCGTTTCAGCGCCGTTCGCTCCGCGCGAGCCGTTTCAGCGCCGTTCGCTCCGCGCGAGCCGTTTAGCGCCGTCGAGTGCCCAGCGCGCACTCGTAACAGCGTGGCGCGTGCGCGGTGTCGCGTGCCCAGCGCTCGCGACGTCTGCGCTAACGTATCCACCGCCTTACTTGCGCGCCCTGTACAGCGAGCGCCCACCCAAAACCAAACTCAGCCGAATTCAAAGCGCGCCGCCGTCGCGCCAACACGAACTCGGCCGTATTCAAAACGCGCCACGAGTGTCACTCTCGTGGTTGATATAAATCGCAGCACGTGATACTAATTCGAATACAACTCAAGGCCACGCCCTGAGACGACCCGGGGGACTCATGCAGTCACTTCTGTTTCCATTTGTATTTGAGCAGCGTCGACCCGCGCGCGGTGGCGCTCGGGAAGGCGCCGGTCGGCCGCCAGGGAAAGGCTTGCGCAATACTCCACACGTTGTGCGCTCGGAGCACAACAAGGATCATCCCGTTCACGTGACGCTCCGGGCTAGCGTCAAGTCGTTGCGGAGGCAAGTCGTCTTCGCGAAGCTGCGCACTGCCATCACACGCGCCAACCGAGCGTGGAAAGACCGATTTCGTGTGTGCCACTTCAGCATTCAAAGCAATCACGTGCACTTGATTATCGAGGCGGTCGACCGTGAAAGCCTAATTCAAGGCATGCGCGGCCTGTGTGTACGCATCGCGCGCAATGTGAATCAGCTGCTGCGGCGAAGCGGGCGTTTCTTCGCGAATCGCTGGCATGGTCGCAAGTTGACGACACCGCGAATGGCGCGCAACGTGATCGTCTATGTCCTCGCCAACTACCGAAAACACGGCGAGCCGTGCGGCATGTTGGACCCGTACTCTTCAGCACCTTACTTCGACGGCTTCGTCGAGTTCGCCGGAAAAGCTCCGTGCGAATTCACGCAGCAACCGGCCTGGTTAACAAGGCTCGCCACCATCGAGCGCCCAGTCGCGCCTGCAACAACGTGGTTGCTCTCCGTCGGCTGGAAGGACGCCGGAACAATATCGTGGGAGGACACGCCGCGAAGCTGACTCGAAGCGTCCGTTGCACGTTGACTGCACGTTGACTGCACGCTGTCTGCACGTTGACTGCACGCTGTCTGCGTGTTGTCTTTTGTTGGGGCGCTCACTGTAACGGGCGCGCAACCACACGATGGATACTTTAGCGCAGTCTCCGCAAGCGCCGGAGCACACTACACCGCGCACGCGCCACGCTGTGGATTAGGGACCCGCTTTGAATTCCGCTAAGTTCACGGAGCGCCCGCCGCTCGATGTGCACGCATCGCGAAACGTCCGCGCAACGTGCACCCGCCGCGCGACGTGCACCCGCCGCGCCCACAACGTGCACCGGCGCGAAACGCTGCCCGGCGGAGCCCTGCAACGTGCACCCACCGCGCGAAGTCCGCCCGCCACCCTCGCTTTGAATTCGGCTGAGTTCACAGAGCGGCACCGCGCAACGTGCACACTCCGCGCCCACAACGTGCACCCGCCGCGTCCGCAACGTGCACACTCCGCGCCCACAACGTGCACACTCCGCGCCCACAACGTGCACACTCCGCGCCCACAACGTGCACACTCCGCGCCCACGACGTGCACACTGCGCGCCCACAACGTGCACCGCCGCGCCCGCAACGTGCACCGCCGCGCCCGCAACGTGCACCGCCGCGCCCGCAACGTGCACACTCCGCGCCCACAACGTGCACCGCCGCGCCCACAACGTGCACACTCCGCGCCCACGACGTGCACCGCCGCGCCCGCAACGTGCACACTCCGCGTCCGCAACGTGCACACTCCGCGCCCGCAACGTGCACACTCCGCACCCGCAACGTGCACACTCCGCACCCGCAACGTGCACACTCCGCACCCGCAACGTGCACACTCCGCGCCCACAACGTGCACACTCCGCGCCCGCAACGTGCACACTCCGCGCTGCGCGCCGTTACGGATCGTAAAGTGCCGCTAGCGACCCTTGAATTGGGGCGGGCGCTTTTCCTGGAATGCCTGCAGCGCTTCGCGGCGGTCTTCACTGTGTAGGCAAGCTTCGTAAGCTTTGAGCTCGGCAGCGAGGCCTTGATCGAGGGGAAGGTGCGCGGCGCGCAGGGCTCGCAGTGCGGCGGCTTGAGCGATGGGGGCGCCGTGGACGATCGGTTGGACGTATTCGAAAACTCTGGTGACGAAGTCGTCAGCGGTGGCGGCTTCGGCGGCCGAGACGACGTGGTGGACGAGGCCGACGTGGAGTGCTTCCGCGGCGGTCAGGCGGCGCGCGAGGAGGATGAGTTCAGTGGCTTTGGCGCGGCCAACGATGCGGGGGAGGCGTTGGGTGCCGCCCGCGCCGGGAATGATGGCAAGTGAGGTTTCGGGAAGGCCGAGGAGGGCTGTGTCGCGCGCGACGCGGAGGTCGCAGGCAAGGGTGAGTTCGAGGCCGCCACCGAGTGCGATGCCGTTGATTGCAGCGACGGAGGGGACACGGAGTGTGTCGAGCCAGGCGAAGGCGCGGCGGAAGAGGTGGAGGAGTTCGAGGACTTCGGGTTCGCTGAGTCCAACGCGTTCTTTGAGATCGGCGCCGGCCGAGAAGGCGCGTTCGCCCCGCCCAGTAATGATCACGGCGCGGAGGCCGATGTCGTTGTCGTTGCTGAGTTGGTTGCCGACACGCTCGAGCTCCGTGAGGAGGGCGCGCGAGAGGGCGTTCATGCGATCGGGGCGATCGAGGTAGATGAGCGCGACGCCGTCGCGACGTTCGAGGGTGAGTCCGGAGGTCACCGGCGCCTCGCCTTTGTCTTCTTTTTCGGGAAAGGTTTGGATGACGGCGCGGGCTTTGCGGGTTTCCCTGACGGCGCGGGCTTTGCGGGTTTCCCTGACGGCGCGGGCTTTGCGGGTTTCGCTGACGGCGCGGGCTTTGCGGGTTTCGCTGACGGCGCGGGCTTTGCGGCTTTGGGGGGCTTGCTTGGTTTGGCGCTCTTCGCTGCGGAGGTGGGTTTAGCGTCCGCGTCGTTGGCTTTCTTTTTCTCTTCGAGTTCGCTGAGGCGGTGTTTGAGCTCGGAGAGTTCGTTGCGGAGGCTTTCGATGTCGTCGTGGACGCGCTTTTTTTCGGCGCTGCCGTCGTGGAGGTCGCGGAGGGCTTCACGTAAGCGGCGCACGACGCGGCCATCGAGTTCATGTTCGAGTGCACGTCGGAGAGCGCCGCGGCTCTTTGGGTCGGCGAAGCGGAGGAGGGCGTTGACGACTTCGATGCGGAGGTGGGGATCGGGGTCGTCGAGGAGTGCTTCGAGTGCTTCGCGAGTGTGTTTGCCTTCGCCGAGTTCTGCCAGGGCGGAGATGGCGGCGCGGCGTCCGCGGGTGGGGTGGCCGTATTCGGTGTATTCGCGTACGGCGGGGAGGCCGCCTTCGTCGCGGAGTGCGCCGAGGCCGTCGAGGGCACCTTGGCGCACGACGTCGGCCCACGATTCGCGATCGAGCATGCCGAGGAGTGGTTTGAGCGCTGCGGGTTGGCGCGTTTTGCCGAGCGCGCGCGCGGCCTCGGATTCGACGAGGAAGCTCGCGTCTTTTTTGACGAGGGGCAGGAGTGCTTTGACGGAGGTTTCGTTCTTGTAAGCACCGAGCGCGCTGGCGACGGCGCGGCGCACTTTGGGGTGTTTCACGCCGGTGTGCTCGACAAGAACCTCCTGCGCGTCGGGCAGGCGCGTTTTGCCGAGGGCGCGCGCCGCTTCGACGCGCACCATCCAGGCTTCTTCTTCGTTGCCGAGTGAACGCCCGAGGGCGGCGACGCTGGTAATGTCCGGCTTTTTCGCCAAGGCGTCTGCCGCGGCCCAACGCAGGCGCGCCGAACTGCCCTGCGAGAGCTGGTTCTTCAGCATGTCGTTCGGCACTTCCAACGTCAGCGCGCCCACCACGCGCATTTCGGGATCGACGCCAACGTAGCTGGGACGCTTCGGCAGTTTGAGCGCGATGCTGTCGTGGCTGGTGGTGACGTGCTTTTTGTGGCGGCTGAGCTCACCGTCTGCGGTTTGCACTTCGATTTCGAAGTCGAAGTCGAAGGTAGCCACGTCGTTGCCCTTCTGCGATTGCTTGACGCTGACCGTAAGCAGGCCGTCTTCGTAGCCGACCTTTACCTTCAAATCCGGGTGACCCGGGCGCAGCACCCATTGATCGAAGAAGCGATCGAGCGAGGCTCCCGAGCTGTGTTCGAGCGCGCGCTGCAGATCCACGGTTTCGACCGACCCGTGAGCGTGTGCGCTGAGATAGTGCTTCACGCCCGCGAAGAATGCTTTGTCGCCCAAACGCCGCCGCAACATGTGCAGCACCAAGCCACCTTTTTCATACAGATGGCGATCGAACAAATCGATCGGTTCGTGGTACTCGCGGCACACGATCGGCCGCTGGTAGCGTCCGCCGGCCTCTGAAAGGTACGTATCTAGATCGGTGGCCACGCCGTAATCGTATTCGTCGCGCCCGAGGCGATCCTCGCGCTCGATGTGCTCGAAATAGGTGGCAAAGCCTTCGTTGAGCCAAGCGTGCGGCCAATCGCGGCACGTCACGAAATCACCGAACCACTGGTGAGCGAGTTCGTGAGCCACCAAGTCGTGTGAGCTGATGTCGAGCTCTGCGCGCTGATCGATCAGCACGTGTTCATACATCGTCGTCGCGGTGGTATTCTCCATTCCTCCAAATACGAAATCGCTGACGACGACTTGCGAGTACCGGCTCCACGGGAACGGCACGCCCGTGGTGCGAGAAAACAGCTCGATCATGCGCGGCGTTTGGCCGAAGCTGCGCTTTGCGTCGCCACGGCGGCCCTGCGGCACGTAGTACACCACCTTGATTTCGCGGCCATCTTCGAGCACCGCGGGGCGATCCTCTACGATCTCGAACTTGCCGACGACCAACGTAACCAGGTAGCTCGGGTGCGGTTTGTCTAGCTTGAAGTGAAACGTCGAGCCGCCACTCGCGCCAGTCTCCACGGGCTCGCCGTTCGAGAGCGCCACAAAGCCTTTCGGCACAGTGACGCGCAGCTCGGTCGTCATCTTGATGTGCGGCTTGTCGTGACAAGGAAACCAATAGCGCGCGTCTTCGTCCTGGCACTGCGACCACACTTGCACTGGGCGATCGCGCACCTTCGCGTCAGGCGAAAGGAAGTACAAGCCGCGCCTCGGCACCGCGCGGTAGCTGACCTCCAATGTCAACTCCGATTCGACGAGGCCGTGCACGCGCAGCCGAGCGCCGTCGTATTCGTACTCCGCGTCGCGCGCGCCGCGAGCACCAATGACTCGCACCGCCGACAACTCGAACCCAATTGCATCCAAGTCGATCGACTCGGCGCCTTCGACCATTCGCGCGACACTGAGGCGCGCCGTACCCGTTACCGACTTCTTGGTCAGGTCGAGCGACAAATCCAAAAACGTATGGCGAACGACGAACGGCCGCGCGCGCTCGTAGCGGCGCTCGGTTCCGGCGAGGGCAAAGGGGGCGGAAGCGAGCGCGCTCGCGGCGCAACGCTCGTGGAGGCGGTGAGCGCTAGTCATCTTCCCTCGAATTACCGGCTCTTTGACGTCAGGGCAAGCGGCCCCGGGGTCCGTCGCCTCGCCCCGCGTCGGCTGCGGCTATAGTCCGACGGTGCCCATCACGCTGAGCGGCGAAGTCGAACGCGTCACCTACGAAAGCGAGGCAACCAGCTTTCGTGTGCTGCGCGTCGGCTCGCTCGAGGGTGAAGGCGCACGCCGCGGTAGCATCTCGGTCGTCGGCACTTTTCAAGCCGTGGGCCCCGGCACACGCATCCGCATCACGGGCAACTTCGTAAACGATGCGCGCCACGGTGAACAGCTGCGCGCAGACGTCGTCGTACCAATCGAACCCAACACCCTGGTCGGCCTCGAACGCTACCTCGGCTCCGGACTCATTCCCGGCGTTGGCAGCGCGCTCGCCAAACGCATCGTCGAAGTCTTCGGCCTCGACACCTTGCGTGTCCTCGACCAAGAACCCGATCGCCTCGGCAGCGTGCCAGGCCTCGGCGCGCGCCGCGTGAAAGACATCAAGGCAGCGTGGAAAGCGCAACGCGCACTCAGCAGTGTGCTCGTCCTCCTGCAAACCCACGGCGCCTCCCACAACCTCGCGCTCCGCATTTGGAAGCACTACGGCGATCGCGCTGCCAGCGTCGTGCAACGCTCACCGTATCGCCTCGCGCTCGAAGTCAAAGGCGTTGGCTTCAAAACCGCTGACCGCCTCGCGCATTCGCTCGGCATCTCTCACGACCACCCAGAGCGTTGCCAAGCCGGCGTGCTCCACATGCTCGAAGAGTTCTCCGAAGCTGGCCATGTCTACGTCCCGCGCGAAGAACTCATCCCGCGCGTCGCCGAGCTCCTCCAAGTCGGCGAACAGCACATCGAGGTCGCAATCGACTCGCTTTGGGCCGGCGAACGCATCGTGATCGACGCTGGCAAAGCCATCTACCTCAGCTACCTGCATCGCGCCGAGCTCGACGTCGCCGAAGCCGTCAAACGCCTCTGCACCCTCGAAGCCGCCACCATCCCCGGCGCCGATGTCGCCATCGCCAACTTCGAACAACGCGGCAAGCTCACCTTGGCCCCCAGCCAACGCAAAGCCGTCGAACTCGCTGTCAGCGAACGCATCGCCATCATCACCGGTGGCCCCGGCGTCGGCAAAACCACCATCATTCGCGCCATCGTCTCCGTCTTCGAAAGCAAACGCCGCGACGTACGCCTCGCCGCCCCCACGGGTCGCGCTGCCAAACGACTCGCCGAAGCCACCGGACACGACGCCAGCACCCTGCATCGCCTGCTCGAATTCGATCCGCGCAACAACGACTTCCAACGCGGACCCGACAAGCCCCTCGAGGCCGACGTCGTCATCGTCGACGAAGCCTCCATGATCGATCTCGCGCTCATGCGCTCCCTCCTCCTCGCGCTCCCCACCAAAGCGCGCATCGTCATCGTCGGCGACGCAGACCAACTCCCCAGCGTCGGACCCGGCGCCGTCCTCCGCGATCTCATCGACAGCCAAGTCGTTCCCACCGTCCGCCTCGGCGAAGTCTTCCGCCAAGCCGAAACCAGCGGCATCGTCGAAAACGCCCACGTCATCTTACGCGGCGAAATGCCCGAAAGCATGAACCCCGACGCACCCCGCGGCGACTTCTTCATCGTCCCGCGCAAAACCCCCGAAGAAGCGGCCGAAACCGTGCGCGAACTCGTCGCCGTCCGCATCCCCCGCCGCTTCGGGCTCGACCCGCGCAAAGACGTCCAAGTTCTCACCCCCATGCACCGCGGCCCCGCTGGCACCACCGCACTCAACGAAGTCCTCCAGCGCGCCCTCAACCCCGAAGGCCCCACCCTCGAAGTCCGCGGCCAAAAACTTCGCCTCGGTGACAAAGTCCTCCAAACCCGCAACGACTACGACGCCGAAGTCTTCAACGGCGACGTCGGCGTCATCACCGAAGTCGACCTCGAAGCTCGCAAACTCTGCGTCCGCTTCGACACCAACGAAGTCGAGTACGAAGAAACCGACCTCGACGCCCTCACCCTCGCTTACGCCATGAGCGTCCACAAAAGCCAGGGCAGCGAATACCCCGCCGTCGTCTTCCCCCTCCTCACCAGCCACTTCGTCATGCTCGCCAAAAGCCTCCTCTACACAGGAGTCACCCGCGCGAGAAAACTCTGCGTCCTCGTTGCAGATCCCAAAGCCATCTCCCTCGCCGTCTCCGACGCCCGCCGCGAAGACCGCCGCACCCGCCTAGCCGAACGCCTCAACGCCGCCGTCCTCCCCCCCGCTGCACGCGCCGCCACCTCCACCGCGCCTCCAACGAGCGAACGCAACTCGGCATAACTCACTAGCGTTTACCGACGTGGGCACGCTCGCCGCGCATCAACACCGCGCCATCTCAATTCCCCGCGCATCAACACCGCGCATCAACACTCGCCGCTGAGCACGCCTTCGCGCGTCAACAGATGGGGCAATAACAGCCCAACACTCCATCTTTATAGCTGCCGCACGCAATTCCGCCGCAGGCCGAGGCCGCGCAACTGCAATCCACCGCTTTATCGCCGCACGGGTTCGCCGCGCATTTATAACTCAAGCCCGCCGACGTCGACGTCGAAACACAAAGCTCTCCTGCGTCGCAGCGCACCTTCTGGTCTCCGGTGCCGCAGTCGAACTCCTCGCCCGACCCACACGCCGAAATCGCCAAACCCAACATCACGCCCAAACACGCAGCTCGAAATACCTGCATGCCCTCCTTCTATGTCGTCTCCCCGTCCGCGCCATTTGTTTTTTTTGGGGCAGCACTGTACAGGGCGCGCAACTCCGGGCCGCAACACCCTAGGTCACCCCGCGCCAACCGAACTCACCGCAGCCGCGCACGCCCCCCGCTGAAAAGAGAACACACCGAACCGCCCAAGAAACCACCGCGCGCGTCGCGTCACTTCGGCGAACCCCCAAGCGCCGTCAGGTCGGCAAACCGTACTTCGCAAGCCAGGCGCCCGTGTACTCCCGCTCCTGAGTCACCTCGCGCATTGCAAACTCCGGCGTCGGAAACGCCATTAGCTCCTCCGCGCTCTTGAACTCCGCTTCCGCCAAAATCAGGCCTGCCAGCTCGCCCTCGAACGCATCGACAGACATCAACACCCCTGCCGGAGCCTTCAATCGATACCGCGTCTTTTTCACCCGATCGCCTACGAGCGCCGCAGCTAGCACCGCAAACTCCTCCTCTGGTAAGTAAATCGACGTAATTAGGCGCGTAAAGCTGTCCACGTCCGCCTTGCGCGAGAGCCGCAATTTGCTCCCGCTGCCATCACTCGCGCGCATCTCGCGCAATCGCAGCCGCGTCCCCGTTACGTACACGTCCGTCACCAACAACGTTTCGCGAACCAACGCGCGCGGCACCTCGTGGCACAACCAACGCCGCTCGCGCTCCACCGCTGTGTACTCCTTTTTCGGAAACCCCAAACTCGCAGCCTGCGACAAATCAATCTCCATCACAATTTACCTCCCGGACCAGCACCGCCCCAAGCTCAGCATGGCGCCCGAGCACCTCGCAACACCTCACCGGCTCCGTTCACAGCTCTCCTCCGCAACTCAGCCGAATTCAAAAACTCGCAAGAACGATCGTCGCATCGAGGAGGGCGATCTGGTGCTGGTCGACGCAAGCCTGCCCTGAGTAGCTGCGCGCTAACCGACCGCCAGCTGGGCCTCGATTTCGATGTTCACCTCGGGCGAGAACAGCCCGGCGACCTGCACTAGCGAGCTCGCCGGAGGGTTATCGCCATAGTGGCGCGAGAGCACGGCGCGGAGCTCCGCCAGCTCGGTGAGGTGCGTAACGAAAACGGTAACCTTTAGAAGCGACGCGAGAGTAACACCTTCCTCGCTGGCTATCTGCTTTAGGCTCAACAGGATGGCCTCCGCCTGTTGACTCATGTTGCGGCCTTGTGCCGCTGAACCGAACGCTGTGAGTCCGGAGACGTGCAGGACACCATTGTGTTCGACCGCGTGTACGTATGGTCCAACAGGCAGACCGAGCGCACTGTAGTTTTTGCGTTTGATCACGGTTCAATCTCCACTCGTAAACCTACCTCGGCTCGTCGATTTTGCGGATGCGCGGCAGGTGGCGCCCGCCTTCAAAGGGCGTATCGAGCCAAATTCGGACGATCTCCAACGCTAGCTCCTCGTCGATCACCCGCGCGCCGAGAGCGAGGCCATTGGCGTCGTTGTGCTCGCGCGCTAAGCGGGCCGTCTCTCGGCTCCAGCACAACGGCGCGCGCACGCCCGGCACACGGTTCGCCACGATCGCCTCGCCGTTGCCCGAACCACCGAAGACGATGCAGCGGTCGCACTCGCCTGTACGGACCGCTTCCGCCGCCGGTCGGCAGTAATCGGGGTAGTCGCACCGCTCAGCGGTGAAGCAGCCGAAGTCGACAACCTCGTGACCCAGTTCCTGGAGTAGAGCCTTGACCCGCTCTTTGAGCGGAAAGCCGGCGTGGTCCGATCCGAGCGCGATGCGCATGGGCGTGGACTCTGGCATGGCTCGATCACGCGAGCCACTCCTCGGACAGACGGGCACCAGACCCCGGATCTGGGTGGGTGCCCTAGTCGAGCGACGTACTGCGTGCGCGCGTTGCGCGAGTTCCATCGTGTTCGACTTCGCAGAAGGTGCGCGCGAAAGCGAACCCTTGCCAGGCGCTCAGCGTAGCCGGCGTCGATGCGTCGGCCGCAGCTGGGCGATCCGTGGTTTCGAGCCCGAGGCGTCGCGCCCGCGCTTGGAGCTCCACGACGGGATCGCCCGGCTCGACATGAGTGCAGAAGCGACCCACCTGGATTCGCACCCAACCGAGTTTTGCGGCGGGGTAAAGCGGAAACAAGGTGAGCGCCCACATCAAGAACGCGAGCCGTCGCAACCGTTTCGCAACCGGCGCGTCCAGACCTTCGGCGCGACTGTCAGCGAGCAGGCGACCACCGAGCGCGGCGCACGAACACGCGATCAAGATGGTGACGAATGCGGCAGCGGGCGCGCCATCGCGCAGGGCAACCACGAACGTGAGCGCGAGCGCGGCGAACGCGTAGAGGGCAAAGCCGCGCGGCATGACGGCGCTGGCAAGCGCGCAGGCCGCAATCGCGATCGCGATGCTCCAAGTGAACGACGCCCAGCCGATGACGGCGAGCACGGCTGAAGCCGCCACGATCGCGAGCATCTATTGGTTTTACGCTGCCCGCTGGCTGCGCTCAAATTCGCGGCTTTCGCCGCTGAGTCACGCTTAGCTCACACGCCATCGCTCGGTTGCTTCAACAGTCGCACTTTGCCCTCGAGTGACGGACTCACCCACACCTTGTTGCTGGCATCGACGATCACCACCCCCACGTCTGGCAACGAGCTCGCCAATTTCAAACCTTTCTCGGGACCTAGGATGAAAACGGCGTCGTCGATCATGTCCGCGGTGATCGCGTCGGGCGCGTGCACCGTAACGCTACGCGAGGCAGTGGCAGGGTAACCGCTGCGCGGATCGATGATGTGGTGGTAACGTTTACCCGCCAGCACGAAAAAGCGCGCGTAGTCGCCGGCCGTGCTGAAAGCATGGTTCTCGAGCTCGAGCGTCGCAAAGAACTCCCCTTGCGGCCCGCGCGGATCTTGAATGCCGCTCACCCAAGCCGAGCCGTCGGGCTTGCGACCCGCGCCGTACAAATCCCCGCCAGCTTGTACCAAGAATGCGTTCAACCCTGTGCGGCGCATCACCTCCACCGCGCGGTCGACGATATACCCCTTCGCGATGCCACCGAGCCCAATCTTGCGCCCCTTCGGAATGCGCACGCGCGAACCTTTGGTGTCGAGCTCCACCTTGCGATAGTCGATCAGCGCGCGCAGCTTGCGCACCTCGGCTGGTGTCGGCAACGTCGGCGTCGCAGCCTGCGCCGAGCCAAAGCGCCATACGCCGCTCATGGCTTGGAACGTGATATCGAAAGTCCCTTCAGAGAGGCGCCCCGTCAAAAGCGACTTTTCGATTACCTCGAGCGTTTCGCGACCCACCGGCACCCACTGACCCGCTTGCACGTTGATGCGCCCCACCTCGCTATCATCGCGCCACTCACTCAAGATCTCCTCGAGCCGGCGTATCTCGGCGATGGCCGCATCGATGGCCAACTCCGTTTGCGCGCGATCGACTCGCTCGGTCGTGTAAGCAACGAAGTGCAGCGCTGTACCCATGGCGGATTCCTTGCGCTCCACCTTCACAGGCGAAGCGGGGCGTGCCTGCACTGCGGAGCTGGTCGGTGCGGCGGCGCGCGGCTTGGCAGCGCTCTTCGTGTCTGCTTTTGCATCACTCTTGCAGGCCGGAACGAAACACGCGGCCAAGAACGCGGCGCCGCCCCGCAGCATACGCCTCCGCAACACGCGCTGTGACATTGCTCGAAGGTTTTAGCCGATTTCTACAGCCTGGAAAATGCTCGCGCTTCGGGCAGCAAGCCGCGCAAAAAGGCGATAAGCTGCCGAGCGATGCCGCTCGACCGCACCGAGATCGATCAACACGTCGACGAAGCCTTCCCCACGCTTCGCCAATTGGCACAGCGCATTCACGAGTCTCCCGAGCTTGCTTACCAAGAGCACAAGGCGGCCGCGTGGATCGCCGAAGTCATAGAGAGCTCGGGAGTCTCCGTAGAACGCAAGCTCGGCGGCGTAGAAACGGCATTTCGCGCGCGCGTTGGCAGCGGAACCGGTCCACGCATCGCCATCCTCGCCGAGTACGACGCCTTACCCGAGATTGGTCACGCGTGCGGACACAACCTAATCGCTGCGGGCGCAGTCGGAGCCTTCCTCGCTCTCTCCCGCCAACTCGGCGCTCTCGCAGGCAGCGTCGAGCTGATCGGCACGCCCGCTGAGGAAGGTGGCGGAGGCAAAATCAAGCTCCTCGACGCCGGCGTCTTCCGCGGCATCGACGTCGCCATGATGTACCACCCCTACGATCGCGACATCCTCGCGCATCCGGCCCTCGCCACCAAGCGCGTACGCCTCAAGTTCCGCGGCTCGCCCTCCCACGCTTCCATCGCTCCGTGGGACGGCGAAAGCGCGCTCACCGCCTGCCTAGAAACCTTTCGCCTCATCGACTCGCAGCGCGTCCACTTTCGCGACGGCGTGCGTGTGCACGGCATCGTCACCGATGGAGGCCAAGCCGTAAACGTCATTCCCGAACGCGCCGAAAGCTTGTTCCTCCTGCGCGCGCCATCACTCACCGAACTCGAGCGCGTCGCAAAAATCGTCGAACGCTGCGCGCGGGGCGCGGCCATGGCTGCCGGCGCTCAGCTCGAAATCGACATGCAGAACGGCTACAAAAACATGCGCAACAACCTCGCCCTCGCACGCCGCTTCGGCTCCGCCCTCCAAGCCCTCGGCCGAACCCCGCGCGAAAGCGACACCAGCGTGGGCGCCGGATCCACCGACATGGGCGACGTCAGCCACGCCGTACCCTCGATCCACCCGTACCTCGCCATCTGCGACGAAGGTGAGACACTCTGCCACGAACACGCCTTCGCCGCCTGCGCACGCAGTGAACGCGGCTTCGAAACCATGCGCATCGCCGCCAAAGCCATGGCCCGCACCGCCGCCGACGCACTCGAAGACCAAGCCCTCCTCTCCGCCGCCCGCGCCGAATTCACCGCGCCGGAGTGAGCAGTCCCGCGCCGAACTTACCGCGGGCACCCCGCGACGTTCTCGATTTGCGAGCCCGAACCACCCAGATATAGTCGCTGCCATGCGGGTCACTTCCTGGGCGCTCGTTTCGTTCTTGTCAGTGCTCAATGCATGCGGCGGTTCCGAAAAAGGCGCCGCGGTCCCAGCTGCGTCCGCAATCCCGCCTGCCGAACCCCCGCCGCCCGAGAAACCCAAGGAAGACGAACTCCCGCCCGAGGCCGCTGAAAAAGCTGCGGCAGACAAAGCCAAAGCGGAAAGAGCGTCTGCTGACAGCACCGCCCCAGCCGGCGACGCGGACAAACCTGCGACACCCAACGCCGACAGCGGAGACGAATCCACTGCGCGCAACGTCAAGTACGTCGTCAACCCCGAAGGCATGCGTGTCGAACTCGAAGGCGTCAGCTTCGCGCCCAAAGCCGAAGCCGCGAAAATCGGCAGCGGCTACGGCATCAAACTCAAAGTCGACGTCCGCGCCAAAGACGGAAAGTCCCACTCACTCCTCGCCCCCACCAACGCCGAAGTCGCTTTCGCCGGCAGCGTCAAACGCAAAGACGGCGACCCCGAAAAGTTCGGCGACAAACGCGAAGGCGATCGCGAAATCGTCCTCAAAGGCGACAAAGCCGTCCACCTCACCCGCAGCTGGCCACCACCCAACGGCCCCAAACCCATCGCGCAGGGCGACGAACTCGAACTCATGGTTGGCATCTGGGGTCTCGGTGAAGACGCCGCCTCACGCCGCCCGCTCAAGAAGTTCTGCAAGGTCACCCTCAAGTTCGAAAAAGACAAACCCAAAGTCAGCGTCACTCCGCCCGACGGCGTCAGCCGCTAACCCGCCGCCTGATTGCGCGCGCGCGACAACGGCGCGACATCACACACTAGCCGTGGGAAGGGCCCCGCGCGCACCTCGAGAACGTCCGCGCAACCGGACTCTTGAGCGCGCGCAGCGACGAGCTCATCAGCATGCGCAGTGACGCGAACGATGGGGGTGGTCTGGCTCACTTCCAAAACGGCCGCGTCGAACGCTGCGGAACTTCCCGCGCCTCCTCGTGCTCTAACAACGCGCGCAGCTCCGCGATCGTCGGCGTCGCAGAAGCTAAAGCCATGCCCAGTGCAGCACGAAGCTGACTCAAGATACGCTCCAGCTTCGTTCGTAGAGTGTCGAACTCACCGATTGAGAACAGGTCTTCGACGAGCTCCGTCAACCGCGCGATTGCTAGATCGAACCCCCGTCGGTCATCAAGCGAGATACTCCGCTCCAGCTGCTCAGCAATCTCACCCGCGCGAACCAAGTACGGTTCCACATCGAACGGTACGCCAAGCTCTTCAGTGCGCGCCGCCTCTCCGCGAAACGCGCGCCGCGTCCGCTCCACAAAGCCCCCAAAACCGGACGAGCGCGTGCTCTCACTCGCTGCCGGCGCCGCACCTGCATACGCCCCCATCGGCGCGGCTGCCATCGGGCTCGGCGCCGGCGCAGCAAACATAGGCCCGGGCGCCCTGGCAATCCCCCCGACCAAACCGACCCCGTGCGACCAACCCGACGGCGCTTCGACAGCTTGCAGTATCGGCCGCGGATCCCCGCCAGGGTTCGCGATCTCCGTGTCGACCGCAAGAAACGCCGTAAAGCGCGACAACACACGATGCGCGAGTGAAGTGGTCACGATGCGCCGTTCGACATCGCGCTTCTGGGCGGGCGGGCAGGTGATATACCTGTCCTCCAAGTCGCGGATGTGAGCGCGCGCCCATAACGCAGCCGGTGCGTCGCTAGCCTGCGCAATAGCAAGCGGAATGCTCTGCCGAAACGGTTCGCCCCCCGGTGTACGCCCGGTCAAGATGACGTGCCCCTCCCGACGGACGCCCTGTGTGCGCAACCAAATCACGAGCGGCGCGCCCGCAAAGAGCGCCGGTAGCCGCGCTGGTGCCTGAGTGTCGGCTTCGATTTCGAAGCCATCGGTGCTGAGCGCAAGCTCTGTGACGAGCGGCGTGGCAATGCGACGATGAACCTTGTCCATCACTTCGTCGAGGCGATCTTCGGATTCCACGAGCTCGCAAGTGCCACCACCCAACGCGGCAAGCCGTCGCAAAAACCCGGCATTGACGGCGCGATCGATGCCCAACGTGAAGATCCGCACGTTCTTCAACGCCGGCATGAGCTCGCGCAGAATCTCGTCTTCGTTTCCAACCTGACCGTCGGTGACGAGCACGAGCAGACGCTGCCGCTCCTCGTAGCCGCCCGCGAGAGACGTAGCAGCTCGAACCAGCGGCTCCCGCAACTCGGTGCCACCCCGCGCTTCGAGACGCGCCAAGAATTCCACCGCGCGATAACGATTCCGATCCGTCGCGGACTCGAGGCTCGTCGAGAGCTCGGGCGGGCTTTCCACGCCGTCGCTAAACGCCACCACCGCGAAGCGATCGTTTGCCGTCAGCGTGTCGGCCATGCGCGACACTGCTCGGCGCGCAGCCACCATCTTCCATCCATCCATCGACCCGGAGCGATCCAACAGAAAAACCACATCGCGCGCCCGACTGCTTGCCTCCTGACGCGGTGGTAACAACGTAACGCTCAGCGTTGCACTCGAGCCTTCGCGGTCCGGTGTTAGCACGGCAGTTGACTGCAATTCAGCGTCCACCACCGGAAACCGCAAAATGAAATCGCGATCGAGTCGCTCGCCTGGCTCGAGCTTCACTCGGTACCCACCGCCTTCAGGAGCGCTCAGCACAGCGTGCAAGCTCGAACGCGGCGCACCCAACCTCACCCCGGACGGCACGATCACGACCTCGAGGGAAAGCCGCACCGGGTTCTCGCAGCCGCGCAGCAACACCGGCGGAGAAATACGCGATGCGTCCGGCACGGCACCCGTGTCCGAGCTAACACCGAGACCGGCGCTCGGCCCCGGCAGTTCGCGGCCCGGAACGTAACGCGGCGCGACCACCAGCGGGAATTGAAACGTCGCCTCCCCCGAATCGACTGGCACCGCCGAGACGAGCGTGAGCTTCAGCGTAGCGATCTCGCCGGGCCCCAGGTTTCCAACCTGCAGCGAGAATACAGAAGGCCGATCTTCCTCGACGATAGCTGCACGTTGCCCTGCAGCAATGGCTTCTTCGTAGTTGGCGCGAGCCTTGGCGCGCTCGTCGATCACGCCTTCTACGAGGCGCCCAGCAACCTCCATACGAAAGCGGTTGACCGCGGCGCGATCGGGCAGCGGAAATATGTACGTGGCTTCGATCGCTTCGCTCAATGTGTTCTGGAACGTCTGCGTGAGCTCGATCTCGGCGCACAGACCTACGAGGCGCGCTCGCACGTCCATGGCCGTGAGTGGCAAGCGCCCGCGTGCACAAGCAAGCCAGCCCAAGCCTTGATCATCTCGCGAGCCGAAACGAGCGAGTTCGTCATCGCTGAGCGGCACACACGCTTGCAGGGTAATCGGCGTCATGATTTCTCCTTCGATGGCACGACTCTCAGCGCGGAACGCGCTTCGAAATCCAAGACAGAAGTGGCTCGGCGGCGGCCGCGAGCTCCGATAGATCGCGCGCGGACAGCTCCGCCGCTGCGGGAAAGCTCACACTGACTCCCGGTGCCAGCGCGACGTTGCAGGTCAAAGCGACTGCAGGCGTCGCACGCGATTTCGATTGGTTGGCGTCCGCCGTTGCGGATTCGTAAGGGACGGACTCGGCCGTGGCGCGCTGTGCGTCAGCCTTCCAGAAGTCGGCCCGCGCGGAACGCATGCGCTGAGCCCGCGGCACCGCCATGCCCGCAATGCGTGAGAGCGCGCGGTCATCGAGCGTTGGCACGAGCTGCTGAATTTCCTCGAGCGACCTTCCGGCGCTCTGCAGCCGCTTGATGGCGACGACTTGCGCGACGTGCCGCGCGCTGTAGAGCGCCGTTCGTCCGCGCAGCGATGCGGGTCGATCGATGAGCCCGAGCGTCGTGTAGTAGCGAATCGCGCGTTCGTCCGGCACGGCGCGCACCTGTCCGTTCTCGGCGGGCTCGTAATTGCGAGCGAGCGCCCGAGCCACTTCGGCCACTAAGTCTTTCAGGGTGAAAGTCGCCTCGCTCACGCCGCTTGATATGACACTGTCATATGACACTGTCAAATAGATCCAACGAAACAGCGGAAGAGCGCGTTGGAAGCGCGTGTGTGACGAGTCCGGCTTGGCAACGTGTGCCGCCAATGTGACCCCGCACCCCCGTTCCACCGACGCGACGGATGGCCTCGCGACTTAGCGCACCCAATCATGCAATGTCGTATCAGGTGCGCGAACCTTCGACTCAACGAATGGTGCGCGCCATCAACACGGAGCATCGCTTCGTTACTATGCGGCGAGTGTTCCTGCTTTCTCGCATTGAACCTTCGAGTATCGCATTCTGAGCCGTGCTCACCCCAAAGAGAGAAAGCGTGAAGGTGCGAGCAGTTCTCATGCTGCACGCGCGCACACTCGAATGAATCGTGGTGCATGTGTGCGGGCGCGCTCTTCTGAGCTCGTGATGGAAACTTGTAGATGCGAAACCGAGCGCCATGGACTAAGCTCGAATGTTGGATCGTGGCGAATCGAACAGCGCTTAAGCCTGGCGACACCCTGGGTCGCTTTCAGTTGTTGGTGCCTATTGGCGCTGGTGGAATGGGACGCGTATGGGTTGCGCGTGAGCAAGGGCTCACCGCACGCCCGCGTCTGATCGCCATCAAGACCGCCCTCGCAGAGGAAGCTGCGAGCGAAGACTACTGGAAGGTGCTGCTCGACGAAGCGCGCATCGCCTCTCAGATTCAGCACCCGAACGTGTGCGCCATCCACGCGCTCGATCGCGAACGCGGCGTCGTGTACCTGGTGATGGATTGGTCCGATGGTGGCTCGCTGCGCGAAGTGTTGGACGCCACGTCCGAGAACCGCTTGCCGGCAACGGTCGCGGCGCGACTCGTCGCTCACGTGTGTGCGGGCCTGCAAGCCGCGCACGACTTGGTGGGCGAAGACGGCGTTGCGCTCGGCGTGGTGCACCGCGACGTTTCGCCGCAGAACATCCTGCTATCGTCCAACGGCCAGGTAAAGCTCACCGACTTCGGCGTCGCCAAAGCGCGCGGACAGATTCACGCGCCGACGCAAACGGGCGAGGTCAAGGGCAAGCTTTCGTACATGGCGCCCGAGCAGGTGACGACGCGCGACGTCGATCGCCGCGCGGACGTGTTCGCGCTCGGCTGCGTGCTGTACGAGGCAACCGTTGGCGAGCGTCCTTTCCACGGGGACGATGCGCTCTCCACGTTGTACCAACTCCTCGAGCGGCCCATCCGCCCGCCGAGCACCATTCGCGCTGACTATCCTCCGGGCCTCGAACGCATCGTGTTGAAGGCGCTCGAGCGCGACGCCGAAGCGCGTTACCAAACCGCCGAGGAGATGGGTCGCGCGTTGCAGATGTGGCTCGCCTCCGAGCGCGCCATGGTGACCGACTCCGATATGGCGGAGCTCGTGCGTTCCACGTTGGGTGATCGCATTGCAGCGCGCGCCAAGGCCGTTGAAGACGCGCTCGTCGCGGTAGATTCGCCCGAGGTCGAGACGGAGCCCGAAGAGGAGCCCGCGCCCGAAGCAAAGCCTGGTGTGGAGACGCTATCCGGTTCTGCGGCGAGCACCTTGCCCGGCAACCAGCTGCCGCGCGCGTCGCGCAAGACCATGTGGGCCGCCGTAGCGAGCGCAACCATCGCGCTCGGCTTGGTGGCAGCGTTTGCTGGCAACCGAGGCGGCAACCAGCCCGTACCGAATCCGATCACATCTGCTGCGCCCGCGATCGCGGCGCCCGCACCTGTGCCTGCGCCCGCAGTGCGTGATCCCGAACAGCGTGTGGACGACGTCGTCATCACCCTGCGCGTGCAACCGGAAAACGCCGTGCTGACTCTGGACGACGGCCCGCCCCTGCCGAATCCGTACACGATCCGCGTCGCTCCGGACTCGCGACAGCACCGTGTGCGCGCCCGCCTGACGGGCTACGAGGAGCGCGACGAGTTTACGACTTTCGACCGCTCGCGTGAGATCACCCTGTCGCTCGCCAAGGTCAGCTCGCAGCGGAAAGCCGGTGCCACTCGCGTTGCCACGGCCAACACCAACCCCGCCACGCCTGCCGAAACCGGTACGGAGGCAACGGCGAAGCAACCGTCGAACCGTCTTGGCGAGCTGCCCCCGGTAGTGAAGAAGCCGCCGCGCGTGCTCGACGAAGAGAACCCCTTCGCGAAGCCGTAGCGAGCAGCACGGGCCGGTAACGGGGCGTTTAGCCCTTCTTCGGTCGCGGCAGCTGGAACTGCTCGAGGCGATTGATCAGCGTACGGCGTGAAATGCCGAGCAGCTTGGCGGCGCGAGTCTGATTACCACCACAGCTCTCGAGTGCCCGGATCACGCGGTCGCGCTCGCTGCTGCTCACGATTTCTGGCTCTGGCTGCGGCGCAGGTTCGAACACGTTCGTCACCTTCGTGACAGCGTCGAACTCGTCCGCGTCCTCGAGCTCGTCTTCGGGCAGCGGCGGCTCGAGCATCACATGCTCGGGACCTACGTAGCCTTCGGTGGCGAGCAGCGCGGCGCGCTCCATCACGTTGCGCAGCTCACGCACGTTGCCCGGCCATTCGTAGAGCTGCAAACGATCGATAGCTTCAGGGCTCAGCTGCGGGCGCGACTGGCCCGAGCGCGAGCAGAACTCACGCAGGAAATGCTCTGCGAGCGGTTGAATTTCCGCCGGGCGCTGTCGCAGCGGCGGGATCTTCACGACCAAACCGCTGATGCGATAGTAGAGATCGCCGCGAAAACGCCCTGCCCGCACCTCGCGCGCCAGATCGCGATTCGTCGCAGTGATGAAGCGCACATCGATGCGGCGCGGCTTGGTAGCGCCTAGGCGCGTCACCGTGCGCTCTTCCAACACGCGCAACAACTTGGCTTGCGTGCCGAGCGGCAGCTCACCAATCTCGTCCAAGAACACGCTGCCGCGATCGGTCGACTCGATGAGGCCCACCTTGGCAGCGTGAGCACCGGTGAAGGCGCCGCGCTCGTGGCCGAAGAGCTCGCCTTCCAGCAAACTTTCCGGCAGGGCCGCGCAGTTCAGACGCAAAAACGGGTGCTCTGCGCGTGGCGAGCGGCGATGAATGGTCTCGGCCATCACTTCCTTGCCGACGCCGGTCTCACCGAGCACAAGCACCGAGATGTCGCTGCTCGCTGCTCGCGAAGCGAGATCGTACACGCGACGCATCTCTGGATCGATCAACACGGACGGGCCCGCCGCGGGAACTTCACCGCTGGGGGTTGGCAAGCTCGAACGACCTTTACGCTGCAACACCAGGATCACTGCTCCCACGCGCAGCACGTCTCCAGGAACGATGCTGGTAGCCTGGTTCGGCTCGAGACGTTGGTTGGCACTCGCGTCCGTCTCATCCAAATCGGCGCGCGCCTTTGCAGCACGCACCAGGCTGGTCCCGTTGGCGCTGCCCAGATCTTCGACCTGGACCTCACCGTCGTCGACGTGCAGACGGGCGTGGTGACGCGAGACGGATGGATCGTCAATCTGTACCTGGTTGTCGGCGCTGCGCCCGATATCGACAACGCTGCCCGGCGTCAACGGGTACAGGCGCGATTGCTGGCGCATGTAGACGACGAGCTCGTAGCGACTCGAAGGTGCTGGGGGACGTTGGGTGAGAAGCTCCGACATTTGCCTTCAGTCACCCGTTCGCAACCGCATCAAGGATAGCGCGAAGGAGAAGGTTTGCCCACGTCGTTCTGGCCACGCGACGGCCTCAGGATACACGACTCTCGAGGCCGGCGTTTCCCCCAAAGTACTGCGCGGCGAGAAGCGGCTCGGAATTGCTGGTCGGCCAGAGCGCATTTCGAGGCTTCCCGCGAAGCCCGCGAGAAAAATCGAAGGCCCCCCAATCGATGCGCGTGTGAGCGAGCTACCATCCCAAGTTGCCCCGAGCGGCACACACCGATCCAACGCGCGCGATTCTGCGCGAAGTTTCGTACGTTCTCCGACGTTCTGCGAAGGGGTGCGTCGCGAAAACTCACACGCGCGAACGGATTTTCCAAGGCGTACGAGTTCGAGGCAAAAGCCCTAGATTGAGGCGCGTAACTCGGTTAGATTCGAGTTTGTATGGCAAATAGTGGCGCTGAAGAAGACGGCCCCGAAGCGGGCGCGGCGCCCAACCCCGAGGTCTCCTCCGTCGGTTCACGCGCGGTGCGGCCGGCGGATGTCGACGACACGCCGCGTGCGTTGGCCGGCAAGACGATCGGGCGCTATCGGCTGCTCTACCCAGTTGCGGCTGGCGGCATGGCGCAAGTGTGGACGGCCAAACCCGAAGGTGGCGGTTTGGCTCGCACCGTTGCCATCAAACTGGTTCGCCCCGAGTACGCGGCAGACGAAGAGTACTCGCGCATGTTCATCGACGAAGCGATGGTGGCCTCGTCGATTCATCACCCGAACGTATGCGAAATTTACGAGCTCGGGCGCGACGAGGATCTGCTGTTCATGGTCCTCGAGTGGGTAGCTGGCGATTCGCTGAGCGGCCTAGTGCAGCGCGGCGCGGAGCTGTCTCCTCTGCCCGATCATGTCGCGGCGCGCATCGTGGCGGACGCTTGTGCTGGTTTGCATGCAGCCCACGAAGCGCTCGGTCAAGATGGTCAACCGCTCGGCATCGTGCACCGCGACGTGTCCCCACCAAACATTTTGGTGTCGATGCACGGTCACGTGAAGGTGAGCGACTTCGGCATCGCCAAAGCGCGGCACCAGCTGCACTCACGAACGCGCACCGGTGAGATCAAAGGCAAATTTGCGTACATCCCACCCGAGCAAATTCTCGGAAGAGGTGTCGATCGTCGCGCCGACATCTACGCGATGGGCTGTGTCCTCTATGTCGCGAGCTTGGGCTTGCGTCCGTTCGGCGGCGGCGCTTCGGCGCTAGGCAAGATCGTGCAGGGCAAGTATCGCCTGCCCACCGAGCTACGTCCGGATTACCCGGAGGATCTGCAGGCCATCATCGTGCGTTCGTTGGCGGCCGATCCGAACCAACGCTACCAAACCGCGGAAGAAATGCGGTTGGCGCTCGAACAGTGGATGCTCACCTCATCCAAGATCGCCACACCCAGCGACGTCGCGCGCATCGTGCGCGAGCGAATGAATCCAGAGCGCCGGCGCCTCGTTGAAGCGGTGATGAGCCAGGGCCGAACATTGCCAGAAGCGCTCGCGTATCAGCTGCTTTCCGTCACCGACAAGACCGACACGCCGACCGCAACCAGCGGCTTGGTGGTGCAGCCCGAAGGGCTGAAGAAAAAGAAGGACAAGGACAAGGCGAAAGCAAAGGCGCGCGCCTCGCAGCCGTCCATTCCCGATTCGGATGCGACCTTGGTAGCGTCCATCACGGAGTCCAGCACCTCCTCCACGTTGAAGGGCGGTGCGCCAGAGCCCTCGCAGAAGTCCGTGGCTACGACGGCACGCCCCGGGAGTGCGAAGTCGTCTGCGGTTTCATCGGTAACGTCGGGCGCGCTGTCACAGGACGAGGCGGTCACTTCGCGTCCGCCGCCACCGGCGTCGTCCACCACAGCGGCGCAGGCGCAGTCGGCTCAAGTTGCCGTCACCCGGGCTGCGCGCCCTTCCTCAATCCCACCGAAGTTTCGCAGCGGCAACGTCAGCGTGTGGATGTTCTGGATGTTGGGGTTGGTGGTGGTGCTCAGCGTACTCGCCTTCGCGCTCGGCGGGCGCTGAGTCGAACGCGGTTCACGGCTGGGCGAGCGGCGACTCACGTCGCGCCAAGCGACTCACGTCGCGCCAAGCGACTCGCGCTGCGCCAAGCGCGGCTCAGCGTTGCGCGCGCGCAAGAAACCAGCTGCGAGCCCGGCTCGAAATCGCTCGGCTCACTTGTTCCCATCCGAGGCCCGCTGCCGTGAGCTCCACCTGGCATTCCTTTTGGACGTCAGCGGCGATCCATTTCAGAAACGTGCCCATCGACGCCATGTCCGCGTCGCCCGAGCACGCTTCGTTCAAACCTTGTTCGAGGCGCGCTTCGGTCACGACGAGCGTCACGAACTCATCGATGCCTCGCGCGACTTCGGGAGCAATCTGCGCCGCTTTCTTCTGACGCACGGCTTGGTGTTTCTCACCTTTGGCCTTGAACATCAGCTCCGCCAGGCGCGTGCGATCACACTGCCCTGCTTCGGCGAACTGCGGGTACAACACGATGCCTTCGCCCAGGCCGTTTACCCCGAACGTTTCCTGCACCCATGGGTCGCACGTCTCGACGGCGCTGACGAGCTCGCTGATGCGATCAGCCTCGGCTTCGAGCGCGGCATCATCCGCAAAGTCGAGCTCGAAGCGCGCAGGCAGCCAAGGCAGCACGAAGACATCCGGATGCTCGGGCAGCAGCGCTCGCAGGCGCTCGGGTTCGACTTCCACACGCGCAGCCGATGCGGTTCCAAGACCGTACTGCAGCGCAAACACCACGAACACTTTGCGATCGATGCCGGAAATCGCGGCGCGTTTTTGAATGCCGCGCCCACACCACTCCCCAAATACGACAATCGGCTCCTCGCTGGCCAGCGCCGCGAAGTAGTCGCGATGCTGCTCGACCCAAGCCGCAAAGCCCATGTTATCGGCGCGCGAATCGATCACGCTGCTACGGCTCTGCGCCACAACGCTGCCATTGGGATGCACCTGCACGCCCGCGTTGGTCCCGTCGAGCTTCACCTTGCAGCGATAACTGACGCTCGGCAGCGACACCTGCTGCAGCTCCGCAGCGGTCCGCAAGGCAGCGCGCACGTGGTGTAGAAGCTCGATGCTTGGCCAGCTCACCACCTGCGCGGCGACTGGAGCGCTCTCTGCAAGCTCGAACTCGGCGGAAATATCGCTGCCGACCTCGCCTGCGTGCACGCCCAGAGCCATTCCAAACGAATCGACTCCGCGCAGACGCGCCGGACGAATCTTGGTTCCGTCTTTGAGTTCGCTCCCCACTCGCGCAACGGCGACGCGATCACCAACGGCGTACACGTTCGAAAGATTCGCAACCACCTGGATGCGTTCGCCATCCAAGCCGCCGAACGCGTACACACGCAGTTGATCGGCGTTCGGATGCGCCGCCACCTCCAACACTTCCATTACGAACACAGGCATTTCAGCACTCACCTCCCCCAACCGGGCTTTCGAGACCACGAGCATAGCGCGCGCAGCGGCGAACGCCCGTGGGTGAGAATTACTCGTGTGATGCGCGCAGCAGCGAGCGCCCGCAGAGGGAACCAGCCGCCGACTCGCAGGATGTTACTTCTTCTTGCGGTACGTCACCCAGCGCAGCTCGGCTGGAGCGCGCCCGGGAGGCAGATCGAACAAGTCGCGGCCATTCGTCCACTGCTCGAACCAGCCGGTGGGCGGCCAAGCTTCCTTCGGCAAGTGATCGCGCTCGTATTCGAAGGTGGACTCTTCCTCGATCCGCTCGAAAGCGAGGCCCTGCATCGCCTGATCGAAATCAGAGCGTGTGAACAACGGGCACCAGAACACCTCGCCGAGCTCGCGCGCCATTTGATCCGGCTTGTAACCCTCGAGCGCGACGAAGGCGCTAAACACCAAGAGCCCGCCCGGCTGGATGATGCCCTCGACGATTTCGAACAGCTGACGTAGATGCGCGACGCTGCGAAAGTGCGATGCGATCACTTCCGCCAAAATCACCAGTTTATAACGATCCTTCGGCAGGCCCAGATCGGGGTTGGTCGCGTCGCCCTCGAAGATCTGCACAGTGAGACCAGCCTTTTCGGCATCTTCGCGCAGAAGCTTTGCGAGCGCCGGCGCAAGCTCGACCGCGTCTGTAGGGTAACCGGCGCGCGCGAGGGGCAGCGTGTTGCGACCGGTACCGGCGCCGATATCCAGAACAGGGCAATCCTTCGGGTCGCCCAGCGTCGCTGCGATGTCCATCACCTTCGCGTCCGGATGCGCGCCGAAGAGCGGCGGCGTGCGCGTCTTCGTCCAATGCTCGTACTCGTCTGCGATCGTGACGATGTTGAGATTCACATTGTACGAAAGCGTCGTCTTCGGAGGCTCATCGGTTTCGTAGTGAACGACGAGGCGCGTGTACGGTGAATGCTCCCAGCCCTTCTTGAGCCAAGTCTCGAGCACGCTGCGAAGATGCGCCTTCTCCGCGTCGTTGAATACGCGCCCGAGCGAAGCAAAGATAGTAAGCAGAGTCTGCTGATAGTGATCGAGCAGGCTCGGAACGGAAGCGAGCATCAAATCCCCGCGGGCCGCCACGCGTCGGGGCAAACGACGCAGCATCGATTGCTTGAGAATGGTGGCGTTGTTCTCGCGAGTGGGCTTTTTTCCCTTCATGCGGCGCCGACGCTACCACAAGGCACAATCGTGCATCAGCCCGACCCCACGCCGCACTCGCGATTTTTACGACTCCTCGGCGAGCTCCGAAGACTCCGGCATCTCGTCTAGTCCCACGCCGCCGCGCACCGGAATTGCGCGCGCAGCCGCAATTTTCTCGAGCGCGGCAGACAACCCCTCTCGATCAGACACTTCCGGCAAAAACGCGCGCGTGCCGTCCCACACGTCGAAAGCCACGCACTCGGGCAGATCCAACACCACTCGGTCGATCTGCGCCCAGCGATACCGTCGCAACTTCGGCAGACCAAACGGCATCACATCGCGGTACTCCACCCCATCCTCGCGAATCCGCACGCCGCGCATATTCGCTCGCACCAAAGACGAAATTGCCCCCAACACCAGCATCAAGGCCACCGTGCGCGCACCGATGAACCCACGCGCACTCCGCTCGACGATGTGATTGTAGAGAAAACTCCCCGCTGGGCTCTTTTCGGCGACCAGCACCACCATCACCGCCGCAAGCGCCAGCACCAAATAAATGATCGAGGGAATCTTCACTCGCATCGGCGGGCCGAACGCCGTCTCGGCAGGCCGATAGGTCATGTCGAAACCAGGCGGACGCGACGGACGAGCCATACCTCTGAAACCTAACCCTCCCCCCGCACCTTGGAAAGCCGCGCCCGTTTTCCACCTTCTCGCTCCCACCGCCCACGCACCGCCCCACACATTTCCCCGGCACGACCCCCGACATCCCCGCCACAAGCCCCCTGCAATAATTCGCCTTCCCTTCAACAGCACGCGACCGCGCTCTTCAGCGCAGCGCAGTGCGACTAACAGTACTCTTCAGCGCCGCGCAACGATGCAGAGTGCACAGCTCGCACTTGAGGGAGCGCGGTGCCCCCTCGCGGCCAAGCGGGAAGGGACCCACACCCAGCGAAAACGAGCATGCACTCGCCACAACCTCTCAATACGTTCAGCACCGCCTAGACGCCGCCGTGGGAAGGGCCCCGCGAAGCGCCTCGAGGGGGTCCGCGCGACCGCGCTCTTCAGTGCGGCGCAATGCGGGGTCCAGTGCCTGGGCGTGTGCAGTGTGCAGTGTGCAGTGTGCAGTGTGCAGTGTGCAGTGTGCAGTGCGGGGAGGAGGAAGTTGCGCGCAGGGCGTTTCGAGGAGTAATGCGTTCCTCGCTTGCCTGCGCTCGTCACTCGCCGCGCCCCACGCTCAGCCGCCCTGTCGCCCGCCGCCGTTCGACGCTTGGCAGAAGCGATGCTCCACGCCTTGGATCTCGATGCGTCCGAGCTTAGCGTGCTTTTGACCGACGATGCCACGATTCACCAGCTCAATCGCCAGCATCGCCAAAAAGATCGCCCCACCGACGTCCTCGCCTTCCCCCTCGATGAAAAAGGCGAAGACCCCACGCGCCCCTGGCTCGGTGACGTCGTCATCTCAATCGACACCGCCCTTCGCCAAGCCAACTCTCGCCGCCGCGAGCTCATCGCCGAAGTCCGCTTCCTCTTAGCTCACGGGCTCCTGCATCTCATCGGGTACGATCACGATACACGCCCGCGCAAACGCAAGATGGATGCAGCAGCGCGACGCTTAGTGCGAAGCGCACCATTGCAAACTCCGGTGCGAGCCAAGCGACTTGTGATGCGCACCAACCAACCTGCACGCACCTCGCAAACGAGCGCCTCACGCAAACGCACGACGCGTCGCGAACCATCGCGCAAACGCTGACTCCGAACACGGCCAAAACTCCGCTCATTTGCGAAAACCACGGCCAGCGAGCATTCGACCCGTTCGCAACAATGAAAATGGCTTTCCGCCTGCCTTCCGGGTGGAGCCCTGCGCGCCCATCCAACAAAAAAGGGGGTACCGACGACGGCTGCTGATGTTTCCCCAATTTTCCAAGTCCGAGCGGCGGAGCCACCAACATGGACCGACCGACCGCCCTACAAAACCCCCGATTCGCGCTTCGAGCAGGTTGGTAGAGTTTGCCTGTAACAGCCTGGATTTACTTGGCAAATTTTGACTCGATCCAGGACGGATTCGAACGCCGCATGGAACAAGGGAACGCACGCACACTGGCTGCGGATCCAGCTTGGGCAGCGGGATCTGGATGAGAGACCTCGTCCGACCCGCATGAAAAAAGCGGATTCTAGCACCCGAGTCCATTTTTTCCCCTTGATTAGGCCCCGAAGTCCCTGTTATCCGTCGCGTGCCTTGGTCGGTTGCATCGGCGGTCTCTCGGAGCCCTCCGCAGCGGCCGGGAGGGCCGAGAAAAAGGCATCAAAAGCTCAACAGGATTTATCCACAGGAGGAAATCATGGCTGGAAAGAGGCTCACCAAAGCTCAGGTCGTTGCCGAGCTCGCGAACTCGTCGGATCTCGACAAGAAGAGCGTCTCGCGCGTGTTCGAGTCGCTTCAGGATCTCATCCGCAAGCAGCTCTCCGCGCGCGGCCCGGGCGAGTTCGTCGTCCCCGGTCTCGTCAAGCTCCGCGTGGTGAAGAAGCCCGCTACCAAAGAGCGTCAGGGTATCAACCCCTTCACCAAAGAGCCGATCACGATCCCGGCGAAGCCCGCGAGCAAGAAGGTCCGCGCGACCGCTCTCAAGGCTCTCAAGGATCTCGTTCAGTAAGTTCGTTCGTGCTTCGGGCACGACTGAGCGAGCCGACCGGCTTGGGGCGAGCGTGAAGCCCCCGACACTGTCCCTGGACTCCGCATGAGCTCCGGGGACAGTGCGTTTTGTGCCCTGCTCACCAGTAAAACTGGGTACCAACGCGCAGCAACGCGCCGCCGGAAGCGTTCGTGGTTCGCCCCGTCTTCGGATCGATGAACTCCGCGCGCGAGCGCCCGTTGTCATCGGTGCGATCGCGCACGAAGCCGAGAATGTCCGCATGAATCGCCGCGTGACGTGTGACGCGGATTTCGACGCCGCCACCGAGATCCAGCCCGACGTAGTTGTAGCGATCGTCGTACGTGGACGTTCCGGGAGTCACGCTCGTCGGCGTGACATGCACACGCGCCGTGCTGAAACCCAGACCGCCGAAGATGTACGCGCGCACCACGCTGCGGGGATTGAGCACGCCCACGCCGTGCAACAAGAGCGCGCTCTCTTGACGATCGTAGCCGTTGTAGTCCGTGCCGAAACCGAACTCACCGTTGGCTTCGAATGCGAACTCCGGCACGAAGAAGCGGCGTATGCCGATCCCGAGCCCTCCCATGCTCGCGTCGCGCGAAATCGTCGAGTCATCGCCGAGCAGCGCTCCGAACACGTGAACCGACACACCCCAACGCGGAAAGCGGTGCCGCCGACGCGGATGGGGACGAAAATCCGGTTGATCCAGCTCCAGGTGCCGCTCGCGAAACCTGGGTGGTGGCAGCGGCTCGTCGCGATCGCGCTCCGCCCGCTCCGGCTCGGGCGGCGTGGGCGCAGGCGGCGGCGCAGGTTCACTGGCGGGATCACAAAACCAATCGCCAGGAGCGCAGCTCTGTGCGTGAGCGAGCGAAGAAAACCCAAAGCCGAGCGCGAGAGCTGCGGCCGAACCAATCAGCGAGGTGAGGCGGCGCATGCGAAGCCCAGAAATATCGAGGCCAGGCTAGCACCTTCACCCGCCCCATTCGAGCGGCCCGCGCGGCCACTCCCGAAAAGTGCGCTACGCTCCGCCGGCTAAGATCGTGAGCATCGGACATGTCACTTTACGGCCGGGACACGTGCAGCCCGTTTGGGCCGGCCATCCTTGGGTGTTCGCGCAAGCCGTGGAACGAATCGAAGGCGGAGCGCGCGCTGGCGATGAGGTGCTCGTGCGCGATGCGCGCGGCAACCCCCTCGGGCGCGGACTGTATTCACCCGGTTCGGCGATTCCGGTGCGGCTCTACACACGCGACCCAAAGCGGCCCATCGATGAAGCTTTGCTTTCGGAGCGCATTTCCAAAGCCATCGCGCGCCGCCGCGCCCTGGGCTTACCCGACGATCAGACCACCGGCTTTCGCCTAATCCACGCAGAGGGGGACGATTTGCCTGGCTTGGTGGTCGACCAGCTGGGCGACGTACTTTCTTTGCAGTTTGGCACCATCGGCCTGAAGCAACGCGAGCTCGCCGTGCTTTCGGTGCTGGAGCGAGCCTTGAAACCGCGCGCCATCGTCGATCGAACGCCGGAGCGCGCCGCCAAAAGCGAGGGATTTCAGGCCGGCAGCGGTGTGGTGCGCGGAGACGATTCGTTGCGCGCCTTCGAATTTCGCGAGCGCGGACTCGCCTTTCACGTGCCGCTCGAGCTCGGACAGAAGACTGGATTTTACTTCGACCAACGCCCCCTGCGTGCGCTCGTCGAGCGGCTTTCACGCGGACGCAGCGTGCTCGATCTGTACTCGTACATCGGTGCGATCGCGCTTTCGGCGGCGCGCGGCGGCGCAAGCAGCGTGGAAGCGGTGGATTCTAGCGCGGTGGCGCTGGAGGTTGCGGCGGAATGCGCCGCGCAGAATGGGCTGAGCGGCAAGGTGCGCTTCGAATGCGGCGACGCGCTGGAAGCGCTCCGGCGAGCGGGTCAACAAGGCGGCGTCGATCTCGTCATCGTGGATCCGCCCAAGCTGGCGCCGAGCCGAGCGCGACGCGAACGCGCACTCGAAGCCATGCGCAAGTTGTGCGGCGCCGGTGCTCGCGCGACGCGACCCGATGGTCTCCTGGTGGTGAGTTCGTGCAGCGCCGCGCTCGGAATGCAGGAACTCACGCGTGCCTTGGCGCTCGGTGCACGCGACGTGGGCGTGCGCGCCGCGGTGATCGAGCGACTCTACCAAGGCCCAGATCATCCAGTGCCGGCAGCGTTTCCCGAGGGCCTCTACTTGAGCACGGTCGTCGCGCAAGTCACTGCGAGCTCCTGATGCGCCCCGCCGCCACACTTTCTGCTGAGCTCGCCCGTGGCCTGCGCGGCTTGCTTTTCGATCTCGACGACACCTTGCTCGATCACGGTAAGCTCGTGCCGAGCGCACTCGACGCGCTGTATCGAATGAAAGCGGCCGGGCTCGAGTTATTCGCCGTCACGGGCAGACCCGCCGGTTGGGGCGCTGTCATCGCGCATCAGTGGCCAATCGATGGTGCCATTACCGAAAACGGCGGGCTTGCGCTGGTTCACACGAACGGGCGCGTCACGTTGCACGATCGCTTGGCGCCGAAGGAGCGCACCTTCCGCCGGCGCGAACTGGACTACTTGGTGACCACGTTGCGCAGCGAGTTCCCGGAGCTCGTACCCAGTGACGACGTGTGGCAGCGCATCAGCGACTTCACGTTCGACATCGGTGAGTATCAGCGTGTGCCGCGTGAGCGCGTGCTCGCCGTGCGACAACGTGCCCACGCGCTGGGAGCCGCCACCATCGCCTCCAGCGTGCACCTGCACGTGAGCCTCGACCGCGCCGACAAGGCGAGCGCTTCCGCTCAGCTGATGTCGCTACTGTACGGCGTGGACCCATTTCGGGTGCTGTCGAGCTATGCCTTCATTGGCGACAGCGAAAATGATGCGGCCTGCTTCAACGCCTTCCGCGTGAGCTTCGGCGTCAAAAACCTGAGCGGTCGCCCGACTTTATGCCCTCGCTTCATTACCCAGGGCGAACGCGCCGCGGGCTTCGTCGAAGCAGCAGAGCTCCTGCTCGCACGCCGGGCCTAGCTTTGCTAAAGGCATGCGGTTCCAGGTTCCGGCAATACACGGGACCTTTCGAGGAAATCCGACCATGCCATCGTCTCCGTTCTCCGAAATTCAGCTAGCTCCCCCTGACCCCATCCTCGGCCTTACTGAAGCTTTCCAGGCCGACAAGAACCCCCAGAAGGTGAATCTGGGCGTGGGTGTGTACCAGGACGGAACCGGTAAGGTGCCGGTGCTGAAGGTCGTGCGTGAAGCCGAGAAGCGTTGGTACGATAAAGAGGACTCAAAGTCCTATTTACCGATCGACGGCGTTCCTCTCTACAACAGCGAGGTCAAGCGCCTGCTGTTCGGCTCTGATTCGACCATCGTGAAGGAAGGTCGCGTCGTCACGGCGCAGGCGCTGGGTGGCACTGGCGCACTCAAGTTGGGCGCAGATTTCTTGAAGCGCTTCGTTCCCGGCGCCGGGCTCTGGATCAGCAGCCCGAGCTGGGAAAATCATCGCGCAGTTTTCGAAGCAGCCGGCTTCGCAGTAAACGAGTACCCCTACTACGACGCGCAGAAGCAAGGCGTCGATTTCGAAGGCATGCTCGCAGGGCTCGCGAAGCTACCGCCGAAGAGCATCGTGTTGCTGCACGCGTGCTGCCACAACCCGACCGGCGTCGATCTCGATGCCGCGCAATGGAGCCAAGTGGCGTCGCTGCTCAAGGAGAAGGGCCTGATCCCGTACGTGGACTTCGCCTATCAGGGCTTCGGGGCGGGCATCAATGAGGACGCGCTGGCAATCCGTGCGTTCGCGGAAGCCGGCGCACCCTTCTTGGTGGCGAGCTCCTTCTCCAAGTCGTTCTCGTTGTACCGCGAGCGTGTGGGCGCCATCACCTTCGTGACGGAGAGCGCCGACGAAGCCAAGCGCCTGACCTCGCAGTTGAAGCGTGTAATTCGCACCAACTACTCGAACCCGAGCTCACATGGAGCTCAGGTGGTCGGCTTGGTGTTGTCGGATCCAGAGCTGCGCGCGCAGTGGGAAACCGAGCTCACCGAGATGCGTGAGCGCATTCAGCGTATGCGCGGCCTGTTCGTGGAGCGCCTGGCGCAGAAAGGCGTGAAGCGCGACTTCTCGTTCATCAAGCGTCAGAACGGCATGTTCTCCTACTCGGGCATCGGCCTCGAGCAGGTGCGCAAGCTGCGCTCGGAGTTCGGGCTCTACATCGTGGACAGCGGCCGTATTTGCTTGGCTGCCCTCAACGAGAAGAACGTCGACTACGTTACCGACTGCATCGCCAAGGTGCTCGCGTCAGCATGACTTCTCCTGCTGACAAGCAAGCCGCGCTGGTAGAAAGCGGCCGCCGCTACCTGTATCCGAACTATCGGCAACCAGCCCTCGTCATCGAACGTGGCGAGGGCGCGGTGCTGTGGGACGTCGCAGGCAAGCGTTACCTCGACTTCTTCGCAGGCATCGCGGTGAGCGCACTGGGGCACGGGCATCCGGCCCTGGTGCGCGCGGTGTCGGAGCAAGTCGCGCGCCTCGTGCACCTCTCCAATTACTTTTTCAACGCGCCCAACGTGCGCCTCGCCGAGCTGCTTTGCAAAAAGACCGGCATGGACCGGGTGTTCTTTTCGAACTCCGGCACTGAGGCGATCGAAGCCTGTTTGAAGCTCGCGCGGCGGCATTTCTGGGCCGCTGGGCAACCGGAGCGTCTGCGCGTCATCGCCTTCGACAACTCGTTTCACGGCCGCACGTTGGGAGCTTTGGCTGCAACCGGTCAAGGCAAGTACAAGGAAGGCTTCGGCCCGCTCCCGAACGTGACACACGTTCCGTACGGCGACGCGCGCGCGGTGGCGGACAACATGGCCGCCGACGTCGCCGCGATCTTGGTGGAGCCGGTACAAGGCGAAGGCGGCGTGCTGCCCGCGCCGCCTGGCTTTCTGCAAGAGCTCCGGCGCCTGTGCGACCAACACGGCGCGCTGCTCATCGCAGACGAAATTCAAACTGGCGTCGGTCGCACCGGAACCTTCTTGGGGGTCGAGCACGACGGCGTGAAGCCGGATGTCATCGCACTCGCCAAGGGTCTTGGTGGTGGCATTCCCATCGGCGCGATGCTCTGCATCGAAAAGGTGAGCGGCGCACTGCCTCCGGGCAGCCATGGCTCCACCTTCGGTGGCAACGCGCTGGCTTCGGCGGCAGCTTTGGCGGTGATCGAAACCGTCGACTCCGAAAATCTGCTCGCGCAAACTCAGACGAAGGGCGAGCGACTCGCGCGTGCTTTGGCTTCGGTGCAAGAGCGCTACCCCAAGCTCATCACGGCAGTTCGCGGTCGGGGCCTGCTGCAAGCGGCAGTTTTGAGCGCAGACGTCGACGCACGCGCCGTCCTGGGCAAGCTGCAAGACGCGGGCTTGCTCGTCACCATCGCGGGCGCACAAGCGTTGCGTTTCTCGCCGCCGCTCGTAGTCAGCGACGCTCACATCGACGAAGCGGTGGAAGTGCTGGCGCGCGTGCTCGCTGGAGTCGCATGATGGGGTGCGCCGGGATGCCGTCGTGACGGCGCGTGCCGGCGCCGAAACGCTGCGAGTGAGCTGCGCTACCTGCGGCAACGCCGTAGATCCGCTGCGTGCCGAGCGCGTGGCGATCTACGGCGAGCGTTTTCGCTATTTCTGCAGCGCCGGCTGTCACGAGGGCTACGATCCACGGCCCAGCGTGACCCCGTTGCCGGTCGCGCGCGAACGCCCACTGCCGTCGCCATCACCCTCGCCAGCATCCGTGGCGGCAGAAACCTCGAGTGAACCGGCGGCGCTCGGCGAACGCGCTGCAGTGCGTGAGCTGAGCCTCATCGCGCGCGAAGATGACGAGCTCGAGCGTGTGAGCGCGCCCGCGCCGACGTCGGAGGTGCCCAGCTCGCTCACACGGAGCCAACCGCTGCGTTCGAGCAACAGCGCTCAGGCGGCCGCTGTCGGCTCGCTGCTACTCACGCTGTCGGCTGCCGGCGGTGGGCTCGCAATTGCACTGGTGCTCGCCGGTGATTCTCAAGTAGCAGCCAGCGCGCGTTTGGTGTTGGCCGCAGTATCGTTTTGCGCGCTTGCGGCCGAATCGTGGATGGGAGTGCGCGACGAAACCGAGCTCAGACCCTTCGCGCTGTTGGCGGCGCCGCTCGGCAGTATCTTGGTGGCGATTTCGGCGTTGGTCGGCGGCGCACCGCAAACGTCTGCTGCCATCACGTTGTCGGCCGTGGTGGTCGGCGCAACCGCGCTCTCGGTGCTGTTCGTGCGACGCATGCGGCGCCCGCTCGACGGCGAGCGCGAACGCATGGCAAACGAGCTCGACGGCACGTGCCAGCGCGTGGCCGGCGACGATCTCGTCGAAGTGCGCGCCGCTGATCTGCGCCCCGGCGAGGAGATTGTGTTGGAAGCGGGCAGCGTCGCTCCGGTTGACGCGACCGTGGCTGCCGGTACCGCAGTGGTCATGCCCTGGCTCGGCGCCAACGTGCGCGAAGAGCGCCACGAAGGCGACGTGATCGTCGCCGGCGCGCGCGTCGTCGAGGGGCGCTTGCGCGCGGTGGTCAGCTGGGCCGGTCCGGATCGTGCGTGGATGCGGCTATCGAGCGATCCGCGGCGGCGTGCGGATCTGTATTCGTCGCTCGCTCGCAGCGGGCGACTCATCGCCGAACGCATCGCGCCGTTCCTCACGGGCGCCGCCGGGCTCGCAGCGTTCGCCGGCAACCTCGACTGGATCGAAGTCGGCATGCTGTGCGTCGGCGTGCATTCGAGCCTGACCAACCCGGCGCTGGCAAGCACGCCGGCGTTGCACGTCGCGCGCGCCATTCTCGACGGCCTGCGGCGCGGCGTCGCATTTCGAACTTCGCAAGCCTTCGATCGCGCCGGCAAAGTCTCGACATTGGCATTCTGTGCGCGCGGAACGCTGCTCCTCGGCGAGCCCGAAGTTGCGGATATCCAAGCCTTCGGTGAGCACCGCGCTAGCGACGTGCTCGCGCTGGTCGCCGGCGCCGAAAGTGGTTCACAGCGCGCGACTGCTACGGCCGTGTTGCGCGCCGCGCGCGCTCGCAACGTGCGCCCCGACGGCGTGCGCAGCCCCAATCGCGAGCCCGGATTGGGCACAACGGCCGTGGCCTCGACCGGACAAAGCTTGGTTGTTGGCAGCCGCGCGCTGATGCTGCGCGAGCACGTCAGCGTAGCAGCGGTCGAAGCACGCATCACCGAGCTCGAAGCGATGGGCCGCAGCGTGCAGCTCGTCGCGCTCGGCGGACGCCTGGTCGGTCTGCTCGGCTTGCAAGACGGCTTGCGCCCCGGCGCGCGCGCAGCGGTTCAACACCTCCTCGATATCGGTGTCGAACCAGTGCTGCTCTCGGGTGACGCGCGTGAAACCTGTGAAGCGCTCGGCCACGCGCTCGACATCGATCACATCCGCCCAGAGCTGCAGCCTTCGGAGCGCGGCGACGCGATTCGGCGCTTGATGGATGGTGGTGCGGTGGTCGCGGTGCTGGGCCGCACTCCCGCCGACGATATCGCGCTCAGCGCCGCAGACGTTTCCATCGCACTCTCCACTGCGGGCAGCACCGCGTCGGAGTGGAACGTGCAGCTCGCCTCCGACGACGTGCGTGACGCCGCGTTTGCGCTGCGCCTCTCACACACTTCGCGGCGAGAAGCTCGCCTCGCGCTGATCGTCACCTTGGTGCCCGCCGCCGCCGTCAGCTTGGTAGCCGTGCTCGGCTTGGTCACACCAGTGACCGCACCGCTCGCGGCCGCCGCCGGGGCCGCCACCGCGTTGCTGCGCCTACGGGCACTCCGTTAACGCGCCGATCCTCAGCGTTTCCTGAACCTCATTGAGGAACTCCGTGCCCGCCGGCGTGGGCGGCGCACCCAGAAGGCTTTCGATTTCCGCCGCTTGCGGCGCGCTGGCCCAACGACCCGCAGCCGCCCAGCGGCACCTTTCGCGACGAAGACGGGGCGCAAGTGGGCTGCGTCGAGGCGCCCCCCAAACCCACATCCCCCGCGCGCGCTGCGGTGCTTGACGCGGCGGAGAGTTCAGAAAAGATGTGAGGGGTGAAGAGCACTGCCTCTGCGGGACGAAGCTCGAGCAACCCGGATATTCCGCGGTTGCGGCGCGACCTCGATGCCTACATGGCCAAGCGTAGGTTGCGTTCCACCGAGCAGCGGCGGCTCATCATCGACACATTGTTCGACTCCGGCGAACACGTGACGCTCGACGGCTTGCTCCGGCAAGTGCGCACTGTGGATTCTCGCGTTGGCTACGCAACCGTGTACCGCACGATGAAGCTCCTCGCGGACAGCGGCATCGTTCAGGAACACAAGTTCGGCGACGGCTTCACACGCTACGAGCTGAACGACGAAGACCACCACCACGACCACCTGATTTGCGTCGAATGCGGCAAAATCACCGAGTTCGAAGAGCCGCTGATCGAAGAGCTGCAAGCGCGCGTAGCGGCCCGCTACGACTTTCAGGTGCGCCAGCACAAACACGAGCTCTACGGCTTGTGCTCCGACTGTCAGAAGCCCAAAAAGCGCCGCTAGCCGCTGAGTGCGCGCTGAAAGCCTGACACCGCGAAAATGCGCCTGCGTCAGGTGCGCGGCGTTGCGACCAAGGTGCGCGCGTCGGTGACCACCAGCTGGCAAGCCACGTCGTGCGGCAGCGCGGGGATTTCGGCGAGCAGCTGAAAGTCATACGCGACGATCAAGCTGACTGCTGGCGGCACGAAGTCCGGCAAGGTGACATCGTAGAAGCCTCCGCCGTAACCCAAGCGGTTGCCATCCGCGCCGACGGCGAGCGCCGGCACGAGCACGAGATCAATTTCACCGCGCACGGCTCGAGGAGCTTCAGGCAACGGTTCGAGAAAACGCGAGCGGCGGGTCGCAAGCTCTTCCGTCGACGCAGTGATGGCAAAGCCGGTGGTGAAACCGCTGCCGTTGGGATCCATCACGGGGTAATAAACGGCCTTGTTTTCGGCTCGAGCGCGCGCATCGAGGCCGCGCAAATCGACCTCGCCGCTAAGCGGCCAAAACAGCGCTAGCGAACGCGCAGCTCGATACGCCTCGGTGTCCGCGACGCGCTCGACGATGCGAGCGCTGCGTTCCCCGAGGGCTGCCTCCGGGTGGGCTCGGCGGAGAGCGCGCATGCGCGAGCGAATTTGCTTGCGGGCGCGATCTTGAAGAAAAGCCAGCGTGTCGGGGTCGTGGATCACGCTGGGAGCGTAGCGCGTTTTGTCGACAGGACCGTCACTGTGCGACGAGTAGGGAGTAGGGCTGCTTGACGTACTGCGGAAGGTCCACGGTCGTGCCCGACGTTTCCCGCACTCCGTTCGGTTCTACCCGCACGAAGTAGGTTCCCGCAGTGAGGGCATTGGCTTGCAGTGCCACGGAAGTGCCGGCCGAAGCTTTGGTGGCCAGGAGAGCCCCGCTGCTATCAGTTAACGTGACGCCTCCCCCCAAGGCGTCCTCGGTTAGGTTGGACAGGCTGATGTCCACGGGCCCGGGACCGAGGTCTACCTTGTACCAGTCGAGGAAGTCGGCGACTGGAATGTTCGAAAGCTCGAAACCAGCAAACGTGTAGGCTCTGACGGGTCGATTGGGAGCGATAGGCACAGCCTGAGCAAGCGTATCGTTTGGCTCGTAGATATCAGGCACCTGCGAGTAGATCGCCGTGAGTGTGTACGGGTTAGACGCTTTCAACTCGGCCTGGCGCGCAATGCTGAGGTGAAACGATGAGCCCGACTTGGCAGTGAAGTAGAAGCCTACTCCGGTCCCCAACTCTCGCGTGTAAGCCACGTGAATCTGCCCGGCGTCGAGCGAAGTCCAAGCTGTTGCGCGGATGTCTCCATTCGCTCCAACGTCGCTCACTTTAACTTGCACACAGCCGCCCCGTGAATCAGCCGGAACGCTAAACAAGTAGTAGTCTATGTCAGTCGCATTCTGAAGGCAGGCGGTGTACGCGGTGCCCAACTTGTAGGGAACGCTCGATGCCCGATCGTTGTTCGGCTTTAGCTCAATGCCTTCGCAGTTATCGTCAGGGCTCGTGATCGCAACAGTAGGGCTCATGCCATTGCCCGCCGATCCCGCGGCAGCTTGACCGCCCAGACCTCCATCGCCACCTTCAGCGTTGCCCGCCCCGCCCGCATCCGTTGATTGCCCTGCTTGTGGCATTGGCGCTGCACCGCCCGAGGTACTGCCACCCGCTGGTGCTACGCCGCCGCTCGACGTGGCTCCAGCTCCCGCCATCGAAAGCGCGCCGGCATAACCACCCTGTCCGGCGGCTTTGTAGTGGGAGTCGACACGGCAAGCACCCGGTCCAATCGCTACAACCGCAGCCATAGCCAAACCAAGCCTCAATATTCGCATTCGCATAACACCAGCCTGGCGGGACCGAGTCGGCCTTGCGCAGCTCGACTACTGCGTGACCTCCAGCGAGTAGGGAACCTTGAGGTACTGCGGAACCGTAGCCGTCGAGCCACGCGTTGCAGGGGCCAGGTACGGCTCAATCTTGATGAAGTACGTTCCGCCCATAGAGACCGAGTGAGCCAAGTGAACGTCAGAGCCCTCTGTGGCATTGTGAGCGGCAGCGATTTCACCACCAAGTGAATCGTAGAGGACGAGACTAGCGGTAAGGTCCGCCGCGCCGGTGGTCACCAGCACATCCACATCGCCCGGCTCCAGCTCGACCTTGTACCAATCTTGCCACTCTTCTTCGGGAATCCCGGTCGCGTACTCCCAGCCAGCGAACAGGTAGGCCGAAGTGCTGCCGCCAAGTGGCACAGGCGTGGCAGACGAGCGTAGGTCATTCGGCTCGTAAATATCGAGCACCCGTTTGTAGATCGCCCTGAAGGTGTACGCATTCGCACTCGGCGAATCGGCGTAGTTGGTAACCGCCACGTAGTACTTGGCACCAGGCTTGGCGTTGAAAAAGAGATAGGCGCTGCCGCCTTCGTCAGCATTCCAAGAGGACACTAGCTTGGTGTTGTCCGACGCAGTGTATGCCGCGAAGGAGATGTCGCCGTTGGTGCCGACGTCGGTGACACTGACGGTGACGTAACCGCCGCGATTGTCGTTGGGGACTTCGAAGGCGTACACGTCGATGTCGGTTTCGCTCTGCAAACACGCGGTGTACGCACTGCCGAGTTTGTAAGCGGTTGCTGTGCCGCGCGTGTCGTTGGGAGTCGGTTCGGCGCCAGCACAGGTATCGGTGCTGGTGACGGGCTCGCTGGGAGCTCCTGCGCTGCCGGCGTCTCCGCCGCTGCCGCCCATGCCGCCTTCTCCGCCGATGCCAGCGACTCCACCAATGCCACCTTCGGTTGACGCACCACCTTCGGGCGCTGCGCCGCCGCTCTGCGTTGCTTTGCCGCCCACGCCGCCTTGGGCAGGAGCCTTGCCGCCTTGGCCGCTGTTGCTTTCGCCGCCCTCGCCGGCCAGACCTGCGGTGCCGCCTTTGGCGCTGGTGCCTCCGTTGCCAGTCGTGCCGCCGGTGTTGCCACCATCACCGGATTCGCTGGTGCAGGCGCCGATCAACGCGAGCACGCCCATGGTCGAAGCCAATTTCCTCATGATTAGTCGTCTCCCCGAATTGGTGTCCCGCCGAATTCTCGGTCGAGATGCGCTCACCGAGGCCGGAGACATAGGATATGGTGAGCGAGCGAGCAAGCTTCCTCTCGTCGGTCACGCGGTCGGGTGTGTGCGGGTCCAAAACGCCTCAGAAGCAGGCGATGCACGTTGAACGTGGCTATGCGAAAGTTCGCCGCAGCGTGAAGATCGCTTTCGTCGTACCCGCCTATCGCGCCGAGCGCAGTGTGAGCGCGGTAGTTCGCGAACTGGTGGCTCACTCGGAGTCGCTGCCTGAACGCTGCGATCCGTGTGTGCTGGTGGTGGACGACGGCTCTGACGATGCAACGGCTGCGCTCGCCGAAGCGGCGGGCGCGAGCGTGATTCGTCACGCGCAAAACCGCGGAAAAGGTGCCGCGCTTCTGACTGGTTTTCGCCGCGCGCAGGAGCTCGGCGCGCGCGCGGTGGTTACAGTGGATGCTGACGGGCAGCATCCTCCCAGCGAAGCGCTGGCGTTAGCTTGCCACCCGGCGCCGGAGGGAGCGCTGGTGCTCGGGGTGCGCGACCTGCGAAGCGCGGGCGCACCGCGAAAAAACAGGTTCTCGAACGCTTTCTCCAACGCTTGGATGTCGTTCTTCGCCGGGCAGAGTCTGCGCGACACGCAGTGCGGCTTGCGTCGCTATCCGCTGCCCGAAACGCTGCAGCTCGGTCTGAGCGGGAGTGGCTACGAGCTGGAGTCGGAGGTCATTCTCAAGGCGGTGCGCGCGGGCGTGCGTGTGGTCGAAGTCGGCGTGCACGTGATTTATCCGCCGGCTAGCGAGCGCGTTACGCATTTTCACAGCGTGCGCGATCCAGCGCGCATCGTCGTGCGCATTTTGCACACGGCGTTCACCACGCAGAAGCGGCGGGCGCCATCGTGAAGGGTTGGGGCGCTCGCGTCGCGCTCGTTGTATCCGGCATTTTCTGCGTGAGTGTGCTCGCCCACATCGGCGTGCAGCGCGTCGGTCGCATGCAACCGCCGACGTTGTCGCTGTCACAGCGCGAGCCGCAGCGGGAGGCCACCGGCGTGCGACGTTTGGGCGATTCGTTCGTGGTGCAGCAGCGCGACGTGCTGGAGGTTCATCTGCGCGGCGCTCCGGGCGAAATCGGTTGGGCGCATGCGCGCTTGCTGTACCCAGAGATGGTCGAAAACGAAGGTGTGTTGCTGGCGAACTTCGAAAAGGCGGTACCGAATCTCGCGCTGCGCACGTTGCTCTTGGATTTGGCGCAGCTCCGTTATCGCGACCTTCCGGCGGGGATGAGCGAGGCGCGGCGCAGTGAAATCGCGGCGGGTGCGCTGGGGTTTCAGCCCGACCCGTACGCCGGCGTTTTCCCGACGTTCCAACGCTTCGTGTACCTGAACGCGCTGTACGACATCGCACTTTCGTTCGAGCACTCGCCGCTGATCGGTTGCACCAGCTTCGTGTTTTCGGGTGAACGCGCCGAACACGGTGGATCGCTCCTGGGCCGTAATTTCGATTTCGAAGTGGATCCCATCTTCGATCGCAAGAAGGCCGTATTCTTCGTGCGCGAACAGGGACAAATTTCGTTCGCGTCGGTGGCTTGGCCTGGGCTGGTCGGAGTCGTGAGCGGCATGAACGCGGAGGGCGTTGCGCTGGTGGTTCACGGCGGGCGCGCCGGTACGCCGCGCACACAGGGTGATCCCGTGGTGCATGCGTTGCGCGCGGTGTTGTCGCAAGCGCACGACACGAACCAAGCCGTCACGTTGCTCGCGCGGCGAGCTCCACTCGTGAGTCACATCGTGGTGCTGAGCGATGCGAGCGGGCAGGCAGTGCGCGTCGAGCGCGTGCCAGGTGCGCCGGACTTCGTCGCGCCGCTAGGCAGCGCAGCCGCGGTTACCAATCACTTGGAGGGACCAGCCAGCGCCGATCCCAAGAACCAATCTGTGCGTGAGCGCACCTCGACGTTGCCCCGCCGAGCTCGGGCAGACGAGCTAGTCACCAGCGCGCCACGTCCGATTGGTGCCGAAGGCGTGGTGCGAGCACTGCGCGATCGCAAAGCGGCCGGCGGTGGCTCGTTGGCAGCTGGTGATCGCAACGCCATCGACGCCCACATCGCAACCCACGCCGTGGTGATGGACACCGCGCGGCGCCTTTTGTGGGTGAGCACCGGTCCGCACCTAGCGGGGCGCTTCGTGGCTTTCGACCTGAAGCGAAGACTCGCGGCTGACTACCAGCCTGAGCCCAACGCGGAGCTTCCGGAAATTGCGGCCGACCCAAGTCTGGTCGGGCCGAGCAGCTCCCGCTAGACTCGAGGGATGCCGCTTCAGCGTTGGTGCTGCCTGCTCGCCGTTCCGCTGTTCATCGCACCGAGCCTCGCGTGGGCTCAGGACAAATCGGGCATGAACTCTGGCGGCTTGGCGCCACCGCCCGCCGTGGAGCCCGCCAGCGAGCCCACGGCGCCGACCGACACGGAGCGAGAGCTCTCGCGCGCCGACCACGAAGACTCCGGACGCGGTCTCGAGTTCGTGTGGTTGAACGCTGAAGCCGGCTTTCAACACCTCGGGCTGCAAACGTTTCACGCCAACAATCTAGTCGACGCCACCTTGGTGAAGTCCACGCAGAGTGGTCTTTTGGTTGGCGCAGGCGCCGGGTTGCGCTTGATCTTTCTCACCGGCGGCGTGCGCTTCCGGCTGGGCAACTTCGACGCTTGGCAGTTGTGGACGTTGAACGCCGAGCTCGGATTGCGCATCCCGCTCGGCGCGCTGGAGCCGTATTTCACATTTGCCGGCGGCTACGCTTCGATGGGCTCGTTCAGCGCGAGCAACGCCTTCAACTCGAACGGCATCGATGTGCGCGGCTTCAACCTGCGCGGCGGCTTCGGGCTCGACTACTACCTCGGCAAATACTTCTCGCTGGGAGCCAACATTTCTGGCGACGTGCTGTTCCTCTCGCGCGCGAAGGTCAGCCAAACCAACATGCCCACCGGTACCGATCCTGCGTCGCAAGCGGCCGCGCAGGTGTACGCCCGAGACGGTACGAGCGTGGGCGCCGGCTTCACGGTGACGGGAGTGGCAGGGCTGCACTTCTAATGGTGTCGCTGGTGTCGCCATGAAATTGGTGCTCGCGCTGTTCGTCGCGCTGTTCGCGCTTGCCGCGGGCGCCCTCGTCTTCAAGAAGGCGCGCGCGACGGGTAGCGTTTCGCGGCGCACCACGGTGTACGCCGCTGTGGCGGGTGCGGTCGTGGCGGTGATGTGCCTGTTCATCGAGCACTGGGTCCTACGCGCGACGGGCTTGGCGTTCGACGTGAAGACCGCCGGGGCTGGCGGCGCGCTGATGGCGGTGTTCCTCTTGGCCGCGCCGCTGGAGGAAGCCGCGAAGGTGATGGTGGTGTGGCCGCTGTATCGCACGCGCCGAATTCGCGGTGTGCGCTCGGGCTTGTGTTATGCAGTCGCGGCTGGCGCTGGCTTCGCAGCCGTGGAAGGCGCCTATCAAGTCCACGCTTCGCAGGGAGCGGCGCTCAGCGTGGCGCGCGCCCTGCTCGCGGTATTTGCGCATCTGGCGTTCGCGGGCGCTTGGGGCTTCGCGCTTGGCGCCGGACGCATGCGCGGACGTTGGTTCTCGCTGACCTGGTTCTCGGCGGTGCTGTTGCACGCGCTGTACGACCACATCGTTTGGGGACGTGGCCCGGGCTATCTGGCGGCGACGTTACCAATGCTGGGATTCATGGCGCTCGGCGCGTGGGCAGCACTGCGAGAGATCGAACCGCAGAGCATTCGCCATACCCGGCTGGAACCGCCGAGCCTACGCGATGTGCGCCGCGCGCTGCGGCCCGCCGAGCGCCCGGTGATGCTGCGCTGGGTGGTGGGCGGTGCCTTCGTAACTCTCGGGCTGATCCTTTCGCTCGCGGTTGCCAGCGTGGTCGTCGGCCGTCACATCGGCATCGATTTCACGCTGGCAGACGAAGCCGACGTGCGCTCATCGGGCCCGCTAGCGCTGCTCGGCACCGGTGTGTTGCTGGCGTTCCCGTTGGCAGGCTTTCTGATCACGCGAGCCAGCGCGTCGCACAGCATGCTGGAGCCAGCGCTCGCGACGCTATTGTCGCTGGCCGCGCTGATCGCTCTGCTCGCGGCCACAGCACCCGCGGCGGTGCTGTTCGCGCTCGCCTTGGTGCCCATCGCCGTGGGTCTATGTTGCGGCGGCGCCTGGTTTGCGCTCGAACACTGAGCAATCTCAGCCGTCAGCCAAGCCAGCGCGCCACTCGCTCGGCGACGCTCTCCGCTTTGATTTCGGCCAGAAACAGCGTGAGATCTGCGCGCGGAGAGCCTTTATGTTCCAGGTCATCGAGCGATTCCGGCAACGGCGCGTCCACGCGTAAGGTCGCGAGTCGCTTGTACAGCGCGGCCTCGCTGCGCAGCGCGTTCAGCGACGACAGCAACGCTTCGGCGCCGCGGATCGGCAAAGACAGCTGCTGCACGGTCTCCGGAATCGCTTCCAACGAACCGCAGTGCGAGAGCACGCGCGCCGCGCTGGTCTTGCCCCAACGCGGAACACCGGGAATGCCGTCGGCGCTGTCCCCCACCAACCCCAGAAAATCCGGCACGAGCCGGGGCGGTACACCCAGCTTTTCGATCACCGCCGCTTCATCGTAAATCTTGTCGCGCTGACGATCCCAACACACGACGCGATCGCCGCGCACGCATTGCAGCAAGTCTTTGTCAGGTGAACAGATGACAACTCGCTCGACGCGCTCATCGTCGGCGAAGCGAGCAGCTGCAGTAGCCAGCGCATCGTCCGCCTCGAACTCGATCATCGGCCATGTCACGATGCCGAGCGCACGCGTGGCGCGTTCCGCCAATTCGAATTGCGACGCGAGCTCGTACGGAATGCCCTCTCCAGTTTTGTAGCCAGCAAAGAGCTCGTTCCGAAACGATTCGATGACGTGGTCGAATGCGCACGCGATGTGCGTTACCTCCGGACGGGAGAGCAGGGACAACAGGGTTTGCACCAGCCCGCGCGTGGCACCAACTTCCTGGCCCGCGGCCCCAACCTGACTTGGTACGGCAAAATAGGCTCGAAAGAGCTCATACGTTCCGTCAACCAGGTGCAAAGTGACTTTACTCAAAATTCAGGGCTCTTTCGGTTGGACTGGCACTTGCACTCGGCACCCGGGCTAGAGCAAGATTGCCGCCACGTCAAACATCCCACGAGGGGCGTAATCGAGTCATGCCGCGCTATTCCCGAAATCTCTTCGCCATCGCCACTGCTTCTAGCCTTTCTCTGTTCATTGGTTGCACGCTCATCGCTGACGTCGATCGCGGAAAGATCGCGAGCACCTCGGGCGGCACTGCAGGCACGTCGAGCGGCGGCTCTGCCGGCAAGGCCAGCGGAGGCATGGGCGGTGTGGGTGATGCGGGCGGCGGCGCTGGTCCTCAAGCGGGCGCAGGCGGAACTCCCGAGGCCGGTGCAGGTGGTGTCCCGAACGGCACTGGCGGCACCACGGGCATGGCCGGTGAGAGCGGTGCTGGTGGTTTTGGCGGCGAGCAAGGCGGCGCTGGCGGCGCTGGCGGCGAAGCTGGTTCAGGAACGGGCGGCAGCAGCACAGGTGGTACTGGCGCAGGCGGTACCTCCGGTGGCACTACCGCAGCGGGCGGCACCTCCGGCGGTACTCCCGCAGCGGGCGGTACGTCCGGTGGCACGCCAGCAGCAGGCGGCACGTCCGGCGGCACTCCCGCGGCAGGCGGAACCTCTGGTGGTGCGCCGGCAGCAGGTGGCACTTCGGGCGGCACCACCGCTGAGGGCGGCACCAGCGGCGGCACTGCTGGCACTGCTGGCAACGGCGCCTGAGCCCAACGCGCGATTTCGCGCAACGTAAGACGCTACAGAGCGCGCGGCACACACCGCGCGCTCTTCGTTTTTGTTCAGCGCCGCAGCTTCACGCTTCAGCGCGGCGCTTCACGCTTCAGGCCGCGCTTCACGCTTCAGCGCCGCGGCTTCACGCGCCGAGCAACACCGAACAGCGCCAGCGCGCCGAGCGCCCAGGCGAGCGCACCGAAATCTCTTGGCGGCGACTTGGCCACGTGCGCACCGCACCCGTAGGTGGGCCCACAGGCGAGCTGCCCGAGGCTTTCATCGTAGTTCGGGTCGAAGTTCTTCTCGAGCGCGCTCACCATCGCCTGGTACTGCGGCGCGCTGTCGTTCTTGAGGTTGTTGAAAGCAACCCCAACCAAATCGGCGTTCCCGGGCAGCAAGCTATGGCCGATCATCGCGATGGCGAAGGGCTGCTTCGCGGTGCCGCTCACGCCGGGGTTCACGGTGTGACACACGGTGCACTGCGGCACGCACTGCATGCCGGCGGCCTCGCTGAGCGCGGCGGGGTAGTCGGGTGACGCTTTGGCCGTTGACGCGCCGAGCACGCACGCGAAAGCGAGTAGCGGAAGAACGCGGCACACGTTGCGGGTCGAAAGATGCTTCATGATGCGCTCACAGGTAGACGTGAAGCTGGCCCAAGATTTGGGTTTCCGAGCGAATGATGGCGTCGACGCGCACGTCGAAGTGCGGCAGGAAAAACCACTGCGCCCCGAACCAACCGCCAAACGCCGCCTGCCCCTGCCCCGCGATGCGGTCCAATTGGTTGGGACCGCCGTTCTTCTGATAGCCGGCGTCGAGCACCTCGCCCGCGGCCAACAGATGCACGCCGCTCAACACCTCGGTGTCCATCTGTAGCAAGCCGACGTAGCCCAGTTCGTGCCGCGAGCGCGTCAGAATGTTTGCTTCGGCCAAGAACACCACGGCCTTGCTTGCCGCCGCGCGCGCGAACACGCCGTGCGCACCGCGATCCGTAGTCAGGTTTTCGTTGTAGACGGGATCGGCTTTCGACTCCGTATACAGGCTGCTCACGCCGACGGTAGCGCGATCGGCGACCACGAGTTCGACGTAGCCAGCATAACCTCGCTCGCGGAACTTGTCGGGGTTCATCTGGAAGTTGCCAGCGATCCCCATCACCTCGAAGCGCACCTTATCGAAGCCCATGTACAGAGCCACGCCGTGTTGCTGCTGCGACTCACGGTTGGTTTGCGTCTTGTCGCGCACCCACATCACGTGCTCCGACATGCGCAAGCCAAACGGCACGTTGAGGCGACCTACACGAATCGAGTGCATACCGTTGCCGAAGTCGAAGCCAACCCAATGCGTGCGCGAGATTAGGTTGTAGCCGTCGCCTTGATTGCGCGTGACCTGCGCGGGGCGAGCCAACATCGAACCTGGCGGTACCTTCGCCGCACCAATGCTGGCGCCGATACGAAAGTTCTTGGCGAAACGCCACTGCCCGTAAAAGTCGAGCTGCATCGGGAAAAATGACGTCTTCTCGGTGGCGAAGCGATGAATCGTGGCAAGACGCACGCTGCCACCCAACAGCAAGTTGTCGTTTGGCTTCAGCAAGCCGAGCAGAGGCCCCGTGAGCCCGCTCATGCCGGCAAACGGCGAATCGTCCGCGCTGCTGTCGGAGCCGCCCGAGGATTCTCCTTCCGAATCTTCGCCTTCTCCGCCCGACTCTTCCTCGGCTGCTTCTTCCCCGCCCTCCTCTTCGTCGTTCTTCTTTGCTTTCGGATCTTCGTCGCCGCCCGCTTCAGACTCCTCGCCGTCACCTGCCGGCTTCGCCTTGGCACCGGCGCCTGCCTTCGCACCGCCGGATTTCGCCGCATTGGGATCCTCTTCTTCGAGATCCACCTTTTCGGCTGCGATCTTCTTCGGCGCCAACTTCTGCTGCGCCGCACGAGCGATCGCGCGAGCCACCCGCTGCTGCTCCGCGCGCGCCTCCGCCGGGCGACCTCCCCACTTCGTGCTCAGCGCCTCCCACGAGATGGCGTGACCATAAACGGTCAGTAGTTCGCCACCCGAAGGATCCGCATGGCAGCCGCTGCAGTTCGTGTAGCCATGCTTGATCATCCAAGGATACGCGTGCGCGCGTTGGCTCAAAATCAGCAACGCAAACGCCACCAGCGCGGCACACTGCACGCGCAAAGCCATCCGGGACGCGGACCAGAAGCGGGATCCGCGTCGACAACGATTGTGCATGGGCCGACTCTTCACCGTAACTGAAAGCTGTGTCAATCGCCGAAAGCGCTCCGAATTCGCTAGGCTCTGATGCGTCAGCACGACTGCTCGACGCCGACTAAACCGCGCATTGTGGATCGTTTCCGCACCCCTCGCTAACGAAGCGCGAATGCCACAGAGCGTCAGAATCAAGCGCTTAAAGAAGCGCTCTCACGCACGAACGCAAACCACCGCCACCTCGAACAGCGAAGTGGCGGTGGACCAACGGAACGCGAGTAGCGGACTAGTTGTTGACCTTCACGCCGTCGACGACGATCCTCACTTCGGGGTCGACACAGACACCAACCTTGCAGATCTGCTCGTAACAAACCTTGGCGTTCGGCTTGCAGGCCTTGATCTTGTCCTCGTCGCACTCCGGCAACTTGTCGTCCTCGCCTTTGCCTTCACGCCGGCACTTCTTGCCGACCTTGAAGTCTTGGTACTGAAACGCGAAGGACCCGCCGACCTTGAAGCCGCCGCCGGACTCGGTCGCAGTGTACTTCACGTTCACGGGTAGCGTGACGCCGTGCAGAGTGAGCTCCGCAGGAACGCTACCCTTCTCGGTTGCCCCCGCTGCAGGAATCTTGAGTTTGTCTTTGGGAACGGAAAGCTTCGCGGTGGGGTGCTTCGAAATCTCGAACGCCTCTTTCGTGTGCGCCTTGCGAAGCCCCATCGACATGCCTTCGAGCTGCGTGACGAACACCAGCTTGCCGTCTGCTTCGGAGACTTTCACATCGGTCGACTCGAAGCTGAAAGCGCCGAGCGCCGGGCTCGCCGAAGCGTTGACCTGAATCTTCCCGCCTCCGCCACTCATGGCGTGTGCAGCGAGCGCGATGCTGGTCAAACAGGCGGCAACAGCGAGGACGGGGGTACGGCGATGCATGGGCACTCCTTGTTCCTAATATAGCGGCGAGAAATCGACGGGGCGACGCGCGCCCCTATTCAGTTGGCTGCGGGGGATCTCGCAAAACGGGACGAGCCGGTCGGCGCGTAGGGCCGAGCCGTTTCGCGTCTTAGTAAGCGGATGCGACAAACACGCGACATTCGTACAAAGCCAGTCGATACGAGAGAGGGGTTCCGTCACAGTTTCTTACGTGAAAAGGTGGTGCCGGCTTCCCAAAGACGCCTAAATTTCGCAAAGTTGTGATTTTTCACGGCTACTAGAGCTTTGGCGCGATGGACTTCGCTGAGCGAATGCCCGCTCGGCCATAAGGCGATCAACCGGCGGGAACCTTTCGCGCGTAGAGCACGACGCGACGCTCCACGCCCGTGAGTGGCCACATATACCGGCGGTCGATGACAGGCTCAAACTCCGAAGCGGGCGGTGCATCAGTTTGAGCCAGAAGCACCCAAACGGCCCGCTCGGCGAGGCGCGCGCCTTCGTCCAGCCATTCGGAGGGAGCAAACGTGGCGCGTGAGATTGCGCTGTCGAAGCTTGCATTCGGCAGCTCTTGTGATCGAGCGCGCTGAACCTTGACGTGTTCGCAGCCGAGCTCACCCACCACACCGCGCAGAAACGCGACGCGCTTGGCCTTCGGCTCGACCAACGTGAACGACGCGCCGGGAAGCATCAATGCGAGCCCCAGCGCTGGCCCACCCGCACCACTCCCCACGTCCACCCATCTGTCGTGCGCGTCGCCTGCCAGCTCTGCCACCACGACGGCATCGGCGATGAGAAGATCGACGAGCTCATCGTGCGATCGAGCCGCAGTGAGATCGATACGTTGATTCCACTCGAGCACGCGTGTTGCCCACCGCACACAGCGATCGAGCAGCTCTTCACGCACGGCCTCCGGGCGTTCAGTTTTGGAAAGCGCAGCGAGCACACGCGAAAAGCGCGCTCGAAGTTGACTGGTTTCGCTCATCGGAAAGGCCTGGTTGCGGCGCGAAGACTGTCACGCGCCGGCGTGACGTCCAGAAAGGCCACGCGGCGGCGTGACGTCCAGAAAGGCCACGCGGCGGCGTGACGTCCAGACAGCACTCACAGGCGGCCACGTCCAGAAACGCCGCGCTCAAAGTGCGCCATGCGTGAAAGCTGCGAAAAAATGCTCATCCGAGAATGTGACGAAACCTCCGAGAATTCGCGCGCTGGCGCCGGGCAGTGGAAACTGGAGCCGAACGGAGCTAGAAGGGGAGGTTGTGACCGAGGCTCCTTTCACCGCCATGGCTCCGCTCGAGCGCTTGGTCGAGATGGCGACGGGTACGACTCCGCCGCTCGCGCTCGAAGAGATCATGGGCGGCGGCTCCGTGCGGCGCTTCTTCCGCGTCCGTACGCAGGACGGCGGTAGCGTGGTCGCAATGTACGCTCCCTCGCATACCCACGAGGTCGGCAGCGATCCAGCCAGCCGGCGCCCCTGGCCTTTTCTGGAAGTGCGGGATCTTTTGGAGGAGCATGGCGTGCGTGTGCCGAAGTTGGTCGGCGCGGCGTGCCACGACGGCCTGATTTTGGTGGAAGATCTCGGCGAGACCCTGGCGCAGCACCTGGTGCGAGCTCCGGAGGATCGCGAGCATCTCTACAAGGTTGCCGTGCGAGACCTTGGCCGCGCACAGCGCTCACTGTCCCCTGTACCAGCCACCTCGATCGTACGCGGTCGAGCCTTCGATGAGCGCCTGCTGCGCTGGGAAATCGATCACTTCAAAGAGTGGGCGCTGGATGCACGCGGCATCCATCTTTCCGCGCATGATGCGGCGGTGTTCGATCGCGCTGCAGCACACCTTGCGCGTCTGATTTCGGATTGGCCGCGCGGCTTCGTACATCGCGATTATCAGAGCCGCAACTTGATGGTGGTGCGGAACTCCGACGGCAAACTCGGACTCGGTTGGATCGATTTTCAAGACGCCATGCTCGGCCCACGTGTGTACGACATCGTCGCACTGCTGAACGACAGTTATCAGAGCTTTACGCGCGACTTCATCGAAGCGCGTCTCGACGAGTTCACGGCGCACCTCGGGCTAGATTCCAGCGAGCGCGCACGTATCGGGCGAGAGTTTCGCGTGGTTACGGTGCAGCGCAAGCTCAAGGACGCCGGCCGCTTCGTGTTCTTCGATCGCAACCACAGAAACCCGGCTTTTTTGCGCTTCGTCGAGCCGACCATCGAGAAAGCGCGTGCTGCGCTGCGTGAGCTCACCGACGATCCCATTCTCGCGGAGCTCGGCGCTCTACTCGAACGCATCCCGGAGCCCAGCCGCGAAGCGACGCGCAGCAATAGCGTCAGCCCCAGCTGAATCGGCTATGGCTCCGACGCCAGCAACGGCGCCGGGCTGTGCGGCCACACAGCGTACCACTCGCAAGCCAAATCGCTGTCGAGCGGCAGCAACCAACTCCTGAGCGGCAGCTTCGCTCGTCGGCAGATGTGCGCCGTGAGCTCGAGACTTCGCTCGAAGGCATCGAGTGCCAACAACACGTACGAGTAGCGTAACCCTAGCCCGCCGCCCACCACGCGCCCTACCTTGCCGCTCGCCAGCGCATTGTCGAGCGTGTCCTCGAGAGCGCGACGTGCCGCCAAGCGCTCGTCGGGACTGCCTTCGTCTTCGTACTTCAAATGAAAAAACAGCTCGCCGTGCCTAGAAAAGCGCTGGGATGAAAACGGCTGCTTCGAAAGCCGCGACTTCAGGAGCTCCGGCACACACGTGCTGGCCATCACCAAATCGTCTTCGTCCGCCCAGTCCGAAGCAGGCTCGGGCGTGAGCTCGAATAGCGTCCACGCACCCGAGTCACTGCGCGCCCAGTGCGGCTGCTCGGCAAACCCGGCGTACAAGCCAGCCACCGCTGCATCCAGCGCTGCCGGCAACTCACCCAACGGGAAACCCGACTCACTGGCATTGGCGAGCACTCGCAGTGGCCCCCCGCGCGGAGCTGGCGCGACCTTCACGTCACCCACCCAAGCTTCGGCGCGCCGTTCACCGAGCAGCTCCCACACCAAACTTTCGGCGTCGTCGAGTTCGCCTTCACTACCGGAACCGCCGGGCAAGTTGATCACGACGTCGAGCAGATGCCCGCGCGTGAAGCCGGCGCGCACGCTCGCCTTCGCGAACTGCGCAGTGCTACCGCTGTGCAGCGACACGCAACTCTCGAGAGCAAGCGCTGGTCGCCCGCACACTACATCGAGCTCCCGCGGCGCGCCCGCCGCAAGCATTTCGGCGAGCGGCCAAACTCGTCTGTCCCGCGCGCGCACGACGATAGACCCTCCACGCTGCTCGGCATCGAGCTTGCGCGACAGCGCCCGCACACGCTCACGCCACCACGCGTCGTCGCGGCTCTCGGCTGCCGCGTCGACGTACAAGCGCGTCATTCCGTCCGCGAAGGCTTCGAAGGCCTGCTGTTCGGACGCCGTTCGTTGACCGAATCGAACTCGCACGCCGCTAGTCTAAACGATCAAGTGCCGCGGGTTGCTGGCGAACGAGCTCTCGCCACCGAAAAGTTCCGCGCTCTCGTGGATGCTCGTGGGAGCGCGTTTCGGCGAGCTCGTCGACAACGTGCCGCGCTTGAATCTCGCGCTCGACAAGCTCAGGTAAGCTAGTCTTCCGGTGCGGTCATGCAGGACTCGCGTCCCAATCCCGATGATCTCCTACGTCGAGTAGTCGAGGAGCAGAAGCGCGCCAACCGCGGCAAGCACACCATCTTTTTTGGTGCCGCCCCCGGCGTGGGCAAGACGTACACCATGCTCGAAGTCGCGCGCGGCGAGCTCGAGCAAGAGAAGCGCGATGTGGTGCTGGGAGTCGTCGAGACGCACGGCCGCTACGAAACGGCAGCGCTCGTGTTGGGCATGGAAATTTTGCCCCGGCGCGTGTTGAGCTATCGCGGCGTGGAGCTCAGCGAGTTCGATCTCGACGCCGCTCTGGGACGCAAGCCGCAGCTCATTTTGATCGACGAGCTCGCACATACGAACGCCGAGGGGGCGCGCCATCCGAAGCGCTGGCAAGACGTGGAGGAGTTGCTCGACGCAGGTATCGACGTTTTTTCCACGATGAATGTGCAGCACGTCGAAAGCCTGAACGACGTGATCGCCAAGATCACTGGTGTGCTGGTGCGCGAAACGGTGCCGGATTCAGTGCTGGAGTCCGCGCACGACATCAAGCTCGTCGATTTGCCACCCGATGATCTGTTGGAGCGCCTGCGCGAGGGCAAGGTGTACGTGCCGGCGCAGGCCCAACGCGCCATCGAGAACTTCTTTCGCAAAGGCAACCTGATCGCGCTCCGCGAACTCGCGTTGCGACACACCGCCGAGCGCGTGGACGCGCAGATGCGCGCATACCGCCGCTCGCAGGGCATCGAGCAAACCTGGGCAGCAACCGAGCAACTGGTCGTGGCGGTGAGTCCAAGCCCGTACTCTGCGCGACTCATCCGCGCCACGCGTCGCATGGCTTCCGCGCTACACGCGCGTTGGTTCGCCGTGTACGTGGAACCACAGCGCGTTGGAGGTTCTTCGAAGGCGTCGCAGACGCGACTCGCCCAAAATTTACAGCTCGCCACGCAGCTCGGCGCAGAAGTCGTCACATTGGTCGGTGACGATCCCAGCGAGGAGCTGCTGCGTTTCGCGCGCGAGCGCAACATCACGAAAATCATCGTCGGCAAGCCAGTCAAAGGCAAGTTATGGCAGCGTTTTCAGGGCTCACTCGTGGACCGCCTAGTGCGCGAAAGCGGCGACATCGACGTCTACGTTACGGCCGGCGACCTGGAGGGCGAAGCAACCACGCCTGAGAAGCCGCCGCTGCGGAAGCCCAATGCACCAAGTTTGTTGGTAGCGGTTGTGACAATCGCGCTGGCCTCGGGGATCAGCTGGTTCATGTTCGGGCAGCAGCAAGTCGCCGACGTGGTGATGATTTATGTGCTCGGCATCGTGCTGGTCGCCTTACGCGCAGGGCTCAGCGCCTCGATTCTTGCGGCGTTGCTGAGCGTGGCGGCGTTCGATTTCATCTTCGTTCCGCCGTACTTCACCTTCGCAGTCGCGAACTTCACGCACACCATTACGTTCGTGGTCATGTTCTTGGTTGCGGTAGTACTGAGCGGGCTCACCGAACGAGTTCGCAACCAAGCCGCGTTCGCACGCGAGCGCGAGCAGCGTGCGTTGTCTCTCTACGCGCTCACTCGTGAGCTGACCGGCGCGCACGGCAGCGCCAACGTCATCGAGGTGACAGCGCGACACTTCGAGGAAACCTTTCACAGCCGCGTCGCGGTGTTCACCGCGCAGACCGGAAAGCTAGTGCGACAATACGCGAGCCCTGGTTTACTGGACGACGCCGAGCGCGACGCCAGCATCAGCCAATGGGTTTGGCACAATAAGCAAGAAGCTGGGCGCGGAACGCGCACGTTGCCGAGCTCGAGCGCGCTCTACGTCCCACTGCTCGCATCGGGAGGCATCGTCGGGGTCCTCGGTCTTACGCCGGCAACGCCGGACAAGTTCGACGCCATCGAGCAACGCCGGCAGGTGGACGCCTTTGCTGCACAAATGGCGCTCGCTCTCGAGCGCGCACAACTCGCGGAGGAAACCGAGGCAGCGCGCCGCGAAGTGGAAGCCGAACAGCTGCGCAGCGCTCTCTTGAGCTCGGTTTCGCACGACTTGCGTACGCCGCTCGCGGTGATCACCGGTGCGGCAGACACCTTGCTCTCCGAGCACGGTCCAGTAGAAGCCGGCACACGCAAAGATCTCACGCGTACGATTCTCGATGAGGCTCAGCGACTGAACCGGTTAATCAAGAACCTGCTCGACATGACTCGCCTACAGGCCGGCGCCGTCAATGTGAAGAAGGAGTGGTTCCCACTCGAAGAGCTGGTGGGCGCCGCGCTCGAACGCCTCGGAGCGCAACTCGGCGCGCGCGATGTGACGGTGCAGCTTCCTTCGGAACTTTTGCTAGTGTATTGCGACGCGAGCCTGATCGAGCAAGCTCTCATCAACTTGCTCGAGAACGCAATCAAGTACAGCAGTGGGCCGATTGAAGTGCGCGCTGAGCGCGAAGGCGCACAGGCAATTGTCGAAGTGGCGGATCGCGGCCCCGGAATTCCCAAAGGCGCAGAGATTCATGTTTTCGAAAAGTTTCATCGAGCGGGACACGAGGGAACTCCGGGCGGCGTCGGTCTCGGCCTCGCGATTTGTCGAGCGATCGTAGCCGCGCACGGCGGGCGGATTTGGGTGCAGAATCGAGAGGGTGGCGGCGCCGCCTTCCGCTTCACGTTGCCGAACGAAGGAAAGGTTCCCGAGCTTCCCGAGGCGCCGCGCAGCACGCGGCTCGAGCAATCCGCATGACCTCGCCCCTGATTCTCACCATCGAAGACGAGCCACAGATGCGTCGATTGTTGCGCGTCTCCTTGGAAAGCAACGGCTACCGCTGGCTCGGCGTGGATACGGCCAAAGACGGCATCGCACAAGCCGCCGCGCACAATCCCGAGCTGGTGCTGCTCGATTTGGGCCTGCCGGACCTCGATGGTTTCGAAGTAACTCAGCGGCTACGCGAATGGAGCCGCGTGCCAATCATCGTGATCTCCGCGCGCGGGCAGGAAGATGACAAGGTGAAGGCGCTCGATGCCGGCGCAGACGACTACCTCACCAAACCGTTTGGTGTGAACGAGCTCCTCGCGCGCATTCGTGTCGCCTTGCGGCACGCCAGCAGCGCCGGCCAATCATCGCCGATCGTCGAACTCGGTGAGCTGCGGCTCGATCTCGAACGCCGCGAAGTCAAGGTGCGCGGGCGCGATGTGCATCTCACACCCATCGAATACAAACTCCTCGCGTACCTCGCCCAGCACGCCGGCAAGGTCGTGACCCATCGCCAAATTCTAAAAGTGGTTTGGGGCCCGAACCAATCCGAACATTCACACTACGTGCGCGTGCACATGGCCGAGCTCCGCAAGAAAATCGAAGCCAACCCAGCGCGCCCAGAGTGGCTCGTCACTGAACCGGGTGTTGGCTACCGCCTGCGAGATCGCCCTGTAGAATCCACTTAGCTAATGAGCGCCGTCCACCACGCTACGGTAGGCGGCGCGGCAGGCCTCGTGACGCATTTTCCGGCGAACCAAAGTCACGCCCGCGGGCAAGCGGCCTAGCGTGAGCATGACTCATTCGTTATCTCTGTACTCGACCCCGTCGTCGAGCCCTGAAGAGCCCATCGTTTGCACGGCCGACTTGAAAGACAAGGTCACGATGCAAGCACAACTCGACGGTTACCGAGCTGCTTTCTCGCATTTGCGTCGGACTGAACGTTTTTCGAACGCCGTACGCTGGGTCTTCACAAGGCACCCTGGTCTTGATGTGGAGCTGCGACGGCTCGCCGAGAACGAGCATCAATGCTGCAAGTTCTTCAAGTTCGACTTGCGAGAATCTGATGGCGAGGTGATCTGGGAGATCACGGCGGAAGCGGGAGCATCTGCTGTTCTCGAAGAGTTCGCGCTGTTGCCCGAGCGCCTGCGTCAGCATGAGCGAGGACCTGACGTGGCGGCTATCAAGCAAACGGTGGGTGCGGCGGGATTGGTATTTGCCGCGGATCAGCCGAATTCGCAATAGTCACGCCGGAGACCATCAGCACTGGGAGAGCTGAAGCTGAGCGGGTCGAGCTCGATTTTACTTTGCGACGCGATCTTAACGGCGGGGGGCGTGCGCGGCTGCGGTGACGTTGAGTGTACGCGATGTGACCTCGCGTGTTGCGTCCCGCTCTGCGCGCCCTTTTCGGCGTTCCCCCCAATCCAAACTTCGAAGGCGCGTTAGTTTTGGTGGTTCAATTCGGATGTGAGGTTTTGCCGGCCTCGACTTTTTGAACGCAGTGGGTGGCACGCCTAGTGGGATTTTTTGTTGCGTTTGCGAGTGCGGCGACGTGCGCTTTTTTTGGCGGGGCCGTTTTCGACGACTTCGGCGCGGACGTTGAGAACGCCGTGGCCGAGGAGGCCGAGTTTTTCGGCGGCGGCGCGCGAGAGGTCAAGGACGCGGCCGCGGACGAAGGGGCCGCGATCGTTGATGCGGACATAGACGGTGCGACCGGTGGTGTCGCAGACGACGCGGACGATTGTGCCGAAGGGCAAGGAGCGGTGTGCCGCGGTGAAGGCACGCGGTTTGTAGGGTTCACCACTGGCGGTGGGTCTGCCGGCGAGTGCGTCGCTGTAGTAGCTGACCTGGCCGCGGAAGCGTTTGAGTGGAGGTTGGGATTGGAAGCGTTCGGCGAGGGCGTCGTGGTTTTCTGTCGCGGCGGCGTTGGCGCTGGGCTCGGGGGTGGTGGGGCGCTCGGCTGCGAGTGGCGGAGGTGCCGCAGGCGTAGGTTTGGTGGCTTTGGAGCGCGGAGGCGGAGCGCTTGTGCGCGGTTGTTCGGACGCGCAGGCGACGACCATCACCGCAAAGAGCGGTGCGACGCGGCGAAGCGCAAACACGTGACTTTTGTAGCACGAGGGTGGGTCTCCGAAAGGCTGAATAAAAATCCAGTCGGAGTGAGTCGAATGCGATGAGTTGCGCGGATTAGGTGCGCCAATGCGGCGGATAGGTTGCGTCGAAGTACGGAAGTGATTCGATGCGTGTCATCCAGGCGCGAAGGCGTGGTGTGAGTGCGGCGCTGAGCCCGAGGTTGGGTTCACGGAGTTCGTAGCGCGCGAAGAGTGCAATGAAGGGGTACAAGGTGAAGTCGGCTGCGGAGAGCGGGCCGATGAGGAAGTCGCCGCGCGCAAGTTCGTCGAAGTAGCGGAGTTCGGCGAGCATGCTGTTTCGCGCGGATTCGATCAGGGTGCGATCGCGGCGCTCGGGCGGGGTGAAGAAGAATTGGTGCGAGAGGATGTGTTCGGGGTCTCGAAACTCGCCATCGATTTCGCGCACCATGCGGCGGATGAGTGCCCGTTCGCGTGTGTCGCCGGGGAACAGGGGCGGCGCTGCGTTGAAGCGTTCGTCGAGGTATTCGACGATGGCCGCGGACTCGAAGAGAACGAAGTCGTCGTCGACGAGGACGGGTACTTTGCGGCGCGGGTTGAGTTTGGCAAATTCAGGCGTCTGGGTTTCGCGCGCAGAGAAGCTCAGGAGCTGGCGGGTGTACGCCACACCTTTGTGACCGAGCGCGAGTTCGACGCGCCACGCGAACGGCGAACCGGAGCCGGAGTACAGCAAAAGTGACATGATTCTTACAGTAGTCGCTGAGGCGCGGGCCCGTGATATAGGTCCGCGAGCATGCCACGGAAAGCCGACGAAAATCGCAAGAATGCAGAGCGCGCACGGCTTAGCCGCTCGGGGTTGGTGCTGGCCGAACGCACGGTGCCGCTGTTGGCCGGCAGCGTGCATTACTTTCGACTAGAGCCAGGTGCGTGGCGCGCCGCGCTGGAAGCGTTGCAGGAGCTCGGGCTCGGCATCGTAGATACGTACATTCCGTGGGGCGTGCACGAAGTGAGTCCGGGTGTTTACGATTTCGGCGAGCGCGATCCGAAGTTGGACATCGTGAAGTTTTTGGAGCTCGCGGGGCAGCTCGGGTTGGTTGCGTTCGTGCGACCAGGACCGCACATCAACGCCGAGCTGACGCATTTCGGAATTCCGGAGCGCATCATTTGGGACGCGGAGTGCCAGGCGCTTTCTGCACGCGGGCGTCCGGTGGTTTTGCCGGTGCCGCCGCTCGCGTTTCCGGTGCCGAGTTATGCGAGCAAGAAGTTCTTGAACGAAGCGCAGCATTGGCTCATCTCGATCGGTGAGCGCCTCGCGCCGCTTTGTTATCCGGATGGGCCCATCGTGCTGTGCCAGGTCGATAACGAAGGCGCGATGTACTTTCGCGATGGGGTGTACGACCAGGATTATCACCCGGACGCGATCAGGAATTATCACAAGTTCTTGCGGCGAAAGTACGCATCGCAGGCGGAGCTCGAGCTCGCTCTCGGCTACCCAGTGATGTCGTTCGATATCGATCCGCCGCGCAAGTTCGACGCGGAGAGCTCACGCGATTTGATTCGGCATCTCGATTGGGCCGAGGCGCAGGAGGAGCTGCTCGCCTGGAGCTTCAAGAAGATGGGCAACGCCTTGCGCGAAGCGGGCGTGAATGTGCCGTATTCGCACAACTTTCCAATCGGTGAGGCGCTGACGCCGCTCGATCCAGGGCGCGTGCGCGACGTCGTTGATTTGGTGGGGCTCGATTATTATCACGCGGCGAGCCCAGAGCAGCGCAGTGAGATTGCGCGACGCACGAGTGAGCTCGCGGTGCGTTCGCTGACTTGCGAAGTGCCCGCGTTCGCCTGCGAGTTGGGCGCTGGCTTTCCGCCGTTCTTCCCGGCGCTCACCGAGGTGGACAACGCGTTTACGGTGCTCACGGCGCTCGCGTATGGGCTGCGTGGTTACAACTTGTACATGGCAGTCGAGCGCGACCGTTGGATCGGTGCGCCTTTCGATCGGCATGGGCAAGCGCGGCCGAGCGCAGAGTTTTGGAGCAGGCTGTCGTCGGCGTTCAAACGTCTAGCCTTCCACGAGCTCGAACGGCACACGCCGGTTCACGTGGTGATCCCGCGCAGTCTGCGGCGGTTGCATCGCGTGCTGCATGGCTTCGGGCCGCTCAGCGCGGTCGTGTTCCAAATCGCGGGCGGCGGCGTGACCGATGCGCAACTCGAAGACGAGCTCGATTTGGGCGCGCCGTTCGCACTAGACGCCGAGCGCTTCGCGCGCTGGTTCGAGGTCGAGCTGGAGCGGCGACGCATACCCTTCGCAGTAGTGGGCGGCGATCTGATCGAAGCGAGCATTGCTCAGGCGCGCTGGAGTATCGTGGCCTGCGCAGGCGGGCTGGAGCGCGACATCGTCAAAGCGGTGAGCCGCGGCCTGAAAGATGGTCACGCGATCAGCATTGGGCCGCATTTTCCGCAGCGCGATGAGACATTGATCCCGCGCGAGCCGCCCGGCGCCCTACGCCACGCATACGGGCGAACTCTGCCAACCTTGTTGCACTCCGATCCGATCGAGCTGAGCCAAACCATCGATCGCGCCGTGGAAACGCTTGGGCTGGAAAGCGTCACGGCGATGCCCGCTAGCATCTCCGTCACGGTTCACCACGATGCCACGGGGCGCGTTCGTGCACTGTTCGTCATCAACCCGACGGAATACGAAGTAGAGGCTCAAGTTGGGGCAATGGGAGCGAGTGTCGCGGAGGACGCACTCGACGGCGCTGTGTTCCATGCTAAGTTCCAGGCATTCGAGCTGCCCGTTCCACCGCGAACAGTGCGCATGCTCGCTCTTCGCTGAAGCCTGCTTCCATGCTCCTCGAGATCAACCCAATTACGCCCGAACCGCGCAAGATCAAGCGCGCGGTAGACGCCCTGCAATCGGGCGAAGTCATCGCCTACCCGACGGATACTTGCTACGGGCTCGGCTGCGATCTCTTCAACAAGAAGGCGGTCGACAAGCTTTATCAAATCAAGGGCATGGATCGCTCACAGATGTTGGCGTTCGTTTGCCAGAACATCGGTGACGTCGCGAAGTACGCGGTGGTGCACGACCGCACTTATCGCGTCCTGAGGCAGTTCTTGCCAGGGCCGTATTGCTTCATTTTGGATGCCACGCGCGAGGTGCCGCGCGTCGTGCAAACGCCCAGAAAGACCGTTGGCGTGCGCGTGCCGAACAACCCCGTTGCGCTCGCGCTGGCGGCCGAGCTCGGGCGGCCCATCATCTCGAGCACGGCGGCGCGCCACGGAGAAACCCCAAACCCCGATCCCCATGAAATCGAAATAGAATTCAAGGGTCTCGCGCTGGTGTTGGACGCAGGCGGCGGCGGCGTGGTGCCAACCACCGTGGTGGATTTGACGGGCGGAGAACCGAAGGTCGTGCGCGCAGGCGCTGGCGACGCCACCCCGTTCGAATAGCCCGTTCGACGAACGAGCGCGTTGCTCTTCCAGCAGAGCGCGAAGCTCTGGCATTCTCGGGGTATGCGAAACTGCCTACTCGGGGTTCTCGTGCTCGTCGCGGCGAGCGCGATCGGCGCGTGTGGAAGTGACGACTCGCCAGCGAACATCGCGGGCACGTACAGCGTCAATACTACCAACGGCAAGAGCACCTGCAGCTTCGATTGGAATGAGGGCGACACCTCGAGCGGCGTGCCAGTGAGCATCGTTCAGAACGGCGCAGCGATTACGGTGAGCGTGACGGGGCTAGCCGCAGCAGGGCTAGTCTTGTTGGTGGGAACAGCGGACTTCGATGGTTCGGTCGAGGGTCACGCCTTTACTGCGACCGCTTACGGTAAGGTCCCGCGCTCGAGCGGCAACTGTACGTACACCGTGAACGCGACCATCAAGGGAAGCGTCTCCGGCGATACGATTCAGGGGACGGTGACCTACACGCCCGCGGGCAACGGCAACCCAGATTGCGCCGCGCTGACGTGTACGGCCGTGCAGCAATTCAACGGCGCGCGCCCACCGACGTAGCCGGGAGCACGCACGTCGATGAGCACTAGTTCTAGGCGGCGCCCGCCGGAAAACTGCGGGTTGCGCCGCTTCGGGCAGTTCGTGCTGCCGGCGCAGCAAGTTGAAGCTCGGATATTGCCTCGGGCCGAGCGGGGCGGTAAAAGCCGGCCATGACCTTCGTCGTCACCGACAACTGCAAAGGCTGCCGTTTCACTGACTGCGTTGCTGTCTGCCCGGTGGATTGCTTTCACGGCGACGGCGAGATGCTTTACATCGATCCAGGCGAGTGCATCGACTGCGGCGCGTGCGTGCCCGAGTGCCCGGTGGAAGCGATCTACGATGAGACGCAGATTCCGGACGACAAGAAGGCGTACATCCAAATCAACGCCGACAAGGCTCCGGGCTTGCCCGTCGTGAACCAAAAGACGGATCCGCTGCCCGGCGCTGAAGAGCGCAAGCAAGAGCTCGGCTTCTAGGCGCGCCGCTCGCTTCCCGTTCTGCAACGGCGCCGAGCTGCAGCGCCGTTGCCGGGAAGCGTCAGAACTTCAAGTCGGCTCGCGTGCGGATCTCCAGCATGCCGCGCGCGCGTGGGTTCGCCGGATCTTGCAGCTGAGCGCCGAGCGCCGAGTTCTGCGTTCCGCCAACTGGAAAGCCTTTGCCGGCGACTACCTCGACCGTGCCCTCAGCGAGCGCCTGGAACTCTGCGAGGGAACGCGGCGCGTTGGGAGCAAGGCCGGGCAGATCGAAGCTCGGCGACGCCGAATAGCGTTTGGTGTTCACGTTGAGGGTGAGCTTTTGACCTTCGATGCGCTCGACCTTGATCAGGCGATAGGTCACGAGATCGAGGCCGAGCACGCCTTCGCGGCTCGTCGCCATCCAAAAGGCACCCACCCCGACGGGCTTGTCTGGGAACGGCACTGTCACCACGGCCACGACGTCAGAAAGCGAACGCACCAAGTCTGCGAGATCGGCGGGAGCCGCCTTGGGCACTTCGAAGCGGTAATTGCTACCAGCTCCATCAGCGGCAACTTCGTACTCGACCTTCGAACCCTTCAACTTGGCTATTTGCTCTTCGACGTCCTTGGGCGCACCGCTGACAGAAACGCGCGCGCCGGTCACCTTGACGGTGACGGGCACCGGTGCCGTGGCAGAAGCTTCACCTTTCGGCTTTTGCGCTTCGAAGGTCACCGCGAACTCGATGGGGATGCCACCGCCGTCCGCTTGCTGCTGCACGACTTGAATCGTGCCACTTTGCTTGGTGCCTGGCTTGGGCTGCGCGGGCAAAAGCGCGATGCGCGGATCGGCTCCTTCGTTGCCGAGCGTCAGCTTGGGAGGATCGCCTTTTTTGATTTCGCGATCGGCGCCACCGGGACCGAAGATGCCATTGGGAGGCGGTCCACCTTGGGTTGCAGCAGTAGCTTTGCCCGGTGCCGCGGATGCCGCGGCCATCGCCTGAGCGAGATCGGGATCGAGTGCTACGGACTTGCCCGCCGCCGAGTCGGCTGGCTTCGGCGCGTCACTACGCGCAGTCTCCTTTTCGCAGGAGAGCAACACCAAGGACAGACCCAAGAGAACCCGCTTGCAATCCACTTTCAACCTGGCCTCTCGAAGTTGGACGCGACACACGCGTGCGCACGGTTTTACTCATTGCTCAAGCGATGTCCACCCCGCTCACCAGAGCAACGCCAGCGGCCCCGGCTCTCTAGAATGGCGGCGGCTCTGGGCTACCCGCCGCGTGCGCATCGAGCCCGGCTGAGGGCTTTTTGCCGTCCGGCTCTCGGGCGCCATCGTTCGCGCCCGGCGCTTTGTCGGGCGGCGCGGACGGCTTGGCGGGTTCACTGGGCGCGGGTGGCGCAGCGTGTGCGCCCTGCGTGGCCTCATCGTCGACGGCGGTGGTGGCTCCGGGTGCAGCCTCTGGCTTGGCAGATTCGGTGGGCACGGTGCCGTCCAGGAATTCTTCGTCGACGGCATCGGTTTGACCTGGGTACGCAAGCAAACCCGTCGCTGGATCGATGCTCGCTGTAACGATGCCGCTCGGCCGCGGAAAGTCGGTCACCGGGCGGCCTTCGTGCGCCGCTTTCATGAACGACATCCAAATTGGTAGCGCGGTGGTAGCGCCCGATTCGCCCCAGCCGAGGGGCATCGGGTTGTCATAGCCGACCCAAGCGCCTGCCACGATTTCGGTCGAGTAACCAATGAACCAGGCGTCTTTGGCGTCGTTCGTCGTGCCGGTTTTGCCAGCCAGTGGTCGCCCCAAGCTCGCGGCGCGTTTAGCGGTGCCGTTCTCGACCACCCCGCGCAGCAAGCTCGTCACCAAGTAGGCTTCTTCCGGGCTTATCGCGCGACGCTTGGGAGGTGCAGGTGGCAACGGAAGCTCACGCCCATCGGGCCCGACGATCTTTTGAATCAGGCGCGGCGGAGCAACCTCACCACCGCTTGCGAAGCCCGCGAAGGCAGCCACGATTTCGAGCGGCACGACTTCGTAAGCGCCGAGCGCTAGCGAGCGCGTTGGTTGCAGGCGCGATTCGATGCCGAGCGAACGCGCCCACTCGATGACGTTGGGCGCGCCGACGTTGGCCAACAGAAGCTCGGCAGCATCGTTGTCGCTTTGCGCGATGGCCTTGCGCAACGAGAGCTTGCGCGCCTCCTTCGCTGGTTTGCCATTTTTCGCTGGCGTGGCGGCGATATCGAGAACGCTGGAAGGCGTCATACGACGGGATGCGAGCGCATACCCATATAAAAACGGCTTGAACGACGAACCCGGCTGGCGATGCGCTTGTGTAGCGCGATCGAGCCCGCCGGCGACCGCCTCTTCGTTGCCGACCAGCGCCAACACGTCGCGCGAGCGCACGTCGATGGCTACGAGCGCTGCTTCAGGACCCAGCTCGAGCCGTAATGGAACCGCTGCTTGGCCGTGCTCGACCGGAGTGAGCAGCGACACACGCAAGAGCGCGCCCACTTTCGTGAACGCACTGGGCGGCAAGTGCTTCGGGTTGTATCGCCCTTCGCGAGCCAACGCGACACGACCTACGGCGTCGCCAACTTCGACTTCGATGGTGTTCTTTTCGTCGTCGAGCGAGCGCACCCGGCCGATATAAACGTTGCTCGGTACCGGCTTGCCCGTGAACGGTGTGCCCCACAAGCGCCGGTTGCCCAGCGTGAGCGGCGGCTCGAGCTTCTGTCGCGAAGCGTAGGCGCCGAGACCGTCACGCACGGCTTTGCGCGCGGCGGCTTGCAGGCGCGGATCGATCGTGGTGGTCACGGTGTAACCACCTTTGTCGGCCGCATCGCCCGCTACCTGCTTCAAGGTACGACGCGCGTAGGCGACGATTTCCGGGCAAAGCTCCGATTCCTCGTCGGCCCCCGGAGACAGCCGCAGCGGCTCGGCGCTGGCTTGGTCGTAGAGCTCGCGGGTGACGAAACCCTTCTGCACCAATTGGCCGAGCACGTAGCGACGCCGACTCAGGGCCTTGTCGGGATCGACGCGCGGCGAGAAGCGCTCGGGAGCAGCGACGAGCCCGGCGAGCAGCGCGGCCTCCGCCAAATCCAGCTCGCGCGCCTTCTTGCCAAAGTAGTAGCGCGCGGCTTCTTCCACACCGTAGCGGCCATGGCCCAAGTAGATGTGATTCAGATACAAAGAAAAGATCTCGTCCTTCGACAGCTCTTGCTCGAGCCGCTTCGCGAGAATGGTCTCCTTGATCTTGCGCTCGTAAGTGCGCTCCGGCGTGAGCAGCAGGTTCTTCACGACTTGCTGCGTGATGGTGCTGGCGCCCTGACGCGTACCGTGCGCACGCAAGTTGGCGAGCAGCGCGCGCAACATGCCGAAGTAGTTGAGGCCTTGATGCTCGTAGAAGCTTGCGTCTTCGGCGGCAAGGAAGGCGAGCTTCACGTGCGGCGGGAGCTCTGCGAAAGAAATCACGGTACGCCGCTCCGTGAACAAACTCCCGAGTAAGCTGCCATCCCGCGCCAGCACGCGCGTTACTTGTGGCGGCCGATAGCCGGTCTTCAGCTGCTCCACGCTGGGCAGACCAGTTTCGTAATGATGCACGGTCGCGAACACCGTGAGCGCACCGAGCACGCCCGCGACACCCAAACCGAGTGCAGCGTACTTGCCTCCCTTTTTTAGGAGTCGCAGCGCCTCGTCGCGTTCCATCGCTTGCGGCTTATCACATTGCACCCCGAGCGGGACAAACTCGGGGCAGCTGCCCCCGACGACATTTAGTGGCCGAGCAGGCTAGTGGCCGAGCAGGCGCATCGCCAACACGGCCAGGGCCACCCCAAGGACCAAACAAGCAACGGCGACGCCGAAGAGCACCGAAGTGCTCGGTCGGGTGGGAGCCGACACCGCGGCAGGCACGCTGCTGCCCACCACCGAATCGGGAACGCCTTGGGAAGCCGGCGCTTTGCCCACCGGGTCGCGCGGAATTGCAAGCGCCGCAGGGCCACCAAACGGACGCAAGGCTTCGCCAAATTGCTCGGCAGTTTGGTAGCGATCTTCGGGGCGCTTGGCCAACGCCTTGACGATGACCTCCTCGAGACCACGCGGAAAAGTGCGCTCCGGAGCACGCTCGGCGAACGGCATCACCGGATCCGTCACGTGCTTCTGGATGTACTCCATCGGAGTGCGCGCCGAAAACGGCAACTTGCCAGTGAGAAGCTCATACAAGATGACAGCCAGTGAATAGATGTCGCTGCGAGCATCGAGCGTACGCCCCTGTGCCTGCTCGGGAGACATGAACTCCGGAGTGCCAAACACCATTCCCTCCTGAGTGAGAATGATGGAGCCCGGCTGCATCTGGCGTTCGGTCACCTTGGCGAGCCCGAAGTCGAGCACTTTGGGGAAGTCGACTTGGCCGTCGTTCTTGGAGAGAAAGATGTTTTCGGGCTTCAAGTCGCGATGCACAATGCCCAGGTTGTGCGCTTCTTGCAGCGCACCGCACACCTGTACCAAAATCGGTATGGCGCGTTCCGGCGGCAACGGCCCTTCACGGCGCACCACCTGATTGAGGTTTTTGCCCTCGAGCAGCTCCATCACGATGTAGAGGGAGCCGTCTTCTTCGAGCTCCCCGTAGCTGTGCACCTTCACGGTGTTGCGATGCGTGAGCTGCATCATGGCGCGAGCTTCGCGCCGGAAACGCGACGAGAGGTCCTTGCGGCCTGCAAGCTTCGGATGGAGGATCTTGAGAGCCACGAGGCGCTGCTCGGGCTTCTGCATGGCCTTGTAAACGGACCCCATCCCCCCCGTGCCAATCTTCTCCAGCACTTCGTATTGGCCGTCGAGAATGGTCCGGCCGACAAAGGGGTCCTTCGGGCGCATATCGCTCCGACGTTTATCAAAAAACGCACCCCAACGGTGAAATCGCGCCCGAATCCCGCAAACTACGCCGTTCGGCCGAGTAGAAAACGGAAACCCTGGCATCTGAAGCCCGCACCGTTCCCGAGATAGCAAGCGTCCGCTAATGTCTGCCGCCACCAACCTCCACGCGAGCGATCTTCTAACGAGTCCGTTACTCACACGCGCCGGGTTTCGGCACGCGTTTTTCACGCGGCGCGGGGGCGTCTCCAAGAACGAATTTGCTTCGCTCAACTTTTCCGTTGCCGTGGGAGACGATGCCGCGAACGTGGACGAAAATCTGTGGCGGGCCGCCCAAGCTCTGGGTGTTGGCAGAGGTCGAGTTTATTTCGCATCACAAGTCCACGGAGTAGATGCGACCTGCGCGGAGCCGAGCATCGCCTTCGAAGACTTCGTGTGTCGCGAAGCGGACGTCGTGTTTGGCCATTCGCCCGAGGTGGCATGCGGAGTGCGCACCGCCGACTGCGTTCCGATCTTGCTGGCCGCCGAACGTAGCGGGCATGTTGCGGCGGTGCACGCGGGTTGGCGCGGCGTCGTGCGCGGTGCCGTGCAGGCAGGTCTCGCCGCGCTCGGGCGCGCCAGCGGCGACGTGAGTGATGTCATTGCTGCCATTGGGCCACACATCTCCCTCTCCGCCTTCGAGGTTTCGGAAGATGTGGCAGCTGAGCTCGTCGCGGCGTCACCCGACCCCGATGTAGTCGAGCGGAGCCGCGCGCGACCCCATGTAGACCTAAGACGCATCGTGCATGCACAGCTCGAAACGCGCGGCATTTCGCGAACGCGAATCGACGACGTGTGGGGGTGCACCTATTCCGAGCCGGATCGATTCTTCTCCTTTCGCCGCGACGGAAAACGAAGTGGGCGACATCTGTCTGCAATCGTTGCTCGCTGAGACTGCGAACGCTTGCGAGAGGTGACGGTTCTGAGGGATACTAAAAGTGTTTTCCGTCGAGCGGCGCGGCGGGTTTGATCCTCGACCCACTGCGCGCCCGACTCAGCTCCGGAGCAGTCAGGCTTGGCCTATGCGGTCACATGCAAGTCTTGCGGCGCGCGCTTCAGCGTCGCCAACGACTTGGTGCAAAAGCGCATGGGCGGCGAACCAATCGCGCTCCGCTGCAAGCGCTGTCGCGAACCGATTCGTGTGACGGCGTCGCAACCTCCGCAGCCGCTGCCGTCGCCCGGCGCACCACACGGCGTACCACGCCCACCCCTGAAGAAGCAGCCGCCAAAACCTCCGACTCCTCAAGCCGCTCAACCGGCGCGTCCGACTCCACCTCGCGCTCCCAGCAAGAGAGGCATCGTTGCGCTAGCGCCGGGGCTGCTACCAGAACGCAGCGGCGTGGAACACGACCTCTTCGAACCTCCTCCCGATTCGCAACCGGGGGCAGTGGATCTCAGCGAGCTTGCCCATTCGGAACCGCCGAGCCGCTTGAGCAGCGCGCCACCTCTCTTCGATTTGACCCACACCGGGCCCGTGAAGAGCGACACTTCCACAGAAGACGTGGACTTTCTGCTCGGCTTGCAAGGTAGTCCGGGTACCACTGCGGCGCTGCAGAGCCCGTCCCTCGCCGATTTGATGAAGAAAGCCGAGTCGGAGCCGCCACTCCCGATTCACGTCGAGGAGCCGACGGAAACCCCGGCAGCCATCGCAGTGCCCAAGGCGCCCGCGGTTCCGCAAATTGAGCCAGACGAGCGGCCGCGCAGGCGCTTCGCGATCACGCTCGCCGTCGCCGCGTTGGCAGTAGGCGCCGTAGTGATGGCGAAGGGCTCCTTCTCCGGCAGCAGTGCCAAGCCGGAATCGACTCCACAGGCGGCAACGATTCCATCGCCGCGCGTGGCGAGTCCAACTCTGTCGAGCGCGCCGGCAGCGCCCGAACCAATTCCCACGGCGAGTACTCCGGCGGCGGCGGCGAGTGTGAAGCCTGCTCCTGTGGCGCGCTCGGCCAAAGCAGTGTCATCGTCGAGCAAAACGGCGACCACGCCGACTACCGCTGCGGCCGCCGAGCCACCCGCGAAAGCGCCGCGCGCAGCAGCCACGCCGGTCGAACGAGAACCGGTCGGCGCCGGATTCGATCGCGCCGCAGCGGCCAGCGCGCTCGCGACTCAAGCCGCGCAAGCTTCTGCGTGCCGCAAACCAGGTGATCCGTCGGGAACTGCAGCGGTGACGATCACCTTTGCACCTTCCGGTCGTGTCACCAGCGCAAACATCAGCGGGCCGCCGTTCGCTGGCACGGCTACGGGCGGCTGCATCGCCGCAGCGCTGCGACGCACGCGCATTCCGGCCTTCGACGGCAATAACGTAACCGTCAGCAAAACGGTGACGATTCAGTAGAGCCGGCTACGGGAACGGCGGGCCTTTCGTTACTTGCGGCGCGCCGAGCTCCTGCGCCGGCGCCTTGCGGGCTTGCACCTGCGAGGCCTGAGTCAGAATATCCGGCTTCACGGCGATGTTGTCTTCGCGTCCGGTGAGCGAGCCGTGGCAACCGCCGCACATGCCGTTGAAGAAAGTGCGTTTGAACGACGTGCGCGCCACCTCACCTGGGTAAGCCACGTTCTCTTCGCGCTGGAAGTGCATGGTCGGACTCAGATCGCCTTCCAGCTTCACTTCGGTCGCGAGCAAATACGGAGTCCCACCCGGCAGCGCAATCTTCGCCGAGCCATCTGCTAGTAGCTTCACCGTTCCCAGCAGACCACGCCGCACGTAGACCTGCCCGAACTCATCACTCGCTACGTACGAGCCGCCCTCCGCAAAACTCGTTACGTTCGGCTCCGGCGGCAAGTTTTGCCATACCTCTACCGGAGGCGGATTGGTTTCGGGGAAGACCCGCCGGCCACGCGTATTCTGGAACAGCAGCGACGTGAGCAGCGGTAGATCGAGATAGGTCACCTCGGCTCGATCGCCGCGAGAAGGATCGATTCGCGTCGCGGCGTTGGCTTCATCCAAGCGCGAGCGAAAAACTCCGATGTTCTGACGGGCGTACACGGCAACTGGCCACAGCGCATCGTCGCTGCCCGTGATGAGTGGCGTCCTATCGCCGGTCTGCGGATCCATCACGACCACGTCGAAATCGCCTTCGAATGCGTTGAGGCTCGTGGCAGCTGCTGCGTAACTGACCAACAGCCGACCATCCGGCAGCGGTGACGGCGAGAGATAAGCACCCTGCGTCGCGGCCAGATCTCCCGTGGCGCGCTGATCTGCGATGTGAATCGAGTGCTGATAGAAAGCTTCGTTCGGAAAGCTGATGGCGGTCTTGTCGACCAGGTAATCGGCTTCGTTGGTGCTGCGCTGATCGACACCGATGCTGCGGTTCACGACGGCGAGCGTGCCGGCGCCGTGAGCAGCGCCTTTCTGACTCATGATCATCGCGAAGTTCTTGTCCGCGAGCTCCACCACCTCGGTGACCTGGTTGAAACCCACCGTAGAACGCTGCCCGAACAGCGGATGGTAGTCGCCGCCGTCCATGTTCACGCGCCGGAGCGCTAGTTGATAGAAACCGGGAGCGCGCTTTTCGGTAGTGTAGATCACGCGCCCGTCTTTCATGAAGCTGGGCTGCGTTTCTTGATTCAACAAGAACGTGAGCTGCCGAATCCTTCCGTCGTTCTCGCGCACGTACAGGTTCGTGTTGAACTTACTCGGATCGGCGGGAGTACGGCTGGGCCCTGTCGGTAACCCGGGCGTACTCGTGAGCAGATTGCCGCGCGTCGACACGAACACGATGCGCCCATCGGGAGCGAAGGTCGGGTCGAAGTCGTGAAACAGCGCGCCGTTGCTCGGCAGCACACCCCCATCCGCATCCACCGGCGCGGCATCGATGGCGGCATCGACCGCACACGTCGAGCCCTCCACGATGTAGATGCGGTACGGCGCGCTCGCGCCGCTGCGCGCTGCGAAAGCAATGCGCAAACCATCCCAAGAAACTGCCGGGCGCCGCGCCTCACTGCTCGCTGGATCGAGCCCACACAGCTGCGACAAGCTCGCAGAAGCGCCCAACGTGATCGCGCCGTTCGCGCCTTGGCTCGCGGCGACGCGCACGACGTCAGCGCCCGGTGCAAAGCTCTCCCAATCTTGCGGCGCGTCCGGCAGAGGTCGCGCTCGCCGTTTCACGTAGACCACGTGGCTCAGCCCAACCGCGCTCGCCATGCGCGCTGCGCGCTCTTTCTTGATCCACGCAAGCACTACGCAATAAGGCGCCTGAGTATCGAGCGGCCCGGTTTCTGCAGCATTCATGTCGCAGTCGGCTTCGCTCTGGAATCCGGCAAACAGCGGCCCGCCGCGATGCAGAATGCCGCCCGCGCTCGGCGGCAAGTTCTTGCGCACGATGCGGCTGGTGTTCGGATTCGGCGATTCGAGCGCAAGCTGTTCGAGCGACAGCTCGTAGTTTTTGCGCGTCGCCGGCAAGCCGAAGTGCCCGCCGCTTCCACCGCGGAGCCGGTAGTCGTGGAACATGGCCGCCGAGTGGCAACCGAGCATCATGCAGCCGCGCTTGACGAGCATGGGCTGAACGCGCTCGGCGAAGAACGAAAATCCCGCGTCGCTCGGAACGTTACTCGGACCACCTTTGGCTTTCGCCCACTCCAGCAAGGCTTTGTAGCCGCCGTCTTCCAATGACGGGAACAACGCGCCGCCCTCGTGGTAAGTGCCACCCGCCGACGGAGCCAGGGTGCGCCGCAAAATCTCACTCGAAGCGGCGTCAGCCGAAATGTAGTCGCCTGCTGCAAAGTAGTTCCACCGCACTTGCTCCGGCGTGGTGCCACACGTCAGGTGAAGCGAGTTGGCAGGCGAGCCGTGGCAATTCCCAGCTGCACAACGTTGCCCCAAAATCGGGTTCACGTTCGCTTGAAACTGCCCGAAATCAGGCGTAGTCGGATCGACGCTGCCGTTGAACGCCTGATCGTTGCCGACTTCATTGGAGCACTCCGATTCGGGCAAAGCCGTTTCGGCCTGGGGCGCATTGTTCTCTGCTGCGCCGTTCGCCATCCAACGCTGGAGGGTGGTGAACGACGGGCTCGCGAAGTCGACCAACTGATTGCCTGCGTGAGCGATGTTGGTGGTGATGACGAGCGGCTCGTTCGAGTTCCACGAAGTGAGGCTCAGCTTGTAGCTCGGCACCACTTTGAGCAGCAGCCCGGGGATGCCGTAAGGGCCGTAGTTCAGCAACAGATCGCGGCGCTGCGCGAGGTGTGCGTAGCTCTCGACGCTGAGGTTCCCGAGCGCGTTGGCGCGTTCGTCATCGTCGGCGATCACGTGGCAGCTCGAACGGGTCGGGCTCGACGCACACGACTGCTCGAGCACGGGGCCAATCTTGCGGGAAAAATAGGTGCTGCTCTGGTTGCCGTCGTTACGCGAGCACGCGAGCGACAGCACGCAGCAGAGCGGCAGCACCAGGCACGAACGCGAAATCGATGGGCGCATCGTCAGGTGAGAGCGAACTCGAGCTTACCACGCCACCGCGGACGAGATCGCGGCCGCTGCGAAGAGCTTCAGCCTACAACCTGCGCAGCGAAATCGTAGCTGCGTTCTTGACCAACGTGTTCGAGTCGGAAAGCGCCGCTTGCACGGCCGGTTTTGCAGCCGAATCTCCGATCTGCCCGAGCGCCCACACCGCAGCGGCACGTACCTCTGGGGAGTGCTCTTTGGCTTCCGACGCCAGGGCCACCAAGCCAACCACTGCGTCCGCGAGCCGCATCGCGCCGACAGCTTCGGCCGCGCGGCGGCGCACCAACGGCGAACTGTCCCCGAAGCGATGCATCACGAGCTCTGGGCTGCTGAACACGTTCACCGAAATAGCTGCATGAATTGCGGCGAGCCGCACGTCTTCGTCGTTGTCCGCGAGCGCTTTGCCCAACGCCCCATCGCTGCCCTCGCTGTTCAAACGCTCGAGCGCCTTCACGGACGCGAGGCGCACGCGTGCGGCACTGTCCGACACCGCCGCTTTGCTGACGGCATCAACACCCGCGGGGTTCAGAAACTCACCGATGGCATTGGCCGCGTGTGAGCGACGCAAGGGAGTTTCGCGTGGGTTCGCCAGCACTGCCAGCACTTGAGAGTACACTTCGCCCTTGCCGAACACGCCGAAGATGCGACGACGCAGCCACCACGCGCTGATCTCGCGCGTCTTCTCGTTGGAGTCGTAAAGCAAGCGCGCAACACGTGGAATGCACTCGAGGCACTCGACCTTCTCGCCGTGCTCCAAGAGTTTCCACAGGCGCGTGGGCGCGACATTCTGAAAGCGCAACTCTTTGCTAAGCGCGCTGGCACTGGTGACGTGCTCCAGCGAACTCGGGTCCAACGACTCGTAGACTTTGGCGCGCCCGCCCAACGTGTTGGGGCCATTGGTTGCGGAAGCCGAGGCGGTGAGCGAAAGCAGCCCCACGAGCGTCGCGATTCCGGTCAAACCACGCATTTTGTTCCACATGGTAGAGCTCCGCATTAGAGGGATTTGCCAGCTACCGGATCAACGGCGGCGGGTTTGAAGGCCGTGTTCTGGCGCGCGTAGAACTGCCCGCCGATGTCGATTGCACGAATCAACATCACGAGCTCGTCGCGAGTGAGACCCGCCTTGGCAGCATGGTCGGTGCGCGTGCCTCCGTGCACGCCGCGATCCGTGAACATCTGCCCCAGAGGCCAGGCGTAACGACTGGGGTCGATGCTGGAAGTGACGTTGAGCTTCTCGATGACCACGCTGTGACGCGCGTCGCTCGGAATCGCCCACTTGGGAGGCACAGTGCCGCTCGTCAGGCTGGCATTTTGACCGAGCTCCATATCGAGCGCGGCGGGATAGAACAGCGACACGTAGCTCGCCGGCCACGCTTTGGTTTGCCGATCATACGTTACGGTGATGGGGCGATCGCTGAGATCCATGCGGGGGATCTCGTACGGCGTCTGCTCCATCGTGACCGGATCGGTCATGGTGATGGTGTAGAACTCCTGCGGGCCGTCGCCGTTCTGAGTTTGGTTGTGGCAGGTCGCGCACTTCTTGCTGAGAAGCGCTTGAATCTCGCGCGGGTTGCTGGCGTCGTCGGCGTAGTCCCAGGGGTACTCCACGCGATCTTTGATGGGCACCATGAAATTCTCAGGGCCTTTGCCAGCGGCGATGGTGAGGGACTGACCGGCGCCCAGGTTTGGTGCGCTGCGATCTTCGTGACAGCCACCGCAAACACGGCCTTCACCGGGCATGCCCTGAATCCAGGTCGTTTGATTCCGAATCGCGAGATCGAACTCGTCGATTGGCTGCAAGTGAATCGGAACGTATGGCGGAATCTGGGCGAGCCACGAGAAGTCGGACTGCACCTTGGCTTCGCCCAGGATGGCAGCGCCCTCTGCCATCGTTAGCCCGAACATCGTCTGCCCGGCGGCTTCCGAAGAGAACCCTTCCACGATGCGTACGCGCACTGCTTGTCGCAGCGCCGCATCCATCGTGACGTCGTCGAACTGCGCGCCGCTCACGCGCTCATGGTGCTTCGACGTGAGCGACGTGAGCGTGAGATTGATTGAGCCGATCGTCGTTGGCGTCGACGAGTCCACCACCGACTGGCTCGAGGACAGATCCGGTGGCTCATCGCGCACGCTGACCGGCTTCGCATAGAGCTCCCAGCTATTTTCGTAGTTTTGCACGAGCTGCGGACGCGGGCGCTCTGCCTTCTCGTCGAACACGTAGATGCCGTAGTCGGGCGGCGTATCGACGAGTTCGCTGACTTCGTTCACCGGCCCTTCTGCCCACGAAACCAGAATGCGGTTGTCGGGCAGCACCGCGGGCGACCGATAGCGGCCCTCGGGCGACTGCGAATCGTCGAGCGGCACGTTGGGCGTGAGCACCTTGTACGCGTCGCGCTCGAGCTTCTCTTCGTCGAACTCACCGGGAAGCATGACCGAGCGGGCGTCGAGCTTGACGAGCGCGCCAGCTTGAATCGTGTTCTCGCGCTCGGTGATAATCGTATAAAAAACGTTCGGCGTGTTCGCCTCGGCTACCTGCACGATGGAGTTACCCGGCTTACCGTGCTGACCGCCGAGCGCGATCATCTTGGTGCAATCGGGGTTCATCGCGAAGAGCTTCACGTCATTGACGTTCTCGAGGTGCTCCCAGCGCGAGAAGCCGATGCGGCCGTCCTTCATCGCAAACAAAGTCACTGTGTGCGACAGGTTTTGCGAGCACAGCTTGCGGTCGGCATCGCCACCTTCGAGCGTCATGGTGGCTAGCTGGGTCACCGCGCGCGCGTGGTTGTACTCGTCCGCGCGCCGCCCCATCTCCGTGTAGTCCTGGTTCGTGGTGAACACGATGCGGTTGCCCGCGGCAAACACCGCTTGCTGATCGTCGTAGGGACCGAAGCTAAGCTGCGTGACGGCGAACTTCCCGTCTGCGTTGCGCTCGAGCGGCGACCAGTACACGTGGTACATGTCGCTCTCGTCGCGCTTCATGGTGAACACCACCTTCGTGGCGTCGAAGCTCACATCGACGCTCGATACGTCTGCGGTGGTGAAGTCCTCGATGATGTTTTCGACCTTGTTCGTCTTGAGATCCAAAATCTCGAGCCGCCCGCCGGGCACGAACCGTCCGTAGTCCATGACCTGGCCCATGCCCCCAGCGACATCGATCCGCGTCACCTCGCCGCCTTCGATCAGCGTGTGCTGACGAACGGCGTACACAATCTTGCTGACGTCGCCTTCCTCTGGACCCTGGTTTTGCGGTTGCGATGAGCAACCGCCCAAGGCAGCGAGGACTGAAGCGGCACCGAAACGCGTCAGTCGAGTCAGCAATTGCGAGCGAGCCATCGAAAACTCCTCTTGAGACCTGGCAGGCCTCGACTAACGGGGAGCAGGATCCGGGCCATCGGATTATACACGCAATTTCGCGGAGTTAGCCCCTGTATCACGGGGGGTAGCGGCCCCCACGAATTCAGATCACGGGGCCGAAGCCCCCCGCCAGCAAATTTCCCGGGATTTTGTGGGGTAGATCGGGGCGGGGCGAAGGTATCGGTGCCCCCGGACACACCAGCCGAGGCTAAAATCGGAACGACCCATCCATCGCGGCGAGAGGACGGTCGTGAGCACCGCGCAACCAGTCTGCCCGAGTTCCGCTGAGAGTAAACTTCAGATTTATTATCGAATGATTTCAAAGGTTTCTGTGCAAGGCCTGGGCAGCGCTGGCAAAGCTGACCACCCTCGCGGATGAGCAGCGGAAACTGCGCTAGGCTGCGCGCCCCCGTGGAACTCGCATTCGACGCCCAGACCGGCCTCATCCCTGCCATCGCTCAGGACCACCTGACCGGCACCGTTCGTATGGTTGCCTACATGAACCGCGAAGCGTTGGCAGAAACCCAACGCACCGGTCACGCGACGTTCTTCAGTCGCTCGCGCCAAAGGTTGTGGGTGAAGGGCGAATCCAGCGGCAACACGCTGAAGGTCGTGCGCATCGTGGCGGATTGCGATGCCGACGTGGTGCTGTTGTTGGTCGAACCAGCAGGGCCGTCGTGCCACACCGGTCGAGCGACCTGCTTCTTTCACGAGCTCGCGGCGAACGGCGCGCTTACGGAGAGCACGCGCCTGGCGCAGCCTTTCTTCGATGAACTCGAAGGGATCATCGCTGCACGCAGCCAGAGCACCGCGGAAAAGAGCTACACCCGCTCGTTGCTCGATGGCGGTGCCCCCAAAATTGGCGCCAAGCTCCGAGAAGAAGCAGGCGAGCTGAGCCAGGCGATCGCGGAAGAGAGCGACGATCGCGTGGTGAGCGAAGCCGCCGATGTGCTGTTCCACCTGCTAGTGGGCCTACGCCTGCGTGGCCTCAGCTTGCGCGACGTGGAAGCCAAGCTCGAAAGTCGCATGGGCCTGAGTGGACACGCCGAAAAGGCTTCGCGAAAACAACCCTAAGCCGTCCTGGCCGAGCGCTGTGCCGAGGTAAGCACCGCTGCCGAGCTGTAGGCGTCGAAGCACCTACGAATTCAAGTAGATCCGGGAGTTTGACCCCACGAGAAGCGCCCGATATCGTGGCATTCGCGTGAGGCCGGAGAAGCGCTCGACGTCCCTGCGCTCGGCCTGCAGGTAACGACCCCGATGCCCACCAAGGTCCTGGTCTTCGAAAGTGACGCTGCGTTTGCCGAGGAGCTCCGCACGGAGCTCTCGCGCCTCGATTGTGAGGTGAACGTGGTGGACGACGCCAGCGTCGGCTTGCAGACGGCCGCCCGCGATCGTCCCGATTTGATTCTGTTGGCGATCGAGCTGCCGCGTATGAACGGCTTTTCGGTTTGCAACAAGCTCAAGCGCGATCCGGGATTGAAGGACGTGCCGCTCATCATCATGAGCACGGACTCCAGTGAGGAGACCTTCGAGCAGCATCGGCGGCTGCGCACGCGCGCCGAAGATTACGTTCACAAGCCGGTTAGCTTTCCGGACCTGCTAGCGCGGATCCAAGCTTTCGTGCCAATCGGCAAAGACGGCGCCGAGGGACCCGAGAGCGACGATGCGATCGTCATCGAAGACGACATCATGCTCGAAGAGGCGGGCGTCGAAATCGCGGACGCCGAGGTCGATCTCGAGACCGAGAAGCAGACCGAAGCCGCCTTCGACTCACTGGTAGAGGGCCCGCGCCTATCCCAACCGGTTGAAGCTGGCATCGAGATCACCGACGCGGAGGTTCTCTCGTCGACGCCTCCTTCGGTTGGCGAGGCACCTGCCGAAGCGCTCGACTTGGAAATCACCGACGAGGAAGTGCACCGCGCGCTATCGGAGCATCCTCCGCGCACGTCGTCGCGGCCTCCGTCGCTGATCCCAGCGACACCCGCGTCGATCCCGGCGTCGATCGCACCCGCGGCGCGCGTCTCCGCGTTTCCAGCGCGAAATTCGGTGCCTGCGCAGCGCCCAGCGTCGGTGCCCCCACGTAGCGAGGAAGCGGGACGGCTGGCGGGAGAGCTCGAGCGTTATCGCAATCGCAACGGCGAGCTGGAAGACGAGTTGCGCGCCGCGCAGGCACGGCTCACGGAGCTGGAAGACGCGCTGCGCCGCAGCAGCGCGCGCGAGCACGAGGTGCAGCGCCTCGAGCGCGAACTCGAAGACGTCAAATCGCGTCTGGCGTCCGGCAAGGCGATGGGGAGCGCGCGCGAGTTCCTCGACTTGCGCGAGCAGCTCAACAAGAAAGACAAGGAGCTGATCGATCTGCGCGATCAGCTGACACATCGGGACAAGGAGCTCGTTGCGGCACGCGACGCTTCACTCGAGCTCGAGCGCAGGAACGCCGACAACTCCGATCGCATCTCGGAGCTCGAGAAGCAGAACTCGGAGCTTTCGCGCACCAGCGAAGCGCTGCGCAACGACAAGGAAGCCGCCAGCAAGCGCGCCGAGGACTTCAAGCGCAAATCGGAGAAGCTGAAGACCGACCTCGATCAGAAGTCGGTCGAAGCAGCGGAGCTGAAGGCTCAACTCGATGCAGAGCTCGAGGCGCGTACCGTGCGCGAAGCCGAGCTCGAAGCGCAAGCTCAAGCTGATCTCGAAAAGGCAGTGCTCGCGACCGAAGCTTCCGAGCGCGAACGCGCCGAGAAGGCGCTCAGTGAAGCGCGCGCTGCCGCTGCCGCCGAGCTCGAGAACGCCGTCAACGCGGAGCGCGAGCGCCTTCAACGCGAGCTGGGTGAGGCCGCTGCCGCTCGCGAAGCCGAGCTCGTCGCGCAGCACAACGCCCGCATTGCCTCCTTCGAACGCGCCAATGAAGAGACCTTGCTGAAGCTGCGCGCGGAGCACGAACAAGCGCTCAGCGATCAGGCTGCGGCCGCTGCTCAGCGCCTGAGCGAACGCGAAGCCGAGCTCGAGACGCAACGCCAGCGCGAGCTCTCACGCGCGCACGACGAGCACCTGGCCAAGCTGGCGGCGCTCGAAAGCGCGCAGGTCGAAGCGCTGGCCCTACGCGACACTACCATCGGTGGGCTCGAGCGCGATCTCACGCAACGTACCAACGAGCGCGACGAAGCGCGCCGCGACGTCGACAAGAGGAAGCTGCGCATCGAAGGCCTGGAGACGGATGTCTCGACGACTCGCGATGCACTCGAGGGCGCGCGCGCTACCGTAACCGAGCTGCGCGCTTCACTCGAGTCCACTCAGCAAGCGCTCAACGCGAAACGCGAGGAGGCTGACGACCTCGCCCAGCGCTTGAATCAGACGCAAACGGCGCTGGCCAGCCTCGAGGTGCAGCACGCAACGCAAACCGGCGAGCTGCAGCAAACACAAGCCGCGTTGGCGCACGACCGAGCGGTGCTGGAGCGGGCCCGCGAAAAGCGTGATCAAGATCGGCTCAGCCTCGAACGCGCCAAAGACGCACTGGCGGCCGCGCTGCAGCAAGTCGACGACATCGAAGGGCGTACCTTCGACTGACCTCACGGCGCGACGCGGCTCAGCTGCTCGACGATGCGGCGCAGCGCGCGTGCGCCGTCGACCAAACGTGGACCGGGGCGCCCCAACCACGCCTCCGTGACGGGGAACACGCGACGCTTCTTCACGAGCTCGAGGTGCTGCCACGTCGGTCGTCGCAACACCACGTCGGTGCGATACTTTTCGAGACGCACTCCACACCAGCTAATCACGCTGGCATCGGGCTCCAGCGCGGCAGCTTCCTCGTCACGCAGCGGTGTGCTCTTCACCGCGCGCTCCGCGAGGGGATTCTGAGCGCCAGCGGCGCCAAGCAGCTGATTTACCCAGCTGTCGCGACCAGGCACGATCACCGGCTTCGGCCACCACTCGACCAAAATGCGGGGGCCCTGACCCTGCGCGCGCGGCGCGAGCTCGCGCTGCATTTCAGCGACGAGCGCTTCGGCGCGATCTGATACCTCCAGCAGCGCCCCGATCTGACGAATGTTTTCGTAGACGTCCGCCAGCGAGCGCGGCTCCGGCGCGATGAAAGGAAGCTTGGCGCGCTCCAGGTTCTCGATGACGCGCTCGTGACCGGGCACGCTGAGCGACGCCAGCACGAGATCGGGCGCGTGTGAAGCGACGCGCTGCACATCGATGCTCAGATCCGGACCAACTCGCGGCAGTGCTCGCACCACCTCGACGGGGTAATCGCTGTGATCGTCGACAGCCACCAAACGATCGGCACAACCCAGCGCGCACACGATTTCCGTGTTGGAGCAGGTCAGAGCTACGACGCGCCGGATCACGAATTGAGCGTAGTCGCTATTCGCGAGCGGGGCGAACCTGCTGAACGCCTTCGATGATGTGGTAAGCGCCGGGCTCGAGCTCCCAAACGAAGTAGGCGTGGGGCAGGTCTTCTGGGAAAAAACCCGCCGAAAGGTGGTCGATGAGCTCACTCGGCTTTTGTGTTTCCGAATCGGAGCCAGCTACGCCAAACAGCGCCTCCAAGAGCTCGCCGTCGCTCACGCGTACGTCGGCGCCGAGCATCCCTTCCAGCGAAGGTCGCAAACTACCCGAAAAGCGATCGTGGAAGCTCGCGAACGAGCGCCCGACGCAGAGCTCCGCAATAGTGGAGCGCACCTTGGCGAACGGCTCCTGCTCGGCGTGATCGCTACCCAGCAACACCGAGATTTGTCCGATGACGTTGCTGAACAATACGCACGCATCGCGCTCGCGCACCAGCGCTGCCAGGCGCTCGGGATGCTGGAGCAGGTGATCGTCCTCGATCATTTCGAGCGACGGGCGCTTCTCGAGTGGGGCTTTGGCAAGGCGGCGCTTGAAAAGATAACGCGCGACCGGATCCGGCTCGAGCGCAATGACGCGCTCGAAGCGTTCGAATAGAAACGGCTGCAGGTTGTAACCGGCGCTCGGCCCCACCAAAACCAGAGTCGCCTCCGGAGGCTGCCAGCCGAGCAACCACTCGCCAACGGCCCAGCGAAACGGTTGCCATAGCTTGCGCGAGTAACGCAGCGCACGCAGGTGGTAACGCAGCCCGCCTGCAGGGTTCGTTAGAGCGCTCTCGCTCATGTACTTTCGAAGCGCACCCAAGTGCCGCCGAGCAAACGCTCGTGCGGCAGAAAACGAGATTTGTAACGCATGTGCTCGGAGCCCTCGATGTACAGGCCGAGGTAAAGGTAGCCGAGTCCCCACTCGCGACACAATTCCAGTTGCTTCAGGATGGAGTATGTACCTATGCCGAGCCGCGCATAGCTCGGGTCGTAGTAACAGTACACCGCCGAAAGCGCGTTTTCGCTGCGATCGACCAGCGCGACGCCCAAAAGCTCTTCCCCGAGCGAGTAGCGTAGCTCGAAGGTCTCGCACGACGAGAGCACCAGAAACTCCCGGTAGCCGTCGAAGTCGATGGGAGCGCGCCCGCTGCCGAGGCCGCGCATTTGCTTGTGTCGGTTGTAGAGCTCGATGCGACGCTCGTCGACCAACGCGGGGCCGAGCTCGGTGCGCAATAAGCGATTTCCCTGCGCGAGCGTGCGACGTTGTGAGCGACCGGCGCTGAACTCTGCGACGTTGAGGCGAATTGGCTCGCACGCGCGGCAAGCCGGGCAGTTCGTATGATAGAGAAAAATGCCCTGACGGCGATCACCCGCCGCCAAACGTTGCTCGAGTTCGCTCCGCGTCAGCGGGCGCGCAGGAATGCGCAGCGGCAGGCGCGCGACGTAACCAGCGAGGTACGGACACGGTTGAGGTTCGTCATACACGACCAGCTCCGGAGGACTACCGGGCAGCACGCGATAGGGAACACTCGACTCGCGTTTCACTTGCGAAAGGTGAAAGGCTCGGGCAAGAGCGCCCCGAGCGTGGTGATGCGCAGGTCCCGCGGTGAGGCGACAATCACGGCGCACTCAGGGCCCGCAAACTCGACCAGTGTTTGGCGACAGATTCCGCACGGCATCCCGATTGGGCCCGCGTCGGTGAATACCAGCACGGCGTCGATGTCCGATTCGCCTGCGACGACCATGTGCGCCACAGCGACGCGCTCAGCGCATAGAGTAGCTCCGTAAGTGGCGTTCTCGACGTTGCAACCGACATACACGTTGCCACGCTTGCTGCGCAGAGCGGCGCCGACCTGGTACTTGGAATACGGCGCGTGGGCGCGCTCGCGCGCTCGACTCGCGGCCGCCTTCAGTTCCTCGATTTCTGGCGTGGATCCAGGATGGCTCACGAGCTCAGAGCTCCAGAGAACACAGAGTAGCCCAGCGGGAGAGGAATTCCACGAAGACACGCCGCACGCGGGCCGCAGTGGCTTCGACCTCGGAGTGATCCAGGCGCTGTGCCGAAAGGCCCGCCGCCTTGTTGGTGATTGCGCTCACCCCGGCGACACGCACGCCGAGCTGACGCAGCGCAATGGCTTCGAGCACCGTGCTCATCCCCACGGCGTCGGCGCCCAGCGTGCGTAGCATGCGCACCTCGGCAGGCGTTTCGTAACTGGGCCCCAGCACGCCGGCGTAAACACCTTCCTTCAGATCGAGGTTCAGCGCTTCGGCCGCGTCGCGCGCAAGGGTGCGTAAGCCGCCGTCGTACACCTCGCTCATGTCCGGAAAACGCGGCAGGCTCCCGTCGTTCGGACCAACCAAGGGATTGCGTGCCGTGAGATTGATATGATCGGAGATCAGCATCAAATCTCCTGGCTGTAGGTCATCGCGAATGCCTCCGGCGGCGTTCGTGAGCAGTACGGCGCGACAGCCGAGTGCCGCGAGCAGCCTCACCGGCAGCACCACCTTTTCGATCGAGTGCCCCTCGTAAGCGTGAACGCGACCGGAAAAACACGCGAGGCGCGCTCCGCCGATGCGCCCGAAGCAGAGGTTCTTCGCGTGACCCGACACCTGCGGCACCGCCAAATGCGGAATGCTCGACATGGGAACGACGCTGGCGTCACTCAGAATGTCTGCAAACGCACCGAGACCGGAGCCGAGCACCACGCCGAGCACTGGCGGCTCTGCGCTGAAATTCGAAACCGCGGCCAGCGCCGCAGCGAGTTCCTTATCTGCCATCAGCGCCTCCGAGTTGGGTCTCGCCACCCGCCGAAAAGCGAGCGCCGTCGCCGGCTTGGCGGCCCGCCTTTACGAGCCGGCAGCTTGTAGCTATGGTCTCGCCCCCCAATTGGCCGGAGCCATTATCCCGCGCCGTGCACTGAGAGACACGACCCATGCCCAGCAAGTTCGCCGAATTTTTGGATAAGAACAAGATCGACCCGCGCCGCGTGATCGCCGCCTCGCGCAAACTCGAGCGCCTACAGCCGGAAGATCGCGCCGTGAAGCTGAGCAAGCGTCAAGCGAAGGCGAACCCTGGCACCCCCGCTGCCGGCGGTGAGGAAAAGGCGGCCCCGAAGAAGCCGCGCTCGGGTCGCCCCCTCACATCACGCGCCTTGGCAGCCGCTACCAGTGGAAAGGCGCTGACCGGTCCGCAGAAGACCCGCTTCGTGCGCGCCATCAACTACCTGCTTTCACAAAAGAAAAAGGACGCTGTCGACCTCAAGTCGCTTTTCTGAGAGTCTCATAGCGGGACAACACAAATGAGGAACGCGGCGGATGGTTGAAGCAAAGCCCTCCGCCGCCGCCGAGCCGCGCAACGAAACTGACGGCTGCGATGAAAGCTCCGAGGGCGCTTCGCATCCAAGTCAGATAGTGTCACTCGCGGCGCGCATCCTGTCATCCGACAGTCCGACCTCCGAGGTGGTCGTGTGCGCCGGGGCAGTGGCTCGCATGGACGTCGAGCAGCGCCCGCTCCGAGAGGGCGCTAGGATTGCCGTCGTGGTTGAGCCTGAGGAGCTGGTCCTGCGTTGCCAAGCGGGCAACAGGGAAGCCTTCAACGAGCTCTTCAACCGGCACCGTAGCGACGTAGCTCGCCTGGTTCAGCGACTACTCGGCGGACACGGAGACATCGACGATACCGTTCAGGAGGTTTTCCTGCAGGTCCATCGCAGCCTGAAGGACTTCCGCTTCGGCTCGCGTTTTTCCACCTGGCTCTATCGAGTGACCGTGAACGTCGTGCTGATGCAACGACGCGCGGCGCGGAGCCGCCCGAAGCTAGTGGAAACTCCCGAGGGTTTGGTGCCCGAGGATGCTGGTCTTTCGCCGGAGGAGCAAACTGCTCGACGCCGGCGCGTCGCGGCCTTCTATCGCCTGCTGGATCGGCTGAGCGACAAGAAACGCGTGGCTTACGTACTGCACGAGTTAGAGGGGTTATCACCGAGTGAGATCGCACAAACAGTGGGCGCGCCGGTCCTGACCGTGCGCACGCGCTTGTTCTACGCGCGCCGTGAGCTCGCGGAGATGCTGCGCGAGGAGCCCTCGTTGAACGGCGTAGCCCGCGAGCTATGCGAGTCGGATCCCCCACCCTCTCCCGAGCCACACAAGGAGCCCGCGTGAAGTTCCTCGACGGTCCCCACGACCCCGCGCTCGACGCCCTGCTGGAAGAGGCGCGGCAGGTCTCTGCTCCCGAGCTCGATTGGGAAGGCATGCGCGCGAAGTTGTGGCAGCGCATCGATCACGAAGCCCACGCGGTGCCGCGACGCAATCTGCGCGCGCTGTGGCTCGTGCCCGCGGTTGCCGCAGCGGCAGGTGCGCTGTTTTGGGTTGGTCCGAAGACGGGGCCTGCTCCCATCGTGAACACGCCAGTCGTGGCTCAGGTGAGTGAGCTCGACGGTGACACGCTGAGCGCGAACGAGCTGCTGCAAGGCGGCAGCGTCGGTCTACGTGTCGTTCATCGCGATCGCGCGGAGTGGACCTTGGAGCCCAACGCCAGCGCGAGTGTGCTCTCGCACGATGGCGTAATGCGCATTCGCTTGGTAACCGGCGCGTTGCGCGCAAAGGTAGTGCCGACACTCGAGAAGGAACGCTTCGTCGTGGAGGCGGCGGGGACGCGCGTGGCCGTTCACGGGACCGTGTTCCGCGTGGCAATGCAAGGCGACCGCAACCTGGTCGAGGTGGAAGAGGGCGTCGTATCCGTGAGCTCGCTCGATTCGAACCGCGGTCAAGCGATGCTCCTGCGCGGGCCAACCCAGGGCGAGTTCGCGTTGAGCGGCGCTCCCTTGAGCAGCGAGAGCACACCTCATATGAAACGCGGTGCGCTCAGCGCCGCTGCGGGCCGTCGCGCTCATCATCAGAGCATCGTGGCGGCGCCACCGGTCGTCGCAGACGTGGCGTCTACCGAGCCTTCCGAAGCGCCAGCTCCGGCGCAAAGCACCAACGTCGAAGCGAGTCAGGCGCCTGCGGTCAATCGCACGCTCACCATTGGTGAAGTCGAAGCCGGTGTGACGCCGGTCGTGGCAGCCATCACACGTTGCTTCCGCGACAGCACGCCTGCGGCGGGCAACCTGCGCATCACCGCGCAGAGCGCCGTCACGTTGAACGTCGCGCCCGATGGCAGCATCGAGCAATTCAGCTTCAAGCCGCCGCTCTCACCCAGCGTTCAGAGCTGTACCCAGCGTGAAGTCGCTGCAATCCGCTTCGCGCCGTCGCTCGAGGGAGCCAGCGTGACGCGCATGCTCGAGCTCACGCGCTGAACCGATTCGCCGCTACCCTGCCCTCGTGAGCGACCAGGCGCGAGCTCGGCAACTAGAGCTCACGCCGCAGCACGACCGAACGCGAATCACCAAGCATCCAACGAATGGCGTGGTCGTCGTCCAGCTTGAGGCGAGCCACGTCTTCGCTGCCGTCCGGCTTCTTCACTGCCAACACGACGTCTGAGTTGTGCACCGAGCGGATGCGATAGGTGCCGCTGCGTTCCTCTTCGGCCGCGATGGAGACACTCATTTTCGAGCCGTTGAAGGTGAAGCGTAGGCTCTTGGCCCAGCCGGTAGCTCGAGCGAGCTCCCGATCCTCGAAGTTTTCGACAGCGTCGCCGTGCCAGGTGCCCTCGAGCTGACGCTGAACGGGGTGTCCACAAGCGGAGCCGAGCAGGGCCAAGAAGCAGGGCAGCAGCCAGCGCCTGCCCGCAGTTCCACACGAAGGTGCGCGCGAAGTCATGTTGCAAATGGTACCGATGGCGCACCCTTACACACAAAAACTTACATCGATTCCTTCGGGCCGATGAGGCACGAGCCAGCGAAGCGGAGCCGGAGCTAGCAAGCGAGCGAGCTTCAGCGGCAGCACCTTCCACCCAAACTGTAATCAAAGTACTCCGGCGGGTGCGATGTGATGCGAGCATCGCACCCGTCGCGGGTGCCCCGCGAGAAGAATCCACCCATGAACCCGCCATCGGCGACCCACTCGTCGAGGTTGCCAACCATGTCGAAGATGCCGTCGCTTCCCCAACTGCTGCGGCACTGCGCGCTCTCTCCCGTGCGACGCAAGAGCGGCCCGCGATCGCTCTGCACCAGACCGAGCCGAGGATCGAGGTGTTCGCGACTGGCGTCTCCGTGAATCTTGGCGGCAGGGTGCGCTTCGCGAAAAACGTTACACGCGCCATCTTGGTATTGCTCGCCGTAGGGAAACTTGCGGTTCTGCTCACCGCGACACGCGCGCACCCATTCCGAAGACGAGCACAGTCGTTTGCCAACTGCGCGACAAGCGCGCTCGGCGAGATCGCGGCTCAGATAACCTTGCGGCAGCACTGACACGAGCGAACGCGCCTCCGGGCGCGGATCACGCTCGAGTTGAAACGACGGCGGCTCCGGCACAGCGGGAGCCCTGCTCGCGCCGCGACGTCGATAGCGTTCATAGCTGGCAATGGTCTGTGCGCGCGTCGGGTGATAATGGGGCGACAGCGCGACGCCATTGTCAGCATCGACGAAACTGCTCTCGTAGCGATCGATGCAGAATTCGCCGCGAACATCGACCATTTCGGCGGGACAGCGCGAGCGTGGCAGCGGCGGCGCGCCGGGCAGAAGGCCCTCGGCGATCGGTGGTGGCAAGCTGTCTTCTGTGCGCGGCAAGTGCAGCAGCGCGAGCGACTCTGCGCTGGGCGGCGGTGGTGGCGACGGCGCCGAGCTGGTCGCGGATGCGACAGCGCGAGCTTCGTTTTCGGTGTCGCGCTCAGCGCGCGAGCAAGCGCACAACGGAACCGTGTGAAGCAGAAGCAAACACGCCGCGCGACCGCGGCGCGGCATCACTTCCCGCGGTAGACGATGAGACCGTGAGACAAATCGTATGGCGACACCGCAACGCGCACGCGGTCGCCAGGTAGCACGCGAATGTGATGGCGCCGCATACGTCCCGACAGCTGAGCGCGAACGATCGCTCCACCTTGGTCGACCCGAATGTTGTACTGGCCACCACCGAGAGCGTCTTGGATAACGCCCTCCATCTCGAGAAGATCGCCCTTGCTCATGAGATACGATTCGTGAAGTCTTACGACACTGCACCCACCCGCGAGCGACGTGCTCGGTTCGGGAGGACGGCCAAGCCTTTTGGACCGGCCGCGGAAGCTGACATAGTCGATTGGCTGATGCAAGCTCCCGTCCAAGCCGGCCGGCCGCCGAATCCAGCGTAGCTCGACGCGGCCCAAACAAGATCCCATGCGACGTGCTGATCTAGGCCTAGAAACCTTTCCCGCGACCCTGTTTGACTACAACGGGGTCCTCGCGGACGACGAAGTAGTTCACCTGGAGGCGTTCAGGGATGCGCTAGCGCCTTTGGGCATCAGCGTCTCCGAGCAAGACTACGTTCAGCGTTACCTCGGCTTCGACGACCGTGGAGCGTTCCGCGCCATTTTAACAGACAGCGGGCGCGTCCCCAGTGAGCAGGAAATCCTGGAACTCGTCGCTGTAAAGAAGCCGCTTTATCTGGCCCGCGCTGAGGCCAAGCTTCCGATTTTTCCGGGCGCCGCCGATCTGGTGACCCGTCGCGCCGAACGCGGCCCAGTGGGGGTCGTGTCCGGAGCGCTGCGCGATGAAATCATGCTCGGCTTGCGCGCGCTTTCGGTCGAAGGTTTGGTCCGCTACGTCGTGAGCGCCGAAGACACCCGCGCGTGTAAGCCCGATCCGGAAGGATATGTGATCGGTATCGAGCGGCTCACAGCGGAGATTGGAGCGGAGCTCGCGCGCCTCGCGCTGGTGATCGAGGATTCGATTGCCGGTGTAGAAGCGGCGAAGGCTGCCGGCCTGCCGTGCGTCGCCGTAACTCACAGCTACGACGAGTTGGAGCTACAACGCGCGGGGGCGGATCTGGTGGTGCGCCGACTCGACGAGCTCTCCGAAGAGCAGCTCTCGGCTCTGTTCAAGAAGCTCTATGCCTAAGTTGCACCGGCTCGTCGGGCTCGGCCTCGCTGGTGCGCTGTTGCTCGCTGAAGGCGATGCGGAAGCGATGCTGCGCTTGACGCCGGGCAGCTTGGGGCTGGGCGAACGCGCATGGCAAGAGCTCGGTGTGGGTGCCATGCGCGGCGTCACGATTGGTCCCATCGAGAGCGGACTGCACCCGAATCGCGGCTATGGCTCGCCTGCTTTCGAGCGCTCGCTGATCGAAGCGAAGCGCATGGGAGCCACCTGGGTGAGCCTGACGCCTTTCGGTCGCGTACTGAATTTGAAGCCGACCGGCGTGGCCATGACCTTCGAGCAGCCGTTCGAAGAGAACCGGCGCGCTGTAAAGCGTGCGATCGCACAAGCGCACGCCCAGGGTCTGCGTGTCTTGTTGGTGCCGCACCTGTGGGTGGAGAGCGGGGAGTGGCGCGCCGAGATCGAACCCGGTGACGACGTTGCCTGGGCGCGCTGGGCGGAAGGCTACACTCGCTTCGTGCGCGCTTGGGCCGAGGTGGCCCGCGACGCGGAGGTGGATCTGCTCGCGGTGGGAGTCGAGTTGCGCAGCTGGCTGACGACGGCGCGTGCAGCCAGCTTTCACGCGGTGATCGCGGAGGTGCGCCGGATTTACCCTGGCCTCCTCACGTACGCAGGCAATTGGGACGACGTCGAAGAGACCACGATTTTGGGGCAGCTCGACGTAATCGGCATCAACGCGTTCTACCCGTTGAGCGATCGCGAGGGCGCTTCACCCGAAGAACTCGCGGCCGGTGGTCATGCCGTCGCGAAACGCGTCGCGCGCCTGGCCGAGGCGTTCCACAAGCCCGTCGTCTTCACCGAGTTCGGCTACACCACTAGGCCCAACCCGGCGGTGCGTCCTTGGGAGTGGCCGGATTTCATGTCCAACGTTACGGTCGATCAAGCTGCGCAAGCCGACGCTTACGCCGCTTTGCTCGCGCCGATGCTCGACGAGCCCTGGTTTGCGGGCGCCTTCGTGTGGCGCACCTATGCTGATCCGGATGATATGTCGCAGGAAGCCGAGTGGGGTTTCTCGCCGCGCGGCAAATTGGCGGAGCTCGTGCTGCGTGACGCCTTCGCCGCGCGCTGGGCTGGTGACGGCGCGTACGCGACCAGCGCTGGCTTCACGACGCCGAGTGCGGCTTTCCTCGATTGCTATTGAGATCTGCGAGCACGCTCTGAACAAGCCTGCGCACGTAGGAATCGTTGGCGTACGCGGGCGCCCAGCCGTGCAAAAAGCGCTCGAAGTCCGCCCAGGCGTACGGAAACAGAGCTCGCCATTCGCGCTCTAGCCGCTCCGCCTCGTCATGCTCCAGGCGACCTGCGAGCGCGCCGCGCAGAGCTGCCAAGTAAGTATCGAGCGCACGCGGAACCATCACATGGCACTCGTCCCCGCTGAAACAGCAGCTCAATAGGTACGCTACGTCTTTCACTCCCACACCCCCACCCACGTACTGAAAGTCGACCGCGGCGACCCGGTTCTCGCGCGTGAAGCAGAAGTTATCTGGCTTGGCGTCGCCGTGTACGAGCGTCCGAAAGCGCGCGCGCCGCAGCGCTTCGTCGATGCGACCGGCAGCATCCCGCAGCGGTGATGGGGCCATGTTGGCGAGCTCGTCGGGTCGAGTAGCGAGATGCCAATAGCAGCCCTCCTTCCACAAGCCTTCAGCCTCGACGCCCAGAAACGTCGCGTGAAATTCGGCAAGCCAGGCCAGACAAGCGTCGAGCTCGCGCGCCCCGAGCTGGCGATGCCTGAGCGAAAACCCCGCCGCGTCGAGATCCTCCAATACGAACAAAGCGGTGCCAGCGTTGAACTCCGAAGATTCGGCGTTTGGAACTCGGCACGCCTCCGAACAACGCCTGGCATAGCGCGCGTAGAACTCGGCCTCGACGCGATAAGAGCGCAACTTTCGCGCGTGCGAGCGACTCGAGTCCGAGCGCGGCGGCGCAACACTTTTCACGATCACCGAGCGCGATGGCTCGCTCGAAAACTCGAGGAGCATGCGCACGATTTCACCGTAACCGCTCCAGAGCTCCTGCACGTGCTCCTCGACCACAGCGCGCTCGGCGCCAGTGACGCGCCGCACGCGTTCAATCAGCGCGCGCTCGGAAGAAGAGCCAGCCACGGCTCTCTATAGCGCATTCTCAAGGTCGCCAGCTCGGGAAGATCAGCCGAAGGTTCGCGGCCTGTTCACTGATGGCAAACTCACCCCAGACCGGCGCGAAATAGATGAACATGCCGAGCGCGATGCTAGCGAACACCTGCACGCGCTGCGGCTGCAACCGCTCGAGTCGGCTCATGAAACCGGCGAGCAGAATCAAAGCGAACGCGTAGCTCGGCAGGTAATGATACATGAAAGTGTACTTGCCGCGCCCCACGATCCAGGGCGAAAGCAACGCAAACCAAGCGAGCACGCTCAGGAGCTCAGCGCGCAGAGGAATCGCCTTGATGACGAGAGCCAACTCGCGTCGTAGCCAGCGCTCGAGAGGCAACGCCCAGCGCAACAGCGCGGCGAGCGGCACGAAAACCGCGAGCACGCTTGCGGGAAACCACAACACGGGGTTACCGGCGCTGGATGCGTAGTGGTGCGTTGCGCCGTGAAGCCACCATTTGACCACGATGGGATGGTACAGCCAAAGCCAGCTGTACCAGGGCGAAGCCAAGTCGTTGTGGCGCTTGCCGAGCTCCACGTGGTGAAGAAACAACTGCTTCATGGTGCCGAGCAGAGCCGGCACGTCGTGGGGCTTTCCCGTGATGCGCAGCGCGAGCAACCACAGCACCGCGTGAACCAATGGCGTTAGCACGAACAGAAGCAGCGCTGCACGCGCCACCCGTCGCTCGAGCCACAAGATGGCGACTACTGGAAATACGGCGAAGGCGCCGCTCCACTTTACCGAAGTAGCCAAACCCACGAGCAAAGCGCATACGGCCACTCCCAGCGAACTCCGCGCGGTGAGCGCCGCCAATACACTAGCGAGCACCAGCAAGGTGAGTAGCCCATCGAGCAGAGCCACGCGCGAATAGGCGATGAAGAAGCCGTCGGCAGCGAGAAACGCCGCCGCAAACCAGCCGGCTCGCGCGTTACGGAACAAACAACGAGCAACCCAGTAGGCAAGAAACAGGTTTTGGATCCCAAAACACAACGATGCGAAGCGAAAACCGAGTGTGTTGTAGCCAAAGGCCAGCATGCCGCTCGCCAGCGCGAGCTTACCGAGCGGAGGATGGTCGTTCGCGTCGGGCAAACCAAGCAAGTAGTTGTGCGCGTTTTTGACGAAGAGCTCTTCGTCGAACGTAAACAACTGGGGATCGCCCAAGTGCTGAACGCGAAGTATGACCCCGCCGAGGATCATGATCAGCAAAAGCGAGCTCGTGAGCGCTGGGCCTCGGCAGATTTGCTTCAGCCAGCGAGGAAACCTGCGCGCGGAAGGGTGTGACAGTGCAAAGCTCATGGTGGGACCACGCAATCGCTAACGAAGCCGACTGGAACGCTGCGCTCGAGAGGCTCGAATTTGCCGTCCGGAGCCCAACGCAAAGACGCCGACTTCAACACCGAAGTGACGTGAAAGTTACAGACCACCGTAAAGCGAGCGCGCGGCAGGGAGCGCGCAGGGCCGAGCTCCGACCACAAGCCTGCCGCCAAAAAGAGCTCGTTCTTGATGGAGTTGTAAGGGCTCAGTTTGTGGCGCTCTTGGAGCCCAGCACGTTCGCGTTTGGCGGAGTCGAAACCACAACGCAACTCACCGATTTCGACATCGGAAGCACACGACAGATTGCGCGCATCTTCGCGCACGAGCGTGATCTCGATGAGCTGCGTTTGCCCGATCCGAAATAGTTCGTTCGCTGGATACGAGTTCTTGTATCCGGCCCAGGAGAACCCCAGAAACAGCAGCGCTCCAGTGAGCAGCAATGACGTGAGCGACCACAACAACACCATCGCTTGTCGCGGTTGTGTTGAGTCACTCTGTGCACGTGCTGAGTCACTCTGTGCCAACGCCCCGCGCTCTGTCGTGGTGCCCTCCACCACGTTCCCCGAAACCAGTGAAATTGCTGGTTCAATTTGACCCTTGCTCCGCATACGTTCGTATGCAGCGCAAGCATCATGCCAGGTCGTTACCCTTCAGAGACTCGCGTCACCGCACGCTAGTAAAGATCAGCTCCGTCGAGCTTGGGCTCGGGCAGGTTCAAGGCCAGCTCAACTGGCTCCGTCTGCCCAACGAGGTACCGATAGCGCACGTAGTTCGATAAGACGCGCTCGACGTAAGTGCGCGTTTCGTCGTAGGGAATACGCGCCACGAAAAGATCGAGCTCGAGGCCTGACGCGCCCCGCAGCCAACGCAAAACTGCGACGGGACCAGCGTTGTAACCTGCTGCCGTGAGGACCAGGTTGTTGTTGAACCAGCCTTGCAGCTTGCGGAGATAAAGGGCACCAAGCCTTACGTTCTGCGCTGGCTGACGTAGGTCGACCGGCTCGGACAAGCCGAGCTCCTGAGCGAGTCGCGCCGCGGTACTGGGAATCAACTGCAAGAGGCCTTGAGCCTGTGCTCCCGATGCAACCTCGGGCTTGAAAGCGCTCTCCTGGCGCATGACCGCATAGATGAATTCGGGCTCGACACCGTTCTCTTCAGCCAGGGAAGTAACCAACGAGCCGTACGGACGCGGATAAACGCAGTCCCATAACCAACGGCGGTCACTCGCCGGGAACACACTGAGCTCATCGTTGCTGGCGGCGCGTTGGCCCCAGCGATAACGACGCTCCGCCGGCGCAAGCTTTCCGTAGAGCATGCAAAGCGCCTGCTCACCGCGGCCGGCATAGTCGCGCAGTACGCTGCCTTCCGCCTCCGCGAGCGCAGCCTCCGCCTCGCGATCGAGGCCGACACGGTGCAAAAGCTCGGCGCTGGGCGGCAGCTTCGGCTCGAGCGCAGCTTTGGCAGTGTCGGTGGGAACTGGATTCAACGCCGACGGCGCGGCGCCCAACGCCTGCAGACGCGCGCGCGCCATCATCGCGAAGAACGATAGCGGCGCCTTTTGCACGACCTCGTTGAGGCGGGCACGCGCCGCGTCCGTCTTTCCCTCGCGGAGTAACGCCACCGCTTCGAGCTCGAAATAACGCAAACGTGTGCGCTCGTCGCTCGCCTGCTCTGCCAGCGCGCGCAGCTCTTTGCTCGCGCCGGTTCGGCTCAGCGCCAGCAGTGTGACCGCGCGTTCGTCGCGAACCTCCTGCACGTGCTTGCCGCGCGACCCGTAACGCTTCAGGTAAGCGTCGTACGCCGAAAGCGCCATCTCGAACTTGCCCGCTGCGTACGCGAGCTGCGCGTTGCGATACTCTGCCTGCTCGGCGAACGAGCTCCCCGGGAAGCCGCGGAAGACTTGCTGATACAGCGAGTGCGCCGCGGCGTCGTCGCCGTTGCGCTCGTGAGCGCGCGCCGCCAGGAACTTGCGCTCGGCAGCGCTGCCCGCGCCCAAAGCAGCCGCATTACACAAGAGCTCTGCCGCTTGCGAGAGCTCGCGCCTCGCCCGCAGACGCGCCAAGCCGCGCAGGTGTTCACGCGTACCTGCAGGCTTCTCGGCGCCAGTGCCACACAGCTCGAGCTCTCGCTCGACGTGCTCGACGCGACCCGCATCAGCAAAGGCGCGCGCGCGCGCCAAGCGATCATTCGGCTTCAAGCGGTAGCCGACGGGCATGGCATCGAGCAGAGCGTCGATGCCGTCACTGCTCGGGCACAGCGGCGCCTCCAACAACAGCCAGCGATACTCGGCTGCTACGGCTGCGACCGCGTTTTCTTCCAGTAGCGATGCGCGCAAGCGACGCGCCGGCGCTTCCAGCGCGCACAACGAGCTGCGAGGGACAGCCTTCCTCAGCAGCGAGTCGATGAGGCCGCGCGCGGCGTCACGTTCACCGAGCTTCGCCAACGCCTCTGCGGCGCGCAGCCGGCTTGGAGCATCGGAGCGCGCGCGAAAATACGCTTGCGCAGTTTGAAAGTCGCCAGCAGACAGGCTGGCTTCGGCGCGCACTCGCTGCACACGCTCGGAAAGCTCCGGCAGCGCGGTGTCGAGCTCGCGCAACGCTTCGAGCGATCGCGCGCTGCTATTTGCGCGTTGGGCAGCGACGCCGTGAGCCAGGCGCACGAGTGGATCGCGTTGAACCCCTTCGGGCTCGGCTTCGATCACCGCCAGCGCGTCAGCCCAGCGCTCCATGCGCATGAGCTCTACCCAGGGACGTTCCGCAGCTGGTTGCACCGCTGCCGCGACCGCCGTCGCCGAGTGCGCCAGCATCACAGGATCGCGATGAGCGGGTTCACCTTGGGGCAAGCGCGCGCAGCCGACGAGAACGGCTATCCCGAGGCTAGCGGCGCGAATGCTTCGCACACTCGAGACGTAGCACGACTTGCGCGCGAGCCCGAGATTTCGGCTGCGTCTTAGATTTTCAAAGCCCCCAGCGATATTCGGCATGAAGCAACGCGCCAAACACGTGCCCCTCCGGCAGCAAAAAATCACGAGAGAGCTCCACGCCTAGCGCCGCGCTGCGACTGAAAGCGTAGTCGATGCCACACATACCGCCGAGCGCTCCCCCTTGTCGCGCCGCCCCGCCTTCGGGCGCCTTGCCAAACACGAAGAAGCCGGCGCGCACGCCGCAGTACGGAATCCATTCGATGATGTCGAGCTTGTAGGCGATGCCCAGCGTGCCCAGCGACAACGAGTTCTGCCTGCCGCCGTCTGGAGACAGATGTAAGAGTGAGCCCGTGGCGGTCAGGCGCACATCGAATACATCCGAGATCCCGTAGGCGCCGTGCAGCGAGAGCGCAGCTGCAGCGCGATACGGATCATTCGGCACACTCACACCGGCTCCCATACCGAGATGCCACAGCCCCTCGAAGGCGTGCGCGGGGCGTGACTCGAGCAAAGCGAGCGTAGCCAGACAGCAGCCCACGCTGAACCCTGGTCGAACCCGAAGAAACTTGGACGAAAGTCGGCCCACGGCGCGGGAGCATAGCCAAAGTTTGCCGCCGCGAGAGCCGCTACCGCTCGCGGCCCTGGTTTCACCCTAGAATGGCGGCGATGGGAACGCGCGCGATCCTGGTTTTTCACGGCTACACGATGAACAGCGGCTTCGGCGCGATCGCCGCACGAACGCTGACCCCAATCGCGCACCGCGTGCACGTCGTAGCACCGGGCGCTCCCATCGTTTGCACCAACGAGGCGGTCGATCGCTTCTACATGAGCACTGGGATCCCGCGTCCCCCGGGGCCGTACCTGACGTGGTGGCGCGCCAGTGACGACAACAAGATCTACGAGGGTTGGGACGCGACGCTCGAGCTCGTACGACGATCGTTCGACGAGCACGCTCCCATCGGCATCATCGGGTTCAGCCAAGGAGCTATGGTCGCGGCTTTGGTTGCCGCGCTCGCTGCACGCGGCGAGCTCCCGCCGTTACGCTTCGCCGTGCTGGTCGCCGGGCGCGTACCGCGCGCCGAAACACTGCGCCCACTGCTAGCGACACCGATCGACGTCCCGAGCCTTCACGTCTGGGGTGAGCGCGACGCAATGAGCGAACGAAGTGCACCCGAATTGATGCAACACTTCTCGAGCGCAACACGCCAGAGCTTCGTTTCGAAAGGTGGGCACACCTTTCCAACTTCGGGTCCCGCCGCCGACGCGATCACGAGCTTCATCGAGTCCGCGCTCGAAGCGTAGCGCCGCGGCGTGCGGTCACCTCGTCGGCAGCGCACCTCGAATTGAAGAGCGCGCCGGCTCGCGCACCAGCAGAGTCTTTTGCCGCCTTGAACGGATTAGTACCGTATGGGTAGCTAAAGCAGTCAGCAATTCGTGAAAATCCGCCGAGCGCGCGCGCGTTTCTGAGCTAGCTTGGGAAAACCACCCTGTGGGCATTTAGCCCCATTCGGAGACCGTTCATGGCGACAGAAGCGGACGATCGTTGGTACGTGCAGTTCGATTCGAAGGAAGTGCGTTTGATGACCCTGGACGAGATCCAGGAGGCATTCGAAGCGGGCCTCATTCATGAGAACACCTACCTGATCGAGGTTGGGGCCAGCAATTGGCAGACCCTCGCGGATGTGGCTGGACTCAATGAGGAAGACGACGAAGAGCCCGCCGCCGACGCTGCACCGGCACCCGCCGCTCCTGCACCGCAACCAGTCGTCGCTCAGCCTGCGCTTCAACCGGTGGCTGCCGCGGCCATGCCGGCACGTGTAGCCCCAGCACCGACACCTGCTGCCCAGCCCTTTCCGCCAGCTGCGGCTCCCGCCAGCGTCGCTCCGCAAAGCGCGTGGCCACCAGTCGCCACGGCGCGCGCTCCGCAGAGCGTGGTGCCCAGCGCTCCTTACTCGAGCGGCATGAATAGCACCATGCCGGTGGTGCAAGACCTCGACCTCGACATGAGCGGTGCATCGTTCAAGACGGGCAAGCGCACTGCACTGATCGCCGCGTTCGCCGCGGTGGTCGTTCTCGGCGGCGGCGGTTTCGCCTTGGCCAACATGGATTCTCAGCCGGCATCGGCTCCAGTCGCGGCCGCGCCGGCGCCGGTTGCGACGACCTCGCCGTTCAAGATGGATCCAGCGCCGAGCGCGCCATCCACTCCCAGCACGACCTCGTCGTCGAGCTCTTCCTCGGATTCGAAAGCGGACAGCAGCAGCGGGTCCAGCAACAAGCTGAGCGAGGACATGAAGGCTGCACTGCTTGCCTCCGATAAGGGCAAGGCTGCCTCGAAGAAGGGCTCGACGCGCACGGCTTCCGCGACTCGCCACGCAGCCGCAGGTGGCGGCAAGAAGTCGGGCGGCGGCGTCTTCAAGTCCGGCGGCAGCGATCACGATCCGCTGAACTCGAAGTTGTGAGACGCGGGGCGGCCTGGAAGCGCCGCCCCTACAACATGCTCACCGGATCGACGTCGATGGCTAGTCGCACCTGTCGGTCGACCTCTGCTCGCGCAACGGCGAGCAAGCTCTTCTTGAGATCGGCGCGTTCGACCGCCCGCAGCAGCACGTGGAAACGATAGCGATTGCGCAGACGTGCGATCGGCGCGGGCGCTGGACCGAGAACTTTCACGGGTTCACCGCCAGCGCGGCGAGCCAGGTTTGCGATGCGTTCGGCCGCGTGCAGGGCGCGCTCCTCCTCGACCGCGTCGAGGCGCAGCAAAGCTAAGCGCGAAAACGGTGGATACAAGAGCTCGCGGCGCGCTTCCAGCTCCTGCGCCACGAAGCTCTTCACGTCGTGGTTCGCCGCACACACGATGGCTGGGTGTTCGGGCTGGCGCGTTTGGATCAGCACTTTTCCCGGTACCGAACCGCGCCCGGCGCGCCCGGCGACCTGCACGAAGATGTGAAAACTGCGCTCCGCCGCGCGGTAGTCCGGAAAGGAAAGCGCAGCGTCGGCATTGAGCACGCCCACCAAAGTCACCATCGGCAAGTCGTGACCTTTGGTCACCATTTGCGTGCCAACCAGAATGTCGAGCTCGCCATCGCGCATACGCGCCAGCACCTTCTCGCTCTTGGCACCGCTGGCCACATCGCGGTCGAGGCGGCCAACGCGCGCCCCGGGCAAGGTTTCGCTGAGCACAGACTCGATGCGCTCGGTGCCAGCGCCCTCTTCGGCTAGGTGCTCTCCAGCGCAGCGCTGACAGCGCGTGAGCAGCGGCGCCGAATAGTCGCAGTAGTGGCACCGCAAACGATTGCCAGCCGAGCGATGCAAAGTGAGCGCAACGGCGCAGTTCGGACACTCGGCGATGAGCCCGCAGTCGTCGCACACGAGGCTCGGCGAGAAGCCGCGTCGATTCAGAAACAGAATCGCCTGACCCTTCTCGGCGAGCACTCGCTCGAGTTCTCGAAACAAGCGCACACTGAGCAAGCGCTCCCGCCCTGGACCCGGACCCGTGCGTCGCAAATCGACGATTTCGACACTGGGCAATATCGAGGTGCTACGGGCGCGAGACGGCAAGACTAAATGCTCGAGACGTTTTTGATCGACGAGCGCCAACGTCGAAATCGCTGGGGTAGCGGAGCCCAGAACGCACACGGCGTTGCTTCGGTGCGCACGCAGCAACGCCATGTCGCGTGCGTTGTAGCGCACGCCTTCTTCCTGCTTGAAGGAGCCGTCGTGCTCTTCGTCGACGCAAATCAGCGCGAGATCTTGCACCGGCGCGAATAACGCCGAACGCGCGCCCACGGCAACGCGCAGCTTGCCGGCGCGCAACGCCTTCCACATGGCGTGGCGTTCGCCTTCACCGAGCCCGCTGTGTAAAACGGCGATCTCGTCGCCGAGCCGCGCGCGAAAGCGCGTCACGAGCTGCGGCGTGAGCGCAATTTCTGGCACTAGTACGATGGCGCAGCGACCGAGTTCGGTCACGCGCTGTACGGTGCGCAGATAGACTTCGGTCTTGCCCGAGGCGGTCACGCCGTCGAGTAGGAAGGCGCCGCGTTCGCGCTGTTCGAGCTTGTGCGCAATGGCTTGGACCGCTGTGGCCTGTGCCGCGGTGAGCTCGGGCGGCACGTCGCGCGCGACTGTGTTCTCGAAGAATGGGTCGCTCGCCAGCTCGCGCTCTTCGATGCGCACCGCGCCCGCCGCGCTCAAGCGCTTCACGATCGCGCGCGCACTCGGCCAGCGCTCCGTGAGCTCCGCCAAAGACAAGCTGCCTGCTTCGCGCAGCGCCGCCAGCAGCTCTCCGGCCTTGCCACTCAAGCGCTCGGGCGTCACTTCGGTTGCGTGCGCAATCTGCACGGGGCGCCCCGTGACGCGCCCTTTCACTGACTCGCCGAGCGCGCGCGCCGCCGAGCGCTCCATGGCAGGCAGCGCGAGCTGCATCACTTCGCCGATGGGTGCGACGTAGTAGCGGCTCAGCTCCTGAAGAAAACCAAGCAGCTCTTCCGGCAATACTGGCTCGCGGTCGACCACCGCGCGCAAAGCTTTGATCTTCTCCGGGGAGATATCGGGCTCACGCTCGCCCACGTCAAGCACGACGCCGAGCACGCGACGCCGCCCGAACTCGCACAGCACGCGCGCGCCGCGCCGAACCGACTCCACGAGCTCGCTCGGCACCGAGTAGGTAAACGCCTGCCCCAGCGGAACGGGTACGGCGACGCGAGCCAGCAGCACGGCGTGGAGCGTTGCGGCAAGCGGCGCTCGAAGCAACCCCCACCACACCAAAACTCGAAGCCAGTGCACCGCGCACAATCTCGACTACGCTCGAGCTCACATGCTCTGGCTTTACGGAAAGGTCGCCGCCGAGACCGGCCGGCGGGTGGTAAGAAGCTGGCCCGCCGTGCTCGCACTCTTCGCCTACGGCGTGATTCTGCATTTCGCGCGCGTCCTGACCGCTCCGGCGGGCATCATCGGCGGTTTCATCATGGGCTTCGTGCTTGCGGCGTGCTTCTCGAGCTACCTCGAGATCGTCTCGCAGGCTCTCGAAGGCTCCCGCTTCAAGTTGGACTGGGAAGAGTTCAAGCGCACCTTCGGCGCACGCTTCTGGGACGTCATCAGCGTGATGTTCGCCGTGTGGATCCTTTCGTTCGTGACCTTGCCGCTGATGATGGGCCCACACGCACGTGCGCTGTCCGCCATCATCGGCTTCGCGATGGCGTTCTTCTTCAACGCGGTGCCCGAGCTGATTTATCAAGGCAAATCGCGTTCGTTCGCGCTCTTGATCGAGTCGGGTCGCTTCGTTACCGAGCACCCAGTTGCTTGGCTGCTCCCGAACGTGCTCGTCGCCGCGCTCGCTTTGTGGGGGATCGGTGCGCTCGACGTGCGCCATCCGGTCGAGTTTTTGATCTTGTTCGGCACGCTGTTCTCTTCACCGGACACCATCGTTGCCGCGTTGAACGCAGTGCCGCTGTGGGCGAAACCGATCGCGCTGATAGGCTTTCACGCCGTGATGATCTTCCGTGGCGCTCTATTTCGTGAGCTCAGCTCGGGTGGCGGCAACGCACGATTGCGCGCCTTTCGCGCACGCATGCGTGGTTGATCGTTTCTGGCGTCCAAGAGGCGCGTGACCCCAAAATGTGTGCGCACGCCCCACGCGCTCGCACCCGATTTCCGCGGCATTTTCGCGACGAGATTGGCGTAGCGGATCGAAGCTTTTCCGAATTACGCGCGCAGTGCGAATTGCGCACACGGGCGGAATCACTCACGAGTCATGATCTGCCGTGATTTCAGCGCGATTCTCAAGCTGACATTCATTGCGAAACTTAAATAGATGCCAGTTGCGTCATATCGATATCGAGGCGTTGGCGCAGTGTTAAGCTGGTGTCGATGTCCAAGACCAAGCGTGTTGGCGCAGCGTTTCTATTGGGCAGGCCGGCGCAGCTCGCGCTGTGCTTGGCGGCGCTCTCTGGCTGCAAAGGTGAGATCGAAGCTCCCGACAACGGCTCCGTAGCTGGCAGGCCCGGTGATACCGGCAGCGGCGGCAGTATTAGCGGTGTTGGTGGCAACGGCGCGAGCGGCAGCGGTGTTGGTAGCAATGGCAGCGTTCCCGACACCACGGCCGTGACCTGCGCGGCAAGCCAGGGCGCGCTGAACGCAGGCTTGACCAAACTGCGGCGCCTTACCCGCGATCAGTTCAACAACACCGTGCGCGATCTGCTGAAGGCGAGTGGCACTCCGGCAGACGCACTGGCGCCCGACGAGCGGATGGGGCCGTTCGCGAGCAACGCCGTGGCACCAATCACGGAGCTTTTGGTGCAGCAACATCAAGAGGTAGCCGCCAGCCTGGCCAGCGCTGCCAAAGCGCGCATGAGCGAGCTTTCGCCCTGCGATTTGACAGGCGACAGCGGTACCACCTGCGCCAACCAGTTCGTCAAAGACTTCGGCCTGCGCGCGTTTCGGCGACCGCTCTCCAACGAGGAGGTCAGCGACTACGTCGGCTTGTACAGCTTGGGCAAGCAGGGCACCGGTGGCGCACAAAACGGGTTCCGTTTGGTGGTCGAAGCCATGCTTCAGTCGCCGTTCTTCCTCTACCACCACGACGTTGGCGCGAGTGGTACGCCGCAAGCGAAGCCCGTCTCCGTCACGCCGTACGAACTCGCGTCGCGGCTCTCCTACTTCTTGTGGAACTCGATGCCCGACAGCGAGCTCTTCAAAGTCGCCGGCGATGGCTCCCTCGCGCAGAACTCGATAATCAGCTCCCAGGTGGAGCGCATGTTGAAAGATCCGAAGGCGGGCGCAACCATCTCACTGTTCCATCGTCAATGGCTGGCGCTCGAAGATCTGCCGACGCGCGACAAAGATCCCAAAGCCTTCCCCAGCTACAACGATTCGCTCACCAACGCGATGCTTTCCGAAACATCGATGTTCAGCGACTATGTGGTGCGGCAGGGGGATGGTCTGTTGAAGACCCTACTCACCTCCAACATGGCGTTCCCGCAGGGTGCGTTGTTTTCGGTGTACGGGCTGAGCCAACCGGCTGGCTATCAGGTGGGAACACCGGTGATGTTGCCGAGCGGGCAGCGCGCCGGGCTCCTGACCCAAGCTGCGTTTTTGGCACGCAACGCACATCGCGATCAAAGCTCGCCGGTGCACCGCGGCATCGTCGTGCGCGAGAACCTGTTATGCCAGCCGATTCCGCCGCCGCCCGCCAACGTGAACAACGCGCCGCCACAGGTGAGCACCGCCACATCCACGCGCGAGCGTTTCGCTCAGCACTCACTCGACATGAATTGCTCGGGTTGCCACCAGCTGATGGACCCAATCGGGCTCGGCTTCGAGCACTACGACGCCATTGGTGCGTACCGCGAGAAGGAAGGTGTTGGTGACGTCGACGCTACGGGGCAAGTGGTGGGCGCCGCAGGCGCGCTGGGAGCGCCGTTCGACGGTGCGCTCGAGCTTGCCACCAAACTCGCCGAAGCACCCGAAGTGAGCGAATGCGTCACCAAACAGTGGTTCCGCTTCTCGCTCGGGCGTGTCGAAAGCAACAACGACGCCTGCTCCCTGCAAACCATTCGCGATGCCTTCCGCGCTTCAGGCGGCAACGTTCGCTCGCTGATCGCGCAGATCGCCCTCAGCGACGCCTTCCGCAACGTGCGCTCCACGGAGAACTGAGATCCCATGACGCAACGCTATTCACGCCACGGTTTCTCACGTCGCCGCTTGCTGCAGAGCCTCGGGCTCGGGGCGGCGATGGGTCCGCTTTTGCCTTTGCTCAATGCAAGCGGCCAAGAGATGGTCTTCCCCAAGCGGCTGATCCTGATTTTCACGCCCGACGGCATGGCTGCCAAAGACTACAACACGGCCGTCGATTGGCGGCCGACCGGCACCGAAGCGGACTTCACGCTGCACGCCATTCACGCGCCGCTCGAGCCGTTCAAATCCAAGATTGTAGTGCCCTGGGGCCTCACCATGACCGCCGGCGGCGCGGGCGAAGCGCATGCTTACGGCATGGCAGGGTTGTGGAGCGCAGCGACATTGCACACGCCGGGAGCAGGCGCGGACTTCGATGGCGGCAACGGCAACCGCACCGGCTGGGGCAGTGGTCCTACCGTGGATCAAATCGTGGCGCAGGCGTCGGGAACGAATTGCCCGTATCAAAAGACGCCGACGGACGCGATGCAGGAGACGCCGTATCGCTCGGTTGCGCTGGGCGTGCAGTGCGGACAGCCGACGAGCGTAAACCGCATGACGTACAGCGGTGACAATCAACCAATTCATCCGGAGGTCAACTCCAAGGCCGCTTTCGATCGGCTGTTCAAGGGCGTCACCCCCTCGGGCAGCACACCGATGGAAGATCCGGCGGCGGTACAAGCTCGCGCAGAACAGCAAGCGCTCTTGAACGTGCTCAAGCACGATCTCGGTCGCATTCGCACGCGCGTCGGCGCCGAGGAATATAAGAAGATCGATCAACACCTGACCGGCCTCAGCGCAATCGAACGCCGCATAGCGGATTCGGTGCCGCGGCCTCCGACGTCGGGCTGCACCTTACCCAGCGCGCCGATGAGCCTCACGTCGAACAATGCCAACTACCCAGCGCAGATCACACAAATGATGGACATCGCGGCGCACGCTTTGGCCTGCGATGTGACGCGCGTGCTCACCTTGCAGCTGAGCTACGGTTTCAGCAACGTCACGCACACCTGGCTGGGGCACACCAGCGCGCACCACACCATGTCGCACGATGGCAACGATCGCCGCAGCGAACTACAAGCCATCGACAACTGGTACATGAAGCAAATCGCCTACTTTGCGCAGCAGCTCGACTCGGTACAAGAAGGCAACGGCACCTTGCTCGACAACTGCCTCATCGTGTGCGGCCGCGAGCTCGGCACGACGGCACACCGCATGGAGCGCGTGCCCTTCGTGATGATTGGCAAAGCACGCGGAGCGCTCCGTACGCAGCGCTTCATGAATTTCGACAAGCAGGATCACGCCAAGCTGCTGGTATCGATCGCGCAGCTGATGGGCGTATCCATTACCAGCATCGGCGATCGCAAACCCAACTCGGGTGCGCTGAGCGGGCTGGTTTGATCTAGTTCCGCCAGCTGTCGTCTAAGAAGACGAAATCGGTGCTCGAGCTCGCGTGGCAGCCGCCGCAGTAGCTCGCTTCATTGCCATCCGAGATGAAACCTTTGCCGGTTTCCCAGTAGGCGAACTCCCAATCGCCGTGCGCCGCGTCGAAGCCAGCATCGCGCTTCAACATGAAGCCCAACGCGGCCACCTCGTAGTAGGCCGCCCCGACGCGCACCAACTTCTCCTTCACGATGGTCGCGCCGACCGGAAACGGCTGGCTGCCATTTTGGGCGTAGCCTTTTTGTGCGCCCTCGTTGAGCCAGTCGAGCAGGTACAGATCTTTGCCGTGCAGGCTGTTGGCGAAGGCGTCCTCGGCAGCCGTAGGCAGGCGGCACAACGCGAAGATCTGAGAGGAAATCGGCACGGGCTCAGCCGTGCGCTGCTTATACTTGCGGTAGCCCTGGCGCGCTGATTCCAGCGTCTGCTCGTTGCCGCCTGAGTCGTTGCTGGTGCTACCACTGCTCGAACACGCCGCCAGAAATGCCAGACCCAGAAAGCAAGCGAGCCATGAATGCCCCATGGCTCGCCAAGGTACCACGCCGCGCGATGAATCGGCTCGCGCGGCGGAAAGCGCTTGGATTTCGCGCGCTCAGCTGTCGCCGGCGCCGCCCTTGTCCAAGCCGAAGCCCTCGTGCAGCGTGCGCACCGCGAGCTCCGTGTACTTCGAGGCGATGATGCAGGAAATCTTGATTTCGCTGGTGCTGATCGCCTGAATATTGATGCCCTCGCCTGCGAGCAAGCCGAACATCTTGGAGGCGACGCCGGCGTGTGAACGCATGCCGAGACCGACGATCGAGACCTTGACGATATCGGGATCGTATTCGACCGATGCGCCCAGCTCGGCCGCGTGCTGCTCGATGACGTCCTTCACACGCGCCAGATCAGTCTTCACCACGGTGAAGGTCACGTCCGTGCGCGAGTCGCCGCCGCGCGACGGGCTCTGGATGATCATGTCCACGGAGACGTTCTTCTCCGAGAGCGTGCCGAAGATCTTGGCGACGACGCCCGGCTTGTCGGTCACGCCGACGAGCTGCACCTTGGCCTCACCTTTGTCGTAAGCGACGCCGGAAACGACGACCGATTCCAAACCTTCTTCACCCACGACCATCGTGCCTGCGCGGTCGCTGAACGATGAACGTACGTGCACGGGAACTCCATACTTCATGGCAACCTCTACCGAGCGAATCTGCAGCACCTTCGCTCCCAGCGAGGCGAGCTCCAGCATTTCCTCGTAACTGATACGATCGATCTTTCGAGCGGACGGACAGATGTTTGGATCGGTCGTGTACACGCCGTCCACGTCCGTATAAATCTCGCAAACATCGGCCTTGATGGCGGCCGCGATCGCCACCGCAGTCGTGTCGGAACCGCCGCGGCCCAAGGTGGTGATGTTGCCGTCGGCGTCGACACCCTGGAAGCCGGCCACCACCGCGACCTCGCCCGCATCTACTGTCTGCAGCAGACGCGAGTCATCGATGGCGTGAATCCGAGCCTTGGTGAAAGCGCCGTCCGTTTGCACGCGGACCTGATGACCCAGCAGGCTGCGCGCCTTACCACCCAACTTCTGAATGGTCATCGCCACGAGCGCAGCGCTGACCTGCTCGCCCGTAGACGCCAGCGCGTCCATCTCGCGCATATCAGGGGTCGCCGAGATCTCGTGAGCGAGGCCGAGCAGACGATTCGTCTCGCCCGCCATCGCGCTCACGATCATCACGACCTTGTTACCCTCGCGTTGTGTGCGCAGCGCACGTTCCGCCACGCCGCGCATCCGCTCGAGGTTTCCAACCGAAGTGCCACCGAATTTCTGAACGACGAGAGCCAAGCGGCAGTGGGCCTACCTCCCTGCTTCGGCCGAGTCAATGTCCGGCCAACGGGCCGCCAAAGGAAAGTCTTTTCACGGCGGCCCGTTGCGTCACTTCGCTCACGGCAGGTCGTACACCTCGATCGCGTTGCCGTTGAAGCGCGGAACCAGCACGCGCTTGCGCTTCGAATCGAAACCAATGTCCGCTGGGCCATCCTTGAAGCCCGTGAGCACTGGCTCGAACTTCCCACCGAACTTTCCTCGATACACAGCGCCGCCCTTCCAACTCGAGACGAGCAGCGAGTCACCGAGGTTGATCAAACCGTCCAACGTGCCTTCGGCCAGCTGCTGAACATCGAGCTGCGCGCCCTTCTCGTCGAGACGATAGAGCTTGTCGGCGCCGAGCGTGTTCACCAACACGCCCTTCTCCCAGAGCACCATGCCGTTGGGCCAGCCGAGCTCTTTGCCCTTCGCAAGCTGCTTCACCTTCCCTTTGTCGATGACATACACGGCGTCAGTGCCAGTCGGCTCCATTCCCTGAGCGCCGACCTTCACACCCGAATCCGAAACGAAGATGCGCCCGTCCGGCGCAATGGCGACATCGTTCAAAAACGTGGTGCCGGGAATGGGAATGTCGCCCTTGGGAGCGCCGGTTTTCGCATCGAACTTGCGCAGCTGAGTGATGTCGGTGACATAGAACACACCGCCCGCGATGGCCGAACCCTTCGGCGCGTCGAGCTTCACCTTGCCTTCGCCGCCCGCGATGAACTTCGGCTTGGTTACCTTACCATCGGGCGAAATCTCCGTGATGTAGCCGTTGTTGTCGGCCGCGTCCGGCTTGCCGTTGATGTTCGAAACCAAATAGCGATCGTTCGCCTCGTCGTAGAGCACGCTTTCTGGCGTGGCGATGCCCTCCGCAATGCGAAACACCGGCGCTGGCGCTGGAGGCGCAGCAGGTTCGGCTGCCTTGGGCGGCGCGACGGGCTCCGGAGCGACACTAGTTTGAATCGCAGCAGGGGGCAGCGCAGCGCTGCTGGTCGGCGCGGGAGGCGGAGCGGCTTCCGGCGGTGGCGGCGACGCACAAGCCGCCGCGACAATCCATGATGCAGAGACACTCAGCAAGCGACGAGTCATGCCGCATGAATAGGTCCGCTCGCGACTAGACGTCAACCCGCGGAGACTGCCGCCCGCAATGAAGAGCGTGGTAGTCTGCGCGCCGTCGTGACACCACTCGGACGCTACGTACTCGAGACCGTCGTGACCTTACTGGTGGTCGCGGGGCTCGCCGTGTTGCTCCTGATCGTCGCCCGCCGCAACGGCATGGGGCGCGCGCTGGGCCCGCTTTCGCTTGCCGGTCGCTTGGTGCTCGACGCGCGTCGCGCAATCTATCTCGTGCGCGTCGGTGAAACCTTCTACGTCGTCGGCGCAAGTGAAGCAGGGCTCACTAAGCTCGGTGAGCTCGCCGTCGCGACGCTCGGCGACGCCATCGACCAAAACGCCACAACGCAGCCGTCGGCGTTCAAAGACGTCTTGGCTCGACTTGCCACGGCGCCGCGCTCAGCCAAAGCCGACCCTGAAACGGACGCGCGCGATGCCAGCTAACGGCTTGCTCGCCAACCCCATCGCGCTCATCGTCGTGCTCGGCGCTGCCGCGCTGTTGCCCTTCGCCTTCATGACGCTCACCGCGTTCGTGAAAATCTCTACAGTGCTGCAGATCGTGCGCGGCGCGATCGGTGCTCCGAACGTGCCCTCGAATCTCATCGTCATGGCACTCGCCGGCGCGCTCACCTTGCTTGCCATGGCGCCCGTCGGCTCCCGCATCGCAGCGCGCAGCGAGCCCTTCCTTGCAGCCGGTGCCGACAAAGACACAGCCGTTTGGGTCATCGGCTTGGTCGAAGCAGCGCGCGAACCAATTCGCAGCTTTCTCCGCGGCAACGCCTCGGCGCGCGAACGCACGCGCTTTTACGAAGTCGCGCGCGCCGCCCGGCCGCCCATGGAACGCGAAGACGTCCAGCGCGACGATTTGGTCGTGCTCGTGCCCGCCTTCGTCGTCAGCGAACTCATCCGAGCCTTTGCGCTCGGCTTCGCCATCTACCTACCGTTCTTGGTACTCGATCTCGTCGTCGCCAACGTGCTGCTCGCCTTGGGCATGCAAATGCTCAACCCGACCCAGGTAAGCCTGCCCTTCAAGCTCCTCCTGTTCGTGGCGGTAGACGGTTGGGGCCTGCTCGCGCAAACACTCGTGACCGGCTACACCGCCGGCTAGCCTTTACCTCCGACGATCCTCACGAGCGCATTTACTTCACCAGCGCTTTTACTTCGCGGCAAGAGCTGAGCCCGCGACCCGCGCGGACTCACCACTGCAGCTGCGCTTTGGCTGTCAGAACGACGCGCCCATGCTCAAGTAGAACCAGGGCAGCACGCCGACCTTCTCGGGATCTTCCACGCTGAAACCCAAGCCCTTACCGACGAACGCCATCGCACCAACGCGGAAGTTGAAGCCCGCGCCGTCCACCGGATGCAAGCGATAGCCCAGCAACGCGTTCGGCAACACAGCCATACCGGAGCCTGAAGAACTCGCGCCGACGCCCGACGCCGTTCCGCTTGCAAACAACATCGAAAGACCGCCGCCCAGCTCCAAAATATGGTGCTTGCTACCGACGCCGAGATAGCTGGCCGTCACCGGAACCGTGATGAACGTAGCCGACGAACTCGCCGTGCCCGCGCTGGCAGAGAAACTCATGTAGCTGAAGCCAGCGCGCACGCCCAAATCTTCCAACACCAGCCGTTCGTAGTTGATCGAATAAACCAGACCCGCGCCCAAACCTTCGGCGTACACCGTATTCAGCGCGCGCTTGCGTTGATCTCCGCTCGGAGCCGCCTCCGCCGCCGCCGGCGCAGCCTTCTTCTCCTCAGCCGGCGCCGCCTTATCCGCGCCCTCCGCCGTTGCTTCCGCCGAACCTTCGGCCGCGGCTTCCGCTTTCGCATCCGTCTGCGCTGCAGCAGGCACCGTCACCACCAGGCCAACAGCACACACCAGCAAGCTCAAAGCACTAACTTCAACGCACTTCATAGATCGCCCTCGACTCCAGGTTAATGAGAAGCGCGACGTCGCCGAACGGCAACTCCGCACGGTTTCCTCGTTATACGAACACGCTAAGTCAATTCTTACCCCCAGCGCGATGCAAATATCGAAACTCCGTATCAACGACTCCAACCCACACTCACACCATCTCCTCGGCCGTGCCCGCGACCTTCCCCCGACCGCCGCTCAATCGCGGCGATCTCCCACGAATTCGAGCGCAACGCCTCGCCTGACCACACCGCTCCCAGAAATACTGACCTGCGCGCCAACACCCACTCACGCGCAGAACGGAGCCGCCTTGGAACGTTCGCGCTTCTCTGGCCGATATACTCAATGGCGAATTGCACACTCCGCCGGATGCAGGTTGATTGGGCATTACGCTGAAAAGGCGCGCAGCGAGACGACCAACGGCCTTAGCGCGGTCAAAACAAACACCGCCGCCCATCACACCGCGCACGCCCCGCCGCTGGCGTCCTTATCGTTTGAGTAGACGAGGCCAGTGCTAGATCGTGAGCACGTGGAGCGCCGTGCGCAACATTTCCTCCCGAGTCGCGTTGGGAGCAATCATCGCCGTGCAACGCTCCAACGCCGTTCGGCACTCGCGCTCCTTGAAGCCCATTCCTCTGAGCGCGGCGAATACTTGCGCATTTCGGTCCGCCGCTCCACCCAGCAGCGCACCGCCATACTGCGTTCCGTCGGCATGTTTGAACGTGAGCGGCTGTCTTCGGAGGACTCCGTCCTCCGCCCCACCCGGCGCAGCCGGCTCGGGGCCCCACCTCCTGGCTTCAGGGCCCCAACCCCGAAGCTTGGTGCACTGCACGATGATGTGGAGCGCACAAGCACACGAGATTGTCAGGTTCATGTCGACCGCCTTCGCTACGAGGTTTCAAGTGATGCGCGTCCACCAAAGTTGCGTGCTTGCACCCGTTCACGACGCAGCGCCCGTTGTCGCGGCGCATGACTTGTCTCCGAACCGCCGGCGGAATCGTTTGCGATGCTCGCCGGCTCACGTGGGTTGCGACCGACGCTCGTTGGCCTACGTGGGGTGCGGCAGCATCCGCAGTGACCTGAGCATCGCAGCGAGTCACCTCCGCATCCGGAATGACCTGCGCATCACACTGAGTCATCTCCGCGACCTCGGGAGCCAGGGCGTGACGTTCACCGCCGCCAATCTGCTCGCTGCGCCCACAGCTCTTACAGGTCGTCACTTGCACCTGGTAGCTGGCGCGCCCCGCGTCGGCCTTTGCTTCACCTTCATCCGCCAGAATGCGCCGCGCGATCAACAGGAACGTCGCGTCATCGTCGAGCGCTTCGCCCGCGTCCCGACGAAGCTTCGCCATCGCTTCGAGCCACAATGCCCGCGTCTCAGTGGACTTCGTGTCGAAGCACGTACAACCTCAATGCCGGATCTGCCGCATCGCTGGGCAAATCGCCCGGCGCCCGACCGGAGACTAGCTCTTCCACCTGCCGCACCGTCTGACCGCAGGCGGCATCTAACCACGCGCGCTCCGTCTCGGACGTTGCCACACGCGTCAGCTCGCGCACCGCTGACCAAGTCAGCTCGCCAGTGCGCAACGCATCGCCCATCTCGCGCAACGGCTCGAGCGCCTGAGCGACGCGCAATTTCTCTTTCACCAGCCGCCCGTTGTACCCAAAAAGGCGCTCTACATATTCGGAGAAGCTCGCAAATCCAAGCCGCCGGTGCACACCTGCGCGCAAGGCTTCACAAAGCAGCCGACCTTCCTCCCAGTCGAGCCCCGCGCCGCTTCGCAAACGACACGACACGTTCATGCACCGACTCCCATCCGCGCACGCCCGATCCGCCCGGCCCTGAGTTGCTTCGTTGATACACGTCCGCCCGCCGCACATCGCTCACCAACAATGCCAAACCCATTACAATCTCCATGCGCAATCGCGCATTCAGCGCGCTGCAATCAGAGAACCACTAACTCTCGCGAGTGAACGGACTCTAACACACGGAATTTCGAGCTCCGCATTTGCGTTAGGACGTGACTTCAGCATACTTCACACGTTCAAAGGCGATTTCCTCCACAAACGCTTTCACCACTCACCCTCGCACAAACAAGAGCGGGAGTTCGCGCACACTCTCGTTCGCGCAGCGCGCATACGGCCAAACTGCGTCAAGTGAAAAGCGCGGTCCAAACCGCGTACATAGGTAACAAAACGGACCGGGAACATGGGTGACAGTTGTCGCGTGATCAGGCGAAACGTTCTGGATGTCCTAGAAGGAAAAGTCACCAGTGAACGAACGCATGAAATTCATTGCTGCCTTTCTGGAGGGCAGCGAGAACTTCACCGAACGTTGCGAGCGCTTTGGGATCAGCAGAAAGCAGGGGTACAAAGTGGCGTGAGCGCTACGAATCTGGCGGGCTGGAAGGGCTGAAGGATCGTTCACGGGCACCTCACACGCACCCGCACGCTGTACCCGAAGGGACGGCTGAGCTGATCGTGCAGGCACGGATGGTTTCAGCCGATATCTGCTGTGCTGCCGGTCTTTGAAGCGTCCGCTCACAGAGCCGGTGCAGGCGAGATTCGAAGCCGTCTTTCGGGAATTCGGGATGCCAAATGCGATTCGCAAGACAACGGTCCACCGTTTTCAACGCTAGCGCCTGGCGGGCTGTCGCGGCTCTCCGCGTGGTGGATTCGGCTTAGGATTCGGCCGGAACGCATCATGCCAGGTCGCCCGCGTCCAACGAGGCGAGGCTGAAGCGCCATCACACGCACGGTCTACACCGCGTACATAGGTGACACTTCTCGCGTGATTGGGCGCAACGTAATCTGCACCGTCTATCCAATTCATCCGATCGCCTGGGCCGAGCCCTGCCAGATCGGAAGCCGTGCAAGTGACATCGGACACAGGGACAAGTCGCACAAGCCGCTGCAAAGCTGCAAAGCTCATGTGACTGGAGCGATATCGCGCCGCACATCCGCAGGCTGCGCCGACGTTGCGCGCGCGAGCATCGACTTCGGCTCGCCCACATGGGTTTTGCGTGCGAGGTGGTCTCCCCCATCGGCGCGCAGCGCGCGCGGCGTTGCGCGGCGGTTAACGGCGATGCGCGCGAGCACCGATTTGGGGGAGACCGCGCGGCCGCAGGCGTTGCTTGCGTGGCGAAAAGCGGCGTCGTCGATTGACCGAGGACGCGCGCGTGGCAGCGCTTCGCGGAGCGCGCAGGGGCGCGGGGCAACCAGGAAACTCGTGGAGGTTTGCGCGCGATTGACCCATGGGGATTCCGTCGCATGCGCTGGCACGAGGGAGAGGCGGGAAGATGTTGGCTCGAGCGCGGGTGCGTGCTGAGCTTGGTGCATGAAGATTTATCAAACCAAGCGTTGCCCGTTTGCGCATCGTGCGCGCATCGTGCTGGAGGAGAAGAAGCTGGAGTACACGGTGGAGTACTTCGAGCCGAAGCAGCGGCCGAGTGAGCTGGCGCGCGTGAGCGCCGATGCGCGATCACCAACGATCTTCGACGCGGAGAACGGTACGTGGGTTTGGGATTCGATGGTCGTGGCCGAGTATCTCGACGAGCGTTATCGCGAGCCGCCGCTGTTACCGAGCGACGCCGGCGCGCGCGCACATGCGCGGCTGATGATTCGCGAGGTGGACGCGAAGTTTGGGCCGGTGAGCGGTCATTTGGTGGAGGAGTTCGTTCATAAGGAGCCGGCAGAGCGCGACTTGGGGCGCGCAGAGCATGATTTGCCGCGCATTCACGAGGCGCTGGTGGCGTGGGAGGCTCGGCTAGAAAGGCGGGAGTTTCTGGCGAGCGATGTGTTCACGCTTGCGGATGTCGCGTTGTACACGCCGATTTTCGCGTTGGTTGGTTTGGTGGGCGCCGATCGAGCGATTGCGAGCACGTTGCCGCGGCTGCGTGCTTGGCGCGAGCGCGTGGCGGCTCGGCCGTCGACGGCCTATTGAGGTAACGGCCTGCATAACCGCTCGAAAATACAATGAATTTCGTCGCCGGCGGCGAATGTTCGGGAGGTGCTGGCGTACGATCGAGCGTGTTGACAAGTCACGCGGGACGCACTACCTGCCTGCATGGCGTTCATCTACGACGAGCCGAGCAGGACTTTCGGGGAATACCTGCTCGTTCCGAATCTGACGACCAAGGACTGCGTTCCGAGCAACGTGGATCTCACGGTGCCGTTGGTACGCTTCAAGGCTGATCCGGGTGAGCACTCGCCCCATGCGAAACACTCGCCGCTGACGATCAACGTACCGATTACGAGCGCGTTGATGCAGTCGGTGTCGGGCGCCGATTTGGCCATCGCCTTGGCTCGCATGGGTGGGCTCAGCTTCATCTTCTCTTCGCAGCGCATCGAAGATCAGGCGGCGATGGTGAAGAAGGTGAAGAACTATAAAGCCGGCTTCGTCGTGAGCGATTCGAATTTGAAGCCGTCGGCGACGCTGTCGGACGTGCTGGCGCTGACGGAGCGTACGGGGCATTCGACGCTGGCGGTGACGGAGGATGGCACTCCGAGCGGTAAGTTCGTGGGTATCATCACGAGTCGTGATTATCGGCTGGGGTACACGCCGCTCGAGACGCCAGTGAGCCAGATCATGACGCCGTTCCGCTCGATTCATTGCGGCAAGGTGGGCATCGATTTGCGCGAGGCGAACGATCTGATTTGGCAGCACAAACTCAATTGTTTGCCGATCATCGATGACCGTCAGCACCTGGTTTATCTGGTGTTCCGCAAGGACCACGACGCACACCAGGAGCACCCGCTCGAGAACGTGGACCGCGAGAAGCGGCTGATCGTGGGAGCCGGCATCAATTCTCGCGATTTCGTGGATCGGGTGCCAGCGCTGGTGGAAGCGGGCGCGGACGCGCTGTGCATCGATTCGTCCGATGGCTACTCGGAATGGCAGCGCGACGCGATTCAGTGGGTCAAGGGGCGCTACGGCGACCGCGTGTACGTGGGCGCGGGCAACGTGGTCGACCGCGAAGGTTTCTTGTACCTAGTGGAGTCCGGCGCCGACTTCGTGAAGGTGGGCATCGGCGGCGGGTCGATTTGCATTACACGCGAGCAGAAGGGCATCGGGCGCGGCCAGGCAACGTCGGTGATCGAAGTGGCTGAAGCGCGCGATCAATACTTTCAGAAAACAGGTATTTACGTCCCCATTTGTTCGGATGGCGGTATCAGCCAGGATTATCACATCACTTTGGCGCTAGCGCTGGGCGCCGATTTCGTGATGTTGGGGCGTTACTTCGCGCGCTTCGACGAGGCGCCGGGGCGCAAGGTGCGCATCAACAACCAATTCGTCAAAGAGTATTGGGGTGAAGGTAGCAATCGTGCCCGCAACTGGCAGCGCTACGATCACGGCGGCGAGAGTGGCAGTGGTAAGAAGGATCAGCTGGAGTTCGAGGAAGGGGTCGACAGCTATGTGCCCTACGCCGGCAAGCTGAAGGACAACCTCGAGATTACGCTCGCCAAGTTGCGCAGCACGATGTGCAACTGCGGTGTGCTCAGCGTGCGCGACTTGTACAAGCGCGCGCGGATTACGCTGGCTTCGGCGGTGAGCATTCACGAAGGCGGCGTGCACGACGTGATGCTGAAAGACGCGCGCAACACGCCACACGAAGACTGAACCGCGGAGCGCTCGGCCGTGCCGGCGGGCGCTCCCTAGCAGGAAGCTTTACTTTCGAACCGACGTGCCCAAAGATGGACGCCGAAGCGCGCGGCTGTGGGTAACTCCGCGCCTAGGAGGTTCGTATGATCAAAGGTTTGGGGCGAGTTGTGGGTGTGATCGTACTGGCAGCGAGCGCGCTGGCCGGCTGCGGTTCGGATGACGACAACAAGGGGAGCGGCAATACGACGCGGCTCGACGCGTTGACGTTGGAGCAACGTAAGGCCCTCTGCGACTACGCGGCCTCACAGTTCGGCGGCTACGGCAAGAACAAGGAGTGCAGCGGAGGCCTCACGCTCGAGGCGCCCGCGGATCAAGCCGAATGTTTGGAGGACTACACGTATACGAACTGCTCAGTCACGGTAGCCCAGGCCGAGCAGTGCGTAAGGGAGCAGAGCTGCACCACGCTGGTTCCGGCTTCGTGCCAGGGCCTGCTCTCCTGCAGCTGAAGGCTTGCGGCCACACGGCGCGAGGGCTGGCCTTCACATCCCGATTGCGGTGCGAAAAACCCAGCCTTCGTTGCCTTTGGCGTCGTACTTTACACGGTACCAGTCGCCGCTGCGCGCCGTAACGCTCAAGCGCGTTCCCTGGAGCACGCGCGCGAGCACCTCTTTGTCACGCGCGGGGCCGCTGCGAACCAAGGCGACGTCCCAAGCGACGGTTGCTTTACCGCTCGCCGGCGCTGCGTCCGTCGACACATCGAGATCTGGCTTCTTGCCTGCGCCGTCTTCGCCCTTGAACTCGACCTTGTAGTAGACGGTGTAGCGCTGGTGCTTGTGCTTGATGCCGGCTAGCGAAACTTCGCCTAGGTTCTGTTTGAGGCAGCCGAGGAGCGCGTCGCTGTCCTTTTGAGTCAGCGATGTGCTCTTGCCGCTCTGCACGCCGACAACGCGATCTTTCTCGAAGTCGAGCTCGAAGCCGAGCGAGAGCACACCAACAACGCGATTGGCAGCGTCGCAAGCAGCGAGCGTTGCGATGCGACCACGTGCCACGCCGTCGAAGTCGATGGGGTCACACTGCTCGTGCCGCTTCTTGCCGTCGCGACAGCTCGCGACTTCACCGCCGCTCACCAAAAAGTTTTCCTTGGGCTGCTGTTGCGGGGGCCCCGGAGGCGGCGCTACTTCGGGTGCCGCGGATAGCGCCGTCGGTGCGCCAGCGTCCACCGGAGCACCCGAAAGTTCGGCGTTGGCGGCCTCGGTTTTTTCGGTGGGCACGCTGGGCACGAGGCGAATGCCGGCCAGGCGCGGCCAGAGGATTCCGATACCGAAGCCCACGACCGCAATCACGCCCACGCGGGCGAGCTTGAAGCCCTCCTCTTTGGGGACCTCGATGCGGAGCGGTTTTCTGGTCTGCACCGAGGCCCGCTGTAGCATGACTTTCGGGCGCCTTCCCAGCGGAAGGCTACAGGCTTCTGGGGTCAGCCGGCCAAGAGCGCCGGCCCTGAACATGCCGTTTCGACGCAATTTCGGCGAGTTTCACCTTGGCCCTGGCAACCGCCGTGCGGCTCGGCAAGGATTGTCCTGGGATGAAAGCCTGCGCCCACTGCAAGCTCAATTACCCGAACGACAGCACCGCTTGCTTCCTTTGTGGCCGGCACCTGGAGGTGATCCAGGACCCGCGCATCGGCACGACCATCGCGGGGCGCTACCTAGTCGAGGATGTCATCGGTGAGGGTGGCATGGCGACGGTGTACTCGGCGCACCATCGGCTCGTGGATCGGCCGTGCGCCATCAAGATCATGAACCCGAACTTCGCGAAGAACGAGGTGATTCGCGAACGCTTCCGGCGCGAGGCCAAGGCCGCGCAAAAGCTGGCTCACCCGAACATCATCGAGATCTTCGATCAAGGTGAGTCGCCCGATGGGCTCGTTTACCTGGTGATGGAGCTTTTGCGCGGCGTCACCATCGCGGATTTGCTCGACCGCGGGCTGGTGCCGGTGGAGCGCACGTTGCCCATCGCCATTCAAATCGCACGCGCGTTGGCCCGCGCTCACGATTTGGAAGTGATTCACCGCGACCTGAAGCCCGAGAATATTTTCATCGCCGAAGACTTCGAGGGGAACGATCTGGTCAAGATTTTGGATTTCGGCATTGCGCGTTCAATGCAAGACGCGCGTTTGACCGGCGCTGGCGAGGTGTTCGGTACGCCGCAATACATGGCTCCCGAGCGCATCACCTCCATCGACGCGGGCCCGAGCGCTGACTTGTACGCGTTCGGGGTCATTCTCTACGAGATGCTCGCCGGACAACTGCCGTTCGATGCCAGCGACGTTACCAGCTATTTCCTGAAGCACTTGAAAGAGCGGCCGGTGCCGCTGCGCAACCTGCTGCCACACATTCCCGAAGCGCTCGATCGCTTGGTGATGGAGCTGCTCGAAAAGGACCCCAAAGATCGGCCCGTCGACGCTCACCGCGTGCGCGCGGATCTCACTGCCATCGCGGATTCGCTGGGAATTCGCGTGCCCGCGGAGTTCGGCAACGACGAGGCCTCGTCGCGTGGCCCGGCGAGGACGCTGCCACCCGTAGCCATCGATCAATGGGTGCAGCGCATCCCCGTGTTCGATCGCATGTTGCGCACCGCCTACCCGGCGGGAGAGCATCGCTTGGCGGGGCTGCTGGACGAGATCCGGCGCGTGGTGAAGGAAGTGGGCGAGCTTCGCAGCCAAGCCGTGGAGACTCAGCGCGCGATCGAATCGATCGAGGCCAACAGCCGTGACGTGCGCCAACGCTTTGGCCACGCCGTGGATGCGCTGGGGGTCGACGCGAGCCGCGCACGCGACGAATTGAAAGCCGCTCTTCAGTACGTGGCCGACGAAAAGGCGCGCGTCGAAGAACCACGCGAAGCGCTGCGTGCGGCGATGCGTGAGATCTCGGTTTGGGAGGGACGCTCGGGGTTGCAGATCCCGAGTAAGGAATTGGCCAGCGCCTATCGCAGCGCTGCGAACGTGGTGGACTCCTGGTTGGCAGCACACGAACGCGCCAAAGCGGCCGAAGGCATGCTGGCCGAACGGCGCGGCCTGGTGGACGATCTGGAGTTTCAAATTCAGGAGCTTCGCGCCGCGCTCGCAAAAAGCGAGGAGAACTTCGAGCGCGAGCAGGCGGATCGACAGCAGCGCGTGGGAGATCTGGGCCGCCGCGCCGATGAGCTCGAGAAGCGCTTGCTCGGGCTAGCCACTGAGTTTTGCGCCCCGTTGCGACGTTTACCGCAGCTCGAGCAGCTGTTTTTGGAGCTCGAAGCCGGAATCGCTGCTTGAGGCCCGCGCGGTCGCGCTAACCCACGCTACCCCGCGCCGTCGCGCTAAGTCGAAACCAAGATCTCGCCCACTGGTCCGCGGCGCGACTTGTCCGAGTTGATCGAACGGCGAGCTTTCACCACTTCGAGGCGGTGACCGCCGAATAGGCGTTGCGTGTCGCTGGTGTTGGAGTTCGAGAGCAGCGCGTGCACACCACGCTTCGAAAGATCGGCGAACACCTTGGCCAAGCGCTCGTGTTCGCTGATGCCAAACGGCTCGGCGTGGTAGTCGGAGAAGTTCGCCGTCGCCGACACGGGTAGGTACGGCGGATCGAGATAGACAGCGTCGCCCGGCTTGGCGCGCTTGCAGGTAACCTCGAAGTCGGCCACCTTGATGTCGACGCTGGCGAGCGCGCGATGTGCGGCGCGCAGGCGCGGCTCGTCCAAGATGCGTGGCTTGTCGTAGCGCCCAAACGGCACGTTGAATTTGCCGCTGCGGTTCACTCGGTACAACCCGTTGAACCCGGTTTTGTTCAGGTAAATCAGACGCGCAGCCCGCTCCACCAGCAGGGTCGGCTGCTGTTCGTCGCGCACCAAGTAGTAGTAGTCCTCGCAGTGTTTGGAGTCGTGATAACGGAGCGCGTCGATCAGCGGCTTCAGCTGAGTCTTGATGGCGCGGTACACCGCGATCAGGTCTTGGTTCTGGTCGGTCAGCACCGCTCGCTTGAAGCGGCCTTCGTGCGCCAACGCGAAGAACACGGCGCCGCCGCCGACGAACGGCTCATAGTACGTATCGATCTTGGCGGGCAGCCGCTCGAGAATCTGCGGTAAGAGCTGGCGTTTGCCGCCCGCCCACTTGAGCACGGGATCGTAACTGCGCGCCGCCATGCCTCAGGCGTGACCCGATTCCAACGAGATCTCGAGGCGCTTCATCATTTTCTGCAAACCGAAGCGCGACACGCCGAGCAGCTCCGCCGCGCGCGTTTGATTGCCGTCGGTGCGGCGGAGCGCAATGCGCACGAGCTCGATTTCGAGCGCGTCCACGCGCTGACGCAAATTCAGCTCGTCGATGCTCTTGGCCTCACCGCGCGCTGTAACCGCAGGCGTGAGGTGCTCGGGCGTGATGTGATCGTCGGCCAAAACCAGAGCACGGCGCACCTCGTTTTCGAGCTGGCGCACGTTGCCCGGCCACGGATACGCCGACAGCATGTCGAGCGCCGCCTTCGAGATCCGGAGCTGGCGGTTGCCTCCGTGGATTTTCATGAAGTGCTTGACGAGCAGGGGTACATCACCCACGCGCTCGCGCAAGCTAGGAATCTTCACGCTGATCACGTTCAGGCGATAATACAGGTCTTCCCGGAACTTTCCGGCGGCCACCAGCGCGCCGAGGTCGCGATGCGTTGCGCCAATCACGCGAACGTCCACGCTGCGCGCTCGCTCTCCGCCCACCGGCCGGATTTCTCCGTCTTGCAAGGCGCGCAGCAACTTGGCCTGCATTCCCAGGCTCATCTCGCCGATCTCATCCAAAAACAACGTGCCTTTGTGGGCGATCTCGAACAGGCCGGCGCGCGGACGCTCCGCTCCGGTGAAGGCGCCGCGTACGTGGCCGAACAGCGTCGATTCGAGCAGGGTCTCCGGGATGGCGCCGCAGTTTTCGGCCACGAAAGACTGACTCTTGCGCGAGCCGTTTCGGTGAATGGCGCGCGCGACGAGCTCTTTGCCGCTACCGGATTCGCCCATCAGCAGCACCGGCACCTCCGATGCAGCGACGCGATCGAGCAACAGCAACGTCTTTCTCATGGCGTCGCTCTTGCCGATGATTTCGTCGTAGCGAAAGCGCGTCTCGCGTGCTTCACGCGTGCGAGCCAGCTCTCTGGCGACCACATCGAGCTCGGCCTCGCGTTGCGCCAGTTCGACGGCGAGCTTGCTCTCCGCACGACGCGCGCGACGCACCGCACGGCGCAGCAAGATCTGATCGCGAGCATCGGCGATGGCCACGGCGGCTAGCGTAGCCACCAACCGTACCCACGACAGCTCGCGCGGACCGAACGCACCGCGGCGCACTCGGTCGTCCAGGTACACGACGCCGAGCGCTTCGCCGCGCGCGATCAGCGGAACCGCCAGCACGCTGCGAAGCTTCAGCGCGTGCACGCTCTCGTGCACATCGGGCAAGTCACCCGCCGCATCGACCGCTACCACTGGCTCACCCTGCGCCAAGGCGCGCTCTGCCAACGAATGGCTGAGCTCGAGTTGGGCGCCGCTCAGATCTGCGCGCAGCAGATTGCGGCCAGCGCGCGCCCGTAAGCGACCGCCCGGCGCACGCAACAAGAGCAAGCCACGCTCGACGCCGGTCCAGAGCACCAGTGCATCGACCACTTGCTCGAGCAACGGACGCAGGCGATCGCGCCGGCCCAGCGCGCGCACCAAGCTCTCCACGTCCGCCAGCTGCTCCGGCGAAAACGCGCCCGATTGGCGTGAATCGGCAAGGCGCACCCAGGGAAGCAGGCGCACCGCGGCCGTCAACTCCGCACCCGCACGCTGCCCCAGCTCGCGAGCGGCTTCGGCCGTGGCTAACGTGAGACGTCGGACGATGTCGCCGTCGCCCAAGCGCGCGGCGAGTTCGGCGCCGGCCGCAAACGCTGGCCCGCGCACGACACACGCTGAGCGCTCGCCGACTAAGCCGAGCAGCGCGCGCACTACCGCCTCGGAATCTTGCGGATCACGGGAGAGGCTCGCGACGCGAGCGCGCGCGGTCCACCACTCCAGGCGAGCATCCAAAGCCGCTCCGCGTTCAGCGCGGGAGTCCAGAGCCGCTGTGTCCACATTTTCGCCGCGCTCGTGCAGGCGTGCCGACGCGCGCAGCTCGTCGTCGCCGTCCTCCATCAAGCCGGCAGCGAAACGAGCATGCTCCACGGCCTCGCGATCGTCGGGCGCGGCAATGTCGCTCAACACCAAGTGTGCGTACGCGCGACAGCGCTTGTCACCCGCTGCCTTGGCGCGCTGCGAGGCCGACAGCGCGTGTTCGCGCGCTTCGATGTTGGCTCCCAGCGCCGCGTGTGTGCTCGCCAAGCTGAGCTCCGCCCGCGCTGACTCGCGCAGCCGTCCCAAACTCTCGAAAAGCAGCAACGAGCGCCGCGCAGCTCGCAAAGCCAAGCCGAGTTCGCCTACCTGCGCCGCAGCTGCCGCCGCGCCAGTCAAGTAGCTGGCCTCCTCCAGCACGGCGCCGGCACGACTTGCATGATCGGCGGCACGCTGAAAGTGCGCGAGCGCGCGATCGGCGTTGCCTTCGAAGTGCTCGAGGTTGCCGGCCACGGCTTCGATACGTGCGCGTTGTTCGTCGTCCTCGGCGTACACCAGGGCGCGCTCGAGCGTAGTACGCGCCGCGGCTCGTTCACCCAGCGCAATTTGCGCCAAGGCTTGCACTTCGAGCGCCGCCACGAAAGCGGGGCTATCCGCCAAGCGTGTGAGCGCAGCGCGCGCATCGCCAGCATCGAGCTCGAGACGTGCAGCAATCGCCGCCTGGCGCGACGCCAGCTCTGGAGGCAGCAGATTGCGATCGATGCGTTGCAACGACTCCACTGCACGCTCGGCGTCTGAAGCGCGACGCCAAACTTCCGCCGCCTCGATTTGCGCCTCGACGCCGGAAAGTGTCGACAGCACAGACAGCGCACGACCGAGCTGCCCTCGCAAACGCAGCGCGCGACCGAGCGCTAGCGCGAGCGACTCTGGCGCGCCGCCCTGACCCAACAAACGCTCGGCTTGATCTAAGTTCTCCGGCGAACACGAACCGCGCCCCAGCGCCAACGCCAACGTGATCGGATCCGCTTCGCGCGTCGCAATCGGTTTACCCGGAGTGGCCTCCAAGTCAGCGAACGTCAGCGTTTCTGGATCCCGCAGCAGCACCGCGCGGGCTAGACGCTCACCGAGCTCACCATCGCCGCCTTCGACGCGCAGCTCCGGCCACGCCGCCGCAGGTGAACCTACGATCGCCGTCAACCACCTCGCGCGGCCGACTTCGTCCAAGTCTCGCAACATGGAAGCTTCGCCGGAGCTCGTCGCGCCGCGCAGCTCTTCCAGCGAACGCAACAGATCGAGCGAAGCAACCAGCCACCCGCGCGCAGGCTCCTGCACAGCGATTTCGCCGCGTGGATGCCGCGCAGCGCGCACGAGCTCTGCGCGCCGCAAGCCCAAATAGCTGCGACGCACCAGCGCTAAACGCCGCGCGCTCTGATCTTCAGCCGATTCGCGTTCACCCAAACCAACAAATGCTTGGCGCGCAATCCAAGCCGCGCTGGGGCGCGCTGCCGGCGCGCGCGACAATAACCCCTTCACCAGCGAGCGCAACGACGGCTCCAGGGTCGCCGCTTCGAATGCCTGCTCGGGATGGCTGGACTGGGCCACATCCGGCGATGCCAACTCCGCGAGCGTTACGCCGAGCGCGTACAAGTCGCGCAAGCGCGCGTCACTGCCAGTGGGATCGAGAACCTCCGGCGCGAGATAGCGACGTGTGCCCCCGCGCACTTCGGTCTCGGCCGAGGCGCCTGCCAAACCAAAGTCCATCAAGCGCGCTCGCACACCAGCGTGCGTCGTCTCCACCAAGATGTTTTCGGGCTTCACGTCGCCGTGCGCGACGCCTGCAGCGTGGAGATCCGCGAGCGCACGACCGATGTCGCGCGCCACACATAGAAGGAGCTCGCGCGGCTCGCACGCTTGCCTGGCTTGGTCGAGGGGAACACCAGGGTGGTGCTCCAACACGAGAAACGGAGTGCCACGCGAAAACCGAGCTCGCCCTTCGTCCACGCTGAGCTCATCGTCCAGACGCCCCGCCTCCAACAGACGCACACAGAAGCTCGAATCGACGCCCCAAAGGCGCTGCCCTTCTTCAGCCAGCGCTGCGTGTGCCGCGCGATCGCGAGCAAACTTGATTACGTATCCTGTTCGATCCGCTGCCCTAGCCAGCCAAACTTCGCCCGTCGCGCCACGCCCCAAACGCGTTTCGAGCGCGACCGGCTGATTCAGCACCGTCAACTGAGTTGCCATACCAATGACCCCCGAACTCATCCAATATAGCAGGTTTTTTCGGGGTGCGTCAACGAAGATGGCGGTAAACGGGACGTGCACACCCGTGCCTGTAGGGCGCTGTCGTTCTCCGCAGTCGCGCTACGGACACTCGGCGCCGCGATCGATCCAGCGCGTCACGGCGCGCAGCGCGCCGCAATCGAGGTGTGCGCGCGGCGGCAAGTCGTTGCAACCGTACGCGTGCGCGGTGGTCGCGTTCATCGGCATGGCGTCGCCGCGCACGAACCAGCCTGCGATGCGCTCGCGTTCGGCTTCGGGAAGCGCAACGCACTCAGACGCGCCCGGCAGCGAATCGAAGCGACAATTCTCGGCGCACGGTTCGCTGTTCCGCTCGTCGAGCAACAGCTTGTAAACGAGGTAGCTCGAATACGAGCGCCCGGGATCGATCAGGCGCATGCTCACACCGAAGCGAACGGGATCCACCAGGCTGGCGCCAAATGTGTTGCCTGTCTCGGTCTGACGAGCCACACGCAAGACTGCCGTGTTCGAGAGCGCGTCCGCCGAGTCGAGCGCGAGCCCCATGGAAGGCCTCGTACCGCCGTGACAGCAGCTACTCACGCAAGCCGAACCCAGAATCTCTAGTACATCGGCGCAGGTTGGCTCTCTGAACGTCGGTTGCTCGACCATCTCGCTGCTCGGCCCTGCTGCCGTGAAGAAGCTCGAGCTGGTCAGAACCGCTCCGTCCTCGAGCGGCGCTCCGTCGTAAGCGCGAAACCCCGACTCGGATGCGCTCTTCGCGATCGGTAAGCGCATTTGATACAGCACCGAAGGCAGCAGCGAGCCGTTCATGCGAAAGCTCACGCTGCGAGTCAAAAGGTCGTACTCGGGCGAGAGGAACGGCGCATACGCTGCCGCTTGGCTCACGAAAATCGAGATCGATTGCCGCACGGCGGTGGAGGGCCACAGCGGACGATCGAAACGCAACCGGATCGGTGTGTCGGTGGGTACCGCGCAGTTCGGTTGCGAGCGGTCGCAGTCGAGCCCCTGCGCATTGGCGGGTACCATCGACACGACGTGCAGCGCGGGGCCTCTGCCGGGATCCTCTCGAACCGGCCCAAGGTCACACCCGGTGATCGCAGCGACGCCCAGCGCGAACCGCGCCGTCCTGAAGCAACGGCGCCAATTCGCGGAATCGCTGACTGATGACTTCTGACTTCCGGGAGGGGCTGTCTGACTGTTCAGCTGTCGCTGTAGGTTGCCAGCTGGTCGCGAATCGCCTGCTCGCTCACACCCGTACGAATGTGCTCTTTCAGGCAGTCCGCTAGCGTAATGAGGAGGTCGTCGACCCCCTTCTCTTCGATGATTTTCGAAAGCAATGCGCGAGCCTCGCGGCTGTCGTCCTCGCGCAAAAACTCCCGCACCTTCTCCATGGTGATGTCGCCCTGGAAGTCGAAGTACAGGTTTTCGAAAAGGTATCGGACCAGTTCCTTCACCGAGTTCCTCCTTCGACGCCAGCCGGGACGTACCCGACGCCAAGCCGCTATACTCGCCCGAAGAACGGACATGCAAGCGGATTGCGACCCAAGCAAACGGGTCGGATGCGGCATGCATACCACCAACGCCATGCTTAGGCCGCTGCTTCGTCATCGGCACTCCGCGAATACAGGGTCGGCCGGCTCGTGACACATCAAACACGGCCGCGCGTTCTGGCGCAGCGCATGGCCACAGCGCGACCGAAACCCTAGGGGGTGGGGATTTCCGCCGCGCCCTCCGGCCGGCAGGCCACCGACTCCACCTATGCTTCGCGACGCGTGGCAAGCGATGCAATCGCGTTCGACGTGGCAGCTGACACAGGCGTTCAGGTTCCGTTCCGCTTCCCAAGCATGGTGTCGCGAAGAGCGCGGAGGGTTCGTCCAGATCGCAGGCGGCGGATGGAACCGCCCACGCTCGGCGAAGTTTCCCACCGGGCCACTCTCCGCAACGCCGACACGCTGATGGCAAGCCAGACAGAACGATTGCTGTTGGTGGCAGCTGGTGCAACGCGGACTGTTTTGGCGCGCCGCCTCAGCGTGCATGGATAGGAAGTCATTCGGGTGCGCGCGACGCGGCCGCACTCGCCCGTCGTGGCAGTCGGCGCAGTCCTTTTCGCTGTGGCAATTGGCGCAGAATTGGCTGTCGTCGCCCGCCACGGCGCGGTGTCGAACGACCCAATCCGGCCCGTGACTCGCGTCCTTCAGCCAACGCGGTGGAAGCAGCTGGTTTCCGGCGAAGCGAGTGCGCATGCGCGGCCCATCGGTGAGATGACAGGTGCTGCACTCTCCGCTCGGTCGATGCGGCAACTCTGCTCCCAACGAGTGGCAGCTGATGCAACCCTTCATGCGTGGCATCTGATCGCGCGTCGCGAGCTCGGCGCGCTCGACTGCACCGTGACACGTGGAGCAAGCGATATTGCGACTCGCGTGCGCCTGGTGACTGAACTTCAAATTGGCCACCGGCATGACCAAACGCTCGACGCGATTCCCATCGCCGGGATGGTAGCCCAGATGACAGTACGCACACTGACTCGTAAGCTCCGCGGGATCGTTGCCGACGTGTCGTAGATCGCGATGGTCGCTGGCGTGACAGCTGTCACAGCGTGTGCCCGGTGGCAGCAAGTTGTCGCCGCTCTTTTGGCTGGTCTTCGCGCCGTCGTGGCACGCCGTGCAAGGCAGCTTGAGCTCACTGACATGCTTCTGGTGGTTGAAGCGGATGGTCAGCGATTGCTCGGGGAAAATCGCGAGGCTTGGACCGCCATCGTCTGGCTCTGAACCCGGAGGACGATCGGCTTCCGGCAACGCTCGTCCGTGCGGCAACGCGCCGAGGCCACGAACGGCGCGAGAGCGCTCTCCGGGAGCAGCAGGAGCTCTCCCGACCAGCGAAAACGCCGCAGCCAAAACGCAGGCGAGCGCCACCAGCCATGTCGGAAGTGAAGGTCGCGCGCTCTTCATTTGAGCACCGTCAAGTCGATGGTGAGCAGCAGGCGAAAGCGCTGCCCAACCAAGCGGCTCATGCTGTGTTCGAACTCGACGCCGAGTCGCCCGCGGCTCGAAAAAGCACGCCCTGGACGCAGGCCCGCGCCGAGCACGTAGGTGAAACTCGTTGCGGATCGGCTCGGCCTGAGCGGATCGTTCCAATCGTAGAGCGACGCGATCGCCAAGGCGTCGAGGCGCCCGCCTTGAAAGCTACGGCGGGTCGTCAGATCGCCGCCGATGCGATGGCCGGAATCGCCGCGTTGCGCCGAGAGATCCAAAGCCATGCTGCCCGGGCCAAAGCGATAACGCCCGCCGGCTTGAGCCAGCCAATCGGGGTGCACACTCGTGGCACGCGAAACGGAACCGGTCTGCTGCTGCTCGCCGTAGCTGTCCGGATCTCCGGACGTCGCATACCAGCGAGCTCCGCCGGAAGCGCTGGCCGAGAACGGGCCGCGCGATGCGTAGCTCACGCGCCCGAGCGCAGTCGTCATGCCGCGCCGCGTGAAGTAGTTGAAAATCGAGTCGCCGTCGAAGGTTGGATAGTAATAGTCGACGTCCGCTCCCAACACGACATTCGCCGGCGCGTACACGTCGAGCGACAGCAACGCATCACTCACGACGCGATTGAACAGGTCGTACGCTGCGCGTGCCGATAGCGCCCCGAAGTCGCCCGCGTCGATGCGCGCCGAGTATCCCAGGCGTTCGCTAGAAGTGCGCGTGTCACTGATGAAGCGCAGCGGTTGTTGCGGGTCGAAGAACGCCGACACCAAGACGTGGCTCTGGTTGTCGACGCGCCGATAGCTGAGCCGCGAATGAAATCCGCGAAACCCCCACGTTTCGATGGCTACACCGCGCGCGGGCGCGAGCGCCGCATCGTCCAGAAATGCTGGATACTGGTTGTATTCGAGCCCGGTGCGATCGCCGCGCCATACACCATCGCCGCTGAAACGCGCACCCGCCAACATGGGCAGCCCCGTGCGCTGCTCGAAGCCAACGAAGCCGGAGAGCGCGAGGTGCATCGGCAACATCGCTTCCAGCAACGCACCGTCGAACGACCAAAATCCGAGCGCGTCGATCAGGTATTGCCGGCCGAGGCGAAAGTTGAACAGGCCATTCACGAAACCGCGACCATCGACGTACGCGAACATCACGTCGAGCGGCGCCTGTCTCAAGCCAGGCACATAGCGGTTGGAGCTGGGATCGTGCTCGGCGTAGTCGTGCCCAAAGTCCCCATCGACTCGCAGGCGCGAACGGAAGTTCAGCCGTGGGCCGCGCCGGCTGCGTTCACCTTGAATGTCGTCCAGATCCAGGCCCAGCGTGGACGTGTAGCGACGTCGATAGATGTACGGATCGCCAAACGGACTGGCGAGCGAATAGAACTGCGCGTCGAAGCTGGCGTCGACGCGCGCGTCATAGGCCCGTGCGGAGCTCGGCAGCGACGCGAGCCCGACGCCGAGCACGGCTAGCGCTAGCCGTGTGACCGTTGCCCGCCCGGTCGCCGCTACACCTCGCATTCCCCGGCGAGAATCCACGTGGCGCTCGGCCCTGTCAATTCCCGCGCGGCAACCCTAGGCGCGTGCGCCTAGCGCCCGAGAGCTTCGGCGCGGTTCACGATGCGCGGCGTAATGAAGATCACGAGCTCGCCGCGCTGATCGCTGGTTCGGCGCCGCTGGAAGAGCAGGCCAAGCAGCGGAATGTCGCCGAAGAAGGGCACCTGGTCCAGGTTGCGACCGGTGTTGCGCGTATAAATTCCGCCGATCACCGCGGTGTGGCCATCCATGACCAAAAGGTGCGTCTCGGCTTCGCGCTTCAAAATGGTTGGATCGCCGCGCGCCGAGGTCTGGTTGAAGTCGGGCTCGTCGCGGTTGATCTTGACGTGCATGCTCACGCTGCCGTCCGCCGTGACGTGAGGTCGCACCAAGAGCTGCAGCTTGGCTTCTTGGAACGTGGTTTGCACGCCCTGCGCACTCACCTGCGAGAACGGGATCAAGGTGCCTTGCGCGATGCGAGCCTGTTTGTTGTCCAGAGTGAGGACACGCGGGCTGCTCAAGATGCGCAACATGCCGCTCGCCTCAGCGGCGGACAGGCGCAATGCCAAGTTGAAGTTGTTGTCGATCGAGCCGAAGGTGAGACCAATTGCGCCACCTTGACCGGTACCGACGGCTGCGGGCAGGTTCACCGCAAAGTTCGGGTTTGCTACGCTGTTCGTGAAGGGGCTCAAGCCTGCGGTTGGTGTTTGACCATCACTCGCGCCGCCCACGAGACCAATCGAGTTCGGAAACGCAAGCCCGGTTGGGTTGCCGGTTGCGCCGGAAAAAGTGGCGTCACCACCCCATTGGATGCCGACGTCGCGCAGGTAGCGGCTCGAGGCTTCCACGATGCGCGCCTCGATCAAAACTTGCGGCGTTTGCGTATCGAGCGAACGCACCAGCTCTTCGATCTGGTTCAGATTTCCGGCGATATCGCGCGCAATCAGCACGTTGGTGCGCTCGTCGACGGCAATCGAGCCGCGCTCGGAGAGCATCCCGCGCGCGCGCTCCTGCAGATCCTCGGCTTGCGCGTAGCTGATTGGAATCAACCGCGTCTCGACCGGCGCGAGCTTCACCTCTTGCAACCGGCGCGCGAGCTGCATTTCGCGCTCCTTCTCCAGATCCGCCAAGGGCGCGACCCGAATCATGTTCGCTTGCCGCACCATGCCGAGATTCTTGGATTGCAGCACGACGTCGAGCGCCTGATCCCACGGCACGTTGCGCATCCGAATCGTGACGTTACCGGTCACGTTGTCGGCGGTGATGATGTTTACCTGGCCAACGTCTGCCAGCAGGCGCAGCACGTTATGGATGTCGGCGTCTTTGAGATCGAGATCGATGCGCCGCCCGCCGAAGGTTTTCTTCTGTTGGCCGAGCAAGTTCGGCGCGAACGCCGCAGCTTGGTCCGCTTCGGTATGGGTTTCGACCACGCCCCCCTCGAAGCCGCTATGAACTTCGCTGATTCCGCTGGGTGCAGGCTCCACGAACACGGTGCGTCCACGCCGTGCAGCCTTACCGTCGCGAGCAATTCCCGTGACGGTAGCTGGCAGCTTGCCTGGTTCCACGAAGGACCACACCAACGTCGTGCCACGTCGAGTCACGCGCGTTTCCACGCCGCGCTTGCAATCGGCGTCCAACACCACACGGCCGCCCGCGCCGACATAACTCGAGACCGCGCTCACTCGCCCGTTGAAGGCCGATACGTCGAACTTACGCTCGAGCTCGCTGGGCAGCTTGGCATTCAACAACAAACGGCGACGCTCCGGATCGAGCACCGGTTCGCTGAAATCGGCGGCCTCGCTGAGGTCGATCAGCACGCGATCCTCGAGCTCGGTATGCTCGAAGCGCACGTTGCCAACGCGCGGCTCCGCAGCGGCCTTGGTCGGTTGAGCCTTGGGAGAGGAATCCAGCACGCCCGAAGCACCGGGTTCGAGCCGGATCACCAAGGTCGTGCCCTCCACGCTCACGGCGTACTTCGCGGTTTTGAGCAGGGTAACCAGCACGCGCGCCGTGCTTTGACCCGTGTTGCTCTTGAAGGCTTGCGCCAGCACCCCGCCGACCACGCCCACCCGATCGGTAAGTGCTGCGGGTATGCCCTGCATGTCCGCGTTGGGCACGTCCACCACCAGACGCAGACCGCGCGACTCGAGGCGTGCGCTGAACGTAGGCACGTCGCTGAACTCGACGCGCAACACCGCTCCGCCTTCCCCTTCGGCTTGCACCGCCATCTTGAGTGCGTGGCGCGGCGCCGGACTTTCGGCAGCGGCTCCTTGGCTAATCGTAAGCGCGAACAGCAGCGCGAGTGCCGGGGCCGCGAGCCGCCCGGCTCCAATCTGACGCTGTAGAGCAAACCTCATGACAGAGCTCCAAAAAGCCCGCAAATCAAGCGATTGGGGCTCGTTTTGCCAGCCTAGCGTTTCGGCTTCCGCGAGAGCAAATAAAGGGCGAAGCAAAACCTCGCCCGCACGCTCACTTATCGACGCGGGTGCCTTCGGGACGCAGCGGGATCACGCGTGTCGCGGTGGGCACGTCGGGGTTCGCGGGATCGGAGCGCACCAAAACCACGTCGCCATCGCGAATGCTGTCGACGCGCCAATTCACTTCGTAGGTGGAGCCACTGCGGCCGGTGCCCTGCACGACATCAGCACGGCCGATGAACTGCCCGCGCTGGACCACGTGACCTTTGCCCGAGGGATCGACGAGCATGGCCTTGGCCGGCTGCATGCGCGTCACGATGCCGATCAGCTTCAACTCGTCCAACGAGTAGTCAGCCAGCACCACCTCGCGCTGCGAGCGCATTCTGCCCTTGTTCTCTTCGACGAAAGCGCGCGCGAATGAGCGAAATGGATCGCGGTTGCGATCGCTCTCGACGAAGTCCGACTCCTCGATGCGCGCTTTGGGCGGCGGCGCTTTGGCCGTGCTGGCAGGCGCCGCAGCTCCAGCGGCGGGAGCAGCCGCTGCCGGCGCGCCCTCGGCCGGCGCGTCGCTCGACGTAATCACTTCATCTTCGCAGGCGAGCAAGAGCCCGCACACCGAGAGGCAGCTCATTCGAAACAGCGTCGCTTTCACGGAGCGCCTCCAGAGATCTGGTCGCCGCGCTTATCACCGGTCGCCTTGCCTGGCGTATCCAGCGCGCGAAACGCCGTAGCGAGGCCTTCCGCTTTCAGCACTAGGTCCTCACCGACAATCTTCGGATCGGTGAGCGAGATGTTCTCGATGTTGATCACGCGATCGAGTTGCCCGACCCCGTAGAAAAACTTCTCGATTTGGTGATAACGCCCCGAAAGCTCCACGCGCATGGGGATGCGAGCGTAGAACTTGTCCGGCACCTCGGGGTTCGGGGCCCAAGCGGTCAACGCAACCCCAGAAACGTTCGCGACGTTTTGAACCGCGCTCAGGAAAGCCGGATACTCGCTGGTCGTCGGCAAGACCTTGTTGAGCTCGCGTTGACGCTGCTGGCGCTCCGTGAGCTCGGTCAGATCCTTCTGGAACGCAAACTCAGCCTTGCGAACGTCTGAAAGCTCACCGGTGAGCTGGCCCTCACGCGACTTCTCACCCGCAATCTGTCCCGCGAGCTCGCCGTAGAAGATCACGTAATAGGCGACGCCGACCAGCGCCATCATCAGGACGCCAACCGCTACCTTCGCGCCGAGCGGCAAGCGCCCGAGGCTCATGTCAGCACGCGCCATCGCCATCAGTACTTGACCTCCGCCTCGAGCGAGAACTGAACCAATTCGACCTTCGTGGCGGCATCTTGTTGGCGGTGCGCCGGCAGTAGTTTCACACCTTGGAAATAGTCGGACAGCGACAGGCGCCGCGCAAACTCGCTGACGTCTTCGCCATCGCGCGCGAGGCCGTCGACGTGCATGCGCCGCTTGTCCTCTTTGAAGCTCGTGAGCCAGAGCCGGCGCGTATCCCAATTGGGGTTGAAGGCCGCACCCGGATCATCGCGCCGAAGCTGCACGATTTTCGAAGGATCTACGCTCGGGCCGCGCCCCGGGCTGAGAATACGCGAGAGTTCGACCAGCACCGCTGTTGGTCCGGAGCGGGCGCTCTCGAGCTTGGCAATCGCTTCTTCGCGCGCGCGCAGCAGGGCGAGCTTCTGCTTCACCTCTTCGTGCTTCTCCACGGCGCGCTTGCTCTGCTCGATTTGCGCCGAAATCTCGCGATTCTTGCGTTCCTGCACGCGCAGCTCGTCGACTTTGATGCCGTGTAGAATCACCAGCACCGCGACTTCCACCAGCACGCAGCCGAGCGCAACCAACAGCCAGACTTGTGTCTTTTGCGGCGCCTCGGCGGTGCGCTTCTTACGTGTGAGTAAGTTGATGCGGATCATCCGGTCCGCACCTCCTTCTCCTTACGCAGGCTCAGGCCGAGTGCGACGGAGAGCTGGGCGGCGCGCCTCAACAAGAGCTGCGCGTCGACCTCCTTGGCCTCGATATTGATCTTTTCGGTGGGCGACCAGATCTCTACTGGCACGCGCGCTCGGCGCTCGATGGCGCGAGCTAGAGCCGGAAGGTTGGCGGTGCCGCCCGTCACGTAGATTCGCGAGATTTCACCTTCGCCGCTCGTGGCCAGATAAAAGTCGATACTGCGCTGAATTTCGGCAGCAATGGAGTCGCTGGCGGCTTCGACGATCTGAACCACCTGCTGCGGCACCATGCCACCACCGGCTTCGCCCGGATTTCCACCGCACTTGTACGCCTCGGCTTGCTCGAAGGGAATGCCGAGCTGCTTCTGAATCTCTTCGGTGATGGCGTTGCCACCGTTGGCGATCTCGCGCGGGAACACGTGCACGCCATTGGCGATGATGCTCAGCGACGAGAAGCTCGCTCCGATATTGATGAGGGCGATGGTCTGATCTTCGGGTAGCCCGCGTGAGTACTCGAACAGGTTCTGTACGGTGAACGAGTCCACGTCGCACACGATCGGCTTCAACTTGGCGTTGCGAGCGAGCTGCGCGTAGTCCTCGATACGGTCGCGTTTGGCAGCCACTAGGAGGAGGTCCATCTGGCTGGCCTCGGGCCGCTTGCGGAGCACTTGGTAGTCGACCTGCACATCTTTGATGTCAAACGGGATGTGCTGCTCGGCTTCCCATTGGATCTGCTCGTCGAGCTCCGCCGCCGTCATCATTGGGACGGTGATCTTGCGGATGATCACGCTCTGCCCGGAGACGCTGAGCGCGCACTCCCTCTGGCGAATCTTCGCCTCCGAGAAGGCTCGGCCGAGCGCCTCGACCACGGCGCCCGAGTCCATGACCTGGCCGTCCACGATGACTTGGGGTGCCAAGGGGACGTAACCCAGCCGTACCAAACCGAGACCGCGCCGGGACTCCTTGACCAGGCAGACCTTGATAGAGGCCGACCCGATGTCGACGCCGACTAGGTTTTTTCCTTCGCCCATGGAAACGTACCAGCGGAAAAAGCCGCCGATGAAACTTTGGCATTCGGCCCACTCGATAGCCAAAAAAGGCGTAGCGATTGCTGGGCGCTTCTCCGAGAGCGGCCACGTTCCAGGGTAGTTAAGTTGCGCCTGGGTCCTGCTCGACCTTCAGCAAAACACGAGAAAAGCGAGACGGGGTCTTAAGAGAGCTCGTTGAGGGAGGCTCTGGGTCAGCCGCAACCCCCCCTTGTGTCTCGGGTATGGAAAGGCGGGCATCACGAAAACTCGAGACTCGTGGGACGAGACGTGGAAATGGCCTGGGTCGGACTGGACTCACCACCCCCCGCCATTTAACAGCAACACATCGAATTCATTGGACTTTCTTAAGTCGGCACAACGGTTGCAGAACCTCAGCTCGGAGACCGCAACCCATGCCTTCGACATCCGCTGCCCGAGCCTCCGAGTCCACCGAAAAGCGCGAACCCCGTCCCAGCGTCGCACCGCGACCGAGTGTATTCCCTCGAGCCGGGGGGTCGAAGGTCAAGGCCGCGCCGGCTGCGCGCCGCCACACCGGAACCGCGAACCGTAAGGCGCGCCGGCCGTCAGCGGTGAAGTCGCCGGCCACGCCGGTCGCACTGCGTCCGGCGGAGCGTCACGTCGAGAACACGGCGCGCGCTCGTTACTTGTTGGAGGAGTACACGCCCCTCGTTCGTAAGATCGCGGGCGGTTTCCAGCGCAAGTTGCCGCGCAACGTGCTGCGTGAGGATCTGATGGCCGCCGGCATGAGCGGCTTGTGGGATGCCATCCGTCGTCATGGCGATACTGCTGGCGAGACGTTCGAATGGTACGTCCGCGTCCGCGTCCGCGGTGCGATCCTCGACGAGCTCCGTGCTCAGGACTGGTTGCCGCGTCGCGCTCGCGCTGCCGCAGCGTCTGCCTCAGCCGAGAGTGGCGAGTACGTGCCGCCGCCGGCAGTGGTTCGCCTCGATGACGTCAGTGAGTGGGAGCAGTCGCGCTGCTTGAGCGATCTCACCTCCAGCGAAACCGCTGTGGCCGCGAAGTTCACCCATGAGACCCTCGCCAAAGCCGTCCAGCTCTTGCCCGAGCGCGAGCGTCACATCGTTTCCGAGCACTACTTCCGCGGCGTGAAGTTCAAGGACCTCGGTGCCGAGCTCGGCGTGAGCGAGCCGCGCATCTCGCAACTCCACTCGCGGGCCATGCGTCGCCTCAAGACGCTGATGGACGAAGCCCAAACGGTCTGAGTTCTCGCTCCTCGGACGCCCGCAACGCCGAACGGCCACCCGCCGCTCGGCGTTCGGCTTTTGTACCTCAACGAATCTCAGCAACTGCCGCAGAGCGTGACCGACGAGTAGGGCGCGATGCCGTCCTCTCTCCACGAAGCGCTCGCGTTGCTGTTTCGAAACCGGCCAGAGCTGGCGCCGGAGCTCATTCGCGCGGTTTCCGGCTTGGAAGTGCCGGACTACTCGACGGTGCGCGTGGAATCGGCCGATCTGACCAGCCTCCAGCCGGCAGAGTACCGCGCCGACCTAGTTCTGCTGCTCTTCAAGAACGACAGACCAGTATTCGGCATCGTGTTCGAAGCCCAACTCACTCGGAGTAGGCGAAAGCGCTTTGCCTGGCCAGCGTACTCTTGCGGTATTCATGCGCGCTTCGAATGCGAGGTCGTGGTTTTGGTGGTCGCTCCAACGGCCCGTGTCGCCCGCTGGGCCGCGAAACAAGTGCGCATCGGGCCAGGCCATACCTTCACCCCGCTCGTGCTGGGGCCGGAAGCGATCCCCATAGTCACGGATCCAGAACGAGCCCGCGCACTTCCCGAACTCGCCGTGCTCTCAGCGATCGCTCACGGCAAAGGCGATGCCGAGACCGCCGTGCGAATCGCGGTCGCAGCCTTCGCCGGGATACAGTCAGAATACCGCAGAGATGCCGATCGGCTGGTATTATACTACGACCTGATTTACGCCGCGCTCGGCGCCGCAGCCAGAAAGGCTTTGGAAATGATTCCGCAGGGCTACAAATTCCGAAGTGAACCCATTCGAAATGCGATCGCCCAGGGATTGAAGGAAGGGCGCGAGCGGGGACGCGCTGAAGGACAGGCGGAGGGGCGCTCAGGAGCGGTGCTAGCGGTGCTCGAATCGCGCAACCTGACCATCACTGAAGCACAACGCGAGCGCATTCTCGGAGAAACGGATTCCGCAACGCTCGATCGCTGGCTGCGCCGCGTTGCAACCATCGCGTCGACTGAAGAGTTGTTCGAAGCGCCTTAGCTCAGGGAAAGATCTCGCGATCGACGTAGGCGCGAGACAGGCGTTCGAGCGCGACGCCGTAGCAGGCGAGGCGGAAATCACAGCGGTGTGTTTCCGCGAAGTGCTCGACACGCTCGTAGGCGTCGGTCATGGCTCGCTCGAGGCGCTCATCGACCTCCTCGAGTGTCCAGGTTTCACTGCGCTTGTTCTGAACCCACTCGTAGTAGCTGACCGTGACGCCGCCCGCGTTGGCGAGCACGTCGGGGAGGATTTCGATGCCGCGACGACGCAGCACCTCTTCGCCCTCGGGTGAACAGGGGCCGTTCGCGCCTTCCGCGACCAAGCGCACTTGCAGTGCTTCGGCTTCGGCAGGGCCTACTTGGTTCTCGAGCGCGGCAGGCACGAACAGGTCGGCCTGGATGCCGAAGAACTCTTCGCGCGAAATTTTGCTGCCGTTGGGGTAACCCGAGATCGCCCCAGTTTGCTCGACGTATTGCTTCAAGCGGTACGAGTTGAAGCCTTCGGAGTTGTAGAAGTAACCGGTGTGATCGCCGACACCGACGAGCGATACGCCCAGATGGCTTAAGAGAACGGCGGCATTCGAACCGACGTTTCCGAAGCCCTGCAAAATGAGCTTCTTGCCCGAGAGGTCGAACTTGTTGCGCTCCGCCCACAGCCGGACCGCGTGAACCAAACCCTGGCCGGTAGCCTTTTCGCGGCCGACGGTGCCGCCGCAGCTCACCGGTTTGCCCGTGACCACGCCTTGCATCGCGGTCTTGCTCACCGTACCCACGGTGTTCATGTAAGTGTCGAGCGCCCACGCCATAGTCTGCGCGTTGGTGCCCACATCGGGCGCGGGGATGTCGTAGTCCGGGCCGATGTTGGAGCCGAGCGCGTGGAAGAAGCGACGTGTGATGCGGCTGAGCTCGCCACGCGATACATCTCGCGGGTTGAACTTGATGCCGCCCTTGCCGCCTCCGTACGGTAGGCCCATGAGCGCACACTTCCAGGTCATCATGGCTGCGAGCGCCTTGAAGTCGTCGAGCGAAGCGTCCTGGTGGTAGCGCATGCCGCCCTTGTACGGTCCAAGGATGTTGTTGTGCTGGATGCGGTAGCCCTTGAAGATGCGGAACTTGCCGTCGTCCATACGAACCGGAAAGTTCACGATGATTTCGGCCTTGGGCTGGCTGAGAATCAGCGCAACGTGCTCGGGGATGCCTGCCAACTTCCCCGCTGCATCCAGGTAGTTTTGGACGACCTTGAAGAACTCGTACCGCGGCGGGTGAATCGATGAGGGCGCCATGCTGCTGGGCGCTGCGCTAGGCGGATTTGCGTCGTTCATCGGAATCTCCGAGCCTCGCTCTGATGTGCGTTGTGGCCCGCAATGGTACCAGCGGCCAGTGTAACTACCGACTAAATGGCGCCAACGCGCCACAAACGGAAGTGGTCAGTACCTGGCCGGACCCCCGGCTTAACTCGGTACGTTCGCCCACGTTACGTACAGATAAACGAGCGGCGCCACCACGAGCAGGGCGTCAATACGATCGAGAATTCCACCGTGGCCTGGAACGACGGCTCCGGAATCTTTGATGCCTGTCGAACGCTTCAACAACGATTCTACCAAATCCCCGAGCTGACCGAGCGCACCCGCGCAAATCGCGAGCGGTAGTACCTCTGCCAAATTGATCTCCGGCAGAAACCAGAAGCGCGCCGCGAGAGCTCCGCACGAGGCACCTACCAATGCGCCCACGAAGCCGGCGCGCGTCTTTTTGGGGCTCACCGCTTCGTAGAGCTTCGTCTTGCCGAGGAAGCGTCCGAAAAAGTAACCGCCGGTATCTGCCAGCCATGCAAACGTGAGCGCGAGAACCACCCAGCCCGCTCCCGAAACGCTGAGCTCCGACTTCAACAGCGCGAGCGTGGTGAGCGATGCGCCGATGTACAGCGGACCGGCGACGCCAGCCATGATGCGAAGCCCCGCAGTTGCAATGTTTCCCAGACGCAAGAGCGGGATCAAAATTCCGAACGTCGGCAACAACACGAGGATGCTGACGAGCACGCGTGGGTCACGTGGATGCAGATAAAGAGCGATCGAGACGGCAGCAGTAAACGCAACGCCGATGCCTTGCGACACAACGTCGCCCGGGTGAGTCATCCGAAACAGCTCGAACGCTCCCAACAACGCCACGAGGAGCACCAATAGGTAAAATCCCCAGGCGGGACCACGAAAGAGCAGCAGGAGCAAAGGCGGCACGGCGACAGCCGCCGTAATCAAACGCAAGGCTAGGTTGCTGCGAACCACGCGCATCCGTAACAGTCGCCGGCTGCCTGCTCAAGCCTCCATGTCGGACGCAAGCGCAGATCGCAGCTTTTCTCGGAATTTCACTGCGTCGGCGGCTCACGCCGGGCCCGCTCTTGCACGTTACGACCTCCGCCGCTAGGACCCTCTCAAGTGCTTGGTTCTCAGGATGGGTATTTGCGGCGCCGCGTGGTTGCGCTGGCGATCGCGGGCTCCGCAGCGCTGGCAGTGCGCAGCGCGAGTGACGGTCCCTCAGCACGCACACTCGAGGGGCTTGCGCGCATGTTGGGCGACGCTGCCGGCGGCGTCGTGGAACCAGACGCGCTGGTGTGGGAGCCGAGCCCAGGGTTTCTGACCGAGACATTCGTCGGGCGCCGCGTGCTGTTCCTGGCGGCGCCCCGCCCGGGGGCACCGCGCGACGTGTATCGCGCACGTGTGCGACTCACGCTCGACGGTTCTCCCATTCACGTCTCCCAAGTGAAGAATCTGACGGACACGCCGCACGGCGACGACGTCGCGCTCGAGGGCGATGGCCAGCGCGTCGCGTTCGCCACGCTCGCGTTCGGGCGCATTCAAGCAGTCAGCGTATTGGAGACAGCCGGCATACGTGACAGCGATCGCCCGAGCGGCCCGCTGAATCGATTGCTGTTTGCCATCAGCTCGTTCGACAAGAGCGGCAGCTTCGCGGGCGTCGGGCGCACCGACATTGTGCTCGACGTTCCGGCTCGTTCGGCGCGAATGAGCTTGAGTTCGGGCAAGCTGAGCGTGGACTTCAACGAGCGCGGACGTAGCCTCGTTTACGATCTCGAACGCCGCAGCTTGCGGGCAAGCGACGGCGGTGAACCTTACGCGGCGCGCGTCGTGCCCGAAGCTTTCGGCGCCAAGCCACCGCTCTTGTGGGCCGTTGATACCGTGCGCGGCGTCGTCGGTCCGCGTCCCATCGCCTGGCTAGAAAATGTGGTGTTCGGCGCCAGAGACAGCGTCAAGCGCACCACCTATTCGCTGTTCGGGCCCCAGTCGGGATCCACCTTGCGCCACGACGCGACGGAAACGCACGCACGTGTGCTCGACGCCTCGGCACTCAAAGGCCAACAAGACACCTGGCCCCCTCCCAAGATCCCATCGCTGTGGAAGGAGCCGAAGCCGCGCGAGGGTGAATGGGAGCCCGTCACGTATTCGTTCCTAAAACCGATGCGTGGCACGCTCACCGACGCCGGCTCTCCGCCGCCGTACTTCTATCGCACCTTCATTCGCCCCGATCCGCAGCGGCCGTATTCGAAAGTCGAGCTCGTCGCCATGGACACGCGCCAGCTCGAGCTCGGCATGCAAGCGGGCTACGAAGATCCCAAGCCCACCACGGGTCCGCCCGGCGAAGGCCGCTTGCCTCGCGACAAGGAAGTCTACGAGCGCGTGGTGGCCACCTTCAACGGCGCCTTCAAGACGACGCATGGCGCGTACGGCATGATGGTGCAGGGCCGCGTCCTCTTACCGCCAGTGAAAGGCGGCGCGTCGGTCATCGTCAACGAAGCTCGCGAGATCGGGCTCGGCGGCTGGCCGCAAAGCGAAGACATACCGGCGTACATCACGTCGTTCCGCCAAAACTTGGATCCGCTGGTCGAAGACGGCGTCGCCAACCCCACAGGTCGACAGCTTTGGGGCTGGCAGCTCGAAGGCACCAGCGTGATGACCCAGCGCACCGCGCTGTGCGTGACACCCGCCGGGCACCTCTACTACGCGTTCGGCGCCGAGATTGACGGCAAGACTCTAGGCAACGCGCTCTATCAAGCTGGTTGCAGCTACGCCATGCACCTCGACATGAATCCAGCGCACTGCGGCTTCGTGTTTTCGGACGTGCGCAATCCGCGCAACGGCGACATGACGCTGCGGCTGCTCAGCGACGACATGAAGATCGCGCCCGACAAATACGCGCGCTGGTCATCCAAAGACTTCTTTTACGTTTCCGTGCGCGACGCCACGCCGCACGACTCGAGCACCGTGGACTGGGCAGCAGATGGCGGCGTGCAACCCCCGCCCGCGTGGCTACCCGGCTTGTTCAACGGCAAGCTCACGCTCGGCAGCCTCGAAGTCAACTTACTCAGCATCGAAAAAGGCCGCGTCGAATACCGCGTACGCGCTGGCACGCGCGAGTTCGGCGCCAAACGCCGCACCGGGCGCTCGCTCGAAGAAGCCGAGTCCACCCGCGTCATCGCCGCGCTCGGCCTTGGCCACACCACCGACGCGACTCGCTACGGCATGAGCTACGCCGGCGAAACGCTCTCCCCGCTCAAGAGCAACTACGCCACCCTACTCTTCGACGACGGCGCTCCGCCGCGCGTATTCCTGCCCGGTACTGCGCCCGCCACACTCGCCGACAAGCAAGAGGCCGTTCAACTTCCCCTCCTCGCCTCCGACGGCAAGCTCCTCGACCGCGCTCGCGAACGCGGCGATCGACGACAGCGCGCCGCCATCTGCGTCACCCCGACTGGCCGCGTCATCGTCGGCAGCGCCGAGCACGATAGCAGCGACGGCCTCGCCAGCGCACTCCTCCGCGTCGGCTGCCGCGAAGTGCTCGAACTCGACCGCGGCTCCCACCACCCCGCGTACGTACACCGCGCCGGCGGCGCAACACCGCCGATGGACGAATACGAAGCCAGCACACTGTACGTCCTCGGCCGCCCCATGATCCCCCACGCCTTCCGCTGGAAGCCCGACGGCAGCGTCCCCAGCACACGCGTCACCAGCTACGACGTGCCCCACCCCGAGGACCATCCGCCGCCGAAGCGCAAACACGCAACGACGGCGGCCGCGGCAGTGAAGTAAGAGGCTCTCAGCTCACTTCCCGCAACCCCCCGCGAACGGCTGCTGCAGGTGAAACACGAACAGCTGCGTTCGCTGCGCGTCGGCGGTTTGCGCGTGAATTGCGTACGTGCCCGTGGACGGCGCATCCTCGAAGGTCAGAACGCCGTTCGAATCGACGACGTAATCGGTGGGATCGCTGCTGTTCGCGTCGTTCTCGATTACCGCGGTTGCGCCGAAGTCGTTGTCGTTGATGACGACGAGTGTGCGGTCGTCGATCAACGTCATGCCCTCTGACTTTTCGGCGGTGTAACCGTAGGCGCGCAGGTCGGCGACGAGCGTCTTCTTCGCCATCGTGATTTGCGCCGCGATTTCTGCGGCAGTGCCATACTCGAGCTCTTTGCCGGCGTTGCTACCGCTGGCGAGCGTCACGCCGGTGAGATCCGTCGCGTTGGCGATGTCGAACTCGTAGACCACGTTGCGCAAACCATCTTTGCCTTTGCCGCCCTCGATGGTGAGAAAGCGCGTGTCGTCCAACGCAAACAGGTCACCCAGCTTTGCGTCGCCGCTTTTCTTGTACGCCGCCACGTCGTGCGGGTAAGCGAACATGCGTGTCGCGCCGCTACGAGGATCGTACTCGACGAGGCGAATGAACTGCGCAAGCCCCTTGGTCTTGCCGGCAATATCGAGCGTGCTTTGCACGAGCCCGTACACCTTGCCCGAAGGTGTGACCGCAACGCCTTCGAAACCGCGGTTCACTTGTCGGCTCGCGAGAATCGCAGGCAAACCCGAGCCGGGAACCAAGCGCCGCGTGATGTGCCCCGAGCGAGCGCGCACGTTCAACAGCGACGGCCCGTACTCCTCCGAAATCCAGGCGTTCCCGCGCGCGTCGAAATCGATACCTTCGGGATCGATCCCATTCAGCGACGACGCATAGGCCGTCAACGATTCGGTCACACCAATCTCCGTCGTGAGCGCCGCCGGAGGCAAACCCACCGCCGCTTCGCGACCAAAGCTCAGCGCCTGCGTGTGCGTAACTCTCGCTCCGGAGCGACGCACCTCGATCGTGACCATCTTAGGCGTGAACGATGGCACCAAGTAGCTCTTGCTCGGATGCTTGGTACCAGCAGTGTCGAGGTAGTCCGGCGCGTCGCCATTGGGACCGCGGTCACTCAAGCCAACCAGCGTGTACACACCGTCCGCGCCGTTGTCATCGCAGCCGCAGCCACGTTCGCCGCGCAAACGCAAACCGGAACCCAAACTCAACGGCAGACCATCCGGAAACTCCACCTGCGCGCCGCCCGTGTACGGCACGTAGAAACGCTTCGGCACCTGCACGTCGATCACGTCCACGGCTGCCACCGTCGCGTCCGGCGCCAGCGCAAACGCTGCCGAATCCACCGATTCTGCTGCCCCCTCGTCGACCGGACCCGCACATGCCAGCAAAACCAACGGCAACGACACTACGGCGCTCGAGCGCCAATCTCGAATGGTCATGCGCAATCCTCCTCGTGAGAGTCGGCAGTCAACGCTGTATTCAGGTACATCGTCAATAGCGATCTTTCTGCGCCTCGGCGCATCGGAACTGTTCGACGCCGGCACGCACTCTTGGCTCTCGGTAACTCGAAATCGCACGAACACGCAGACGAACAGCACCTGTCACCGAATTGTTACGCTTTACGCGCTACCACCAACAAATTGCGCCGAGCATGAAGCCGGGCGACGGCGCTCGCCGCTGTTCTCAAACACTGAGAGAGCACACCGCGCGACAGCTCGTCTCGATTGTTGTTGGGCGCAGCGCCGTAAAGGGCGCGAAACTACCCGCTGAGCACGCGAGCGCAGTCGCTGCACACAACGCGGCTCACTACACCGCGCACGCGCCCCACCGTAAAGACCATCCGCTGTGGCCCGCTGCTCCGCCGCGCGCGAAGCCTCTTGTTCACGTTGCCACCCACATCACGCTAGGCAGCACAAGAGCCGAGAGTGATTTCAGCGGCGCTAGCGCGAAAGGGCGCTCGCCATGCTGCACGGGACAAATCGGCCAAAAACTGCGCAAAGCTGCTCAGTTCGCTAGCGTTCGCGAACAAATCGAGCCTCTTTTCGCGGCGCTTGCTCGCGAGCCACGTGCCCTCCATGTGTCATGCTGCCGAGATCATGATCCAGATGCAGTACCGACGCTTCGGCCGCACCGAACTCAAGATGCCGGTTTTGACCTGTGGCGGCATGCGTTACCAAGAGGCGTGGCGCGATCTCGCGGCGCACGAGATCTCGAAAGAGAACCAAGCCAACGTCGAAGCCACGGTGCTGCGAGCACTCGAGTTGGGCATCAATCACATCGAGACCGCGCGTGGTTACGGCTCTTCGGAGCGACAGCTCGGTTTCATTCTACCCAAGCTGCCGCGCGAACGCTTGATCGTGCAGACCAAGGTTTCACCAACCGAGAAGGCCAGCGACTTCATCAAGATTTTCCAGACATCGCTGCAGCGTTTACAGCTCGACTACGTGGACCTGTTCTCGCTGCACGGCATCAACGACCGCACCATCATGGATTGGTCCCTGAAAAAGGGTGGTTGCCTGGAAGCGGCGCTGAAGCTGAAAGAAGAAGGGCTCGTGCGCCACGTTGGTTTCTCGACGCACGCACCTCCAGAAGTGATTTTGCAGTGCATCGAGCACGGCGCGTTCGAATACGTCAATTTGCACTTCTACTACGTGAACCAACGCACCACGCGTTGCGTGAAAGCTGCTGCCGCGCGTGACATGGGCGTCTTCATCATCAGCCCCAACGACAAAGGCGGGCAGCTCTACTCACCACCGCCAAAACTAGTCGAGCTATGCCGCCCGCTTTCTCCAATGGCGTTCAACGATTTGTTCTGCCTGTCGCATCCCGAGGTGCACACCTTGAGCATCGGCGCAGCGCGCCCGTCGGATTTCGACGAGCACGTTGCCGCGCTCGCGCACTACACCGATTGCCAGGCTGTCGTCGCGACCATTCGAGCGCGGCTCGAAGCCGAGATGGAGCGCGTGCTCGGGCGCGAGTGGTGTGAGCACTGGTGGGAGGGGCTTCCCGAATTCCAGGATGTGCCAGGCAAGATCAACGTTCGCGAAATCTTGCGTGTGTACACGTATGCGAAAGCCTTCGACCTCGTGACATGGGCAAAGGCCCGTTACAATCTGCTCGGCCGTGCAGACGACTGGTTCCCCGGCGAAAACGCCGCTAACTTCGACGAGCGTGAAATGGCGCGCGTGCTAGCGAAAAGTCCCTTTCCAGAGCGCTTGATCGCCGCGCTCCGCGAAGCACACACGCTGCTGCACGATCAGCCGCGCGAACGCCTCAGCAAAAGCTAGCTGGCTTTGCGCGCACGCCGCCGACCGATCATGCGCAAGCCCGCAGCGCCAACGTGCAGCGCTCGCTTGCTCGAGAGACTCGCGCGCTCTCAGAGGCCGAGCGCGCGGGATGCGATGATGCGGATCTTCATCGCGATGGCATCGTCGTCATTCACGTCGTGAGCCAGCGCAACGACTTGGTTCAGGGCGTTGCGCGCGGAGCGAAGCTCGGCCAGCAACCAGCGAATATCGACAGCAGCAGGGTGGATGCCGGCTGCAACAGCGCGTTCGATATCGCGTGAGCGCCATTCGACCAACGCGTGCTTGCGAGGCAGAAACCCCGCCCCTCCGCAGTCAGGGCAATCAGTAGGGCCAAAATCGGTAGGAATCTCGCCGGTTCCTCCGCAGCTCGTACAACTGGGCTCCTTCTGAGCTCCGCTCTCCATGGCAGTGGAAGTACCACAAACCCTGTCGCGCCGGCACGCCCGCCCCATGTAGGTATCAGTTTCTCGCAGCGAAACCCTCCTGGGTAAGGCCCGAAACCCGCTCGAAGTTTTCGCCTCAAAAGGCAGAGAAACTCGGGTCGCGCACTTCGCCTAACGTATATCGAATGCGCTGATTTGACGCAGGAGGTCAAGCAACGATCACTCATCGGCCGCACCGCTTCACGCGCGGAGCGTCATGTTCACGTCCACAGCCGACGGGCGACAGCTAGCGCGCGGACGCCGGCCGAGCGCATCGCGCGTGTCGGCTTCACGCAGGCAAGCCGCGGTCATTCGCTTCGCACGGGCGTGCTCGTCGATCTACGAGGCAAGCGGTGGGCGTTCGCTTCGCTCGAGTGTGCTCGTCGCGGATCTGCGAAGCGTGCGGCTCCTGGCAGTGGTTGCGCCGTGCATGCCAATCGTCACTCGCCATGTGGCGGTTTCTCCCGAGTTCGTGCATCGAGCGCAGTCGCTTCTGCACACCACGATTCGGCTCCAGCAAAGCTCCCGTGTCTGGGCAGCTTGCAGCTCTTTGCATGGAGCGCGCGGCGAGCTGCACGGCGGTGGTGATGAAGCTGCGAAGATGCTAGCGGTAAGGTGTGTCGGCGGTGTTCGCGCTATCGCTTCAGATCATGCTGGGCATCGTGCTGCCAGCGCTGGTCATTCGGCGAGACTTGGCGCAGCTCCCGTCCGAGCAGTTGGCACTGGCTTGGAACGATGCAAGCTTGTGGTCTGCGGTCGTCACCTTCGGCCCGCTCAGCATGATTGTGCATTTCGCGCGCACACGGCGTTCGCTGTTCGGGTTCGCATTGGGCGTCGGTTGGGCCATGGTGGGCATGCTTGCTTCGGCGCTGGTCAGCGCTCTGTTCGCCTGACGCGGGTGGCGGCGCACATGGCAGCCCGGCCGCCGAGCTTGGTGGCACCGCCAGACTGCGCAGATGTTCCAGCGCCGCTGGGCAGGGAGGATCGCTGCCGGCCAAGGAGTTTGGCCGTTACGGTGGGAGATCCGAACCTGTGGGTCTGGCCTTCTGGACGCGGCGGCGCTATTGACCGAGTGATGGCCGCGCCGCCCCGGCTGCCCCCAAAGAAAGACGTCGCCAACGCGCTCTTGGAGCAGTCCACGCTGTTCATTCACCTGGACCCCCGCTCGGATCAGGTGAAGGTGCCGCCCTGGTTCAAGAAGCAGCCGCAGTTGGTGCTGCAGGTTGGCCACAACATGGCCGTGCGCATCCCGGACCTCGACGTCGGCGACGAGGCATTGTCGTGCACGTTGAGCTTCAATCGGTCACCCCACTTCTGTTGGATTCCATGGGGCGCTGTCTTCGCTCTCGTCGGGGAGAACGGGCGCGGCATGGTGTGGCCGGACGACGTGCCGAAGGAGGTCGCGGCACAAGCGGCTCAACAGCAGAAGAAAGAAGCTGCTCCCAAGCTTCACGCCGTTCCCGCGGAAAAACCGCGGGAGCCGGCGCCCGCCGAAGCAGTGCCTCTGCTCGACGAAGGCGCGGCCAAGCCGAAGAAGAAGCGCGCGCGCAAACCTAAAAAGGCAGAGCCTGAAAAGGCGGCGAAAGCAAAGGCAACACGCACGCCTGCTCGCGAACCCGCGGCGCCACCCCGTCCGGAGTCGGCTGCCGCCAGCGCATCACAAGAGGCGACCTCTGCGCAAAGCGGCAAGCCACGGCGCGAGCTACCTCCTTACCTACGCGTCATTAAGTAACACAGCGCGCTTTCAGCGAGCCGCGCGCCAAAGCAGCGTGAGCTGCTCGCTTTCAGCGAGCCACGCGCCAAAGCAGCGTGAGCTGCTCGCTTTCAGCGAGCCACGCGCCAAAGCAGCGTGCTTCCCGGGACGAGCGCCGTCGCTCCCAAACGAACTCGTCGAGCGAGGCTTAGCCGCCGGCACCGCTCATGTTGCCGTCGGTTCCTCCGCTCGATGCGCCACCGTTCGCGGCCGCGCCCCCGGAGCCGTTGCCCGCCGCGCCCCCAAAGCTGCTCATTCCGCCATTGCCCGCCGCGCCGCCAGAGCTGCTCATTCCGCCGTTGCCCGCCGCGCCGCCTTCACCACCGGACGTCGCCTTCATACATTCCCAGACGCCGCTAGCCGAAGAGCAAACGTACCCGCTGACACAGCCGACCTCTGGCCAGCTGCAATCGCGCGCAACGCACGAGCCAGCCTGCGAGCAGGTTTGCCCCGTTGGGCACTGCGTGGGTGCAGTGCAGCGATTCGGCCGACAGGAACCAACCAGGGTGTCGCACACGTAATCGCTGGGGCAGTCGTCGTCAGCGGAACAGCCGCTATCGTCGCCGTAAATGGGGCATCCCGGCAGCATGCTGCCCACGGCCAAGAAGAAAAGCGCGGCAGCAAACCGTTTCATAAGTGGTGCCTCCCTTGAAGTCACTGCAGTCTTCAAGCGTTTCGCCTCGCGGGGGAGGGTAGCAACTAGGTCACGGCTGACAAGCAGCAGTCCGATTAGAAAATCCCGATGCTACGGCGAACATGCTACGTTTGCGCCGACCGAAATTGGCTCGGCCGGGCCGGAGTTTTGGATGTCATTGCCGAGCTGACACAGCCAACCCTGACTGCACGAGACCCCGAGCTTCTATGGACGTCCGCTGCAACCGTTGCGCCACCGAATACGAGTTCGACGATGCGCTCATTTCCGAGCGCGGCACCACCGTCAAGTGCACCAACTGCGGCTACCAGTTCAAGGTCTTTCCCAGCAATAACCAAGCGCAGGAGCCTGAGCGCTGGGTAGTAAAAAGCTCGAGCGGTCGCGACATCGTGTACACCACGTTGCGCGAGCTTCAGCGCGGCATCGCGGAGCGGCAGGTTGGTCCCAATGATCTGCTCTCGCGCGGACGACAGCCGCCGCGGCCGCTCGGGTCGATCGCGGAGCTCGAGCCGTTCTTCGCCGACAGCGCGCAGAAGGGGAATGAACGACCGGCACGCACTCTTCACGGTGTCGCACCAGCGCCGCATCCCGTGTTGGTTGCGTCTGCGAATCCGCCCGCAGCGAGCACGCGGCCGCCCGAAACACGCCCGCCCTCGGCGCCACCCCCGGAACCTGCGCCGCCGCCGCCAAAAGAGTCCGATTCGCGCCGCAACACGCAACCAGGCCTTGGTGAAAATCACGAACCCTCTGCCGCGATGGAGGCCCTGCCGGAGTCGTCGTTCGACCCGACGCCAACGCCCCAAGCGCTGCCCGCAGTGGAACCGGTCACGCCTCGCGCCAACCCCGAGCCGGCGGCGTTGGCCGCGACCTCGCCAGCCGAGATGCAGCCGGTACCGTCGACCAGCGCAGCGCTGCCGCCACGTGAGTACATGCTCACGCCGAGCTCGCCGTTCGCAGCCCCTCCTATTTCGCCCGAGCTCATGCCAGCGAGCTCTCCTTACGGCGCGGGTCCCATTTCCGCCGGACGACGCGACCTGCGCTCGTACGACGAGCTCACGCACGAAGAGATCCACGAGCACGGTCGGCGCGCGCGTTCGCGTTGGATCGCGGCGTTCGTGATCGCCGGCGTCACTACCCTATTTGCCGTCACGGTTGGCCGCCGATACCTGCTCGAGAACGCGGGCGCCGGCTCGACCACCAACTCGGCTTCCAGCGCGCGCGTTGCGGAGCTGCTGCGCGAAAGCAATCGCTTGTTGGTCGAGGGCGACGTGGAAGGCGCGAGCGAGCAACTCGTGCGCGCCAGTGCGCTCGCCGAGAAGGACCGCTCGGTACTGGCTGCGCTGGCCCATCTCGAAACACTGCGCGCGGACGCCGCTTGGCTCAAGCTGCGCTTGTTGGATCCCAGCTTTGGCGATCTGGTACAGGGCACGCATCGCGAGCTCGGGCGGCGCGTGGGCAAAGCGCGCATCGCCTCGGACGCGGCGTTCGCGGTTGCGCCAGAAGACATGGTGGTGCTGCGCGCGCGGGTCGATACGCTGCGCTTGAGCGGCGACGCCGACAAAGCCCGGGAGTGGATCAAGCCGATCGCCGCGAACCCGAGCGATCCGCAGAATGCGTACGTGCTCGCTGCGCTCGACTTGTCGGATCCGAACCCCGGCTGGGGCAGCGTCATCGATCGCCTGCGCGTCGCGGTCTCGGGTGAACGCAGCGCAGGCCGCGCTCACGCAGCTCTGATTTACGCGCTCGCTCGTGGCGGCAAGCTCGCCGAAGCCGAAAGCGAGCTCGCCAAGCTCGAATCCGGTCCTAATCCGGCGTTGTTGCAAGACGAGCTGAGAAGCTTTCTCAAGCGCCACGCGGCGGGCAAAGACGCCGGTGCGAACACCAGCGTCGCGATGGTCGATCCCGGCAAGCTCGGGAAGCTCGACACCTCGCAAGTCGAAGAGCCACGCCCCGCGGCGCCGGGTGGGCGCACGATAACTCCCAATGTCGAGGCAGCACGCACGTCGTCCGGTGACTTCCGGAAGCAGCTAAGCGACGCTTCCAAAGCGCTCGCGCGCGGCGATCTGGCGCAAGCCGAGTCGCTCTATCAGCGTGTGCTGAATGAGCAGCCCAACGCCACCGAAGCTTTGGCCGGTCTCGCCGACGTCGCTCGCCGGCGCCACGACAGCGCGACCGCCAAGAGCATGTACGACCGTGTGCTCGCGAATAACCCGAACTACATTCCTGCGTTGATGGCGCGCGGCGATCAAGAGTGGGACACCGGCAATCGGGCCGCGGCAATTGGTTTCTACAAGCGCGTCATCGATCAGAGCGGCGCTGGTAGCAGCTACGGCCAGCGCGCCGCAGCGCGCATCGCCGAGCAAGGCGGCGGTTCGGCAGCGGCGGAGGAAAAACCAGCGCCGAGCGAGAAGCCGCCGGCGACTTCGGAGAAAGCGCCCACCGCACCCGAAATCGACACCTCCGACTTGCCGGGGTTCAAGTGAAGCGGCGCGTTCTGCTCGGCGCACTGGCGCTTCTGCTTTCGTGCTCTGGGCGGCCGCGTTCGAACGAAGGAAAAGACGACGGTCGCGACCCGAGCGAAAAAGAAGCTCGCGTCGTGGCGATCGATCTGGCTTCGAGTGTGTCCGAAGGTTCCCACGGAGGGCTGTTCCAGCTTCCCGCAACGCGCACGTACACAGGGCTCGTGCGAGCGCTGGAGCGCGCAGTCGACGACCCGCTGACCGCGGGAGTGTTCGTGCGCATCGGCACGCAGGGCATCGATTACACGCGATCCGAGGAGCTCGGTGAGCTCTTGGAGCGCTTCCGCAAAAAGAACAAGAGCGTCGTGTGCCACGCGCACGCTTACACCAACGCGACCAGTTGGCTGGTAGCACGCGGGTGCAGCCGCATTTGGCTGAGCGCCGCGGGATCTGTCGACACGGTTGGGCTTGCCGCACAGCTCGTCCACCTGAAAGGCCTGCTCGATCGCTTGAAGGTGGGCGTCGATCTCTTGCACGTCGGCAAGTACAAGAGCGGCGGCGAACCTCTGACGCGCGAAGAGCCGAGTGAGTACGCACGCACCTCGCTGCAATCGACTCTCGCATCGATTCGTTCGGCGTGGCTCGAGGGCGCGGAGCAAGGCCGGCCTGGACGCGAGCTGACGCATAAACTCGAACGTGGACCCTATGGCCCCGAGGAAGCCAAAGCTGCCGGAATCGTCGACGCGGTGGGCTTCGAGTCAGAAGCGCTAGCCGAGGCGAAAAAGCTCGCGAAGACGCAGGCGGTGAGCCACATCTTCGGGCCCAAGTCGAAGAAGGGCAGCCCGGATATTGGCACCTTGATTCGCATTCTCACTGGCGGCGACGAGGGCGGCACTGGCAAGCCGCACATCGCCGTGGTGCCAGCCGAAGGCGCAATCGGCATGGATGCAGGTGGTCCACTCGAGGGCTCGGGCATCACCGCGACGGCGCTGAACCGCACGTTGAAGAAGTTGGGCGCTGACGACTCGGTGAAGGCGATCGTGCTGCGCATCGATTCTCCGGGCGGCTCTCCGCTGGCGAGCGATCTGATCTGGCACGAGTTGATGGAGCTTCGCAAAAAGAAGACCATCGTTGCGTCCGTTGGCAGCATGGCCGCGAGCGGCGGTTATTACATCGCGTGCGGCGCGCAACGCATCGTTGCCGAGCGTACGAGCATCGTGGGCTCGATCGGCGTGTTCGGGGGTAAGATCGTGATTGGCCCCGCGCTGCACGAGGTGGGGGTGAATACCTTCACTGTGCCGGCCAGCAGCGATCCCGGCGCCGAAGCTCGCGCTGCGTATTTGTCACCGTTCACGGCTTGGGACGACGCGACGCGGGCTCGCGTGCAAGCGCAGATGCAAAGCATTTACGACCTCTTCGTCGCGCGCGTCGCCGAAGCTCGCAAGATGCCCGTCGAGCAAGTGCGCGAACACGCTGAAGGTCGCATCTGGAGCGGCGTGCAGGGCAAAGAGCGCGGTCTCGTCGACGAGTTCGGCGGGCTCGCCACCGCCCTCGAGCTGGCGCGAAAGCTTGCCAAACTGGAGCGCGACACGCCGGTCACCGTCGAAGGCGCCAAAGAGGGCCTGTTCGAAATGCTAGCTCTCGGCGGAGACGCGAGCGAAGCCGACGTGCGCGCGGCCCTAACTCGCTTCGAAACGCAGCACGCACTGCTCACGCAAGTGCCCGCGGAGCTTCGGGCAGGCCTTTCTGCCCTGTCACCGCTCGCGCGCGGCGAGCACGTCTCCGCGGCGCTGCCGTTTGCACTTTCCCTGCGCTGAACCGACCCGGAACGCAGCTCGGTGAAGGTTTACACTTTCGCCGCGCTGAGCCGACTCAGAACGCAGCTTGGTGAAGGTTTGCACTTTCGCCGCGCTGAGCCGACTCAGAACGCGTCGACTTGCAGCTGGTGCACGCGGAACTCGGACGACTCGCTGAAGCGCACGCCTTCACCGATGCGCGTGGGTCGACCGCTCAGCGTGTCGACATGCACGCCCACGGAGAAGAAACCACCACGTGAGCTGTTGATGTGCGCGATGGCGGCAGGGCTCAGAACGATCTCCAAGGTGCTACCCACCGTGCTCGCATACAAGACGGCGCTGCCATAGGAGCTGCCGCTCTGCAGGTCATTGTAAACGCTGGTATTCCGCGATCCGCTGCTTTCGAGCGTCGTCGCGTCGGTACCCACATCCCACACCGAAATCTGCTCGGAGAGCTCGCTGCCGTAATAAGCCTCGTGCTCGAGGTACAGGCGAGCGCTCTGCGCCACACCCGTAAGTCCCGACAGATCGAAGGTGAAGTACGAGTTGTAACCGCTGCTGTCGAGCGAACCCGTGAAGGTGTTGTCGTTCGCGGACTGGTGATCGCCGAGTGAATTCCACCAACCACGATTGATCGCGTCGAAGCTGAAGCTGGATTGGCAATCCGGATCCCCCTTCGCCTGACAACCTGCCGGACAACAACCATCCCAAGCGACGCAGGCAGTCACCGGACGACCTGGTTTGCACACGCCGCTCGAGCACACATCACCTTGCGAACAAGCGCTCGCCGAGCAAGGGCTCCCGTCCGGATAGTTGCGAGCTACGCACGCGCCGCTGCTCGGAATGCACTCGCCGTAAGTACACTGCGTCTCGAGCGACGAGCAGTCCAGGGTCAATTCAGCGAAGCACCTACCCTCGAAACACGTGCCCCCGGTGCTGCACAAATCATTGGGGTTCTTGCAGGGAATTCCGGATAGCGGAATCGCCTCACACAATCCGGTCGCCGAGTTGCACTGGCCCGCGTAACACGGCCCGGGCAAGCGTGTGGAGCTGCAGTCGCGCAAGCGCGGCGTGCACTTGCCCAGCGAGCACACCGCGCTCACCTCGCACAAATCACCGGTCTTGCATGCCGTTCCCTCAGGCAGCGGCGACAGCGCGCACCACCCCCCGGGATTGCAGGTGACGCTGGAACAACTGTCGGCCATCAAACCGCAGGTATTGCGGCTACCGCCCTGACAGCGCCCCGCGCGACAGATTTCGCCGACCGTGCAGAAATCGCGATCGTCACAAGGTTGCCCATCCAACGCAACGGGAACGCACTTACCGATCGAGCGATCGCACTGCTCCCAATAGCAACCGCCTGGCTCCGGGGCGCGGCAAGGTGGACAGTTGAAGCCGCCAGTGCCGCCGTTACCAGCTGCGCCACCAAACGCCGGCGCGCCACCAGCTGGATTAAAGCCACCACCGGCGTTGGGCCAGCCACCCTTGCCACCACCTCCAGTATTGGGAATAGCACCGGTGCCGCCCCCCGCGCGCGGACCTCCACCACTGCCAGAGCCTCCCGCGATGAACACACCGCCTTGCGCCGGCGCGGCTCCAACGCCTCCGTTATTCGGCGCGCCTCCGGCTGGTGCACCGCCGCGATTCGGAACGCCGCCTGCGTTGGGTGCGCCACCGGCTTTGGTTCCTCCGCTCGCTCCTCCGGCGCCACCTTTCTCGTAGTCGCCATCGAGCTGCGCGCGGCCGCCACACGCCAGCAGCATGAAAGGAAAGCCTAAGAGAGCACCCGCAAAACGACCGCCCGGCATGACGGTCCAATCATAGCGGTCCTTGCGCTAGCGCGCCCAAAAAGCCGCACTTCGAGTCTCGCCAGCAAGCCAAAGGACCGCCCTCCTCGGGGGCGCATTTGGGCGCGCGTTGCTTTCCGCTAGCAGCAAATTTCGTTGCGCACGTGTACGGGCAACGTCCGAGTAACGCCCACATGAAGCTCCCCGGCGAGAAAGTTACCCGCGCGGGTAAGCGTGTGATCTCCTTTCGTTCGTCGCGGTCAGATGCTACGTGCGCCGCGCCTCGACCATTGCTCGTCCTCTGAGGCCGAGCCGCTCGAATGACCCTTCGCCGCTTCGCTTTTGCTTCAGCTTGCGCGCTGTGCCTGCTCCTCCGGGCAGCCTCCGCTCGCGCGCAGCCGACGCAAAAGCTCGACGCGCAAGAGGGTGCCGCGAAGGCGCTCGGCGAAGCCGTAACGCAGGTAGTGAGCAAATCGCCCCCCACCACGCCGCCCGACCTCGGCTATTGGAGTCGCGGTCGCGCCCGCTGGTTCCTATCGACCCGCAGCGAGCTCGGCACCCCCTACGTGAAGCCCTACTTCTCTGCGGGCTATGGGCAGCCGCATTGGTTTTGGGCGGGGGTGGACGTAAATGCCATCGTCACGTCCGAGTTCATCCAGGGCTACGCGGGGTTCCGCGCCGCGTCGCCGATTTTGGATCTCGCCTTTGGCTGGCGGAACACCAAGTCGTTCACCAAACCGCTGCTCACGCCGCAGTCGAGCTATGACCGCGAGGATGTGCTCAACGCGGAAGGTGCGCGCGCCCGCTATTGGGCGTGGGAGGCCGAGGCTGTCGCCATTTTGCCGCTGCCGCACGCGGCGCTCGTCGGCGACTTCGTGATGGTGCACACCATCGACGTGCCGGCGGGCAGAGTCGTGTACGACGAGTCGTATCGCGCTGTGGTCACCAACTCGACATTCGGAGTCATCCGCGGCGTGGCGGTCGCTCGCATTTTACGGGAGGACGCTCTCAAGATTGGCATCTTGGGAGAGCTCGTGTTCGCAACTGGGCGAGAGAAGCCGGTCACACGCTTCGGCCCGGTGATCGCCTTGCAGATCACCGATCACCTCGAAGGGGTCGGAGGGCTTTCACTCGCCACCTCGAGCCCTGACGATCTGGGGATCACGTTGGGCGCTTACGGCGTCTGCGGCCTACGTTACCGCTGGGCTACCGGCGAAAGCGATCCCAAGTTGCCATGGTCGGGCACCGTGATCCCCTGATTTCGCAGCGCGCGATTTAGCGCAACTGCCGCAGGATCGCGCCGTTGGCACCCGCCGCCCACACGTCGTTGGGAGCCGTGCACAGCAGCGTGCGGATGCGTTCTACGCCCGTGCGAACCAAAGACCATTGGGCACCGTCGAAATGCGAGAGCCGGTCGCTGTGGTCGGCGACCCACAGATCGCTCGTCCCGCAGCCGGTAATCACTCCGTCTCGCGAGTTGGGCGGCGTGGCGCACTCGGCCGTGGTCACCGCTTTGAAGCTCGTACCGTCGAAGCGCTGCACGCAGCCGTTGCCGTAGACATAGACCTCGTTCGGACCGCGCGCCCAGACGCTGACAGCAGCTTGCAACAGAGTGTGCGTAGTCCAGCTCGTACCGTCGTAATGATGAGCGCTGGCTCCCACGGCCCAAACGTCGCTCGCGCTGCTACCCCACAGCGCTACGACCGAAGCCGGAGCGGCGTTGCTCCAAGCGCCGCCATTGAACTGCTTCAGCGAATTCTGACCTCCCTGCGCTGCCCAAATGTCACTCGAGCTCGCAGCGTAAAGGCCCTCGATCCACATGGGCGAGTTCGCGATGGTGCCAAAGCTGCTCTCGTTTGGCAGTAGCCGACTGACGGCGAGCCCAGTCGCCGCGACGACTTCGCCCGTAGGCAGCGCGTGAACCGCGTTGATGCCGTTGTGGTAACCGCCCTCGATGCCTCTCGCAATGCCGATATACCTCCAACCGGCGCCGGTGTGTCGTGTGAAGCTTTTACCGTCGAAATGCTTCAGCAGTGGCCATTGTTCATAGCCGATCAGGACCACCTCATGGCTGCCACCGAACCAGATATCGTCCTTGGAGACGGCGCTCGTCGCGACATAATTCACATCGAAGCGATGGACGAACTCGTTCTTGATCTCACTCGGATAAGCAAACCCGCCCACGTGTTCGATTGCGCCTTGTCGCAGCTGCCAGATGTTACCCAAGCCGCCAACAGCCAGCGCATCCGCTTCGCGCACTCCGTGCACGCGTGCCGGCGACAGGACCCTGGTGCCGTGATAGCGAGCGCCGTCGAAGTGAATGAGGCCTTCGGCGCCCATCCCTGAGAAGTAGCCGTAGATCCAGGCACCAGTGGGGGAACCAGCGAAGACGTCGCTTCCGCTGATTGTCGCATCACGCAGCCAAGTTCCGGCGCTCAGATGCAGCAGGCCTTCGTCGCCGATAGCCCATAGCTCGTCGGCGCTCGGAGCATCGATAGCGCGGAGCGAGTTATTTCGGTCGTCGAACGCAACCGACCAGTCACCGTTTTGATAGCGCAGCAAATCGCCACCAGCGACGACGTAGCTGAGTTGAGGTGTCAGCATCTGCAAATCAGCGCCGGTAGTCGCCAGGCGCAACGGCGCGCTGAAACTCCCCGCCGAGTACACCAGCAAGTTGCCGGAGTTCGTCAGGAACCAGACGTCGCCTGTGGCGGCGCCAGAAATCGCCACGATACTTTCCGTGCTCGACGCGCCGTGCGGCAACTGGATCTTTCGCCACAGCTTGCCGTCTCCGTGGAGCACGATTGGCCGTGCCACGTCGTTGGTCACCATCCTCCCAGTGATCCAGGCATCCGTACTCGAACGTGCAAACACACGCGAGAACTCGATTCCATCGATGAGACCTTCACGCTCGACGCGAATCAGCTGCGAGATCCCCGACCAAGCCTTGCCGTCGTAGTGCATCACGGTCGCTTGTTTGCCAACCGCCCACACGTCGTCGGCCGCGAGCGCGTAGACATCGAGTAGGTCTTCACTTTGTGGCAGCGGATCCCAGAAGCAGAAGCCGTCCAGACTGCACACGCGACCCTTCGGAAGCTCATGCTCGAGTTGGCAGGTCGCGGCAGTGCCACTGCCGACGCAGCTGAAGCCCGGGGGACAATCGTTGCAAGGGTCGACAACCTGCGAGGGCACCCAGTTTGCTGGCGCGAGCTTCACCGGTGTACCAGGTTGGATCGAGCCGGCATTGAGATCTGCACCGAACGCGGCGTCGCTGCTGCCGTCTGTGCTGGCGCCATTACCGCCCGCTCCCGCTTCGCTACCGCTCCCTCCTGGCTCGTTGCCGCCCGCGCCCGGGTCGCCGACGCCGCCGCTACCACCCTGTGCCGAGCCCGCTTCGCCGCCTTTACCGGCGGAACTTTCGCCGCCCTCACCCGATCCTGCTGCGCCGGCGTGGCCGCTCACGTTTTTACCGCCGCTGCCCATCGAACCACTCTGCCCGCCGCTGCCCTTGCCACCGGCGCCAGAAGTGCCACCGGTTCCGTCGCCCGGATCCGTCGACTCGCCATCACAAGCGAGAAACAGTGCACCAACCAAGACAAGTTGTTTTAAGCGCATGTTCATCCCCATTGAGTGAAGCTGCCGTACGCGCGAGGCGAACGGCAAGTAAACACACCGAGCGCCGATCCTGTACCGACTCGACCTCGATCGTCCAGCGGTTGGCGTCACTGAGCAGCAGTGGCGTCGCCAAAGATGTGCCACGCATACCGACTCCGCCCTGCTACACGGCGGTTCAGCCTGGCATTCGAGTCATACCGTCGCGAGGCGAGCTAGTGTCCCTGGTCGACTTTTACAATCGGCAGCAGCAAGCCACGAAAACCGAGTTGATAGGCTCGCAACAGCAACAAGATCGCAATCACGATTACAGCTACCGTGGCCGCTTCGGTATCCGCCATTGGTAACGTGCGCGGGATGCGATCGGCAACGGCCAACGCAAACGCCACGGGCACCGCCGCAAACAGGCAGTGTCGCGGATTGCGCAGATCGAGCGCGAACGGTGCGAGCACCAGCACCACCAGCACGGCCGGGAATGGCAAACCGCGATCCGCTAGCGCAAACGCCAGCGACGGCGCTGCCACGCCGTGAATCTTCACGCTGAGCGCGAAGACCAGCGCGGCCGGTAGCGCCACCCACAGCGAGCATTGCAGCGCGAAGTCTGGCACCGAAGCGCGAATCACCGCCGCAACCAACACGCCCAAAAGCGCCCAGGGCACGATCGTGTCGACGCGCTCCGCCCAACTCGCCGGTTTGACTTCCGCTGGAGATTCGGCTGCGTTCCCTGATGCTACGAGCTCAGCCGCAGAATCCACGGACTCCGCGTGCGCAACGGCTGAATCTGCGTGAGTTGAAGTCCCTGTGCGCCCACGCAGAGCGAGCCCCACTGCCGAGATCAGATCGCGCAGCACAGCCAACGGGAACCCAAAGTGCGAGATCGTGACCAAAAACGCTTCCGGAGCGAGCACGCCCCCACGCTCCGCCGAAGCTGCGTCCCGATACGCGCGCAAGAACGAAAATAGCTTCGGGTCACGCGCCAGTGTCAACAGCACGCCAATCACGAGGCCGCACACGAGTGGCAGCGCCGTGCGATCGAGCTCGGTGACCAACGCAAGCCGTAAGCGAGCATCGGTGGACGGATCCGCATGGGAGCCGAGCTTGGCTCCGAGAATGCCAACTGCGATGCCACCGAGCGCCATGACGAGGTCGAGAGCGCGCCCGAGTGAAGCACGTGGCAAATCGCGATCCAAATCGTGAGCCAGCCCGTGAAGCAGCAGGCCGGAGACGCCCGCAGCGATCCACGCCGTCGCGCTCTCCACGATGGAGTGCGGAACCAGGTGCGAGCCGAGCACACCAACCACGCTGGCCAACGCAAGCAGCAACGAACGCAGCACTGCGGTTCGCACGCCGCGGGTGCGCGCATAGCCCGCTGCCACTACGGCAACCAACGGCACCGTGTGCAGCACCAGAGCGAGCAACACGTCACCGTGCGCATGGCTGCGTACGAACGGCTCGTCACGCGAGTAGGCGCCCAGCGCGAGCCCGTCGCCGACGTGATGCACCAGCAGCCCGGCGAAACCGAGGTCGAGCCCGAGCTCGCTATCTTCCTCGTGTGTGTGCGGCCCTCGCAGCGCTCCCAGCCAGCGTGGCAACGCCAACCCCAGCGCGAACACCACCAAACCAACAGCGCCCAAGTCGCGCAGCGCTTCCGGCAAGAGGTGCAACGCCACCACGCCGATCACTGCCGTGAGCGCCAGGGTGCGCAGTGGTCCGAGCGCGCGCCGGCTAGCCGCAGGAGCCAAGCCGAGCAGCAGCCCAAACAGCACGGCGAGCGTGGCGATGACGGCGGCTGAGAACAAGGGCCGGCGTTCTAGCGGATCTGCCGGCGCTCAGCACGCGCGGTGGGAGCCGGCCGGAAAGATCTTCCCTGGATTGAGCAGATTTTGCGGGTCGAACACCCGCTTCAAGTCCTTTTGGAGGTCAATTAGCGCGGCCGACTGCTCGAGAGGCAGGTACGGCGCCTTGAGCACTCCAATGCCGTGCTCGCCGCTCAAGGTGCCGCCCAGCTCCACCACGTCTCGGAACAGCGCCTCGATGGCGCGCTCCACACGCGGCACCTCGTCGTCGTCGTCCCACAGGAAATTGCAGTGCAAATTGCCGTCCCCGGCGTGCCCGTACGTGAGCGTTCGAATGCGCTCACGCTCACCGATGCGGCGCAGGCGCTCGAGCAGCTCGGCGACGCGCTGACGCGGCACGACGATGTCCTCACTCAACTTCTTTTTCGAGAGCTTGCGCACCGCGCGACTCATCTCCCGACGCGCAGCCCACAAACGATCGCGCTGCGACGCCTCCTGCGCGACCAATACCTCCAGCGCTCCGGCGCTGTCACAAGCGGCGCCGACCCGCTCGGCCTGCGCTTCGCACGAAGGCTCGTCCCCATCCACCTCGATGAGCAACATCGCCTGGGCGCGTTGATCGATAGAGTTGCCTGCCTTGCGCATGGCTTCGAGCGTCGCGGCGTCGAGCAGCTCGATGCAGCGTGGCAACAGGCGAGCAGGACCGGTCATCTCCGCGACGCACGCGGCAGCTGCTGCCAGCGAAGGGAACAACGCCAACAACGTGGTGATGGCTTCTGGCTTCGGGATCAGCTGCAGCGTGATTTCGCTGAACACTGCCAGCGTACCTTCGCTCCCCACCAACAGCGCGGTCACATCGTAGCCAGTAACACCCTTGAGGGTGCGCCGCCCCACGCGCAAGCGCTGCCCGCCCAGCAACAAAGCTTCCATCCCGAGCACGTAGTCGCGCGTGACGCCGTACTTGAACGCGCGCGGCCCACCAGCATTTTCGGCGACATTTCCGCCCAATGCGCAGCTCTCCAACGAGTTCGGATCCGGCGGATAGAACCAGCCTTCCGCCTCCACCTCGTGATGCAACACCGACAGCACCACGCCCGGCTCCACCACTGCGATCCCCTCGCGACGGTCGATCTCCTTGATGCCGTTCATTCCCAAAGTGACGAGCACGATGCCGCCCGCAACGGGCACCGCGCCGCCTGTACGTCCCGTTCCAGCGGCGCGCGGCGTGATCGGAACGCCCGCTTCACGCGCTGCGGCAAGCGCCGCTTGAATGTCATCGCTCGAACTCGCGAGCACGACTGCATCCGGCCGTACACCAAGCGCTTCCGACTCGTCTGCTACGAACCGATCACACGCTTCCTCCGCAGTTAGCACCTTGGAAGGACCAAGCGCGCGCTCCAACAAACGCAGCGCTTTTTCGCGAGCACTCGCCGAAGCTTGTGGAACATCTGGACGAGACAACAACACGCCGAGAGTGTGGCACCTCTGTCCAGAAAGCGCTGCTGGAAAGACCTGCTGCTCCTGGAATCGACGCGCTCGTCGAAGTTTTTCGACAGTTTCTGCCACTATAAAGATTGCACCCGAACCCTCTGTGTTCGTGTGCATGCGCGCCAGAGCTCGCCGGCACTAACCAAAAAACTGAACCGATTGCCGTGGCCGAAGCTCATCCATTCGATGAGCGGGCATCAGCTCGTATCGAGCGCGCTCGAGGTATTCCCCCGATGCTAATACGACTGTCGAAGTTTTCCGCTTTTGGGACAATCCTGCTCTGCAGCGCGGTAACCGCGTGCTCCGGCGTCGACGACTACCCGGTGACAGCGCGCGGCGGCGCACAGAACCAAAACAACAGCTCCGGCGGGGACAGCAACGGCTCAGGCGGCACCAGCTCGAACGGCAACGGTGGCACCCAAGCCAACGGCGGCACTCAGGCCAACGGCGGGTCCAACAACTCTGGTGGAGCAACTGGCTCCGGCGGCTCGGGCCAAGGCGGCTCGGGCCAAGGCGGCTCGGGGCAGGGCGGCTCCAACTTTGCGCAAGGCGGCTCCAGCAAAGGCGGCAGTAGCTCCAGCGGCAAAGGCGGCGGCAGCTCCACTGGCCAAGGCGGCAGCGGCACAACCAACACCGGCGGCAACTCCGGCGCTAGCGTCAGCTTCATGCAAGTCACCTCGGTCATCAACCGATCCTGCGGCGTCACTGGCTGCCACGTTTCTGGCGGCACCAGTCCCAACCTGAGCACCACTGGCTCCACGCTCTACGCCACACTCACCAGCACCAGCGTCCCCGAGTGCGCCGGCAACCGCCTCGTTGTAGCGAACAGCACCAACACCAGCGCCCTCGTCCTCGTCACGACCGGCAAGTGCGGTGGCCTTCGCATGCCGCTTGGTTGCACCACCTCTGCCTGCCTCCAACAGGCGGACGCGACCACCATTTCCAACTGGATCAGCCAGGGCGCGAAGCAATAGTGGCGGCGGCCAACCCGCTCATCCACGCCCAAACCGTCGAGGTCCTCAGAGGAAAACCCTCTGAAAACCGCGGTGATGCAACAAACGCGCAGCTTCCGGCGCGTCGCGCTTGACGAGCGTCCGAACCTGACTACTTTGGCGGCCTCCCGCCAAGGGAACCGGAGAGGTGACCGAGTGGCCGATGGTACCCGCTTGCTAAGCGGGCGTAGGGCAACCTACCGCGGGTTCGAATCCCGCCCTCTCCGCTGAGCCTGCCCCAACTCGCGGGTGCTCGGGACTGCGCGCCCGCGGTCTTCCCCAAAGCCGGTGCTCGCGCGCGCCACGCTGCTCGCAGCGTGTGGCCACGCCGACTGCCTCCGTCACGCGCGCGCTGCGCTCGGCAGGGGAAGACTCACGCCGAAACCCACGTGGGCGCGCCGTCAAAGCGCAGCGCGCACCTGAGCAACAGCGGCGGCGACATCGCGCAACACCAACTCCGCGTCGACGCGCACCACGCGATAGCCGGGCCGCGCAAGCTTCCGATCGCGCCGCGCGTCGACCCGCTTTCGCCGTGCGTGCCACGCGCCATCTACTTCGACGACGAGCTTTGCGGCGGGTGCGCAGAACTCGGCGATGAACTTGCCAATGACGACCTGCCGCCGAAACGAAACGCCGAGCTGCCCAGCGTTGAGCGCAGACCAGAGCCGCGCCTCCGACTCCGTAAGCCAGGAGCGATGCTGCCGCGCGTGAAGTTCGAGCTGAGTCAGTGAAGAGCGAGTGCGCATTGGAGCCTGCGGCGTCGGCATTGGGCCCGAGCGCAGCCCCTCTTGGCGCAGGCTGCGTGACGCGCCCCCGCCCTGAAGCGCGCGCAGCGACGGGTGCGGCGCGCAGCGTGCGCCTCCCGCGAAGCTCGGCCCGATGTCGACGCTGCAGACGAGCGTCACTCGTGCAAGCGACCGCACACCGTCACTGCGCGCCAAGCGACGGCCTCCCTCCACGTCGCGCGCAGCCGCGAAGCGGCGAGCACGGCGTCTGGGGGAGGCAGGAAGCGCGCAGCGGCGAAGCCGCGAGCACTGCACGGTGCGGGGCAACCCCTCCCGCTTGCTAAGCGGGCGTAGGGCAACCTACCGCGGGTTCGAATCCCGCCCTCTCCGCAAAGATTCCCGTGAGTCTTCCATCACTTCAGCGCATCGCTTCCTGAGCGCTGCCCATTAGCTGCCCACAATTCAGAAGTTCGATCGCTTCGCGCAGCGCGATGGGCACCAGGTGCATGTACCTGAGCGTCATCGCCAGCGTCGAATGCCCTGCGAGCTCCTGAATCGCCTTCGGCGGCGCCCCCCGCATGGCGAGGTGCGAGCAGAACGTGTGCCGAAGCACATGCGATCCGATCTTTCGTAGACCAGCGCGACGGCAGGCAAAGCGAAGGGCCGCCTCCACAGCCGAGCGCGTGAACGATGACCCATCCGGCTGGTAGAAGACCCGATCCCCGCGAAGATGCCGATGCGCCTTGAGCGCTGCGGCGAGGCGATGGGTCAACGGAATCTTGCGCTCGCGCCCGCCTTTCGGTGCACCGACGATCCCCCGCCACTCCGATCGGCTCACGGCGATCGACGCACGCGCCGGTCAGCTTTTCTTCGGCTGTGCCCGGAGACGGTTCTTCCTGCGCGCGCTTTCCTTCGTCCGTTCGAACTGGGTGATGACCACCTCGGCGCCTTGGTCCTCGAAACGAGCGCGAAGTTCGAGGCGCCCGCCCAAGCCCTCGACGTACCGACGCAGCGTGCTCACGAGCATGTCTGGCTGCGACTCCAGCTTCACGAGATAGGGGGCGCGCACCCGAAGCTTCCGCGCGAGGCGACTTCGTGAAGCCTCATCATAGATAAGTTCGCGCAGTTCCCTCAGATTTAGCCGAGATTCCTTCACACCCCGAGCGTATCGGGCAGGGCTCGGAATGGCCCAGTTTCCTGTAGCTTTGAGGTTACATGCTAGGCTATAACTTCGAAGTTACAGGTCTAAGCCTGAACACAACAGCCCCCCGACTGCGGACACAGCCGGAGGGCCTAACCACCAGGAAGGATAAGTTCCCGATGGCTACAAGGAAGCTACCCACGACCGAAGACAGTCAGCAAATCATAAGTGGGATCCTGAAGATGGACCGCAGCATCCGGCGGTTCTCGAGGCTGATCCTACAGCAGCAGGACAGGCTCCGAGCCCTGGTGAGCGCCCGGGCATGGCGGGTGTACTTGAGCATCGAGGAGCTCAGCAATGCCCGACTGGTTCGGGTCGCGGATCGGTTGGTGAGGCCACCGCGGCACTGAGCGTCTTGCACGAAAGGGTGCCCGACGCACGGAACGTGCAAACTGATTGCTCGCGCCGGCGCCCGGGGCGACGCTGCGAGGAGTTGCCGAAAGTCAGCGCGACGCTGAATCACGCGGACGCAGCTGATCGACAGCCTGCATCCATGCCGTGAGCGAGGCCCGGACCCGACTGAAGAGCTCGGCGAGTTCGTCATCGGGTCCGGAGTCGGGCGTTTCGTCGGAGCCGTCCCGAACCCGAGGTAACTCGACAATCTGTCCGGCAGAGATCTCGACCGCTTCGAGCAATAGGTCGCCGGTAGGAGCGCAAACAGCGGTCACTTTCGGCTGCTCCTTCCACGCCAGAATCTCCAACATGCCCATTCGGTTCACGCGAGTATCCGGGTTTGGCGCCAGCGGCTCGGTTGTCTCGAGCCGCCCCATTGTTTCTGGAGCCCAGTTGGCCCACGCCGCTTTGGAGGGCATCGGCAACGGCTGCCCATAGGGAGCTCTGGCCGTCAACTTGATGTCGACCCGTATGTAGGGCTTTTCGGTTTCGAGGCCTTCGGCTCCGTCGCGGCCAAGCATTTCGGTCAAAACGTCGTCGTCTCGGGTCGTCGCTCTGGCCGTATGCAATGCGTGCCAGCTCCAAGAGAGCGTCGCGCTCACGTGAAAGGCGCGGGCGTCCTGGCAGCCTAACGGTTCGACGTAGACCGTGTGACTGCGATCGAGTGTTCGCGTGTCGAGCGTCTCGCTCGCGTGGAGGCCAATGGTCGGAAGCCGTGACTCCAGGAGGGCGTTGTTCCAGACGGCGCGGAAGCAGTCGTAGTCCATCGGGGTACCCGTAACATACAAGGGCCGGCGAAGGCTGCGCGCGTCCAGTGCTCACATCCACACCGCGCTCAGTTGGTTGACCGTAAGCGGAGCCGCCGTGGACGCAAGACCGGCTGCTCGAGGAGATGTCTCTCAGCGCCACTTCGAAGGCCATTCGGCCTTGATCAACGACGCGCGCCTTCGTACCGTGGGCAATGGCCTGGGCACCGACGCCGACACCGCTCCCTGCGTCTCGAACGCGGCTGGTGTCGCGTTCCAATTCCGGGAGTCGATGGCGACGCTGCGAGGCAGATGGGCCTGCGGACTAAGAATTCAGAGTCAGAATGGTGACGGCTGTGGCGGCATGGAATCCGACTCGAATCCGCTGGGTGAGCACGACGCTGGAGACGAGTACCGGTGCGACACGGGTCGAGACCGATCAGGGCGCGGCATACGCAAAATTCATGGGGAATCCGGAAGGCCCGCAGGCTCTCTTCTGCGAGTTGATCGGCACCCGCGCAGCAGCGTGGCTCGGGCTTCCGACCTTCGACGTGAGCATCGTCGATGTCGCCGAAGTGGCGCTCGTTAAGTTTGCTGACGGCACCCATTCGCAACAGGGCCCGGCGTTCTTAGCTCGATTCGAAAGCGGGACCGTTTGGGGCGGCGGCTCAGACGAGCTCAAGGCAGTGGAGAACCCAGACACACTGGCCGGACTCATCGTGCTCGACACCTGGTTGCTCAACTGCGACCGGTATCGACCTGAAGGTGAACGCGTTCGACGCAACTTCCGAAACGTGTTCCTCGCGGATGGATCCACCAAAGGAAAGGTCCGCGTCGTCGCGATGGACCACACCCACGTCTTCGCTTGTGGTCGCACGCTGACCAAGACGATCAAGAATATCGATCGGGTTCAGGACGAACGCCTCTACGGGCACTTCCCCGAGTTTGCGGGCCACGTTACGCACGATGCTGTGCGCGTCTACGCTACTCGCCTCCGCTCTCTGAGCCAGGCAGACGTTGACACCCTCCTCCACGGTGTGCCCGGCCCATGGCGGCCCTCCGCGGACGTGACAGATGCGGTTAGGGAGTTCCTTGCCGGAAGGGCGGCCTTTGTGAGCCGGAATATCCTAAAAATGCTAGTGGATCAGCGATACCTGGACCCCGAACTTGAGCTAGAAGGAGACGACCTATGACATCAACCAGGGGCTTCTTCAGCGTTATTCAATTCTGCCCCGACCTTGATCGGGGCGAATGCGCCAACGTGGGCGTGGTGCTCGCCGTTCCCGGGCTCGGCTACCTCGGCGTCCGTTTTGGAGAGGACAACGAAGCGCCCAAGCAGCGATTCGGCAGAGACGCTTTCGACGACGGACGACTGTCGCTTGCGAAGACCGCGCTGGAAGGTCGCATCCGTGATGAGGGGCCAGCGTGGGTCACTGCTGACGACCTAGTGCGTTTCGGCAAGAAGGAGGGCAACAACCTGCTCCTCTCGTTGCCGCGCACAATCCTTGTCGAGAATTGTGATGTCGAACTAGAAGAACTCTACTTGCGACTCGCGCATGTGGACGCGAGAACGCGTCGACGCCCGCGGAAGCCTGACCTGCGAGGAGTTTTCGAACGGAAGCTGATGGGCGTCCCTTTACGACGTGACCTGACCGTTGAGATTCCAGAGATTGGCTCCATGGAAGTGCCCTATGCGTACCAAAACGGCGCGTTGAACCTTATCAAGCCAGAAGCCTTTCCAGTAGATGCCGGTTCGGCGGGAGATCGTGCTAGCGATCTTGCCGTCAAAGGGCACCTCATCCACAAGCACTCGATCGCCATTGGCAGCCCGCAAAAGCTTATCGTCGTCGGTGGTTTCGACGAGTCGATCGCGGACGACGTGAAGCGCCGCATTGCATACGTGCTCCAGGAGCACGATGCGCGCCTAGTCCGAGAAGATGAACTAGAAGACTTCGCCGAGGAAGTTCGGCGAGAAGCTCATCAGTAGGCACCTCTTCGAGCCCAGCCGTTAGTTGACACCGTGTCCACGGAAGATCGCGATGCCGCATCGTTGGACCGAGGTTGAGACTGGCGGATAGCGTGAGACGAGAGCTAACGAGTAGCGAACACGATCCAGTCCATTTCGAGTCGTAAAACCACTCGAGTACGCTAACCCGCCCGTACCGAGCGGCCATGCTGGCACAAGTCATTGAGCGGACATTCTGCGCAACGCGGGCGAAGAGGGCGCGGTCTTCCCCAAAGCCGGTGCTCGCGCGCGCCTCGCTGCTCGCAGCGTGGCCACGCCGACTGCCTCCGTCACGCGCGCGCTGCGCTCGGCAGGGGAAGACTCACGCCGAAACCCACGTGGGCGCGCCGTCAAAGCGCAGCGCGCACCTGAGCAACAGCGGCGGCGACATCGCGCAACACCAACTCCGCGTCGACGCGCACCACGCGATAGCCGGGCCGCGCAAGCTTCCGATCGCGCCGCGCGTCGACCCGCTTTCGCCGTGCGTGCCACGCGCCATCTACTTCGACGACGAGCTTTGCGGCGGGTGCGCAGAACTCGGCGATGAACTTGCCAATGACGACCTGCCGCCGAAACGAAACGCCGAGCTGCCCAGCGTTGAGCGCAGACCAGAGCCGCGCCTCCGACTCCGTAAGCCAGGAGCGATGCTGCCGCGCGTGAAGTTCGAGCTGAGTCAGTGAAGAGCGAGTGCGCATTGGAGCCTGCGGCGTCGGCATTGGGCCCGAGCGCAGCCCCTCTTGGCGCAGGCTGCGTGACGCGCCCCCGCCCTGAAGCGCGCGCAGCGACGGGTGCGGCGCGCAGCGTGCGCCTCCCGCGAAGCTCGGCCCGATGTCGACGCTGCAGACGAGCGTCACTCGTGCAAGCGACCGCACACCGTCACTGCGCGCCAAGCGACGGCCTCCCTCCACGTCGCGCGCAGCCGCGAAGCGGCGAGCACGGCGTCTGGGGGAGGCAGGAAGCGCGCAGCGGCGAAGCCGCGAGCACTGCACGGTGCGGGGCAACCCCTCCCGCTTGCTAAGCGGGCGTAGGGCAACCTACCGCGGGTTCGAATCTCGCCCTCTCCGCTGAGCCCCTCATCGAGGGGCTCGCGTGTCGGTCGGAACTTGGGCTGTCCGCTGCGCGCTTCTGCACAGCTCCTGCGCGCGAATCCGCCTTCTTCGCTGACTCCTCGCGGCAGTTCTCGCTACTTCAAAGCGAATACGATGCCGCAGATTTTACCCTTAACCCAGAGCTTGATGGAGGGCCTTGAGCGTGCGCAGTCATACGACCGCCGCCCGATCGTTGGAAGCGCGGCTCGCCTCCCCGCTGAGTTTTTGCAAGAGTTCGAGCAGCTCGCGCTCGTCGAAGGCCTGAAACGGCAGGGTGGACCGGCGCACGGAGAGCACGCGGCCTTTCGGGTCGGCCACGATCGTGCCGCTCTGCTGTAGTGCGCCCAGGACCTGTGAAAAGCCCACGCTGGCGTGTGCCGTCGCTGATATCAACAGCGGAAACGGCAGGCTGCTCGCCCACGCCGGCGGCTCCGCCGTAACGCCAGGCGCCACAATCAGCACATTTGCGCCGAGGTCGCGCACGCGCTCCTTCAGCGCCGTCAGACGGTTAACGTGAGAGCGGCAGATCGGACAATCGATCGTGCGCATGAAGTAGTAGATCGTGACGCGCGCGGGTGAGCGGGCGGCGTGCGTGGCTAGCTCCTGCGGGATGAAGTCACCAACTTGAATGCTCATCGTTCGTCTCCTCAGGCTGCCCGGCCCGCATCGTGGGTTTCGTCCTTCGCGTGAACGGCGAGCCAGCGTTCAGCATCGAGCGCCGCAACGGCACCACTGCCGGCAGCGGTAATGGCCTGGCGGTAGTGGTGATCCTGCACGTCACCCGCAGCGAATACGCCGGCCACGCTCGTGGTGCTGTGCGGCGCGTGCGTGGCGATATAGCCGAGCTCGTCGAGCTCGAGCTGTCCTTCCAGCAGGCTCGTGGCCGGCTCGTGCCCGATGGCAACGAACAAGGCGTCTGCGTGGAGCTGGCGCCGCTCACCGCCACGGGAATTGATGACGCGTACCCCAGTCAAGGCGTCTCCGTCGCCGACGACCTCCTCGATCGTCGTGTCGTAGAGGACCGCAATCTTCGGTTCGGCCAGCACGCGACGAACCATTGTCGTGCTGGCGCTGAGCTCCTTCCTGCGGTGAAGCAGCCGAACGCTTCGGGCGAGCTTGGACAGATATAGCGCTTCCTGCATCGCGGTGTCGCCGCCGCCCACCACGATCACGTCGCGGTCCTTGAAGACCGCTCCGTCGCACGCCGCACAGGCCGAAACGCCGCGGTTCCGGTACTCCTGCTCGCCCGGAACGCCCAGCCAACGTGCCGATGCCCCGGTTGCCACGATCAGCGCTCGAGCCAGCACGCTGCCGCTTTCGGCCCGGATGGTGAAAGGCCAGCGCCGAAGCTCTACGGCCAGCACGTTCTCGAACGAGAGCTCGGCGCCTTCGCGCTGTGCCTGGCGCTCGAGTTGCTGCATGAGATCGACGCCGGCGACGGGCTCGGGAAAACCTGGATAGTTCTCCACGAGGGTCGTGCTCATCAGCTGCCCACCCGCCAGTCGTTGCGGCTCGTCGAGTGTAGGCGCCCCCGTGAAGAGCAGCGGACTCAAGCCGGCTCGGGCGGCGTAAATGGCAGCTGTGTAGCCGGCGGGCCCGGCGCCGATGATGATCAGGTCTCTGATGGTCATGCGTTCCTCCAGCCCAGAACATAGGCTCCGGGGCATTAGTTGTCAATGCAACTATTGTCATTGCAATCATTGCACCGTGACCAGCCTCGCGGAACCGGAAGCACCGGGACCGGTGCGAAGCAGCGAGACCGCGCAGCTGGCCAGAGCGCCCCTCGAGCGACGAGCCGCTACGGCAGGGCGACCTGCACGCTCGTTCGCAGGGCAACGAATTCTCGATTGCCGAGGCGAATCAGCGGGAGAGCACGACGTGCGTGGCTTTGGATGTAACCACGTGCTCGCTCAGGCGGTAACCGAGCGCGAGCAAGTCGATGCCGTGGAACAGGTGTTCGCCGGAGCCGAGGAGGACAGGGGAAATCGCGAAGTGGAGTTCGTCGACCAAGCGGGCTTGTAGGTAGGCGCGCAGTGTCGCGACTCCGCCGCCGAGGCGAACGTCTTTGCCAGCGGCGGCGACACGAGCGCGTTCGAGCGCTGCGTGAATGCCGTCGGTCACGAAGTGGAAGGTGGTGCCGCCGTCCATCGTGATCGGCGCGCGCGCATGATGCGTCAGCACGAACACGTCGGTATGGTACGGCGGGTTTTCACCCCACCAACCGCGCCAAGACTCGTCCGGCCACGGGCCGCGAATTGGGCCGAACATATTGCGACCTAGAATCCAAGCGCCAATGTTGGCGATCCCACGTGCGGTGATATCGTCGTCGATGCCGGTTTCGCCTCCCTCCCTGCCTTGCATGGACTGAAAGGTGCGCGTGGGGATCATCCACTCGTGCAAGCCGAATCCCCCGACTCCGAGCGGATTCGTTTGGTCTTGGTTGGGGCCGGCGCCGTAACCATCGATGGACACGCTAAAGGCATGAACTCGCAACTTGCTCATCGAAAACTCCTTGCTCGAGCGCCGAAGCGCGGTCGCTCGGAAGTGTGACGAACCTGCCTCGGCGAAATCGACAGGTCATCGCAAAAAAACGCCGCTTGCGAGGCGCGCTGGCGGGACACCGCTGGCGCATTTAGTCGCGCGGGCGCTTCGGCGGCGCGGCCGACCGCGGGGCAAGAACCTCAGAATCCTTCACTGTCGCACCGGGAGCGTCGCTCAACACTGCCGCCTGCAGCCGCTCGGCCCTCGAGTGATCCACAGCAGGAACCCACAAGATGATGTCGTCGGCACCGCAACTAACAATCTTCGTGTTCGTGAGCCCCAATGGCTCTAGCGCACGCTCCACGGCTCGAGCATTCGTGCCACCCAGCACGACGACGAGACCGCCCGCTTCGAGCGGCAACACCTTCTCGAAGCGTTTCGCGGACGGGCCCGGCGCCGCGAGCGCGGTACACACTTCGAGCACGGGATCGGCACTCGGGCGTGCCGGCGCCGGCTCGGGCTCCTTCTTCGTGCGAGCGCAGCCCGAACTCACCGTCACAATGAGCGCCAGCAGCGCGCTGCGCACAGCCAACATATCAGCCGGCGTACACTCGTTCGAGCTTGGGTTCTACATCGGCACGCTTTGGCGCTCAGAAGCACAGCGCGCGAACGCGGTGCACGCCGGTCGCGCCCTCTTGGGCCTTGTAGATCGCTCCAATTTCGGACCAGCCGCCGCAAGCACGAGCTTCACCCGCTGGCTTTGCAGCAGAAACCCGTCTCACGACTCGTTTGCTCTTCGACGGTGCTGATGCAGCGCTGGGCGTCACCGACGGCGTGAGCTGGCCTTCGAAGACGACCTCGCTGGGAGGCTCGACAGCGCGCGGCAGAGCTTCGAGCGTCACTTGGGTGGGCCTCGGCGGGGCCCGGAACGCGCCGGTGGCAACGCCGAGTAGTCCGGCGCCGCTAGCCATGAGCGACGCGAACAGAATTGCTTGCTTTAGCATGTCAATTCTCCTGGCAGCGCACTGCTTTCGAGCATGCCGTTGTGCGGAAAAGTCATGCATCGGGCGCGCCATGCGCAAAGGCTCGGCATTTCTCGAGCCAAGAACTTCAAGCGCACGACGGGACTGCGCGCGCACGTCACGGAGGCGCAAAGCCTGCGCGGCGTGTCATCCGAGGCAGAGTCTCACGCAGCTGGCAAGCGTCGTTCGCGTTGAGTCGCGCACTCGATCGAAAGAACTCGTACGCTGTGCACGCGCGTACATATTGGCGCATTTCGTCTGAGTTATCTTTCGCAATTCGCATTCAGCTCTTGCGCACGCGCTCAGACTTCCCCAACTATTGTTCTGAATTCCTTGAACCGCGTTTGGCTCGTCGCAACCAAGGTGGGGAGGAGCGTGGGGCCGACGAGTCTCGTCACTGATTTTTTAGTGATCTCGAGGTCGTGGGAGAAACGTAGTGACGAAGCGCGGCCGGGATCTTTCTGGAGGAGTAGACAGAATGTCAGGTTCGGTTCGTTCGGACGGGTTGGGTTCGGGCACACGAGCTGCCCCCATGGTGCTAGATGCCCGTATGTTGCAGCTCTACGCTCGCGTCGAGCAGTTGGGCCCAACGAATCTCCCATTGTTGTTGCTCGGTGAAACGGGCACGGGCAAGGAGGTTTTGGCGAGCTTCGCGCACGGCACGTCGAGCGTTCGCGACAAGAGCTTCGTGCGTATCAACTGCGCTGGCTTGTGCGAATCCGTCGTGGAAAGCGAGTTATTCGGGCACGAACGCGGAGCGTTTACCGGTGCGGTGCAAACCCGTCAGGGTTTCTTCGAAGCCGCCAACGGTGGTAGTTTGTTTTTGGACGAAGTTGCGGAGTTGCCATTGCAGACGCAAGCCAAGTTGCTGCGCGTACTCGAGTGTGGAGAGTTCCAGCGACTAGGCAGCGTAGAGGTGCGTCACACGAAGGTTCGGCTGATCGCCGCGACGCACCGCGATCTCGCCGGGCAGGTGAAGGCTGGTCGTTTCCGTAACGACTTGTTCTTTCGACTCAACGCGGCGACGGTCTACATACCGCCTTTACGCGAACGCCCGAGTGAGATCTTGCCGTTGGCTAGGTACTTCTTGGCGAGGTTCGACCAGTTGAATGGCACGGCGCCACGCGAGCTCAGCCAAGCTGCCTGTAAGGTGCTCAGTGAGCACAGCTGGCCCGGCAACATTCGCGAGCTTCGCAACGTGATCGAAGTGGCCGCCGCGCTGTGTCAGTCATCGACGATCGACAGCGAGAGTCTGTCGATTGGAATGCTGGAATCTTGTACCAGCGCGTTCAGCGACGACGTGCCCACGATGCCACCGCCACCTCCGGGTGATTCTTGGGGCAGCTCGGAGCTACGCAGCAATTTGCTGGCGTGCGAGCGCTATTTCATCTCTCGCGCGATTCAAGAAGCGCGAGGAAACCAGACCGAAGCGGCCAAGTTGCTCGGAATTTCGCGGCGCGCTCTGACGGGCAAGCTCAACGCGCACGGTTTCGAGCGCCCTCGGAAGCGCGTAACCGCGTAATAAACAAGAGACACCAGTGCTGCGCCTCAAAACTTGGCATTCGTTTTGGGGTCGGCGCCCCGAAACCTGGGCGTTCCAATTGATTCACTCGATGGGAGCGGGAGCTGTGCTCCCGACAAGCAAGGTTAGCGCTCTCGCCGCGAAGCGCCGCCTGGCGAAGCCAGGGTCCCGGAAGTAACGACTGTTACCTCCGGACAAAGCACTAAACACTCGCACCCACCGCCGACGACGCTTCGTCACGGCGATGGGTGCTGAGCGGAGGGAAAAGGATCAGGCGAGGCGACGGCAGCAGCCGTAGCTGACGCCCGCGCGCACCTCGACGGGAACCTCTACCGTGAGTTGCTCATCGTCGCTCTCGATGAGGTTCTCGATTTCGTCATTCTTGGTCTCGATCAGTTCTTTCGAGTTTTCCATTGTGATGTCTGCCTTTCTTCACACGACGCGATGTCGTGTGAAGCTCTCTTAGAGCAACCGTCGTGCCCACCACGGCAGCGCGGTGTGAGACGGGTCGAGCTTCGCCCTTCAAGAGAAGTGGACTGCGCGCGTCGAGAAGTGAATGGATCGATTTGGAGATGTAATGGGAGTTACGCGAGCACGAGTTCAACGGATCACTCATGCTCGCGTTGGGAACGCGTTTTCCCTTGTTGAGTCGGAGTTGGTTGTCGTTTGAGAAGCAGCCGGAGCGGGCAACGCGAGACCACCCCCAAATACTGCGAGGAACACCGGGGCACGTGTCTTGCTCGGTTGAAGCATCGCTCGGTGCATGGCGAGGGAGAAAGGACTCTGATGGCGACGTTGGCTGATGTGAGTGCGACCGATTTCAAGCCCGAGAACGCCGGAGGAAAAGCGTTGATGGAGCGTGTGCTCGCGTTCGAGGCCCCTTACTTGGAGAGTCGCTTTCTCCAGTATCGGCTCGCGGCGGACGCAGCCTCGGCGCGTTCGCTCTTTCAGGAATTGAAGCGTTACCTATTCCTGGCTGCGGATGCGTCCGCTAGTATGCCCATGGTCTCGGCGTTGGTGGACGCCGCGTGGCACCAATTCATTCTGTTCACGGAAGAGTACCGTGCGTTCTGCGAGGACGTGATCGGTAGCTATCAGCATCACGGGCCGCGTGTGGCCGGCGCGGCGCCGAGTAGCGAGCCGCCGCTCGATCCGGCGACGTTCTTTCACGCCTACCGTGAGCACTTCGGCCCTCCGCCGGATGTTTGGCACAACGAGCGTTGCTTGCGACCTGAAACCCGGCTCGTGCACCCCTTCGATACTCGCTTCGACGTCGAAGTCCGCGATCGGGTCGTGCGCTTGCGTCGTCATCGCAGCGCAGGGACCGCGGTGGTGTGTGTAGTGAGCGCGCGCGCTGGCGACGCCGTGCGCTTCATCGCCGAACACGATGTGTTTTTGGTGCGCGAGCTGCCTGGCTTGCGCGGCGTGAATGAGCAGCTGGCTCTACTAACGCCGCTCGTCGAGCACGACATTCTGCATCTCGCTTTTTGAGCTGAATCGGACGACCGCTGCGAACGGATGGCAACATGAGAGCATGGTATGGGTGCATTTTGGGCCTGGTCACGAGCTTGTTTGGTCTCGCGTCGAGTGTGCCTGACGCTCGTGCGGACGCCGTCAGCCATGAAAAGAGGACGCGCCCACGATTCGACGTGAAGCGGCGCTGTGAGATGGATCCACGCGTGCGTCTCGGGCAAATTTCCCTCGATGTGTGCGTCGGGGGCGAGTTGTTCTTTCGCGAAAAGTTCCAGGGCAATGGGCGAACGTGCGGTTCATGCCATCCGGCGAACAACAACTACACCATCGACACGGCGTTCATCTCCAAGCTTCCCGACCATGATCCGTTGTTCATCTCGGAGCAGAACCCGTACCTGACCGAGCTCGAAGTTCCGGAACTGCTGCGCGAGCTCGGGTTGATTCGCGTGAACGCCGATGGGTTCGACGATCTCACCAACAAGTTCGTAATGCGCTCGGTACCACACATGCTCGGCCTGGCTGCGAGTATCACGGCGCCGCCACTCGATACATTCGATACCACGCACGCAACCGACGGAACCCTGCTGCCTCCGTTGGAACGGCTCGGTTGGAGTGGCGACGGTTCGCCGGGCGAAGGCAGGCTGCGCGACTTCGCGGACGGCGCCATCACGCAGCACATGACGCGCTCACTGCAGCGACGACCGGGTACCGACTTCGTATTACCGAACGATGCAGAGCGAGACGCGATGGCGGCCTTTTCGGGCAGCATCGGTCGTATGGAAGACATCGATTTGAACGTGGTGTCGCTCACCGATCTGGGCGCCGAAGTAGGCCGCAACACCTTCTTAACCGGCGCCGGTAGCGAGTGTGGCCAGCGCTGCCATCTCAACGCGGGCGCCAATGCGTTCACGTTGAACGCGGACAACGTGCCGCAGCCTGCGTCGAACGTGTCGCTCGACATCGGCACGGCGTTGGTGCGTCATCCGCTGGTCGACGAGCTCGCTATTCCGATCGATGGTGGCTTCGGCACGCGCCCGCTCGATGCGGACGGCGACGGCGTGGACGACTCGTTCGGCAATGGCGGCATGAACGTACCGCCGCTGATCGAGGCAGCCGATACGGCTCCGATGTTCCATTCGAATGCGTTCGAGACGCTCGAGGACGCCATCGCTTTCTACGCTTCACAAGACTTTGCCGACTCGTTCATCGCCCACGTGAGCAAGTTCGACAACCGAGACTTTGGTCAAGCCATGCCGCTCAGTCCGCAAGATATCGCGGATCTGGGGCGATTCTTGCGAGTTCTGAACGCCTCGCTCAACTGTCAGATGGCGAGCTATCGGCTGTCGTCCGCCATCGACATCGTGGCGGAGTACGGCGACCGCGAACGGCGTGTCACTAACGGCTTGGTCGATTTGACGCGTGCCGAGTTGGAAGACGCACTAGAGGTTCTCGGCGCGGTGACTGAGCTCCATCGCGACGGACAACAGCGGATTTTGCGTGCACTGCTGCTGCTACGTTGGGCCGATTGGCAAGGCGGCTACTTCCGAATGCGCACGTTGCGCTACGCGCTAGAGCTGATCCGCGAAGTGGAGCAGAGCTTCGGAACTGGCCTGAAAATGAAGCTGGGCGCCGGCACCTTGATGTTCTGATCGCGCGGGTCAGCATGCCTTCTCCCTTCATGCGCACGACTCGCTCGCTGGATCGTGAGCTGTCGGAGCCGACGCCATTTTACTTCGGGGTGGCCGTGCTGCTATTGGCCGCCTGGGGCAGCTGGCTCACGTTCGCGCAAATCCCCGTTTTCTCTGGAAGCACGCGTGGACGTTTGGAGGTTGCAACGACGACGCACCGCGCAGCCACCCCGTCGGCGGGACGCGTAACGCTTTTCTCCGTAAAGCTCGGCGATGACGTGAAGGCCCAGCAAGTGCTGCTCGAACTGGATGACAGCGTCGAGCGCCGCCGCCTGAACGAAGCGCTCGCCAATGTCTCCGCGCTCGATTTGCGGCTATCGGCAGCACGCGTGGAGCGCCGAGCGGCGGAGCAAGTGAGAGCCTGGCAGGCAAAAGCTTTCGACGCCGCCGTTGCGCAAAGTCGCGCGGCGCTAGCGGAGGTCAGCAATGATTTGGTGTTTCGCCGGGAACAAGCAGATCGCGCCGAGCGGCTGCAGCGAGAAGCCTTGATGTCTGCGAGCGACGCATTGCTACAAGCGCAAGGGTTGTCGAAAACTCTTTCGCAAGTCACGAGCGCCGAGGCGGGCCTTACGCGCGAACGGCTGAATGGGCAGCATGCCGATCAGATTCAAGTCGCGAAGATCGCCGAGGTGGAGCGCCAGATTGCAGATTTGGAAGCTTTGCGCGTCACAGCCGTGGCCAGCGTGGGCACTGCCGAGGCCGAGCTCTCGAAGAAGGTGGTGCGCGCGCCGATTGCGGGCCGCGTCGGCAGCGTCGCCTCGATTCAGGTGGGTGACGTACTCGACGAGGGCGCCGTGGTGGCAAGCGTGGTGCCCAACGACCCCTTGCGCATCGTTGCGGAGTTCGAACCGAGCCTCGCGGTGGGTCGAATTCGAACCGGTCAAACCGCGCGCGTGCGCTTGGCCGGGTTCTCGCTGGTCGAATTTGCGCGCTTCGATGCCAGCGTGACGCAAGTTGCGAGCGAAGCTCAAGGTGGAACCATCCGCGTCGAGCTCGGCATTGCGTCGCTGCTCGCGGATCCGCGCGTGCAGCACGGTTTGCCAGCGATGGTGGAGGTGTGCGTCGACAAGGCAACGCCGTGGCAGCTGGTGCTGCGCGCCTTGGGCGAAGCTGTTGCACCTCGGCGTTACGAAACGCCGATGCTGCCGGATGCAAACGACGGCAAGGGGTCGCTCAGCGTGCAAACCAGCACGCGCCCGTTGGGAACTTGACCATGCGCACGAAGCCGCTGCGGCGAGTCCCCGAAGTTCTGCAGTCATCCGCAATGGATTGCGGACCAGCTGCGCTGCAAGCCGTACTGGGCGGCTACGGCATCGAAAGCGACTACGACGAGCTTCGTAGTCGTTGCCAAACCGACGTCGACGGAACCTCCGTGTACGATCTGGCGCGACTCGGGCGAGAGCTGGGGCTTTCGTCATCTCAAGTATTGGTTCCGCGCGACACATTGTTGCGAGCTTCGGCGCGCTGTACGCCTGCCATCGCCGTCACCTGTGAAGGCGTGGGTCAAATGCACTTCGTGGTGTTGTGGCGCACCTTTGGTCCGTGGGTGCAAGTGATGGATCCCGGAACCGGACGGCGTTGGGTGCGAAAGGATCGGCTGCTTGCGCGATTACCCGACGTTCCCGTTGCGCTCACCGAAGAGCGCTTCGCTCGCTGGCGCAAGACCAGCTTCGCACGCGACCCGCTCGGCGAACGCTTGCACGAGCTCGGCGTTTCCAAGCAGCGTGGGCGCGAGCTGGTCCAAGAAGCCTGCGATGCTGACAGTTGGCGTCCGTATGCCACTCTCGATGCGGCCACGCGCATGGTAGCGACGTTGGTCGACGGTGGTGCCATTGGCCAGCGCGAGGCCGCTCGTTTTCTCGAAGGAGCGCTGTCGCGCGCGGGCAGTGACGGCATTCCGGTCACGTTCTGGTGGATTTGGCAGGGGGGCAAACCGGGCACGCTGAGCGCGCGCGGTGCGCCCATCGTGCGCTTCACGGGAGCTACTGCTGAATCCATCCGAAGCTCCGCGTCGGCGCGTCCGCCAACTCCGAGAGCAAGCCTGTTCGATCGCTTGCAAACGGCGGGCACAGGCCTCGAAGCGCGCTCCCTCGCTTGGGCCACACTGTCGCTCGATCGCTTTCGCGATTCGATTTTCCTCGTTGGCGCGCTCGCGCTGGCGGGCCTGATTGCTGGCCTCGACCTGTTGCTCCTACAAGGCCTGCTGCAAAGTTCGGAACGGTTTCTGCTCCCCTACTACCGTGCTGGCGCGGCGCTCGCTCTAGTCGTCCTTTCGCTCGGGGGACTCTTGCTCGACTGGGCGGTAACGCGTGCGGCAGCCAACTTGGGGCGACGGCTGGAGCTTCGCATGCGCGCAGCGCTGTTCGAAGCGTTGCCCAATCTGCCGGACGACTACTTGCGCACGCGTCCCACTTCGGACATGGCGGAGCGCGGCCATTCGCTGCACTTGCTGCGGCGTGTGCCCGAAATTGCGCGCCGACTGTTCGAATCGATCATCACGATCGTTGTGTGCGGCGCTGGAATTGTCTGGCTGTTCCCGGAAGCGAAATGGCTCACCTTCGGCGCGGCCAGCGCGATGCTCGCATTGCCATGGTTTCTGAGTCGCACGGCAGAGGAGCGGCTGGTTCGGGCTCGCACGCATGGCATCAACTTGGAGCGCTTCTATCTCGATTCCCTGCTTGGCGTAGTCCCGATTCGGGTGCACGCAGCGGAGCTTTCGGTGCGGCGCGAACACGAAAGCCTGCTCGTCGAATGGTTGCGCGCGATGCTGAGCGTGCATTCGCAGCAAACCAAGCTTCATGCCTGTCAGACGTTGGCCGGCGCGCTCTTCAGCGTGTCGCTCCTGACTTGGTATTTTGCTGCAGGTCACTCCTGGTCGGGCGCCTTATTGGTTTTTTATTGGTCGACACGCTTTCCGACCTCTGGCAGCGACTACATCAATGGCCTGCTCATCTATCGCTCGCTCGAGCTAGCCGGCGTGCGCTTCTTCGCGCCGCTGCGGGCCACGCGGCGCGAAGGCTCCGCGGAGGCGCCACAACCGAAGGCAGCACCCAGCGGTGCGGCCGAAATTCGCATGCACGATGTGCACGTGAAAGCCGCGAACCGAACGGTGCTCGAGGCCGTTAACTTGCACGTACCGAGCGGGCAGCACGTTGCCATCGTAGGGCCTTCAGGAGCCGGCAAGTCGTCTTTGGTTGGTTTGCTGCTCGGCTGGATGAAGCCGCTGCAGGGACAAGTTCTCGTCGACGGCGCCTGCCTCGACCGCGAAAAGCAGGAACGGCTGCGCAGCGAAACGGCGTGGCTCGACCCAGTGGTCCAAATCTGGAACGACACGCTGATCGACAACGTCATGTACGGCTCGAACGCTGCCTGCATCGACCGATTGAGCGCCGCTGCTCGAGCCTCGGAGCTCAACCAATTGCTGGAAAATCTCCCCGAAGGGCTGCAAACCAATCTCGGCGAAGGCGGGCTACGCCTTTCCGGTGGCCAAGGACAACGTTTGCGACTCACCCGCGCACTCGTTCGCAGTGACGCGCGACTGGTGATCTTGGACGAGCCGTTTCGCGGACTCGAGCGGCCGCAGCGTCAAGCGCTGTTGGCCCGTGTACGCGCCACGTTTCGAGGAGCAACGCTGCTATTCGTCAGCCACGATATCCGCGATACCGAAGACTTCGAGCGCGTCTTGGTGGTGGCAGGTGGTCGCATCGTGGAAGACGCTGCGCCCGCCGAGCTCCTCGCCCGCGAAAGCAGCCTGTACTCCGCGATGCTGAGGCGCGACAAGCGCTCACTCGAGGGCGTTTGGAACCCGCAGGATTGGCGACGTGCTCGCATGCACGATGGCCAGCTCTCGGAGCCGGCATGAATGCGCTCGCGGCCGCTGTATGGAGCGAACGCGATGCACCCGCTGCGGCACGCGCGCTCGCCATCGCAGCCGGCCTCGCCGTCGACGCGCGCAAAAGCGAGCTCTGCAACACAGTCGAGGCGCAGGCCGAACAGCTCGGCCTGGATCTGCTGCCGGCGAGATTCAGCTACACGGATGCCACGGACGCTGTTTCCAGCCTCGCGCCCGCCTTAATTCGCATCGTGATGCCACCAGGCGAGCCGGGCGACGCTCCCCGCCAAGGCCATCTGGCGGTTCTGCGCTCGTCGCGCCGCACCACGCTACTGCTCACTCCGACTCACAAACAGCTGCGGGTGCCCACGCAAAGCATCGTGCAACGCTTGGTGGAGCCGCTGGTCGCCGAACCCGCGGCGCTGATTGAGACCTGGCTCGAGCAAGCCGAGGTGCGGCAACGAAAACGACCTCACGCTCGGCGCGCGTTGCTCAAGATGCTCGCCGGCGAACACAACGTGGACGGGATCTGGCTTTTGCGCCACGACCCCGGCGCCCGCTTTTGGCGCGTCCTCAGTGCGCAGGGTTTGCCCGCCCACGCGGCGGCCTTCGCGCTCGCGGCGCTCGTCGAAGTCGCGTGCACCACCTGTGGCTGGTGGCTGCTCGGCAGCATGGCTCTCGATAACGCAGCGCGCCCTGGCTCGTTGTGGGCGTGGTCGTTGCTACTCTTTACGGCCGTACCCTTCCGCGTGCTCGGAACTTGGGCGAGCGGGCGCCTCAGCGTGATCTTCGCGAGCGCCTTGAAGCAGAGAACCTTGTGCGGCGCGCTCCGCCTCGATCCGAACGCGATTCGCGGGCGCGGCTCCGGAGGCCTGCTCGCAATGGCTTCGGAATGTGAAGCCATCGAACGCGCGGGCCTCGACGGCACGCTCGGCGCGTTTCTAGCGGTCACACAGCTGCTCGGCGCCGTCGCGATTTTAGCGGCCGGCGCTGGCGGAGTTTGGCATGCAGGGCTGCTAGTAGCCGCCTTCACGGCGCTCGCATTTCACGCTGCACGCACGTTTCAACGCCTGTCGAGTTGGACCAGCGAGCGATTCGGTTTGAGCTCACGCTTCGTGGAGTTACTGCAAGGTCAGCGCACGCGTCTCGTGCAGGGCAACTCCGCTAGCTGGCACGACCAAGACGACGCGGCGCTCGCCCGCTATGCCGATGCGTCGCGCGCGAACGATGGCAGCCTGGGAGTGCTCGCTACGTTGCCGGCGCGCGGCTGGCTCGTCGTTGGGCTGTGCGGTCTTTTGCCAGCCATCGTCTACGGCGCCGCACCGGAAGCGGTGGCCATTTCAACACTCGGCATCATTCAGGCGCAAAATGCGTTTGCTGCGCTCGCTCAAGGAATTGGCGCGCTGCTCACGGCCAGTGTGGCCTGGCAATCCGTAAAGCCGTTGTTCCGAGCCGCCGCGGCGCGACCCCAGGCAGCCGCACTCGAGCTGCCTGCGCCATCGGCGGGCTCCGCAGCCAGCACGATCGAGCTGTCAGGTTTATCGTTCCGCTACGGCACAGCCGGCCGCTACGCGTTGCGAAACTGCAGCGCCACTATTCGCGCTGGCGAACGTTGGTTGCTCGAAGGCCACTCCGGGAGCGGCAAATCCACGCTCGCCAATCTGATCACGGCAGTGTATCGACCCACCTCGGGCTTCATTTTGCTCGACGGGCTCGACCGAGCCACCCTCGGCGACTCCGGCTGGCACGCGCGTGTGGCCAGCGCTCCGCAGTTTCACGAAAACTACCTGCTCGCCGCGCCGCTTTCATTCAACCTGCTGATGGGTCGCGGGTGGCCCCCCGAACCAGCCGATTTGGAAGCCGCACGCGACGTCTGCCAAGCGCTCGGCCTCGGACCCCTGCTGCGCCGCATGCCCTCGGGGATCCATCAGCTCGTCGGCGAAACCGGTTGGCAACTCTCACATGGCGAGCGCAGTCGTGTCTTTTTGGCGCGCGCGCTACTTCAACGCGCATCCGCGCTCGTGCTCGACGAAAGCTTCGGGGCGCTCGATCCCGAAACGCTCGAGTCGTGCATGAGCGAAGTTCGCAAGCGGGCTCCCACGCTGGTCGTCATTGCGCACCCCTGAGCAACGCAAGCTCAATGGCAGCCGGCGCTCAGCGTATCGAGCACGGCCTTGGGCCACGAAGACACGAACACGCCGCCGGCGTCGCGCACCACGACGCCCTCGTCCAGCGCGAGCAATTGAAACTCGCTCGGATCGCCTTCCAACGTGTCCTTGATGCGAAGCCTTGCTGCGTCCGCTCCCGAGCGCGCCCACAACGCCCTGGCCTCGCTCGGCGCCAGTACGCGGCGCACGCGCAACGACGCCAACGCGGGCATCACTGCGTCCCAAGGCTTGCCCGCCGAACAGCGCTCGAGAAGCTTCCCTGTCGCGTCGGTCACCGAAATTTGAAAGGGATCTCGCGGGCTCGCTCGCTCTGCGCGCAGCTGGCGCTGCCGAGTCACGTAGTCGATCCCGTGCACGGCCTCGGGATCCACCGCGAACGCTTCCTCGCCGGTCTTGAGCTGCGAAACAAACGCCGACTCCGGTTCTACGCTCTCGGCGCTCGCCGCGCCCACGGCTCGAGACGCAGCGGGCGCCCCAGCGCGGCTGCGGGCGAACCAAACACCACCCGCCAGAGCCACCACCGAAAGCGCCAGCAGCGCGCGCAAACTCGACTTCACTTCACCTCGACCGTCGTACTCATCGGCGCCCACTCGAAGAGCGCCTTGGCGTCCTCCTCGGTCAGACGAACACATCCGTGTGAACCGAGCCAGTCGGTGACCCCGGACTTCAACGTGCGCACCACCGACAGCGGCATCACACCGTGGTACTGGTGAATGGCCTTGCCGTCCGTAGTAAAGAACATCGCGTAGTTCATCTGCGCGTTGTACTTGCTGCTGCGATGCACCTTCCGCTTGCGGAAAATGTGGAACACGCCCGGGTCGGTCGGATGTGAAGCGTCCCCGGTTACGCAGATGAACTTGAAGATCACGACGTTGCCTTCGCGAGCTTCCAAGGTCTGAGTCTGCAGATCGACCACGATGCGCTTCTTGTTGTCGACGCCCTGTGCCAGCACCTGAATCTGCATGAACGCCTGCACGGTGCCGCGCGAGTCCTTGGCTTCGAGCATGGCGAAACCACCCTTCAGACCCGTTGCGCGAAATACGCGCAAGCCACCTTGCGACGCTTGCTCTACGACGCGAACGACGCTCGGATCGTTCGGGGCTACATTCAGACCGCTTCCGTCGGAGAGGCCCAGGGTGGAGTAGCGACTCACTCCAATCTGCTGACGTCGCAGCCCTTCGTCCCAACCCTGCTTGTCAATCCACGGCGGTTTTACGAACTTCGGCATGGTCACCCCATTCAGTCATCCCACCAGAGATCGACGAGTGAAGCACTCCGTGCGGCCTCTGGCTCAGTTACTCCACCGCTACCCAAAGTAACGGCAGGCCCCTCTCCTGTCCAGCTCGCCCGCCCGTGCACGCGCCTCGCCCTCTCCGCGCCAGCGCTTGGCCGCGCCGCAGGTCAACGCTCCGGCATCTCGCAGGCCAGCGGGCCGCGACGCGAGCCGTTATTTCGCCGCCGTCAACAGAACGCCGTGAGCTTAGGTTGGGCCCTTGGCGCCGTTCAGAATCCACTGCCGCAGTGTCTGCAGTTCGGTCGCGCTCACGGTTGGTCCCGTAGCTGTGGGAGGCATTACGCCCGTGATGCACTGAGCGGTGGAGGATGCAACGCAGCCGGCGTTAGCGGCACGACCAGCAGCCTTCAAGTACAGCCAGCTGCGGTCCGGATCGCCTGGAACGACGAGTTGGAACTGACCGCCACCGCGCGACGGACGGTTGACGAGGCCTTCGACGATCTTCTTGGACGTTATGTTGCCGCCCAAGCTGAGGCCCGCGTTTGCACCAGTTTCAGCGTGACAGCCGCTGCAGAGGTTGGTCTGGCTCTCGAAGATCGGTCGCACCATCGTGTGAAACTCGCCCGTTTCGGGAGGTAGGGGCTGGCTCGGGTCGATTGGATCGCCAGGCTTGAGCGAGTTTTTGATGATGTTGATTTCGGTGTCCATTTCGCGGCACTGCGCCAGCAAATCGTCCTTGTACTTTTGATCGGTTTGCTTGAGGCCTTTTGCGACGCGATACTTTTCCCACACGTTGTCGATCCAACCGTGCAACTTGTAGAACATGTAGTTGTCGATGTTGGAATCGGTGTTGTTCACGCCGTGAAGCGTGTTTCCCGGTCGCGCCCACTTGGCGTGCAGCAAAAAGTGCAAGCCCACGAACGGCATGTTGGTGGCGCCAGCGAGCTTTTGCCCAACGTTGCACTGGAGCCAAAAGCCCAAGGTACCCTCATTGGCAAAGCGCGCGAGGTTCTCTGGCTTGTCGATTTCGTCACCGATCTTGCCAGCCGCGAGCGCGTTGGCGTCCCAGTCTCTCCAGGCCGAGCGCCACTGCTGCGGCACGTCCTCCGCTGAGGTCGGGAACTTGGGGAAGCCAGTGAACTGTTCCGTATGTTTGGGGAACAGCTGTTTCAACGACAACATCATGTGTCGATGAAACAGGAGGAACTGGTAGCCGTCGCCCGCCGTTTGGCAGTTTTGATCTTTGGGAACCAGCTGCGTGAAGCTGCAAATGTTTACTTTGCTGAGACCACCGCCGCCGGGCACATTGCAGCCGCGAATCGCGTGCCATTCGACGTGCGCAGCTTGCCAGAAGTTGTCCTGCATCCACTTGATGACCTCGGGCTGCAGCGTCGTATCGACGATGGCAGGATCAGTCTTTCCCGGTGGATAGTAGTCATACGGACCATCCTTCATGGTCTCGTCTACGGGCAGAGGATCGTAGCCATAGAGGCAGTGATCCTTGTGCGTGGCACCACCGCTTGCGCTGCCGCCGCTGGCACCGCCGGAAGCTGAACCGCCTGCGCTGGACGCACTGCCGCCCTTGGCCATGGAAGAGCCTGCACTGCCGCCGTTGAATGAGCCGCCGCTGGCAGCGCCACCCGCAGCAAACGAACCGCCCATCCCAGTGTTGGAGGTCGAACCGCCCGAGCTGGACCCCGTTGCACCGCCCATCGCAGCGGAGCTTCCACCGCTCGACGAGCCAGCGGCCGCGGACTTACCGCCACTACCGCTGCCACCAGTGTTGCTCGCGCTGCCGCCGCTCTGCTCGTTCGACGACGAACCAGCGTTTTGACTGCAGGCAGCCAGGAGGACCAGCTGCGATATTGCAACGACACTCAGCACGCGCGGCAGCTCACGCGTGACCGTGAAGCCGCGCCGTGGCGCGTTCGCTCTGCGCTCTACCATGATGTCACCTGGACGCGCGCCACTCAGTTCAGTGCGTGTCCAGCGGGGGAATGCCTCGTCGCGCCGTTCTGTATTTGAGTGAGCTCGAGAATCGAGAAGCGGCCTGCGCCTTCGCGCGACGCCTGAAGATTCTCCCGCGCGCGGACTGCCCGCCGCGTCACCAGAACGTCACACAAGTGTCGGAAATGGACCCCGGCCGTCTCGCCAGAAAGCCCGAGCGCTCCCTGACGAGACGTCGTGCGGTCATGCGGATCGCCCGAGGAGCTCCGCGGGCAGCAGCGTCTTCAGCTGATCCGAGCCGACGACGACGCGGACTTCCTTGATTTGGGTGGCGATGTCCTTCATGGCTTCGAGCTCTTTCAACCGCATCAAGATTGGTTGATCGGCCATCAAGCGCGCGGTGTTGACGAGCGAGCGCGTGGCCGCGGTCTCCTCGCGCCGCAAGATTACGTTGGCCGCGGCGGATTTCTCGGCTTCGATCACGCGGTTTAGCAGCGTCTTCATCTCGCCTGGCAAAACCACGTCTTTGACGCCGACTTGGTCGAGTCGCACGCCGATGGCGCGGCCTTGCGGCTCGAGCTGCTGTGCGAGAAAACGGGTGAACGCGTCGCGCCCTTCCAGGAGCTCGTCGAGTGAGACACCGGCCAAGTACTCGCGCGCGGCGAGCTGCACAGCCAGGTACAGGGTATCCTTCACGCTAGCGACGCTCTGCGTGGCGAGCACGGGGTCTTGCACGGTGTAAGCTGCGCTTAGGTTGAGCCGCAGCGATACTTTGTCGCGCGTCATCAAGTCCTGCCCGGCAATGGCGATCTCGGTGCGACGCATATCGACGTTGCTGATGCGTGTTTCGGCTTCCGGGTGCGTCCAAACGCGGTATCGGCCTGGCTCGAGCACACGCACGATCCGTCCCTGCGTGTAGAGCAAACCCTTCTCATGCGCTTGGACCGTGGCAGCAACGTATTCGCTGCGTGGGATCAGCGCCTCGAGCTCCTGCGTGAGCGCCGGCAGTGAATCGCGCACGTCGAAGATCTCGAGCCGAACCGAAGCATCCACGGTCCAGTATCGGTGCGTGCCCGGGCGCAAGAAGTAGAGCGGCGCACCGTCGCGGTACAACACGGCGCGTTCCAGCTTGTCGAGCTTTACCTCGGCGAACCAGTCACGCGGCAGCACCGCGCGCACCTCCGGCATTGCGCGAAAGAGCAGGTCCGTCGTATCAAAGCGTTGCACGCTGTAGCCGTTTCCCCACAACCAGTGACGGCCGGGGGCGAGCGCACGCTGCGGTAGGCTGTGCCGGAGCAAGACGACCCGCTCGTGCAGTTGAACGCGAATGGAACGCAACATATGACTCTCTCCTGAATGCCGAATGACTCGGGCGTGGGTCGCGGAAAGCGCGACCAGCAATCGCAGACCACGCCGAGACCGGCGTGCGCTATCAAGGTGGCCCGAAATTTGGTGCTCCTCACACCGCGCAAACGCCTCCCACCGCTACGCCTGGTAGCGGTTTGGATGGCGACGAGCGGCATGTTTTCACTCAACCAGCGCGGAGTGCGGCGTGGATCGGGGGCGGGAGCGCGGGTGTCCGCAACGTTGGATCGATGCGCACATCGATCCGTCGTTGCTTCAGCCGTTGCTTGCGCGCGCGACGCAGCAGCGCTCGGCGCTGGCAAGTGCTCGCCCAACCACGAAGCGATGAGCGAGAGTAGAAGCTTCCAAATCTCGGACCGTTTTACGAACGAACGACTTAGCGGGTCGTTCCCATGCTCTACCAATGAGCTACTTCCATTACGGAAGGTCGGAGTCGAACCGACTACCCTGGGGTTACCGCCGGATTTTTAGTCCAGCATGTCGTCCCGACCAGTACATCAGCCCGGAACACAGCTGACCGGACACGCTACGGAGACGAACCATGCGTGCGGCGCTGCGCCTTTGGATGGGAGGTGTACCGCGCGGGAGTCGAACCCGCGGAGCCACGAGCAGGAATCGAACCTGCCTATTCAAGAATCAATATTTGAACTTCAGCCAGATGCCGTGACAAGCTTCTCGTTGGGCCTCCAACTCAGTGCCGATGGAGACCAAAACGAAAAAGCCGCCGAGGTGCGGACCTGGGCGGCTTCGTGCGTTGCTGAAATACCGCCTAAAATCCCGGGAAATTCACGTCCTCTTGAAGGCACAAGCTTCGTCGCTGCCCCGTGAGGGGGAGACGCAGCCGGGATGTTATGCACACGAACGCACTCATGACTCGACTGAGTCTAGTCAACGAGCTTCGTGCGTCAAGCCCTAACTTCGAGTTTCTCGGTGTAAGGTAATGCGCAATGGATGCAGCGACGGTGTTTCACCTCCTGGTCGTGTTGCTTGCATTCCTCTTGATGCCGGCTGCGCTCGTCTTCACACGGCGCAGGCTGCTTCACAGCGAAAGCCTGCTTCTTTTTCGGTGCCTGTGGCCATCCTGGCGCTTCTTCGACGCAGTTTTCCTTGGGCCCGAGCTCTGCGTGCGCGTCGCGTCCGCTTCGGGTGAACTGAGCGAGTGGCAGCCCGTATTGCACACGCCGCAGCGTCGTGTGTCGGCGCTCGTTCTGAACGCGCGTGGCAATCTCGAGCTCGCGTATTGGTCGCTGTGCGAGCGCCTACTCGCAGAGCTCGAAGAGCAACCGGAAGGAGCCGACGCAACAGCGCTCGTCTCGTACGAGCTCGTGCAGCGCCTGATTCGATCGGAGATTCGCGAGCGCACGCTGGCAGGCGGGACGTATCAGTTTCGTCTTCGCGATCCACTGACGCACGAGGTTTGGTACGAGTCCAACTCACACCCGGTGAACGCTTGATATCGCTGGAAGCCGCTGAAACCTGGAGCGCGCGTGCGATCGGGCTCGCAACGTTGCTGCAGTCGATTGAGATGCTGCAGGTTCATCGTGCATTGCGCGACGACGGTGTCTTTGCTTGGCCTGTCTTGCGCCGTGAACACCGGGCGCTGCCCGCGCTGCTGCGTTTGGGCTTGGCGCTCCTCCTGCCCTATCGCGCATTCATGCTGCTGACCGTCTTGCGCGTCGGCCTTTCCGTGCTGCTGCTGCTCACCGGAAATTCGCTCGCCACGCTGCTCCTCCTCATCACTCAAATCGCTACAGCCGTGCGGTTTCGCGGCGCGTTCAACGGCGGGAGCGATTCGATGAGCGTGATCGTGCTGCTGGCGCTGTCGCTGGCTCGGCTCGCTCAAGCCTGGCCGCTCGCAGTTGCCGCCTGTCTGGTGTACATCGCCGCGCAGCTCACGCTCTCGTACTTCATCGCTGGCGTGGCGAAGTTGCGCGAGCCTCGCTGGCGTGACGGGACGGCGCTCACTACGTTCTGCGGCGACGCGCGCTTTGGCGCGCCCACTTGGGTTCGGCGGGTGCTGTCCGTTCCTGCCATCGCTCGAATTCTTGCGAGCGGGGTGTTGCTCTTCGAGTGCTGCTTCCCGCTGGCGCTCGCCGGCTCGCGCGCGGCGCTATTCTTCACGGCGGTTGGCGCAGTGTTTCATCTCATGAATAGTGTGGTGTTTGGACTGAATCGCTTCTTCTTTGCCTGGCTCGCGGCGTATCCAGCGTTGCTGTTCGCTAGCTCCTTGCATGCCGGCGTGGCGCCGTAGTCGTAGACCACCTCGCCGCAGGCCGCAGCGGATGTCCGGGCTTTACGCTGCAGGGTGGAGCCCACGAAGTACGCCGCTGGGCTCGAATCTCGCTGGCAGCTGGAATCACTGACGACATTTGTGAGTGCGGGTGGGACGGGTTTGCGGGCGTACGCCGGGAGTTTGCCAGCTTGCCCCCGAGTGCACGATTTGCATCGAGGCATGCGATGTGCCTTCGATGCGATACTATGCGGCATGCGCAACGCTTGGCTCTTTGGGGCAGTCGTCCTGCTGCCCGCGCTCGAAGCTTGTTCCAGTAACGAAGACTCAGGCGTGCCCAACCTCTCGGGAGGTAAAGGCAGCGTTGGCGGGACGAGCGCTGCGCAAGGAGGCGCCACATCTGCAGGTGGAAATGCAGCGCGCGGCGGCACAAGCGGCAGCAGCTCGACCGGTGGAAGCTCGACCGGTGGAAGCTCGAACGCCGGGGCAGCGAGCGGCGGCGCAACCACAGCGATGTACCCCAAAGCCTGCTCGAACATTTACGACCCGGTGATTGTACCGGTGTTCGAGCTCGAGATCACGCCGACCGAACTCGCTGGCATGGAGCAAGATTGCCAGCAGCACATCAAGGCATTCCGACCAGCCACGTTTCGCTACGGCACCGAGACAGCTCAGGTGATGGTGCGGCTCAAGGGCAATTGGTCGTTTCGCTGCGAGAAGAAGCAATTCGTCATTTCCTTCAACGAAACCAACCCGGACGGGCGTTTCCACGGGCTGCGTAAGATCATGCTGGATGCGCCGTGGTACGATCCTTCGCTGCTCGCGGAGCGGATCGGCTTTTCGTTCATGCGCCGCACCGGCAACTACTGGTCATGCATCAATCACGCAAAGCTGATGTTGAACGGCCAGTACTACGGCGTGTATGCAAACGCTGAGCGTCTCGACAAAGAGTATCTCCAGCGCCATTTTTCCGACGCCGAAGCAGAGGGCAACCTTTACGAGGGTGGCACGGAGCTCAAGACCAACGAGACCTTGAACGATACCAGCCGGCGCGACGCGCTCATGGCCGCGACCAGCGTGAGCGCCATCGATGCGCTGGCCGATTTGGATCAAGCCGTCAAGGAATGGGCAGCGCTTGCCATGCTTCCAGATCCGGACAGCTACTGGGCTGGCGTCGAGATCAACTACTACTTGTACGATCACCCTACGCGCGGCTTCCTCTGGTTGCCGGTCGACATGGATCTCACCATGCGCCAAGGCGTCATGAACCAGCAGACGTCGACGGTCGAGATCGGCGTGCAGCAGGACTTCGTCCGCGCCGATCCGTTCACGTATCAAAACCCGGACTGGGGCCGCGAGGCGTTGTACCGCACGGTGATGTCAGACACCACCTACTGCAACCGTTTCTTAACCGCCCTCAAAGCTGCCCGCGATGTGTACGACGTCGCGGCGATGAGCAAGGACATCGATACCTGGGCGGCTCAAATTGCCGACGCTGTCGCACAAGATCCGAGGCGGCCATATAGCGTGCAAGACCATTTGAATGGCGTCGCTACACTCAAGGCGTTCATGCCGCAACGGCTCGCCTTCGTGAACAGCTGGCTGCAAACCGCGACCTGCCCGGTAGCACGTTGGCCGCGTTGAACCCGCGCCAACCGGCCGAGCCCCGCGCAAGCCGCGCCAGTTCTCTGCAGCTCAGCGCAAGATTTGCGAATTGACGACTTCGGGCGCTTGCTTCGCGAGCACGTAAAACCCAGGAAGGCCCGCGGTCTCGAAGGTGCCACGCGGATTATTGCGTGTGATCGAGTCCTGGATGCGCACGCTGCCCGTGCGGTTATTGCTCACGAAAAAGACGGCGCTCCCCCCTTCATTGGCGCGGTTGTTCTCGATCAAACTGCTCGTGATGTTCAACACGATTTCGTTGCCGTCGTTGTAGATGGCGCCGCCGTTGCCTCCCTCACCCGCGTTGGCACCGTGACCCACCGCAGTGTTGTCAGAAAATAACGAATTGATGATGTTCCACGAAACACCAATGCTGCTCAACGCTCCCCCGTTGGCACAGGAGTTCCCGAGATCGACGCGCCCGCCGAAGGTGCTATTTACGACCCACGCTGGCCGCGCCGGGCCCGCCCCCGCGGCAACCAAGTAGTCGAGTTTTCGAATGGCACCGCCGCCGACATCCGAGCCAAGCTCGTCGCACACGTTGTTGAAGAACCGCGAGTTGACGACCTTTAATCGTCCGCCCTGCGCGTAGATGGCGCCGCCGCCACCACGATTGTTCTCGTCGGCGATGCCCTTGGCGCTACCGTCCACGAACGTCAGGTTTTGAACGACCAGCTCTACTCCGGGGTTAGTATTGCAGTCACCGGGACCCGGCGGATACACCTGAGCCTTGTCGCAAGTTGCCATGTACAAGATGCGCGTCTTGCCACCGCCGCTCAGCGTGACCTTGTTCCCTCCATCAATGACGAGCTTGGTGCCTTTGTCGTTGAACACCTTCGCCGGCGAAGTGAGCACGATGGTGACTGGATCTGGCCCGCAGTTGAAGGTGATGATGCCGCCTTTCGCGACAGCGCTCACGAAAGCATCCCCTGTGCAGCTCGCCTGAGTACCGCTGCCTATCACGCTGGTTGGACTCGAAACATCCTCCGCTCGTCCTGCTGAGGGAACACTCGCATGTCCATCCGGGTAACCCGCTGGAGGCCCGTCCTGAGGGTTGCCGGAACCACCCGAGTTCGTGAGCCCGCCGGAGTTCGTAGCACCACCGGAGTTCGCCGAACCACCTGAATTGACAACACCGCCTGTGTTCGTTGCGCCGCCCGCTTGCTTCGCTCCGCCAGCCTGCATCGCGCCGGCGTTGCCTCCCGCGTTCGTTCCTCCGCTGGCTGCGCCACCAGCGCCGCCATTGCTGTTCGATGTGTCATCAGCGCCGCAAGCGGTGAGCGCGCTGGGTGCCAGGAGTGCGACGGCCCATCCCAAAAGAAGACTCGAGCGCATCGCAACCAGGGTATCGCGCCGCGCGAATAGCTCGCAATGGTGCGAGTTGCCCACATTGTGCACGTGCGCAAAATCGTTGAACTCCGATGCACGGTTGGGGCGCGCTGCGCGGCTATGTATGCAGAGTGATGGCAGCGAGCTCCTCCTCGAGCTTTTCCCATTCGGCGACCAGCGCTTCGATGCGCGGCCCGAGCTCGCGCTCTTCTGCTTGTAGAGCCGCAACCTCTTCCGGCGGCGTGCGCTCGAAAAAGCCTGGCTCACACCACATCGCCGTAATCGCCGCGCGACGCGCTTCCGCAGCTTCCACCGCGTTCAACGCCTGATCGCGCAGGGCCGGCAGCTGCTTCTGGCGGTTGCTCTTACGCTTCTTCTCTTCCCAAGACTGCGCGCGTTCAATCGAGGCTTGCTCGCCTTTGGCCCGCTGCTCCTTGGCACGAAGTGCCACCGCGTTTGCGTCCAGGTGGTCGTCGCCGCAGCTCTCCAAGTACTCCTGATACGTTCCGTTGAAATCCTGAAAGCCTCGCTCCGTTACCTCCAACACGCGCGTGGCCAAGGCCGATACGAACGCGCGGTCGTGCGACACGAACAACAGCGTGCCCGGAAAGTCGAGCAACGCTTGCACCAGTGCCTCGATGGACTCCAAATCGAGGTGATTCGTCGGCTCGTCCAACACCAGCACGTTTGGTCGCTGCACACTCAACCGACAAAAAACCAGGCGCGCCGCTTCACCACCCGATAGCGCGGAAACTCGCTTCTGCACGTCGTCACCCGAAAACAGCACGCGACCGAGCTCACCGCGCACCACATTCGGCGGCTCCGCAGGAATTACTTCGCCGATCACATCCAGCGGGGTGGCGTCCGGCTGCTTCAGCACATCGCGATGATCTTGCGCGAAGTAGCCAACTCGCGCCTCGTAGCCCCAGCGCACCTTCCCCGCGTCCGCAGCCAGCTGCCCTGTAGCGATCTTGAGCAACGTCGACTTACCGAGCCCGTTCGGCCCAATGATGGCAACGCGCTCTTTGCGCCGCACCTGAAGCGAGACCGAGCGCAGCACACACTTTTCACCGTAGGACTTGGAAATCTCCTCGAGCTCGAGCACATCACGCCCACTCGGACGCTCCTCTTCGAAACGAAAACGCGGCGCTCGACGCGAACTCTGCGCCAACTCCTCCACCTCGATCCGCTCGATCTGCTTCAGCCGACTCTGCGCCTGCCGCGCCTTGGTAGCTTTCGCTCCAAAGCGCTCCACGAACGCTCGTTTCTCGGCAATCGCCGCCTCCGCGCGCGCGTTTTCCGCCTCCTTGCGCGCGCGCGTCTCGCGCTTCTGCACAGCAAAGGCCGAATAATTCCCCACGTACAGCGAGACCGTGCCGTAATCCACGTCCAACGTGTGCGTCGTCACGTTATCCAGAAAACGCTGATCGTGAGAAATTACGATCGCGAGCCCCGTGTACGCACTCAAAAACGTCTCGAGCCAGCGAATTGACAAGATATCCAAATGGTTCGTTGGCTCATCGAGCAACAACACGTCCGGACCACCAATCAACACTTGCGCCAACAGTACCCGCAACTTGAACCCGCCCGACAACGTCGCGAGCGGTTGACGATGCTGTGGAACCGGAATTCCCAACCCCGCCAAAATCCCCGAAGCGCGCGCCTCCAGCGTGTACCCATCATGAGCCAAAATCCGATCTTCGAGCTCCACCAAACGCTGCGCGTCCACCTTCCCACTCGCGAGCAACGCAGCCTTCTCGGCCATCGCACCGCTCACGATCTCGTCACCAGCAGTCGCCACATCCAAAATTAGCTGCGCGTCGTCGAGAAACCGATCCTGACGCAAAACCCCCATCCGCAGATTCTGGGCGAACGTCACCTGGCCATCACTCGGCTCGTCCCCAGCCAAAATCTTCAACAGCGTCGTTTTCCCCGACCCGTTCGCGCCAACCAACCCATAACGAGCCCCCGCCACCAAATTCAGCGAGACATTCTCGAACAGAGTGCGAGCACCAAACGACTTGCCAACATTGATGAGACCAAGCATCCGAGGCTTGCCCTCATAGCATCCCCCAAGCCCCTCGGCCGCGTCCGCGCTGGCGCCCACGGAGATCCGCGCGACGGCGCCGTTTCAGTGTGCGTCAAAGCGACGCGCGCTGAAAAAGCTCAGTAGTCCGCGAAGGACTGCGTTCCCTCGACGAGCTTGGACATACATTCGGGCGCGAGGGTGTCGGCACGGGCTTCGTAAGCGTTCGTTTTGGGATTGAAAACGTAAACGCCGAAGCTTGGACCGTTTTCCCCTTCGTACTTGGTCAAGATCTCGAGCGGTGCCGCGCCATCCAGTTCGAGCCAGTAGAGGGCGTTCGTAACCGTGGTCGAGGGATAGGAGATCCCACCCATGAGGCTGTAGGTTTGGTCGAGCTCGATAGGCGGCCCGAACCCATCGCTTCTGTAGCTGAGCAGACTGGCGCTGGCACTCTGCGAGCACTTCGCGCCACAGTCCTCTCCCGAAGTCGTCACGAGAAAGAGCAGCTGGCCGGGCGCGACTTCGAACGCACCCAACGACGCCGAGCACTCCGAGTGGTCGCAAACGACGCCGGCAGAGTACGAAGTGAGCACTTCGCGCGCCGAGTTCAGCGCCCACAAACTGAGCGCACGATTTTCACTCATGTCCGAGGTGAGCACGAACGTGGGTCGATCCGACACTTCAACGGCCCAGTGAATGTCGAACGGCTCTTCCGAGCGACGGTAAATGCTGTCCCGATACGGCTCATAGCTGCCCCCATCATTTCTCGAGTAAGACCACAACTTGAGCTCCTGCTCACGCTGCTTCTCGGTGATGGTTGCATCCACTTGCAGGCGCCCGCGAAACCTCTCGAGCAACGACGCCTCGACAATCCAGCCGTTTGGCACAGCGGGCGGCTTTTTCCCCGCCACACTCAGCGTCAAATCGGCGCGCCCAGTGGTGGCCAACACGTCCGTCAGCTTGCCATTCAAGCGAAGCTTTGGCCCGGCACCGATTGGCGTCAGCTCGAGCTTCAGCTCTTTGCCATCCAAGCTCCCGCGACCACGCACCCCGGCACCGTCGAATGTTCCGTGGAAACGATAAGCCAGTGCCTTCGGCTGGCGAGCAGCTGGCGCCTTCGGTAGGCGTGCGGCTGCTGCAGAAGCGTCCTCGACCGGCACGGTGAGATCTGGCGGTGGCTTGGCCGAGCCGAGCGCCGAACTCGGACACGGCAACGCAGGCTTGGGCGCCGCCGCGCTTGCCGAGCCGGAAGCACTCGCGGAAGCCGATGCCCTTGCACGCGCTGCCGCTCTGGGCGCTGGACCCGGCTGCGCCGACGGAGCCCGAGCGCGATAGTCCGTAACCCTTCCGGATTCACAGGCCTGCGCGAGAGCCAGCATGAGGGCCAGACCGCAAACACCTCGGACCTCGACTTGTGCCATGAGCTACTTCAGCAGTCGATACCGACTGTGTAGCGTATGTAACACCGGTTCGATGTCCTTTTGTTCCACCATTTCTGCGAGCGCGCTCCCGAGATCTTCCGCAAAACGCGCGGGCACCAAGCCGGAGAGGGCAAGAGCACCCTCACTCTGCTTGAAAAGCTCGTATTCCGCGCGCAGCGTGGGATCGTTCGGCGTCACGTCGGAGCGCGGTGAAAGCGAACGCTTGGCTTCGTTGAGCGCCTGCTGGCCTTCGCGCGAGCCCAACGTGCTGAGTAGCCGTTTTGCGCCGGCCTCATTCTTGGCCGAAAGCGGCAGCGGAAATGTATCCGAGGTGTACACGAATGCATCCGCGGCCGAGCCTGGGAACGGGCCCTCGTCGTAGTCCTTGCCTTCCACGAGGCCCTGCGAAGCGAAGAACACACGCGTCCAGTCGCCCATCACAGTGAGCCCTGCCCGCCCTCGCATCACGCGATCGAGCGCTTCCAACCAAGATAACTCGCGCTGATCTTTGTTCGCGAACTCGAGCAACTTGAGGGCAAGCTTCAGCGTATCGCGCACCCGCACGTCATCGGGTTGCAAGTGACCCTCGAAATAGTCGCGGTAGAAGTGAATCCCCTGAGAAGCCACCAACAACGACTCGAAAACGAACAATGTCAACGTCCAAGGCTCGCGGCTGCCCACGCTGATGAGATCGACACCCGCAGCGCGCAACTTGGGCCCTGCGGCAAATAAATCCTCGAGCGTCTTCGGTTCGGTCAGACCGTGCTGCGCGAACACGCGGCGGTTGTAAAACACCATGTTGATGCGGTGCACGTTGGACGGTACTGCATAGAGCTTGCCGTCGTAGCTCAGCTTCTCCAGCAGCATACGCGGCATGACCCGGCGCCATTCAGCGGTGTCCGGCAGCACGTCATCGAGGGGCACCAGCCTGCTCTCGCGCGCGTCGAGGCCGTTCACTTCCACCCATCGCATCAAGTCGCTGCCCACGTTGGCTTGAAATGCATCGGGCGGCTCGCCGCGCAGCATGCGCTCGCGCAACGTTTTGCGCGCCGCTCCGGAGAGCTCGGCACTGGCATTCAAAATACGATCGTGCGGATAGCGCTTTTGGTGAACACGCTCGAGCGCCGCCAGCGCATCCGACTCACCGACCTTCGCCCACCAAGTGAAAAGCTCGATGGGGCGGTCGACCCGGCTATCTCGCGCGCTGGCGGACGCCGATACTGAACCGGTTTTCTCATCGGCGTGCTCTCGCGTGCACGCGAAGAACGCGAGCGCGACGCTCACGACGCACACCCAGCGTTTCATCCGCAGCGCCCCTCGCGGCAACGTTGACCCGGAGCACACTTCACCCCGCAGTGCCCACAATTCTTGGAGTCATTCGCCACACTGATTTCGCAGCCGTCTTGCATTTCGCCGTTGCAGTCGCGATGACCTGCGTGGCAACGCCAAATCGTGCACACATCGCCGCAGCCGCGCTCGGCGTGCGGCAGCTCCGGGCAACGTCGCTTGCACGCGCCACAGTTGTCCGGATCCAAACGAATGTCCGCTTCGCAACCATTGGCGGCGTTGCCATCGCAGTCGTCGAAGCCTTTGTGGCAGAGCGCGATATCGCAGCGCGCCTCAGAGTTGCAACGCGGCGTAGCGTTCTGCGTCAAGCACGGCGCGCAGCTCGCGTTCCCGCAACCGTAGTCAGGGCGATCGCGCGACAAGCATTGTTCCCCGCACGCCTTCTCGCTCGCGCTACAGGTGAGCGGCGCGCTCGAGGTTACCAGTGTGGGCGTCGTGCGGTCAGCCGAAGCCAAGCCGAACCACACGGCCGTTCCAAGCGCCGTGACCAGACCAACCGACGCGAACAGCCACGTCAGCCGGACCGGCGAACGCAAGCGCGAAGTCTGTGTTATCGCCGCGATCGGTTCAATGCGCGTGGGTGCGTCACTGAGGCGTCGGGGATTGGAGCGCTCTTGAGCTGGCGCCACCGAAGCGCGCTCCGCCGCTTTGATGGCTGCGTCGATCAGAGCGTTGGTGGTACGCCGCGACTCCGTGAACTCGGCCGCGATCTTCGCCCCCAAACGTTGCGCAGCGTCACCTTCGCCGCTGAGCGCGAGGTATGCGTCTAGATCACGCTGAAACTCGGCCGCGGTTGCGTAGCGCTGGTTCGGATCGCGCTGCAGCGCGCGCTCACAAATCTCACGCAGTACTTGTGGGATGTCGCGCTCCTTCGGCAGCGCCGGCAACTCTTCGTTCAATAGAGTGAGGATGATTTCAGCTTCCGGACGCGAATCCCAAAAGCGCGCACCGGCGAGCGCCTCCCACAGCATGATGCCGGTCGCGAAGATGTCGACGCGCCGGTCCTGAGCCTTTCCGCCGATCTGTTCGGGCGCCATATAGCGCAACTTGCCCTTCAGCACTCCGCTCTGCGTCTCGACTCGCGAGTCGTTCGCCTTGGCGATACCGAAGTCCAAGATCTTGACCTGGCCGTCGTACTGCACGAACACGTTGTGCGGCGAGACATCACGGTGCACCGGGTGCAGCGGCGTGCCGTCAAACGCGGTAAGCTCGTGCGCGGCGTGCAAGCCGGCGAGCAGCTTCGATATCACGTGCAGGTGCAGGTCGAGCGGCAACCGGGCTGGGCTGTCGCGCAAGATGGAGGAAAGCGCCTGGCCTTCCAAGTACTCCATCACAATCGTGGGAATGCCGTCGAACTCGATGACCTCGTAGACCTGAACGATGTTCGGATGCGTGAGGCGCGCGCACAATCGCGCCTCTTCGAGAAACATGTCTCGCGCCTCCGCGTCCGCGAGCAGCGCGCGCTTCAGCATCTTCAAGACGAACAGCTTCACGAAGCCTTGCGGCCCGCGCGACATGGCGAGGTGCGCCGTCGCCATTCCGCCCACGCCGAGCTCCAGCAAGAGCTGGTACTTGGGCCGCGCTTCGCTCATCCGAATGTTCCGATGCGAGCATCGCGCACACGTTTTCGGATCACAAGAACAAGCACGTCCTAGAAACGGCCTTCGTCACTCGCGCACAAGCTCTCACCGCAGGAACGAGACCTACCTCTGCCCCGTCGAGGTGCGACCGACGCAGAGCTTTTCTGAGCAAGTGAACGAGCACATTTGCGCGTTCTTTTCGGATGTTCGAGCCGGCCCCTCGGTCGAGCAACTTTTGACTCCTGCTACTTCGTGGCGCCCACGTCGTTTAGAAACCTATACAGGTCGCTACGCGTCGACAGCACGAGCGTATCGTTTTCGGAGACGACCTTCTTGTACGTATCGAGTGTTCTCACGAACGCATACAGGCTACGCGCCTCGGCGCTCTGTGAATAAGCAGCCGCGTAAATGCTGGTGACCTTGGCGTCGGCTTCGCCGCGGATCTGCTGCACGCTCTTGTACGCCTCCGACTCGATCACGCTCAGGTCGCGCTCGCGATCGCCGAGGATCTTGGCTGCTTCGCCTTCGCCTTCGGAGCGAAAGCGCGACGCGATTTGCTGACGCTCGGAGATCATGCGCTCGTAAATCTTTTCGACCACGCTGGGGTTGTAGTTGATGCGCTTGAAGCGCACGTCCAAAAGCTCGATGCCGAGCTCGGCGAGCTTGCCCTTGGCGGCGTCGCGAATTTCCTGCTCGATGGCAGAGCGCCCTTTGTGAATCGGCTGCAGCACGCCAATGCTGCCGTAGCCTTCACTCTCCCCTGCCAACGTTTCGTCGCGGCGCGGCTTGCGATCCTTGGTGGTGCGAATCACCTCGATCAAATCGTGCTTGGCGATGGAGTTGCGCGTCTCGCTGCCGAGAATGTCGTCCAGGCGTGACTGCGCGCTGCGCTCGTCGCGGAGTCGGCGGAAGTACTCGAGCGGCCGCGTGATGCGCCAGCGCGCGAACATGTCCACCGCGATGTACAGCTTGTCGCGTGTGGGCATTTCGCTGCGCTGCCCGTCCCACTCCAGAATCTGCTTATCGATGACGTTCACGTCTTGCGTGATCGGCATCTTGAAATGCAGACCAGCGGTGGTCACCGGCTGCCCCACCGGCTTCCCGAACTCGGTAATGATGGCCTGCTCCGCCTCTTGCAACGTGTAGAACGAGGAGGAGGCAGCGAGGACGCCAGCGATAATCACGAGCCACAGCACGAGCCCGAGCTTGAAAGTCTTCATGGCGCCTTCCCCGCGCCGGACAGCGCGTTCAAGTTCAAGAGCGGCAAGAGGCCCTTCACGTCATCTCCCACGATGACCTTGTTCTTCACCTTGGGCATGATTTCGCCCATCGTTTCGAGGTACAGCCGGCGTCGTGTCACCTCGGGCGCCTTGTTGTACTCGGCGAGCAGCGCGTTGAATGCCGCGACTTCACCTTCGGCCTCGTTGACGCGCTGTTTGGCGTAGCCTTCGGCAGCTCGAATGCTCTGCGCCGCGCGACCGCGCGCACGCGGCACTTCCTTATTGTACTCGCCGTTGGCAATGTTGATGGCGCGCTCGCGCTCTTGCTGCGCTTGGTTTACCTCATTGAAGGAGGCTTGCACCTTCTCGGGCGGGTTCACGTTCTTTAGCTGCACCTGGTCGATTTTGATCCCCATTTGGTAACTCACGATCAGCCCGCGCAGCTTCTGCAACGCCTCGTCCTCTACTTCCTGTCGACCAATGGTGATGACTTCGTCGACGGTGCGATCGCCCACGACTTCACGCATCACGCTCTCGGCGGCGTCCCGCAACGTCTCGTCCGGGTTTCGCACGTTGAACAGGTAATGATCCGGCCGCTCGATGCGGTACTGAATCACCCATTCGACCAGCACCGCGTTCAGGTCGCCGGTGACCATCGACTTCACCTCGAGCCACTCGTTTTGCGGCCCAGTTTGCGACGGCGAGGTGGCGCCTTCCGTGCCGAAACCAAACTCGACCTTCAACTGACGTTTCACCGGCACCACCCGCGCGATGTCGATCCCCAGCGGCAGCTTGAAGTGGAGACCCGAAGGCACCACTCTGTTGAAACGCCCGAAGCGCAGCAGCACACCTTCCGACTCGGCAGGGACCGTATAAAAACCGGTCCACACGAAGATGAGCACGCCGATGATCACGAGCCCGGTCGTGACCCAGCGGAACGAGAAGCGCGGACGCCGGCCCTGCGTGGGAAATTTCGCTACAGCCATGGTTTTGCCTAGCTCGCCGATTCGAGCGCGAGCAGGCTATCGCGAGATCGAGCTTGCGCCAAGCTCAGCGCGTTCACGCGGCGCGGCCGGCAGCGCTACCGGGCGCGCGGCGTCCAGCCATGTCTTTCTCGGCAACATGTCGGCGCTCGGGAATAAATCGTCGACTCGCGTGTGCTCGCTTCGATACTGGGTTCCAAGCCAAGCTTCGCATTCCAACGTATCCTCCGAAATGACGTGGTGCTTACGCGACAGCGCCACGCAGTTTTCGAAGGCGGCGCGCGCGAGCTTCTTTTCGGATTCACCAACTTCGTCCAGGCAGCTGTAACTCGTGCGAACGCCTTCGAAGGCGGCTACCGTCGCCATCTTGCCGTCCAGACGCCGCAGCGTCCTCACGAAGTCCCACCACATTTCGCCGATGCCAGCGTTCACGGCGATACGCCAGCGCGGCGACACCTGAGGCGCCACCCAATAAACCTTCTCATACTCGCGCTCGGCGCGCTGCAGCGAGCGGCGTCGTTCGTCGGCCCAAGGAGTCACCACGGTTTCGACGTAGTGGGCCAACGCGTGGCGATAACGCTGCCGCCAAGCGTTGCGAACCTTCGCCTGCGCAGGGGTGAGCTCTGCATCGCTCCGCGGAGCAAACGGCACATCTTCGTCCGCCAGCTCGAAACGCGGCAGCGCCTTCATACCTTCCAAATACGAGAACTCTGCCAAGGTGAACGTCGCCTCGGCCACAGCGTCCGAAGCGCGCTCGATCGCCACCCGACTCGCCTCGCCGTCTGGCAAACTGCGAATCCAGCCCAGGGCCGCGGGATCTTGCCAGGCCCGAATCGCGACGCGTAACTGCAAGAGCCCTCCGAGCTCGCTCTCGTCCGCGAGCAATGCTTGCCCGAACGCCGCGCGAACACGCACCCACAAGCCGTAGTCGCCCGAGGCATCCGCGCGCGGCAACGCATCGCGCAGCGCGTCCACGGCACCCTCGAAATCCTCCACCTTCGTCAACTGCGCCGCTCCCTGCAACGCCAGCGTCGCGGCCTCCGCGGCAGTCATTGGCTTCACGCAGGTCGCTACGGGCAGCGTGGCCTTCGGCAGACACCCGACAGCATCCGTCTCTTCGGCGCGCGCCACCCCCACCCAAGTAAACGCCAGCAGGGGCAAGACCCAGCACGACTTCGTACCAAGTTTAGGTGCTTCCAAGCGTCGAACAGTATAACCCTCGCAAACCGAATCGCTTGGATCACAATGCGCTCCTTCTCGACTCTGGTTGCATTGATCATGGGCTGCACGCAGCAGCCGCGGCTCAACGTCGCGCTAGCGCCGGTCCGAACACCCGCGCCACTCAGCGCGCCTGCTCCGAACGCGCCCTTCGAACCGTCGGCATATCGGGCTATCAACCGCGCGGAAGCAGCTATTTTACCACCCGAAATCAACTCATCCGGGCGCATTGCCTGCCGTTTCGAAAGCTCCGACCTGAGCGCGCCAGTACGCCTCGCCGCTACGGATGAACCCTTTGCACAAGTGACAACCGGCTACCCCGGCTCGCTGCTTCTGCCGGAAGGTGATGCTGCGCAAGGCGCGCTCGCGAGCTTCGAATTGCCTGGCTTGCACCTAAACGCTGTCGTTTCCGCCAAAGACGTACCCTTTGCACTCAAACGCGCAACGCTGCTCGGCGGCTACCTATGGACCAGCGATGCCCACGCCCTCGTCTGGAAATCCGCTCGCGCCGGGCACGCACATATCGAAATCGATCCCGGTCCCCGTATTCAGCCAGTGAAAGCTCTCCCCGTTGTTGAAGCCGCCTGCGAAAATCTAACGTTGGATTGGGTGGGCGCAGATCTGTATACGGCAACTGCGCTCGCGCCGAAACGGCTCGCCTGGGAGACCCGTTGGATCGGCGAAGCACGCGTCCCTCTTTCGCTCCACCCAAGCAATGACCTAGTTGCATACCTGGATACTCGCGAAGAGGAGGACGACGAAGAAACCGACGCCGTCTACGTTCTCGAAACTCGCGGCGCGTCTCAGCGCATCATCTACCCACTCGAACATGCACTCGTCGTCGGCTGGGTCCCCGCAAGCTCCCTGCAGCCCGAACGCGAGCCCTTCGATTGGAGCGCTTGGATCCAACAACCCACCGCCGATTGGGGGCCCACGGATCTCTCCGATGCCGACGATCCCACCCGAAATCGGCACGCTGCGAGCTCAACGCAGGAGTTCGTGTGTGCCTGGAACGCACCTTTGGTCGTCCAGACACCAGCCAGTTCACGCCAAGTCGGCACACTGGCGAGCTCCATACCAATCCTCGTCGGCTCGTCACGAAACGGTTTACGTCGAGTTACTCTCGCGCACCCAACCCTCTCGTCATTCGACACACACGCCAGCTTCTGGGTGCCAGAAGACTCGTTGTACCCGTGCGCTCCGGGCCCTTGACCAGACTTCGACTCGCGCGGGCTTCGTGCGAGCTTCGCGCGGGCCTTGTCGTGGCTCGACCGAGGCGTGTTATGACGAAACGTGAGCTTCGATTTAATGGTGTTCGAGGTACACGCTGCGCCCAGCGAGCGGAACGCCTTTCTGGCCTGGGAAACTCAACTGCGGGAGACGGAGCCATCCTCGGAAGATCCTGCGCCCTGCAGCCCCGCGCTGCGAGCCTGGTTCATGGAACTCATCGCCGAGTTCCCACCGATGAACGGGCCCCTCGCGCCAACAGAGCTCGACCCAATCGATGAGAGCCGTCCGAGCGACTACTCACTTCGCTCCAAGGCGATTTACGCATCCTTCGCCTGGTCACAACAAGCTCACGCGCTCGAAAGCGTGCGACGACTTGCCGCCAAACACCGCTTGGGCTTCTTCAACCAAAGCTCCGCTCTCGCCGAAGTATGGCTCCCTTGCGAAGACGGGACACTCGCTCTCGCCCACTTCGATGTGGACGTGCACGCCCACCAAGATCGCGTCCGCGCCTGGCTCGAATGGACCCGCACCCGAACCAATCCCCTCGTTCCAGAAAACACTCACCCAACCCCCACTCCCGAGATCAGCGAGCAATCTCGCACTCTCGCGCTCGCCATCTCCGACTGGTGCCAACAAAACGACGTCAACATCAACGCCGTCGCCCAACGCTGCCGCGCGGCCCTCACCCACGCCATCCAAACTGCCCTGCCCCCATCCCTCGACCACGCAACTCGCGCACTACTCCTACCTCGCTTCCAACGCCGCGGCCTCGCCTTCTCTCAACTCGAACTCGCGAACGACTGCAGCCTCGTGTTCCCTAGCGCGAGCCCACACCGACCCGAAGGCTTCCTACGCCTTCACTCCGCAGACACCTGCGTCAATCTCGACACCTCCCCGTCGAACGCCGCCAAATGGTTCGAAGCGGGCCTCGGCCGCGTTGGCATCGAACTCAGCGAAACCCTCATCAGCCTCATCGCAACTTCAGAACTCGGCAGGCCCGCCGAAGTGCATGACGGCACCTTGATCGAATTCAAAATCGTGGTCGATGCCGAACACCCCGCCGCCGACCAAATCACACTCGCGGAAGCGCTGACCATCGACGCCGGCGCTGAAATCGGTGCCGAATACGGCTTCCCTTCCACCTGGGACAATTGGCTTCCGCCGCTGCTCGACTGGCTCGCTACGCACACTCCGCACACTCCGCACACTCCGCATACCCCTGACAGCCAAAGCCAGCACCATCCCCAATCCCGCCCTGTACAAAGCTCATGACCTTCATCGAAAGGGAGCATTTCGTTCCTGTGCCCGGAGGACAACTCTGGTCGGTCGAGTCCGGCACCGGAACCCCACTCCTCCTCTTCAATGGAGGACCGGGCTGCGACGACTACCTGCGTCCTGTGGCCCACCTCGTGAACGACCTTTGCCGCGCCATTCGCTTTGAACCTCGCGGATGCGGCCGCTCAGTCTGGGACGCAAACTACGACCTCGACACGCTCGTATCCGACGCCGAAGCCATTCGCGAATTCTATCGCTTCGACCGCTGCATCGTCGCTGGACACAGCCACGGGCCTAACGTCGCCCTCGCCTACGCGCTCCGCTACCCATCCCAAACACTGGGCCTCATCGCCATCGCCGGCGGCAAGATTGTCGACGACCGCCACTGGAGCGCGACCTACCACGCTCGACTCCTGTCGTTAGGCGAAGACAACGGCGGCATGAAATTCCATGCAGATCCAGAGGTCAATCAATGCGGAAACGCCTCCTGGCGCGAGTACTGCCGACGCCCGGGGCTCCTGCGTGACATCGCTGCTCTCGATCTCCCGTGCGTGTTTATCAACGCCGCCGAAGACATTCGACCGAACTGGCCCACCCAACAACTCGCCGAACTCATTCCCAGAGCGCGCTATGTTGAGATCCCTGGCGCAGCTCACTACATCTGGCTCACGCACGCACCTGAGCTCGGGCAGGAACTCCATCGCGCTGTCGAGTACGTCCTAGCAGACGGGGGGCAAACTGATGGCTAAAGACTGGATGAAGTTTTACTACGCGCAGCCGCAGCCGGAGAGGTTCGTGGACGAAGTAAGGAGCCTCGCCAAGAAGGGTGTTCTCTCAAACCCGGAGAGCGCTTTTCCACTAGTCATTTTCCTCAGCTCTGTCATCGCAGCTAATGGTGCGCGGGTTCAAGCGTGGCTGGACGCGCTCCTGGATTTAGCTCCCGCTGATCTCCAAACCTTACAACGCGCCGCGTCTTTGTCTCGGACGCCTGAGGCCCATGCATACATGATTGCGAGGCGCCGACACGATGTGCGCGAACGTGAGGCCTCGCTCCGACAACGGTTGATGAACAACCTGAGCTTCTCGACATGAGTATTGAGGATCCGGTTGTTCTCGACGCCCTATGGGCGCGCTACTTTGCCACCGGCGATCATCGAGCTGTCCGCAAAATTGTTTCGGCACTCGACTACATGACAGAGTTCGGCGCCGCGAAAGCCTACGCAACCACCGCAAAGACCGAGGCCGACAAGGTGCGCGCGACGCGGGACGCAATCTTTCAGGCGGCTTCCTGGTCGCTCGAGACCCTGATGCGAGAGCACACACCGCTCAAAGAGTACTGCGGTGACCTGGTGCGATCTGGTGACACGAAGCCGAACGAGCGCCTTGCTCTCGCCGTTATTCTCTCGAAGCTCGACCCGACCCTGTGGCGCGTCGAAATTGATCCGCAAACCGGCACCGCGTCGATCGCCTGGACAAACGCAGCATTGGCGACGCCGCCCAACAAGCCGTGGTGGAAGCTATGGTAGACCGCTGTGTAGCTTCGTTGCTGCGCCTGACAGGACGACGTCAGAGCAGAGCCAGTTTTCGGCTGTGCGTTCCGATGACGTGGATTAAGTAATGTCACTGGGGCGGAGAGTTGAAACGCGATACCTTGAACGGGCGAATGCCGATCGTGACCAGCAGCCATGTCGCGAACTCCGACCCGCATCGAGCTCCCTAGATCCTCACGGAAAAGATGGAGAGCAATGGGCAACCCTGTTCAGCTTGACTACACCGCTGAGGAGTTTCCTCGGCGAGCACGCGAGCTCATCGATGGTCGCGTATCATTCCAGTTTTGTCTTGCTGGTGATCACTTCATCGCAGTCTCGCAGTTCCTGCATCATGGTGAACTGGAGGTCGGCAGCCTGGTCGTTGAGCCGCGCCTCCGCATGTTGGCCATGATCGTGTTACTCGCCGAGGGCGGAGGCTGCCAGGCAACAGTAACCTCGCTCGCAGATCGCCTTCAGATTGACATCAATGCACGTTCTCTATCCAAGGCGCCTCTACCAACGCGGTCGGTCGAACAGGTGCTTCCGATCGACCACCTGAACAAGATGCGCGACGCCAGTGACCAGATTCACGACGCGTGCGACTTTCTGCTTCTCGATAGTCCGAACGAGTTGCTTCGTATCAACCACGTGAACGGCCTTCTTCATCATCCGTATCGTGGGACGCCATGGCCGGATTTTCTTGTCGCGTTCGCCTCCCACGGTTGCGGGGACTACTACGCTTATGACCTGCGAAGTGCGCCGCCCACGATCCTCTACATCGAGCCCGGCAACACCGTCGACGATAGTTTGGGATTGTCGAACGACAACCTTCAGTTCGCGTCGTTCGCAGATTGGTACGCTCACATCATGAGTCTCCAACTACTTCCGTGAACGCCGCACAACCACTGCTGGAGAGACGGCATCTTGTTGTTCCCAAAGGACTTCTTCAATCTCCAGTTCGAGCTCGCCGAGCGCGTTCGGATCTTGGCAGGCATTTCCCTTGAGCAGGCGTTGCTCGAGTACACTAATTTTATGTGCGGTTTGGTTGCGGTCGCGCGTTCGATCGCGAGCACCCGGTGTGGCGTGCGTACGTCGCGGGCCTGGAGGATTCGGGCAACGCGCGCGATTGGACGTATGAATTCTATCTGAGGGAGCCAGAAGCGAATACGGAGCCGCCGATCGTTGCTGCGTTTGGCTGCTTCGCATACGCAATCGACGCTCCTCGTAGGATTCGGCTGCACTTTCGCAACGCAGAGGTGGCCGGGCACTCTCCCTTGCACCACTCACGTGTTGACCAACGCATTCAGGAGCTGCGAACGCTTTTCGAACACGTACGGGTGAACCTTGGCGATGGCGTCGATGTCGCTGGCACGTCATGGCTGTACAACCTGCAGGCGTACCGCCGGCTATTGCCTGCGAGCTACGTCTCGTCGGCTACGACAGTCGTGAGGCTTCGCTCGATGCCAGTGTGGGGGCAGTTTCTGGATTTTCGCGCTCGAGTCAAACCAGCGCTGGCGCATCAATTCCGCCTCGCGATCGCTGACATGCGCTCTGCTGTCGATGTGCATCGGGCGTTCCCTTTTCAGCCGCTCGCTGTGTGCGCTTCCGTCGAGGTTTTTTATGAGGCCTATGGGATTTGCGTCGTGGGCGCTGCCCAACGAGGCTGACGATCTCGCCTCATTTCGAAGTGTCTGTGGCGGATGTGACGGATCGGCATTTCCGACTCACGTCGGGTTGCGCGGACACGAGCACCGGTGCGTTCACGAGCTAGCGGCGCTAGTGTTTGCGGAGGAGGCGCATCGTGCAGTTTCATCGAGGCAGGCTAATCGATCACGTTCAATTGCGCGTCGCGGACGTTGAAACGTCTAAGCGGTTTTACCGTGCAGTGTTCGCGTCGCTGGGGTTTCCAGATATCGTGCAGGAGGGTCCTGGGTTCTTTTACGCGGACGAGCTGTTCGTGGACAAAGCGGAAGGGCAGGCGTCGCGTGTTCATCTGGCGTTTCAGGCACCCGATCGTGAAACGGTGCAGGCTTTTCACAAAGCCGCGCTTGCCGCCGGCGGAAAAGACAACGGGGCACCCGGGGAGCGTCCTTACCATCCAGGGTATTACGCGGCGTTCGTGTTCGATCCGGATGGGAACAATCTGGAGGCGGTGTTTCACGGTGCGAATGAGCGCAGCGCCGCATCGGTAGTGATCACAGCGAAGTAGCACTTCGTGCTGGTCGAAACCAGGGCCGCGTCGCAACGCAGATGTGAAGAGCGCGATGGAACGTGGCCCTGGTGGACAGCGCGCGCGTTAGAGTGTTTTGAGGAAGGCGATTAGTTTGTCGCGAGCGCTTGTGGAAGGAGCGGCGACGTGGCAGCCATCGTCGGGTCCGTGAAAAACGATACGAGGTCAACTCGTCGCGTTGAGAGCGCTACGCACGGCTTCGCTGAGGGCGTTCATGGTGTATGGCTTGGGTAGCCAGGCAAGGCCTTGAGCGCTGGCCAAGGTTTCCATGCGTTCCGGCGCAAAGCCCGTGGCGAGGAGCGCTTTCTGAAGGGGGCGCAATTTGCGCATGGCTTCGATCGTGGCGATGCCGTTCAAGTTGCCGGGCATCATCATGTCCACGATGACCAAGTCGAAGAGTTCCGGCTCCTTCGCGGAGCGATACAATTCGAGCGCTGCATCGCCAGAGCTGGAGGTGACGACGGTGTAGCCGAGCTTACCTAGAATGCGGCGCGCGACGCGCAGCTGGAGTGATTCGTCATCGACGACTAAGATGCGCTCGCTGCCGCGGCGGGGCTCTTGGTATCCGCTTCACGCCGCCGTGTAGCGACGGCGAGCGCAGCGCTTCAAAGTGGACGGCGTGACGAGCGAGTCAGCGATCGGCCGCAACTTCCTTCTGCGGCGGAAGCGTCGTATCGAGCGGCTCCG
>JBMOMJ010000008.1:0-1888 GCA_049324695.1 Myxococcota bacterium
TCGACAACTACTACAACCTCGTCAGGCTCCACTCCCACCTCGACTACGTGTCGCCCATCGAGTTCGAGACCAACGCACCGAGCTGATTCAAGCAGTCAAATCTGTTCGCCAAATCGGGGCAACTCCACAACGATGTGGAATCGCGTTCATTGTGTCGAATGTTGTTGACGCGATTTCTGAACGAGGTGCCGGACAAAGTGCTGCTCGATCGAAAGTTCGCCTGCAACGAGCTCTGCTTGCTTCGCTAACGAAGCGACGACGATCGAAGTGCTTTCGAAGTCATTTTGTCGCTCCAAACGCGCGCTACGCGCCGCCTGCGAGGTCGAAAATGTGCGTGGTAATCAATAGCGCATGCAATTCGACGCATCACTCTCGAATGATGAGTTGTTGGCGCGCATGCCCGTGTTGGCAAGTTGCGAACGTGGTTCCACCGCCGACGTGATCGAGCACCTAATGGAGATCGATCGCCGCAAGTTGTACTTGGGTCAGGCGTGTTCCTCGCTGAGTGCGTACTGTCGCGAGCGGCTCGACTATTCTGAAGACGAGGCCGGCAAACGGGTGCGAGTGGCGCGCCTGGCTCGGGACGTGCCGCGAGTGTTGGAAGAACTTCGCGCCGGACGCATTCATCTGACGGGACTATTTCTATTGGCTCCGCACATGACTCACGAAAATGCGGACGAACTCCTGAGCGAGGCACGCGCGAAGTCTCGTCGCGAAATCGAGCGGCTGATCGCGACGCACTTCCCGCGCCCCGACGTGCAGGAGGGCGTCACACCGACGATCACACCCACGAGCGCGAAAGGTGCCGACCGGCTCAAACCGCTGTCGCCGTCGACCGTTCTGGTGCAATTCACTGCTTCGAGCGAGCTCTACGCCAAGATCGAGCGCGCACGGGAATTGCTCAGCCATTCGATTCCGGGCGGCGAGTTGGCAGCTGTCTTGGAGCGGGCGGTGGGCGAGCTCATTCGATGTGAGGAAAAGCGCCGGTTGGGAACCGGCGTGAGGCGGAAGCGCCGGCCGCTCAAGGAAGGATCGCGTCACATTCCCGTGGAAGTCGCACGCGCCGTGTGGCATCGCGATGGCGCGCAATGCAGCTTCGTCGATTCGGAAGGCCGGCGCTGCAGCGAACGACGCTTCATCACCATCGAGCACAAGGTGCCGTTTGCGCGCGGAGGCGCTCCTACTCTCGAGAACCTGTCACTGCTGTGTTCGCCACACAACCACTACACCGCCGAGCTGGCCTTCGGCGCAGAACACGTTGCGCGAAAGAAGGCAGAGAGTCGACACAATCAACTACGCCGCCGCGACCGAGTGCCGGGTGCGAAGCAGGTGGCGGTCTCGGAACAGGTGGCGGTCTCGCAGCAGGTGCCAGTCTCGGAACAGGTGGCGGTCTCGCAGCAGGTGCCAGTCTCGGAGCAGGTGCCAGTCTCGGAGCAGGTGCCAGTCTCGGAGCAGGTGCCAGTCTCGGAGCAGGTGGCGGTCTCGCGGCAGGTGGCGGTCTCGCGGCAGGTGCCGGTCTCGGAGCAGGTCGATGCGCAGGCTGATTGTCGGGCGCGAGTGCTTTCGGCGCTCTGCGGGATGGGTTTTGGTCGGCGTGAGGCAGCGCGAGCGCTCGAACAGCTTGAGTACAATGGCGAACAAGATCTAGCGCTATTGCTACGGCGCGCTTTGGCACGACTGGTACCGAGTACGCTTGCCGCGCCCCGCGAGTGAACCAAAGGCAATTACCGCGCGCCGGGAGTGATCCGCCTGAGATTGCGCTCGCTACGTGTGAGCCAAGTGCGCCTGCAGCGCGGGGCGAGTATCTGACTGAGATTACCGCGGGCGGCGAGTGATCCGCCTGAGATTGCGCTGGCTACGTGTGAGCCAAGTGCGCTTGCAGCGCGGG
>JBMOMJ010000008.1:1988-36973 GCA_049324695.1 Myxococcota bacterium
GCTACGTGTGAGCCAAGTGCGCTTGCAGCGCGGGGGGCGAGTATCTGACTGAGATTACCGCGGGCGGCGAGTGATCCGCCTGAGATTGCGCTCGCTACGTGTGAGCCAAGTGCGCTTGCAGCGCGGGGGGCGAGTATCTGACTGAGATTACCGCGGGCGGCGAGTGATCCGCCTGAGATTGCGCTCGCTACGTGTGAGCCAAGTGCGCTTGCAGCGCGGGGCGAGTATCCGCCTGAGATTGCGCTCGCTACGTGTGAGTCAAATGGGATTGCTGCTCGCCCGTGCGAGCCGAATGCGTTTGCACCGATCAGCGTGTGAGTTCAAATGCGCTCGCAGCTCGCCGCGCGTGAGCCAAGTGCGCTCGCCTGCGCTCCGCGTCCGAGCGGCAAACGCGGTGCGAGTTGGTGCGGGTTGGCTGCCTTTATGCGCGAGTGGGGCGCGAGTTGACTCAGTGCACGCCACCGACGAGCCAGGCGAAGGCGGGGACCAGGACTTCTTCTGGCGTGGCGCCGCCGCTGCGTGCGCGAGCGGTGCCGCCGCTATCGAGGCGGTCGAGGAGGAAGCCGTGGTCGCCAAACGCAACGACGAGTGTGCGTGGAGCTTGTTTGACTAGGTGATCGGCTAGGACCGCAGAGGTGTCGTCGGCGAGGGTGTCGAGGCGGGTGGCTTCGTCGGCACCGGGCTCGGAGAGTTGGGCTTCGACGAGGTCGAGTTTCAAGAGGTCGCGGTAGCCGGTTTTGACGCGGCGGAGTGTGGCGGCGGCACGACCGCGGGCGACGGGCACTTCGGTTTCGGCGGGTGCGCTGGGATCGCGCAGGCCTTCAGGGCCGCGACCGATGAGGTCGAGTTGGACCTCGGTGGTCGCTGGCAACGCAGACCAAAGCAGGAGGCGTTCGGTGAGGGCTGCTTGTTGTCCAACGATGGCTCGCACGCGTTGTTCGATGCGAAGGCCCAAGTCGAAGCGCATGCCGTCGACGAGTACGAGTTGTACGGAGCGTGCGCCGTGGAGGCGTCCAATGCGGAGCGCGATTTCGGGAACGTCGAGCACCATGCTGGGGCGTTTGCCGCGAACGCGCAGGGCGTCGAAGGCTTCGTGGTAGCTCTGCGCAAAGCTGGTGGACCAGCTTTCGAGTGCGCGGCGTGCGTCGGCGTCACCGTGGCCCATGAGCTGTGCACAACGCAGAGGGACGTAGCTGGTGACGAACATGCGTTCGATGGCCGAGAGTGGCTTGGGTCCGCGCGCGGCGATGAGATCACGCAGCCAGCCGCGCCATTCGTCGGCGGCGTTCGGGTAGAGCGGCGGTACGTTGATGGTCGGCTTCTGCGGTACGGGCTCGGGCTCAGGGTTTTCGCGCGCGGGGCTTTCGCGCCGGGGCTCGGCAGTGTTCGGCTCGGATAGGCTTTTCACGAAGGCCTCGGCCAAATCGCCGATGGGCAACGGTGCCGTGGGTTCGCGTGGGGCAACTGCTTCGGGTTCGGCGCTTTCGGCGGGTTGGGTGAAAGCGAGAGCACCGTCGCGTTCCACGACTGCGGGCGGAGGCTCCGAAAGGTCCATGGTGGCGCGGCTCGAAGCCACATCGGGAGCAACCGCCGGGCAGCTGCTTTCATCGTTGGCAGCGTCGCTCGACGGGGCGCCGCCGCGCGTCAGCAGAGCGCGCAACGGTTCGGGCGCTGCGTAAACACCGAGCTCGCGGTTGTCCTCGTCGATGAACACGCGCAGTGGTGCGTGTCGCGTGGCATCGCAGAAGAAGCGAAGCGTGGCGCTGTCGTCGGGGTCGAGCGCACCGTTGAGATCGGCAATGCCGAAGAGCGCAGGCAGGCTGAGTGCCATGCCACGTAGTTCGAGCAGGCGAGCGCGATAGAGCTGATCGCTCAACGACGCATCGAGCGACGCTGCCGCGCCGATGCCGGGTGGGCACGCGCCTCGACGAAGCAGCGCGCCTTCCACCGCAGCTTCGATCTGGAGAGCGAGCCGGCCGCGATCCGCTGGACCGGGTGCACCGAGCTCGACCGCAAGCAAACCGTGGCGTTCAGCTTCCAGAAGCTGGCTCGGTAGCTCCAGAGTGTTCGTGAAGCGCACTTCACCCGTAACGAAGATCGACGCGGCGTGGCTCGAAGCCCAAGTCATGGGCGAAAGGTCTCCGATTCAGAGCACTTGGCCCAGTTTTCGGCGCGAAAGCCGGTGGTACCGGTCCGTCCGCCAGGCGATCTCGGGGCACAGGCCGACTAGGCGGGAGGTCGAGCCAGCTGGTGCGTGCGGCGGCCACGACGAAAGCGTAACATCTTGAAATGCGTGATTTTTCTCGTAGATGGCCGCACTGGGGGAGGATTGACGGATCTGGGTCCCGTCCATAAGATGATTGAGTTCCCTCTGCAGAGTTCGAGAGGAGTAGTAACGAATCCCTGACTGCAACCGACCAGGGAGGCGATTCCGCGGCGGAGAGCTAGGCCCGGAAATTCTCACCGGGAAGCCAGAAACCGCGGCCCTAAGCCTCCCACCTAGCGACGCTAGGGGTTCGGGCTACGCATCATACCTCCCGACTCAGGCGGTAAGGAGCCAAGGATGGGCCAGCGTTTGCGGGCCCATCCGCCTATTTGGGGTTTGAGGATTCGTCGTTCGCCTTCGCCGCGGCTTGGCCCCCCTCGAGCGGGCAGCGCCCAGCGTTGAGCTCACCGCCGGGGCGCTTTCGCGTTGGTTGGCGGGTTAGCAGCGTCGTACGAGCGGCCGGGCCTTCCGTTGGAGGCTCCCGTGGATTACGGTCTCGCGGCAATGACTGGCGCCATTGGATCCATCTGCTCACGACGAGCAGCACGCTCTTTGTCTGCGCTCTTGGGAGTGCTGGCTTGCCTCAGTGTCGCATGTCCAGCGGATGCGCAGCGCGTGCGCGGGCGGCTCGAAGGCTATCGCTTGCTGCAAAACCCGGTGTGGGCGGAGGCTCGGGACCCCAAGCATCACGGTTACTCCTTCCGCGAACCCGTGCCGACGGTGCGCGCGGAGTTTCGACGGCTGTACCCGCACATCCCCAAAGAGGTGTGCATCGCGGCGCTGGCGGCGACGCCTCAAAAGCCGCCCGCCACTGCGGTGCTCGTTCGTGTTGGTGGGGGCCGCACGACGCCCGTGACGATGGTGGTCGCGCCAGGAACCAAGCTGAGCTTCCAGAACACGGATCCTTTCAAGCATCGCCTGTACATCGTGAACCTGAAGACGTTCGGCGCGTCGGACACGTTGCCCGGTGGAACGCGTGAATGGACGGTGCCGGAAGCCGGCTCGTTCGAGATTCGTGACGAAGCCGCGCCGAGCCTTCGCATGTGGGTCGTTGCCGAGCCGAGCGTAGCGGGCATCGCGTACCCCTCGTTGAAGGGGGAGTTTTCGGTGCCTGTCGAAGCGGCTGGTGAGTATCGCTTACAAGCGTTCTTTGCGGGGAAGCGAGTTGGTCCCGAGCTGCCGGTGACGCTCAAAGAGGCCGACGTGGACGTGAGTCGCACGCCGTTGAAGTTGGTGGACGAGAAGGCAGCGGCCAAGGCGGCCAAGGATGACGCGGAAGGCGGCGCTGCCGAGGCGAACAAGCAAGCTGCCGAGGGGGACAAGGCGGCCGAACCCAAACCCGCACCTGATGCTCCGGCGGCTCCCGCGCCGGGCAAATGAGCGTTTAGGCCGTCAATCGTGGCTCGAGAATCCAGGAACTAAGAATGCTGGCAACACGGTTTTGGAGCGTTTTCGTGGCGCTACTGCTGGGCGCCTCCCTGTTCGTGCTGTTCCTCGGCACCAGCATGTACAACCGCGCTGGGTCGCGCACGTTGGGCGAGTCGCTGTCATCGGATAGCCAGGTGGTGTCCTGGTATCTGAAGGACGATGCACGGCAGCGCTCTGCACAGTTGATTCAGTTCGCGCTGAACCCCGACGTGGCGCGTGCACTTCAGAAAGCCAACGAGGCGGAGAACAAGATCAGTGAGGAAGCGCGTGACAAGCTGCTCGCCGCGCTCAAAAAAGTGAACAGCCAGATTCCGGCGGATGAAGGCTTCGATGCCGTGTTCGCCGTTGATCAATATGGGCGCGTGGTGGCTCACTTAGGCTACGACCAAGCGAGCGGGATGTCCGATTTCGAGCTGGGCGGTTACCCGGTGGTGGCCGACGGTCTACGTGGTTACATCCGGGACGACACCTTGGTGCTCGATCGCATGTATCGCGTGGTGGTGCGTCCGGTCGAAGCCGACTTGAGCCAGCCGCCAGCGGGTGCCATCGTGGGCGCGCGCATCATCGACGATCGGTTCGCACGCGCGCTGTCATCGCGCACGGGTGCTGCCGTTGCGTTCTTCGCGCACGGTCAGCGTGTCGCGTCGGGTTCTCCCGAAGGTTTCGACAACGCGCAGCTCGATCAAATCGTGGGCGATCTCGAAAACTTGGAGCAAGACAAGGATTACCTGGAGAAGGGACGCAGCAAGGTGCGCGTAATCGGCAAGATGCTGAGCGTGCAGTACTCGCGCCTTCCCGGTGAAGCTTGGGAGCTCGGTGCCGGCTTCGCAGTGGCGCGCCTTCCGTTCGGCGTGGATAGCCCGCTCGACTTCTTCCGCAAGGCAGACGACAAGGACAAGGAACACGGCCGCGTCGGGCTTGCCGTGGCCATCGCGCTCGCTGTGGCCGTCGTGGGGATCCTGTTCAGCGTGATTGAGCACACGCGGCCGTTGCGTATCTTCCGCCTCGACGTGCAGCGGCTTGCGAAAGGTGAGATCGACCAACTTCAGCCCAGCCGCTTCAACGGGGTGTTCCGCAAGATCGCATCCGATGTGAACGATGGCATCGACGCGGCGCTCGCGAAGGGTGGGGGACCGCGCCGTGGCCCGGCTGACTTCAAGCAGGTGCTCGGCGATTTGCCGGCCGAACCGCAGATGAGCGCGTTCAGTCTGCCTGGAGAGTCCCCGGCGCCGTCGACCACGGGAGGCGTGCCGGTTTCGGTACCGCAGCCCTCTTCGGGGAATCGTCCGTTGCCGGCGCCGCCGCCCAACCCGCGTTTGCCGAAGCCGCCGCCCAATCCGCGTGCACCGGCAGCTGCGGCCGCCTCGGCTCCCGTCAATGAAGAGCCGTCGAGTCCCGGTGGGCAGAACTTGGGTGGTTGGGGTCAGGGCTCAGCGTCGGAGGAAGCCGAGTGGCGCGAGGTCTATCAGGAGTTCGTTGCGTTGAAGCAGCAGTGCAGCGAAAACATCGAAGGCTTCACTTACGAAAAGTTCGAGCAGACCCTACGTAAGAGTCGAGACACACTTGTCACTCGTCACGGCGCCAAGCGCGTGAAGTTCAGCGTATACATCAAGGATGGTAAGGCTGCGCTCAAGGCGAGCCCTCTGAAAGACGTCGGATGAAAGCGAAGACTGGTTCGAAGCACTGCTGGCGAGGCTGCCCATGACCGAGCCGCGCCGTCATAAACTTTTGATCATTGGCTCGGGTCCTGCGGGCCTCACCGCCGCGATTTACGCCGCGCGCGCCAACTTGAAACCGCTTTGCGTGGAAGGCTTCAACGCCGGCGGGCTCATCCCCGGCGGTCAGCTGATGTTCACGACCGATGTGGAGAACTATCCGGGTTTTCCCAAGTCGGTCACCGGTCAGGAGCTGATGGGCCGCTTCCGCGAGCAAGCGGAGCACCAGGGTACGGAGTTCATCACCGCGGACGTGCAGAAGGTCGATTTCTCGGCGCGCCCGTTCAAGGTGTGGGTGGGTGAAGACGAAAACGTGCTGCACCTCGCCGACACGGTGATCATTTCGACCGGCGCGCGCGCGAATTATCTCGGTTTGGAGAGCGAGCACGCCTTGAAAAACAAAGGCGTCAGCGCCTGCGCGGTGTGCGACGGCGCACTCTTCCGCGGCCGCGACGTTGTGGTGGTGGGCGGCGGAGATACTGCGATGGAGGAAGCCGCTTACCTCTCGGGTCTGTGCAGCAAGGTGACGTTGATTCACCGACGTGACGAGTTTCGCGCTTCCAAGGCGATGCAAGATCGCGTGCGCCAGAACCCGAAGATCAACATCCTCTACAGCCACGCCGTGACGGAAGTTTTGGATCCCGCCAAGGACTACGTGACTGGCGTGCGCGTGAAGGATTTGAAGAGCGGTGACGAGCGTGAGCTCGAGACGGCGGCGCTGTTCGTGGCAATCGGCCACACGCCGATGACAGAGCTCTTCAAAGGCCAGCTCGAGGTGCATCCAAACGGTTACCTGCGGGTCGAGCCGGGCAGCACGCGCACCAGCGTGGCCGGCGTGTTTGCGGCGGGCGACGTTGCTGATTGGACTTATCGCCAAGCCGTGACGGCGGCGGGCACCGGTTGCATGGCAGCGCTCGACGCAGAGCGCTTCCTCGCTGCTCAGGGGCACTGAGGCGCAGATGGATCCGGAGCTCGTGGGCGAGTTTACGGATCTGACGCGGGCGTTGCGCGCGCAGCTCGAATGGGCTCAGCACAGCGGCACCACCGGCTTGCCCCATTTGCCGCTCGCTGCTGAAGCGGCGCCGGAGCCTGTTGCTGCGCCCCTTGCGACAGCGTTCGAAGCGCAGCCACTCGGCGCCGTACCGGGCCAGGTGCTTCCTTCGGCGGGGGTGCTTCCCGGAGCGGGGGTGCTTCCTTCGGCGGCGGCGCTTCCTTCGGCTCCCATCGTCGTGCCGGTCGATCCCGAAGCGCGGCGCGCGCGGCTTTCGGTGTTGGCAGACGAAGCGCGGGCTTGCACGCGCTGCGGCCTGCATCGCGAGCGCACGCAGGCAGTGTTTGCGCGCGGAACTGGCAGCGTCGGCGTTTGCTTCGTGGGGGAGGGGCCAGGCGCCGACGAAGACGCACAGGGTTATCCCTTCGTTGGCGCGGCGGGGCAGCTGCTCGACAAGATGATCGCGGCGATGGGCTTCCAGCGGGACGAGGTCTACGTCTGCAACATCGTCAAATGCCGGCCGCCCAAGAACCGTAAGCCAGAGCCCGACGAGATGGCGGCGTGCAGGCCATTTTTGGAAGAGCAAATCGAGCTCATCCAGCCGCAGGTGATGGTGGCGCTCGGCGCGACGGCGGTGCAGGGCCTGCTCGGCACCAGCGAAGGCATCACGCGCCTGCGCGGCAAGTGGAAGCTCTACAAGGGGCGCATCCCCGTGATGCCGACGTTCCACCCCGCGTATCTGTTACGCACCCCCGGCGCGAAGCGCGAAGTCTGGGAAGATCTGCAAGCCGTGCTTCGACAAATGGGTCGTGCACTGCCCGAACGGCGCCGCTGAGCGCCGCGCCGCGCGGGTCGTGCACTGCCCGAACGGCGCCGCTGAGCGCCGCGCCGCGCGGTTCGCGCACTGCCCGAACGGTGTCGCTGAGCGCCGCGCGGTTCGCCCCAACCCAACAAAAACAGAAACGGGCGCTGTCGAAACACAGCGCCCGTTGTCGTGTGGGGTGAATCGCGCTCGAGGCGCGCCCCGGTGTCGCTCAGAGACCGAAGACGAGGCCGCCCGAAGGCTGCAACACGAAGCCCGAAGCGCCCAACATGATCATCGCGTTGAGGTTCAGTTGGAAGCCGAGGTTCGGTGTGAAGGCATACACGGCGCCGCCGCCGACGGTGACGAAGCCGGTACCGAGCTTCCGCCACGCGTCGGCGGTGTATTCACCGGTGCAATCGACCCCGCCGCTGCACATCCGGTTCTCGAATGTCTTCACCACGACCTTGGCGTCGACTTGGGCCACACCACCACCAACGTGTACGTAGGGGCGGATGCCCTTCTTGCCGAACACGTTCTTGCCGAACCAATACGCCGCGCGCACCTCGCCGTGAACAGGGAAGAAGGCTTTGCCTGCTGCCGTTTCGCCGTTGGGCTCATTAGCGTCGGTGTTGGCCCAGGTGACCTGCTTGCCTGCGGGCGGACCACCTCCGAAGGCGAAGCCGATACGTGCGCCGCCGGTGATGTTGGGTGTGATCACCCGATCCAAGCTCAACATGACGCGCTTGGTGCCCATCACGAAGCCGCTGCCGACATTGCCGACAGCGGTGGTTTCGAAGTGACCAGTATCGTACGGGGCCGTGGTGCTGTTGGAGACGTAGCAGGCCCAATTCTCAACGTTGTCGAGGCAGATGCCTTCACCGCCCAGCATCGCAAAGTCGACCGCGAAGTGTGCGCCGACCCACCATTTCTTGCCGGGACCTGCTGCGCCGCCGCCGTCGCTGTCGATGGCGCACTTGCCGTTTTGGCAGGTGCCGATGGAGCAATCGGAGTTGGTGCTGCAGCTCGGCGCGGTTTCGCAGGTGCCGTCCATGCAGAGTAGGCCGGACTTGCACTCCGCGGAGTTGTCGCACTGAACGCCCCAGTCTTTGGTGCCGCCACCTTTGTTGCCCGAATCGCAGCCTGGGAAATCAGGCGGGCAAATCTCTTTGGCGGCGCAACGCGGAGGCGCGTCGGCGTCGTCGTAGCTGGGCGCTTCCATCGTGCTCTGCTCGACGAGCGAGATCTCGATGGGTTCGTTTTTGCTGCCCCAGTTCGCAACGGGTGCGCCGGTTGCGTTCTTGGCTTGCACGTAGAGCTTGAGGGTGCCTGCGGTTTGAGTGGCGTCACAGGGGATCTGAGCGCGGAAGCTCTGGCCCTTGTGCTCCATCTTCATGGTCTTCCACGTCTCAGCGCCGAACGACTTGTAGCGGAGCTCGACGCTGGTGACCTCTTCGTCGATCTGGCACTGCACCGGAATGTGACGGCGCGTCTCCACTTCGGTGACGGCGGGCGTGCAAGTGACGCCGTTGCCTTCAGCGCCTTCGGCGGGTGCTGCTGCTGCGGCTGCTTTGCCACCGCTCTTGGGAGCAGGTGCTTCAGCCGCTGCAGCTCCACCGCCGCTCGACGCCGCGAAGCTTGCTTGCGTCTCGGGAGTAGCGAGCCCGGAGTCGAGCTTCACGGTGGGGTCGGTTGCGATCGCAGTCGTGAAAGCTTCCTTCGCGCCCGCTTGGTCGTTGCGACCACTGCCGCGCACGATGCCGACGTACATCCACGCCTTCGCCAAGGTTGCGGGGCTGCACTTGTCTTCGCAGGCCTTGATGGTGCCGGTGAGCACTGCTTCGGCCTTGTCGAAGTCGGTCGCTAAGTAGTGAGTGTTGATCGCTTCGTCGATCTTCTTGTTGGCGGCGTTGTCGCGCGTGTACTGACCGAGCGCCGGTACCGCGATAAGAATCACCAAGCAAAGGCTCAGCAGGCGAAGGAACTGTCGATGCACGTCTCGATCTCCGGGTAGTCGGACCGTCACTCGCTTAGCGCAGATCCGGGGAAAAGTGTCGTGGCTTGCTGAGGATGGTTCACGCGCGCCGGGCGGCTCACGCGCGATCCCGAGCCACGGGGTCATGGGCTGCCGGTCTTCGGGCAACCCTCCTTGACGCCCTCGGTCCGCACGAACTGCACGCGGCGGTTCAGCTGGCGGTTCTGATCCGTCGTATTGTCGACGATCGGGCGCTCCATGCCGTAGCCCATGGATGTCAGCCTTTCGGGTGACACACCGTGGGCAACCAGGTACTTCCGCACCGACGCAGCGCGGCGATTACTCAGGTCCTTGTTGTAGCGGGCGGAGCCGACGTTGTCGGTATGGCCCTGGATCTCGATCTTGATGGCTGGGTTCTTGTTCAGAACGTCCACCACTGCGTCGAGTAGCCCGAAGCTTTCGGGGCGGATCTTGTCCTTGTTGAACTCGAAGTGCACCTGCTGGGTGATCTTCACTTCGCAGTCGGTGACGATCACGAGCTGCTGTTTCGGGCAGCCGAGCGGCTCTTCAGTAGCGGAGCCGATTTCGTTCGGGCACTGATCCTTCACGTCCGGGACTGTGTCCTTGTCGTTGTCCAAATCGGGACAGCCGTCGGCATCGTCGTAGCCGTCCAGGTCTTCGGGTTCGATCGGGCACTTGTCGTTGCCGTCCAGAACCGTGTCGAGATCGTTGTCGACCTCAGGGCAGCCGTCGTCGTCGAGGTAGGTGTCCTTGTCTTCCGCTTCGACGACGCAGGAATCCGCCGAATCCGGGATGCCGTCGCCATCGGTGTCCGGATCTTCGGGGCAGCCGTCTTCGTCCTGGAAGTTGTTGAAGTTCTCCGGTTGCTCCGGACACTTATCCACGTTGTCCAGGTAGCCGTCGCCGTCGCGATCCCCGGGCGTCTGCACGAAGGCGCGCTCGGCGCAGTACTCTGGCGGGGACAGGAACAGAGCCGCGCGCGCGTTGGGCTCCGCGCGGAACATGTGCGCCGACGCCTTGGATACGAAGCCCTGATCGAGCTCGATGGCGGCGAATTTCAGCTGGCTGCGCGCGATGGCGAGCTCGCGCGGAGCGCAGCGAACAGCGCCGTTGCGCTCTGCTTGCTCGATGACCTTTTCGAGACCGGCAATTTGGCCGCGCAAGCGTGGTGCTTCGGCGCAGCTCGCGATGATCAGCAGGGGAGCGACTAGCGACAGACAGCGGGCGTTCATCGGCCGGCACCGCGGTGGGCTTCGCGCGCGAGGGTGATGGCTTTGTCTGCGTACTCTTCGGCCACGCCGGAGAGCTCGATGGCGTCGCCGTAGTCGGCTTCGGAGGCCTCGCTCTGAGCCTTCTCCAGGTGCTGTTGCGACATGTAGTACTCGTAAGGCGCGTACTGCTCGGCGCCGAGCGAGCGCGCCTCCTCGAGCTTCGCGGAAGCGGAGTTCACCTGGATGGCGTAGACGAAGTTACCGCACGCCGTCGCCACGAGCGCGATGCCAGCGAGCAAGGGCAGCCTCCACGAGGAGTACGGCGCATGGGATCTTGACTCGCTTCGCACCGGCTGCTCACTCACACATCCCCCCACCGCGCTTTGGGTGGGTGGGGAATTTCGCTGCGAACGCTAGCAACGGGCTTCGTTTCCAGTCAACGACGATTTCGCTCGGATACCGCGGAAAACTGCCGGCTCTGCGCGGGACTTCGATCAGCGCTTCGAAGAAATATCCAGTCTCAAAGACAAGGACCGTGTGCTCGGCACCGAATCGAGCACTCCCCCGTAACACGTTGCTCCGATGAAGCGATGTCCGCGGCCCGCCGGCCGCAGCCTCACAGGCGCCGGTAAACGCCGACGACCTTGCCGAGCAGCATGGTCGCCTTGAAGTCGGTGGCACGCACCAGAATGGGTGCCATCTGCGCGTTGGCGGGCTGGAAGCGAACGTAATCGCGCTCCGGGTAGTAGTACTTCACGGTGGCTTCGTCGCCGATCAGCGCGACCACGATGTCACCGCGCTCGGCCGTGGCCTGGCGCTTCACGAAAATGTAGTCGCCGCTCAAAATCCCGGCTTCGATCATGGAGTCGCCGGTGACACGCAGGCCGAACACGTCGCGCCCTCCGCGCACCAACATGCGATCGACGCGGATGGTATCGATCACATTTTCTTCCGCATATAGGGGCAAACCCGCAGCAACGCGGCCGAGCACGCGCACTTCCACGAGCTCTTCCTCGCTGGCGCGCGGGGGCGGCGGAGCAGCGTCTTCCACCAGCTTGAGTGCGCGGCTCTTCATGTCCTCGCGGCGCAGGTAGCCTTTGCGTTCGAGCGCGCGCAGATGATCATTCACCCCGTTGGTAGAGCGAATGCCCATGTATTCGCCGATTTCACGCAATGTGGGCGGGTAGCCGCGCTCCTCGATGGAGCGGCGAATGAAATCCAACGTCTGCTCTTGGCGCTTGGTCAGGCCCTGCATGGCGCGAAGGATACTGAACGGGTGTAAAGACGTCAAATTCTGCTCCGCCTGCGCAAACGGAGAGCTAAAAATCGACGGAATTACAATGAGTTAACAAGGTGTCCCCAACTTGTCGGGATGGGCTGGGGCGCACTTGTTTCACTCCGCAGGGTTATCAAATTGGGATGCCGGCACCAACCCCGGGGCGGTCGTCCACGTTTCGGGTCGCGTGTCGTTCCTCAGAATTTGCTGCTTACAGTGAGGAAGGTCAGCTTGTCGTTGGTCTCACGGAGACGTGCGGCCAGCAAGCGCACTACGTTCCAAAGCACCTCGTAGGCGAGGTCCTTGTGCAAAAAGAGCAGGTCGTCGAAGCCATCTTTAGGGATGGCGAGCACGCGGCAGCGGTCGTGCACGCGCGCGTCGGCAGAGCGCGCCGATTCGTCGAGCAGCGCCATCTCACCGAAGATTTGCCCCGGGCCGAGCACCGCCAGCGCTTCTTCGCCCATTCCGGGCACTTCGCGGCTGATGCGCACCTTGCCCTCGAGGATCAGGTAAAGCTTGTCGCCCGCGTCCCCGTGCTGGAAAATCTTGGTGCCCGTCGCGTGGCTCTCCTCCACTGCGACCTTGGCGATGAGATCGAGCGCCGCAGGCTTCAAGCCCGAGAAGAGTTCGACCCTGCCGAGCTGTTCGACACGCTCCGACGACATTTAATTCCGCAGCGTACCGGGACTTTAGGCGCGCGCACAAGCAGCCTCCACGACGCACGGGCTCGCGCGCTTTAGCGCCGGAAGCGCACCGGGAAGGGAACTGTGGTTTTGGTGGTTGGCTTGCCTGTCGGATCCAGGCCGGCGGCGAACGGCATGCGAAACGCGCAGTCGCGAGCCAGCTTGCCGAAGCCGTGCCCCGGATCTTTTAGTACCGTGACGTTCTTGGCGCGACCCTCGGGCGAGACGGTCACTGTGATCATCACCACGGCGTTGTCGATGCCGTCGATGTCGGCTTCGGCAGGGAAGCCACAGTTCCAGCTGCTTCCATCTGGCAGCGCGGGGCGTGAGCGATCTTCCGCGGGTGGAGGAGGCGGCGCTGGAGCAGTGCCTGTTCCGCCCGGAACACCGGTGGGTACGGCGTTTACCTGACGCACGGCTGTGGTCGCGGTGCCCGTCGCGTGCGTGACGCCGCCCGCGAAGCGATCGGCATTTCCGGTGACAAAGCCTTCGCCCGTGAGATCCACCGGCTCGTTCGGATCGGGTTCTTGCGTCAGCACTTTGCCGGCTTGAGCGGGCGCAGGCGGCGGAGGCGGAGGCTCGTTTGCAGCTGCGCGCGGCGGCGGAGGCGCCTCTTTTTGCGGAGGTTCTGGCTCAGGCGGTGGTGGTGGCGGAGGGGGCGGCGGCTTATCGGCGTCGACGTCGATTTCACCCTTGAGCCGATCGGCAACCGTACGCAGCACCTGGCTCGCGAAATCGCGCATGTCACCGAACGAGCTGGCCGCCTCTGCGGCTGGCGCTCCGTGCACCGTCAGGGTTCCGGCAATTCCGAAGATGGCACCAATGCGCAGGTTACGTCTGCCGAGCGCTTGGATCGGGGCGAGCGGATCCGAGTACTCGCGCTGGACCAAACGCTGGGAAGCGCCGTCGAGCTTCGTGTGAGGGGTGCGCACGGTTGCCGTCATCGTCTTCTACTTTCCCGGAGCCGTTTCGACCGGTGTCGGTTCGGCTACCGGCGATACAGCAAAGGCGATCTTGGCGATGCCAGCCCGCTTCAGCAGATCCAGCACGTGAATGACGCGGCCGTGTTCGACCTTGCGATCCGCGCGAATGACGGCGCGCAGATCCTTGTTCTTGGCACGAGCGTCTTTGGCGAGTGGCGCGACCGCTTCGTCATTCGCAACAGCTTGCGAGTCCACGCGCGTTTTGCCGTCCTGCGTGAGCTCGACCGAAAACACCGTTTGGAGTGACTCGCCGCTGGCTGCCTTGGGCAGATCCATCGGCATGCCCTGCGACACGATGATTTTGGCGGTCACCATGAAGATGATGAGCAGCACCAACGTGACGTCGACGAGCGGCGTCACGTTGATGCCGTCGATCAGGCCGTTGTCGTCGTCGTTCGAGGCTCCTCCCGCCATGACCTAGGCCCCGCCCTCGTCGTCAGCGCGCGCCGGTTTGGCCTTGCTCCCGCGGCTCTCCGGCTCGGCATCGTGCTTCGACCTTTCGGCGCGGCGCGGCACGGGCTCGACTGGCGCGACCAAGTACGACAACAAGACGTGCGAGAGCGCGTTGGTGTTGGCCAAGGTCGCCTTCGCCAAGCGCTGGTAATAGTTGTACATGGCGACCGCCGGAATCGCGACGGCGAGGCCGACAGCGGTTGCGACCAGCGCTTCGGCAATGGCTGCCATCACTTCTTGGGGCGCTGCGACGGCCGCCGACTTGGCCGCGACGGTGCTCTGCTTGCCGAGTTGCTCGAAGGCTTCGACGACGCCGATGACGGTGCCGAACAGACCGATGAACGGCGCGTTGTTGCCGAGCGTACCGAGGAACGCCAGACGGCGTTCGAGCTTCATGCGCTGCAGCGCGATGGCGCCCTCCATAGCTTCTTCGGCTGCCTTCGGTCCGCGATCGGCTTCGAGCAGGCCTGCCACGACCACAGCGGCTTCGGCGCTGGGGGAGCGCTCGAGAGCTTGGCGAGCGGCTTCGTAATCACCACGGCGCAGCTCCTCGCGCAGCTTCTGTGCGAGACGCGTGATGTCATCGCGCAAAGACCAAAAAAACCAACCCCGCTCCAGCATGATGGCGACGGACACGACGCTGAGACCAATCATCAGGACCATGACCCAACCCGCGCCGAAGTTGGTCATCAGCTTTTGCAGCCACTGCACTAGATTCATCGGGGCCTACCTCTGCCTTTCACGAGCGATCTCGACATCGAGCCGAACAGGACGTTCCGCAACGGCCAATGCGAACGCTTTCTTCCCGCGGTAAGGCCCGGGCTGTCCCACCATTTCCAAAAGGAGGTGTTTGGAGTTCTCCGAGGGAAAGATTGGGTGTGCAACCGGGGCCCCGCGCGGCGGTGAATTAGCACAAAAGTTTCGCCGAGCCTCGCAGAGAAACAGGTCGGTGGGCCGGTTGCGCTTTCTCTATGTAAAGCGGCCCTAAACGGCACCAACGTACGACCGTCACAGCTCGTGGGGCATGAGGTCGTACGGCGAGCGGAAAAACTGCTGGGGTGAGTAGGCTTTGAGGCACGACACCCGGCGCATGTAGATGTCGGCGTACAAGTCGACCTGTAGCCCGAAGCTCGACATCTCGCTTTGCTCTTTGAGTAAGGATCCGAAATAGGGGTGGAAGCGCCGCGAGATGCGTTCGGCTAGCACCTCGTGTTCGGCCAGGTTGGCGCGAAGCTCACCGCGAATGCGCTCGAGCGCTCGCTTCACCCGGGCGCGCTCGGCATCCAGAAATGCGTCGGGCGAAGCCTTGGCGAGCTCCTTGAAGCGCGTCTGGTAATAGCGGAGCTCGTCTTCCAGGCGGTCGCGCGCTTCTTCGAGTGCTCGCTGGCGTGCCAGATCGACCGTGCAGACTTCGTGCGCTTCGATCTCCGCGTCGAGCTCAGGGATGATCATGGCGGTGTGCCACGACGATTCCTTCTTCGAACGCAGGATGTCGCCGTAAATATGGTCGCCGACGTAGAGCACGCTGGAGCCCTGCACACCGGCGAGGCGTTCGAAATCCGCGAGGTTACCGCCTTCGTAGATGCGCCCGCGCTCGAGCTGCGTCTTCACCGGCTTCACCTGATCGCCCTCGCGCTCCAACAAGGGGCGACCTTCTTGGAACCAGCGCGGCTTGCCAGCAGCGCACATCACGATGTCGAAGTAGTGGCGCCAGCTCGGGTACTCGGCCATCGCACCGCCGAGCAGGTAACTCATCATCTGATCGGTGAAATGAAACGGCGAGTTGGTGAGCAGAAATAGGTGTTTGCCCGCTGAGCGCAGCTTGTGCAGCGTGCGCGAGAGCTCTGGGTCGCGCTCCACATAGCGAGGGAAGTCTGCGGTGAGCGAGGCGTACACCGTGCCGTCGGCGTGTGCTTCGTCGATCGCCGCGCGCACATCGCTGAACAGCTTGTCGAAGTCGATGCGCTCGCCGCGCTGCTCCAGCGCATCAACGATCGCCGCGTAGCTCGTCACTTCACACAGGGCGAACAGCGTGTCGATCCAGTGATAACGCGGCGTGTGCGGGCGAATGCGCTTGTGGTGATAGAGCTCGAGTAGCTCTTCGCGCGGGATGCGCTTCAAGCCGTGGTAGCCGCAGTGCACCACCTTGTAGCGATCCATCTTGAGGACGTGCCCGTAACGCTTGTCGACGAGCAAGCCGCGGATCGGAAAGCGTGGATCGTATTTGATTTCACTGAGATAGCTCGGGTAGCCACGCCGAATCAGCCGCTCGACAGTGAGCTCTACGCTCAAGCGATCCATCTCGTCTTGGCGATACACCGCGAGGGTGTAGTCCATGTCGAAGCCAATCCAACCGATGCCCGATAACCTGAGATCGCGGTTCACGAACACGCGATCCTTTCGCGGGATGCCATGCCCGTTGGGAGGGGGCACGCTGACGCCGGCGATGGGAAGGACCAGCTGGCGATTTGAGGGAGGCGCTGCCGAAATCGGAGAGGGAGAGGGAGACGCTGTTGGATCGCCCACGGTCAAGCCTTCAAGCTAGCAGGCTTTCGGACTTTCGCCGAGAACACGCACTCCGTGGCCGAGGTTGATGTGATCCACTTGGAGCCTTGGGCCACTTTGAACGAAGCCGCCCGCGAGCGGCCGAGCGGCCATAAACAGCGGTGTATCGAGGTCGACGAAGCGGAAGCCGCCGATTCCTGCGGCGAGGCAAGCCGATGTGGTCATAGAAAGCTCTGTTTCGACCATGCCGCCGACCATGAGGCCGAGCGAGTGGGCGCGCGCACACGCGATCATGTCCCAAGCCTCGACGAGGCCGGTCTTCATGATTTTGATGTTCACGACGCTGGCCGCGCGCTGCGCTGCAAGCCGCGCGACGTCGTTCGCCGAGCGCGCACTTTCATCTGCCGCGACAGCGACGCGGCCTTCGCGCTCGACGCGCGCCAAACCTTCGAGATCTTCGGCTGCGGTGGGTTGCTCGAACAGCTCCACGCGTTGGCGGAGTGGACCCAGCGCATCGAGCAGCGCAAGAGCGTCGTCTGCGCTGAGGCTAGCGTTGGCATCGAGCACGAGAGCAGCAGTGGGCGCGGCTTCGTGGATCGCGCCGAGGCGCGCCAAATCGTGCTCCAATGGCACACCACCCACTTTGACCTTCAGCGTGTGAAAGCCAGCGCGCGCGGCGCACAGCGCGCTTTCGTGCGCGTGGTCACGATCACCCGTCGGAATCGTAATGTCGGTGAGGAGCTCGCTCTCCGCACCGCCAAAGTAGCTCCACAGCGACAGCTGAGCGCTGCGGCAAAGAGCATCGAACAGCGCGGTCTCGACGCCGGCCCGCGCACTCGGCACATCGTTCAATGCTTCGTGGGCGGCTTCTGCCACGCGACGGAAGCGCCGCCCATCGAGCCCAAGCAGCGCTCGCTGCGCGTCCGCTTCGCGCGCCAGAACCTGCGCTTGTGTCTCGCCGTTCACCGCTGGAAACGGCGCCGCTTCGCCAATTCCGCTCACGCCGTTCGAGAGCCGCAGCTCCACGAGCACGTTTGCTGCTCGAAGCTGGGCGCCACCGGCGATGCCGAAGGGCTCGCGCAGCTCAATGTCGAAGCGTCTAAATTCTATGGCCGCGATGCGCACGCCAGCGAGCGTATCATCTTCGGCGCTCGACGAGCGCAGCGCGCTCGGTTCCGCTACGCTTGGCACCAACATGAGCTCTCAGCGAATCGCGTTGCTCGTCGCCGGCGAGCCCATCGAAAGCGCGCGGCAGCGACGCGGGACCTGGGTGGATCTCATGCGCGAAGCGATTGGGCCGACGAACGCGGAGCTCGAAGCGGTTGATGCGCGGGTGGGGGAGCTCCGCGATTTGCGCGGCTTCGATGGCGTGATCATCACCGGCTCGGCGGCGAGTGTGACCGAGCGCGCTCCCTGGATGTTGGCGGCGGAGCAGCGTTTGGCGGAATGTGTGGCGGCGGGCACGCACGTGCTGGGCGTTTGCTTTGGGCACCAAATGCTCGCGCAAGCGCTGGGCGGTGAAGTGCAACGCAATCCGCGCGGCCGTGAAATTGGCACCGTCAGGCTGGAGTGCACGGCGGCCGACCCGTTGCTGTCCCATGCCGAACCATCGTTTCACGTCAACATGACGCACGTCGACTCGGTGGTGAAGTTGCCGCCCGGCGCCGAGGTGTTGGCTCGCACCGAGCTCGAACCGTACGCGGCCCTACGTTTTCGCGAGCGCGCTTGGGGCGTCCAGTTTCACCCGGAAATCGATGCGGACGTCATGTCGGCGTACGTCTCCGGCCGAACGACGGTGCTCGCGCAAGAGGGCCTGGATCCGGTGCGCATCCTCGCCGAAGTCTCCGAAACGCCCGCTTCTCGTGCGGTTCTCGGCCGCTTCGTGGCGGAGGTTGCGGGCCGTCCCCGTCGAAGCTAGACCCCGGTCCCCATGGGTTTTTCCTGCGGAATCGTCGGGCTGCCGAACGTCGGCAAGAGCACGTTGTTCAACTCGCTGTCGAATGCGCGAGCCGAGGCGGCAAACTTTCCGTTTTGCACCATCGAGCCCAACGTTGGCATCGTGCCGGTGCCCGATCATCGCATCGCGGCGCTGTCGAAGGTCGTGCATCCCGATCGCGAAGTGCCAACCACGATTCGCTTCGTTGACATCGCGGGGCTCGTGCGCGGCGCTTCCAAGGGTGAAGGGCTAGGCAACCAATTCCTTTCGCACATCCGCGAAGTGGACGCCGTCGCGCACGTGGTGCGCTGCTTCGTCGATGAGAATGTGACGCACGTCGAAAATCGCATCGACCCCGTCGCGGACGTCTCCACCATCCAAACCGAGCTCTGCCTCAAAGATCTCGACACCGCCAACAAGCGCCTCGACCGCGCCCGCAAGCAGAGCAAGGGCAACGACCCGATCGAGAAGCTAGCGGTGCCGATGTGCGAACGCTTGGTTGCGCACTTGGATCAGGGTAAGCCCGCGCGCTCGTTCGAGGTGAATGAAAAGGAGCGTGAGATTCTGCGCGAGATGTCGCTGCTCACTGCCAAGCCCATGTTCTACGTGGCCAACGTGGACGAAGGCTCGCTCGCGGCGCTCGATAAGAACCCACACTACGCGGCGCTGGCAGCCTTCGCAGCGGAAGAGAAGGCCCCGATCGTGCCCATCTGCGCTGCGCTCGAGTCGCAAATCGCGGAGCTCGAACCCGCCGATCGCCCCGAGTTCTTGAAGAGCGCAGGCCTCGAAGAGCCCGGTTTGAACGCCGTGATTCGCACCGGCTACGCGCTGCTCGGCCTCATCACCTACTTCACGGCGGGCAAACAAGAAGTGCGCGCCTGGACCATCCGTAAGGGCTGGACCGCGCCGCAAGCCGCTGGTGTGATTCACACCGACTTCGAGCGCGGCTTCATCAAAGCCGAGGTCATCTGGTGGGAAGACTGGGTGGCGCTCGGCAGCGAAGCGAAGTGCCGCGAAGCCGGCAAGCTTGCCATCGAAGGCAAAGAGTACGTTGTGCGTGACGGCGACGTCATGCACTTCCGCTTCAACGTTTAGGGCCCGCGCGGAAATAAGTGAGTCGCGAGACCGCCGAGACCGCCGCGAGGCGGGCGCCTGAGGAGCGAGCACCGCAGCCCTACTGAAGTGGGGCGAGGAGCACAGCGACGAGGCCGCCCGCCGCAGCAAGAGGATCGGCGGTCGCAGTAGCACTTATTTTCGCGCGGGCCCTTAGCTTCAATTTAGCGGGTTACGGGGCTGCGCCTGGCGGCCGCGCGGCGGACGGGCTACCACGAGACTGGATCGCGCGAGCACTTGGCTCGCGTTGACGAGAAGGGACCCAATTCGATGCAACGCGCTGGCTATGCAGGTTCGCTCGCAGGGCAAGACTCGGTCGACAGGCGAGCTCAGTTCATCTCGCGGACGTACAACCATCTGTTCGGCGCGATTGTCGCGTTTGCGCTGATTGAGGTTGCGCTGTTTCAGCTCGGCATTGCCGAGTCGATCGCGCGCGCCATGTTGGGCACGAGTTGGCTGCTCGTCTTGGGTGCGTTCATGTTGGTCAGCTGGCTTGCGACGCACGTGTCGCATTCGTCAGCGTCGCGCCCCGCGCAGTACGCTGCGCTCGGCGGCTACGTGTTGGCGCAAGCCATCATCTTCGTTCCGCTGCTCTACGTGGCCAACGCGGTTGCGCCCGGTGTGATCTCGAGCGCTGCTTTGGTGACCTTCGCGGGGTTCGCAGGGTTGACCGGCATCGCGTTCTACACTCGCAAGGACTTCTCATTCCTACGAGGCATTTTGATGTGGGGCGGCGTGTCGGCGTTGGTGCTCATCGTTGCTGGCGCGCTGTTCGGCTTTCAGCTCGGCACCTTCTTCTCGGTAGCAATGGTTGCCTTCGCGGGCGCCGCGATTCTCTACGACACGTCCAACGTGCTGCATCACTTCCCAGAGGATCGCTACGTGGGCGCGGCACTCGAGCTGTTTGCGTCCGTGGCGCTGTTGTTCTGGTACGTGCTCCGGCTGTTCATCGCCGCGCGCCGCTGAGCGACGCGAGCAGGCGTATTCGAATTCTGCAGCACGGCGGGCCGCGCGCTCTGAAAGCGTGGTTGACAGACCCGAGTCGCGGCCCCCGAGGTGGCGTATGCTAAAAATGCCTGCAAATTGCGCAGGCAATTAGCGGGCGTGGGGTCTACTTTAGTTGTGTGCGTCGAGGCACGACGATCACTTTCGTTCGTTGCCATCGGCGTGAAGGAGACCCCTCATGTTGCGCAACACCGTCGCGTGCACCGGGTTGCTTTCGCTGCTGCTCAGCCTTGGCTGCGGAGATGGATCGATCTCGCCGGGGTCCGGTGCGCAAGGTGGAAGTGCTCCAACGGGAGGCGCTTCGTCTGGCGGTGCGAGCAGCGGCGGTGCCTCTTCAGGTGGCGCTAGTAGCGGCGGCGTGACGGCGAGCAGCGGCGGTGCGACCAGCAGCAATGGTGGCGTGAGCACTGGTGGCGCGGCCACGAGTAGTGGGGGCGTGAGTAGCGGAGGCGCCAGCAGCGGAGGCGCCAGCAGCGGAGGCCGAACTGGGAGTGGCGGCACATCAGCGAGTGGCGGTGCAGGGACGACCGGCGGGACTTCGAGCGCAGGGGCGGGAGGTGCGTCGTCGAGCAGTGGTTGCGGCAAGACCAGCTTTCCTCCGGGCGACGGCTCGACGTTGCAAACCATCGACGTGAATGGCACCGCGCGCCAGTACATCTTGGCTCTGCCGAGTGGATACGATCCCAACAAGCCGTACCGCGTGATCTTCGCGTGGCACGGTCGCACGGGGACGGCCGCACAAATTGCTGGCGGTGGTAATCGCGCGTTCTACGGCTTGAAGTCTCTGCTGGCCGATTCGATCTTCGTTGCCGGACAGGGTCTCGGCACCGCCTCAGATCCGGCTGATACAGGTTGGCCCAATACTGATGGCCGCGATATCGCGATGGTGAAGGCACTGGTCGCGCACTTGAGCTCCAACTACTGCGTCGATCAGAACCGTTTGATGTCCACTGGCTTCAGTTACGGCGGCATCATGTCGAACACGATCGGCTGCCAGATGAGCGACGTGTTTCGCGCCATCGCTCCAATTGCTGGTGCATACTTTGGTGGGCGCGGTACGGCGTGCAACGCGCACCCGATCGCATACCTCGGCATTCACGGCATGGCGGACAACGACGTGACGTACGCCAACGGAGAGGCGGCGCGCGACCTGTTCGTAAAGAGCGCGCATTGTGCGACCACAACCCAGCCCATCGAGCCTTCAGGCTGCGTGGCGTACGATGGTTGCGACAGTGGTTACCCCGTCAACTGGTGCTCGCACAGCGGAGCACACACGATTCCGTCGTCCACGGGGCAGACCATCGCGACGTTCTTCAAGCAATTCTAACCGCGCATGAACGGCGAGACGATGAGCGCCTTCACCGGCACGGGACCGCCGAACGCACCGAAAAAGCGCGCGACCCAAACGCCGAGCGTCAGAGCGAGTAGGAGCCAGGCGATGCGGCTGATCCACGGCGAGCTCCAACGTACGCGCGGTGCCCGCTCGCTGGCATTGGGGCCACGCACATAACTCCAAAGCGCGCTCGCGAGCAGCGCAACGAAGAGCGGCGTCAGCACGAAGACCAATGGGTGAAGATGCAACGCGGCGTGCACATCGCCCCGCAGGAGCGCCAGGGTTGCGCGTGTGAGCCCGCAGCCGGGGCAGGGAACACCGAAGAGCGCGGCCGTAGGACACAGCGGCGCATCGGACAAAACGGCAATGGCGCCCGCAGCTGCGAGCGCCATCACTAAGAACGCACGGCGAGGCCAGCCGGCGCTGGAGTTGGGGTCGGTCGCAGTCGGCGCCAACCCCATGTTCTCAGCGTGGAGGCAACGACGGGCGCGACTTGGCCGCGGCCCAAATTTCGTTCAAGTCACCCGCAAGGAAGAACGGCGACAAGAACAGGTAGCCGATGGGATGCACGGTCTGCGGATTCGGGATCCCAGCCATGCGCTTGGCATCCAGCACCTTCTCCGGCAGCTGCCAGAGTTTGATGTAGCCAAGGATCGGGATGAAAAAGAGGATCAGGCTGATGTCGTCCTTCTGACGAAACGCCTTCAACTCGCCGATCATCTGCACGAACTGGATGATCGCGTAGATGAAGCAAAGCATACCGATGACGAGCACCATCACCGGATTGCGCTCTTTGCCGATCGGACCCGCACCGGAGAAAGTGGCAGGGCCGCCGCCAGGACCCGCGTGGACGATGGGCGCGGGACCGGGCGTGCCATAGCCGCCCATTGGACCTGCGCCATAACCACCGGGAGCCGGAGGTTGGCCGAAGCCAGGATCGCCGTAAGGCTGACCGGCGCCGGGCGGCGGATTGAACGCACCAGCGGGCGGAGGGCCGAAACCACCCGGCGCTGGACCATGCCCACCCGGAGGCGGACCACCAAAGCCGCCGCCTGGAGCGCCCGGCGGAGGACCAAAACCACCCGGAGGTGGACCATAACCACCAGCAGCGGGACCCTGAGGAGGTCCACCGAAACCACCCGGAGGTGGACCGTACCCACCAGCGGGGCCAGCGGGAGGGGGAGCGCCGTAACCACCGCCAGGCGGGGAACCTGCGGCGGGGGGAGGAGCGGCCGGACCCCCAAAACCACCGGGAGGCGCGCCATAGGCGGGCGGAGCGCCGGCGCCCGGCGGAGGCTGAAATGCTGCAGCCCCTGCGACCATCGTCCCGCCGAGCGGGTTCACGTCGGCAGGGGGAGGCGCGCCGTAGCCACCTTGCGGAGCGCCGTAACCGGGGCTCGCCGGTGGAGGCGCGTGAGCTGGAGCTGGTGCGGCCGCGGGTTGCGGAGCGCCGAAGCCCGGAGGAGCCACGCCGAGCATGGTGCCCTTCAATTGCGCACGGGGAGCCGCAGGAGGCGCACCACCGGGAGCCGCGGGCGGCGGTCCGGCCGGCGGAACCGGAGCGGGTGCGCCAGGACGCGGGGCCGCGGCGGGAGGATTGACCATCAGCATGGTGCCCTTGAATTTCGGGGCTGCCGCGCCTTTCAGATTGAACCCGCACTTCTGGCAGGTCGTCGCCGCGTCATCGTTCGCGGTCCCACAGTTCGGGCAAAACAATCAGTACCTCCCTAGCCAAGCAGATCAGAGAAGGGGTCCCGAGCCTACTTCCTTCGGGGATCGGTTCTCAAGCACGTCGTTCGAAAAAGCGCCGCCCTTGACACCCCGTATTTGAGCTAACTACGGTTCGCCTCGCCCGGCCACCCCCGGGCAGACCGCTCGCAAATTTTGGAAGTTCGTAAGCGTGCGAGCCAACCCCAACTCGGATTGTTTCGATGGCATTCGCACTGAGTGCGGAGCGTGAGCGCGAGCTCGACGAGATCGTTGCCCGCTACCCCAACAAGATGGCCGCGTGCATCCCGGTGCTGCATCTCTGCCAAGAGCAGAATCAGAACTGGGTGAACGACGACGTCATCACCTACGTCGCACATCGCCTCGACTTGAGCCCGGCTCATGTAAAAGGCGTGGTCACGTTCTACACCCTGTTCAATCAGAAGCCTGTCGGTAAGCATCAGGTTTGGGTTTGCCAAACCTTGTCGTGTGCCCTGCGCGGCTCGGACAAGATCCTCGCGCACTGCGAGAAGCGGCTTGGCTGTCACGTGGGCGAAACGTCCAAGGACGGCAAGGTGACGCTACGCACGGCGGAGTGCCTGGCTTCGTGCGGAACCGCACCGATGATGCAGGTCGACAAGCAGTACTACGAGAACCTCAGCACGGCCGACGTGGATCGCATCCTCGACGGGTTGCTGAAGGGCTGAAGGCGCGAGCATGTTGAAGCAGACGACATATCTCTCGCACACATACGGCAAGCCCAATGGCTGGTCGCTCTCCGCGTACGAAGCGGCGGGCGGTTACCGTGCGGTGCAGAAGGCGCTCGCGATGACGCGCGAGCAAGTCGTGGATGAGGTCAAGAAGGCCCACATCCGCGGACGCGGCGGAGCAGGTTTCGACTGCGGCACGAAGTGGAGCTTCATGCCGAAGGAGTCGAAGAAGCCACACTATCTCGTGATCAACGCGGACGAAGGTGAGCCTGGCACCTTCAAGGACCGCACGATCATGGAGATGAACCCGCACTCGATGATCGAAGGTTGCATCATCGGTTGCTACGGCATCGGCGCGCACGCCGCGTACATCTACGTGCGCGACGAGCTGCACCTCTCGAAGGAGCGCTTGTGGGGTGCCATCAAGGAAGCGCGCGCCAAGGGTTACCTCGGCAAGAATCCGTTCGGGCGTGACTACGCCGTGGATGTGTTCGTGCACACCGGCGCGGGCGCTTACATCTGCGGCGAAGAGACGTCGCTCTTGAACTCGCTCGAAGGCAAGCGCGGCGAGCCCCGCTTGAAGCCGCCGTTCCCGGCGCAGTACGGCGCGTTCGGCTGTCCCACGACGGTGAACAACGCCGAGACGATCGCGATTGTGCCCACCGTGTTCCAGATGGGCGGTGACGCCTTCAGCCAGCTCTCGACGTTGCACTCGTTGAACGATGGCGGCGCTCGCTTGTTCGGCGTGAGCGGTCACGTGAAGAAGCCGGGTGTCTACGAGGCGGCAGTGGGGCTCACCTTGCGGGAGCTCATCTACGACCTCGGCGGCGGCATCCTCGACGACCGCCCGATGATCGGCGTCATCCCTGGCGGCTCGTCGTGCCCGGTTCACTTGCCCGATGAGATCGTGAACTCGAGCGACCCGCGCATGGCCCCGTGGAACGGCAAGAACATCCTGGACCTGCCGCTCGGCGTGGATACCTTCCGGGCGGTGGGCGGCATGCTCGGCACCTGCTGCGCGATCGTGATGAGCGACGCGGCGGACCCGGTGCTCGCGCTGCACAACCTGATTCGCTTCTACAAGCACGAGTCGTGCGGCCAATGCACGCCGTGCCGCGAAGGGTGCGGCTGGGTCGACCGCATCCTCAACAAGATCGTGAACGGGCACGGGAGCATCGCGGAGCTCGACGAGATCTCCGAGATCGCTTCGAACATCACCGGCAACACCATCTGCGCTTTCGGCGACGGCGCCGCGCAGCCGATGCTGGCGTTCGTTCGCAAATACAGAAAGCAGTTCGAAGACTACGTGCGGACGGGCGGCAAAGCCCAGACGCGGAGGCTTGCGTTATGACGGTGGGCAACGTCTTCTTCGCCCTGTGCAGCCTGGTCTGCTTGGTGGGCGCGGTGGGCACGGTGATCGCTCGCAATCCAATTCGCGGTGCGATGGGACTGCTCGCCACCATCGTGGGCATCGCCGGGCTGTTTTTGCAGCTCTCGGCGCAGTTCCTGGCGGCGATTCAACTCATCGTGTACGCGGGCGCGGTCGTCGTGCTCTTCGTGTTCGTGATCATGCTGCTCGGTCCCGACGCGGCGCCGGCGGCGAGCCGCGCGCGCGGTGCGCGTTGGACTGGCGGCGTGTTGGCGGGGCTGTTTGCGCTGATTGCTGGCGGGCTCTCGCTCGCAGCGCAGTCAGCGCCGGCGGTGCCGTTTCGCGATGCTCCGGCGGAGCACGGCACGGTCGCCTCGGTGGGCCAGCTGATGTTCACCAAGGCGCTGGTTCCGTTCGAGCTCGCTACGGCGCTTCTGATCGTGGCGGTGGTTGGTGCCATCGCGGTCGCTCGGGCTCGCGTTGCGGCTCCCAAGCGTAAGCCCGTGCAAAGTCCGGCTCGGCTGTTTGCCGGTCCTGTGCACCCGCGCGATGCGGTGCGCGTCGCCTCCGAGGGAGGGCGTCCACTTCCCGATCCTGGGCACCCGGTCGTGATCTCCAAGGGGGACCTCTGATGAATCTCCTCGGCAACGTCGTCGAGCACTACGTCATGGTATCCAGCGTGATCTTCACGTTGGGCGCGGTGGGCTTCTTGATCCGCCGCAACATGTTGGTGCAGCTCATGTGCGTCGAGCTGATGCTCAACGCCGTCAACCTCGCGCTGGTCGCCTTCAATCGTCAGCACACATCCGACGTCAACGGTCAGATGTTCGCCTTCTTCATCATTGCGGTCGCGGCAGCCGAAGCTGCAGTTGGCCTAGCCATCGTGCTCGCCTTCTACCGCATTCGGTCGTCCGTCTTCAGTGACGAGGCCGACCAGCTCAAGCACTGAGGGTTCGATGCAAGCGCTCGAAGTTCTGTTTCCGGCGAACGACTTTCCCCTCCTCGCCCTGATAGTCCTGTTGCCGCTGATCGGTGCCGCAGTGAACGGCATCTTCGGCAAGCGTCTCGGCAAAGAAGCCGTGACGTTGATGGGGCTCTCCGTCATCTTCATCTCGTTCGTGCTGTCAGTGGTCACGTTCCTCATGCTGCGCGAGGCGCAGAGTGGGGAGCACGCCGAGCACGCCGCACGCTTCGTGTGGCGCGGCTGGGATTGGTTGACGATCTCGCTGCGCAACGGTCAGTCCATCACGTTGGCGGTGAACCTCTCCGTCGATGCCCTGAACGGCACGATGGCGCTGATCGTTACGGGCGTTGGCTTCCTGATCCACCTCTACTCCTCCAAGTACATGGAGGAGGATCCCGGGTTTTACCGTTTCATCTGCTACCTGAACCTGTTCATCTTTTCGATGCTGGTCCTCATCTTGGGGGACAGCTTGCCGATCCTGTTCGTGGGCTGGGAAGGCGTGGGCCTCTGCAGCTACCTCCTGATCGGTTTCTGGTTCGAGGAAGAGAAGAACGCGGCGGCAGGCAAAAAAGCGTTCATCACGAACCGCATCGGTGACTTCGGTCTGCTCGCGGCGATGGGCTTGCTCGTTTATTACGTGGGCGGGCTCGACTGGCAGACGTTGGAGCTCAACGCGAAGAACCTGCTGCAGCCGGTTGCGATCTGGCCGCTCGGGCATCATTTCCCGTTCTACGAGTCGCTCGGAGCCGTCGGCGCGTTCCTCAACACGAAGGTTTACGTGAGCGCGGCCACCTTGGTAGGCCTGGCTCTATTCCTGGGTGCCGCTGGCAAGAGCGCGCAGCTGCCGCTTTATGTGTGGCTGCCGGACGCGATGGCGGGTCCAACCCCGGTTTCAGCGCTGATCCATGCGGCCACCATGGTGACGGCCGGCGTGTACCTCGTGTGCCGCATGTCGGCGGTGTTCGTGCTGAGCCCCGCGGCCATGTGTGTCGTCGCTGTCGTCGGCGCGTTGACGGCGCTGTTCGCAGCAACCATCGCCTTCGCTCAGAACGACATCAAGAAGGTGCTCGCCTACTCCACGGTGAGCCAGCTTGGTTACATGTTCTTGGGCGCTGGCGTGGGTGCCTTCACGGCGGGCTTCTTCCACGTCATCACGCACGCCTTCTTCAAGGCTTGCTTGTTCCTCGGCGCTGGCTCGGTGATTCACGCGATGCACGCGCGCATCCACGACACGGATGCGTCGCAGGACATGCGCAACATGGGCGGCCTGCGCCGCTACATGCCGTACACGTTCTGGACCTTCGCGGCTTCGTGGGCAGCAATCGTAGGCTTACCGTTTACGAGCGGCTTCTTCTCGAAGGACGAAATCCTGCTGAAGGCCTACACGTCGTCGATCGCCGCGCCGGTCACGCCACCGAAGATCGGTCAGGGCGCGGACGAGGTGAACCTCTTCTTGTGGCCCGAGTGGCTTGGCAGCGTGCTCTACGCAATAGGCCTGCTCACCGCGATCTTCACGGCGTTCTACATGACGCGGCTCTTCATCGGCATCTTCTTCGGTGAGTTCCGCGGCTGGAAGATCGTGAAGGGCTACAAGGCCGCACACCACGATCACGACCATCACCACCACCACGAAGAGACTGGGCCGCTCGAAGGTCCGACTCCGCACGAGTCCGCGTGGCAGATGTGGGTTCCACTCGCGATCCTGGGCGCGCTCGCACTGGTCGCCGGCTTGTTCAATGCGCCGCTGCTTCACCTCGAAGTGTTCGAGCACTGGCTCGCGCCGGTGTTTGCGCGTGCTTCGGAAGGCGTGCGCCTCCTCGAGCATCATCACGACTACATGTACCCGTTCGTTGGGCTCGCGGTGGCTGCCTTCGCAGTCGGCGTGGGCGGCGCTTACTGGGTCTACGTGAAGTCTCGCGGCGAACCGGCCAAGGCCGTGATCGACGCGGCGCCGCGCTTGCACAGCTTGGTGGAAGACAAGTGGCGCGTCGACGAGGTCTACGACGAGTACGTCATCGGTTCGGTCGACTCACTCGCGGAGATCTCGGTGGCCGCAGACAAGTGGGTCGTCGACGGCATCTTGGCGCGCCTCTCCGCGGCCATCGTGGCCGGCGTCGGCACCGTGTTGCGCTACTTCCAGACCGGTGTCGTGCACGCCTACGGCGCGTTCATGGTCGTTGGCGTCGCATTCTTGGCTTGGTTCTTGGTGTTGCCCCGCGCGGAAGCCAAGACCACTGTGGATGCAGCGGCTGGCGCTTACAGCGTGGCCGCGGCTCCCGGCCTCGGTTACTCGTACCGCTGGGACGCGAACGGTGACGGCAAGTGGGACTCGGAAGAGTTCGGTGAGAACGCCGAGGTGAAGTTCAACCTCGACGTGGCTCAGTCCCGCACCGTGCGACTCGAAGTGAAGAATGCGTTTGGCCGTACGGCGAGCACCGAAGTGCTGCTGGAACGGCCACGCCCCGACAAGTCTGGCGCCGGCGGTGCCACGACGATTGACGTGGAACAACGACCCGACGGCACGCTGCAAGGCGTTCCGCGCGGCGCCGCTCCGAAGAAGCCTGAGGTGAACCCGTGAGTCCGCTGTCCAAAGTAGTCTTCGAAGCACTGCCGTACCTGCTCGCGTTTGCGGCAGCGGCGGTGATTCCGCGGCGCCAGGGCGGCTTCGAGCGCTTCGGCCTCGGTATCGTCGGCATGCTCAGCTTGCTGATGGTGCGCGCGCTGTGGCCCGACGCGGCGGCGGCCGCTGCGGAGCCGGCGGAAGAGTGGTCGCCACTGCTCAGCCTGATCGTGTTCCTGCCGATCTTCGGCGCGGTAGCGGTGCTGTTCCTGCCGCGGCAGTCGCCCGACATGATCAAGCGCTTCACCATGACGGTGCTGGCGCTCGATTTCATCGTGTCGCTGTGGCTGCTGTCGGTGAACTGGACGCGCGGTTGGCACTTCCAGCACATCGTCGAATGGATCCCGTCGCTGGGTATTCGCTACCACGTGGCCGTCGACGGCGTGAGCGGCTGGCTGGTGCTGCTCTCCACCTTCACCACGCCGATCGCCGCTTACGTCTCCTTCGGCACCATCAACACCCGAATCAAGGACCTGTGCTTCGCCTTCTTGCTGCTGCACGGTGGCATGCTGGGCGCGTTCGTCTCGCTCGACCTGTTCCTGTTCTTCGTGTTCTGGGAGCTGATGCTGGTGCCGATGATCGTGATGATCGGCGTGTGGGGCGGCGTCGAGCGCATCAAAGCGGCCTACAAGTTCTTCCTCTACACGATGGTCGGCAGCATGCTGATGCTCGCCGCCATCCTGTACATGGCGTGGACGCACTACAAGCTCGCGGGCTACCCGAGCTTCGATTACCTCGCGCTCGGCCGCTTGGTGTTGCCGCGCAATGCCGCGTGGATGTGCTTCTTCGGCTTCTTCTTGGCGTTCGCCATCAAGGTGCCGATGTTCCCGTTCCACACGTGGTTGCCCGACGCGCACGTGCAGGCGCCCACCGGCGGCTCCATCATTCTGGCTGCCGTGCTTCTGAAGCTAGGGACCTACGGGTACATCCGCTTCTGCATGGGGCTTTTGGGTGGTCCGGCGTGGATGTCGGCGGCCACCTTGGCAGGCGTCGCGATTGGCGGCGGAATCATCTACGGCGCGCTCGTCGCCTGGAAGCAGGACGACGTGAAGCGCTTGGTGGCGTACTCGTCCGTCGCACACATGGGCTTCGTCATGCTGGGCTGCTTCGGCGGTACCGAATCGGGCATCGCTGGAAGCATTTTGCAGATGCTCAACCACGGTGTGTCGACCGGTGCGCTGTTCTTGCTCGTCGGCGTGATCTACGACCGACGCCACACGCGCATGGTTCAGGAGTTCGGTGGTCTCGCGAAGGTGATGCCCATCTACGCGGCGTTGTTCGTGGTGGTCACGCTCTCGAGTATCGGCGTCCCCGGCACCAACGGCTTCGTGGGTGAGTTCATGATCGTGCTCGGCACCTTCGTGTCGGACACGCTCGGGCAGCAAGCCAAGCTGCAAGGAACGCTCGCTGCAGCGGGTGTCATCCTTGCGGCCGTGTACATGCTGAGCGTCGTTCAGAAGATGTTCTTCGGCCCGCTCAAGAACCCGAAGAACCGCCGCCTCAAAGACATGACGCCACGAGAGATCGTGGCCGTCGCGCCGCTCGTCGCGCTGATCTTCGTGATTGGCTTCTTCCCCAACATCTTCCTCTCCCGCATGACCGACGGAGTTCGCGTCGTGGTCGATCGCTACCAGAACGGGCTCCGCACGATGCGTGAGACCGATCCCGATACCAACACGGCGGTGCTCGCGCCGCGACGCGGTGGTCCGCTCGAACGCGGCTACCCCGAAGCACCCTCGAGCACGGGCAGCGCTGAGCAGGCCCTGAACGCGGAGGCCCGCAAATGAACGCGCTTCTTGCAGTTTCGCCGATCTTGGCAGTGACGTTCGGCGCGCTGCTTTTGATGTTGGCCGAGGCGTTCGGCAAACCCCTGAGCCCTGAAGGCATTGGACCGGATGGTCTCGTGATCGATGCAGGCGCGGGCCGCTCTCCCGAACTCGCCCTGGGCGCGGCGATGGCGCTCTTTGCGGGCGCCATGGCCAGCGTCGCGCTGTGGTTGGTTGGGCCTGAGAAGTTGCCGGGTGCCGCCGACGTGGCGCCGTACCTGGTGATGGACCGCTTCTCGCTCTTCTTCAGCTTCACCCTATGCCTGGGTGGTGCGTTGACGGTGCTGCTCGCTGGCGGTTATCTGCCGGAGCACAACCTGGATCGCGGCGAGTTCTACCCGCTGGTTTTGTTCTCGACGGTCGGCGCGATGGCGTTGTCGGCGGCGGGCGACTTGGTCAGCCTGTTCGTCGCGCTCGAGACCATGTCGCTCGGCGCGTACTGCATGATCGGCCTGCGTCGCGGCAACGTGCGCGCCAGCGAAGCCGCCGTGAAGTACTTCTTGCTCGGCAGCTTCGCAGCTGGCCTCATGCTGTTCGGCGGCGCCTTGGTGTACGGAGCCACGGGTCACACCGACCTCGTTGGCATCGGCAAAGCCATCGCGACCATTGGTCAGTCGGGCAGCGCTGTCAGCGCTAGCATGGTGCTGATGGCGCTCGTGCTGATCGTGGCCGGGCTGGCCTTCAAGGTGAGCGCGGTGCCGTTCCACATGTGGACGCCCGACGCCTATGAAGGTGCGCCCACGCCGGCAACCAACTTCATGGCCGTGGCCGTGAAGAGCGCCGCGTTCGCCATGTTGCTGCGCGTTCTCATCGTTGGCTTCGGCGATTCGCGCTTGCTCAGCTGGGGCGCAGGTTGGCCTCCGGCGCTCACCGTCCTCGCGATCCTGACGATGACCATCGCCAACGTCATCGCTGGTCGGCAGGACTCGGTGAAGCGCATGTTGGCGTACTCGTCGATCGCACACGCCGGTTACGCGCTGGTCGGTGTGGTTGCCGCCGTGAAGTCGGCCGCCGCTGTTCCGAGCGTACTGCTCTACATGCTGGCGTACACGGTTTCGACCGCAGGTGCTTTCGGCGCGCTGATCCTCTGCGGTCGCCGTCGTGCCGAAGCCGTGAGCTACGAAGATCTGGCCGGCATTGGGCGTCGTCATCCGGCGGCTGCGCTGGCGTTTTCGTTCTTCTTGCTCTCCTTGGCAGGGGTGCCGCCCACGGCGGGCTTCTTCGGCAAGCTCTACGTATTCGGCGCCGCCATCGATGCGGAGCTCTACGCGCTGGCCGTCATCGGCCTGCTGAACAGCGTGCTCGGCGCGTACTACTACCTGCGCGTGCTCGTTTACATGTACATGCGCGAGCCCGCGCCCGGCGCGCCGATCGCAACTCCGATGCGCTCCGGTCTGGTGTTTGCGGCCTTGGCCATTGCGGCGCTATTCGTGCTCGGGATCGGCATCTGGCCGAATCTCTCGCTCGAGCTCGCGAGCGCGGCAGGGCTCAAGGTCGGCGGCTGAGATCTCGGCATGCAGCTTGCTCGGCTGCCGTATCAACTCGCATGAGCGATCGCGTTGAATCTGAGTTTCAGCTGAGTTTTCCGCGGGATCGCGCGGTGTTGCCGGCGTTCGTCGGCGCCACCCGAGTTGGCGTTGCGCTCACAGCGTTGGCACTCGCATTCGCTGCGAGTGGCTGCAAGCGCCCGCAGCCCGAGGAGAAAGCCGGCGCGCCTGGGGCCTCGGCTCCGGCGGCTGCCGTGCCGGCGCCGATCGCTTCCGGCATCCCCATGGCGCCCGACCAGATCTCGCGCGTCGTTAACCCAGACGGCAAGAAGGCGTATTCGGGTCCGGCGGGCAAGGTGTTCGGCGTCGTCACGATGAAGGGTGATCCGCCACCGGAGTTGGAGCCGGTCGTCGCTCAGATCAAAAATGACTGCGCGCCGGCGCGCGAAGTGTACGGCCAGCTCTTTCGCGAAGGCCCTGGCCGAACCTTGGCGGACGTGTTCGTGGCCGTGACTGGCTACGACGGCTACGTACCCCCAGAGAAATCGGTCGTCACCGTGAGCGCCAGCGGCTGCGCTTGGTCCACGCGCACCGTCGGAATGACCTTCGGACAGCGCCTGGAAGTCGTCTCCAAAGATCGCAAAGCGTACGTCCCCGATCTGATGGGCGCGAGCATGGCCGCCCAAATCGTCGCTCTCCCCGGCGGCAGCGGCAGCGCGCTCTACCCCGAGTCGCCCGGGCGCTACTTGCTCGTCGACAGCATGCGCATCTTCTCGCGCGCCGAAGTGCTGGTGGTGAAATACGCCACCCACTCCGTCACCGGCCTCGACGGCAAATTCTCGATCGAAAACGTTCCTGCCGGCAAAGTCACTCTGAGCGCGATTTTGCCGGCCACCGGCGAAACCGTCGAACGCAGCATCGAAATCAACCCCAGTCGCCCACTCGAACAAAACCTCGAGTTCAACTTCGACGCCGCGAAGTATCGCGAGGCTGTCGAAGCCGCCAAGAAAGCTGGCGCGGCGCCATCGGCCGCTCCGACGCCGGCGACATCGCGCTGACTTGGGTGCGGACACGCGCCCAGGCGCGACACAAAGCACCGCCGAGGTGAATAGACCAGGCCGCTGCTAGTCGTGAGCACAAGGAGCGCCACCCGCAATATTTCCTCTCGAGTCGCGCTGGGTGCAATCGTCGCCGCACAACGATCCAACGCCGTTCGGCACTCGCGCTCCTCGAAACCCGTTCCGCGCAACGCGGCAGGAGAACCTGCAGTACTTCGGGATTTCGGGGAACTCGCGTGCAATCAGCAGCTTCGTGTACCGAGCCGTGCGGACCTGGCGACGGTGGCTCGACCGCCGCTCGCAAAAGGCGCACATGACCCGCATCGGCTGCGGCAACATCCGGAATGACCTGCGCATCACGGCGAGTCATCTTCGCGCCCGGAATGACCTGCGCATCACGGCGAGTCATCTTCGCGCCCGGAATGACCTGCGCATCACGCTGAGTCATCTCCGCGACCTCGGGAGCAAGGGCGTGACGTTCACCGCCGCCAATCTGCTCGCTGCGCCCACAGCTTTTACAGGTCGTCACCTGCACCAGGTAGCTGGCGCGCCCCGCGTCCGCCTTTGCTTCACCTTCGTCCGCGAGAATGCGCCGCGCTATCAACAGGAACGTCGCGTCATCATCGAGCGTTTCGCCCGCATCCCGGCGAAGCTTCGCCAGCGTTTCGAGGCACAGTGCCCGCGTCTCACCGTGGACCTCGTGTCGAAGCACATACAACCTCAACGCGGAGCTGCCGCATCGCTGGGTAAATCGCCCGGCGCCCGACCGGAGACGAGCTCTTCCACCTGCCGCACCGTCTGACCGCGGGCGGCACCCAACCACGCGGGCTACATAGGTGACAGTTCTCGCGTGATTGGGCGCGACGTAATCTGCAACTTCTATCGAACTCATCCGATCGACTGAGCCCGAGCCCGGCTCGTCACGGAAACCGTGCAGGCGACGTCGGACGCAGGGGACAAGTCGCGCAAGCTGGCGCGTTCCACGGGGTAAACCGCGCGCTGCAAAAGCAGACGCAAATGCGCGTGGCGACTGGCAGGTGTCCCACAGGGTAAACGCGCAGTGCCCAAGGCACAGTGACTAACAATTGACCCACGGGGCCAACGCGCCATGCAAACGCGTGGCCGACTGGCAAGTGACCCACAGGGTAAACGCGCGGCGCAAAAGCACCGACGACCGGCAAGTGACCCACAGGGTAAACGCGCGGCGCAAAAACACCGGCAAGTGACCCACAGGGGCTGAGGATTCATCACATTTTCGAACGCTCGGGGCGGTCTGCGGATCTGCGGCGCGATATCGCTCCAGTCACATGAGCTTGGTAGCGGCTCGCGCGACTTGTCGCCTATGTACCCGGATGGTGGCGTTCCTTCTGGTGACCGCGGTGTGGTCGCAGATGGCGATTGGACCGCACTTTTTCACTTGATGATGGTTCCGGAAAATCTGCTGCATCCCGTTCCGGAAAATCTGCGGCTCACCGAGGAAAGGAGCAGGCAGGATGATCTGGGCAGTAATCGCGGCAATGATAGGGATGCTGATGCCGATCCGGATGC
>JBMOMJ010000009.1:0-35191 GCA_049324695.1 Myxococcota bacterium
ACGTACGGCGTTGAAACGGCTCGCGCGGATCCGGAACGGAGCGAACGGCGCTGAAACGGCTCGCGCGGATCCGGAACGGAACGTACGGCGTTGAAACGGCTCGCGCGGATCCGGAACGGAACGTACGGCGCTGAACGGCTCGCGCGGATCCGGAACGGAACGTACGGCGTTGAAACGGCTCGCGCGGATCCGGAACGGAGCGTACGGCGTTGAAACGGCTCGCGCGGATCCGGAACGGAGCGTACGGCGTTGAAACGGCTCGCGCGGAGCGTACGGCGCTGAACGGCTCGCGCGGATCCGGAATGGAATGTACGGGGTGCTTGGCAGCGCGGAAGGGCTCGTGCGCGGTGTTAGTAGGCGAAGCTGGTTGTGAGGATGGGTTGGAGGCCGATGTGGACGCCGTCGTCGGGGCCGATGAGGGCGTGGGCGCGGGTTTGGAGGTCGAGGAGGAAGTATGGAGACTTGAAGAGTTCGAGGCCGAGGGTGCCGGCGAGGGTGAGGGCGTTTTGGCCGAGGTTGCGGGCGTAGCCGGCGCGGAATCCGAAGTAGGGGTTGAGCCAACGGCGGCGGCCGCGGCCGAGGAAGTCGGAGTAGAGGTCGCCGCCAAGGGTGAGGAGGAAGGCGTTGATGTTGCCGTCAGCGCGGCGGTCGATTCGTTTCATGAGGTCGAGGTCGAGGCTGAAGCTGCGCGTCCAGGCGAGGGAGAGGCCAGCGCCAGCGAAGGTGCGGTTTTCTGCGGTGGGCGGGATGTCGAGGAGGAGGGAGGCTCGAACGCCGGGGTGGAGTTTGGCGTTGCGTTGCTGGATGGCGTCGGTGTCTTCGGCGTCGAGGGCGAGGGTGACGTAGACGGTGGAGCGGGCTACGCGGTCGCGCATCCATTCGAGGTCGCCGCGGACGCGTTCGAGGGAGGTGCGAACGCGTTGGAGTTCGGCTTCGATGGCGAGTGCTTCAGTGACGTTGGCGGCTTTATCGAGGAGTTGTTGGTAGCGTTCGAGGGCGCGTTCGAGGTTTTTGAGGAGGGTTTCGGCGTCGCTGACGGTGCGGCTGATTTCGTTGGTCTGGACTCGCTGGGAGATGATGCGTCCGACGTTGGGGAGTTGGGCGAGGAAGTCGTGGACAGCGGGGGAAGGAACGCGAATGGAGAAGGAGGCGCCGCGCGTGTTGGTGGTGGCTTGGTCTTCGATGACTTCGTTGATGACTTGTCCCGCAGCGTGGGTGACAAGGCCGGTGAGGATGTTTCGCGCGGAGGCGATGTTGGTGACTTCGATGGAGACGCGCGCTTCAATGTCGAGCATTTCCGGGCGAGCGGCGCGCGGAGTCGCGACGGGGATCGCGGCAGGCGGTGTGGGAGGGGCCTCGGCGATGGTGGCGGTGTGGAAGCGGCGGTCAGCGCGCACGGCAGGCGCGGCAGAGAGAGGGCCGGTGAGGACGATTTCGGCGCTGTCTTCGCGCGCGACTTGTTGGGTGGCGAAGATGTTTTCGCGAAGGGGGCGGCGCGCTTCGACTTGCATGTCGAGTTTGGGGCACGCGGCAGGATCGATTTTGCAGACGTCGCCGAGGTCCTGGTCGGTTTGTTCGCGCACGCGGTAGGTCGTGGGCACCGCGAGCGGGATTGCTTCCGGTGCACGCGCTACAGGCGCGGGCTTCGCGTGCGGCGTCGAGACGCAGCCGGACGCGAAGAGAAAAGTTCCTACTACGAAGCTGCGAAGATCCCACCGCGCCATGTAGTGGATGATACGCGGGACGGCGCGAAAGCTTGGTCGGATTGCGACGGAGGTTCGAAAAGGCGGATGCGTGATGGAGATCGCGTTTTTGCGGCGGTGGTTTTGAGGGCGGGTTTTGCGGCGGTGGTTGAGGGCGGGTTTGCGGCGGTGGTTGAGGGCGGGTTTTGCGGCGGTGGTTTTGAGGGCGGGTTTTGCGGCGGTGGTCGAGGGCGGTGGTTTTGAGGGCGGGTTTGCGGCGGTGGTTTTGAGGCGGTCGGAATCCAGCGGGGAGGGGAGAGCAGGCTTGTCGCCCGGCGAGAACGCTAGGTATGCTTGGAGGCTTCGCAGGTCTCGCGCATGAAAGCCTTTCGTCGGACGCTTCCCCTTTGGTTATTGGTCGCGGCTTCCGCCGTCGCTTGTTCGGGCGACAAGGCGCCGGCACGCGGGCAGATCATGCTGGCTTTGCAAACGGACATGGCGCTGCCAAAGGACGTGAGCAAGGTGAAGTTGCAGGTGCTCACGGCGGGCACGAAGGATGCCGGCGTCGTCAAGTACGACCGCACCTTTACGGTGGGTGCGAACGGTGAAGCGAAGATCCCGGCGACTTTTGCGATTGTTGCGCCGGAAGGGCAATCGCCGACGGTCGAAGTGCGCGTGATCGGCATCGGCGGGAACAAGGCGCGTACGTTCAGCAAGGTAGTCACGACGGTGCCGCGCGATCGCATCGCCACGCTGAATATGCCGATTCAGTGGTTGTGCGACGGCACTGCGAACACCATCGACGCGAGCACCGAAAGTTACGAGAGCACCTGTCCGCCCAAGGGAGAGATCGAGACGGCGTGTGTCGCCGGTACGTGCCAGGACGTAAACTTTCCCGAAGCGAAGATGCCGACGTTCTCGGCGCCGGATGTGTTCGGCGGCGGGAAAGACGCGATGGATCCGGTTGGGAAGTGCTTCGACACGGTGGCCTGTTTCGATCCGGGCTTCGATGTGACGCCCGACGCCGCGTGTCGCGTGCGCGTGTCGGCGCCGCCGCTGCGGCCGTTGAACTTTTCGGTGCGGCCCACGGCTGCGAACGAGGGTATTTGCGGCGGCAAGGGCTGTTATGTGCCGCTCGATCAGAGTGAGACTTTCGGCTGGACGGAGCTGTCACGAACCGGTGGCGGCGGTGGTGAAGGCGGTGAGTCGTCGATCGGCGGGGGCGGCGCCGGCGGAGATTCGGGGCAACCGGATTTCGGTAGCGGGTCCGTCGAACGCACGATTCAATTGCCGCGAGCGGTGTGCGAACGTTTGGCGGACGGGCGCATTCGAGCCGTGCGAGCCAGCGCTTCGTGCGACTTGAAGACGGAGCGCGTGCCGGTGTGCGGCGATTGGTATTCGGTGCAGGCGCAGCGCGTGACACCCGAAACGTCCATGAACGTCGGCAACGGCATGATGAATGGCGGCTCGTGTCCGGAGTTCCGTCCCGGTACCGCCATTCCCGACATCAGCGATGACTCGGTTCTGAACGGCACGCTGCAGGCGGCGGCCGAGCTGAAGGTGCAGTCCGACGAGCTAGCTCGCGAAACTTACGAAGCTTGCGCCGGCATCATCACGGATCTGGGTGGAACGCCGCCGAGCACGACGCAACCGCCGCTGCCTGCGACCGTCACCAATACCTGTAATGCCGCGCAGGCTGCGTTGATGGCGGCGGGCGGTAACAGCATTGGTTCGGCGTGGTCCGTGCTGGTGACACCGGGTAAGTGCGCCGTTTCCATCGACGAGCAAGCGACGTGCGAGAGCGCCTGTCCGCAAACTGGATGCGCCGGTGCGCCCACTCCCGATTTGCGGTGTGCCTCGCTCGGCGGAACCTGTGAGGGATCCTGCAGCGGCCAGTGCTCGGGCAGCCGTGATGCTCCGGTGAGCTGCAACGGCTCCTGCGATGGCGTGTGCATGGGCACCTGCCAAGGAAGCTGCGTGCTGCCGGACGGCACGCAAGGCAACGCGAACTGCGCTGGTTGGTGCACCGGCACCTGCAATGGCACCTGCGCGGGCAGCTGCGCGCAAGAGTCTGCCACATGTGAAGGCGCGTGCTGGATCGAAGGCGGCGATTGCATCGGCAGGCTCACCAACTTGCTCTGCGACGGTCCACTCACCAACGAACCTTGCTACGGCAATTGCGGCACGTTGTGCGCCGCGCACACTTCGCTGCACCAGATTTGCCAGAGCCCGCTCGCCGAAGTTTATGGCGACGCGCCCCAACTCGTGCGCATGGCGCTCGATAGCCACTACTGGAAGCTGCTCGACGTCTTGCATCGCTCCACGGGCCTCACCAGCGCGGGCCCCCTCATCAACCAGCTCTACGGCGTGTACGCGAGCGACAGCGCCACCGTGAACAACGCCCACACGCGCGCTTGCTTGAACGCGGCGCAAATGGCGATCAACAGCGCTTCGGCCAGCATGAGCGCCTCAATCACCGCCGCTTCACAAACGGCAACCGCAGTCGCTTCGGGCGGCAACGTCGGCGGCATGTGCCAACCCAGCGAAGCCGACACCAACTGCTCGCGCTGCGTGAAAGCCACCTGCTGCAGCCAATTCGGAACCTGCAGCACCGATCCAGCTTGTGGCGGAAACACTGGCAGCACCAGCGCCGGCGAATTCAACTGCGTCACCAACTGCTACCTCGCGGGAGGCAACGCCTCCACCTGCGAACAAGGCTCCGCCTGCAAAATCAGCGCAAGCGCGAGCTTCAGCCCGGCCACACTCGGCCTACTCTCGTGCGCTCACGAAACCTGCCAAAGCTCCTGCTTCGCGCCGAACTGCGGCAGCAACCAACTTCCGTGCAACGGCGTGTGCGTCAACGCCCTCAGTGACATCGCCAATTGCGGCGGCTGCGCGCGCGCGTGTGCGCCCGGTCAAGTTTGCACCGAGGGCACCTGCCTCTGCCCAGGCGGGCTCACCTTCTGCTCTGGTCGCTGCGTCGACACCAGCACCGATCGCTCCAACTGCGGCGTCTGCAACGCCATCTGCGGCGGCACCCAAACCTGCGTCGCCGGCAAGTGCGTGAACAACACCGGCGGCGGTGGCGCAAGCGGCCTCGGCGGCGCAGGTGGCAACATCGGCGCCGGTGGCGCCGTGCCCCCAGGCGGTGCGGGCGGCGCCTTCGGCGCAGGCGGCACCTTCCCTAGCGGCGGCAACTTTGGAGCCGGCGGCACCTTCCCCAGCGGCGGCACCGGAGGCTTCGTCTCCGGCAACGCAGGCACTGGCGGCGTCGGCGCTCCCCCCTGCCCCGCGACACAACCCCAGCCCGGCACCAGCTGCCCCAGCCTCAGCCAGCGCTGCAACTACACCGGCGGTTACATCTGCACCTGCACCGCCGACGGCTGGCAGTGCATCCTCGGATAAACGTGCCTCCCCCCAGCCGTGCTCGAGCTCGTGCTCGCCGTGCTCGGGCGCCACAACGTTAGAGCGCCGCACGTCGATCGCGCCCTGCGCGCGGCTTGCGCGCGAGCCCTGCGCGCGGCTGCCCCCCTCCAAACGCGGCTCCGCCGCGCGGAGGGGGGACACACGAAGCGTTTCGGCCCACGTGGCGACGCGCGCGCGGGCGGCGGTTTCGCGATTTGAATGCGGCTGAGTTCGGCGACGCGGGGGCGGGCGGCGTTTCGCGATTTGAATACGGCTGAGTTCGGCGACGCGGGGGCGGGCGGCGTTTCGCGATTTGAATGCGGCTGAGTTCGGCGACGCGGGGGCGGGCGGCGTTTCGCGATTTGAATGCGGCTGAGTTCGGCGACGCGGGGGCGGGCGGCGTTTCGCGATTTGAATACGGCTGAGTTCGGCGACGCGCGGGCGGGCGGGCGGCGTTTCGCGATTTGAATGCGGCTGAGTTCGGCGACGCGCGGGCGGTGTGCCCTTTTCGGTGGGGCGCGTGCGCGGTGTAGTGGGCGCGGCGGGTTGCGGTGGCTGCGCTATGGTCGCGCGGTGTTTGGTTGCGCGCCCTTTACGATGTTGCGCCCACCCCAGCTAACGAGGGAAGAGGCCGAGTTCGACGCTGCCGATGGATCCTTCGATGGGGGCAGGTGGGCCTTGGTTTTCGGGTTTGAGTGCGAAGTAGGCGCCAACGCCGAGGCCCGCTGCGAGTACGGCTCCACCTGCAACCCAGAGCCAGGTGGCGCTGCCGCCAGAGGATGCGGCGGCGGGGGTGCTGGAGGGTTCGTTTTGGAGGGTGACTTGGACGGTGCTGAGTTCGCCGTCTTGAACGAGGGAGTCGGAGCGGTAGGGAAGTTTGTGGTCGGCAGTGACTTCGACTGTGTGGAGGCCGCTTGGGAGCGTGCCTTGCCATTGGCCCATGCCGACGACTTTGCCGTCGACGCGGATGGTGGTGCCGACGCCGCCGACGACGCGGAGGGTGCCTTCGTGGGTTTCTTGGTTGAGGCGAGCGTCGAGGGTGGATTGGCCGCCGCCGACGATTTCGACGGTTTGGTTGAATTCTTTGAAGCCGGGTTTGGTGACGCGGATGCGGCGCGGGCCCATGTCGACGCGTAGGGGGTTGGCGAGTGGGGTGACGCCAGCTTCGGCGTTGTCGATGTAGATGGTTGCGCCGGGTTCGTTGGAGGTGATGCGTAGGTCGCCGATGAAGGCGCGTACAGTTTCGATGAGTGCTTGGGCGTCAGCGCGTTCGGCTTCGGTGGTGGCGCCGCCTTTTTGGACGTATTCGCGAATCAAGGCTTCGACGCGGGCGTAGTGGCGTTGGTTTTTTTCGGCAGCAGCTTCGTTCCAAAGTAGGCGTGCGTCGTGAGAGAGGGAGTAGGCGTGATGGAATTTGAGTGCCGCGCCTGCGTAGTCGCCGTCGGCGTAGAGGATTTTGGCGGCTTCGTATTCGTTTTTGGCTTCGCCAGTGAGGGTGTCGGAGAGGCGCCCGGCTGGGGCTGGTGGAGTTGCGGTTGGAGGTGCGCCCTGCGCGAAGGCGGAGGGTGCCAGCAACGCAACGACCAGGAGCGAAGCGAGAGCCGAGTTCAGGCGGGGGCGCATGGCGCCGCAGTGTACTTGAGATCGATTTCGAACTCGGAGATCGATTTCGAATGCAGAGATCGATTTCGAACTACTTGAGATCGATGTCGAGGCCGCGTTTTCTGGTGGAGGGCGCGGGTGCTGGTTTTACTGGGGCTGGAGCTTCGGCGGGCGCGGGTTCTGCGGGGCGCGCAGCGGGGGCGGCGGGAGCTGGTGCTGGAGCCGGCGCGGGCGCTGGCGCTGGTGTCGGGCGACCCGGGCGTGGGAAGTTTTTTGCGGGCGTCGGCAGGGCCGGACTGGCCGGTGTGGCGGGCGGGTTGGACGCTGCGCTCGCGGGGGGCGCGGCGGGAACCGGCGTGACTTCAGGCGGCTGCTGTTGAGGCGAAGCGGGCGGTGGCGGGGCGGGCGCAGGCGCAGGCGCCGTCGCGGTGGCTGGAGCGGACGCGAGTTCGGGCGCGGCGCTGGAGTCCGCGGCAGGGCGGCGCACGATGTAGGCAGCGGCGACGGCGCCGATGACAGTGACGCCGGCAAGCGCAATCCAGAGGCCGCCGAGGCTGCGCGCGCGTTGGGGCCCGGTTGCGCCCCAAGCGGTGCCGGTGGGGTTGGCTGCCGAACCACCCACTGCGGAGCCGGGTTCGCGCTGGGTGGGCACCGGTTCGATGACGCCGGTGACTTTCAGTACGCGCTCGATGATTGGACGACTGCGGGAAGGCGCGAGCGGCGCGAGCGCGGCCACGAGCTCACCGACGTGTTGGAAGCGGCGTTCGCGATCTTTCTCGAGGCAGCGCTGAATCGTGAGCTCGAGTTCCATGGGCGCGTCGGGGCGGATTTCACGCAGGGGCTGCGGCGCGTCCATCGCGATGGCGGTGATGAGTTCGGGTAGGGTTTGACCGCGGAACGGTGTGCGCGCGGCGAGGAGCTCGAACAGGATGATGCCGAGCGACCAGATGTCAGTGCGCGCATCGACGCTACGCACGGCGCGCGCTTGCTCGGGCGACATGTAGACGGGCGAACCCATCACCGCCGAGGTGCGCGTCAGATGCATATCCGCATCAGGCGTTTGCAGCTTGGATATTCCGAAGTCGAGCACCTTGATGACGGGCGCGCCGTCAGAGCGGTGTGTGAGAAATAGATTCGCGGGTTTGAGATCGCGATGCACGATGCCTTCGGCGTGCGCTTCGGCCATGGCATCGGCGGCTTGAATCACGTAGTCGACGGCGTCCTCAATCGTGAGCGGGCCTTGGGCGAGCTGGGCGGAGAGATCGCGCCCCTCGAGGTACTCCATGACCATGTAGGGCGCGCCGTCTTCCAGGCGCCCCACGTCGATCACGCGCGCGACGTGTTCACTGCGAATTTTCACCGCGGCTCGCGCTTCGCGCACGAAGCGAGCGACGGCTTCCGGGCTTGCGATGTGCGAGAGTAGGAACTTCACCGCGACGCGCTGGTCGAGTTCCAAGTGCAGCGCGGCTACGACGACACCCATGCCGCCAGCGCCGAGAACGCGCTCGACGCGATACTTGCCAGCCAGGATTTCTCCCGGGTTTACCGGGCTGGCAGACGGAGGCGGAATGCTCGACGACATGTCGCTTTACAGAGCCGAAACAGAGTAGCACGACCGGCTGTGTCAGCGTCTCGGGGCGCGCTTTTTACGCATCCGGTCAGCGTGAGTGCGCGCGCTCGCAACCGCCGCTCCGCTGTAGTACTGCGCTCTACATGAGCCAGGCGTACGATTCGCCAGCCCCGAAAGCGACCAGGCGGTGGACATTCTTTCGGGCCGGCGGGTTCGATCAGGTCAAGCTCGAGAGTGGTGAGGATCTCCTAAATCTCGAGAACCTAGACCAGAAGCTGTGGGTTGCGCTCGCTTGTCCCAGCAGCGGGCTCGAGATGGACAGCCGCACCTTGCAGCTGGTTGATGGTGACAAGGACGGTCGCGTGCGCGCGCCGGAGTTGATCGCGGCGGTGAGGTTCGCGGGCACACATCTGAAGAACCCCGACGACCTCTTGAAGGGCTCCGCTCGCTTGCCACTCGCGTCGATCAATGATCGCACGCCCGAGGGGAAGACGCTGCTCGCCTCGGCGCAGCACGTCTTGCAGAACTTGGGCAAGCCGGATGCTGACGCCCTCGATTGCGACGACTTCGCGGATCCGTCGAAGATTTTTGCGGACACGCCATTCAATGGCGACGGCATCGTCACCGAGCTCTCGAGTGATGCCGAGCCGGTGCGCGCGCTGATGCGCGAGATCATGGACTGCATTGGCTCGGATCTCGATCGCTCCGGCAAGTCTGGAGTCAGCGCGCAACACGCTCAGGAGTTTTTTCAGGAGGCCAAGGCTTTCGCCGATTGGATGGCCAAAGCCGATGCCAACGCCGAAGCCATTTATCCGCTAGGCGCAGACAAAACGGCGAGCGCTGCGAGCGCCGTCGCTGCCGTGCGCGCCAAGGTCAACGACTACTTCGGTCGCTGTCGACTGGCAGCGTTCGACCCGCGTGCGGTTCAGCTCTTGAATCGCAAGGAAGAGGAGTACCTCGACGTCGCGATGCACGACCTGAGCTTGTCGGCCGATGAAGTGAGTAGGTTTCCGCTCGCCCAGGTAGCCGCCGATCGCCCGTTGCCGCTCGCCCGTGGGCTGAACCCAGCGCATTCGGCCGCCATCGCCAAGTTGCGTGACGACGCGATCGTTCCACTTTTGGGTACACGCGAGCAGCTGAGTGAGAAGGACTGGTTGGCGCTGACGGGGAAGCTCGCCGCGCACGAAGCATGGCTCGCAGAGAAGCCGAAGCTTCGCATCGAGAAGCTGGGGCGCGAACGCATTCTCGCGATTGTTGCTTCCGATCTCGAAAAGACGCTCACGGAGCTGATCGAAAAAGACAAGGCGCTGGAATCCGAGAGCGCCAGCATCGATCAGGTCGAGCGCCTGGTGCGTTATCATCGCGATTTGTTTCGCCTGTGCGAAAATTTCGTCAACTTCAGAGACTTCTATGACGGCAGCGAGCCCGCGATTTTTCAGTGCGGCACGCTGTACATCGACCAGCGCGCCTGCGGCCTGTGTTTGCCGGTGGAGGACGCGGCGAAACACGCAACGCTCGCCGGGCTCGCTGGCGCGTACCTTGCGTACGTCGATTGCGCGCGCAAAGCGAGTGACGAAAAGATGCAAATCGTCGCTGCATTCACGGACGGCGATAGCGACAACTTGATGGTTGGCCGAAACGGCATCTTTTACGATCGCAAAGGCCGTGATTGGGATGCGACCATCAGCAAGATCGTCGATAACCCAATCAGCCTGCGCCAGGCCTTCTGGGCGCCCTATAAGAAGTTCGTGCGCATGATCGAGGAACAGGTCGCGAAGCGCGCCGCCGCGGCCGATACGCAAGCGAACACCAATTTGGGCCAGGCCGCGGAAGCCACGGCGAATGTGGGCGCAACCAACGTAGTTTCCACCAAGCCGAACGAGCCCACGAAAGTCGACGTCGGCGCAGTGGCGGCGTTGGGCGTCGCGGTCGGGGCGATTGGTACTTTCGTAACAGCCTTCATCGGTTACGCCGCGGGCATCTTCAAGCTTGGCCTGCTAGCGACCGTGGCGGCTTTTCTCGGCCTGCTCTTGGTGATTTCCACTCCGAGCCTGGTGCTCGCTTACATCAAGCTGCGAAAGCGTAATCTCGGTCCTATCCTCGATGCCAACGGCTGGGCGGTGAACGCACGAGCGCGCATCAACGTGCCGTTCGGGACAACGCTGACGAGCGTCGCGAAGCTGCCTGCCGGTGCGCGCCGCGAGCCCATCGACCGCTACGCGGAGCGCGGCTTGCCTTGGAAGCGATGGGCGTTTTTGGCGGTGCTCCTCTACCTCGGCTACGGCTGGTACCACGGAAACTTCGATAGATTTCTGCCGGAGCACGTGCGGTCCGCTGCGGTGTTGGGCAAATTCGCTCCGGAAAAACCGGCTCGCCCGTAGCTTCGTCGCAATCTGCTCCTTTCCAGCGTGCCTGCTCGGAACGCACGCTGGCCCCGAATCCGTTACACAGCGATAGTTACGCGATGGCCGCGCGGTTGCGGCTAAGTTGCGCGGTGCGCGCTGTCTCGCGTTGAGGCGAACCCGCTCGCCCTTTCGGGTAGCTGTCTTCCTCAATTTCATACTACGCGGGGCTGCCGCGGCTGCTCGGAAAGCCGTCAGAAACCCGTGCTCGTCTAGAACTGGATTTGGGCCTTTGCCTTGAATCGAAGCCCCCTTCATACTAGCTGGCCAAAGGATTCGATGGATCTGCCCGTCCCCGTCGGCCACATACTCGCGAACAAGTATCGCGTAGATCGCTTCATTGCTGCTGGCGGCATGGGAGTGGTTGCGGCGGGCCTGCACCTCGAGTTGGACCAGCCGGTCGCGATCAAGTTCCTCAGCATGGAGAACGGGCTGAGCGGCGAGGGGGCGGAGCGTTTTCGGCGCGAAGCGCGAGCGGCCGCCAAAATTCACAGCGAACACGTCGTGCGCGTGTTCGACGTCGGGTTGCTCGACGCGCAGGCGCCGTACCTGGTGATGGAGCTTCTGGAAGGCAACGATCTGGATGACGAGGTCGCTTCCAGAGGAGCGCTGCCAATCTCAGAAGCAGTTGGTTACGTGTTGCAAGCCATCGACGCCATCGCGGAGGCGCACGCGGTCGGCATCGTCCATCGCGATCTCAAGCCGTCGAACTTGTACCTGGCGCAACGCGCGGACGGGCTGCGCGTTGTCAAGGTGTTGGACTTTGGCATTTCGAAGTCCTTGATCGCCGGGCGCCCAAGCGAAATGGGGCTTACCAAAACCTCGTCGCTGGTGGGCTCACCGCTGTTCATGTCGCCCGAGCAGATGCGCTCGGCGAAGGATGTCGACGCGCGCACCGATACCTGGGCGCTCGGCGCAATCCTGTACTATTTGCTCACGGCGGTTGAGCCGTTCGACGCCGACACGCTGCCGCAGCTCTGTGTGGCCGTGATGAACGAGCCGCATCGGCCGCTGCGAGAGCTTTTGCCCGGCGCGCCCGAATCGTTGGAGCGTGTGCTCGACAAGTGCCTGGCGAAAGACCGCGCCCTGCGTTTTTCCTCGCTGGCCGAGCTCGCCGAGGCGCTCGTGCCCTTTGCACCGGGTTTTCGCGCTCATGCCGAGCGAGCCATTCGCCTGCTGGGGAGGCAGGCGCGTGATTCACTCACGCCCGTCCCCGAAGTGTCGTTGCTACCGCAGGCGACGCCTTCCCAGATTCGAGGTGCGGTTACCGAGGTCGCCGAGGCACCGGTGGATGCAGCCGCGCAGACCGAACGGAGACCGGCGCTTCCGGCGACGAGCGAAACGCAGTCAGCGTGGGACAAGACGGGCCGCAATGTCATCAATCGTCGCCGCGTGCCGATCATCGCAACCAGCCTGGTGGCGGTGGTGGCCGTAGTGGCGTTCATGGCGAGCCGCAACGCGCAAACGAGCGGCTTGCCAACATCACCCACAGGAGTGCGCGAAGTTCCCGCCGAAAATGCGGCAGCCGCCGTGCAAACGTTGGGAGCGGCCACACCCGAACCCGAACGCACTGAAGCGTTGGCTCCCGCGCCCGTTGTGCCCGAGTCGCAGCCGCAGGTGGTTCCAGTCGCGCCAGCGGTGCCGAGCGTTGCCATCGCGGCGGTTTCACCGGCAGTACCCGCGGTGCAGGCCAAACCAGCTTCCGCCGTGCGTCCACGCGCAGGCGCGGCGCCCCGACCCGCGTCGAACGAGAAGCGGACCACAACGAGCACATCGATGGATGTGACTTACTTTGGCGGCCGGCGCTGAGGCGAAATAACTAGGCCTATCGCGGAACGTCACGGTGTATGGTCGGGCGCATGTTGCGATCGTGTAGACGAGTCGCGTTTCTCTTCGGCTTTGCCTGCCTTGCTAGTGCCGCTCCGTCATGGGCGCAGCCTTCGCAGGCCACTGCCGCGGAAAAGGCCACGGCCGAAGCGCTCTTCGATGAAGCCTTACGGCTCATGCACGCCGGCCAATTCGCCGAGGCGTGTCCGAAGTTCGAGGTCAGCCAGCGTATCGAAGCGGCGGTTGGCACGCTGCTGTATTTGGCTGAGTGCTACGAGAAGGTCGGGCGCACCGCGAGCAGCTGGGCAACGTTTCGCGAGGCAGCGTCGCTTGCGGAGGCGGCGGGCCAAACCGATCGCATGAAGGTAGCGCGTTCGCGTGCGCAGCGGCTCGAGCCGGATCTCGCGTGGCTCACGATTCAGGTTTCCAAAGACGCGCGCGCCGTGCCCGGTCTTTCGATTCGGCGAGCGTCTGCACCAGTGCAAGTCGATCTATCGGGCGTGCCAGTGCCGGTCGATCCGGGCGACGTAGTGGTCGAAGCCACGGCGCCCGGCTACGCGCCTTACACGACGACGGTGAATGTGCCCGCGCGCGGCCGCCTGGTAGTCACCGTTCCAGCTCTGGTCGCGGTTTCGCAACAGGCATCAACGAGTGCAGAACCCGCGCCGCCGCCAGCTGCGGTCGCGCTGCCTCCTGCGAGCGTCGCTGTGCAGGCTTCCGCGCCGCCCCCGCCCGCCGAAGAGCGGCGTTCGGTTTTGCCTTACGTGTTCGGCGGTGTTGGTCTGGTTGGGCTCGGCGTCGGGACGTACTTCGGGCTGAAGGCCATGTCCGATGCCGATGAGGCGCGCGATGTGTGCCCCGAAGGCCGATGCAAAGAGGCGCGTGGAGTGACCTTGGCGGACGACGCGCGCAGCGCCGCCAAGATATCGAACATCGCGTTTGCGGTCGGCGCAACTGCAGTAGCCGCCGGCGTCGTTCTCTACTTCGCGCTTCCTGGCAAGAAAGAGCAAGTTGGTTTCGCGCCGATGCTCGCTCCAGGGAGCGCCGGCTTATCGCTGCATGGGCGGCTTTGATGATGCAACGAATCGATACTGCGTTCAGAACGGCGCTGTTGGCCGCGTCGCTTTCGCCTCTGGCCTCGGCGCTCGCTTGCCAATCCATCGCGGACGTGCCGGACGTCACGTTCGACGCGTATTGCTCGAACTACTGCGACCTCGTGGAGACGAATTGCCCCGCGGCACTCGCGCCCTACGAGACGCGCAGCGAGTGCCTCAAAGCTTGCGCCGTGCTCGACGAAAGCGCGTCGTTTTCTCGGCAGGTGCTGGGCAACACCATGGGTTGCCGCATGGAGCAGGCGCGCCAAGCGGGCGCTTTGACAGGCCTGATCGAGAAGGCGCCTGCCTGCGCGGCGGCGGGTCCGGGTGGCGGCAGCATCTGCACGATTCACGATCAGACGCCGGACTGCGAAGGTTACTGCGCGATTTACACGAGCGCGTGTGCTGGCAGCTTCGAGCGCTCCGTGGTCACGCAGAAAGACGAAGTGGGTACGCAGCTCGATTGCATCACCAAGTGCGCTGCCGTGCAGCCCACGCCCGGTGACACGTACAGCTGGCAACAGGGTAAAGCATCGGGCGATACGTTGGGTTGTCGCCTTTATTACGCAACCGCCGCGCTCGATGATCCCGCATCCAACTGCGAAAGTGCCGGTCTGCGCCCGGTTGGCGCCTGTCTCGGCGATCCGCAGCAACCGCCTCCGTGCGCGAACTTCTGCCGCGCCGTCAAAGTGGCCTGCGCCGGCAACCTGCAGGTTTACGACAACGACGAGGCCGACACTCAGTGCGAAGCGGTGTGCGCCGCAACGCCTCCTGGAAAGAAGAGCGATCTCGGTTCGCAGGACAGCGTGGGGTGCCGCACGTCGCACGCTTACAACGCGCTTTTGGTCAACGCGAGCGCGCATTGCCCGCACATCGGGCCCACCGGCTCCAACGTGTGCGGCGATCCCATGCTCGGCAACTGCGGCGCGTATTGTCGCCTGGCCCAACGCGCCTGCTCGACGAAGTTTGAAGAAGCATTCGGCGGCGACGAACAGACCTGCATCGACGCGTGTCTCTCGATCGAAGGTGCTGACAAGAAGTCGTACAGCGTCGAGACGGCGCGCGCCGGTAATACCGTCCAGTGTCGCGCGTATTACGCGGCGCAAGCGCTGACTCGTGCGGTCGACAAGCGCGACTGCGAGCCGGTGTTCGGCGGAGCGCCCTGCCTTTAGCCAAGACGACGGAAGGGCGAAGGCGGTGACGCAGGGCGACTTCAGAGATCCGACGCTGCCCTGCGAAACGCGCGTCGAGCTTCTGCTGTCGCAGATGACGCTCGCCGAAAAGGTCGGGCAAATGTGTCAGTACGTCGCCGTCACCGCCCCCGAAAGCTTCGGCAACGCAGATGAAGATCCCGGCTACACGTTGAGTCTCGCCGAGCAAGCCGAGCTGATTCGTTCGGGGCGCGTTGGCTCATTCTTGAAGGTGCCGAGCCCGGAGTTCGCGAATCAACTGCAAACGATTGCGGTCTCGTCGCGCCTCGGGATTCCGCTTCTGATTGCGACCGATGCCATCCACGGCCACGCCATGGATCTCGAGGCGTCCACGGTGTTTCCCTCGCCGATTGGTCTGGCTGCGAGCTTCGATCCGGAGCTCTTGCACGACGTGGCAGCGGCCACCGCGCGCGAGTTGCGCGCCACCGGCTTTCACTGGACGTTTTCACCCAACGTCGACGTAGTGCGGGATCCGCGTTGGGGTCGTACCGGTGAAACCTTCGGGGAAGATCCTTTGCTGGTGGGTGAGCTCGGTGCCGCCATGGTGCGCGGCTACCAAGGCGATGCGCTCTCAGAACCGCACAACGTGCTTGCCTGCACGAAGCACCTGGTTGGCGGCGGCGTGGCGGAAAATGGCCTGAACGGCGCTCCCGCGGATGTTTCCGAGCGCACTTTGCGGGAGGTGCTGCTGCCACCTTTCGAGCGCACGGTCGAGGCCGGCGTTTTGACGGCAATGCCAGCTCACAACGAAGTCAATGGTGTGCCGTGTCACTCCGATCATAGCCTGCTCACCGATTTTCTGCGCGGCACCTGCGGTTTCAATGGCTTCGTGGTGAGCGACTGGAACGACATCGCGCGGCTTCACACGACACATCGCGTGGCGGCAACTCGCCGCGAAGCGGATCGCTTGGCCGTCGAAGCGGGCATCGACATGCACATGCACGGCGCTGGGTTCTTCGAGAACGTGACAGCGCTGGTCGAAACTGGAGAGCTCTCCAGCGAGCGCATCGACCGGGCGGTGCGAGCAATTTTGTTGGCTAAGTTCCGCTTGGGTTTGTTCGAGCAGCGCTTCGGCGACGCGGCTGCGGCGCGCGAAATCGTGCTTTCCCCGGCGCATCGAGAGCTCGCACTTACGGCGGCGCGCAAGTCGATCGTGCTGCTGAAAAACCAGCCAGAGACTCTGCCGCTGCGTGGCGCGAAGCGAATCCTGCTCACGGGGCCACGCGCCGACGATCAGAGCCTGCTCGGCGATTGGTCGCGCGAACAGCCGGAAGAAAACATCGTTACGTTGTTGCGCGGCTTGCAACGCTTCACGGCGGCGCCGAGCGAGCTCGAATACGTCGCGTGTACGAACTGCAGCGACGCGGAAATTGCGGCGGCGCAGGCAGCGGCAACACGAGCTGACATCGTTGTCTTGGCAGTGGGTGAAAATTCGCTGCGCAATCAACGGCAGCGCACATCGGGAGAAAACCTGGATCGTGCATCGCTCGAGCTCCCCGGGCGCCAACTCGAGCTTGCGTTGGCGCTGGCAGCTACGGGAACTCCGCTCGTGGTTGCGCTCGTCAACGGCGCGCCCATCGCGTCGGCTTGCTTCGAAGCGGCCGCGGCAATCGTGGAGTTGTGGGAGCCTGGCATCTACGGCGGCACGGCGTTTGCGGAAATTCTCTTCGGCATCACCAACCCCTCTGGAAAGCTTCCGATCACGATTCCGCGCTCCGTTGGTCACATTCGGAGTTACGCCGCGGAGCGAGCCTCGGCGCGTCATCGCAGCCGTTTTCATGCGGTTCAAGGGGAGCCCTGGTTCCCCTTTGGGCACGGGCTCTCCTACACGCGCTTCGTCTACCATTCTCTGCGGACGACAAACGTGCCGAGTCTCGCGCGGCTGCTTGCGAACGACGCAGTCACTATCGAAGTCGATTTGGAAAACTGTGGCGCGCAAGCTGGTGAAGAAGTCGTGCTGCTGTACCTAAGCGACGACTACGCTTCCGTGACGCGCCCGCAGCGCGAGCTGGTCGCGTTTCGACGTGTGGCGTTTGCAGCCGGTGAACGCAAGACAGTGAGCTTCGAGCTAGAAGCCAAGGCTTTCTCCCTATTGGATGCGCGTTTTCAACGCGTCGTCGAGCCCGGCACGTTTACCTTCAGCTTGGGCGCGCAGCATCTTACCAGCCGCATCGAACTGCGTTGAATTGCGGGGCGTTAACCCGGTTCAACGATGAACAACGTGGTGTGCCCCGGGCGAATGCGGGCCGCGAAGCGCGCGATGGGAGCTTGGTCTTCGGCGCGATACGCGACGAAGGTCCAATAGGTTGGCGGCAAATTGATGAAACCGCCCCCGCCCGAAAAGTCGGTGCGATCGACACTCACAGAAGGCAGGCGGCCGGCGACTGCGTAGTAAGCATGGCTGTTCGGGGCCAACTGCGCCGCGGTTCCGGCCGGCCCTTCCAGCGGTTTGACCGTCACACCCGAAGCACGCGCGCCGCTGCAGTCTTCGGTCCAAAAAAGCGCGTGACCCAGCGTCGGGTCGATCTCGGCGCTCATTCTGGCGGCAAAAGCGTTCAACGTCGTGGCGTCGAGCATCTTCAATTCGGGCAGCACGCGCATCAAGCCGATCGGGCGCCACACCTCGACTATTGCTGGCAGCATGGCTGGGCTTTCCAGTTCGATGTAGCCATTGAAAGCGCCGGGCACGTCGAACTCGAAGAACCCGTCGGGAGATTCGAGCTCCGGAATGATGCTGTCGACACAGTCGTCGTCGTCGGTCTTGCAGAGCCGCGCCGTGACGTTGCTAATCGGCGTGTTGCTGGCGATGCGCGTGACGGCGCCCGCGTAGTGCAGGCTGAGCGGCGGCGTTTGGCTCTGCGTGGATTTGAGGCAACTCCAATCTCCGCTCGGGGCCGCAGCGAAGGTTAGCTCGTTGACCTCCGACACGTATTGGCAGGCGGAGAGTACCGGTAAGCAGGCGAGCTTCAGCCACGCCTTCATTCGAGCGATCCGCGCCACGTGATAACCCCGCCGCCCGCCACGCTCGTTACTGTCCAGCTCGCAGGCTGGGCTTTGCGCGGCTCGTCGGCGTTCGACAAAAGCCAGCTCCCCACGCTGACTCCGGCGCCGAGCAGCGCGCAGGCGAAGCCGACGTTCGAAACCCACGCCGCGGCCAGCGAAGCGTCGCGATCCGAGCGCGCCGCTTCTGGGCAGACATTTCCGTCGCACTGCTCGCGTGCATCGTGGGCTCGCTTGAGTGAAACCACGCCGGCCAATCCCCCGGTGACGAGCCCAGCGCCTCCCACTGCAGCACCGGCCCAAAACGGCCAACCAAGGCGGGAAGAGGCACGAGCACTGCTCGGCGGAGGGCTGCTCAATCGCTCTGGCGGAGCCGTGAAAGGGGAGGCGGGCGCGGGAGCGGTGGCTAATGCCGGGCTCAACGCTTCGAGCTCGATTCGGAGCGACTGATGATCGTTGGCGACGAGTGTCACGCTTTTTTCCACCGGAACGTAGCCAGGTGCGCTCAGCCGTACGCGATGCTTTCCTGGGTTCAACGATTGCGGCAGCCCAATCGCTGCGCGAGGCACTTCGTTGCCGTCGATGTCGAGAGTGGCTCCGCTGATCTTTTCGAGCTGCGGCGCCGAAACAGTCAGAGTCGGAATCTTCGCGGCGAGCTCGCCTGCCATTTGTTCGGCTTGCGCACGCGCTTCCGCGAACGGCGTCGGTTCCGCTGCGCGCGCTGGCATGCGCAATACCTCGAGCGCCGCGTCGCGCGCCTCGGCGAGTTGCCCCAGCGCGGCCAACGTGCGTGCGATCTCGATGCCCGTGGTGGGCACATGCATGATTTCGTGGGCGCCGCGATAGAACGTGAGCGCCGCGGCCAGATCGCCCCGCTGAACCTGCTCGTCGCCGCGATCCATCAATCGTCGCGCGGTTTCGCGATCGGCGGCGGTCTGCGCACTGGCCTGCGACAGCCACACCACGGCGAGCAGGCAGGTCGCAGCGATTCGAATCCGAGCCAGAGCCAGCGAGCGCACGCGCGTAATCTACCAACGCAGTGAGGTTCGAAAGCAGCCGATGTTCGGCGCAAATGACGATTTCGGCTCGCGGGCCAACCTCGGGGCCAGGCAGCGATTGACAGCGGCGGGGGCTATCGTTGAGCTTCCGGGAAGGAACTACGTGGGTTCACAGGCGATTGGAAACGGCAACCTGGCTGGCGTGGTGCTGGGAGAGAAGTATCGCCTGGTTCGACTGATTGGGCGCGGCGCAATCGGCGAAGTCTACGAAGCCGAGCACGCTCAGCTCGGACGCCGTTACGCGGTGAAGGTCCTGCAGCAGGGCGCGGCGTCGTCGCGCTCTCGGCAACGCTTCTTGCGTGAAGCGCGCGTGCTGGCCCGCCTGGAGCACGAAAACATCGTGAGCCTGATCGACGCCGGCGACGACGCGAGCGTCGGTGAGTACCTGGTGCTCGAGTACATTCGAGGAAGCACGTTGCGTTCGGCGCTGCCCAGCTTGCAGACGGGCGCGCCTCAGCGAGTCTTGGAGATCGTGCGGCAACTGGCGTGCGGGCTGGGGCATGCGCACGCGGCGGGCGTCGTGCATCGCGACTTGAAGCCCGAGAACGTGATGCTCACGAGTCACGCCGACGGTCGCCTGCTGGTCAAGATTTTGGACTTCGGGATCGCGCGCCTGTTCGATGCAGACGAGGAGCTCATCACGCGCAGCGGTGCTGCCATGGGCACCGCTGCGTACATGTCGCCCGAGCAAGCGCGCGGCGATCGCGACATCGATTGTCGTGTGGACGTGTACGCTCTGGGCGTGATCGTGTACGAGGCGTTTGGCGCCGCGCGCCCGCTGGAAGGTGACTCCTACAACGAGACAATCTTCCGGATTTTGAACCACAAGCATGTTCCGCTCGCGCAGTTGCGGCCAGATTTGCCCGCTGGGCTCTGCGCCGCGGTGGAGCGCGCGCTGACCAAAGATCGCGCCAATCGCTTCGCAGCGGTGGAAGACTTTGCGAGAGCACTCGGGCCACTCGAGCCGATGGGGACGAGCGCGACGCTCGAATTCGAAACCAACGAGCACGCTGCGATCGAGATGCAAGCGCGCGTGGCGGCTGCGCGCAGCGCGAGTGGCGCGCCGACGCTGGCCAATGCTTCGCGCTGGCGCAAGTTGTGGTTGGTGTTGGGAGCAGCGGTGCTCTTTGCGCTGGGTGCCGCGTTTCAACGCCTATGGCAGGACGCGCCACGGCCCAGTGCAAGTCAGAACATTCCGTTGCCTCCAGTTGCGCGCTTGGAGCCGGCCGTGGAAGCAGCACGAGTGCAGCCGCATGCCTCAGCGGGGCGCGCTGAGGTAGAGGCGATGCCCGAAATTGCCAGCGCCGCGGTTCCGACGAGCGCGCCGAGCGGCAGCGCCGTTCCGCGCCGGCCGCCGCTTCCGCCGCCGCGACGAGTGGTTCCGAGCACCGGTGTGCGTGATCGCGGCTTTTGAGCCGTGGGGCTCAGAAGTTGTGGTCGGTGCGCTGGCTGCCAGCTGGGCTCCGGGGCAAACTGCGCCGCATGAAGTACCTGCACACCATGGTGCGCGTGAGCAACCTGGAAGCGTCGCTCGATTTTTTCTGCAACAAGCTCGGCTTGCGCGAGCTCAAGCGAAACGAGTACGAAAAGGGCCGTTACACGCTGGTATTTTTGGCGGCGCCCGGCGACGAACACGCACAGGTCGAGCTCACCTACAATTGGGATCCGGAAGAGCTCAAGGGTGGCCGAAACTTCGGGCACCTTGCGTACGAAGTCGAAGACATCTACGCGACGTGCGAACGTCTCCAAGCGGGTGGCGTCGTCATCAATCGTCCGCCGCGCGATGGGCGCATGGCTTTCATTCGCAGCCCTGACAAGATCTCGATCGAGCTCTTGCAAAAAGGTGGCGCGCTCCCGCCGCGCGAACCGTGGGCATCGATGCCCAACACCGGCGAATGGTGATCCGCTTCATTCACTGGCGCGCGCGCTCAGATACGCACCCAGCGCGATGAGCGCCGCGCCCATCCATTCCTTCCAGACGAACGCCACGTTGGTGAGCAGCTGCTCCGACGTGGCGGCAACCGCGAGCTCGAACAGCGCCAACACCGAAGAGCGATGCACTGGCAGGTGTGCCGCGCCGTACTGTAACAGCGCCGTCATTCCCAAAAAGCCTCCGATGGCGAGCGCGACGACTCCCAAGCCGATCGCCAACGTCAACGCCGGCGCCGGCTGCGCGAGCCATACGATCGCAACCGCTGACATCGCCATGCCAGTCAGCCAAATCAGCGCGGACTTCGCGGCGATGGGAATGTCCTCTAACTTGCGGCCAGCGGTGTTCGATACCGCGAACGCGAAACCGGCGCTCAGCGCCAACCAATCCGCATGATCGCGTGGCCACGGCCCTCCGACGCTCGGGTTCCACAAGGTGATCACCGCACCGAACATGCCGAGCGCCAGGCTTGCCAGCGCTGCCTTCGAAGCGCGTTCGCCGAGCAGAATTGCTCCCAGTAGCGTTCCCCACAGCGGTGAAATGTAGAACAGCAGCATCATGCGCAGCACGCTGCCCTCCAACACGGCCACGATGAACGCAATGTCGGACCAGGCAGCACCCAATACGAGTGCCAGGATCCAACGTATGCGCGTCAGCGGAACCGCTCGCAGCGGGCGCGCAGTCCACGGCAACGTGACCACAAAGATCGTGGTATGCAGCAGTAAGGTCATCCACAACCCGGGGAGCCCTGCGTCCTCCAACAGGCGCATCGGGTACCAGCTGATTCCCCACAGCGAGGCGCCAGCCAACATGCTGAGCTCGGGTGAGAAGGCGCGCTGACGCGCGGGAAGAACTGACGCTGGCTCCAAGGCGCGCTCAGGTTACAGCGCCTCCCCTACTTGCGCGTGCCCTTCCTTGCGGTGCTCTTCCTTGCGGTGCCCTGACTTGCGCGCGCTCCTACCTGCGTCTGCTCTTACTTGCGCGGGCGAGCGCCGGACGAAGCTGGCCGTGCGTTGGTATCGCCGGGATCCTGCTTTTTGAGCGACGCTTTTTCTTCGATGCCGCTCTTGACCTCGACCCAAATTCCGTCCGACAGGCCGAGAACCACGGCCCGGCGCTCGAACTTTTGCGGCGCGGTTTCGAGCTCTACGAACGGCTTGCCACCCTGGTACACGACAGCACTCTCGCTGATGGCGAGGGTGTTGTCGCGGCGATCCAAAATGATGTCAGCGTTCGCGCTGTAGTTTGCGCGCAACGTGGCATTCGGCTTGAGCTTTACGGCGACGCGCACTTCGAACTGAATCGTGCCCTCTTTCTCGAGGCCTTTGGGTGCGATGTATTCGAGCACGCCGTCGAAGCGCTCATCGCCGAGCGCGCCCACCGAGATAGAGACTGGCATACCGTCCTTCAAGGCGCCGACGTCGGACTCGTCGACGCGCCCTTGGAAAATCAGATCGCTCATGTCGGCGATTGAAGCGATGGTCGTGCCTTCGTTGAAGTTGTTGGCTTCGATCACGCTGCCACCTTCGCGCACGGGTACTTCGAGCACCATGCCGGTGACGGTGGAGTAGACAAGGTTGGACACCTTGCCCGACTTTTTGGAGGCGCCCACGCGCACCAATTGCAGATTGTTTTCGGCCGCGTCGAGCTCCTCTTGGCGCAACTTGAAGGAGAGCTCTTGTTGTGCGAACTCCGACTGATTGAGCAAGCCCTGCTTCTTCAGCTCAGTGAGGCGGTCGAACTCCTTGCGCGCCGTCTCCAAACTGATTTGCGCTGCGCGCACGCTGGCTTCTGCCTGATTTACGCTGACCACATTGGGAATGATCTGAATACGCGCCAGTAGCGCCTTCTCTTTGACGAGATCACCCGGGTTGACCAAGAGTTTTTCGATCACGCCCGAGACGCGCGGCTTGATCGCTACTTCACGGCGCGGCACGATCGCGCCAGGCGCTACCGTCTTCTTGATGATGTCGCGCCGTTCGGCGTGTGTCGTCTCGAACACAATCGGGCGCGCCTCTGACTTCTTGTACAGAAAGAACAGCGTCCAGGCGAAGATCCCGAGGATGCCCAGGGTAACGAACAGCGGCAGCAGACGGCGAATCATTCGGTTCTCAGCGCTTCGACGGGGCTGATGCGGGCCGCATGGCGAGCCGGCACAACCCCTGCCAGGGTGCCTGATAGCACCAATACGAGCATCGCGCCCAGCGCGACCTTGAGATCGATTTCAGGACGGTTCAGCGGCGCGTTCGGCAAGCGCTCGATCACCTGGCTGAGCCCTTCGAGCGCGGCGACTCCCGCGACCAGACCGACGTAGCCGGACAAAGAGGTGAGCACTACCGCTTCCTTCAAAACCATAGAAACGATGGCCCACGGCGTCGCCCCCAGAGCTTTGCGCACGCCGAGCTCGCGCGTTCGCTCCTTCACTGTAATGAGCAAAATGTTGCTCACCCCGAGCACTCCCGCCAGCAACGTCAACGTTCCGACGAACCAAACGAAGATGCGCAAGCCGCGGAACAAACCCTCGACCTTGCCGAGTTGCACCGCCGCGTTGAACGACCCAATCGCGTCCTGATCTTGGGGGTGCACGCTGTGTCGCGCTTGCAGCGTGCTTTTTACGGTCGCTTCCACCACTTCGGGCGGCGCGTTCGCCTTGGTGGTGAGCGCGAACCAACCAACCCGATCGCGTTGATTGAATGCTTGCTGGAACGTGGTGAAAGGCACGAAACCCGCCGAATGCACGCGGTCGCCATCGTCGCCGGTTTTGTCGGTGGTGACTTCGCCGATCACCATCAAGTAAACGCCTTTGACTTTGACGTAACGCCCGAGCGGGCTCTCGTCGCCGAACAACACGTTGCGCATCTGGTCGCCGAGCACGATCACCTTGCGCTGGTCTTCGATATCGCGCTGATTCAGGAAGCGACCGCGCACTAACGTGAATGGTTCGACGTGGCGAAACTCGGGGTAATCGCCCATCACCGTAAAATTGCCAGCCTTGTCGCCGGCCACTACGTCCACGCCTTCGCGCCAGCCGCCGAGTTGCAAACGCGGTGCGACGTACTCGACTCCGGGAACCTGCTGCAGCGCTTTGATGTCGTCGTTGCGCATGCGCAAATAGCGTCCGGGTTGCAAACCTCGATACGGCAAACTCGTGCGCTGCGTCCAAATGAACACGCTGCGTGCCGTCATGTTGCCGAGGTTCTTGCGCGCGCCGTTCTCGAGCCCTTTCCCCATGCCGAGCATCGCGATCAGCATGAAAATTCCCCAAAATACCCCGCACGCCGTGAGCAACGCGCGTAGCTTGTTGCGCGACAAGCTCGCCCAAATCTCCTGCCACGAGTCCAGGTCGAACAGGCCCACCGCTCACTCCCCCTCACGCAGCGCCACGATCGGATCCACACGTGCTGCGCGCAATGCGGGAAACAGACCAGCTAATGCGCCGGCCATCACCAGGATTGCCGCGGCCAACAACACCACGCGCAGATCCACCTGAGGGTCGCGCCAGAATGGTGCGTTGCCCGTCGTGTTGGCCACCAGCTCGATTACTGCCACGCCTCCGACCAAGCCGGTGTAGCCCGCGACCGCCGTCACCAAGGTCGACTCCACCACCACCATGCTCACGATCGCAAACGGAGTGGCGCCCAGCGCTTTACGAATGCCGAGCTCCTTGGTGCGCTCGGCCACCGAAATCAACATGATGTTGCTGACGCCCACGATGCCGGCGAGCAGCGTTCCTACCCCCACAATCCAAACGAACACGCTGATCCAGCCGAACACGCGCGTCATTTTCACGAAGCGCTCGAGATTATTCTCGATGCGAATCGCGCGGCGATCCTGCAGAGAAACGTCGTGCTTGCTGGCGAGCAGCTGATGCGCGATTTCAGCGATGTGCTTGCTTTCCTCCACGTCGGTGGTGCCCAACGTGAACATCAGCTGATGAATGTTGCGCGGCTGGTTGTAAATCAGCTGGGCGGTGCTGATCGGCACGTAAATCTTACGCAGCTCCGCCTCGCCGCCGACATCCTCGAATTCGCCGACCACTTGGTAGGAAAGCCCGCGAATCTGAACGACCTTGCCAATCGGATCCTCATCCCCGAACAGGCTCTCGCGCACACGTTCGCCAATCACCGCTACCTTGCGCCGCCGCTTCACGTCTTCGTCATTCAAAAATCGCCCGCGCAGCATTTCCGTCTTCTCGAGGAAACGATGCCCCGGGTGCGTACCGCGGATATCGAAGGCTGCGTGCTTCTTGCCGTAGCTCACGAAGAACTCGCCCCACAAATAGAAGCGGCCGCTCATGTGCTCGATCTTTGGCACGCTGCGCGCGAGCATGTCGAAGTCGTCGTTGTCGAAGCGCACGGCGCGGCCCGGCCCACGTCCCGCAAACGGCAGGCTCGTCTTACCGCTGTGCACCCAAATCGAATTCGTAGCGTCGTCGCGGAACTCCCAGTTGACGCCATTTTCCAGCCCACGCCCAGCGCCGAGCAACAGCGCCAGCATGAACATGCCCCAAGCCACGCTGAGCGCCGTGAGCGCGGTTCGCAGCTTATTTCTAAGCAGCACGCTCAGGATCTCGTCAAGGCTCTCCAGCAACATCGCTTGGTCTCAGTGGGTTTGGGGTGGGCCAGCATCGAGCTCGATGCGCCCGTCCCGGAACCTAATTACACGCTGCGTGCGTTCCGCGATGTCCGGCTCGTGCGTCACGATGACAATCGTATTGCCCTCCCGATGCAATTCCTGAAACAGGTCCATCAATTGATACGACGTGGCTGTGTCGAGCGCGCCCGTCGGCTCATCCGCCAACAATAACTTCGGTCTCGTCACCAACGCGCGCGCCACCGCCACACGCTGACGCTCACCACCCGAAAGCTGACTCGGCAAGTGATGTGCACGCGCCGCCAACCCAACGCGCTCCAACACCTCGTGCGCCCGCCGCATACGCTGCCGCCGCGACACCCCCTGATAGTAGAGTGGAAGCGCTACGTTTTCGGCCGCGCTCTTGAATGTCAGCAGATTGAACGATTGAAACACGAACCCCAAAAACTGATTGCGGTAGCGCGCCGCCTCGCGCTCGCTCAAGTCGCGCACCAGCCGATCATCCAGGTAGTACGCACCGGTGTCGTAGCGATCCAAAATCCCCAGCACGTTCAGTAAAGTGGATTTACCCGATCCGGACGAACCCATGATCGAAACGAACTCGCCGCGCTCCACCTGCAAATCCACGTCGCGCAGTACACGCAGCGCATCCGACCCGCTCCCGTAGGACTTGTTAATTTTCTCCAGGCGAATCATCCCGTGCACCAGGATGACGCGCCCCGCGCAGGGCGCCAGCCAACCTGGATTTGTGCGCTCAACGACGCACATGCGTACAATTCGGGCTCACCAATTCGCACTCGTGCCGCAACGGCGGCGTTGTCGTCGCGCTTCGGTGGCGGCGGCTCAGATCCCGGCGGCGTTGTCGTCGCGCTTCGGTGGCGGCGGCTCAGATCCCGGCGGCGTTGTCGTCGCGCTTCGGTGGCGGCGGTTCAGATCCCGGCAGCGTTGTCGTCGCGCTTCGGTGGCGGCGGTTCAGATCCCGGCAGCGTTGTCGTCGCGCTTCGGCGGCGCCGGCGAACTCGGAGTCGTTCCGGTTGGCGCGCTGCGCGGCATGCTCGTGGTCGCAGCTGCGGGAGCAGCCGGCTTCGTTGGAGCCGAAGCTTTGACTGCAGTTGCCGGTCTAGGGCTCGCCGGTTTGGCCGCCACCACACTCGAGTTGGCCGCGAGCCCGGCTGCAGCGGTTGCGGGCGCACCTGCCGCGGGCGCACCGGGTCCAGCGGGCGCACCTGGCGCACCGGGTCCAGCGGGCGCACCTGGCGCACCGGGTCCAGCGGGCGCACCTGTGGAGTCACCGAGCTTCGCGGGCGAGCGGCGCGCCATTGCCACCGCGGCTTCAAGCGGTGCCGAATCAGGCGGCGCCGAATCAGGCGGTGCCAAATCGACGCGCGGTTCGGCGGCTGCTGCAGGGTCTTTAGGAACTGCTTCGGTCGCCGGTGCAGCAGCTACAACTGCCGGCGGCGTAGCAGCAACCTCTGTTGGCGCGACAGCAGCGGCAGCGGGCGCCCGTTCCGACGTGCTCGCGCTATTCGCAGCGGCGCTCAGCGGCGCTTCACCGCGCTCACCAGTTTTGAGCACCGTGCGAACCCCAACAAACAAACCCACGCTCAGCACACCAAAAGCGACGAGCAACGAGCCACGGTTCGCACCGGCTCGCGGCTTCTCCAGCAACGCAGTCCCGCTCGATGGATAATTGAACTGAAGTGAAGTCACCGTATGCGCGTCGACCGCCTTGGGCTCGAGACTCCTCGTCGGCGCAACATCCGCGCTGCGCGGTTCACGCCCTGATGCCGGCCGGCTGTCGGAAGCCCCCAAACACACACCGCGAAGCTCCTCTGCAGCCTGCCGAATACTCTGAAAGCGCCGGTCCTTGTCACGTGCCGCCCCACGCGCGAACCACGCGTCGAAGCCTGCAGGCACCGGCCCCAACATCGACGGCGTCACCTCGGGACCCATACAAATTGCGTGAAACAACGCCGGCAGTGAATCCGCAACGTAAGGTCGCCGACCTGTTACACATTCACAAGCGATAATCGCAAACGACCAAATATCCGTGAGCCAATCCAGCGGCTTCCCCGCCGCTTGCTCCGGGCTCATGTAGTACGGCGTTCCCAACACCGCACCCGTTTCCGTCGCCAGCCCGACGCTGTCGTTCAGCGTGTGACTACGCGCCACGCCGAAATCCAAAACCTTCCCGATGTCCTCATCGCCCTCATGAACCAGGAAAATATTATCCGGCTTCAAATCGCGATGCACGATCCCGTGCTCGTGAGCGAGCGACAGCGCGCGCGCCACCTGCGACAACAGCCGCCCGGTACTCTCCGGGCTCAATCGGCCCACATGCGCCAACCGCTGCGCCAGACTCTCGCCGTGCAACAACTCCATCGCGATGAACGGCGTGTCCTCGTCAATCCCGTGATCCAGAATCTGCACCACGTACGTACTGCGAATTGCAGCCGCCGCCTGCGCTTCGCGCCGAAATCGCGCCAACGCCTCCGGCGACGCGGCGTAACGTGGATCGATCAACTTGACCGCCACATCCGCATTCAACTTTAGATCCCAAGCGCGCCACACCGAACCCATCGCGCCGCTACCCAGTTTGGAAGCCAGGCGATAGCGTCCAACCAGAGTTCGACCTTCGCGCATGCTGCCGAACTTCTACCATCCTTCGGTACCCCCCTCAAACACCTCGACCACCCGACAACCCCAGAAAATTACGCGATTTCTCGCTTTCCGCCCGGCGGGGAATGCTTGCCGTGAGCACCGACGTTGACCTCCTTCATGAAAAGCTTCCTTCCCGCCATGAAAAGCTCCGGCACCGGAAGCCCAGCTACGAAAAGCTGCGCGCCGAAAAGCTGCGCGCCGAAAAGCTGCGCGCCGAAAAGCTGCGCGCCGAAAAGCTGCGCGCCGAAAAGCTGCGCGCCGAATCGGTCCCCTTCCGCGCGCGTCGCCGGCGTCGTCGCTGCCCTGGCGTTATTCGTGTGCACGCCACCCGCATATGCAGGCAACGGAGCTGCTATCGGCATTCTCGCTGCCACTCCAGACGGTGCTTACGCCGCAGTCTTTCGCGACAACGGCGGCGTCGTCGAAGAGAAATTTTGCGGCCTCGCCAAGACCCCACCAAGCCCACGCCCCGAGCCCGACTTCGGTGACGTCGAAACACTCCTGGTTCGAGCCAACTGCACCAACGGCTCCCAAGTCCTCCCGTACGCCGCTTGGAAGTGGTCCAAGCGCACCCCGGAAGTCAACGCCCTCATCCCATTCGACCCTTACGATCCCAGCAAAGCCTCCGCCAGCGTACGCATCCACCGCGATCGCGACACCCAACTCCTGCGCATCGAACTCTCACACCAAGGCCGCTGGTTTCCAATTCGCGCCGACGAGTCCACCGGCATAGCCGAAGTTCCTCTCGAACAACGCTACGGTGCCCCCGAAACCAGCGTCACCACCAACTGGCTTTCTATCGCAGGCCTCGTCCACACCAACAATCGATACCTCATTCGCCTCCAACATAACAGCAGCATCACCTGGTGGGACGAACTCATAGTCATCCCCGACTCCATCATCTCCGACCTCCCCGCGCGCTTCCAGGCCGCGCGCGATGCCGCCGAACGCGCCACTCGCGCAGTTCGCGAACATCGCCGAAATCAAACTGGCCCCTTTCGACCGCCGCCCAAAAAACCAACTGGCACCAAGAAATACGCCCACCTCCAGCGCCGCAATACCGCAGTACGCCAAGCCCTCCTCGCCTGGGAACAAGCCCACGCCTTTGCGCCCACGCCCGCCGCCTTCTCGGTCACCGACCTCGCCCAAACACTTTGGCTCCTCGCTTGGCTCGACGCCCCCACTCGCCGCCTCGAAGCACATCGCCTCTTCACCTCATTCAGCGAGCACGATCCAAACGCCGCGCGCGCCCTACTCGCCGATCTCAAAACCGACCCCGACACCATTCCTCTCGCCTCCTACCTCGAAACCGCGCACGACCCCCTGCGCAACCTCCCCGAAGTCGCACACCACACTCTCACCGACGCCGAACTCGCGCCCCTCACCAACGACCAAATACGCTGGCTCCACCTCGCCCAATGGGCCGCCCAAGGCTGCTACCGCTTCGACGACCCCGCGCTCGAGCGCTACTTCTCTCAATTCCCCTGGTACGCACCCATCCCCAAACGCGCCTGGCGCATCCGCCGCGCGCAACCCTACATGAAAAACCCCGACGCTCCCCTGCTTCGCGCCGAGCGCCCTGCAGTCCCGAGCGGAGCCACGAAGGAAAGCTTGGAAGCGATCCTACGCGCCGAAAAGGCGAGGGGAATGAACCCGCCGACTCTGTGACGGCGTCAGAATGCAACTTTGACGGGAACGAGGGAGGCAGTGGTGGAGTTGTTGCCGAGTTGGCCATACTTATTGGAACCCCAACAATAGACTTGGCCGTGCTTGACGGCGCATGTGTGAGTTCCTCCTGCTGATATTGCGGTAACGCCGCGCTCCATGCCGACAACCGCGACAGGCATCCATCGATCTGTCGTGGTGCCATCGCCGACGCGACCCTCGTTCGGACCCCAACACCAGGCACCCCCGTCTACAATTGCGCATGCGTGGAAGCCTCCAGCAGCAATCGCTGTTACGCGACCGTTCAGGCCGTGAACACGCACAGGCGCAATCACATCCGTATTTGAATTGTTGCCGATCTGCCCGCGAGCGTTCTCCCCCCAGCAGTAAGCTGCTGCATCCGCGATCGCACAGGTGAAAGCGTATCCAGCACTCATTGCCGTCACTCCGCTCAACCCCTTGACTTGAACGGGCACGTGACTGTCCGAGGTCGAGTCGTTTCCAAGCTGTCCATTCTCGTTCATTCCCCAGCACCAGGCCTTGCCGCCCATGATCGCGCAGTTGTGGTAGTCGCCAGCGGCAATTTGGCTGACGCCAGTGAGCGACGCCACTTGCACGAACGATGTCCGGTTCTCCGTAGTGCCGTCACCCAATTGACCACGGATATTGAATCCGCTGCAGTACACCACGCCTTGCTTCAGGACGCAGCTATGGAAGAAGCTGCTGCCCACTGAGGAAACGCCGGAACTTACGACCTGCACCGGGATCTGACTCTCAGCTGACGTGCCGTTACCAAACAGACCTTCGTTGTTGCCCCAGCAATGTAGGGAGTCACCCGCCAGAGCACATGAACTGCCGCTCGCAAGAGCGACCGCTGAAGCGCGCGTGGGGATGTCTACCGTCCAGGGTATGTGCGCGTCGGTATACGTCCCGTTTCCTACTTGTCCGTGATTGTTATGTCCCCAGCATCGCACCCAGCCGTTTGCCACTAAGCATGTGTGCTCGTTTCCCGCGTCGATTGCTCGTGCACAAATAGAAACCGGTGTGCTGCCCCAACTCGTCGGTGTTCCCCCAGCACAGAACTGGCAGGGATTTTGGGGATTCGTGTCCCCGATCGCGTAGAACGTCGAATCAATCCAACATCCACTTTCGCATTTTCCGGCGTTGCAGACTTGACCATCGCCGCACGCAGTTCCATCTGCTCTTGCTGACCACGCGTTGGGCTCAGCGACGTCGCATACTTGGCATTCGTTGCTTGGATTCACCGCTTCGCGCGCATAGATGGTAGAGCCGATAGTGCATTCGCTTGCGGCCCCACCGGCTCCCCCTTCTCCGGCACTGCCAGCGTCGGGAGTTGTGCCGCCTCCATTTCCTCCAACTGGCACTTCGCCCCCGAGACCCGCGCCACTGTGAACAGCAGAATCGCGTCCGCCTGCTCCACCGGTGACCGCCGAAATACCACCCTGACCGGCTTCACTCGGCGCTCCCGCGTGCGGATCGCTGGTCATGCCAGCTGCTCCGCCCAATGGGCAGCTGCGGCGTTCTGCACAACTCTCGAACGGATCCGAACAGCCTTGCGCGATTCCCGCCGCTGCGCTTCCGGCGACAGCTAGCTGAAACCATAGGTTTTTCTCGATCGCACGCATCTTCCACCCCTCGTTGCGTTTCATCGAACTTTCCTTCGTCATTCCCCTCTAATCGGTCGCGCTCACAACCGGTTGCGGGAAAATTTCGTCGCTCAGATCTGCGGTTGGGTCAATCGCACAAACAAAATGGGAAGGGCCCCCGAAACGGGAGCCCTTCTGTACCTGGCCGTGTTTCAGATCACTACTGGGTCGGGATAGCGTTGCACAGGCTCTTACCAGTCGCGTGCGGACAATGCGTCGTGTCGTTCGTACCAGTCGCATTGTTAACGTGCGTGATCCAGCACGCGAGATCATTCGTGCCCGTAGGCCAGCTCGGACAACGGGACTTGCAGTTGTCAACGGACGTGAACACAGTCGGGGCAAGCGTCGGACATTTCGCGTACACGGCGTTGCAGTAGCCATTGCAGTCGCCGGCCGTCACACTTGTAGTTCCGCCCGTATTCGCGCTTCCACCGTTGGACGATCCGCCGTTCGAAGAGCCGCCCGCCGACGATCCGCCGTTCGAAGAGCCACCCGCCGACGATCCGCCGTTGGACGACCCACCGTTGGACGATCCGCCCGCTGCCGTAGCGCCGCCGTTAGAAGATCCGCCGTTAGACGAGCCGCCTGCCGACGAACCGCCGTTGGAGGAGCCGCCTTGGCTGCTGCCGCCGCCGGAGCCGGAGCCGCCGGTGCCGCTGGTGCTGCCGGTGGGACAGGCCATTTGGGTGCCGCCGGTGAGGGTGATGTCGTCGATGGTGATGTCGACCATGTACTCGGTGGCGCTCGCGGACCAGGGGAACTGCCATTGGAGGCCGATGATTTCACCGGGGCTCATGGTCGCACTCCACATCACGGGCTTGCCGCCGGTGATCTCGGTCCACGGCACAGTGACAACTGCGGCTGTTGCGGGGATTGCGATGCCCGACTTGCTCGGGGCAACGCAGTCGTTCCAGGGCATGGTTGCGTCGGTTGCGGTGCAGCCACCCTTCTTGTCCGCGGGGCTGGGCTGCCACGGATAGTTGGAGTTGGTCTGCGGCTGGAAGTCGATCATGTTGGCGGTGCCGGCCATGCCACCAATCTTGAAGGATACGCCGGTGAAGGCGGAGAGGCTGTTGCAAGCAGAGAACCACAGGTTGAAGCCGTAGCCGTAACCCTTGACGGGGCCGGTGATGCGGAGTGCGTCGGTCTTGGTCGCATCGCGCATCAGGCCGGCACCGAACACGGAGATGCCGCCAGTGAAGTCGCCGCTGCCCCAAACCTGCGCACTTCCGGTTGGGAAGTCGCTGATGATGCTGCAGTTCGCTGCCTTGCCAGCGCACGTGAAGGGACCGCTGGTGCCGGCGCCGCCGCTGGTCGTGCTTGATCCACCGTTGCTAGTGGAGCCGCCGTTGCTTGTCGACGAACCGCCATTGCCGGTCGAGGCGCCGCCGTTCCCCGTAGTCGTGCCGCCGTTGCTGCTCGAGCTGCCGCCGTTGCTACTCGAGCCGCCTTTTCCTTGGCCGGAGCCACCAGAGCCGCCGTTATTGTTGTCGTCGCCGCCGCCACAGGCGATGACCGCAAACACGGTGCCGCAGAGAGCCGCCAATCCGAAACCACTAATCCAAGCACGGGTACGCATCATCACGAGCCTCCGAGCCCCCGATAAACTGGGGCCCCTGGTTGTTCCCTAATTTCCAAACTGCGCTCGAGCGCCCCGAGGAAAACCTACGAGCCGTCCAACGCGCAGCCGGCAGAATTTGCCCCGAAACCAGCGCGGGTCAAGCCGAAACGGCCTCCCTCGCTCCCAAAACGACCAGCGGATTTGGCCAAATTCATGGGCTCACAACGAAACCCCTGGGCGGAGCCCCCCACGAAATCTCCAAACTGGAACCAATCCCAGAAGCCAAATCCCCAATCATTCTGTAACGCCACGCGCATGAGCCCCAGTGCAAACGCCACAAGCATGGTGGCGATCCTGTAACGTGAGACATTCGCGCGATGCTCACCGTGCTGCACCCGATTCCAAGACGAGTCGACGCACCCGATTTTCACGGCGAAGCGTTCCCTCAGTGAAAAAAAACTTGCTGTTAGCGAGGTCATTCACTTTCGACTTGATTGTTTCTTCCGAATGCGATCGCTGCGAGGAATTGGACGGATCTCGCCGCGAATTACTTCACACTCCTTAGGATGTTGCTGCGATCGGTGGAGTGACACACTCCCGCGACACCACACGTAGCGGCCGCATAGCGACACGACACACCCGTGCGGCGACGAGCGCGAGCACGGCAGTTTCCAACGCGAAGCGCGCGGACGCGGGATACGGCGCAGCCGCGCAATGGCACGCACACATAAGCGAAGCACGCCCGCGCCCCACCGCTTGTACCAGAGGCGTGCACGACAGAGCACGCAGACGCGACACCGCAGGCGCGACGCGGGCTCGTAGCGGACGCATACACACGACGGGCATGCGCGACCCTCGGAAAGCAGTTAGCGCGTGACTGTTCTGCTTGGGTATTCGTTGATTGAGATTAGCCCAATCGCTCGCCATGCAGTGCGGAGTAGCCAAGTTTGCCCAGGCTCGACGGGAAGTGCAGTTGGAGGCATGAGGGCGGCTGGAATCAGGCTTTTCAGGCGCAGCCGGTCAGCGGGAGAACCGAATTCACGAAAGCCGTCGAAGTAAGGTGCAGACGAAAACACGTCAACGAAGCTCCGCAGATCGGTCGATGGCAACAATTGTTGATTGTTCGAGGCTCGCGGGTTGCTCGACGGCGACGGCGTCAATTGCTGATCGTTCGATGCGTGCGAGTGGCCCGATGGCAGCAATTGTCGATCGCTCGATGCGCGCGAATCGTTGCAGGGTTGCGATTGCCCATTCGTCAATTCGCCCGCGTCCAGGACGTTCGATGCAACGGCTGTTGAGGGTCGAATGTGTTTGCTAGCGTGAAGGCTGCTCGAAAGCGTCGCGGGGCGACCGTGTTTATGGTAGTTCCCGAGGAGGTAGACCAACGCACGGCGGACGCCCAGCGGTGTCTCCAGCGCGCGCCCGTACCATCGATCTGCCACGACGTTTCCGGTGCACATCAGCAGACGGTTGATCCATGAAGCTAACCGAGCAGTGAGGCTGTGCATGCCGCGCTGTAGGCTCCGTCGATCAGTAGCTTCGACGAGAAGATGCAGATGATCAGTTTGGACGCTGAAGTGACAAATTCGGAAACTGCCCCGCTGTACGTGATTTGTGCGCATAATTGCCCCTCGTACCGTGGGAAACAGAAATTCCGATCGCAACGAGCGAACCGCGAAGCGGACCGTTACGTGTACCGGATGCTGCTCGTCATGTACGGGTCGCGTCACATGAGGAGTGTTGCGGCGCCCTGACCCAGGCGGACGCCCCGCACCAGGACGAGCGCCGCCCCAGCTACTCTTTGGCGCCTCTGCGCCGCGCGCGTCCGAGGAAGCCTTCTGGTTCGACCTCTCTTCCCGCTTGCGTGAGGCTCTTGTCGCTGGCGTCGTCATCGTCATTGTGGACGAAGATTCGGACACGACGGGCAGCGCCATTGCATGCGACCCCAATGGAGTCGGCAATTTTTTGTGTTCGCCATTGCCATCAACCGCCACGCTCCCCGGACAGCATTCGTTGTTTGTTCGCGCTCAGTCTGTTTTAGAAGAATGTCACTTGTTTGAGTCGAGTGCAAGCTCGATTATTGGTTTGTGTGGCTGAGTTTCTCGGTCTGATGCCCTGATATCGATATTGGTTGAACCCACTTGTTGGCTCAAGCTTGAATTCGGCGGAAGTCTGGGGGCGAGCCCCAGACTCGAAGTTGAATTGGGCGGAAGTCTGAGAGAGTCAGGTCCAGACTCGAACTTGAATTCGGCGGAAGTCTGGG
>JBMOMJ010000010.1:0-34749 GCA_049324695.1 Myxococcota bacterium
GTCACCCTCCGCGACGAAGTCCGCGGAGCCGCTCTGTCACCCTCCGCGACGAAGTCCGCGGAGCCGCTCTGTCACCCTCCGCGACGAAGTCCGCGGAGCGCGATATGTTTTGGGGCTAGGGGCCCCAAAACCTGAGGGTGGGGCCCCGCTGGATTCACTCCAGCGGGGCGGGAGCTGCGCTCCCGACAAACCCGGTTCTAGAGCTCCGCCGCGAAGCGGCGCCTGGCGAAGCCAGGAAGGGTGAGAAGCAACCTTCAGTTGCTTCTCACCCTTGAGCTCTAGAAATCGCCGCCGCCCATGCCGCCGTGCGAGTGACCGCCCGGAGCAGGAGCCTTCTCTTCCTTCGGCTTGTCGGCGACGAGCGCCTCGGTCGTCAGCATGAGGCCGGCGACGCTAGCCGCGTTCTGCAGAGCCGAGCGCACGACCTTGACCGGATCGATGACGCCTTCGGAAACCAGGTCGCTGTACTGGCCGCTGGCGGCGTTGAAGCCGAAGTTGCCAGAACCTTCCTTGACCTTCTGCACGATGATCGAGCCTTCTTCGCCCGCGTTCGCCACGATCTGGCGGAGGGGCTCCTCGACGGCGCGCGAGATGATCTTCACGCCGAAGCTCTGCTCGTCGTCGAGCTTGAGCTTCTCGAGCGACTTCTGCGCACGGATGAGAGCGACGCCGCCACCGGGGACGATGCCTTCCTCGACCGCCGCGCGGGTGGCGTGGAGAGCGTCCTCGACGCGAGCCTTCTTCTCCTTCATCTCGGTCTCGGTCGCAGCGCCAACCTTGATCACGGCAACGCCGCCGACCAACTTGGCGAGACGCTCCTGGAGCTTCTCGCGGTCGTAGTCGCTGGTGGTCGCCTCGATCTGGCTGCGGATCTCTTGCTGACGGCCCTTGATCTTGTCCTTCTTGCCGGCGCCGTCGACGATGGTCGTGTTGTCCTTGTCGATCTTGACGCGCTTGGCCTGACCGAGATCGGTGATCGTGACGTTCTCGAGCTTGAGACCGAGCTCCTCCGCGATGACCTGGCCACCGGTGAGGATCGCGATGTCCTTCAGCATCTCCTTGCGGCGATCACCGAAGCCCGGCGCCTTGACGGCCGCGCAGGACAGGGTGCCACGCAGCTTGTTCACGACGAGGGTCGCGAGCGCTTCGCCTTCGATGTCCTCGGCGATGATGAGCAGCGGCTTCTGCTGACGCGCAATCGCCTCGAGCACGGGGAGAAGATCCTTCATGTTGGAGATCTTCTTCTCGCTGAGCAGGATGTAGGCGTCCTCGAGCGAGGCCTCCATACGCTCCGGATCGGTGACGAAGTACGGCGAGAGGTAGCCGCGGTCGAACTGCATACCTTCGACGACGTCGAGCGTGGTCTCCGCGCTCTTCGCTTCTTCGACGGTGATGACGCCTTCCTTGCCGACCTTCTCCATCGCCTCGCTGAGGAGCTTGCCGATGGTGGTGTCGCCGTTGGCGCTGACGGTGCCGACCTGAGCGATCTCGTTCGGATCCTTGGTCGACTTGGCGAGCTTCTTGAGCTCCTCGACGATGGTCTCGACAGCCTTGTCGATGCCGCGCTTGATCGCCATCGGGTTGTGACCGGCGGACACGAGCTTGCTGCCCTCGCGGAAGATCGCTTGAGCGAGCACGGTGGCGGTGGTGGTGCCGTCGCCCGCGACGTCGCTGGTCTTCGAGGCAACCTCGCGCACCATCTGTGCGCCCATGTTCTCGAACTTGTTCTCGAGCTCGATCTCTTTCGCGACCGTCACGCCGTCCTTGGTGACCGTCGGGGAACCGAAGCTCTTCTCGATGACGACGTTGCGACCGCGCGGCCCGAGGGTGACCTTCACCGCGTCGGCCAGGGCGTTCACGCCGTTCAAAATCAGGTTACGTGCACGTTCTTGGTAGGCAATTTCTTTGGCGGCCATGGCTCACGTCCTTTGGTTCACTTCTCGATTACGCCGAGGATGTCGTCTTCACGCAGAATGAGGTGGTCTTCGCCTTCGACCTTGACCTCGGTCCCGGCGTATTTTCCGAACAGCACGCGGTCGCCCTCTTTGATGTCGAGCTTGCGCACGTTGCCGTTCTCCAGAATTTTGCCGTTGCCGACGGCGAGAACTTCGCCCTCGATCGGCTTCTCTTTGGCGGAGTCGGGGATGATGATCCCGCCCTTGGTCTTCTCTTCTTCTTTGACGCGCTTAACGATCACGCGGTCCTGCAACGGTCGGATCTTCATGAGTTCGCTCCTGTTGACTGGCTCGGCAGATTGGCGCCCAAAGGCAGTGAAAAGCCCGCTGGGCACCGAATGGGCTGAACTAACCCCTCGAAATCACACGAGGTAACGCGAATTAGCACTCACCTCGTGCGAGTGCTAACGAGGCCCAGAAAGTTATTCACGACCCGAAAGCTGTCAAGGGATCGGCAAAAGGGGTGTTTGCTTTTCGACGCCGTTTCCCTTTGGCTGCCAGCGCGTTCAGGCGTCGGTTGGCAGCCGCGACACGAGATTGCTAAGGAAACGCCTCATTACTGCGCGGGTGTGCTGGGGAAGCCGTAGAGCCGACCGTATACTCGAGGTGGTGACGCGTTCGACGACGTCGCGAGCGAACCCAGGAGCCGTGCAGGCGAACGGTTGGCCTCGCTGCGAACGACGCTTGTCGGACGCGCGCATCCATCCGCCTCGACGCCGCAACGCGACGAGCTTTGTGGCGCCTTTGGCCGGAGGTTTGCAATGGACGACGATGTGACGCGCGAAGATCTCCAGCTCGAGCTCGCCGCCGACCTGCGCGGCTTCTTCCAACCCGCTCTCGAGACAGCGCTTTCCGAAAAGCGAGTCTCGGCCAGCCAGCCAACGGCTCACTACCTAGTGGCTCTGCTGGTCGACTTTGCTCACCCTGCTGCCCTGGCCAACGAAACCTTGGAGCGCCCTCTTCCAGTCTTGTTGGAGGAAGCGCTGCGCGCCGCTGGCCACGAGCGCTTCGAGCGCTTGCGCTGCCTCGGCGACAGCGTGCTCTACACGAGCGGCTTTTTCCTCGACCACTTGGAGACGCACGGCGTCGAGCTCTCTTACGTGAGCACGTTGGGCGCGCGCGCATATGGCAGCGCCGCCAACATGTTGCGCCGCGCAGGCGGCGGCGACGACACGCCGCGCGCTCCCGAGCTGTTCGAAGAGCTCGCCAGCAAGTTCAGCGACTTCGCAGAAGTGTTGGCCACGTTGGCTGACGGCTTGTTCGCGAACTCGGCGCGGACGTCGGACGCTGCTTCGATCAAGCTCTACGAACGCTGGTTGCGCACGGGCTCCACGCAACTCGCGGTGGCGCTCGCCGAACGCGGCTTGTCACCTTCCCGCGGTCGCGGAGGGTTGCACTGACCGCCAAAACCAAAGCCACGCGAGGCGCGCTGTTGCGTCGTATTCAACAGCGCCTCGAACGCTTTTATGCGCTCGAGCTGGGCCTCGACGTGGTGGATTTCGTGCACGAATTGGAGGACGAATCGCGGCGTGAAGCGCTGCTGATTCGTGAGGCTGCAGACGCAATCGAGGTTGCGCTGCTGCTGCCGAAGCGCGTGCTCGAAGCCGGAACCAGCGCGACCGACGCGGACTCGCTGATGCAAGCGCTGGAAGGAGTGAGTCACTTCGTTTACCTGAGCGAGCGGGTGCGCACGGGCCTACCGACGACGAAGCTGGAGCTCGAGCTTCAGGCCGAAGTCGATAAGTTCGTGCTGCTCGCGTTGGAAGGGCAACCGCGCGACTTTCATGCGCGCCACGCGATTTGTGAGAAGCTCTTCGAGCGCGTCTCGTTCCTACACGATGCGGGCAGCGAAGATGGCGAACGCTATCGTCTCGCCAACGCGCTCGCGGCGCGCTTCGTGCGACGGCTCGATCCAGGAGCGGGTGTGGCCGCGCTGCGCGAACGCTTGCGGCGCTTTTATCGCGCGGGCCAAGCCGAAAAGATTCACCTGGCGCGCGCTGCGTAGTTCGCGTCTGCTCGGTGCGGCACAGCGATCCGCGGGGCGTTAACCGTCGACGCGGGTGCGGCGAATCAGCTCGGCAACCGGCAGCGCGGCGCCTTCGGCCACACCTTCGATGAGTTCATCCGCAGGCGCTTTGCCTTCGTGCACGAGCGCAATCAGCGCCTCCAGGTGCACACTTTCGGTTTGGCCCCGCGCGTCGATGCGCGCTCGCCGTTCCAAGCCACCGCGCGCAATTTCTAGCAGCCTCTCAGCCAGTGCTCGCGCCGGCACGCCACCGATCGAAGCAGCGAGGCCGTGACTCACCAGGTCGCTACGAGCTTGGTCGACGCTTTCCGCACCCATCGTTTCGGCGAGCGTCTCCGCCTCGGCGAGCGCGCGCTCGTCGTAGAAGATGCCAGCCGCGAGCGCCGGAACACTCGCGCTGAACCGCAGCGGCAAACAATCGCACGAGCGCAACTCGAGCGTATTCTTGAGGCGGACTTCAGGAAACAGTGTGTTCAAGTGCAGCTTCCAATCGCCCGCAGTGGCGCGCTCGCCTTGAAAACCGTTCTCCAAGAAGTCGCGGAAGGTTTGGCCCGTGTTCGCAAGGACGCCGCCGTTGCGCTTCAGCAGGAACATGCCCGCGTCGAGAGCCCACTCCGCGTAATCGCGATAGCCCGCGCGCTTCTTGCTGAGCACGCGTCGTACCAACCCGGTCCGCAATGGATCCATGTGCAACCACACGTTGCCACGCAGGCTCTTCTTGTTGCTGCGGGTACCTTCGCTAAACGGCGAGTTGGCGGTGAGCGCATTCAAGAGCGGTGACACGAGTAGCCCGACGCGCAGCTTGCGCATCGCATCCTCCTCGCTCGAATAGTCGATGTTGACTTGCACCGTAGCGGTGCGCCGCATCATGTCGTGCGCCGCCGAACCCAGCGGGGGCAGGTACTCGCGCATGATGCCGTAACGCTGCTTCGGTACCCATGGCAGCTGCGCTTGCGTCGCGATCGGATGAAACCCAACCCCCAACCATGCGAGCCGCATCTCCTTGGAGATGTCGCCGAGCTCGATCATGTGTTGAACGAACTCGGCGTGTACTTCGTGCACGTCTGGCACGGCCGCACCGCTCAACTCGAGCTGCGCGCCCGGCTCCAACGTCACCGACGAGGCACCGCGTCGCAGTGCGATGACGGGGCCGTCTTGCGTTTCTCGCTCAGGCTGCCAGCCGAAACGCGTCAGCGCCGCGAGCACGCGTTCGACACCGTGCTCGCCCGAATAAGCGAGCGGAGCGCCAGTTTGCTCGTGAACCCCGAATTTCTCGGCTTCCGCGCCCAGCAAGAAGGCATGCGGGGGCTTTTCGGCCGCGTGAAAAACAGAGACCAGGTCCTCCGCACCGCGCAGCGGGGCGTTATCGTCCGACGATTTTGGTTCCATTCAGCGGGCGTTCACCAATCTCGTGGACCCCGATCGAGTTCGGTATCCGAACGAGTGGTGGGGACGGAAGGATGGAGCGACCCGAGCGCTAACGCCAGCGCCCTCGTGTGCGATTCCGTCGTTCCGGCGCCGCCGCCGAGCACTCGCGCACCGGCGAGTGAAAGATCGAGTGCATGCTCCGCCCACTGCTCCGGCTCGCTGGTCGGGTCGGCGAAGCCGCGGACGGCATTGTCGCTCGCTGCGAGCAGCACGCCGGCCACGAGACCCAAAGCGTCGAGCGCCGGACGAGCTCGCTCGAGTTCACTGAGACCAACTTGCACCGACGGTACTTCGAGCAGCACCGCGCTGGTCCCTGCTTCGCGCAACGCCTCGAGCACCTCGTATAACGAGCTGCTCTGGAGCTCGCTCCCGCGCGAGCATTCGAGCACAGCCCACGTCGGCAACTCGAGCTCTGCCGCGGCGCCCACGGCGGCCATCAAGCTGAGGCGAGAGCCTTGTCCGCGAGCGATGATCAGCTCCGACCCGGAGATTTTCAAACGCGCCGCGTGCTCGCTGAGCTCCTCGTGCAAGCGATCGGCAACCATGGGACCGACCATGTCGGAGCCGAGTACGCCCGCCACTGCGATGGGCTTCACGGCATCGCCTGCCGCTTCTAGGGCGAGGTCGAGCGCGCGACCCGTGAGCTGCGCGGAACGATGTTGCATGCCGACTTCGGCGAGCGCGCGCGGCGTAGTGTCGACGGTAAGCGCGGAGAGAACATCCACGCGGCTGGCGACTTCCGCCAAATGATGTGAGAGCACTTCACGCGGTTGCTCGCGCAAAAGCATGCCGAGAGTTCCGGGCACATCGAGCTCGACACCGCGAGCGCGAAACGACGCGCCACTATCTGCGTCGAGGACGAGGGGACGACCGTTGCTCAGGCGGTGTCGGATCTGTTCGAAGCTCATGCGCCGGCCAATGGATGATACCCACGAACCGAACGGCTCGGAAAAGTGAGAACAAAGGGCGCAGTTGCGATTGCCCTCACAGAAACGCTGATTGGAGCTATGCGCCCCTCCCGAGCTGCCTCATGCGGAGACCAACCGGCTGCGCGAATCGACAGCTGGAGCGGAATTGGCTCCGTAAATGCGGCGGATTTGTCCGCTGAAGGTGTTGCCGGTGCTCGAGGTGTGCTCTATGCGCACCCAGACCCATGAAGTGTTCGCGAATCGCCGTGACGACGTTGGCTTTGCTCGCGAGTTGCGGCCCCGACGCGAAACCTCAACTGACCTGTGCTGGCAAACCCGATTTCGTGCTGACGGTGCAAGCCTCGAAGATGGGTCTTTTGCCGGAGGATACACTGATCTCGGTGAAGTTCGGTGGGGACGGGCACGAAACGTATCGGCCGAACGCGCACAACGAACGCCAGGTTTTGTTCTGCGAGTCGGCGCGGGCGCTCGGCCAAGGGGAGGGAGGCGCCGGCGGCTCCAATTCCGCCGAGGCGGGCGCGGGTGGATCGAACGGCGAGACCAACACGCCGAACATCCGCGTCATCACTTGCGAGCTTTGGACCGGAGGACCCGCCTGGGTAACGGTTCGGGCTGGAGTGTGGGAGGAGTCGCAAGCGCTCACGCCGAAGAGCGACATTTGCACGGTATGGAACTCGATCGACCTCGGCGCGAAGGTCGAAGACGAAGAACCCTAGTTGCCTTGGGGACGCGCTAGGTCGACGCGCGGCCCGTGTGAACGCAGCTTCAACGCTTCGCTCAAGTTGCCTTCGTTCGATTCGGCTTCCGTGCGTCGCTCCACGATGCCAACGTCTGGGCAAAACAGCGTGACCGTGCGCTTGCTGAACTCCGTGCTGGCAAGCTCTTCGGTGGTTTCGAGACAGCCGGGAAACGTGCCTGCGGGAACGCTCACGGTTTTGTCGACCGCCGTGATCTCGACCATGCCGAAGTCACCGGGAAACTTAGCGTGCAGCGCGAGCGGTGGCTTGAGCAGGTAACCGCCCGTCACGTGCCGCACGCCAGTGTTGTCGATATCGAGGCGGCGAACACGCCCGGCAACGACGAGCTCGGCGAGACTTGGTCGCGGTCGGCGCACTTCCATCACGAGCAGGCCCTTTTGCCCGGTGTGGAACGACTCCGTGTCGTAAGCGAACACTGTCGCGTCCGCGAGCGGCAGGAAACGCGCAGCGTCGCTGCTCGCAACGGGCGCAGGCGCAGGCTTCGCCGGAGGCGGCGCCGCTGGGGAGCACGCGAGCGCAAGCACCGCAAACAAGAAGCGTTCAGGAGCCATGTGAGCGATAAACGTAAGCTACGACGGCGACGAACAGTGCAATTGCGACGCCGAGTAGAAATTTCACCAGGGGATCGGGTTCGATGCGGCGCGCGAGCTCCAACGCCGCGGCTTTCACATCGCTGCGCTCGGCGGAAGCCGCGAGGCGTGGCGCGCGTTCGCGCACCAGCGCGTAGTTGCCTGCCTCGAACGCCTTCACCAGCTCATCGAGCTCGGGATCCTGAGGGAAGTCGAGGATGAAAGCCGGACGTTGCATGCCCGCTGCGTCCAACTCGGAGCGCTCGCGTGACGCCGCCTTGGCGCGCTTCTTCTTTTTCTTCTTGGGCGCGCTCTCGTCGGCTTCCGCGCTGGTCTCCGGCGGAGCCTCCGCGACTTCTTCCTTTTCGGGTGCTTCTTCGTCGGCCATCAGAACTGGAAGTAAACGAACGGAACGGCTTCGGCGCTGGCGACCTGGCGCACCAGCAGCAGCACTCCAAATAGCAGAGCCGCCTGCGCTACGGCAGGCAAACGGCAGAAGCCGGTTTGGAGCGAGGAAAACCAGCGCGCCGGGATAAAATGACCAAGCAAACCGAGCGCTATCACGAGGAGCACGCGGCGGTCCAAGTTCGGATGGTAAACGCTGCCCTCCGTCAGCCGCTGCAACAGCAAGCGAGCTTTGGTGAACGTCTCCGCGCGAAACAGAATCCACCCGAGGCACACCAGGTGGAAGGTGAACAGCACGCCCAGCGCGCGCACGAGAAGCTTGGGCACGCTGCGGAACAGCTGCGCGAAAAAAGGCGCAAAGGCGCGCGTGGCAGCCAGCGCGGCGCCGTGCAGCGCGCCCCACGCCACGAAGGTCCAATTGGCGCCGTGCCACAAGCCGCCGAGCAGCATCGTGAGTATCAAGTTGAGGTAGGTGCGCGCGCGCCCGTGCCGATTGCCGCCGAGCGAGATGTACAGGTAATCACGCAGCCACGTCGAAAGCGAGATGTGCCAGCGCCGCCAGAAGTCGACGATGCTGTGCGCCGTGTAGGGAGCGTCGAAGTTCTTCGGGAAGCGCACGCCGAGCAGCAGCGCCGACCCGATGGCGATGTCGGTGTACCCCGAGAAGTCGCAATAGATCTGCAGCGCGTAACTGACCACGGCGAGGTAGCACTCGAGCGACGAATAACGCAGCGGCGCATCGAAAACGCGGTCGACGAGGTTTAGCGCCAAGTAGTCGCCGATCGCGACCTTCTTAACGAGCCCGAGCGCAATCAAAAACAGCCCTTCCGCGCCGAGCTCCGCGCTGAAGCGCGCGGTGCGCGCCAGCTGCGGCAACAAGTCGCGCGGCCGCACGATCGGCCCTGCCACTAGGTGCGGAAAGAAGGCCACGAACGTGAGGTACTCGAGGTAACTCGGGTGGGGCTCAATGTCGCCGCGATAGACGTCGATGACGTAGCTCATCGACTCGAATGTGAAGAAGCTAATGCCAATGGGCAGCGTCAAACGCAGCGCCCACTCCGGGGGGTGATAGCCGAGGTAGCCGAGCGCCGCGCCCAGCGATTCGACGCCGAAATCGTAGTATTTGAAAAAGCCGAGCAGCCCCAGGTTCAACGCTACCGTGATCCACAAGAGGCGCTTCCGCGCCATCGGTTCGCGTATTGCTCCGATGCGCCGCGCGAGCCACCAATCTGCCGTCGACGACGCGAAGATCAGGGGCATGAAGCGATAGTCGAACGCCGCGTAAAAGTAGTAGCTCGCGAGCAGCAGAAACACGATGCGCACACGCCGCACACGCACCAAGAGCCAAGACGCCACGAACACGATGGCGAAGAACTTGGCGTATTGCAGCGTATTGAAGAGCACGGCGGTGGGCTCGAGCGTGCGCCGCGGCTGGGCCCCTACCGGCGCGCTCGGCGAATGGTAGTATCTCGGTTGGAATGCCCGCGCAGCCCCCTTTCTTCCGCCTCGTCACGAGCAAGGTGGGCGCGCTTTCCATGGTAAGCCCAGCGCGTTTTGCCTTCTGGGCTTCGTCGAGTGGGCTTTCGGCGCTGGCGGCGGATGTTGCGCTCGGAGGTCGGCCGGGCGCATTTTTGCTTTCGGCCGCGTCGTTGGGCTGGGGCGCACTGGTCACGAGCGGCGTGTTTTTTCCTTGGCTCGAAATGTACGGCGGCGTGGTTTGCCGAGGTCCGCGTGGAAACGCTCAGGTTGCGCTGACATTCGACGACGGTCCACATCCGGACACGACCGCACGCGTGCTGCGGTTGTTGGAAGGCACGCCGCACCGCGCGAGCTTCTTCGTGCTGGGTAACAAGGTGCGCAAGTATCCCGAGCTGGCGCGCGCGATCGTCGAGGGTGGGCACACCATCGGCATTCACGGTGACACGCACGACCGCTTGCACTCGTTTCGCACACCGTGGCGCGTGCGCGACGAATTGCTGCGCGCGAGTGAAGCGGTGGAAGCAGCCACCGGCAAACGTCCCTGGTTGTTTCGCCCGCCGCTCGGCCACACGACGCCCGCTACACTGCGCGGAGCGCGTCGCGCTGGCGTTACTCCGATCGGCTGGTCCGCTCGTGGCTACGATGGCATTCGCGGTCGTCCGCCGGAAGCGGTGGTGCGCGAAGTCACGCGTTCGCTCGACGACGGCGCGATCGTGCTTTTACACGACGCCGCCGAGCACGATGATTTCGTGCCTGCAGGCGTGCCAGCCCTGCCCGTTCTGCTCGACGAGCTCGAGCGCCGACGCCTGAGGAGCATCGAGCTCGAACGCTGGCTCGGCACCGAAACGGGTTCTGCCGGCACTTAGGGCCTAGGGCCCGCGCTCGGCGCGCCCAACACGAACTCGCGACGGAAGCCGCGCGTGATGTTTTCGATCGCGACGCGGACCTTGCCATCGCGCTCGTACGCGTAGCGCTCCACGACGTGCTCGGAGCCCTCGGTGAGATGCCGCCGACCCGACAAGCTATCGAGATCCGGGCGATCGGCGAGCTCTGGTACATACGGGACGAACAGATCGCACCAGGGAGTGAGATCGCCCGCTGGTTGACCATGGTCGCCGAGCTCGCTGCACTCCATGAAACGCAAGTGGCCAACCGCGTGCACCGGTGAGTAGCGGCGTTCCACGACATGTTCGCCGGTGTCTGACAGTGTTCCCTTTGCAAAAATCGGATCGAAAACCTTATCGCGGCCGCTGTCGCCTTCGCGCCACACGCCGAAATGACGCGTCACCGCCTCGCGCACGAAGATGTCCGCTTCGGGATCGCACGCAATGGCAAGCCCAACTGCGGTTGCAGCGTGTGGCTCAGCCGCTAGTTGCACCTTGCGCCCGAAGGTCTCGCGCAACAGCCGACCCACCAACGGAAATGCCGTCGCGCCTCCCACCAGGTACACGGCACCGAGCTCGCGCGGATTGTTGGGATCGATGCCGTGGCTCACGAGCTGAACGAAGACGCGATCGATCATGCCGAGCGTGCGGCGCACGAGGGGTTCGACGCGCTCGTAGACGCGGCTGGTGTCAAGCGTCACGCTGGGCATGCCGTCTACGATCGTGCCGAGATCGATCAGCATACGCCGCGTGCTCGGCGTCAGGCCTTCCTTGGCTTCGCGACACAGCTCGAGAGCGCGCGCGTGCGCCACAGAGCTCAGCTCTTTTGCGTCACTTCCCACGCTTTCGAGCGCTAAATCCAGGATGGCTTCATCGAAGTCGTCACCACCGAGCTCGGAGATCCCTTCGGTCGCCATCAGCTCGTAACGACGCCCGGCGAGTGAAACGGCAGAGGTGTCGAAGGTGCCCCCACCCAAATCGTAGACGACCACGTAACGCTTTGGGCTACGGCGCGAGAGCGCTCCCAACGAGCGATGCGCGTACTCGATCGCCGCGGCGGTAGGTTCGTTCAGCATGCCGGCAACGCGGAAGCCGGCGCGCGTGAAGGCCTCCATCGTGAGGAAGCGTTGGCGCGTACTGGCGCCCGCGGGAACGGCAACCATCGCCTCGAGCGGCTCCTCCGGATCGACGTCGAGGTTGCTGCGCTCGACGATCATGCGGCGCAAACCGAGCAGGTAGTTGGTGGTCAGCTCGAGTGCAGTGGGCGTGCCGGATAGGGCCGCAATGCTGTCGTCAGGCGAAAGCGAGCTCACCACGCGCTTGATCGAGCGCAGCGCAGATGGCGCATCCGACGAGAGCCGTTCAACGGCGTCCCAACCGAGCGCCAGGCCAGATTGCAAACCAACGGCGAGCCCCGGCACGAAGTCGACGAAGCCGTGACCGGTGTCGAAAGCCGCAACTGGGTAGCGCCCTTCCGTGGCCGCCGCGACGACCGTGCGTGTCGTTCCGAAGTCGATTCCGAGTCGCATGGAGCGGGTGGGGGCATTTTGCCGGTACGAGCGACAAAAGGCCAAGGGTCGTTCGAGCTCAATTCAGGAGTTTCGAAACCTCGTCGCAACCGGCGCGCGACTCACTGCGAATTTCCCAACAATTCCGCCCCAGCAACGGGCAGCTCCACCACGAAGCGAGCTCCCTTCGGGCGCGTCTCGTCCAGCGTAACGCTGCCGCCGGCTGCTTCCACGAGGCCGCGGCAGACCGCCAAGCCGAGCCCGGTGCCCTTGCCCGGATCTTTGGTGGTGGCGAACGGCTCGAATAGGCGAGGGCGCAGCTCGCTCGAAACGCCCGGCCCGTCGTCGGTGACGCTCAGCTCGACACGCGCATCGTGCCGCCGTGCCGACACCACGATGTGCCCACCGGCTCCAACCGCGTCGGCGGCATTGAGCAGCAGATTCAGTACGACCTGAACCAGGTGCTCGTTGCCAAGAGTTACGCGCGGCAGATCGTCTTCGAGCTCGAGCCGAATCTCGATCTCTTTCATGTCCTTCTGGGGCGCGACCAGGGTCACGGTGTCGTGAACAGCCTGGTTCACATCGCCGGGCGCGGGTGGCTCGGTGGGCGAGTTCGCCGCCGGGCGCGCGAATTGCAGAAGGTCACGCAGGATGCGGTGAATGCGCTCGGTTTCGCGCCGCATGCGGACCAAGAAGTCGCGCTCCTCGCCGGGGTCGAGTCCACCGGCGAGCAATAGATCTTCGAGCCCCATCAGCGCGGAGATTGGGTTGCCGATTTCGTGCGCGAGTCCGGCCGCGAGCCTACCCACCGATGCCAGTCGTTCGGAGCGCACCAGGCGATCTTGCGCCTCGGTCAGGCGCCGCGTGGCAGCTTCCACTTCGTCGATCTTTTTGCGCAGCGCTTCCTCTTCGGAGATCAGCCGCTCCGTCATGGATGCCACGCTGCCGCCGAGCTCGGCGAGCTCACGCGAACGCAGCGGCGGCAATTTCAAGCGCCTTGCTCCGCGAGCCACGCGTTCGGCAGCGCGACCCAGCTCGTCCAGCGGCCGCACGATCAGGTAAGTCAACGCGAAGTACGACAAGCCGAGCAGCGAGAACGCAACCAGCAAGGTGTACATGCCGAGTAAGCGCAACAGCGGCGCGGCGTGAGCAGCGTCGTCGTCGATGCGAAGAATGGCCACGACGGCGCCGCTCCCAGAGGGCACCACCACAGCCAACGCACGGCCGTGTGCACCTTCCATTTCGAAGGTTGCTTCGCGCGTCACATCGAGGCGCGAGCCGAGCTCTTGGCGTGGGTTCTCGCCGGCGCGCACCAGGATCGCGCCGGTGTGGTCGTGAATTGAAATAGTTTCGACGCCAGCGCTGCCCACCTCCGCGCGCAGCAAGCTGACGAGCTCGCTCGGCGGGCGCCGTGTGTGCGCTTCGCTGACCTGGGCCGCGACCGCACGCCCGAGCGCACGTGCGTGGCCGACGCGAATCTGCTGCAGCGCAACCTTCGTGTAGGTGCTGACCGCCAGGTACAGCGGCACGAACGAAAACAGCAACAGCGCTCCCAGCAGGACGAGAAGTTGAAGCCGAAGGCCGGGCCGCACTTCGATGAAGCCTATCCGACCTCCGGGGCTCGGGGCCCCATCGATTCGCGGAGCGTCTACTCGCCGGCCTAAACGAGCCTGAAACTTAGCCGCGCTCGCGCGACCCTGTTAGCCCGAAGGTCGCATGGATCCCCTCGTTCGGAGCACCCTCTGGGTGCAACGCCAGATTTCGCGAGGGACCGGCACCGCACTCGCAGCCCTGTTTGGCGCGTACCTGGTTCTCCATACGCTCGACCCGCGGCCGAAAGGCGAAGTCCTGATCGTGCTGGCCGCGTTCGTGGCATCCACGGCGTATCGCGGATACCAACGTCTGCGGCGACCACCATCCGAAGACGAGAGCACACGCCTCGACTTGGAACTGTTCACGCATCTCGCGGTGGCAGCCTACGCTGCCATACTGCGCGCGCCGGGCGGGCTCGACGGCGCTGTCTACCCCGTGGTGTACGCGCTGGCGATGCTGCTCGCGAGCTTTGCGCGGCCTCAGGCTGCGGCGGGTTCGGTAGCGTTCGCGCTCTTGCTGGAGTCGGCGTTGCATTACATCGCGCTCGCCGAACCGACTTCGGAGCGGCTCATCTCTCACGGCGTGTTGATCGGCGCCTTCACGGTGCTGAACTTCGTGGTGTTTCGCGCCGAGATCGCGCGAGTGCGCTCGCTGTCACGGCTGCGCATCGAAACTGAGCTCGGCAAGATGCGCGAAGCGGCGCGCACGTATCGACTGCTGGGCGCGCCGAGCGCCGCCAGTGAGCGCTCGAACACGCCGCCGCCCGACGATCCAGAGCGCTTGTTGCGTTCGGGCGTCGACGAGATTCACCAAGCCGTCGCCTTCGCGCTCGGGCTCTTGCGCCGCTCACTTGGCCTGCGCACCGCGATGCTGCTGGGGCTCGACGCGAGTGGCACGTCCCTCAACATTCAAGAGCTCGAAAGCAGCGAAGACGCGATACTGCCGGGCCCTTTCGGCGCGCGCGATGGCATCCTCGGAGCGAGCCTTGCCAAGGCCGAGCAGCTCTCGGTGGCAGGACCCAAAGCAGGGCTGCACGTCCCTTACTACGCGGTGCGCCCCAGCATCGGCTCCGTTTCGGCCACGCCGCTGCTGGAACGCGGCCAGCCGCGGGGTCTCTTGATCGTGGATCGCGAATCGCGCGAGCCGTTCACGCGGGATGAAGAAGAGACCCTTCAACGCGCCGCGCACTTCTTGTTGCGCGCCATCGAGAACGAGCGCGTGTTCGTCCAGCTCGAGCGCGCCAAGGTCGAGCAGGGCAAGCTGTACCGCGCCGCCAACGCGCTGGCTTCGGCAACGACCGAAGCGCAAGTGATCGAAGCATCCGTGAACGGCGCACGCGAGTTCGCGGCGTTCGACTTCGCGGTGGTCACGCTGTTCGACAAGAACACGAACGAGCACGAAATCTGCGCTGTGAGTGGGCAAGGCGCGAACGAGCTCGTGGGCCAGCGCTTCCGCCACAACCAGGGATTGGTTTCGATGGTGGTCGCGAATCGCCACGCGCTGCCGTATCGCGGTGATTACGATCCGTCACGGCAAATGGTGTTCACACGCCGTCTGGCACCGCCGCCGATGCCGTCACTGTTGGTGCTGCCGCTTTTGGTGCACGATCGCGCGCTCGGAACCTTGGTGCTCGGTTCGGCACGACGCGCCGCGTTCGGTGATTCGGTGCGCCCGACGCTCGAAGTGCTGGCGAGCCACGTGGCAGTGTCGCTCTCCAACGCGCGCATGCTGAAGCGCCTAGAAGAGCTCGCCACGCTCGACGGGCTGACGGGCTTGTTCAATAAGCGCGCTCTGACCGAGCTTTCCTTGGCCAAGTTGCGCAGCGCAACACGCTTCAAGAAGCCGCTCACGCTGCTCATCTGTGACATCGATCACTTCAAGAAGGTGAACGACACCTACGGCCACGACGTCGGCGATCAGGTGATTCGCGGGTTCGCCGAGGTGCTCAAGCGCGTGAAGCGCGACACCGACGCCGTCGGGCGCTTCGGCGGAGAAGAGTTCGTGGTGCTGTGCGAAGAGACCGACGAGCGTGGTGCGGCGCAGCTAGCGGAGCGCGTGCGCAGCGAGCTCGAAGCTACGACGTTCCACAGTGAGCTCGGTCAGCTCAAAGTCACATGTTCGGTGGGTGTGGCACCATTCCCCGCGGCGGGCGCGAGCTGGGAGCCGCTGTTCAAGGCCGCGGACGAGGCGCTCTACGTCAGCAAGCGCGGCGGACGCAATCGCGTGACGGTGTGGAGCTCGAAGCTCGGTAACGTCGCGTGACGCGATCGCGTGACGGCGTGGAGCTCGAAGCTCGGTAGCGTCGCGTAGCGCGAGCTATTTGCTGTCTTTCGCGATCGCCGAACGAATCGCGGCCTTGAGCGGATTGTCGTCCGCGGGCGGCGGAGCGGGCTTGGGCGGCGCGGCCGCGGGCTTGGCAGTTGGTTTCGCCGCCGCAGCAGTGGTTTGCGCCGGCTTCTTCTCTGGCTCGCTCTCCAAGATGACGCGCGCGGGTGCAACCGACTTCGATTCCTTGGCGACGGAGCGCGCGGGAGCGGACTTCGGCTCGCTAACGGCGGAGCGCACCGGAGCTGCGCGCGTTACAGCGGGAGCCGCGGGAGCGGGAGCCGCGGGAGCTGCTGGAAGCGGTGCCAGCGCGTCGAGCGACGTGATCTTCACGCCGTCGGCGGTGGCGCGCTCGGTCGGTTCGGCCTGCGTTGGCTTCGCTGCAGGAGTGGCGGCAGGCTCGCTCGCGTGCATGGGCACGCTGAGTGCCGCCGCCGTCGCGATAGATGGCGCGGCACCCTGCGCAGCCGGAAGCGCGGACGGTGCGGCAGCTTGCTCCGCAATCGACGCCTCGGCGGCGAGTGAGCGTGGGGTGCCCCAACCGGGTGTACCAACCAGCTTGCGCTCGAGCGCCAGATACGGTGTTTCGAGGCCACGCCGACGCGCCTCGTTCAGGAGCACGTCGTTGCGGTACAGCGAAAACAAGCAGCCGGCGACTGCCGCCACACCAACCAGCGACCACGACAGCAGGTATGCAGTGCGGGCCACACGCGAGACGGGAGCCACCGGCACCCGTTGGGAAGCGTACATCCCGAGGTTCGGCGCGTACGCAGAACGAGAAAAGGGATCGTGGGTCGTCATCGCGACGGCGAACTCTCGTTTTAGCACAGCATGCGGGGTTCGCGCCCGCTCCAATTTTCTTCTCCCGACGCTACGCCCAGCTTGGCCCGACGCTGCGCCCAAGCCGAGCGTGCCAGCTACTCGCGCGCCCGCCCGAAAATCTTGGAACCCGGCGGAACCGATTGCGTGAGCCACACGTTGCCGCCGATCACCGAACCCGCGCCGATCACTGTTTCACCACCCAAAATCGTGGCGCCCGCATAGATGGTTACGTTGTCTTCGATCGTCGGATGGCGCTTGTACGCCCGAGTTCCGTGAGCACACTCGGCGCGTCGCGTGCTGAGGGCACCCAACGTGACCCCTTGATAGATCTTCACGTTGTTGCCGATAGAGCTGGTTTCGCCGACCACGACCCCGGTGCCGTGATCGAGGAAGAAGCGCGAACCGATGCGCGCGCCGGGATGAATGTCGACGCCGGTGCGCGAGTGCGCGTACTCCGAAATGATGCGCGGGATGATCGGCACCGCAGCGAGAAACAGCTCGTGGGCCACGCGATGCGCGGTGATCGCTTCTACCGCAGGGTAGCTGAACACAATCTCTTCGATGCTCTTCGCAGCGGGATCCCCTTCGAAGGCGGCAACGAGATCTTGATTCAGGGTGGCGCGTATATCCGGCAGCTTGCGGAACAGGCGCAACACTGCTTCCTCGGCGTAGCCGGGCCGAGCGGGCGCTCCATGAAAGCGGTGCTCATATGCAAGCACCCGATCGATTTGCTCGACGAGCGCCTCGTAGGCCGGGTACAGGTGCTCGCTCAGTGCAAAGCGCAACGACGCTGGGTCGAGCTCGCGCGTGCTGTAGAAGCCCGCGTAGATCACCGGGCGAATGTGTAGGAACGCTTCGACTACAGCGCTCTTGTTGGGGAGCGCTGCCGTCGCCAGGTTATTGATCTCGTCCGGGCCTTCGTAGCTCTTGGCGACCAGGTCGATGGCTGCCTCGAGCTCTCGGGTGCGAAGCGCCATGGTTCCTCAGCTTAGCGCAGTTTGCCTGGGCAGCCTCAGTTCGTGCTGACCACTGCACCAAGCGTGAGGCTCACTGCCGAGCCTGCCAAGTCGTCCCTCACGCCTTTCGGGAAAATTTGCTTGTTGGAGTGGTCGAACCGGCCGTCCAAAAACAACACCATATGCTCTGCGGGGATGTAGTCGAGCGTGAGCGTGCCGCTCTGGATGGCGATGTCGTTTCCAACGAAGCCGCTCGTGAAGCCGTCCGGATCGGCGTAGTGCTCGAAGCGCCCAGCGACGCCGAAATGCTCATCCACGGCGTAACGCGCGCCCGCCATGATGCCGAACCAAGAGCTCGAGCGGAACTCAGCGACGTTCGCTGGATCGCGATCGTTGTCGACGCCGAGGCTCGCATTCAAGAGGAGCTTCAACGCCGGCATCGGAGTTGCGATGGCCGTGAGATCCAAGAAGTGACGCAGGCCTTTGGTGTTGCTGGAACCACGATCGACGACGCCGCTACCACCCGGGCTGCCCAACGAATTCACGCAGCCGGTGTTCGGGTTCAGCACCGGATCGAAACGCTGACCGGGCGGACACGTGATCGTCGTCGTGTCGCTGTGCTCGGGACCCATCATGTAGCCGAGCGCAACAGTCAGTAGATCTTCATCGCTGCCTTCGGCTTTGGGCAAACGATACGTGCCCTGCAACCCGAAGGTCTTGCCGGAGTTGTTGTCGATCGTGCGATTCCAGCCGTTTACGGCCAGAACCTTCAAGTTGAACGAACGTGCGGCGTCGATGCCGACGCGCAAACCAGTGTGATACGCCGGTTGCCCCAACCAGTAGAGAACACCGCGCGTGTAATTGATGTTGTATTGCGAATCCGCAACTTCGGCGCCGTAAACAGTGTCGAACTTGCCCAGGTCGAAGCGGAGGATCTTGAGTGGCTTCCACGACACGAACGCTTGCTTCACGTTGGCAAGCCCGAGCGAGGAATCACTGTCGCAGGTATCGAGATCCGGACATGCTGCAGCCAGACGTTGCGCACCCGGGCCGAAGCGCAGCGAGACGGTGGCGCCAACAGGCTCTGCATCCTTCTGCACGTCGAGCCCTACCCAGTTCAAAGCGAAGCCTTGATGATTGTCGAAGGCGCGCACTGGGTTCTGTCGTGCTTGACCAGGCGACTTGGGGAAGTTGAAGTCGAGCGCGGCGTAAGCGTCGGCAAACGCGGAAAACGCGATTCCTTCGTACCAGGCAGCAGTTTCTTCGGGTGGGGGTGGGGGTGGAACGCTGGGCGGCGCTTCCGGAGGGGGCGCAGGCAAGGCTCCCGGCACGTTTGCCGGAGTGATCACGGTGGCAGCGGGCTGCTGCGGAGAAGATGCGGGGTCTTGTGCAGACGGCGCAGGAGCTGCGGGAGCGGCCTCGACCGCGGGTGCATCCGATGTGGCGGCGGCAGGAGGAGCCGCGGCAGGCGCGGGTGCAGCAGCGGGTGCGGGTTGAGTACCAGGTGCGGGTGCTGCGGGAGCAACTGCCGGTGCGGGAGCGGGACGCGGCGCAGGTGCGGGACGAGCCGGAGGTGGCGCCGCTGGTGCAGCAGCGGGAGGCGCAGGTGGCGCGGGAGGACGCGCGGGCGCTGCGGGCGCTTGAGCCGAGCTCACTTTGGCCGAGAGGGCCAGCACCGCGCACGAAGCCCAAGACGAAACCGAGCGACCACCTAAGCGCCTCATTCTATTGCCTCCGCTTCCGAATCTGCCGCACCAAGTACCACACACGCTCGCCCGCCCAAAGAAACCGCGCGGTGACTTGCACGAACGAACGGCGCTACTGTCTTTTTTCGACGAAAAGGTCGACACCCTGCGTGCCGTCCGCGGAGTAATAAAGCCGGTCGCACGCTGCGTTCGGCGTCGCACGCGAACGAGCGCCGAGCGACACCGAGAGCTCGAAGGGAAGGTTCACGAACGAGCGGAACGCAGCGCGCCCGTCGCCGGATGTTTCGTCCCAGTAAAACAGCGTGCGCGCATCGGCCGACAGCCCGCTGGGGCGGCGGAACTGCCCAGCTTTGGCGTGGAGCATCTCGCCCAGCACAGCGTCACCGAAAGGCCAGCGATCGTTACTCCCGAGACGCTTGGCTACGTAAATCGAAGCGAACCCGTCGGAGCCCGGGTCGAGCGCCGAAAACATGAGGGACAAGCCGTTTGCGCTGAGCACCGGATCGGCGAAGGGCCCGGTAGCTCGCGACGAGCTCGGCGCTGAGGCTATGGCCGCAAACGGCGCCTCGTTAATGGCGGTGCCAAACGCTTCGTCACGCGCACTGCGCCGCACCACCCCGAAGGTTTTGCCGTCGTTGCGCACACCAATGATGAAGAGCCCGTCGGCACTCAGCGTGGCGGCAGCGAAGTAGTTCTGATTGCCTGGAATGCGCACGGGCGTACCAAACGCGGCGTCGGGCGAGCTGCGTTCGGCGTAATAGAGTTCGCCATCGGCGAGCCAAGCGAGCACGAGCTCATCGGCGCTGATGCCGGCGAGCACATCGGTGCCCTCGGTCGAGACGTTGATGCGCTGCGCGTCACCCCAAGCTTGCTCCGGTGCACACAGCGGAGGCGACGGTTCGCTGCCGTTGCCACCATCACCGGCCTGACCCGCATCGCCCATCGACCCGGCGTCACCGTTGGCGGTGCCGCCCGACGCCGTGTTGCCACCACGCGGCTGATTCAGAGCGCCCCCGCTCGTGTTGCCGCCCATCGCGTGGAGCGCACCCGCGCGGTCGTTGCCCGAACACGCAGCGAATAGCAGCGTCGCAAACCCAAGAAAGCGTTTTCGCATGACTCGGACTACTCGGCGGCCAAGCAATCGTAGCGCTGGTTCCAATCGTAGAGCACGGGCGCGGTGGCTGCGTCAGCGGACGGCATGAACTCCATGGTGACGCGCAGGTACGGCGCGGACGCCACTTCGGCCTGCTGCAGCACGCTCCCCACGTTGACCGTTTGCACCGGGTTCGGCGGCGGATTGCTGTTGTTTACGTCGGCGCGGCCGATCAAGAGGCTTGGCCCGCTGAACACTGTGGCCGAGTCGGACACGGAGACGCGGAAATTGATGTACGTCGTGCTGGGGGCGTCGGCGTGCCACTCGAAGTTGCCCCAACGCACTTTGTAGTTTTGCGGGCAGTTGCTGGGGAACACGCGCTCGAAGCTCGCGGCGGTGAAGCGCGCCGCAGTGGAGCACACGGAGTTCACGCACAGACCGGCGCAGCACTGCCCATCGTTACTGCATGCGTCGCCAGCGGCGCGACACGAGCTCGCCAACTCGCAGCTGCGCGACGGTGGATCGGTCATCGTGTTGAGGCGGCACTGCATGCTCGGGTTTGCGCCGGTGCCGCCGCAGCACTCGGAATCCAAAGTGCAGCGCGCGTGTTCGGTCTTGCACGCGTTCGGCACCACGTAACCGCGCTCGTTCGCGTAATGGCGGCCGAACGGCGGCGACGTGTTGGAAGCCCAAATCGAGCGCAGGTTTTGGCCCGGCATCAAAAACGCCGGGTAGCTGCGATCTCCGCTGCCCGCAGGTACGTCGTCGAGCGCGGCGATCCACAAAAGCGGCGCCGAACAGGTGAAGTGCGTTCCAACGGCGTTCAACTGATTACCGTAAGCGCGCGTACTGGAGAACACTACCCAGCGGTAGCCACCAGCCGAAAACGGCAGCACGTTGGGCTGGTAAGCCTTGCCACCGTCGGCCGCAAACGCGAGCGCGTCTTGGCTTGCCAGGCCGTCGTTCAGATAACGAAGCTCACTCTGCTGCAGCGACTCCGTGCTCACAGAGCGCAAACGCCCTGGCCAGTATCCGCGAGCGATCGGCGCGCCGTTGCCATGGCCGTACTCGTACGAATCGTTCCACTTGAAGCAGGCGCGCTCGACGTCGCTGTCGATGGCTACGCCTTCGGTGCTGGCGGTGCAATCGGGCCCCGTGCAGTGCCCGCGGTAGGCCTCGATGGGGCAGAACTCGTCGGGCGAGCTCTCCACGAAGACCACCCCGCGGCTATCCGGCTCGAAGAAGGGCCACTTCAGCACCGCGCCGTTCGCGCCGGCGCTGTAAGTATTGACGAGGCGGCGCTTGTTCGCGAACGGCAAGCTCGTGTTCGCCGCATTGAAACTGAGCAAGGAGAGCCCACGACGCCAACCCGTGGCCACACCCGCGGTGCCCGCTGTGTCGGAGTCGCCGTTCACGTAGACCAGCGCCGAACCATCGGGCGCGAAGGTCGGGAACATCATCGTGGGCAGCGTGCTGGCGACACCGCCGCGGTCGTACTTCGTGCCCTCGTCGAGCTGCACGTCACGCTCGAACGCGAGCGCAGTGGTACCCAGATCGATCGCGCCCGCCGTGGACAACACGAACGTCTGACCGCCGAACTGTGTGCCCTGGTTCACGCGCACGCGCATGCCCGACGCGACTTCGAAATCGTGATCGGCTTCGGAGCGACGCACCAAGCGCCAAGGATTCTGAAACGGATCCTCCAGCGAATAGATGCCGTTTTTAGGAGCGTTTGTGCCGGTTTCGTCCTTCACCAAGATCGACAGATAGAAATCGAGTGGCACACCGTCGACCCACTCGGACTCGAAAGTACCGAAGCCGGTGAGCATTTGCACACCACTGCTATCGAACGTGGTGGTGTGTGGCGGCAACGGTGCGCTGGTGGCGGCCGTTACGGTGCTGTACATCGCGAAACCGAGCTCGCTGGTACCAAGCTGAATCGGTGAAGCGCTGGTCTTGGCGAGGTGGAAGTACTTACCGTCGTTCTCGTCTCCATCCTCGACCAGGAACTTGTCGCCGATGGCCAACGGAGCCGGGCCGCCGTTGTCGCTGCGGCGCACCAGTCGGAAGCCGCGCGTCGAGCTCGACTCTTCCACGATGTAGAGCCCGTTCTCGGCGGCGCTCGGCTCGTCTTTGACCAGAATTTCCTGGCCTTCCCACACCTCGATGCCGTCGACGCGCAGCACGCCGGGCGCCGTTCCGCGCAAGGTATCGGCGGTCGCAGTGTGCGGCGGAAGCGGGCCCGCGGTAGCCAGGCCAACGCTGCGACGGTAGTGACCCACGTCGAGCAAGAAGTAGCGCTTACCGCCGGCGCGATAACCAGCGTCTTGCAGGTTGTTGCTACCGAGCGCGATGTCGTACTCGGTGTTGCCCCAGAAGTTCGGACCCTGCAGCACGAAGCGGCCATCGGGAGTCAGCGCCGCGTACGAAAGACCTTTCGATTGTTCGCGCTCCGGCTCGGGTGGATCACCGCCAGCGCTCGTCCATGTGTAAGTGGGCGCTTCCGTGATCGGCTCGACCACGGGACGGCCGTTGCTGGTTGCGATCTTCGCAATCGTCGACAGCTCCGCGCTGGCGTAGTCGGAGCCGACCAGCGTGGTGCCATCCGCCGAAATCGAGTGGCACGAAAGGCAGCGCGATTGCGCCGTGGCTCCGAAAGGCAAGCTGAGCCCTTGGCTCGGATTGGCCAAGTCGAGCGCTTGTAGCGTGGCAACCTGGCTGCGTACGGTGAGCGGCCGCGTGCAGTTGCCAACGGGGCAAGCCGGCGCCGAATTGGCGGCGCAGTCTCCGTTAACGCAGCCGGTTTCGACGCGCGTGCGATAACGCATGTCGTTGATGTCGATGTCCGGCTGATTGCCGTTCTCGTCACCCGCGCAAATGTCGACGTCGCTCTGGTTGGCGTCGTCGCGGAAGCTACGCAGGTATTGGGTGAAGAACGCCGTCGCGCGCAGCGAGTCGCTGGCGAACCTTACCGGAATCGCCGGGAGCGGTTCGAGCACACTGGGCGCTCCAGTCGGGTGCCGTTGCACGACGAGATCGGCGAGCTCACCAGCGGCAGCTTGCGAAAAAGCTCCCCACGCATCATCGGGAATTGGCGCGGAGGGTTGGCCCGGATCGACGATTTTCGGATCAGCGAGAGCTGCGGTGGCAAATACGCGCGACCAGTGAAAGCGCGGATTCGCAGAGCCGCGTGGGAAGTCGAGCGTGACTTTGACGCAGGCGGCATCGACGCCGCCGGTGCTCCACTGAACCAGCGGACCGGTGAGGCCCAGCGGAAACACTACGGGGCGCGCCGCCACGGAGTACGGGTACAACGTGCGACCCGGGTCGACTCCGCTGGCAGCCGCCGCAAACAGATCCGCGCTGGCTCCGCAGGCGGCATCCACTTGATCCACCTTCACGACGATGTCGACGGTGGCGCTGCCCTGGCCGAAAGCTGTTGCGCCGGTGACTTCGAGCGTCTTCGCGATGCCTGCTACGACACGCACCACACCGTTGGTGTCGATGCGCCCGGCATCAGCGTCGCTCGCGCGCAGCACCCAGCTCGGATTGATGGGCGGGCCGCCGGCGCCACACGTCGCACTGAACTGCAGCGAGGCGGGTTGCGTCACGAGTGGCCGCAAACTCGTGACGGTGATGGTGGCGCTACTCGGCGCGACCACCACGTCATTGCACGAGCCGCCGCCTTCGCGTCCTGGTAGCGTGAGTGTGCCACCGTTCACGGTCAGGTCTCGCCCCGGATCGAGCCCGCTCGGCGTGTCCATGAACACGTTGCACGCGGGATCACACACGTCGCCGCACGACACGGCCATCGCAGCGAGGTTCAAAAGGTGGCTGCCCGCGCCTCGCTGCGGAACGTACTTCGTGAAACGCTCTTCGACAGCGCAGCTTCCCCAGCTGCCGTTCACGCAGGTGCGCGTGCCGACTCCGCACACCACGTTGTCGCCGCTCACCGATTGCGTCTCGCCGCACGCAGCCGTCGCCCCGTTCTTCGAGCAAGGGCAACCTTGTGTGGTGCAGTTCACTCCAGGCTGGGCACCGGAGACGGACACGACCAGGTTCGCGCGATCGGGATCTTTACCGCAGGACGCAAGAAGGGTGGCGCCCAGCACGGCACCCATCAGGGTGAGAACGCCGAAACCGGATCTCGGGCGGGAAGCCGAGAAGACACCAAGCCAAGTCACGGGCGCCCCCTCTGCTGGTTTTGTGCCGAGGCGATCGGCTCCGAAGCAGTGTGGACGCGGCGTGTCGAGCAGGGCTGCTCCGAGGGCCGAAGGTAGGCGAAAGGGCGCAACACAGCCCTCAAGTATGCCTCCGACCGACGCATGGAACGAGGAGGAATCGGCACGCCGAGGCTCGCAACAATTGCAACCCACCGCACTGTTTGCGGAGTCTCGAGCTTACTGAACAGGTGCCTGTCTCGGGTAAGGACGCCCGAGTCACGCCCGACGACTGGTCAATCGTTTGCGATCGAACAGGCGTACGCGGCGAACCAGAAGGTCTAGCAGGAACGCAACCAGCGAGGCCAACACGAAGCGCGAATACAGCTCTGCGTGTTTCACGATTTGTTCGCCTTCGGGATCGAAGAGCTTGCTGGGCGCTGGGTCGAGCTGACCCTTGGCAGCGTGCACTGCGCGACTCAATCGCTCGATGTCAGGTTCGAAGCTCGCGTACTCGCGCGGGTACGGATTGGAAACGTGCGCGAAGCTGACACCCACGGGCTTCAAGCTGCCATCGCGATCGCGGCGCGCATGCTCGGCGCGCAACACGAATGAGCCGAAGCCTTCCAAATCGAAATCGGCGGCGTAACGACCGGGTGCGATCTGGCGCATCGGTACTTCACGCGGTTCCGTCTTGGTTCCGATCTGGCGCACGATGAGCTTGGATGTCCATTCGTTATCGAAGCGCTCGTCAGGACTGAATGCGTCGACGGTCGCGGTCACGCGTGAACCATCGACTTCGGTCTTCATGTCGACTTCACGGCGCCGCTTCACACGCATGTGTTCGCGCACCAGCTGCCCCCAAAAGCGCCCAAAATTCGGCCAGCGCAGCCACTCCACCGCCCAGCCGTTCTTCACGTCGCTCGTCCACGCCAGTGCCCAGCCGAGGCCTGCACGCCAGCGCGCCAAAATCGGTTCGCCCCGGTCGCTCTGCAGAATCAACTGCGCAGGCGGCGGCTTCAGCTCGGTGGACACGTAGCCGTGCAAGAGCGGCGCGCTCGACAGTGAGATCCCCTTCAAGAAATCTGCGTTCCCCACCTGCTCCACCGGGAACCATTCTTCCACCGCTGCTTGTTGCGCAATCAGCTCGGTCTCGCGCGTGAAGATCTTGGGCAAGCTGTTCGGATCGGGCACGGCGTGGAAACGACCGCCACCTGCGTCGGCGATCGATCGCAAGAGCTCCGCGTTGGCTTCAGCGCCCAGCCCAACGGTGGTCACCGTAATCGATTCGGCGATCATGGCTTGCACCAGCTCGCGAATGCCTTGCACCGGTGCTTGCCCGTCCGTGAGCAAAACTACGTGCTTTTTGCGGGCCTGCACGACCGACAGATCTTGGTACGCCATGTCGAGCGCAGGAAAAATCTCGGTGCCGCCGCCGGGCTGAATACGCTGGATGTCGCCCTGAATTCGGCTGCGATACCGCACCGGCTGCAACTTCACGTAGCGCTGCGGTTCCGCGTCGAATGCGATGACCTCCATCAAGTCATCGCCCTGCAACGTGCTCACCGTCGCGGAGCAGGCTGCTTTGGCCATCTCCATGTTGAGCCCCGTCATTGAACCGGAGCGGTCGATGACGAGCGCCATCGCGACACCGGGCATCTCTTTGCGATGCTCCGCGTCCATGCGCACCGGCAACAAGCGTTCGACCGTGGAGTGCGCCCAGCCGCCTAGACCATAACCGGCGGGTCCACCCGCGAAGAGAAAGCCGCCGCCCAAGTCACGCACGTAGCGCTCGAGCAGCTCTTCTGAGCCAGCGCCGAACGCTTCTTTGGCCACATCGGAGACGACCACGAAGTCGAAGCGCTCGAGCTCGCCGAGACCACCGGGGAACGCGGAGGGCCCGCGCACGTCGACGTCGAATTGCTGCGCGCTGAGCGCGTTCGATAGATACGCGGCGCGCTCGGGGTGCCCGTCCACGTAGAGCACCAGCGGCCGGCTGGGCACCTCCAACGTGGCACGATAAGAATTGTTTTCCTTGAACTTGTCGGCGCTGCGCGGCTCGAGCTCGAGTGCGTAGGTCACGTCGCCGCCCACACGCACGACGCTCTTGAATTCGACTTCGTTGCGGCCGGCGTGCAGCTTCACTTCGCGCACGCCGTCGAGCCCGTTGAGCGCTTCGCCCTGGAACAAGCGCAGTCGCGCCTCGCTCTCGCGGCTCGCGTAGATCTCGGCGGTGACCGGAAACGTCTGACCGATGTCGACTTTTTGCGGCAACGCCAGCCGCACGACGCTGATTTCGGCCGGCGGCGGACGCCGGAAAGGAATCGCCGACAGCCTCACACCAAAGCTCTGCGTGCGATTCGCCTCGGAGAGCAGATCGCCGTCCGTTTCCACGCCGTCGGAGAGCAACAGCTCACGTTTCAAGTAGCCCGGCGGGAACAAGCCGTAAGCGAGCTCGAGCGCGGCTTGGATATTGGTGCTCGCAGACTCTTTGCCGGCGGCAGCTCCGGGCGCGCGGTGACGCAGCGCTGCGACATCGGGAATTGTCACCTTATCGCCTTGAAACAGCTCTACCGCGCGCGGCCGCGCCGCAAACGTGACTAAGCGCACGATGTCGTCTGGTCGGCGCGCAGCGATCACCTTCTCGATCTCGCGGCGTGCGTCGGCGAGCGATTCGTCCGCTACGGAGTCGCTCACGTCGAGCAGCACCACCGTGCAGACGCGTGTGGAAGCCTCCGAGCGAACTGGATTCGAAAGCGCCAGCGCCAGCAAACCCAAAAACGAAAGGCGCAGCACCAGCGAAAGCACGCGCTGCGGCAATGGCAAATCGGCGAGCGACCGCCCCAGCCCGAAGATCAAGAGCGGAAGCACCAACAGCACGCCCAACGCACCGGGCGTCGTCAGCTGAAATGTTTGCCCATCCTTCAGGTAGCGAAACGCGCTGAGCGGCGCGAGCCAAACGAAGCGATAGTAGAGCAGCGCCAGCAGGGCGCCCAAAGCACCGAGCAGCAGCGCCCACAGAAGCTCGCGGGCGCGCGGGCTCATACCGTCACCCGACGGTGGTAGCTGAACCACTCCAGCACCGAGATCACCACTACGCCGATCAGCAGGTAAGCCCAGAAACGATTGCGCACACCGGGCGTCCCCGCGACGGCCACTTGAGTCGGCTTGCCGGCGAGCTCGAACTTCGGTTGTGGCTTGATGTGGCTCTCTTCTGGGTCGGCCAGATTCGCGGCAAATTCGTGCTCGAACGGCTCCGCGCCGGACACGCGCAAGCGATAAAAACCCGCCTGATTGCCGAAGAAGGCTGCGCGCCCTTCTTTCACCGGCACCGTCAGCTTTTCACCGCGCGGCGTGAGAAGCTCGGCGGATTCCACGCCGCTCGGCGCGGGGATGCGCCAGCTGCGCCCCGTTTGATACGCCGAGAGGTAGCCAGTGTCTTCAGCAACGAATGCGTCGATGGTGCCGAGCACGAACAGCGGCCACGCGGGCCTCAACACGAAGTCGCTGTCACGTGGATCGAAACCCAACACCACGAAGTGCTGACCGGCGCGCGCGCCGCTCACCAGAATCGGCCCCTGATCACTCGCGCCCAGCACTTCGTCGCCCTTCTCGGGCACGAGTCGCGAGCCGTTCGCCACTTGCACATCGCCGAGCGCGAGGAAACGCAAAATCGGATTCTTGCGGCTCCAGTGATCGAAACCGAAGTCCTTGATGGCTTTCTCGATCTTGACCGGGCTGCCCTCAGCGGGTGGATTCAGGTACAGCGCCGAGCCCGTATTGGGAGCGAGCCGGGGCGCGACGTTATCGAAAATGGTGACGTCGAAGCGCTCTTTCGGCGGATAAAGGCTTGGCTCGACGTAGCTGACGTCCAAGTACTCGTCGAGCAGCAGCGCCGCTTCGAGATAGGTGTTGCCGCGCGTCACCACCAGCACCCGCGCGCGCCGCCGCTCCGGCATCAGCGCGTAAGCTCGATCGTCGGCGGGCAACTCGTCGCGCTTGCCTTGCCCGAGCCGTACGCGCGCTTCCAACCTGCGGCTCGCACCCGCGATGTCGGAATAGAAGCGCGGCAAGCGCTCGTTGGGGCCCAACCGCAAGCGCGTCACATCGATCACGACGCCGTCGCCCAACAACGAGAGCTCCGCCTCGACGGGGTAATCGTTGATGTTCGAGACCTCGAGCATCACTTCGACGCGCGATTTGTCGAGCGGATAACGTCGCGCTGAAAACCCAGTGATGGCCAGGTTCGAATCGCTCTTCCCTACCGGCAAGAGCTGCAGCGGAATCCTTCCCTGCACGAGGGAGCGCGTCACGAGCGCGCCGTCGCTCGCCAGCACGATCAACGGATCGGACAAGCCACGCAAGCTGTCCTCCGCGAAAGCCAGAGCGCGAGCGAGGTCGGCTGGCGTGTCCTCGGCGCGCACTTTGTCGATCGCGGCTTCGAGCTCGCTGGGTTCACCGCTCAACGTGCTGAGCGGCGTCGGCAGCATGTCCATCTGCACGACCAGCGCGCGATCGTCCGCGCCGAGGCCACGCACGTAGCGCTTGGCGGCGGCTTTGGCGGCTTCGAGGCGCGTCGGCGCGACGTCGATGGCTTGCATCGAAAGGCTCGCGTCGACCAGCACCACCACATTCTTGCCCTTCGGTGTCCCGGCGCCGATGCGCGGATCACCGAGCGCAAATACCAGCGCCGCCAACAAGGCGAGCTGAAGCAACAACGACAGCCAGCGCCTGAGCTGCGAAAATAGCTCGCTGCTCTCCTGGTCGCGCAGCACACGATCCCAAATTCGCGCGAAAGGTACCGGTACCGCACGCCGACGCAGCTTGAGGATGTAGAGCGCCGTCGCTGCAACAGCAGTCGCCGCAAACAACCCCACCAGCGTGGTCCAGGCGAAACCGGCGAAATGCATCAGCGCAAGAAACCTCCGCGCCGAAACAGATCGAGCACCAGCTCTTCGAACGGCGCGTCCACGTCCGCCGCAAAGTATGGCACTTGTCGCGACGTGCAGAAGCGCTCGATACCGGTTCGATACTCGCTGAGGGCTTCGCTCATGCGCTTGAGCAACGCAGGCGTAACAGTAACTTCACGCTCTTCGCCGGTTTCACAATCGTAGAGGCGCAGGTCACCTTTCAAATCGGGGTGACCGTCACGCTTGTCGAACACGTTCAGCACGTAGGGCTCGAACTTGTTGAAGCGCAGCACATTGATGCCGCTCTCGAAACCCTTTGGATCGTACAAGTCGCTGATCAGCACAGCCAGGCCGCGCCGCTTGTGTTGCGCGACGAAGGTAGTGAGCGCCTCGCCCAAGTCGGTGCTGCCCCCTGGCTCGAGCGACGACAAGAACTCGAAAACCTTGAAAATTCGCCCCTTGCCGCGCGTCGTGGGCATGCGCGCAACGACCTTGTCGCACAGCGCCACGATCGTCACGCGGTCCAAATTGGCGAGCCCAACGTACGCGAGCGCGGCGCACAAGCGTCGTGCTTGATCGAACTTCTTCTTGCCGCCGAACGTCATCGAGCTCGACGCGTCGATCAAGAAGTAGATACCGAGATCTTCTTCTTCTTCGTACAGGCGCACCAACAAACGCGCGAAGCGCTGGTAAGCGTTCCAATCGACGTAACGGAAATCGTCGCCGGGCACGTAGTCGCGGTGATCGGCGAACTCGACACCGCTGCCCTTCTTCTTGCTGCGGCGCTCGGCGCGCAGGCGCCCGGAGAACACACGCCGGCTCACGATCGACAACATCTCCAGCTTGCGCTGAAACTCGTCATCGAAGAGCGACTCGGCGGGCGTCGGCGGCGGCAGCGACGACCTGCGCAGACGATCGAGCAGGCCCATGCGGCTCAGTCCTTCGAGCTCGGAATCGAGCTCAAAATGTCGCTGATCAACGTATCCGGACGCACACCTTCGGCTTCGCCTTCGAAGCTCAACAGGATGCGATGGCGCAACGCCGGTCGAGCCGCCGACTTCACGTCGTCGATGGCTGCCGCGAAGCGACCTTCGAACAGCGCGCGCACCTTGGCCGCCAGCAGCATGGCTTGCACGCCGCGCGGTGACGCACCGGTACGAACGAACCGCGCAACGGCGCTGGGCGCGCCTTCCCCGTTCGGGTGCGTCGCCTGCAATACGCGAATGGCATAATCGCGCACGTGGCGCTCGACCGGTACGCGCCGCACCAACGATTGCATCGACAGCATGTCGTCGCGCGAGATGACTTGCTTCACGTGTGGCTCGCCCTCGCTGGTGGTGCGCTCCAAAATCGTGTGCAGCTCTTCGCGCGAAGGGAACGGCACCTCCAGCTTGAAGAAGAAGCGGTCGAGCTGCGCTTCGGGCAGCGGATAGGTGCCTTCCATTTCGAGCGGGTTCTGCGTTGCCAGCACGAAATACGGCTCTTCCAGCGCATGTGTGGTGCGCCCCACCGTCACGCGGTGCTCCTGCATGGCTTCGAGCAGAGCGCTCTGCGTCTTCGGCGTGGCGCGGTTCACTTCGTCCGCCAGCACGATGTTGGCGAACACTGGCCCTTTGCGAAACTCGAACACGTGTTTGCCATCGGCGGTTTCGTCCAACACCACCGTGCCGATGATGTCGGCGGGCATCAAATCGGGCGTGAACTGAATGCGCGTGAACTCGAGCCCCATCACTTGCGCCAACGTGCGCACCAGCATGGTCTTGCCCAAACCCGGCACACCTTCGAGCAGCGCGTGTGAACCCGACAGCATGCACGAGAGCACGCCGTCGATCACCTCGCGGTTACCCACGATCACGCGCCCGATCTCTTCGCGCAGCGCGCCGACCTTCCTCTGGAACTCCTCTACTTCTCGTCGAGCCGTGTCGCTGTCGGTCATCATCTACTCCCGCGGGCGAATCAGTTGGAAATAGCGGCGCACGTAAAAGCGGTAGCCGGGCGGAATCTGATCGTGCTCGAGCGACTGCTCGGCGACGGTTTGGTAATCGACGTAAACGTCGCGGTAAGCTTTCCCGACGAAGCCGCGTTCGGCCGCGCCGTGGATCACCTCGGCCGAGGCGGCGCCCTGTCCGGTATCGACCGCAGCCGCACTCACGTCGTGAGTCTCTCCTTTTGGGGTGGTGGCCTCCCCTGCGAGCCGATCATCGTGTCCCGAGCCCGCTTGGAGGCCGCCGCCAGGCTGATCGCCTTTCTGGTCACCGCCCGGCTTTCCGTCACCAGCCGGAGATGAGCCGCCCGGCACTTGAGTGATGCGCGGCACCTGCACCTGCTCGATGCGCGTCCCTTGACCCATGCCACGACCGCTCTTTTGCCCGGGCTTGCCATTCTGCTCGCCCTCTTCGCCGCCGGACGCGCCGCCCCGCGCACGCTGCCCGAAACGACGCATTTGCCGCATGCGCTCCTGGCCGGCCTGCCCCTGCTGACGCAAAAGCTCCTTCATCTCGCGCAGGCGCTCGAGCAGCTGGCGCTTCTCTTTTTCCGACATTTCGCGCTTTTCGACCTTGTCGAGCTCCTCGGCTGTACGACGGATGTCTTCGGCGCCCGCTTGGGTGTCCTTCATGAGATCGCGCGCTGCTTCGGCGAGCTGGCGGTCGAGCTCACTCAGCTGGCGCGCTGCGCGCTCGGCGCGATCCTGATCACGCTCCAGCCGCTCCAACTTGCGCTGGTTTTCGGCGAGCTTGGCGTCGGTCTGACCAGGCTTCTCACCCTGATTCTTGCGCTTCAGGAGGCTCTGTTTCTCGTCGTTCAGCTCACGCCGGCGCTGCTCGATGGCAGCAAGGCGCTCGCCACTCTGCCGGCTGGCGCGCTCCACGGCGCCGCGCAGACGGTCTAGTTCGGCCCGGCTTGGCGCCTGGCCCTTCTTCTTCAGTTTGTCCGCGAGCTCACGCAGGGCCTTGGCTGCATCGGCCAAGCGCTTCTCCTCCAGCGCCTGGGCTGCGGTCTTCGTCAATCCGCTGCGGCGCAGCTCACGCGCGAGTCCTTCCAGACCCAGCTCGCGCGCCGCGCGGTCGACATCCGCGCTCTTGGCGAGCTCCGCCTCGAGATCGCTCATGCGCTCGAAGGCTTCCTTCCGTTCGAGCCGGCGGGCCGCAATGTCTTCCACCAGCGCGTTGAAACGGCGGATAGCGGCAAGCGACTCCGGATCGTCGGTTTTGTCCGACATGCTGCGCGCGATTTCGCCGAACAGCTCGAGGTCATCCGCGGCCATCACCAGCGGTTCGAAGCTCGGAGGAGGTGGCAAAACACGCTTGATGCGCACCTCGAACCAGGCAGCGCCCAGCAAAAGCCCTGCGAGCAATACGGACACGCCGAGCTCACGCGGAATCGGAACCGGCACGGCGTGACGTGGATCGAGCCGATCTGCGACGCCAAGCCCGTCTTCAATCGCCGCTTGGGAAAGGGCCGTTCGTTCGGCCTCCGGGCGATCGAGCAGCGAAAGCGCCGTCGTGATGCGGTCGGCGAGCCCGTGGTGCTCATCCAGCGCGAGTGAGCCCGCCCAACGAGCCGGACGGCGCAGCAGTGCTCTCAGCGCAACTCCCAACGTCAACGCAGCGAGCGCAGCACCAATCGCCAGAACCGTGCGTTGTACGGTCGGGCTCGCCGCGGTCAGCTTCAAAATCGCGAGCGCCGCCGCAGCATAGCCGAGCGGAAGCGGCAGCCAGAACGCAAGCCGGCGCAAAAAAGCCCGCGTGCGCAGGCGCCGCTCGGCCCGCGCCACGGCGCGGCGGGCACGGCGTTCTGCCTCAGTGCGTCCCATGCAGCCCTCGGTCAACGAAGGTAGCGCGCGGGGGGAGCAGCCGCCGGAATTGGTTCGGGAAGCGGACGGCCATGAGCATGTGAACGGCCGAGAGCCAGGAAAGTTCCCGGGTCACGAGTTGCCCCGGAAAACGGCCCGAGTGGCACGCCTCAAGTTAAGCACCGACCCGAGCCGCAGGACAGCGCTTCGCACGCAAAGCTCGTGCGCTCGCGAAGCCCACATCGGCGCCTGCTGCCGCGGGTCTCCGGAAACAACAGCTGGGAATGCCCCGACACCATCTCATCAAATCACCGTGTGAAGCCCTTGCCGAGCGTGCGGCGCTGCGCTCGAATGGCGAGCGGTAGGCCGAGGCCAGAATGGATCAGAATACGAAGACCGTAGTGCTGGTGGCAGACGACGAGCCGAGCACGCTCGCCATCGTCTCGAGCCACCTTCGTTCGAAGGGCTTCAGCGTGCTCGAAGCGTCCGATGGCGATCAAGCGTGGGAGCTTGCTCACGAACACTTGCCACATCTCGTCGTGTTGGACGTGATGATGCCGGGCATGAGTGGTTGGGAAGTGTGTCGCAAAATTCGCGAAGCCGTTTCGCTCGCGCACACCGGCGTGATCATGCTCACCGGCATCGGTGAGAACTTGAACGAAATGACGTCGCCGCTCTACGGAGCCGATGCACACGTCGACAAGCCCTTCAACTTCGGCGATCTGGATCGCAAGATCACGGCGACGCTCAAGCGCCGTCAGGCGGGCGCCGTGGGTCGCGCCGACGAAGACGGCAAGCGCGGAAGCAGCAAGAAAAAGGGCGAAAAGAAGGAATCCAATATCGAGCGACCGACTCTGCGCGCAGCGGCTGAACCACCTTCACGCGGTTCTGCGCGGCGCCTCGAGCGACCGATGCCGCCAGTGAAAACCAAGCCACTACTCAAGCAACCTGCCGAGCAACAACCGAGCGCGAAGAGCAGCCGGAGCAAAGCGGGCAGCGCGCGAAACAGTTCACGACAAACTACTTCCACTAAAAAACGAACGAGGCAGGCGCCTGCCCAGCGACAAGTGAGGACGAGCACCATGAAAGAGAAGCCGAGAGCGAAGACCGCGGGAGCAACTAAGCCGGCCGCGGCGAAATCCGTAGCCAAGAAAGCACCCGCCAAAGCCGCGGCAGCGCCGAAGAAGGCTGCTGCCAAAGCAGCGCCGAAGAAGGCGACCAAGAGCGCGGCCAAGCCCGCGCCCGCGAAGGCAAAGGCCTCGGCTGTCAAGGGATCCAAGGCCAGCGCGAAGGCAAAGGCCTTGGCTCCCGCGAAAGCTCCTGCGAAGAAAGCTGCCAAGGCGCCGGCCAAAGCGGCCAAGGCGGCCAAGCCCGAACCAAAGAAGGCTGCTGCCAAGGCGCCGGTGAAGGCTCCGGCCAAGGCCAAAGCCGCGAAGCCCGAACCGAAGAA
>JBMOMJ010000011.1:0-34640 GCA_049324695.1 Myxococcota bacterium
TTGAAAGGGGCAGAGGTTCAGGAAGCGAGCGCGGCGGTGCAGCACGGCGTGCGGACGTGCGCGTGTTGGCGGCGGGGGTTTCGGCGGCGGCGTGTGTGCGTGTTCGGGCGGGGCGCGGCTGGGCGTTGGTTCGGGTGGGTTTGGTCGTTGCGACCGGTTCACGCGAGGGCGTGTGTTTTGCCGCTGGGCGCGCCGCAGGGGTTACTGCTTGATCACGTCGCGCACCATGCTGACCAGGGTTGCGTTACCGATGGTCGCGATGCTGGTGTCGGTCAGTGATCGCAAGTACCAGCGAACGGTCCAGTTGACGGAGGCGTTGGCTGCCAGGCTGCCGTAGACGCCCTGATTCTCGACTTCGACGTAGCCGTTGCCCGCATAGAACTCGCAGTCGGCTTCGGTTGCTGGTTGCATTCCGACTGGCACGTCCATGAATCGCTTTACGTACAACAGGTTCGACGGCGAAACGTGAGCAAGCCAGCCTTCGAGGCAGTCCGCGCTGTACTTGCCCTTGTCGCCAGTCGCGTTTTTGTACCAGGTGACGCCGTTTTGATTGGTCACCTTGGACGTGGGTAGCGCCTGGTCCGTAGGCATGATGCTCACGACTTTCGTCCCGGTCGTGAAGAAGGTGAGCCCTGCGGGTTCCACGCGGGAAATTTCCCAGGGTGCCCAGTTCGCGGCGGCCGTGTCCTTATTGGTGAGCGTGTACTGAATGTCGACGGCTTGTGCGTTGAGCACGGCAGTGAACCGCTTGACGACGCTGAGCTTGTTGCGAACCGAGGTCATGGTTTGCGTCATCACGATGGTGTTTCCATCGAGCGTCGCCGTGTATGGCTGGTTGTCGATTTCGGGAATTGGCGGCCACTGTGTGGTCGCCCACGCGGATTGGGGACTCGGCCAGAAGGTAGAGCCGTAGTTGGTCTTGCCGTCGATGTCCGATGCGGCGTCGTGCGTGATGACGTTCTTGCCGCCGAGTGAGAAGGTGATGATGCGAGCGCCCACCGCGGGGTCGACTTCGAAGAAGATGTCGCCGAATTCGAGGACGTATTTGCCGTTGCGCTCAATCGGCATTTTGAGTTCGACGTTGCCGCCACCACCAGTGCCGCCGGAAGAGCTGCCGCCGCTCGAGGAGCCGCCGCTGGTCGATCCGCCGCTCGAGGAACCACCGTTGGTCGAACCACCACTCGTCGAGCTGCCGCCGTTCGAAGAGCCACCGTTGGCCGCACCTCCGGATGCTGCTCCACCGGACGCCGCGCCGCCCGACGTGGACATGCCGCCGGTCGCCGTTGAGCCGCCGCTGGTGTTGCTACCGCCGCTCGCGTTGGAGCCGCCGTTGGCGTTGCTGCCGCCGTTTGCCGACGTGCCGCCGTTGGCGTTGCTGCCCCCGGAACCTTTGTTGTTCCCCGAATCATTGGAAGAGCACGCAACGAGCGCACCCGCACAAACGACCGCCAAGTAAGCCGTGAAGCGCTGCATGTTCATCGAGCTACCACAGGCAAAATCGCTCGTCACGGTCGACGCCGAAGTCAGGTGACGAGCGCGGGCCGCCTCATGGAACATTGCAGCGATGCAGTTTGGTTCGCCGGTTCAGTTCGTGGACCACAGTGTGGCGGTCCAACCGTCGAGCCCGGTCGGCGCTTGGGCGAGCGGCGCGTTGCCCCCGACCCCGCCGGGCCCGGCTTTACCAACTTGGATTGTGGTTTTCAGATCCGAGGCAGGTGGACCGCCGTGCACGACGACGCCCAGCGAGGGACCACCCATTCCACCCGCGCCCGGACCGCCAGCGCCGCCGTTCGCACCGGGACCGCCGTTGCCGCCCTTCTTGATCGTCGAGATGGTGCCAACGTACTCGGCGCCGCCGAGACCTCCAGGCTGTCCGAGACCTGCCGCGCCGCCATCACCACCTTTGCCGCCGACACCGCCGTCGCTCGCGACGAGCTTGCAAGCCTCGAGGCTCACGTTGGCGTCCCACATCAGTAGCGCGATCGACGCGCCGCCCGCGGCGCCGCCCTTTCCACCCTTGCCTCCGCAGCCACCCATGCCGCCAGCACCTCCACCAGCACCGATGCATCCCAGATCGGAAATGCCATCGCTCGCGCCTCCGCCTCCGCCACCTTGCCCAGTCGTGCCTTCGGTTCCGGCACCGCCGCTTGGCCCCGGTGTGTAGCCGGCGTCGGAGAACGTGCCGGCGTCGCGCGCAATCTCGCCGGCCTTACCCGGCTCACCGCTACGCCCTGGTTTGCCATCGGTGCCCGCTTCGCCGTGATTGGGCGCGTCGCCCGACGTGAGGGGTTCGCCTGTTTCACCGGGGCCGCCGGCGCCGATTGAGCCGTAAGCTCCCCAGCCGCCTTTCGAGCCACATGCACCGTCGACTGCGGGAAACCCGCTCGCCGGAGCCGGTGGTGTACAGGTCGCGTCGGCGCCTTGTTGCAGCGCACGCGTCTCTACGCCGTTCGCACCTTTTTCTCCGTGTGCGCCATGGGCGCCGTCCGCTCCGCGTCCCGCGGTGATCTTCGTGCGTCGGAAGGCAACACTCGACGAGCGCACCACGGCGACAGCGATACTCGAGCTGCTCGGCTCGATGGCATCCTCCGTCAAAACTTCCATGTCTTCGATCACGACGTCGCTCGCAACATCGACGATGCTGAGCGCTGGGCCTGAGGACTTCGGTGCCAACACGGCCGCGGTTCCTGGCTGATACGTCCACGGCGCGTTCGTGCCGGGACAGCCGAACCCGCCATAAATGCGCACTGCCGCGCCGATCACGAGTGACTCGCGGAACGCCGCATTGCACGCGATGATCGCCTTCTCCGGCGTGAGGCTCGCAACCTCCACCGCTCGCGTTAGTGTCTTCAGCGGCCGCTCGCGCGTACCCGCGTTCGTGTCGGAACCATTCGGCGCAACGAAGAGCGCATGCGCGTTCGTCGCGACACACGGTTCGACGCCAGGGCTCGCGAGTGCGTTGCAACCGTCGCCTGCACCGCCGGCGCCGGCGTTACCCGCTTCGCCGCCCGCGCCCGCGTCCGCGATCTGCCCGCCGCTGCCGAGACTAACGCTGCCACCCGCTGCACTCCTACCCCCACTCGTTGCCTGCGCGCCGCCTTCAGCAGCTCCGCCGGCTCCGCTATCACCAGGGCTTCCACCCTTGCCAGTGTTGCCACCGAGCGGACACGTACGTCGCGCTTCGCAATTCGTGAACTCGTTTTCACAACCAAGGAAGCCGAACAACGCTCCCAAAATCGACATGCTCAGCATGCCGCGTGCAAAACGCGTCACTGAAGATCGTCGCGCGCGGAGAGACGCTGGCGCGCTCTGCACACCCGACCCGCTCGATTGAGAAATCCGTTTGGATGAAGGAAGTTCCATTTGCGCTAAGCCGGCGCGCTCCCGCCGCACATGCCGTGCGATCGTTAGCGCGCCGATTCACATCGACAAGGGCAGTGTTTGCGCAACCGGGCCGGGAATGCCCTGAGGCCCAACTACCGCAGCGGCGCTACCGCCCAGCCCGCCCTTGCCACCCCTACCAGCGGTCAAGGCACTCGTCGTGCGATCCGGCTCCGTTCCGCGGTAGACGAGAGCATACGATGGCCCGCCGTTGCCACCGGCGCCAGGGCCGCCCGCGCCCCCGTTGCCGCCGGGACCGCCATCACCACCCTTTCCGATGGTGACGTCCGTGCCATTCGAGAAGCCCTTGCCGCCGAGAGCACCTGGCTTTCCAGTTCCGCCTGGACCGCCGTTGCCGCCGACGCCGCCATCACCGCCCGGTCCGGCGATCAACGTGCAGAGATCCAATGTCACGCCGCTGTCCCAGGACAACAACGCCACCGAAGCGCCGCCCGCCGAGCCGCCCGTGCCGGCCTTGCCACCGCAACCACCCATCCCGCCGACACCACCGCTGGCTCCAATGCAGGTTTCATACGCCGCATCGCTGCTCGAGCTGCTGGCGCCGCCGCCTCCGCCGCCTTGTCCCGGAAATCCGTCCGTCCCATTGTCACCAGCCGCCGCCGGCGTGTAGCCGCTATCGCTGAAGGTGCCGTCACCTGCGGCCACAGCACCGGGAGTTCCGGCATCGCCAGCTGAACCGGGACCGCCGTTGCTAGCGTCCGCACTTACGTCGACGAGCGGGGGAGCACCACCGTTCACGGAGTTGGCGGGCGTGACATGAGTCAGCGGCGTCCCTGACGTTCCTGGGTTACCGAACTTAGCGCGATTCGCCTGTCCACCGTCACCGCCGAGCGAACCGCACACATTTGCCGTCGACGCCCACACGCCGCCTTTCTGAAGCTCGTCAGCGAAATCGCACAAGGCACTACGCCCTTCGCGCCCATCGGACGACGCCCCATCCGCTCCCTTCATCCCGTTTGCTCCGTCGGCGCCTTTCGCTGCTTTGCCGGCGACGAGCCGCGTGCGCCGCAACGTAACCGAGGGCGAGTCCACGATGAGAGCTGCAATGCTGGAGGTGCCCGGCGAGGTGGCGTCCGCGGCGTCGAACTCGAAGTCTTCGAGGATGACGTCACCCGCGGCATCACGGATGTCGAGCGCCGGGCCTTGCGTTGAGGGAGCAACCAGGGCGACGGTTCCGGGTTGGTATTCCCAGGGCTTTTCGGCTTCGGGACAGGAGAAGCCGCCGTAGACGCGCGCGCTGCCGGTGATGGCGAGCGCTTGATCGTACGCGCCCGCGCAGGCGATTACGACTTGGGGAGTGGAGCTGGCGGCGACGAGCGCAACGGCTTTGGAGATGCTCTGTAGTGGTGCTTCGCGGGTGCCGAGTGCGTCGTCGTCGCCCGTGGGTGCAACGAAGATCGCGTGTGCGTTGCTGACGATGCAGGGGTTTTCACTTGGACTGAGGCTGACGTCACAAGGTGTCGGACCAACGCCGCCCGCGCCTGCGCCCGCAAAGGCTTCTCCACCGACGCCGCCCTGTGCGCCGCCGGCTCCGGCGTCCCCAGCAGCCCCCCCTTGGTTCGCAGCGCCGCCTTTGTTGGCTTTGCCGCCCTGAGAGCTGGTGCCGGAGGTGCCCGCGCTACCGCCGGCAGAGTCGACACAACCGACGCCGTCCGCGCAGGTGGTTTCAGTGGCCCAACTGCAAGCAGCAACGACAGCGGTGAGCGCGAGCGGGAACGCAGTGCGAGGCCGAATTCGGCGAGGACGTCGGTTGAGGTCCATGGAGGGTTTTTTCAGCATCGGTCCAGCACTCCGATAAAAGCAGATTCTCGGGCGAAACTTGGAAGCGGGAAAGCAAACGAAGGGAAGGGAACGAAACACGTATTGAGTTTTGGCGCGTCGAAACTCAGAAACTCGTGGCGAAGGAGACGCCAGCTTCTCGCGGGCTCAAACTCACGCCGAAGCGAGGACGCGCGCGACTGGCTTTTTCGATCGAGTTCGCACGACCGCTTTGCCGATGTGGCTCCTTCCACAAAGTCCAAATCGCGGCGGTGGCTGCACCGGTTACACCAGCACCAATGAAGCTGTAGATCGCGAGTCGATTGGCCTGATTGCGTCGGTCCAGCGTGTCGATGAGCTCGCGACACAGCGCGCTCGGTGCACCGGGATCGCAGTTGCCGCTCAATCGGTCGCGAACCACGCGCGCTTCTTCGTCTGCGTCGCTCGCACGCAATCGCTCTGCAATGCCGAGACCGAGCAGCACGGCCGTTACGGCGCCTGCTCCAACCAGTACGATGGTCTTGGGCGATACTTCGGACGAGCGCTCGTGTGGAGGCAGACCCTGCAGATCGACGTTGCCTTCGGCATTTGCGTCACTCGCCAGATTCGCCGCGCGCGGGTTCAAAGTGAGTTCGACCGAGTATTCCTTGCCGGCGACCACACTGACTGAGCGATCGACGGCGCTGCCCACACCAACACGCGCACCGATGGTGTGCTGACCAGGCTCGAGGAAGACCTCACCCGGCAACGGCGACGTGCCGATCAGTGCGCCGTCGACGGTCACCTCGCAACTGGGTTGATTGACCGAGATGCGCAGTGTTGCCACGTGAGCTTTGGCCGTGACCAGCGCATCTTGCAGCTGCTTCAACAGTTTGCGACTCTCGCCCGGCGGAAACTCGCGAATGGAGAACTCCAGGTGTTCCGCGGCGTCACGGTGTTTGCCCAACTCCAATTCGGCCTGCCCGAGCGCCGCGGCGACGTCGTAGGAGCGCCGCAGCCGGTATGCCTCGCTCAACAACGAGCGAGCCTCTTCGTTTCGATTGGCGCTCAACGCCTCGGTGCCGCGCGTAAGCAGGTCGCGCACATACTCGGGATCAGCAGCGGGAGGAGGCCCACCGCTGCTTGCGGGCGCGGACGCGGGAGCAGGAGCCGCCCCCGGAGGCGCGGTTTGCGCGGTTGCTACCAGGGGGAACGATAGCGCGAAAAGCGTGGTCAAGACCGAAATCGACCATTTCAAAGCTTGCTCTCGTCTCATCTGCGCAACACTTCTCACTCGTTCCTCGTTTGCTCGCAAGCGTCAAGTCGCGGCACTGGCACCCGTTCGCTCGAACGAGGAAACGTTGCTGGCGCAACGCCCCGCTCAGTCCCTCACTTTGATCCAGCTCTTCCCCTCATTCACGACGGTCGATGACGCGAGTCCAGATCCCGACACGCCACTGGACTCGCGTGATGATGCCTTTGGGGCTGCCCGCGAGCTCACTTCACCCGCGGTAGAGACGCGCTTCATGCTGCTGTTCGGCTTCAGTGCCGCAAGCCCCGACTTGGGCGTCGAAGTTGCGCCCACGTCTCTCGGGCGCGCCGCCTTGTTCGCAATCGCACCTGCCGCCCTGTTGGTGACTGGATTTGCCGCTCTCGTTGCCACCACCGGCTCAGCGGCGTCGATGCGCACGGTCTCCGGCGAGCGTGCGCCGTCCGGCGAAGAACGAGTCGCAACGCCTGACTCCTTGTTCGAGGTAGGGTTGCCGTTGTTCGAAGTAGGACTGACGTTGTTCGAGGCAGGACTGACGTTGTTCGAGGCAGGACTGACGCCTTCCGCAGCTGCAACCATGGGCCCGATCTCGCTGATCGGTTGCGATTGCGGTTGTGGGCTCGCGGCTTGAACGTCGACACGTTCGTTCGCTCGTGCACGTGGCTGAGCTGGGCCTTGCGAACGACTCGCGGCGGCGCTCGAGGCGGTGTTGCTTCGGAACAGCGCGCTCACCCCGGTCAATACCAGTCCCACGGCGATGATCGCGGCAAGTAGCGTTGCCGAACTGCGCGTCGGAGTGCGCTGAGCTCCGCCTGCGGGCTCTGCCGGAATACTGCGGCGGGGCCGGGTGCGAGTGCGAACGGTCGGAGCGCTTCGTGCGCCGCTTTGTGGTTGTCGCGGCACCGGTTCGGCGGTGATTCCGGGCCCTAGAATCACCGAGTTCAGTTCGGACCCGTTGCTCGGGACGGCGCGCGGCTCCACCAACGTCACACCCTCGATGATTCCCGCGGGCGGCTCCGGTCGTACGTCGTCATCCATATCGTGAAAGAAGGGGTACCCGATCGGACCTGGACGAGTCGCCCCCAAAGGCTCCTCGGCAATGCCCCCGTTCGAAGCGCGCGCCGGTTTCGGCGGAGCACTTTGAACGAGCCTCCCCGGTTGCGCCCCAGGCATGGTGGGCGCCGGTCCCGAAGCCGTTACATTCGTGGCGCGGGCTGGTTCGGCATTGTGCGCGGTCGTTGGTGTGACCCGATCGTGTTCCGACTCCTCGGCTCCCTCGCCGTGGTTGCTCACGACGACTGAAATAATCGGAGTCCCCAACACTCTTATCGAGCGAGGCGTCACGCTTGGCGCGTGCGGCGTGCTCTCCGCGTCACGATTCGTGATGGTCGACGCCGCCTCGGCCTCAGGCTGGTTCGGTTGATCCTTAGCTTGCATGAGAAGATCTCGAACGAATGACACGCCCCACGAGTTCGCGGCGCTCATGCCCTGCGTGCGATCGCAGCGCGCGAAGTCCCGTCACAGATACGGACGCTCGTCGACATGCAACTGCAGAGGTCGACGCGGCACCTTCCGTCTCACGCAGACGCGCGAGCTCACGCAGACGCGCGAGCAGAAGGCGACGGGAACGAACCGAAAACATTGGATGACGAGCTCGGGAAATTGAGCGTGAAGGAAGTCTCGGGCACCACTGAACCCTGACTCCGCAAACTCGCTCAAGGGCCTCCAGAGTATCGGGCTCTCGGGACCGCGGATGCGAACTTTCGACTCCGGCAGCGCTTTTTTTCGCCATTCGGCCCGGCCGGTTTCGCACGGAGCTTCAGTTATTGAAGCGATGGGTAATCATCACGACCACGTTGACGCTGCACGCGCGTCACGCACTCCTTCCCCCAACGAGCAGCATTGCGCTGCACGCACGTTACCCCTTCGGCGCATACGGCCGTGTCCGTGCACGTTCGCGCCGCGGCTTGGTGCGCTCAGCCGCGCTGCTCGCATTCGCGTCCGGCGAATTCCGAGCTTCCTCGCGGCGAATGCCGCCAGCAACTTCTGAGCGTGCAGCCGCGGGGAGTGAACTGACACCGAGCACCTCGCGGCGAGTTTCTCTCGAGCAGATATCTCTGTGCGGATTGATTTGGAGGCGTCGTGCGTGGGCGACTCGAATGGGAAGAGTCGCGGCGTGCGTGCGCGAGTTGAAATCGGGTGACTTGAAGAGAGCGAAGTTTCCTTCGCCGCGGGCGGCTGTCAGCGCTGAAATTCTTAATGGTGGAATCGAGCGTTGGGGGGGCGCGATTTTTGCTGGAGCTCGTGGCCGTGGCTGCGCTGCTGTTACGGCGTTGTGCTGGCGTGGGCTTTGATCGTGTTGTTTGGTGGCGTGGGCGCGGGATTCGGGAAGATGTGATGTGGCGTGCGTATCTGGGTGTTCACTCGCGGGAGTAGCCTCGTGTTCACAGTGGTGGGCGCCGTGTGCAAGTGACGGTCGTTCACGATGTTGTTCCCAATGGATTCTGGTCTAAGCTGGGCGGGTCGTTCGGGGCTTGCTTAGGAAAGGGTTGAAATATGGTGGGTCGAAATGGTCGCTCCCTAGAGCGTGGCTTAATTGGAGGCGCCGTGTTGGCGTGTGCGCTGCTCGCTGCGTGCGGCCACAGCGACGGTGCGAATCACACGGGCGTCGGTGGGCGTGCCGCTGTTGCCGGGGGAAATGCGGGAGCGCTCGGTTCGAGCGGTGGTGACGCGGCTGTGCAAGGCGGCAACGCCGGAAGCTCCGGTAACTCAGGAGGTGTGGGAGCAAACGGCGGCACGGGCGGCACCGACACAGCCGGGGTTGGTGGCGCAACCGTCGTTACTGGAGGTTCCGCAGGGTCTTCCGCTGGTGGAAGCGGTGGTACCAGCGGGGGCATTGGCAGCGGAGGCAGCGAAGCGGATGCAGGTGCTGGGGGCGGTCCCGATGTCGAGTTGCAGCCGGTGGGCACCGTGCCAGCCGACAAAATCGATTTGCTCTTCGTGATCGACAATTCGATTTCGATGGCCGACAAGCACGAGATTCTGAAGAGCGCGGTGCCACTGTTAGTGCGGCGTCTGGTGACGCCCGTGTGCGTCGACGCGGCGGGCAATCCGACCGGTCAATTGGCGACTCCAGATGGATTGTGCGCGACGGGCCAGCCGGAGTTTCCACCTATTCGCGACTTTCACATTGGAGTCGTGACGTCGAGTCTCGGTGGGCACGGTGGCGATACGTGTCCCGTCTCGACCTCTTACGAGAATGACGACAAGGCTCATTTGCTGCCGAGCGTGCGCGCCGGACTAACTTCCTGGAACTCGTCTGGGTTTCTGGCGTGGGATCCGGAGCAACGCGCAACGCCGCCAGGCGCGAAGGATGCTGCAGCGCTCGTTACAAACTTTCAGAACATGGTCGTCGCCGCTGGTGAAAGGGGTTGCGGTTACGAGTCATCGTTGGAAGCGTGGTACCGCTTCTTGATCGATCCAGAGCCGCCGTCGGCCGTCGTCGCGAACAGCACCCGTACGGGCGTCGACATAACCGCGCCAGACACGGTGACATTGTCGCAGCGCGCGGCGTTCCTACGACCGGATTCGCTGGTTGGCATCGTAGTCTTGAGCGACGAGAACGATTGCTCGATCATTGACGGAGGGCAGGGGTATTTGGTGGGTACGCAGGTGCTCAACGGGCAGACCTTCCGCATGCCTCGTGCCACCAGTGCCTGCGCGAAAGACCCGAACGACCCATGTTGCACGTCGTGCCTTGTTGCGAATGTCCCGAGCGGCTGCCCGGCGTTATCTCAGGATGCGGAATGTCAGAAAGGCACTTCGTATCAAGTCACAGAAGACTCGTTGAACCTCCGGTGCTGGGAGCAGAAGCGCCGTTTCGGCTTCGATTTGCTGTATCCGATTCAGCGCTACTTGAACGGTCTCACCCAAAACTTGGTTGCGAATCGTTCGGGAACGCTGGTGCAAAATCCGCTTTTTCAGGCTCCCGAAGGGACGCGCCATCGCGATCCTTCGCGCGTATTCTTGCTCGGCATCCTCGGCTTACCCTGGCAAGACGTGGCAGACGACGCGAGCCTCACGGACAACGTCCGGCTGCGTTACCTGAGTGCCGCGGAGCTGGAGCAAAAGGGCCGCTTCAGCATGATGCTCGGCGACAACGGTTCACGCCCGAGCGACGGACTCATGTTCGAAACTCCGCTCGACCGCTCCAAGCTCGGCTTCGGTCCGCATCCTCTCACGGGTGAAGCATTGGTCCCTGCGACCAGTACCAATCCGAAGCAGAACTCCATGAACGGTCACGAGAGCAACATCGTCGACGGATCCGATCTTCAGTACTCGTGCATCTTCCCCCTCTCCACCACGCGCCAATGCACCGAAGACATGCCAGCTTGTGACTGCCGTCCGAGCGAGGTCCCATTCGGCCGCGCCCTCTGTCAGCCGCCGAGCGGAGGCGCCACGGGCACGACGCAGTACTTCGCCAAGGCGTACCCCGGCTTGCGTCAGCTCGAGCTCATTCGCCAATTCGGAAGCATCACCAACAACTCCATTGCCGCCTCCATCTGCCCCAAGCTGCAAACCTCCGGAATGCCGACCACCGATCCCAACTACGGCTACAACCCCGCCATGAGCGCGCTCGTCGAACGCATGAAAAGCGCCCTCGCGCCCTCGTGCCTCTCCGAGCCCATCATTCCGGACGCCAACGGCGCGATCGCCTGCCACGTACTCGAAGTCACTTCCGGAACCGGCGCGTGCGCCTGCACCGGTGCGGGTCGTAGCGCGGCGAGCGCCAACAGCGCAGCCGCCATTCGCAGTCGCCTCGCCGCCGCGCTTTACTGCGGTGGTGCAGGCCAACCCAGCTGCGAAAGCCTCTGCGTCTGCGAGGTCGCGCAGCTCCCCACGGCCCAGCTCGCCGCGTGCCAAAACGACGCCAACGTCCCAGCAGACGCCGCCGGTTTCTGCTACCTCGACCAAGCGCGCAACCTGGGTGCCCCCAGCCTCCTCGAAAGCTGCCCCGTCGACCGCAAACGCCGGCTCCGCTTCGTTGGCCCAGACATCCCCCGCCCCGGCTCGGCCACCTACGTCTTCTGCCCACGCTAATCGAGGCTCCCCAAACAACCCGAACGGCGCGTTCCCGCGTCAGCGCTGTAACGGCGCCGTTCGGATCGCACGTGCACATTGGACGCCGGTGTCCCCGGGGAGAGCGCGTTAACTTGGACGAAACCTGGCCGAATTGATGCGCCTGGTCTAGTAGGCCTGGCATGCGTCTCGAAGATTACGAGGTCGATACGCGGACTTACGACGAGACTTTCGAGCCAAGCGGCCACGTTCGTGGGCTGTATCGCGAGTTGGTGGCTCGGCTTTCGGACCTGAGTTTGAAAGAGGTGGAGCAGCGACGGAAGTTGGTGGAGTTGCTGCTGCGGAATCAGGGGGTTACGTTCACGGTTTATTCGGACGATGCGGGCATCGAAAAGGTGTTTCCCTTCGACCCGATTCCGCGGCTGATCGATACGGACGAGTGGGCGAAGGTGGAGAAGGGCCTGGTGCAGCGCGTGCGAGCGCTGAACTTGTTCCTGGCGGACATTTACGGCGCGCAGCGGATTTTGGACGACGGCGTGATCCCCGCCGAGCTGATCTACCGTGCGGATTCGTTTCGGCGCGAGATGGTCGGGATGGTGCCGCCGCAGGGGATCTACACGCACGTAGTCGGCACGGATTTGATTCGCGACGAGAAAGGCGTACTGCATGTGTTGGAGGACAATGCGCGCAGTCCGAGCGGGGTAAGCTACGTGCTCGAGTGTCGCGATGTGATGAAGCGCGTGTTCGGTGTGCTGTTTCAGCACTACGGCGTGCGCGCGATTGACGATTATACGGACTGGCTGCGCGATTCGTTGTTGAACGTGGCGCCGCGCGCCGTGACGGATCCGACCGTGGTGCTGTTGAGCCCGGGTATGTACAACTCGGCGTACTTCGAGCACAGCTTTCTTGCGCGTTGCATGGGCGTGACTCTGGTGGAGGGGCGGGACTTGGTGGTGCGCGATGGGCTCGTGTGTATGCGCACGACGCAAGGGCTGAAGCGCGTCGACGTCATCTATCGGCGCATCGACGACGACTTTTTGGATCCAATCGCGTTCCGTCCGGATTCGGTGTTGGGTTGTCCTGGGTTGTTTGCGGCTTATCGCAGCGGCGCTGTGGCGCTCGCGAACGCACCGGGAACGGGTGTCGCAGATGACAAGGCGATTTACCCGTTCGTGCCGGACATGATTCGCTACTACTTGTCGGAGGAGCCGATTTTGCCGAATGTGCCGACGTACATCGCGTCGCGGCCCGACGATAAGAAGTACATTCTCGACCACCTCGATGAGCTAGTCGTGAAGCAGACGGACGCATCCGGCGGTTACGGGATGCTGATCGGACCGCAAGCGACGAAGGAGCAACGGCAGGAGTTCGCGCGCCGCATCGAGCACAGTCCGCGTTCATACATCGCACAGCGCACGATTCAATTGGGCAAGCATCCAACCTTGATCGACGGCCGACTCGACGGGCGCTGCGTCGACTTGCGGCCGTACATTTTGTACGGCGACCAGATTCGAGTGATTCCCGGCGGGTTGACGCGTGTGGCGCTGCGCAAGGGCAGTTTGGTGGTGAACTCGAGCCAGGGCGGCGGCTACAAGGACACCTGGGTGCTTGCGTCGGAACACGAGCGCACCGAAAAGGAGGCGGCGGCGTGAAGGGGTTGATCGCGTTGGTGTCGGCGGGCGCTGTTCGAAAGAATGAGGAGCTGCCATGCTGAGCCGCGTTGCCGAGGCTCTGTACTGGATGGGTCGCTACATCGAGCGAGCCGAACACTCGGCGCGGGTGCTCGAAGCCATGCGCGACTTGCGCTTGGATTTGAACGAGGTGGATCGTGAAGTTGCCGAGGAGCAGTGGCGAGGTGCGCTGCTCGCCTTGTCGTTGCCGGATTTACCCATCGATCGCTTGGTGCTGGATCCGAGCGAGCCCAATTCGCTATTGTGCGCGATGTCTCGCGCGAGGGAAAACGCACGCCAGGTGCGCGAAGTGATCAGCCCCGAGATGTGGGAGAAGCTGAATCAGCAGTATTGGCTCCTGCGTGACGCGACGGGGCGCAGCGTGGACGAGAGCATGGTGGCGGAGGCTCTGACGGGCATCGTTGCCTCTGGATTTCTGTGGGACGGCGTCACCGACGCGACCATGATTCGCGGCGAGGGCTGGCTCTTCTTGAAGCTCGGCAAATTCGTGGAGCGCATCGACGGCGTCGCGCGCTTGGTGGCCGCGCGGTTGAGCACGCACGAGCGGCATTCGGCGGGCGAACGCTCGGGTAACGTGGAGTGGCTCACCTTGCTCAAGAGCTTCGACGCACTCGATGCTTATCGGAAAGCGCACCCAAAGCGCGTGGATCGCCGCGCCGTCGTGGAGTTCGTGCTGTTCGAAACGGAGTACCCGCGTACCTTGCGTTACTCGACGAACACGGCTGCTGACTTGGCGCGCCGTTTGCTGCGCTTGCATCCGCAGTCGGGGCGCGGAGTGGAGCGCGACTTCGGCAAGGTGGCGGCGCGCGTGGAGTACGCCGACTTCGATTCGCTCGAGGCTCCTGACAACACCTTCTTGCGCGATGTCGTGGCCGACGTGAACACGGGCTCGATCTGCCTGCAGAAGACCTTCTTTTTGTGCTGACGAGGAGAGTGCCGATGCTGCTGTCGATTCAACACAAGACCGAGCTCAGCTACGCCGAACCCATCAGCGAGTCGGTGATGGAGCTGCGCATGGCGCCCCGCAACGATGGCCAGCAGACGGTGCGAAACTTCGGCCTCGCCGTTGGCCCCGACGCGCCGGTGTTCGAGCACCTGGATTGGCAGGGCAACCGAGCGCATCATTTCTCCATCGTTGACGTTCACGACAAGGTCGTGATTCTGGCATCGTCTTTGGTGGATACGCACGCGCGCCGCACGCGGCTCGAAGAGCTTTCCGACACCTTGCCGCTCGCTGTTTTGGGGCACCGCTACCAAGACTTTCTGCTTTCACACGGGCCGGTGCAGCGCGATCCGCGCCTCACGCAGTTTGCGGAGCAGGTTGGGATCTCGAGCGAGAAGCGAGCCTCGGTGGTGCTACTGGCAGTCACCGAGCGCTTGCGAGAGCTCGTCAGTTACACGAAGGGCGTCACTACCAGCGCGACCTCCGTGTCAGACGTGCTCGATTTGGGTAAGGGTGTGTGCCAGGACTATGCGCACGTCGCGCTCGCAATGTTGCGCATGTTGGGCGTGCCGTCGCGCTATGTATCGGGGTACCTGTTCAAGCCGCGTTCGGCGGAGCTAGAGACGCACGCTTGGGTCGAAGCTTTCGTGCCTTCGGTCGGCTGGCTCGGGCTCGATCCCACGCATGGTGAGCTGGCTTCGGAATCGCACGTCGCGGTCGCCGTGGGTCGTAGCTACGCGGACGTTCCGCCCAATCGTGGCGTGTACCGCGGTGGCGCGGAAGAACGCATCGATGTGAGCGTGCGCATTCAACGTGTCGACGAGGAGACACCGATGACGGCACCGAGGCGTCCCGAGGCTCCCCTCTTGAATGGTCGCGTCGTGCGCGAGCGTCCCCTGGATTTGAACGCGCTCGAGCAACAGCAGCAACAGCAACAGCAACAGTAAAAACGAATCGCAGAAGCAGGCTCGCGACGCGTGCGCGAAGCGAGTTCGCAACAATCAGCAGCTCGCGGTGCGAGCTTGCAACAATCACAACCGGAGAACTGCCGTGACTGTTCGCGTCGCCCTGCGTCACAAGACGCGTTACAAGTACGACCGCCGTGTGCGCCTCGGTGCTCAGGTAGTGCGGCTGCGACCCGCGCCACACGCCCGCACGCCGATCGTGAGCTACGCGTTTCATGTCTCGCCCGGCGGGCACTTCCTCAACTGGCAACAGGATCCTCAGGGAAACTTCCTGGCACGTCTGGTTTTTCCCGAGCCCGTAGACCATCTCGAAGTCGACGTCGAGCTACTGGCAGATCTGAAATCGATCAATCCGTTCGACTTCTTTCTCGAGCCGAGCGCCGAGAAGCTTCCGTTCATGTACGAGCCCGGCAGCTTGAAGGAACTCGCGCCTTACTTGGAGAAGGCTCCGGGCGGGCCGTTGCTCGACAAGTTCGTGCGCGAGCTCACGCCGAACGGCAGGCGCAGCGTCGACTTCTTGGTCGAGTTGAACCAGCTGATTCAGAAAAAGACCAAGTATCTGATTCGGCTCGAGCCTGGCGTTCAAACTCCCGAGCAGACTCTGGAGTTCGGCAGCGGATCGTGTCGCGATTCGGCGTGGCTCCAGGTGCAAATCCTGCGGCGCCTCGGGCTCGCCGCGCGTTTTGCATCCGGCTACTTGATCCAGCTGAAGCCCGATCAGAAGCCGCTGGAAGGGCCGGAAGGTCCCGCTGCAGACTTCACTGATCTGCACGCGTGGGCAGAGGTGTACTTGCCTGGTGCCGGCTGGATTGGCCTAGACGCGACCAGCGGCCTATTTGCCGGTGAGGGGCACATCCCGCTCGCGTGTACGCCCGAGCCCAGCAGCGCGGCGCCGATCAGCGGCGAGCTCGACGAGTGCGAAGTCGAATTCTTTCACGACATGCACGTCGAACGCGTGCGGGAGACTCCGCGCGTTACGCTGCCGTACACGGACGCTGTTTGGTCGCGCATCGAGGCACTCGGGCAGCAAGTCGATCGCGAACTCGAACGAGAGGACGTGCGGCTTACCATGGGCGGCGAGCCCACCTTCGTTTCGATCGACGATCCAGACGGCTACGAGTGGAACTTCGGAGCGCTCGGGAGCGATAAGCGACGGCTGGCTGGCGTTCTGTTCCGCAAGCTCGCGCGGCGTTTTGCGCACGATCCTTTGCTGCACTTTGGACAAGGCAAGTGGTACCCCGGTGAACAGCTGCCTCGCTGGGCGCTCGGTTGCTACTTCCGCAAAGACGGCGATTCGATTTGGCAGCGCCAGGATTTGTTCGCTGCCGACGACTACGACTACGGCGTAGGCCCGCAGCACGCTGAGCGCTTCATCGAGCGCTTGGCGGCGCGCTTGGAAGTAGATGCCAAACACGCCCAAGCGGCTTACGAAGACCCGTTCTATTACATGTTGAAGGAGCGCAAGCTCCCCACCAACGTCACGCCGCTCGACAATCGCCTTGAAGACGAGCTCGAGCGCGCACGTGTTTCTCGCGTCTTCGAGCAGGGGCTCGGTAATGTCATCGGCTATGCGTTGCCGCTGCAGCCACTCGGTGGCGGCGCGTGGCGCTCCGGTCCTTGGTTTTTGCGGCGCGAGCTTTTGTATCTGATTCCGGGTGACTCGGCGATGGGCTATCGCTTGCCCGTCGATTCGCTGCCGTGGGTTCTCGAATCGGACTATCCGTACGTTCACGAGCGCGATCCATTTGCAGAGCGTCCCGCCTTGCCCGCGTATCGTCGTGCGCCGGAGATCCGCCGCCAGCGCTCGCTGGCTGATGGCGAAGCCGCGCTGCGCCCGAAAGCATTCGAGTCCGATGCCAACACCGTGCGCACGGCTTTGTGCGTGGAGCCACGCGACGGTGTTTTGCACATCTTTCTGCCTCCGGTTGGCCTTCTGGAAGACTACTTGGACCTCGTGCACGCAGTGGAGAGCGTCGCCGAGCAGCTCGAGCAGCCGGTGCGCATCGAGGGCTACACGCCGCCGTCGGATTTTCGCATCGAGAAGTTCACCGTCACGCCCGATCCCGGCGTCATCGAAGTGAACATTCATCCGCAAGCCAATTGGCAAGACATCACAAAGACCACCACGGCGCTCTACGATGAAGCGCGTGAGAGCCGGCTCGCCACCGAGAAATTCATGCTCGACGGGCGCCACAGCGGCACCGGCGGCGGCAATCACGTCACGTTGGGCGGTGCCACATCGCGCGACAGCCCCTTGCTCAGGCGCCCCGACTTGCTCGGCAGCTTGGTCGGCTACTTCCACGATCATCCCTCGCTGTCGTACCTGTTTTCCGGGCTCTTCATCGGTCCCACCAGCCAGGCGCCGCGCGTCGACGAGGCGCGTCACGAAGCCACCCACGAACTCGAAATCGCGCTCTCCGAAGCGCGCCGTATCGCGCGTGAGTCAGGCTTCATTGCACCCTGGTTGGTGGATCGCATCTTCCGCAACCTGCTCGCCGACGTCACCGGCAACACGCATCGCACCGAGTTTTGCATCGACAAGTTGTACTCACCGGACTCATCGAGCGGGCGGCTTGGCTTACTCGAGATGCGAAGCTTCGAGATGCCTCCGCACGCGCGCATGAGCCTCGTTCAGATGCTGCTCGTGCGCTCCCTGGTGAGCCGCTTCTGGCAAACGCCGTACACAGCCAAGCTCCCGCGTTGGGGCACGTCGTTGCACGATCGTTTCCTGTTGCCGCACTTCGTGTGGCAAGACTTCAGCGATGTGCTGCGCGATCTCTCAGAGGCGGGCTATCCTTTCGAAGACGGTTGGTTCGCGCCACATTTCGAGTTCCGCTTTCCGGAAGTCGGCAAAGTTACTTACGACTCGGTAGAAGTCGAGCTGCGGCGTGCGCTCGAGCCGTGGCACGTATTGGCGGAGGAAGCCGGCGCGGGCGGCGTCGTGCGCAGCGTGGATTCGTCGCTCGAACGCGTGCAGGTGCGAGTGCGCGGAGCCATTCCAGGGCGTCACGCGTTGGTGTGCAACGGCGCGCGCGTGCCGCTGCATCCAACGGGCACGCGTGGTGAAGCCGTCGCTGGTGTGCGATTTCGCGCCTGGTGGTTGCCCTCGCAATTGCATCCGACTCAGGGCGTGCACGCTCCGCTCGAGTTTTCGCTCGTCGACGAGTGGGCAGGTCGCGCACTCGGCGGCTGTGTTTTGCGCGTCTCGCATCCTGGTGGTCGCTCTTACGAGCGCTTTCCAGTCAACGCGCTGGAAGCAGAGGCGCGGCGCGCGGCGCTGTTCGCGCCATTTGGCCACCAACCGGGCCAACTCGACTTGAGTCGCGTGGTAAACATCAACAATCCCGACTACCCATTGACGCTCGATTTGAGACGCCTTCGCGTCGCGCGGCCAGGTTCAGGGCAGGTGTGGTAAGTACCTTCCTCTGAATGTCGTCCGCCAACCTCGCGAGCTCGGGCAGCGGTCCGGGAAGCTGGAGCTACACGCCCGCCAGCGGCTACGACGAAGCATTCGGTCCCGACGGCGTCGTGCGTCCGCATTTCGCTGAGCTGTTCGAGACGTTGCAGGGGCTCTCGCGCGAAGAGCTGGACCGGCGTTGGGCACAAGCTCAGCGCGCAATTCGCGAAAACGGCGTCACGTACAACGTCTACGGTGATCCGCGTGGCACCGATCGGCCGTGGCAGCTGGATCCGCTGCCGCTGGTGGTTTCGGCGGATGAATGGGCGAGTCTGGAGGCAGGGCTCGTGCAGCGCGCGCGCCTGCTCGACGCCGTGCTCGCGGATCTCTACGGCCCTCAGCGCATCCTGCGCGAAGCCTTGTTGCCGCCTGAACTCGTGCTCGGCAATCCGGGCTTTCTGCGTCCGTTGTTCGGTGTGCGCGTCGCGGATGGCGCGCGCCTGCATTTGTATGCGGCTGATCTCTCGCGCGGTAGCGACGGAAACTTTTGGGTGTTCGGCGATCGCACTCAGGCGCCGAGCGGCGCCGGTTATGCACTCGAGAATCGCATCGTCATCTCACGGCTATTGCCGCAAGCGTTTCGCAATTGCCGAGTCGAGCGCTTGGCGCCATTTTTTCGCGTGCTGCGCGAAGGTTTGCAACGCGTAGTCCGGCGCCGCACGGATAGTCCGCGCATCGCGCTGCTCACGCCGGGTCCGTACAACGAAACCTACTTCGAGCACGCCTACCTGGCGCGCTATCTCGGCTTCACACTGGTGGAGGGTGGCGATCTCACCGTGCGCGATCGCACTTTGTACCTGAAGACGCTCGGAGGTCTCGAGCGTGTCGATGTCGTGGTGCGGCGCCTCGACGACAGCTTCGCCGATCCACTGAGCCTGCGCCCGGACTCGTCGCTCGGCGTCGCAGGGCTGGTTCACGCCGTGCGCGCCGGCAACGTGACCATCGCGAACGCACTCGGCAGCGGGCTCGTCGAAATGCCAGCGCTCCTCGCGTTTCTGCCCGCATTGTCGCGCGCGCTCTTGGGAGAAGATCTGCGCTTGCCGAACGTGCCAACGTTCTGGTGCGGCAACGAATCCGCTCGCAGCTACGTGATCGACCATTTGGACCGGCTCGTCATTAAGAGTGCCACGCTAGGCCCCAACGCTGGCGAGCCAGTGTTCGGAGGCGACTTGAGCGCAACCGAGCTGTATGAGCTCAAACAGAAGATTCTGGCTCGCCCATTTGCTTACGTCGGTCAGGAACGCTTGCCGCTCTCGATGGCGCCGGCACTCACCGAGGACGGCGTTCAGCCACGGCATCTCTCCTTGCGCACGTTCCTCGCCCGGCGTGATGACGGCTACCTAGTAATGCCCGGCGGTCTCACTCGCATCGCCAACAGTAAGGACTCGTTGGTCGTAACGATTCAACGCGGCGGAGGCAGCAAGGACTCTTGGGTGCTGGCGCGCGGCGAGCCCAGCAACTTCTCGCTGCTGCCACCACCCGAGCGACGCGTCGAAGTGGTGCGCAGCGGCGGCGATTTGCCGAGCCGCGTCGCGGACAACATGTTCTGGATCGGCCGCTACGTGGAGCGCGCCGAGGGCACCACGCGCTTGATGCGCAGCTTGATCACGCGTCGAGTCGACGATTCGCAGGGCCGCGCACCGGAAGTCCGGGCGCTGCTCAGCGCTTTGGAAGACGATCTCGAGTTGATTCGCGGCGCGCTGGTACGCCCAACTCCCGGCATCGAACACGAGCTAGTGCGCTTGTTAGCCTCCGCGGAGCCTGCGCGCACGCCTGGCGCCGGAATCGAAGCAGGTCATCGCGCGGCGCGCGTGGTGCGCGACCGCATCTCGATGGACACCTGGCGTGTACTGAGCCAGCTCGCAGCGACCATCGCGCAAGCGCGTGCGCGCGCCATCAGCGAGCCCTCGGACGCACTCGAAACCGTCAGCTCACTGTTGCTCGGATTTTCTGCGTTTTCCGGCCTCGTCATGGAAAACATGACCCACGGCCCCGGCTGGCGCTTCGCCGATATCGGCCGGCGCATCGAGCGTGGCAGCTTCATGGTGCGCCTGTTGCGCAGCATGCTGGTCGGCGCTGACGACACCGCCGTACTCGACGCGCTGCTGGAAGTCGCCGACAGCGCGATGACCTATCGCTCGCGCTATCTCGGCACCATGGCGCTCGAGCCGGTGCTCGATCTACTCCTCACCGACGAGACCAACCCGCGCTCGGTGGTGTACCAGCTCGCAATGCTGGAAGATCACGTGAAGCGCCTTCCGCGCGCCGCGCAGCGCCCATTGCTCGCACCGGAAGCCAAGACAGCGCTGCGTGCCCTCTCGCAAGTGCGTTGCGCGGATATTCACCTGCTAGCCCAAGCTGACTCCAACGGTCGACGTAGCGCGCTAGAAGAGCTGCTGCACGAGCTCGAACGCGCCTTGCCGCTGCTCGCCGAGCAGCTCACGTTGGCCTACCTGGCGCATGCTCAAGCTTCCTTTTCACTGGGCGGCCCCGCGGAGCGCAGCTGAGCATGCACTATCGCGTCTCCCACTCCACCACCTACGAGTACAGCGAAGCCGTTTCGATTTGCCACAACGAAGCGCGCCTTTCTCCTCGCCGCACCGAGCAGCAAACACCACTCTCGACGCGCTTGGTAATCGAACCGTCGGCGGTCTTGTTGGCTGAAGATCGCGATTACTTCGGCAACGTGGTGCACTTCTTCACCTTGGAGGAAGCGCACCTCCGCCTCTCGGTCACTGCCTGTTCGGAGCTCGACATCACTCCTTATGAGCGCCCGGTGCTGTCGCTCTCGCCCGCCTGGGAATTCGTGCGTGACTCCGTGCGCCAAGAGCGCAATGGCGAAGGCTTGCGTGCACTCGAATACACCTTGGAATCGCCCCACGTTCGTTTCGCGCCCGGGCTACTCGAATACGCGACGGCTTCGTTCGGCAAGGGGCGCCCGCTACTCGAAGCCGTCTTCGAGCTCACCCAACGCATTCACAGCGAATTTCGCTACGAACCCGGCGCTACCAGCGTGGCTACTCCGCTCGGCCAAGTCCTCGAAACGCGTCGCGGCGTGTGCCAAGACTTCGCACACCTGCAAATCGGCATGCTGCGCGCACTCGGCTTACCCGCGCGCTACGTGAGCGGCTACATCCACAACGCGCCCCCGCCTGGCCAGCCGAAGCTCGTTGGCGCCGACGCTTCGCACGCCTGGCTCTCCGTGTGGTGCCCTGGCTTCGGTTATGTGGATTTCGATCCCACCAACGGCAGCATCCCCTGCGACGAACACCTCACCTTGGCTTGGGGCCGTGATTTTAGCGATACCAGCCCGCTGCGCGGCGTCATCCTCGGCGGCGGCAACCACATCGTGCGCGTTGGTGTCGACGTCGACCGCGTACTCGCGCAAGTTTGAACAGCGCACGCACGGTACGTGCGCACCGGCGATGTTCGCAGTCGCCAGCGACGCCACTGGGACCTACTCAGCGCTCGCCGGCGGCGGCTTGGCGTGTCCCGGTCTTGCCGAAACCGAACCAAGCCGCCGCGCGACGAGGGCCAGCGCCATGCGCAACGCCGGGGGGTTCGAGTCGGCGTTGGCAATGACGCAAAGTAGGCCCCCCCTCGACCGGCGGATATGGAGTTTATGGTCCGCGAAACGCAGTGAGAGGCTATCGAGCGCTTCGCCACCGTGTTCGATAACCTCACACAAACGTACGATGAGGACATCTCCAGTATCACGTTGCCGTGATACGCCGCCGGCAAATCCATTACACGCGAGTAAGCCGTGCCTTCGAATTCGCCCTTGTTTCGCTCCAGTTACTGGCAACCTTCGCGTTCGATAATTTTGGTACCAGCGATCGTTTGTAGGTCATTCCGCCGAGCCGCCTTTTCGGCTAGAAAGCGCGACATGCTCTTGAAACACATCGCCCCAGCGCTGCTCCTTTCCGCACTCGCCGCGGCATGTGGCGGTAGCAAACCGCCTGCCGAAGCGCCCTCCAGCGAAGTGAGTGAATCCAAGGCCAGCGCCGACGGCGATGCCCCAGCTTCCAACGAAGACAAGCCCAGCGAAAGCGGCAAGGCCGACACTGGCGACGCCGGCATCCCCAAAGACTGCTTCAAATCGAGCGGCCCCTGCGTGCCCCATCCCAAGTTCGTGAAGAAGCTGTGCAACACCAAAAACCCCTCCATGGCCCTTTACCTCTTCGGTAACGGCTCCAAATGGGCTCGCGGCTTTCTGACACGCAAAACCGAGGCCTGGAACGCTTCCGGCGGCGCCTCTAGCGGCGGCTACCTCGAGTTCGACGAGGAAGTCCTAATCCTCGCCGAGCGCAAAGCCGACACCGGCGGCATGCAAGTCAGCGGCGCCGGCGGCGGTTACGACGCAATTCGCTGGGACGGCTCCTGCGTCACCCTCTCCGGCGAAGAGCTCACCCAAAACCGCCCACCCACGCCGAAGACACCCGGCATCGAGTGGCGCTTCCTCGACGACAACGTGCAAGAGGCACTGCGCAAAGACGACAAGGTGAACACCGCCTACCTCGAACGGCGCAAGCAATGCAAAGGCGCAGTCTCCGGCGACGTCAGCGACAAATGCGTCAAAGCCGACCGCCAGCTCAGCGAATCGATCGTCGCTTACCTGCGCGCAGGCGGCAGCGTACCCGTACCAACCACGTTGCCGTAGCGCTCCGCAGCCAACGCTGACCATTCGCGCAAAACTCGTCGCTATTTCTTGTGGGGTTGGCCGCAGTGCTGCAGCTCACCTGCGGCCCCAGCCCGAGAAACCAGGTGCCGCTGCGAAGCCTGTGCGCCGCCGGAGCACTCTGCCTCGGCCGCTGTGCAACGTTGCGTGTCCCCGCACCTCCTTGTTGTTCGAATAGACGAGTCCGGTGCTAGGTCGTGAGCACGTGGAGCGCCGCGCGCAAGATGTCCTCCCGTGTCGCGGCGGGAGCAATCATTGCCGCGCAACGATCCAACGCCGTCCGGCACTCGCGCTCTTTGAAGCCCATTCCACGGAGCGCCGCGAAAACCTGCGCATTTCGGTCCGCCACTCCAACCCGCAGCGCGCCGCCATACTGCGTTCCGTCGGCATGCCTAAACGTGAGCCCGGTGGACGGCCGGCCCTCAATGATTAGACGCCCTTGGTGCGCTGCGCGGTGGTGTGCAGCGCACAAGCACACGAGATTATCGGGTTCGTGCCGGCCGCCTTCGCTTCGAGGCTTTAAATGATGCGCGTCAACGAAAGTTGCATGCTTGCACCCGTTCACGACGCAGCGCCCGTTGTCGCGCCGCATGACTTCTCGCCGAACGGCCGGGGGAATCGTTTGCGACGCTCGTTGACTCACGTGGGGTGCGGCAGCATCCGGAATGACCTGCGCATCACAGCGAGTCATCTCCGCGACCTCGGGAGCAATGGCGTGACGTTCACCGTTGCCAATCTGCTCGCTGCGCCCGCAGCTCTTGCACGTCGTCACCTGCACCTGGTAGCTGGCGCGGCCGGCATCGATCTTTGCCTCGCCGCCATCCGCGAGAACGCACCGCGCCATCAAGCAGGAGCATCGCGTCATCGTCGAGCGCTGCGCCCGCGTCCCGGCGAAGCTTCGCGACCGCTTCGAGCCACAGTGCCCGCGTCTCACCATGGACCTGGTGTCGAAGTACATACAGCCGCAACGCCGGATCTGCTGCATCGCTGGGCAAATCACCCGGCGCACGACCGGAGACTAGCTCTTCCACCTGTCGCACCGTCTGACCCCGCGCTGCGTCCAGCCACGCGCGCTCCGTCTCGGGTGTTGCCACGCGCGTCAGCTCGCGTACGGCTGACCAAGTCAGCTCACCAGTGCGCAATGCAACGCTCATCTCGCGCAACGGTTCGAGCGCCTGAGCGACGCGCAACTTCTCTTTCACCAGCCGCCCATTGTACCCAAAGAGGCGCTCCACATATTCGGAGAAGCTCGCAAATCCCAGGCGCCGGTGCACACCCGCACGCAACGCTTCACAAAGCAACCGACCTTCTTCCCACTCGAGCCCTGCGCGCCGCTTTGCGAACGACACAACACGTTCATGCACCGACTCCCATCCACCTGACCCCGATCCCACCGTCCCCGAGTTGCTTCGTTGATACACGCCCGGCCGCCGAACATCGCTCACCAACAATGCCAAACCCATGACAACCTCCACGCGCGCGCATTCAGCGCGCCGCAATCAAACAATCACCAACTCTCGTGAGTGAACCCACTCTATCATATGGATTTTCGAGCTCCGCATTCGCGCCGTGACGCGCATTTCAGCGCGCTTCGCGAGCTCAAAAGCGTTTTCCTCTCGAGAACGCGCATACCGTGGAACCTTCGCGCAAACAAGAGCTGCACTTCGCGCGCACTCTCTTTCACGCAGCACGTGCACGACGACACCGCGTCAAGTGAAAAGCGCGGTCCAACCGAGTACATAGGTAACAAAACGGACCGGGAACATGGGTGACAGTTGTCGCGTGATCAGGCGAAACGTTCTGGATGCCGTGGGAGGAAACGTCACTAGTGAACGAACGCATGAAATTCATTGCTGCCCTTCTGGCGGGCAGCGAAAACTTGACCGAACTTTGCGAGCGCTTTGGGATCGGCAGAAAGCAGGGGTACAAGTGGCGTGAGCGCTACGAATCTGGCGGGCTGGAAGGGCTGAAGGATCGTTCACGGGCACCTCACACGCACCCGCACGCTGTACCCGAAGGGACGGCTGAGCTGATCGTGCAGGCACGTCGAAAGCGAACTGGGGACTGCGGAAGCGCTCGTCGTGCTCGCTAGGCACTGTCCGACCATCGAGTTCCCGGTTGCAAGCACAGTCGGCGAGCTCCTTCGAGAGACAGGGTTGAGCGGACACACGGCAGAGATCTCACGCTCGAGTGAACGCACGCCGGCCTCGCGCGTGAAGCGTCGACGCAAACGACGCAGTGACCCATACCCGGATCGGTTGGGCGGTTACGATCGGCCGAACGCTGTTTGGTGCGCCGACGTCAAGGGGCATTCCCCTGCGAATGGCCAGCGTTGTCACCCACTCACGATCACGGATGGTTTCAGCCGATATCTGCTGTGCTGCCGGTCTTTGAAGCGTCCGCTCACAGAGCTGGTGCAGGCGACATTCGAAGCCGTCTTTCGGGGTTTCGGATGCCAGATGCGATTCGCACCGACAACGATCCACCGTTTTCAACGCTCGCGCCTGGCGGGCTGTCGCGGCTCTCCGCGTGGTGGATTCGCCGGAACGCATCATGCCAGGTCGCCCTGACCAGAACGGTAGGCATGAACGGATGCATCTGACACTGAAGCAGGAGACCGCGCAACCACCGCGAAAAGCTTCCGTGCTCAACAGCACGCGCTTAATTTGTTTCGTGTTGAGTACAACCACGAGCGCCCTCACGAGGCTCGCGACTACGCCACTCCGGCGTCACGCTATACGCCATCGCTGAAGCCCTTCCCGCAGATTGAAGGCCCCCCATGTGGGGCCAGATCGAAGGCCCCCCGTGGGTCGCGTACGCCAATTGCGCCCGAGTTCTTTTCGATCAGGGTTTGCTAACCAAGCGCAGACCGATCACCTGCTCGCGCGGAAAACTCGAGCGGCCTTGCAATATGCTAACGCTCTGGCCGCAACTCCGAGGGAAACGTCGCGCTGCCATTGGTGAGATCGGCGGCGCTGTGACGTTGTGTGGAAGCGACGTGCGCGTTCGCGTGCGGCGGCATCAACGAGGCGCCCGCCTGTGTGAGTTCGGCGTGCACTTCACCAAGGCCCGACAGAAACGCTCCGCCAATCGAACGCACTTCGTTGGCGACGGCGTGCAGCAAGCGATCGCCAAAACCATAACCCCGCGTCGTTGGCGCAATGAATTGACCCAACAAGACGCCACCGCGACGTCCGGTGACGACGTCGTAGGTTTTCTCCCACGCGGCGAAACCGCAGAGCTCGCCGTTCTCCGTCTCGGCAACGAAAAACTCGAGCACCGAACCAAAGCCATCGCCGAGCAATGCCTCCGGTGTGACGTCGGCGCGTCGCGCAAACACTTCGTGAGCCCAGGCACGAATCAATTCGACTACCGCGTGCACGTCGGAGGGTTCAGCTCGGCGAATGTTGACGTGGGGTCGCCTGCGCGTCGCTTGCGAGTCCATCGATAGTTGATGGTAGCGGGCTTTTCGAGCTGCGACGAGCGTCGTGTCGTCTCTGTCCGGGCGTGCCCTAGCAACGCAAACGGCTTTTAGCCGCGACGCAGCGTTGGACAACGGAATTTCGTATCACTGGTTTGGCGCAGGCAGGCGATAGGCGTCACCCAACTGCCAACCGGTGAGGCCGCGAAAGGCAGGTGCATGAGCGCCTTCCACCCACAGCTCACCGACCACACCCAGGCTCAAACTGCGCGCAATAACGCGCGGATTGAAATCCGTGATGCGCGGTGGGCGCTTGGCAAGCTCCGGATTTTCCGCGGTCAGCAGCGAAAGCTGAGTCATCGGCCCGGGCTGACCCATGATGCGGACGAAGTCCACGAGCAGAGCGAAATCGCCACTACTGCGGCGGCGTGCACACTCCCCGCGCGAAAGCGCCACGACGTTGAGTTCGTGGCCTGGGCGGCTGAGTGCCGCTGCTAGAGTTTGCGCTGCGAGTCGCAGTTGGGGTGCATCGTCGGGTACCAGGCATTCGGCCGGGCCGCCACCCCAGCCCTCAGAAGCAAGCGCACGCTCCGGAAGGTTTTTCAATCCGAGGTGTCGCAGGCGCTCCGGTGCAATGCCGTCGATGAGTTGTTGAGCCACTCCCGGTGCGCCCCACTGGCGTGGCTTTTTTCCGCTGCGCAGCACCAAAAATCCGTACGCGGCTCCCACGAACTGGACTGCGCCGGATCGCGCTTGGTGCAAGCCGCTGCCGAGCCAACCCACATCGACGTTCCCGTTTTCGAAAGCCCGCAGCGCTTCAGACAGGTCCGCCACCGTGCGCGCCTCGACGCTATCGAGAAAGGCGGCACCGCGCACCGCGTTGTCATTGCGTGTCAGCACTAGCTCGCCCGCGCCGAGCCGCGCTTTGTACGGACCCGTTCCATCGGGCTCGAGCGGTGAAAAGTTGCGCGGCAAGAGCGCCGCCACGGGGCTCGCCAAGCTCACCCCGAGCTCGTCCGGAGTGGGCCCAATCACGTCGAGCGAAAGCGGATCTCCCGACACGGTTTTCATCGCTTTGACTTGCGCGAACAGCGCTGCGCCGCCGCGGCGCTGACTGCGCTCGATTGAAGCTTTCACGTCCAGCGCCGAGAGAGCTCGCCCGCGCGCCGTTACCAGCCCGGGGCGTAAACGCAGACGCGCGCCGTTCGGAATCGCCTCGGGCAGCGAGCGCGCCAACGCCGGATACGGTCGTCCTCCGTAAAGCGCAAACAGGGGATCGCTGATCAAATGCCAAAACAGCGCTGCAATCGGATCGTCGAGCTCGTGTGGATCCAAGCGCGACATGCCCCACGGCACCACCAGGCGCAGTGTGCCTCCGTAGGGTCGCCTGCCCAACGCCGGCACGGCTTTGCTCGCGAGCAACCCCGACAGCAGCGCGCGGCGGCCAAACCGAAGCGCGTGAGTCACCGTAACACCCACAGCTCGTTGCCCGTCGCAACCAGCAGCGGCGAGAGCAAGTTGTCGTAGCTCGGGCAAGTGCCGAGCGCGTACACGCCGTTCGGGGTCGGCACGCGAAACGCTTCCTTCAACTTGTCTCCAACGATGGTGCTCACGACTACCGCGTCCGAGGCTGGGTCGAGCGTATCCAGGGAGCTGATGAGCTCCGGTCGGCCGTCACTGTCCAGATCCGCGAGCGCGAGTTGCGCTCCGTAGCGTCCGTCGAGCTGAATGCGTTTCCCGTCGAGTTCGAGTGACGTTTCAGCGCTTGGGCGGCGCGAAACCAGCACCGTCCAAGCGCTGCCGTCGCGTCGCGTGAGGCGAGCGCCCGTAATCGCGTCGAGAGGACCGCCGGCGTCGGCGCGCGGCTTCTGTTCGCAACGAGCGCGCGTTTCGCCCAGGCCACCCTTCACGAACGGCACGCAACCAGCTCCGGGCCAGGGAAAAACGCCGGCATGGCGCGCCACCAGCGCGAGCTCATGGTCGAGCACCACGGCCTCGCGTCGGTCACTCAACCCAATGCGAATGCGCTGTGCGGCTTCGACGCTCGCGCTGGCAATCGGATCTTTGAGTGGGCTCGGGGCGACATCGGAAAGCTCCGACCAGGCTCGACTGCGCAACACCTGAAAGCGCCCGCTCGCGATGCGACCCAGTTGCACGCGACGTCGTCCCACCGTCACGATTTCGAGGCCGCCGTCCGCATCGACGTCGCCGCACGCGAGCGCAACGCTCGGCTCTTCCAAGTTCGCTTTGTCGATGCGTGTGAGCACCAGCGGCACTGGGGGCAGATAGCTCGCCAACTCAGCGTCCAACGCGCGTGTAGCGTGAGCGCGTTCAGAGGCGCCGCGTTCACCCGGTCGAAAGCGTTCCCAGAACTTTCCCGATGCGCGAAACAGCTCCGCGCTCACGCTGAACTTGTCGCGCGCAAGCTCCCCGTTGAGCACCAACGTGTCCACGCGTGCTCCGCCCGCCAGCGCTGAAGCGGCCTCAGCGCGCGCGTTTGCGCCGAGCTCTCCGGCGACCGCACGGGCCAAACGTTGCGCGAGCTCATTGGCGCGCTCCATGCGCAGTGGCGAGCTGATCGCACGCACCGTCACACGCAGCGGCGCTTGTGCAGGCGGCAGCGCATGCGCGAGCTCGCACGCGATCTGACCCACGGCGGTTGCCTGCTGCGCGCTCGTGCAAGACTCCCGGCCGTCGGCCCGAGATTGCGCAGCCAAGCTCACGACCAAAGGGAGGAGCAGCCAGGCGATCTTCATTTTTGCCGCATACGATAGGCGGTTCCCGGAAAGCACTAGCGAACTCCGTCGCGGGGTGTTCGGCCACGGGGCCTTTAGCCTGTCGGCATAAGCCACACCTAGCTGTAGCTGCCAAACAACAGAATCGCGCCGGATCCCGGCTACTTATGATAGTCCGGTGGGTCGAGTTGGCTAGAAGTGCTTTGCAGCTCGTGGCGGCGGCGTTGGTGGGCGGAACCCTCTGGTGCACCGCTGCACCCGCTCAGGCGCAGTGCGTCGACGAAGCGCTGAAGCAGCAGCTCATTGGGCAGCGCGCGTACCGCGGCGTAGTGCCACGTCTGTTTCAGAAGGCGTTGCGCCACGAGCTCTCGCCCATGGGCGGCTGGTACGCCGGTGACATCTCGGACGGCGCCCCCATCTACGGCGGCGCGTACACCTTCAACTTCACCGAAGATCTCGGCCTAGAAGCGGCCTACTTTCGCACGCGCCAGCGCTACGCGTTGCTGCAGGCCATCGATGATCGTCAACAGGGCCTGGTCGACATCGTGCGTTCGGAGGACAACCCGGTTCAGTTCTTCGTTGGCAACCTGATTTGGTCGCTCGCGTACGGCAAGGTCCGCTGGATGGGCGGCGCCATCAGTCGTTTCGATTTCAACATCGCGTTGGGTGCCGGTGCGACGGTCGAGCCGGGCGCGATTGGGCTCACCGGCTCGGGTGGCTTCGGGATGAAGTTCTATTTGACCGAATGGCTCGCGCTGCGTCTTGACGTCAGAGACTATGTGCGCGAGCAAAAGCGGGTGCAGCTCGGCGTCGAAAAGATCGTGAACGATATCTCCGCAATGGGCGGCGCCAGCATCTTCATCCCATTCACCAATTGAGAGCCCCCGCAATGTACAAGCTCGTATTGCTGCGCCACGGCACAAGCCAGTGGAACCAGGAGAACCGCTTCACCGGCTGGGTCGATGTCCCGCTCAGCCCCGCCGGCATCGAAGAAGCCAAGAACGCTGGCAAGTTGCTGCGTGAAGCCGGCTTCAGCTTCGACGTCGCTTACACGTCGGTGTTGAAGCGCGCCATCAAGACTTTGTGGATCGTGCTGGAAGACATGGACCTCATGTGGATTCCGGTGGTGCGCTCCTGGCGCGTCAACGAGCGCATGTACGGCGGCCTGCAAGGCTTGAACAAAGCGGAGACCACCGCCAAGCACGGTGAGGCGCAGGTAAAGATCTGGCGTCGCAGCTACGACGTGCCGCCCCCTCCCATCGACGACGACAACGAGTTCTCGCCGACGAAGGATCCTCGTTACAAGAAGCTGAGTGCGAGCGAGCTGCCGAAGACAGAGTGCCTCAAAGACACCGTCGCGCGCTTCTTGCCGCTGTGGGAAAAAGAGATTGCTCCCGCCATCAAGCGGGGTGAGCGCGTTCTGATCGCGGCGCACGGCAACAGCTTGCGTGCTCTGGTCAAACACCTCGACAACGTGAGCGACGACGAAATCGTCGAGCTCAACATTCCGACCGGCATTCCGTTGGTCTACGAGCTCGACGCGAATTTGCGGCCGATCAAGCCGCGTTACTACCTCGGCGATCCGGCTGCCGCCGAAGCTGCAGCCAAGGCCGTTGCCGCACAGGGCGCCAAAGGTTGAGCTTCGGAGAGCGCTGCGCGCCGTGCATCGAACGCGGCGCGCGGCGTTGCAGGTGCCAATGTAGGTGAGAGCGAAGCGCTCTGCCCGTTTACGCGCTGGCGTGTTAGCGTCTGAAGGCGCTCATGCTGCGGAATCGTCGGGTCGCTTCGTTGTGTCTCGCTCTAGCGGCGCCGGTTGCTCTCGCGCAAGGCAAACGCGCCAAGCCCGCTGCGCCACCGCGACCTGCCGCTGCTGCACCAGCGGCCAAGCCCGGTGCTGCGCCGGCTGCAACGCCGCGCGCCGAGGAGAAAGACAAGGAGAAGCCGGCAGCACCCGTCGATGAGAAGACGCCCGCGGAACCGGCAGCGGGTACGGACTCGGAGCTTGGAGCTCCACCGAAAGCTGCCGAAAGTGCAAGTGGTGAAACGCCGCTATCGCCGCTCACTCCTGCCGCCGATGAGTTCGCGAAGGGCCCACCACCCGCAGCCCCCGCCGACTTCGACAAGCTGCTCGGGGACATTGCGGCTCTGCGCAGTCGCGTCGCTGCGGTCACCACTACGCTGTTCAAGAGCAAGCTGCGCGTCGTTTTGGAGAACCGCGCTGACGATGCACGCATCGAGGCCCTCACCATCACGCTCGACGACGGCGTAGTGTTCGCGGCTCCTGAACGCTTCAGCGCTGACGACGATCGCGTCGTCTACGAGCATGCAGTCGCTCCCGGCAGTCACGTGCTGGGCGTCGACGTGGAGCGCTACGACGCTCGCGCGCGCCAGTATCGCACCTGGCAAAACTCGCGCTTTTCGATCGTGGTGCCCGAAAGTCAGCTCGTGGAAGCGCACTTTCGCATCGAAGACAGCTCGGACATGGCCACCGGCTTTCCGAGCGATCAGGACGGAGAATACGAATTGGTCGTGCGCCTGCGCGCTCGCGTGACGTCGAAATGAAAGCGCGCCGCCCTCGACTCCGCTGTTTCCTTCCGCCGCACCTCGTGTCGCTGGCGCTCTTGGCGATGGCAGCGCCCGCCGCTGCGCAGAGCGCCGCGCCCGCGCGCGCTGCGGCTGAAGCTCCCGCGCTAGACGCGCCATCTCCCAAGCCCGAAGGCGAGCCTTCGAGTGAAGCTCCGGCGAGCACCACCAATCAGCCCGCTGCAGCCAGTAGCGACCATACACGAGGAGAGGCGTTTCGCGCCTACCAAGCCGCGCTCGAGGCGCGCAAGCTCGCTGCCACCGCACCGCTCAGCGTGCAGCGCATCGAAAAAGATTTGGGTGGCATCGAAGAGAAGCTCATCTCCGGTCGCCGTGACGAAGCCATCGCCGATCTGGTTTACATCGTGGAGTCACCCCGCTTCGAACCGTTTGCCAGTTCGGAGCCTGGGCGTGCCGCGGTGTTCTGGCTGGGCGATGCGCTCGGGCGCGCGGGTGCCTACGAGCCTGCGCGCGGCTACTTGCGTCGCTTGCTGACGTCGAACGTGAGTGACACCTGGTTTCGGCGCGCGGTGAGCAGCGCAGTCGACTTGGCGCTCGAAAGCGACAAGCCGCAGATTTTTCTGGCTGACCTAGATGCGGTCGAGGCGCGCGCGCCCGAAGAAGCTCAGGGCGAGATCGAATATCTGCGTGGCCGTGTTGCCGAGCTCGAAGGCGCGCCGGATCGCGCTCTGGCTGCCTTCGCCAAAGTCAGCGAGCGCTCGCGCTTTTGGGCGCAAGCCACCTACTTGTCGGGTGTGATCGAAGTCGATCGCCGCAACTTCAAGCGCAGTGAAGAGCTGTTTTGCAAAGTGGCCGACCCGAAGCGCACGCCGCGTCGAGCAGCGGTGTTCGGTGGCAGCGACTTTTTCCGCGTGCGCGATCTGGCGCGGCTCGGTCTCGGCCGTGTCGCCCACGAGCAGTATCGCTTCGACGACGCTCGTTACTACTACTACCTGGTTCCGAGTGACTCCGAGCACCTGCCAGAGGCGCTCTACGAAACGGCTACGACGCGCTACGAGGCCAAAGACTACCGCGGCGCACGCGAAGCAATCGACGACTTGAATCGCCTGAAGCAGAGCCACCCCTACGAAGACGAGGCCATCATTTTGGATGCCTACATCGATCTGGCGGTGTGCCGCTTTCCGGAGGCAGACAAGAAGCTGCTCGCCTTCCTGAAGCGCTACGAGCCGGCGCGTGACGCCGCTCGCAAGATCGGTGCGGACGAAGGAGCCATGCGACGCTTGGTCGACAGCGTGCGCAAAGGCGCTGATCCGGCCGGCGCTGGGCTCGGCATTCCCGACGAGACCGCGCGAGCGCTCGGTGCCGTGCTGCGCGTCGATGCGGGTTATGCACGCGTGAGCCGGCGTGTAGCTCAAGTCGATCATGAACTTTCGGGTTTGCGCGGCACTTTGGGCGACCTAGACGAAGCGAAGAAGAAGCTAGCCGCGACGGGCGAGACGCGTCCTCAGAGCGAGACGCCGCTCGGCCAACGCCCGCTCGACAAGATTCAGCGCATCGACGGGCAAATCGCCGAGCTCAAGCGTGTCCTGCGCGAAGCCGAGCGCGCGAGTGGTGGCAAAGGCGGCATCGAGGCGCTGCAGAAGGAGCTGCAAGCGTTGGAGCTCAGAGCGCGCGGTTTGCGCGCTGGTCTCGATAAAGGCCAGGGCGGCGCCACGGAAGGGGCCGATCTGGGCGCTCTCCTGGCGCGTGATCGCGAGCGTGCGACGGCGCTGTACGCCGAAACCGAAAAGCTCGCCGTCGCGCTCGCGCAGCAACAGTTCGCGTTGGCGCAGGCCGCGTTCCAACGCCTCGACAAGAGGCTCACGCGTCTCGTCAATCGCGCTCGCCTCGGCCGCATCGAGACGGTGCTCGGCCGCAAGCGAGCCCTAGAAATCGAGGTGGAGGCGCTTTCACAAGGCCTGCTGCCGAACAGCATCGTCGATTCGCTCAAGGCCGAGCGTTTTCTCCGCAGCGACGAAGAGTATTGGCCTTTCGAGGGCGAAGACTGGGCCGACGAATACGTGGGTGGTGAAGGCATTCGCTGACGAGCGCGTGCCTGCCGAGAGCAACTCTCTGAGGAGCACCGCCTCGCGCATGGGATGTGAGGAACTAGTCCCGTTTGGCGAGCGCATAATAACGCGCGAACCGGCGTGTGATGTCGCGCGGGCGCTCGGCGAAGCAGCGTGCGCCCAGCGCGAGGATTTGTTTTTCGAGTTTGCGTTCGCGTTTGGCGATCGTCTTTTCGAGCGGCTCGCGCTCCGAAGCGTCGAGCAGGCGCGTTAGCTCTTCGGCCAACAGGCTGAGATCGTGGTGTTCACCAAGGAGCTCGCCGAGTCGATCGACCTCGCCGACGTGTGCGCTCAATAGCTCCGGCCAAATCCCCTCGAATAGCCGGAGCTGGTATAGGTGGCGCTTGCTGGGAGTTCTGAAAGCGTGAAAGTCCTTGGGATCGCCGCCGATGCGGGCCCGTTGCAGCGCTCGCCGGGCGCGTCGATAGGTGCGCTGAAAGCCGCGTCCAATCGCGTCGAAGCCGTGTAAATCGACCGAAAGCCGTTTGGCCGTTTGGCGCGCGTCGTGAATGACTCGGCGTGCAGGAGCCAAGCTGTTTTCGGCGCTTTCTGCGACCGCATCGGCGCGGGGGGGGGGGGGGGGGGGCGGGACGCGACGGGAGAAAAAAAA
>JBMOMJ010000011.1:34650-188464 GCA_049324695.1 Myxococcota bacterium
TGCCCCCGCCGGGGCGCGCGCCGCGCGCGCGCGGCCCACGACGGCGTTGTCACAATCGGGCTCGTTGCCTATCAAGCTTTCGAAGCTGTGCAGCAGCGCGGCATGGCCACGCGGGCCTGCCAACGTGCGCGCCGCGCTGCGAGCCATGTCTACTAGCGCCCGTACGAGCTGTGCGTCGGCAGTCTCCGCAACCAGCGCCAGCACTGCGCGCAGCCGCTTCAAACGCTTGCGTGCCTCGTGAATACGAACTGCAAGCGGCTCGTCGCCGCCTTCGAGCGCCTGCGCTGCGTCATCGAACTCGTCCAGAACCAGTCGGCGAATCTCGCGGTGGATTGGCTCGTTGGGATCGAGGCGGAACATGGCGGAGCTCGCGGGCTCGAGCGGACGTTACGATCTCCGCCGGACGGCGCAACTCGCCCCGCCGAAACCGGGCAAAAGGCGTTACAGCTCGCTCGCGCGTGCGATGAGCTTGCGCAGCGCGCCGATGTCGAACGGCTTCTCGAGCCAGGAGTTCTCGTGCCGTACCAAGAACTCGTGACTCTCCGCCGTGAACGCGCCGCCCGTCATGAACACGACCCGCCGCGCCAGCTCCGGGGAGATCGCGCGTACCGAATCGTAGAAGGCCATGCCGCTCATACCGGGCATCGAAAGGTCACAGAGAATCAGCGCAAACGAGTGGTTCGAGAGGCGCGCCAGCGCATCTTCGCCGGAATGCGCCACCACGACACGATGCGACGAGAGCACGCGGCTCAGCATCCGCGTCACTACTGGGTCGTCATCAACGACGAGGATGTCCTCGCTCATGGCCTCCTCCGCGTGAAACGCTCCAACCGATTCACGCCAACATCGATCATAGGCCAAGCGTGACGCTTACGGAAGTGCAGGTCGTCACGTTTGCCGCAATGAAATCCAAGCCACGCGACGTCTTGGAACGGGACACACCGTTCAGAGCGAAGCACTCGACGGGACCCCATTTATGAGGGTGAGACGCTTGCCGACATTGTCTCCGGGTGGAGCCGCGCAAGCACCTTCGCGCCGGCCTCGCGCGTTCATCCGGCCGAAACAGCCGAGTTTCTCGGCGCGAGGACCGCAATTGCGCGCGCTTGCTGCGAGCCTCTCTCATCTGCGACGGGTGAACTGCGCGCGCCTCGCGCTTCTAGTGGTTGGATTGCTCCAGGTCTCCTCGCTCAGTTATTCTGCTTTCCACATGTGCGCTGGCCGCCACCCGCTTCGCTTCCGGCTCGGCTTCATCGTGAGCAGCTCGTGGCTGCTCGCGAGCGCCGCGTACGGCATGGCAGCGAACGCCAGGGCGGCGGAAGCTGCGCCCAGCATGGCCGCGGAGACGTCGAAGATTCGCCCTGCCGGCGAACGACAAATCGGTGCGCGTGAACGGCCCACGATCAAGAAGAAGGCCGAGGATCAAGCCAAGAATCGGCGTGCCCTGCGCGTCAGCCTGCAAATTCCAGAGCGGCTGCGGGCTGCGTTGGCGCGCCGCATCGACGATCGCATCGCCCGCAATATCACCGCCTCGAAGCAGCTGCGTTCGGAGGCCATGGCGCTCCTCACCAAATTCATCGCCGAATCGAGTGAGGACTCCGCCGAGATGCCGGAAGCGCTCATGCGCATCGGCGAACTCGAATGGGAGGAGGCGCGCGATCGCTTCGTGAGCGATTTCGAGAAGTGGGAGAAGACTCCCTCCGATCAGCGCGGTGCGCCCCCGAGCCCCAACTATCAGAAGCCACGCTCCCGCTTCTTGAAGGTGCTGACGCGCTACAAGTCGTTCCCCAAGTACGACCTCGCGCTCTACGTCGACGGCTTCCTCGCCAACGAGGAGGGTAAGTTCGCAGACGCGGTGAAGCGCTTCGACAAGATCATCGAGTGGTTTCCCAAGAGTCGCTTCATTCCCGACGCGCACATGGTGCGGGCGGAGTTCGAATTCACGCGCGACGCTCCCAACTACGAGATGGCCTTTCGCGAATACGAAGAGGTGCTCAAGTACAAGGAGAGCCCACTCTACGATCTGGCATTGTTCAAGAGTGCCTGGACGCTGTGGCGCCTGGGCAAGCCAGCCGAAGCCGCGCGGCGCTTCTTGACCGTTTTCAAGTCCACCGCCGAGGGCAAGCCGACTCGCCGCGGCCAGAGTCAGAGTGAGCTCGACGAGCTACAGAATGAAGCGCTCAAGAACCTGGTTGCTGTCTTCGTGGAAGACGAGAAGAACCGCGCCGAGGACATGTACCGCTTCTTGGTGCAGGCCGGCGGCGACAAGTTTGCTGGGCGCATCGTGCGGGCTTTGGCAGAAGCCTTCTTCGATCAATCTCACTATGAGCGCGGCGTCGAAGCTTACAAGCTACTGTTGAAGCTCGAGCCCACCAGCGCCGAGGCGTATCGTTACGCGCTGCACATCGCTCAGGCTGACTCCACCATGGAAGCGTGGGGCAAGCTGGAAGAAGACTACAAGTGGATCTTGCGCGAGTACGTCGCTCCAGCGAATCCCAAGGCCGGCAAGATCTCAGCCTGGGTCTCCGTGCAAAAGCCGGAAGTTCTGGCAGAGGCCGAAGCGGCGATCGAAAAACAGATGCGCGAGGACGCGGTCGGCCTGCACGCGAAGGCCCAAGTCGACAAGACGAGCCGCGCCGAGTTCGAGGGGGCTGCGCGTTTGTACGAAGTTTACTTGTCGCGCTTCGCGGGTCGTCCGGAAGCCTTCGAGATGTATTACAACCTGGCCGAGATTCACTTTTATCGGCTGGAGAACGCGAATCGCGCCGCCGATGCGTACCTCGCGGCGGTGCGCTTGAACCCCAAAGCCGAGCTGTCGCGCACGGCGTTGTACAACGCACTCTCGGCGCTAGAGGTGTCGCGTGCGGCCGAGTTCGAAGCCACGAAAAAGGCCGGCAAGAAGCAAGAAGAGACACCCACGGATCAGAAGCTGACCGAGGCGATGGAGCTTTACGTCAAGAATTACCCGAGCGACGCGCAGATCCCCGAGCTCCTGTTCCGCCAGGGCAAACTCTACTACGACTACGAGGTCTTCGATCCCGCGGTGCGTCAATGGGGACTTCTTTTGGAGAAGTACCCGACTAGCAAGTACTCCGCGGGCGCCGGTGAGCTGATCCTGGACTCTTTCAACAAGAGCCGCGACTACACCAACATCGAGACCTGGGCGCGACGTTTGAAGACAGCGCCAGCATTCCAATCGCCCGCACAGCAGGCACGCCTCGATACGTTAATCATCGGCGCGGTATTCAAGCAGGGTGAGCAGTGGAGTCAGAAGGGCGAACACGACAAGGCCGCCGACGCTTACCTGCGCGCTGCGCGCGAGTTTCCGAAAGAGCCGCGCGCCGCTCAAGCCGCCGTCAACGCCGAAGTCGAAGCCAAACGCGCCGGCAACCTTGCCATGCTGTCCGGTGCCGCCGACATTTTGTGGAAGGAGCACCGGCAACGCCCGGAAGCCGCCGAAGGCTTGTGGATTGCGGCGACCACGCATCAAGAAGTCGGACTGTTCAGCGAGGCTGCCGGCTACCATGCCCTCATCGCCGACGCGTTTCCCAAGTTCGAGCACCATCGCGACGCCGCTTTCAATGCGGTGCTCCTACGCGCGACCGTGGGTGAGCACGACAAGGCCATCGAAAGCGGTGAAAAGTTCAAGAAGTACTATCCCCGCGACGACTCCGCCGATGAAGTTGCTTTCCTGATGGGCAAGGCGCACGAGAAGGCCGGAAAGAAGCAGGAAGCTGCGCAGGTTTACGATCGCTACGCCAAGAATGCGCGCAGCGCGAGTAGCCAGATCGAAGCGCTGGTGCGCCTCGCCGTCGTGAGCAGCGACGAGAAGACGCGCGCCCAAGCGCTCGACCGTGCCGTTCATGTTTACACCGCCCGCAAAGCCACGCTCGACGATCGCGGTAAGTACTACGCAGCGCGTGCTCGCTATCTAGAGGGCTCCGCCTTTCTAGAGAAGTTCGACGCCGTGAAGATCGAAGGCGACGTGCGTCAGCTCAAAGATCGCTTGAAGAAGAAGAGCGATCTCTTGAAGAAAGCCGCCGAAGCGTTTCTGGCCACCGCCGAGATGGGTGTCGCCGAATGGACCACGGCCTCGCTCTATCAAATCGGTTTTACCTACGAGTCCTTTTCCAAGGCGCTGCTGAACTCGCCGCCTCCGGCCAACCTGAGCGAAGAGGAAAAGGAGCTGTATCGGCAGTCGATTGAAGAGTTCGTGATTCCCATCGAGGAACGCAGCTTGGAGGCTTATGAGAGTGGCTGGCAGAAGGCGCGTGAGCTCGGTATCTACAACGGCTGGACCGCGAAGATGCGCGAAGCGCTCGGGCGCCTGAACGCCGAGCTGTACCCACCCCTCAAAGAGATCGGCTTCGAGATCCGTTCGCGTGGTCCGCAGGCGCTGCCAGCCCTGATTGAGGCGCCACGCCGCACGCAGAGCGGCGCCTACCTGATCCAAACCAACCCGGAAAAGAAGCCCGCCGGCAAGAAGGCCGGCAAAGAGGCGCAGCCGTGATCCTGCCGCGCGCGTGTGCGGTTTTCACCCTGCTCTTGGCGGTGGGCTGCGGCTCGCACCGGCAGGCCCAACAAGCGCAAGCCGTGCCGGCAGCAAACCCACAAGCTGTGAGTCGCATGGCGGAGGGCGTCGAGGCTGCCAAATCACCCAACGGCAAGGAGCGAGCGATCGGCCTGTTCGAACAAGCCGTGAAGGCAGACTCATCGCTGTGGGAAGCGCGATACGACCTCGGTGTGCTCTACGCCGACGCCGGCAACTTGGCGGCCGCGGAGCGCGAACTCAATCAAGCCGCGCAGCTTTCCCCGAACTCCGAGGACGTCGTGTTGGCGCTCGCTGAGGTGCGTCGGCGTCGGCGCGATCCAGCTTCGGCCATTCAGGCGCTGGAGTCGTTCGTCAAGGGTCACCCGCACGCTGCGCTGGCGCCCATTGCGCTCATGACGGTTCTGCGCGAAGGCGGCAAAGTCGATGCGGCCATCGATCTTGCGCACCGCTTGCTCGTGCGGCGAGCGCGCGATCCTTACGTGCTCTCGGAGTTGGCGCTGGCGCACCTCGAGAAGGGTGAGATCGATACTGCGGAAATTTTGGTTCAAGAGGCGCTGAAGGCCGAGCCGCGCAGCGCAGTTGCCGAGCGCACCGCCGGCTTGGTTGCGCTGAAGAAGGGCGATGATGCACTGTCCTTCAAGCACTTCGCCAAAGCCAGCGATCTCGATCCGAACGACACCACGGCGCGGCTCAACATTGGCACCGTGCTGTTACAAGCCGGCGTTTATGATCGCGCCGCAGAGCAGTTTCGTGCGGTTCACGACGCGGAGCCCGACGACGTGGCAGCGACTCTCGGCTTGGCCGCGGCACGGCGGAGTCTCGCCAAAAAAGACGACTCGGCGGCTATCGCCGAAGTCGAAAAGTTGTTGAAGTCGGTGTTAGACAAGGAGCCTGACAATCTCGCGGCGACGTTCAATCTCGCCGTCCTGTATGCCGATTACGGCAAGCGCCCCACCGAAGCCGCGCAACTGTTTCGGCGTTTCCTCGAGCAGGCACCACCCAGTCACCCGGCGCGGCCCGAGGCAGAAAAATGGCTCTCCGCGCAAAGCTCAGCAGCACCGTCAGCTCCCGCCAGTGCCGGTCAACCCACAACTCCCGCGGTGTCGAAACCCGTCCCCAAACCCTCACCGAAGAGATGACGAAGCGGCGAGTTCACTCACCAGGGTGATGCAGCACAATTAGAAATTTCCGTGACTGACTGCGAGTGCTCGTCAGGCTCGCTATTTCCCCGAGATCTTCCGTATGCTGAAGCAGTCTGCCATGGGCGATACACCTGCCCCCGCGTCCAAGAAAGATGATCCTGCCGTGAGCGACAGCCGTGCCCCAGTGGGCTCTCAGGTGAAGTCGTACGCTTCGCCGCGCAGCGAATCAACCAAGCTGCCGATTTCGGAGCGCGCGAAGGCGAGCAGTACGTCGACCGCTCCACCTACCGACGACATCGATTCGGAGTGGCCTTCGGATGAAGAGTCGCCGAAAGCCGATCAGGTTGTCGGCGCGGCGACGTCTGCGCTCGACGAAGTGGATTCGGGTTGGGGAGCCGAACCGGACGAAACTGATGGCGCGCTGGTTTCTCCCACCTTTCCAGCGGATCCCGCGCTGCCGCGCGATCTCAAGTCGCCTTCCGGAGTGCCATCGTCGCGGCCCGCACCCGTGGCTGAGGTGCCACCATCGAAGCGCGAAATGGACACGGTGCCCGCAGCGCCGCAGGCCTCACGCCCGCCGGGCAGCGTCAACGCGAACTCGAGCGCGCGGCTGCGCGCGGCAGCCGAGGCAGCTGCGGTCGAAGCAGCGGCGGCGAGCGTTCGCTCCGCAGCGTTGCCGCGCAGCGAGTCAACGGCGGCGGCTAGCACCGCCACGTCAGCGGCCAGCGTCACGAGCGAAGCGACGACGGACTTGCGGCAGAGCGTCGATCCGCACGTGCATGCTCCGGTGCACTTCGAGACGCGTAGTCCATCGCGCGCTCCGATCGTGTTCGCGCTGGTTGCAGCCGCCGGCGTCGCGCTTTGGCTTTTGCGCCCAGCCGCAGCTCCAGAAGCCACGCAAGCAAAGGTAACGAGCGACACTGCAGCCGCAGTGACCGAGCCAGCTGCACGCGTAGCCGCACCGACCCCTGTTGCGCCACCCGACGTGGTGCCGCAGCCCGCCGCGATCGCTTCCGCCGCTCCTGCCGCTCCTGAGGCTGCTCCGCTCGCTGCAAACGCTCCCGCTGCCGAGGCGCAGGCTGCTCCTTTGCCCGCAAACGCGCCCGTGCCCACTGCCGATGCGCCAGCGGTCGGAAACGACGCCTCCGCGCCGGCTCCTTCCGCGGGTGCATCAAGCGGCGACACCGTCAGCGTCGTCATCAGCGTGCGTCCTCCGCAAGCGCGCGTGTTCTATCGTGGCAAGGAAGTGGGCAAGCCGCCGGTTACCGTCGAGGTCGAGCGCGGCAAACGGCGTTCGTTCGAAGTTGCGTTGCCCGGTTTCATGACGCGCAAAGTAATCATCGACGGCTCCAAGCCCGAAGTTCAGGTCGGTTTACGACCGGATCCAGCAGCTTCTCCGGCTGGCGCCACACCCTGAGTAGAAAACGCTTCGTGTGAGCGCCGCGGAAGGCCGCGTTCGGGCTTGACCGATGGAGTGGCTATTGCAACGCTGCGCGGGATGTCGCCCGGTTCGCGCAGTTACGCTGTCATTGCACTGGTCGCCTCGCTGCTAGGCCTCCTATTCGCGTCGAACTCGACGCTCGACTACGCCTCGCATCTTGATCGGCGCTTGCATGACGTGCATTGCAGTTTCATTCCCGGCGTGCCGGTTACGAGTGAAGCCGAGGCGTGTCGCGCCGCCATGTACAGCCCGTACTCTGCGTTTCTAAAAGAGGCGTACTGGGGCGGAATCCCAATCTCGCTGTTTGCGATGGGCGCGTTCGCCTTCTTCATCGGGTTCAGCTTGTACTTGTTGATGGCAGGTCCGCGTGCTCCGCGAGCCGCTGTGGGCTTCTTCAGCGCAGTGAGCGCAACGCCGTTCCTTGTCTCCGCGCTGATGTTCGTGATCAGCCTGACGAAGCTGGGTCATCTATGTAAGACCTGCGTGGGCATCTACATCTCGTCGACGCTGCTGCTAATCGCCGGGGTGATGGCGTTCCTGTCGTTGCGTGCACCGCTGGATGATGCCGAACCACGTCCGCGCGTTGGGTTCATGCTACCGCTGGCCTGGCTGCTAGCCTTGGGCCTCACTACGTTGGTGCCAGCGGTGGTGTATGCGGCGAGCGTGCCCGACCAGCGTCCGTATCTCACGCAGTGTGGAACGCTCAAGGTCGAGCCCGCCCCCAACGTCGAGCTCGTTCCGCTGCACGGAGCGCGCGCGGTACAACCCGCGCTTTTCTTCGAGGATCCACTGTGCCCGACCTGCAAAGCGTTTCACGAGCGACTGGTAGGAGAGGGGATCTACGATCGGCTCGACTCGCGCCTCGCCTTGTTCCCGTTGGATAGCGAGTGCAACTGGATGCTCAATGAGCCGTTGCATCCGGGCGCCTGCATCGTGGCGAAGGCGGTGATTTGCGGCGGAGATCAAGCGCGCGCGGTGCTCGAGTGGGCCTACGATCAGCAAAGCGACCTGCAGCGTGCAGGAAAATCCGGCCCTAAAGCTCTCAAATCGCTGATTCGCGCGCGCTTCGGTGAAGGCATCACGCGTTGCATCGACGACCGCAAGACGGAGGTGCGGCTCAACAACCACCTCCACTTCGCTTCCGAGAACAACATCCCGGTCTCCACACCCCAGGTTTACTTGGGCAAGCAGCGGCTCTGCGACGAAGACACTGACCTTGGCCTTCGCTTCACCCTGGGTCAACTCGCGCCGGAGGTGCTGAAGTGACTGACGGAACCAAAGAGGCGACGCTCTCCAACCTGGCTGGCTTGGTCGGAACGGGCGTTGGTCTGTTGACGTTGGCCGGCGTGGGTCTTGCTGTGCGCGGTTGGGTGAACTCGGCGAACGAGCGCTTGACCGCCCCGCAAGCGGAGAAAGAAAAATCGAAGGTTGCCATCGCCGACCAGGCAGAGGTTGCTTACTGCACGCCGCGCTTCAAAGAAGTGCTCGATCGCGTGCTGCACTCCTGCGGTCTCGCTACCGATGAGACGCGCCGCGGCTGCAAACCTTCGGACGTAAAGACATTTGCCAGCATCAGCGACGACGACTTCAACGAGCTGTTCACACCGCTCAAAGATCGCGGCGGCGTGATTCAATTCGACGAGGGCATGGACGACCTCGACGCGAGCGCCAAAAAGCTCCTAGAAGACAAATGGTTCGCTCGCAAAGGTGCGCGCTACTTCTTCGTGGTTGCGCGTGCCTCCAAATCCGGTACCCAAGCGAAGAACCGCGCGCTTTCTCACCGGCGCGCCAACTCGGTCATGTATCACCTCAAATCGATTGCCGAGGACCCGCAACTCGAGAAGAAGGTGGGCCTTCTGTGGCTCGGCAACGAATTCGCTCAGCTTTCCAAGGAGTACTGCAGTTGGCAGACCTCGCGGCCCGACAAGAAATGCGACGACGAAGCCATCAACCGAAGTGCGTTCGTTTCCTGGGTGGATTGCCGGCTGTGAATTGCGCGCGACGTTCACGCGGCGCGACCATGCTCGCGGCCGTTATGCTCATCGGATTGTCGAGCTGCAAGCAAGAAGAGCAAGCGCCTTCCGCACCAAGAGAGCGCAGCCAGGCCGTGCAAGCTGCGGAGCCGCCCAAAGCAGTGACAGCGGCGGCGCTCACTACGGCTGCTCCAGCCGCGTCAGCGAATAAGCCGTCGAAACCGCGGCGGGCGCTGTGCGACGGGAAGCTCACGGAAGGTCCGAAGCTTCCCAAAAAGCACGTCAGCCAGGCTAGTTCCGCTAGCCAAGCCCTGCCCGAACACCTGGCGGCCGACGCTTCTGGCTTCACTTGGGTGAACTTTTGGGCGGCTTGGTGCGTACCCTGCAAAGAAGAGATTCCACGTCTCATCACCTGGCCAAGTGAGCTGGCCAAGCGCGGTCACAAACTCAAGCTGGCCTTCGTTTCGATCGATGACGACGAGCGCCAATTGCGCCAGTTTCTCGAAGGCGGAACATTGAAGTCCAGCTACTGGCTGAAAGAAGGCAAGGAGCGCGACGAATGGCTGAAAGCCGCGGGCGTCGATGCTGATCCAGAGCTGCCGGTGCACCTGTTAGTCGATCGGAGCGGTCGCATTCGCTGCAAAATCCAAGGCGCCGTCGAAGACGCTGATCTCGCGGACTTGACGCAGCTCCTCGCGTCCGCGCAGTAATCGGCGTGAGAGCGCTCGTGAGCGCCCGCGTCTCTGCGAGAGACGGAGTTTCGAAACGGTCTCCTGCAAATTCGGAAAAGCTTTGCCATTTTGCAGGGTTTTGAGCGTGATATAGTCCGCCGCTTCATGGCCCGGAGAACCGATATCGCCGAAGTGGCGCGCCACGCCAAAGTTTCGAAAAGCACCGTTTCGCGCGTCATCAACGGCGGCTACGCCAGCGCGGAAGTTCGCGCCCGTGTCGCCAAGGTAATTCAAAAACTTGGTTACACACCTTGGACCACTGCGCGCAATTTTTCACTCGGTCGCGCGGGCTGCTTCGGCCTCGTCACGTGGGATACGCAGAGCGAATGGGTAACGCAGATTCTGGGTGGCATCGAAGAAGAGCTCACCTCCAAACATATCTCTCTCTTGGTCGGCAGCTTGGTCCTACGCGGCGCCTATGACGCCAGCACGGTTGCGTCGTGGATTCGCGATCGACGCATCGATGGTTTGATCTTTGCGTGTCCCGGTCGTCGTGAACGGCCGCTGGTGGATGCGGCGCGCAAGGCTCATCAATCGGTGGCACTCATCGCTCCGGACGAGTCGTTTCGCGGCGTGTTGACTCTGCGCAGTGACAACATCGGCGTTGGGCGGGACATCGCGCAACATCTCTTCGAGTTGGGTCATCGTCGCATTGCTTACGTGGGTGGCCCAGAGACGTCTCTCGATAGTCGAGAGCGCTGCGAAGGGCTCGAGCTCGGCTTGGCTCCGTACAAGGTGAAGCTGCTGCCCGCGAACAAGATCTTCATGGGCCGTCACCATCCGGACGAGGGCGCCGCCTATGCGCAACGCTGGCTGAAAATGCCTCGCTCGCGCGCTCCCACCGCGATCGTGCTTTCGAACGACGTGATGGCGCTCGGCTTCATGCGGACCTTGCAATCGCAGGGTGTGTCGATTCCGCGGGAGGTCAGCGTCATCGGTTTCGACGACATCCCTGCTGCCGGCTTCTGCTGGCCTGGGCTGACGACAGTGCGGCAGGAGCTTCGTGTCATGGGCTCCCAGGCGTGCCGGGCGCTCATGGCCAACATCGAAGAAGAAAAGATGGAGCGCGGCCTCGTCGAGTTTCCGATGAAGCTCATCGTGCGCGAAAGCACCGGTCCCGCACCCGAGCGCCCGTGATGGCGCGACGTCCGAAGCCCGCTCATCCAAAGAAAAAGCCCCCGTCAGCGCGGCGCTCTGCCGAACAAACCAAGTCTCCGGTTCGCCATGGCAGCGCGCCCGGCGACCGCCCTCCGCAGCCACGGCCCGCGATGTCGCATCGCCGCGGCGGCCCCGAATCGAGCCATGGACTTTCCAGCCTGAGCTTGCCTGCGTCGCTCGCGGATCGGCTCGCCGAGGGACATCCGTGGGTGTATCGCGATCACGTTGCGCCCGACTTTCGCGCGGAGAGCGGCAGTTTCGTGCACGTTCGCGCGGGATCCTTCAGCGGCTTCGCCTTGTGGGACGCGACGTCGCCCATCGCACTTCGTATGTTTTCGCGGGTGGCGCCGCCCGATCAGCATTGGGTGGCCGCGCGCGTCCGCGAAGCGCTCGAGCTGCGTCGGGAGTTGCGCGAGCAAGACACCACCGCGTTTCGTCTACTCTACGGCGAAGGCGACGGCGTTCCGGGTGTCACCGTCGACGTCTACGATCGCTACGCGGTGATCGTGACGTACGCCAACGCACTCGAGCGCGTTGTACCCTGGGTGGTTGCCGCCCTGGAGAACCAGCTGTCGTTGGACGGCATCCTGCTGCGACGCCGAACTCGCGCTGAGGAGGAACGCATCAGCGTGTTGCGTGGCCGCGAGCCGAACGAAGCCGTACTGGTGCGCGAATATGGAGTGCGTTTTCGCGCCGATCTCCACGCAGGCCAAAAGACAGGGCTGTTCCTCGATCATCGCGACAATCGCGCGTATGTCCGCGAACACGCCGCGGGCAAGCGCGTCCTAAACCTATTCGCCTATACCGGCGGCTTCTCCGTCTGCGCAGCGCTCGGCGGAGCGAGTCACGTCACCAGCGTCGACATCGCGCCCCAGGCCATCGCTGCTGCTCGCCAAAACTTCGCTGAAAATCAGCTCCCAGCGGCAACCCACGACGCCGTGGCCAGCGACGTATTCGAATACTTGGAGCGCGCCCGACTCGAAAAGCGCCTCTTCGACCTCGTCATTTGCGATCCCCCCAGCTTCGCCTCCTCGCGCGAAAAACAGTACGCCGCCCTACGCGCCTACACGCGCCTCAACACGCTGGGTCTCAGCGTCGTTGCGCCAGGTGGCACGTATGCTGCCGCAAGTTGCACCGCTCAAGTCTCACCCGAAGCCTTTCGCGCGACCCTGGCTCAAGCCGCTGCGCGGGCCGGCGTGCGCTTCCAAATCGTGCACGACGTTGGCCAACCCGTGGATCACCCAGTGTTCGCAGGCCACCCCGAGGGGCGCTACCTCAAGTTCGTAGTAGGGCGCATCTTACCCATCACGTAACTCACAAAGCCGTAGCTCCCGCGCGTTACAACCGAAACACGCCGACCTTCGGATACGGCGCAGCCAATCGACGGATGTCCTCCGCATCGCCGGTTGCAATGACTGCAGTATCGAACTGCAACGCAATTGCGACCACAAACGCGTCCACCGCGTGCGCCGGAGACAGTTTGACCCGCGCGAGCATCTCCCCAGCCTGCTGTGCGGCGGCCCGCGTCAGTTCAGCGACTCGAACGCCGGGATTATTGAGCAGGTGATTGACTGCGGAATCGAATCTTGCGCCTCGACAGACTTCCGCGAGCACCGGCGCCGGAACGCGCACCAACGCGCGTTTCTCGTGTGCGAGCTTCAGTATTGCTGCTGCACGCTCTGCGAGAACGCGGCGTTCCTTCGGACGCGCTAGCGCGTTGACCGCCTCCGAATCCAAAATCAGCGCTTCGGCCATGATTTTCGTGCGCGCGCGATCTCGGCTTTGGAGGGCGGGCCCAGCACTTGCTCAAGGTCCGCCAAGAGCGCACCGACCCCCTCACGCTCCAGCTCGTGGGCAACGGCGCGAGCGACAAAGCCTGACAGTCCCCGTGAACCTACACGGTTGCGAACTGCCTTCGCGAGCTCGCCGGGGATACTGACGGAAAGTTTGGCGGCTGGCTGAGCCATGCATGATTCCTACCATGGTAGGAATCGTGCGGCAACCAGTAGCCGCGCGGCGCTATGAGGAACGCGGCTCTCGGGGCGACGCTCCGGCGACGTCTACCTGCGTAAACTCCTCACTCGGAACGCAGCGACGCGCGCGTCGGAGAAGCGCGGGCGAGCAGCGCCTTTGCTCCGGCAAACATCCTGCTCAGGTCGTCGGGATGGATCAACGCCGGATACAGCGCGAGGATGGCGAACGGGAAGATGCCGAGCTCCATGCTGGCGGCGATGCCGAGATGGAGAGAAACGCCCAGTGCGAGCCAAACTTCGCGCAAGTGGAGACGACGTGACCAATTGGCCACGGCTCCGCCCCGAGAGGGGTGACGATGCCAGTAGTCGAAGAGCAGATAGCAGGGCGCGCTGAACTCGAATGCCATGGTCAGTAGGCTGGCGAGTTGGGTGAGGGGGTAGAGCGCTGCGAATGTCCCCGGCGGGAAACGCGTGAAGTGAGGATCACCGAGAACATCGCCGATGGCGGAAAATCCCCCGGCAAGTCCCCACGAAGCTTTGCCACGATGATGCGCCGCGGAAAAGTAGACCCAGAGCAGTTGAATGGCGATGAGGTAGCGTGGCCAGGCGAAGACTGGTCGCGGATCGTCGAGCGATGCAGGCGATTGCTTGCGGCGGCGCGCGCGTAACCAGGCGTCCACAGAGAAGGTAGCGTGTGCGTCTGACAAGGCGAGCAGCGGCAACACGAAGCGCAAAATGTGATCGATGGCGTCGCCGTCGGGTGTGAACGCCATGAGCTCGAGCATGGCGAGGGTGAAGAGCCAACTCGTGAGGCGAAAAGCCGCGCCGAACAGGACTGCGAGGCCGCAGCCGACGGCGAGCAGCCAAGCCATCATCGCGGTGTGTTCGCTGGAGCCGAACGCGCGGATGAGCAGCGAAGGCGAGTTGGTGGGTTCGGTCGCGCTCGCCCCCCAGCCGAAGCCATTCGGCGGAGGCGCCCACAAGGCGGGCAGCGCATGCAGACCCCAGGCGGCGAGCAAATCGACGAGCAAGACGGCTGCGACGAGAATGCGCACACAAGCGAGCGAAGTCGGAGCTTCGCGTTGGTTCCAAAGGGCTACCCAACGTGCGATCACGGGATGAGCTCCGTGCGCTCGAGTGTGACTTCGTTGCTGAAGCGGCCGTTTTCTCGAAAGCCGCCGCCGGCGGGAAGTATGTCGCCTTCGGCCATGCGAATTCGCGCGGCCTCGAGTTCGGCATGGTCGATCAGTACGCGGCGAACGAGCCAACGTGCGAAGGCGTCGTAGCCGTTTGCCATGCCGCTTCGATGTGGGTTCCAAATGTTGCGGAGGCGCCGATATTCGAGCGCACTCGCCAGATAGCGATGCTCGGGATCGTGAACGCGGTACAGCAATGTGAATTCCGATGCGCCACGCTGACGACCTTCGATGCACATGCGATTGCGCGTTCCGCCAGTAGTCGCAAACAGCGCCCAGTTTTCGCTGTAAATGCCGAACGCGTTGGCGATGGGGGTGAACGGAGCGAGCAGGCGTTGCTGAACTTCCGGGATGCGCCGCAGCGATTCGGCGAAGGAGTCCGGTAGCTTCGCGAGGAAACGCGGAGAGACTTTGGGCCAGCCCGCGATGAAGCCGAGCAGCAGGAGCGCCGTGATCGTGCTTGCTCTCAGGTACTCTTCGAGCTTCGCCATGGTCGGTCGCGAGGCACGCTAGCCGAAGCGTTGCCCGGGGCGTCTGCGGTTTCGGCCGCCTCCGTGAAATGCGGCGAGCTCGAGATAGTCCGGGCGCTGTTTGCGCCCCATGCTCGGCGGTACGCTGCCCTCGATGGGCAACTTGACTAACGCAGCGGCGAAATCTTGAAGATGGCTCGCGCTGCTCCCATCGTTGGGCGCGGAGCCGCGCTGTTCGATGCCTCGCAGTAGGCGAACTCGGGCGCCTTCTCCGAGATGGCCGCGCCGCACGAGGTCGAGGTAGCTGCGTGCCGCCGCGTCTGGCGTAAAGCCCAGGCTTTGCATGAACTCGGAGGCAATGTTGAGTGTGCTGGCTTCGCTCAAGAAACCACGATCGAGCAATACGAAGGCGGCTTGCAAGTAGTTGTAGAAGGGCACCAACCTGGCTCCGTAGCGCGCGAACAAGCTGGGTGGTGTTTGCCCGTCCAAGTGAATCAGAATGCAGTCGATCGCCCCTTCGTGGCGCAGCCTTGCCAGGGCCTTGCGACAGCGACTGATGGTGCGCTCGCCGAGATTACCTGCATCGAGCACGCGTTCGAGCTCGGCTGCAGCGACGTCGCCGGAAGAGAGATCGGCGTAGAGCGAGTAGACGAAAGCATCGGACTCCGAATCATCGCCGACGAGCACTTCACGCAATTTGAGGCCAGAGCCAAAGCGCTGTTCGTCCCGCGCGCGCGCCTCGAGCAGCTCCGGCAGTTTGTAACCGAGCTGGTCGCGCAGCGCGTACAGGCGCATGCGCAGCAGGTTCGAGAGGTTGGGTTTCAACGTGAGCTCATCCCAGCTCACTCCGTCGAGGCGCAGCTTGGCCATCAAGCGGTTTCTGAACTGGCGCGGGCTGCCGCTCAAGATGTGGACGCGGCCGCCGCTGTGACCAAGCTCACGCAGCACGGCGGTTGCACCGGGCACGGTGCGCTTCTGCTCGACCTTTTCCAGCGCCGAGCTGACCAGATCCGATAACGTGTCGAAGCGGCTGCGCAGGTAAGTTTTGTCCAGGTCCCAGCGCGTGATGAAGCTTTGCGCGACGCTCGTCACGAACTTACCCGCTGCTTCAGGACGCCCAGGCGCGACGTGTGTCCGAAAACGCCGAGACCAGCTCGTGAGCGCCGGACTGGCGCGCGACTTCGATGGCCTGTTCCAGGAAGCCGAGCGCTTCGCCATTACGGTGACGGCCGTGTGCGACGTGCGCCAAGGCCGACAGAACGCGCGCGCGATCGGTGCCGCTCGGGCCCGCGATATCGAGAGCTTCACGCAGCACGCCCTCAGCGTCCGCGAAGTTGCCTGCGCGCGTCAATGCGGCGCCCAACTTGCGGCTGAAGATCAACACTGCGCGCAACGGGTCATCGAGTTCGCCTCGTGCGATTTCCTTGCGGGCAACCTCGAGGCTGCGTCGCAGCGCGAGCACTTCGGTGTGTTCGTCGCCACGCGCCGTTGCGCGATCGGCTACTTGCTCCAAGAGCAACAAGGCTTGAAACGAATCGCCGCTCTCGTAGGCGTGGAGCGCGCGTGCCTCGATGGGGGCCCCGCTCTTTTCACAGACTTGTAAGGCCTTTTTGTGCAGTTCGCGGCGTACGGCCACGGGAATGCTGGCCAGCACGACTTCGCGCAGCAGGGGATGGGAGGTGCGCAGCTTGCCGTCGCCGTCGACCACCATGCCGGCACGGATCAGGTCCTGAACGCGTGCGTCGAGCTCTTCGGTCTTGGGCAGGAGCTCAGCCATGGCGTCGATGGACCAGTGGTCGCCCAGCACCACCAGCGCCTGCAACGTGCGGCGGGCGTTGGGCTCGAGCATGTCGACGCGCAGCGCGATCAAATCCGCGAGGCGAGAGGGAGGGTCGCTACCGCCGTCTTGCGAGTAGCGGACTACCTGTTCCACGTACATGGGCAGCGCGCTTTTGGTCATGTCGCCGAACGGCGTGCGTTCGCCGCGCCGACCGCTGAGTAGGCGCGACACGGCAGGCGGCGGCAGACCACCGATGACGCGAGCTGGCGCGCGGGCACCGGCGCCGGCATCGAAACCGGGCCGATGCGCAACCAACAAGAGCACTGGTAGCTGCGGCGGTTCGTTGATTACGTCGGCGATCGCATTGAGGCTCGGGCCATCGATGTCGTCGAGATCATCGACGCACAGCAGGACTCGCGGATTGCGCGTCGCTGCCGCGCCGAGCGCCCAGCGTAGAGCCTCCGCCAACGCTGCGCGTCGCTCGAACGGTGCCCGACCGTTGTCGCGCTCGCTGCGCGCGAAAATATCATCGAGCCCAGCACGAGCTTCGGGCCGAGCGCGTTCGTAGCGCCCGGCTTCAATGTCGCTCGGGTTCAGTCGCGCGAGCTGGCGCACCGCTTCGCGCAGCGCAAAGCAGGCTACCTCCGCGTGAAACGGATCGGGACCCGTGAGCACCACGGCGTCGCCGTCGCTGCGCGCTACGAGTGAGAGCTCTTGAAGCAGGCGCGTCTTACCGGCACCAGGCTCTCCGATCAGCCGCGCGCAGGCGAAGCCCTGACCGGTGTCGCGCCGTCGCTCATCGAGCCAATTCAGCTCGTCTTCGCGAGCCACGAAGGCCAGCGGAAGCAGCGGCGCGGTTTGCGGTTCGGGCAAGCCGCTGCGCATGGGCAAACGAGCGCCGCATTCACCGCAGAACTTCGTGAAGGCCACGAGCAGCCCGCAGCTGGGGCAGGTGGCGGTAGCCGTGACGACGGATGCAGGCGGAACCGTGGCTCGCTCTGGAGGCAAACTTTCAGCGAGCAGCAACGCTTGCCGCAGCCCATCCGAAAATTCCTGCGCGTCCTGGTAACGCTTGCGAACGTCCTTGGCGAGCGCGCGCATCACCGCGTCCACCAGCGGATCGGGAATTCTTCGCTCCGGTGCGACCTGGCGCGGATCCGGCACGGGCACGGTCAGGTGCATCATCACCACTTGCGTCGGGCTTTCAGCCTCGAACGGCAACCGGCCCGTGAGCAGCTGGAACAGAATCACGCCCACCGCATACAGATCGCTGCGCCCGTCGATGGGATCACCGCGACCTTGCTCGGGCGCCATGTAATCCGGCGTGCCGCACACGATGCCTGGACTGGTAACGCTGGGCCCTTGAGTATCGGCGCGCAGCTTGGCAAGCCCGAAGTCGACCACTTTGACGAAGTCACCGCCACGCCGAAGCGGCTCCAAGATCACGTTCTCGGGCTTGAGATCGCGATGCACGATGCCAAGGTCATGCGCTTCGCCGAGCGCCGCCAGCACCTGGCGCAAAACGTCCACGATGCGCGAGAACGGCAGCGGCCCTTCCTCGTACGCGACGCGCGCGAGGTCCTTGCCCCGCAAGAACTCCATCACCAGGTACGGCTGACCATCGTCGGTGCGGCCGAAATCGAACACGGCCACCGAGTTCGGATGGTTCAACTGGCTCGCTGCGCGGGCTTCCGTCATGAAGCGCAACGCGGAGTTCTCGTCCGAGAGCAGGTGGGGGTGGATGATCTTGACGGCGACCGTACGGCCCAGGGCGCTTTGCTGCGCTCGGTAGACACGGCCCATGCCGCCCACGCTGATCAGATCGAGGATGTGATAGCCGCCCGGGAGCGACTTACCGATGAAGCGATCCTCGACGGTCGAGCCCATGTTGCCGACCGGAAAGCCACACGCGGGGCAGTACTGATGCTCGACGGCGCAGGACGACCCGCAGTGGGGGCAGATGCGAATGGCTGGCTGGGTCGACATCGAGACGAAAGCTCACGCGCCGGGCCCGCTTCGGATTTGGTCGCCAAGGCGCTGACGACGGAGTTTATTCCGAGGGTCGGGCCTTGAACCAGCCTTGACGCGCGACCGGCGGTTTTTGTGGGTGAGGAGCGCACGCTCACCCCCTGCCAGCACGCCAGCGGCCCCGCGGCGGGCGGACGTGCTCGCCTCGGAGCAGGCCCCCTCCTTCGTCACTGGCCAGCTGCTAGCATCTTCTGCATGCAGACGCGCGTGCGACTCGGGGAACTGCTCGTCGAGGCCAATATCCTCGCGCGGGAGCAGCTGGACGAAGTGCTCGAGCTCCAGAAAACCGATGGACGTAGGCTTGGTACGCTGCTCGTCGAAGCTGGGCTCGTGACGGAGACGCAGGTCACTCAGATTCTGAGTCAGCAGTTGAGCGTGCCTTGGGTGTCGCTCTACCACATCGACTTCTCGCGTCAGCTCTTGAACTTGGTGCCGCAGGAAGTCGCCGAAAAGTATTGCCTGGTTCCGATCTTCGTGCGCCGCGTGCGGGGCCACGGCGAGACCTTGTACGTGGCGATGGATGATCCAAGCGATGAAGCGGCTCACCAAGCCGTCGCGCAGTACGCTGGGCTTTCTGTGCGAGCGATGATCGCGCCGCCTTCCGACATTCGCTCGGCGATTCGTGTTTACTACGGCGCGGGTCGTGACACCGCGTCGCTGTCCGAAGCGGTCGCCGAGCTCGACGCCGAGTTGGCTGGTCGCGCGACTCCCGTGCTGGAAGCGCCCGCGAACCTCGCTCCCAAAGCGGCGCCGCGTGCCGAGCCGAAGCCCGCGCCGGCGCAACCGTCGAAGCCTCCCGTCGCAGCACCGGCCACCACGACCAGCGCCACCGAGGAGCCCGCGCCGGACAGCAGCCCTCAAATCGAAGCGCGCGAGGTATCGATGCCTGCGCCGAAGCGTGGGCGTCCGCGCAAGATGGTGACGCTCACGTTGCTCGACGGTACGCAGGTCAACCTGCCCGCGCGCCGTCCACGTGAGCCCTCTGATCCGGCTCCGAAGGGTGCGTCCGAGCTCACCGCGCGGGACCTCGTGGCCGCGCTGCGCGCGGTATCTCACGGCGCCGACGCCAGGGAAATTCTCGGCGAAGCCACCAGTTGGGAACCGATGTTTGCCGCGCTTTTGTCGCTGCTTTTGAAGAAGCACATCATCGCCGACTGGGAGTTCGTCGAAGAGTTCCGCAAGGTCTAACGTAGCCGCGAGCGTTCTACGAGCAGCCACGGTGAGAGCGATGCTTGCGCTTCGACCGATGTCGCGCGTGGTTCGCTCTGCGCCAGCGCGCTGATCGCGGCAGCCAGATCGATCTCACTCTCGTGTGAGAGCGCCGGCGGCTCGAGCAAATCTCGGCGGCGTGTCACGAATTCGGTGTCGTAAGCGCCCCTCACGAAGTCGGCGTCGTTCGTCAACGTGAGCAAGAATGTGAGGTTGGTCTCGACGCCGACCACCGCATACTCGCTGAGTGCTCTTCGCAGCCGACGTCGCGCGTGCTCACGATCGGAGCCCCACACGCAGAGCTTGGCGAGCATCGGATCGTATTCGGCGCTCACCCGTGAGCCTTGACGAACCCCGCTATCCACGCGCACGTAGGGTCCAGCCGGTTCGGACAGTCGCTCAATCACTCCCGGACTCGGCAAAAACCCGTGGCTGGGATCTTCGGCGTAGATGCGCGCTTCGATCGCGGCACCGCGACGCGCCGGTGCTTGAACCGGCAAGTGTTCACCCGCAGCGACTCGCAACATCTCGTGCACCAGGTCGAGTCCGGTCAAAAGCTCCGTGACCGGATGCTCCACCTGGAGCCGCGTATTCATTTCGAGGAAGTAGAAGTTTTGCTCGCCATCCAGCAAAAACTCGAATGTCCCCGCGGAGTAGTAGCCAATCGAGCGTGCTCCCGCGAGCGCAACCTCGGTCATGCGCTCGAGCGTTTGTGGTAGCAGCGCCGGACACGGCGTTTCCTCGACGATTTTCTGATGGCGGCGCTGCAGCGAGCAATCGCGTTCATACAACGCGAGCAGCTGACCGTGCCGATCGCCGAGCACCTGCAACTCGACGTGCCGTGCGGCCACCAAAGCCTTCTCGATGTGCACGCGGTCGCTACCAAATGATGCCTTGGCCTCGCTGCGTGTTCGCTCGAAGGCTTGCGAAAGCTCGCGCTCGTTTTCGACGCGGCGCATCCCCTTACCGCCGCCGCCGTCCGTGGCTTTGATCAGCACCGGGTAGCCGACAGCCAGCGCCGAAGCGCGCGCCTCTTCGAGCGACTCCGCCGGCCCACCGGGAACTACCGGCACGCCGGCCGCGTTCATCAACGCTCGCGCGCGCTGCTTGCTGCCCATGCTGGCGATCGCGCTTGCTGGCGGCCCAATGAAGGTGATGTTCGCGCGCTCGCAAGCTTCGGCGAGCTCAGCATTCTCCGACAAGAAACCGTAGCCGGGGTGAAGCGCGTCGGCACCCGCGGCGCGCGCTGCAGACACGATGCGCTCGACGTCGAGATAAGCGCGCGCGTCGGAGCCGAGCGCCATCGCTTGGTCTGCAAATTCGAGGTGCAAGCTCTCGCGGTCGGCTTCGGTGAACACGGCGACACTCGTGATGCCGAGCTCGCGCAGCGTTCGCGCGATGCGGACAGCGATCTCTCCGCGATTGGCGATGAGTACCTTCTTGAACATCGGCGCCTTGCGACCTCTCGGGTAACACGAGTTTTGCCGAGCTGTCGTCGCGAATCGCTGGGCAGCGGTGGGGGAGTGTAGGTAGGCGAAACGCGGCGGCTCAGAGGCCGAGGTAGTCGCTCGCCCTGTGTTTTCGGCGTGGCCGCGATCGACCCACCGCGTTTGCTCGCCAGCTGCTATACCGGCCCGCCGTGATGGAGGGTAGACGTCCTCCCGCAGTTCGCATTCCGGAGACTGACCGAGTGGGCAAGCCTGAAGACGTCATCATCAGCGTCGGCGAGTTGAATCGCCGGCTACGCCGCGCCGCCGAAAGCGCCTCGACCGGATTTTGGGTTCGCGGCGAGGTCGCGTCCCTGAAGCGCGCTCCGAGTGGGCACTGCTACTTCACGCTGAAGGATCGCGACGAAGACGCGTGCATGGAATGCGTGATGTACAAGTTCGACGCGCAGCGCGCGCTGAAGCACTTGGCCGACGGCGTCGAAGTGCAGCTGTTCGGGAAAGCCACGGTGTGGGCTCCGCGTGGCCGTCTGCAGTTCGTTGCTCAACGTTTGCAACCCGCCGGCAAAGGCGCGCTTCTGCTCGCGCTCGAAGCGTTGAAGAGGAAGCTCGCGGCCGAGGGCTTGTTCGACTCCACTCGGAAGCGTGTGCTCCCGCGTGATCCGCGCGTCGTGGGTGTGGTGACGAGCGCCTCAGGTGCTGCGTTTCACGACATCCGTACGGTTGCGTTTCGTCGCGGTGGAGTTGTGCTGGTGTTGTCGCCCGCATTGGTGCAAGGTGACGACGCACCCCGCAGCATCGTCGTGGCGCTCGAGCGCATCGAGCGCTACCCGGGTGTCGACGTGGTGATTGTTGGCCGTGGCGGCGGTTCGGGCGACGACTTGATGGCTTTCAACGACGAGCGCGTGGTGAGAAAAATTGCCGCGTTGCGCGTTCCCGTGGTGAGCGCCATCGGGCACGAGGTCGACATTTCACTCGCGGATCTGGTCGCTGACGTGCGGGCGGCCACGCCGTCGCAAGCTGCGGAGCTGGTGGTTCCCGACGGTCGTGCGCGACAGGCCGCGCTTCAGCGAACGCAAAGCGCGCTGGCGCGTGCGATGCAGTCGCTTCTGCTCACAGAGCGCGCGCGCCTCGAGCGTCGCCGAGCTCGCTTGGGTGATCCACGCTTCGTCGTGGCCGAGCGCGCCCAAGAGCTGGACGAGCTATTCGCGCGCATGCGCCGCCGGGTCGAGCGCAGCTTCAAACGGCGCGATCAGGCGATGAATCAGCTGGTTTCACGCCTGTTTGCGCGGCACCCGCGCGCCGTGATCGCGGAACAGCGTGCCCGCCTCGCGCCGATTGGCGGCGAGCTCGAAGCCGCGTTTCGCGCTCAGCTCCACGCACAGCGTGAACGCCTGGTGCGCGACGCCGCTCGCCTCGACGCCTTGTCACCGCTGGCCGTTCTCGGCAGGGGTTACGCCATCGTGTTGGACGAGCAGGGGCGGGCCGTGCGGCGGGCCAAGGATACACATCCTGGGCAGTCGCTTTCGGTGCGCGTGGCGGAAGGCACTCTGGGAGTGGTAATCGATAAGGTTACCGTGAAGGAGGACGCGTCGTGAGCCTGCGCTTCGTGTTGCTCGGCCATCCCGTGAGTCACTCGATGTCACCGGCCATTCACCAAGCCGCCTATCGCGAGCTTGGCGTGAATCATCGTTACGAGCTGGTCGATGTCGCCGACGAGACAGCGCTCGCGGCTGCGCTCGATGCCGTGCGTCGCGGTGAAATTGCGGGGGCCAACGTCACCGTCCCCTGGAAGCGCGAAGCCTTGCGGCTGAGCGATGAGCGCGACGAAAGCGCGCGCGCCGTGGGCGCCGCCAACGTGCTGCGCCGCGATACCAGCGGTCGTGTCGTTGCCCACAACACGGATGTGCCCGCCTTGGCCGAAGAGATTCGCCGGCGAGTGCCGCGTGTTCATCACGTGGTCGTGATTGGGAGTGGCGGCGCGGCTCTCGGAGCTGTTGCCGCTGCCAAGCTGCTCGCTGCCGAAAGCGTCAGCGTCACAGCCCGGCGCTGGTCGTCGCAGCAGCGCCCAGAAGAATTCGTGCACGGCGCCGACTTTCTGCAGCAAGGTGCCACGTTGCTGCCTTGGCCTGTGCCTTCGGAGGCAGACGGCGCTTTTGCCGCTGCGTGCCGTCGCGCGGATGTGATCGTGCAGGCGACCAGCGCTGGCATGCATGGCGCCGAGTCGGGCCACAGCGTCGCGGACATCGTGCCCTGGGCGTCGCTGTCGGTCGGCGTGCTCGCCTACGACGTCGTCTACAACCCGATGGAAACCGAATTTCTGCGGCGCGCCCAGCAGCATGGTCTGCTCAACGCGCACGGCCTCGGAATGCTCGTAGCTCAAGCCGCGCTCGCGATCGAGCTGTGGTTGGGGCAGAAGCCGGCGTTCGAACCTTTGTACACCGCGGCGAGTGAGTGCCTCGCGGCTCGGAGCCGCGCGTGAAGGTTCGCCCCGGGGGTGACTACCGTCCGTCGCGGGATGGGCCCTGGCCCGCGATTGAGACCAATGGCGAGCTCTTGCCCGCCGAGCGCGAATGGCTGCACACGAACGGCGCTGGTGCCTACTCGATGAGCACCATCGCTTTCATGCACACGCGTCGTCACCACGGCGCGTTCGTGGCGGACCTCCCCGCTCCCCTCGGACGGCATGTCATCATCAGCCACTCCGAGACGACCATTACGCCCGAGGCTGACCGTCGCACTTACCGGCTCGCCACCCACCAATTCCCTGGGCTCGCGCCGACGCCTGGTTATCGTTATTTGGCGAGCTTCGCGATCGATCCGTTGCCGCGTTGGGTATTTCGCGTCGGCAACCATACGCTCGAACGCACCATCGCCCTCGCACGCGGGAAAAACGCCGTAATCATGCGTTACGTGTGGAAGGGCCGTTCGCCTGCGCTGTTGCAGGTACGGCCACTGATGCCGCTGCGCCCCGTGGATCGCCTCGTCAACGAGCACGGCGGCATGATGCAGGTGATTTCGTTGAAGTCCGGCTGCGTGGAAATGCAGCCAGTGCCCGAGCTGCCTTCGGTGTTGTTTGCTCATGAAGGCATGTTCATGGGTTCGCCCGATTGGTGGCGGCGTTTCGAATACCTCGCCGATCGCAGCGATGGCCGCGAATTCCAGGAAGACATTTGGACGCCGGGAGTGTTCCAAATGCAGCTCGAGCCTGGGCGACCGACATACCTGATGGCGTCGATTGGCGCGCTGCCGGGTGGCACACCCGAACAGCTCTTGGAGGAGGCGCGGGCTGCGATTCTGGCGCATGATCCCGGCGAAGAGCGGCCCGAATCGGTGCGTGTGCTCAGCGTTGCCGCGGAGCAATTTTGCGTCGAAAGCAAGGTTCGCTCCGGTATCATCGCTGGCTATCCCTTTCACGCCGTGCTGTTGCGCGACTGGTTGATGGCCGCGCCTGGAATCTATCTGGCGCGAGGCCGAAGCGATCTGCTCGGGCAGTGCCTGCCGAGTTTGCTTTCGGCGCAGCGCGGCGGCTTGCTCCCGGAGCTGTTGCCCGAGGCCGGCAAGCCACGCGGCAAACCACTACCCGACGCGACGTTGTGGTTGTTCGAGCTGGTGCGGCAAATCGAGCTGTTTGCCGGGCCCGAATCCGCGGCGTTGCGCCAACGCATCTATCCGGCGTTGGTGCGTGCGTTCTTGCGCTTTCGCAGCCGGCGGCGTCGCTTCGTTTGGCTTTCGGCCGACGGCTTGTTGGTCAACGGTCGCGAAGGCGTCGCGCTCACTTGGATGGACGCGCACATCGGCGCGGCGCTGGTGACACCGCGCGCTGGGCTCGCCGTGGAACAGCAAGCGCTCTGGGTGCAAGCCGCAACGACGATGGCGCGCCTCGCGCGTCGCTACGGCCACGAGCGCCTCGCGGCGCTGGCGGAAGCACACGCCGATGCGGCGCGCGACGCCTTCCGAGCGCGCTTTTGGTGCGACGAAACGGACTATCCTTACGATTGCATCAGCGAGGCGCGCGACAGCGCCGAGGCTTGGGCTGACGCAACGGTTCGCCCCAACGCGCTGATTGCCCTGGCGATCGCGCCGGAGCTGTTTCAGCACTGGCAAGCCGAAGCAATCATCGAGCGTGTGCGTTCGGAGTTGCTGACGCCGCGCGGCATTCGCAGCTTGTCGCCCAGCGATCCGCGCTACATCGGTCAATTTGCAGGTAAACCCGAGGAGCGTGAAGTTGCTTACCACCGCGGTACCGCGTGGACCCACCTGCTCGGCTTTTACGTGCGCGCCGTGCTGCGGCTGGCTCCCGACGACATGGACGTGCACTACGATTTGCGAGGTCTCATCGAGCAAGCCGTGGACGACGGCGTGGTGCTGGGGCAGGTCGCACAGCTCGCTGACGGCGACGCGCCACACCGCCCGCGCGGCTGTCCGGCGCAGGCAACCAGCGTGGCGGAGCTGCTGCGCGCCCTCTGCGTCGATCTCGACGTGTAGCCGGCCGGCCTTGTAGGGCTGAGCCGGCGGCTATAATGGAGCCGTTCGCATGGCTTCTCGCGATTTGGCCGCGCTTGGGTATCGCCGCATCGTGATTCTGCTGGTGGCGTTGGTGATTGTGCCGACGTTCTTGCTGCTGGCGTCCGGCGTGATCCTGCTGTTCATCGGTGAAGCCAAGCTCAACCTGCTAATGGGAATTCTGGTGATGGCGCTGAGCGGAGCGGCCGCCACTGGAGTCGTGTTGGTGTGGGTGTTCGTGCGGCGCGAAGCCAACTTGTCGCGCTTGCAGAGCGACTTCGTCTCCAAGGTTTCGCACGAGCTGCGCACGCCGCTCACGTCGATTCGCCTGTTCGCAGAGACGCTGGCGTTGCGGCGCGGCGATCGCGAGGCCGAAGACAAATGCATTGCGGCGCTAGAGCGCGAGAGCACCCGTTTACAAGAGCTGATCGGGCGCTTGCTCGACTGGGGCCGCATGGAAAGCGGTCACATGGAGTTCGTGATGCGCGACACCGATCTGCGCTCCATCGTGGAGACGGCGGTGGCTGCCTTCGAACCCGTGCGCGAGCGTCGCAGCGTCGATTTGCACGTCGAGCTCCCCGCCGACTCGATCACGGTGCACGCAGACCGCGGGGCGGTTTCGGACGCCCTCTTCAACTTGCTCACCAATGCTTACAAATACGGAGGCGATCCTGCGCGCATCGACGTCTTCGTGGAGCAGCGCGCCGGCGACGTGCGGGTGACGGTGCGCGACAACGGGCAGGGCATCGCGCCCATCGAGCACAAGCGCATTTTTCAGAAGTTCTATCGCGTCGATGACCGGCTCTCGCGCGAGCGCGAAGGATCGGGCCTAGGGCTCGCCATCGTGAAGCACGTAATGCGCGCGCATCGCGGCCGCGTCGAGCTCGAGAGCACGCAGGGCAAGGGCAGCGCTTTCACTTTGGTGTTACCGGCAGTTTCGCGCTGAGGAAGGCACAGAAACATGAACGGCTCCGCGCAAAAACGCATTCTGATTGTGGAAGACGACGAGAGCATCACGCTCGGCCTCGAGATGAATCTGCGCGCCGAAGGCTACGACACCGTGGTGGCGGTCGATGGCGAATCGGGCCTCGCCCGCGCGACGGAGGACGGCTTCGATCTGATCATCTTGGACGTGATGATGCCCAAGATGAATGGCTACGAAGTGCTGCGTGCCCTGCGCGAGCGCAACAAGACGGTGCCGGTCGTGATGTTGAGCGCGCGCGGCGCCGAGATGGATAAGGTGATGGGTCTCGAGCTCGGCGCCGAGGATTACATCACGAAGCCGTTTGGGTTGGCGGAGCTGCTCGCGCGCGTCAAAGCCGTGCTGCGCCGCGATGGCCTCTTGCGCCAAACAGTGAGCCGCGTCGTGCGCGCGGGTGAGCTCGAGATCAAGGCCGATGCGCGCGAAGTCTGGCGCGCCGGCAAGCTGGTCGATTTGACCGCGACGGAGTTCGATGTGCTGTGGTGTTTGGTGGAAGCTGCCAATCTGCCTCTCAGCCGCGAAGAAATTCTTTCGCGGGTTTGGGGTGAGGGGCACCACGGCACGCTCCGGACCATCGACAATTTCATGCTGCAGCTGCGGAACAAGCTCGAGGCGGACCCGGCCGACCCGGTGCACCTCCTCACGGTGCGCGGCGTGGGCTACCGCTTTCGCACCTGAACGCCCCGAGATCTCCGATTTCCTTCGAAATTTGGCGCAGTCGTGCGGCGCCGGTACGCATGTCACAGGCGTGCTATAAGCGCGCCGCAGCGTGGATTCGAACCTACTTCGCTCCTACTTCGCTACGGTTTACGAGCTCCCGTCCGAGAACGGCGTCGTGCGTGTCTCGATGGACGGCGAGGCGGTGCGCGACATCGGCAGTTTGCCGGAAATCTTGCGTAAAGACTTCGCCATCCTCACGGCGTACAATCCGCGCAGCATGCTGTTGCCGCGGCGGGTGAACGACGCGCGCCACCAAGTCATGCGCGACCTCTTGATTTACGGTTGCTACCGCGTGGAGCATTGCGTCGGCTACGACGACGAGCCCGACGGCGTTTGGCGTGAGCCCGCTTGGGTAGTGCACGGTGTCGGGCGCGAAGAAGCCATTCACTTTGGTCGAACTTTTAGACAGAATACGATCGTCTACTGCAGCGCCGCGCGACCGGAGCTGGTGGTGACCGATCCGACCTGTGACGACATCGGAAAGACGTTTCAGGGCAACTGGCGTCTCCGGCAGTAGCGCCGCGTGAGCCGCTTGGGCACGGCTTGATGCTCGAAGGCGCGTGCTATCCTGCTCGGCGTGTTTCCTCGCGTCCCCGCCTGGCTCCTGTGCTTGGCGCTGCCGGTTCTCGTCGTGCGCCGAGAGCTCGGGCAGCTCGCGGATAGCTGGGGCAAAAGCTGGGGTGGGATCGCAGCCGATTTAGCGCCCAAGCTCGTGTCAGCTCCCGCCCGGGCCGAGGACGACGTCGCGCTGCAGCGCTCGTTAGCCAGTTTCGCGGAAGCAGAAAAAAGCTTGGCGGCGTCGCCTCCGCGCAGCGAACCCGCGCCGAAAACGCGCCGCGGGAAGGCCACCAAAGCGAAGCAAGCTCACGGCGTTTTCGTGTCCGCCAGCAGCGTGTTACGGCTAGCCAACGGTGGCGCAGCGATGCCACGCGCAGTGTTCGTGCCCGCGCTCGGTGAGCGACCCGCAGGGCTCAGGTTGATCGGCGTATCGGGGCTCGGCATCGGCATGCGAGACGGCGATGTGTTGACCCGCGTTCTCGGGGCCGACGTGAGTTCGGTCCCTGAAGTAGTGCAGCGCGTGTTGGCTGCCCGAAATCGCCGCGCCCCTCAAATCTCCGGGGAATTTTGGAGAGATGGGGCGCGCTGGTCTCTGGTCGTCGAGCAGCCGTACATCGACGACGCGCCTGCTGCGCCCAGCGCACGTTGACGCGCCCGCGTTCTGGCTTCACATATGCCGGGCCATGAGCCGAATCATCTCGTTGTTGAACGCAGGTCTCTTCACGCTTGCGCTGGCGCTGCCGGCAGCGGCGGCTCCCCGTGACGCAGGCTCGACGACGCCGAGCTGTGATCATCCCAAGGGTGACAAGAAGGACGAGAAGAAGAACCCGTCGGTCGCTGAGGCACAGTGCGACGGGCCGAAGACGGACTCGAAGGGCGACAAGAAGAACCCGTCGGTAGCGGAGGCGCAGTGCGACGGTCCGAAGACGGATTCGAAGGGTGACAAGAAGAACCCGTCGACGATGTGACGGGTTGACGGCGCTCGAACGCGACGTCAGATTCGGCCCCGATGGCCCACATGGTTCAGTGCGTGCACCTCGGTCGCGAAGCCGAGGGTCTCGATCGGGCGCCTTTCAAGGGTGAGCTCGGGCAGCGCATCTACGACAACGTTTCCAAGGAAGCGTGGCGGCGCTGGCTGGAGCACTCGAAGATGCTGATCAACGAGTACCGCATGGACCTGACGAGTGAGAACGGCCAGCGCATTTGGATGACCGAATGCGAGAAGTACTTTTTCGGTGAAGGCTCCGCTGCACCCGCCGAGTTCGTTCCCGAAAAGTAACCGTCGCGCGCGGGCTCTGAGCTCAGGGTTTCCCGAGGTTTTGCCTGAGCCTTAGGGTTTTTCCGAAGCGGGCCTGAGCGACGCGAACGAGTGGCGTGGGAAGTTCGCCAGGTGCACCGTGTTGCGACCACGCGCCTTGGCCTCGTAGAGCGCCGCGTCGGCTCGACTGAGCCAAGTCTTGCCGCTGTCGCCTTCGGCCAAGCTCGAGATTCCGATCGAGATCGTTACTTTGAGCGCACCCTTGGCGGAGTCGATGGCTAGCTCCTCGACCGCTTCGCGAACGCGCTCCGCGCGCTTCTTGGCGTTCTGCAATGTGGAGTCGGGGATCACCACCACGAACTCCTCACCGCCATAGCGCGCCACGAAGTCCTCGCGACGCAGGAACTGGCGCACCAACGTATCGGCGACGCGCCGGAGCACCTCGTCGCCCATCGGGTGCCCGTATTGATCATTGATGCTCTTGAAGTGATCGACATCGATCATCAACAAGCACGGGCTCGAGTTCAGCAAAAACGCGAGATCTGCGACGCGCTCGAGGTGCCCGTCCAGCGACGCGCGGTTGTGAAGTTGGGTGAGGGGATCGATGGCGGCTTGTTCGCGCGCTTGCTGCAGCTCGTCGCGCAGCTTCTGGATCTTGTCGCTGAGCAACGCCACCTGTTCGGCTTGGCGCTGCTTGCGCTGGCTCATCGCTGTTTGCACCAGGCTGGCGACGTTCTCGGCTTCTTTGCGGATGACGTTGGGATCGTTGCCGCGGAACGCTTCGACCAACTTGCCGAGCTGTTGCGAGACAGCATCGTCCGAGGTGCGGTCTTCACCCACAGCAGTTGCTAGGCAGCGCGCGAATGTTTGCACGGCTTCGCGCAAGCTGGTGAAGCTCCGGCCCACGTAGTCCTGCTCGCGTCCGCGATGTGCAGAAAAGTAGCGTCGCAGCCCACCCCAATCGCGCTTGAATTCGCTGCTTTCTTCGCCCTCGCGGCGGCCTTCACCCACGGTAATGCGTTGTGCCCACGACTCGCACTCCGAGCGCGTCTGGTCCGCTGGCACTTCATCGACGTCGAATGCGCCGTTGCCGAAACTTCGCATCAGACTGGCTAGCGTATCGAGCGCCATCTCCTCACTCGAGCTCGAGGTGGCCGGTGAAGACGCTTGGACCACCTTGTGCTCGCCGGATGACTTCTTCCAGAACATGCCCGACACTTTCGAACGGCACGCCTCGGTAGAGCTTCAGGTCTGTTACGCTCTCCTCAGTGACGACGCGCAGCGCCCCGGACGTGGGTCTTACGATGACAGGACTCTGTCCGTTCGGGCACAGCAGCACCAGAATGTCAGGCCTCGATGAATTTTAGGGCACCTCCCCGCCCGATTCTCTCGACAGCTCCGCCAATCATCGAGCGGCCTGGTCGTGTGATAGTCGTTGAACCCTCCAACGAGCGGCGTGAGCGCTTGCGCGCGATGTTGGCGCACGAAGGCTACGAGTGCGTCATGCTCGAGGACGGCGACGATCTGCTCAGGCTGTCGGTCGAGTTTCAACCGGACTTGTTGTTGCTCGCGGTCGATCTACCGAACGTGAGTGGGCTCGAGTTGTGCGGCGACGTGCGCGCTAGCGATCCCACGCGCCACATCCCTACGATTTTGCTCGGGCATAACGCCGACGAGCGCGCCGTGGCCGCAGGGCTATTGGCGGGCGCCGACGACTTCGTCAACGACCTCGATCGGCTGCACGAGCTACGTGCGCGAGTGCACGTGCAGCTCCGCAACAAGCGACTGTTCGACACCTTGCAGCGCGTCCGCAACGAGCGCGACACCTTGCGGCGCGACGTTCAGATCGATGCGCTCACCGGTTTGCTCAACCGGCGCGCGCTGGAGAGCGGCGTGGCGGAGCGTTGCGCGGCCCGCGAACGTTTCGGCGTGCTGTTCATGGACCTCGATCACTTCAAGTCCATCAACGATCGCTTTGGTCACGAAGTCGGCGATCGCGTGCTGATCGCTGTGGGTCATGTGCTGAAGTCCGGTTTGCGCCCGGGCGACGTGGTGGCGCGCTACGGTGGCGAAGAGTTCGTGGCGCTCATCGCCGGAGCCGGTCCTGAATCCGCGCGCTTGGTCGCCGAACGCCTGCGCCTCAACGTCGAAGAAATGCCGCCGGTGAATCGCGGCCCGACCAGCGTCACCATCAGCGTCGGCGCCGGTGTCTACGATCCGCATCGCGCGGAAGAAGCGCCGGTCGATCTGTTGCGCCGCGCCGACGTCGCTCTCTACGAAGCCAAGCGTCAGGGACGCAACCGCGTAATTGTCGCTACTCCCGTCGGCCCGGAACCGCCCATGGGCGCAGCCGACGTGACCCAGCGCCCCCCTGCGGAGCCTTTGCCGCTGCTGGGCGGCGGAGCGAGGTCGTAGTGGCCGCGTCGAGCGGACATTCCTCCGGCGGCGATTCCAGCAACCCGTCGTCGGATGTGGCGCCGCTCGGTGCGAGTCTGCTCCCGACAGGCAGCCGCATGCAGAGCGAACCGCGAATTCGCGAGAACGACTCGCTCATTCCGTTTCCGTCGGTGCCGCCAACCGGCTCCCTGCCCCCATCGGTGCCTCCGCTCGGCGCGATGCCGAACGAATCGCTGCCTGCCGATGCCGAGCACGCCCTCGAGCGTGAACTCGTGCGCCAACTCAAGACGGGGCGCGCAGCGCTGCCGCTGCTGCCTCAAGTCGCCGAGTCCGCGCTGCGCCTAGCCAACGATCCCGACGCCCGCATCGACCAACTGGCGCGCCTCGTCGATACCGATCCGCCCATCGCGGCGCGCTTCATGTCCGTGGCAAACAGCGTCGCCTACTGGCGCGGCCTCGTCACGGCATCCACGCAGTCTGCCATCGTTCGCCTCGGCTTAGCCAACACGCGCGACCTCCTCTTTCAGGTCGTCTACGCTGCATCCACCAACGGCTTGAAGAAATACCAAACAGCCGTATCGCGCTCCTTCAAGCGTAGCGTCATGGCTGCCATCGCCGCGCGCGTCACCGCCGAAGAGCTCCAGCATCGCGGCGAATACGACTACATGTGTGGCCTGCTCCACAACATCGGTGAGGCCCGCGTCTACCGCATCCTCGATGCCATCACTCTGCCCGTTCCCGATCCAGCTCTCGTCAAACGCCTGGTACAAAAGTATCACTGCGTCGCTGGCGCCGAAGTCGCCATGGCCTGGAAACTCCCTGCCGAGATCGTGGACGCCTGCGCTGCCCACCACGACGCTGCCGCCGCCGAAAACTCGAGCGTCCGCCTCGTCATGATCGCCGACGTCATCGTTGCTGCCCTGGAAGCAACCGCCCTCGGCAAGCCCGTCGAATACGCTGGTTTCGAAAAACTCGGTATCTCGCTGGAGCAAGCCCGAATCCTCCTCGAAAAGACGCGCAAGGGCATCGGCAACAAGTCGTAGTTCGCAAGCCGCGCAAGGCTTCCGTGGCAACGTTGCCAAGCGGCGCTGCGGCGCGGGCGAAATCCGATGCTGCTCATTGGCCGGTCCGATCGTGGTAGTGTCTGCTCGTGTCCACGCAGTCGCTAGGAGTCACACCTGAGGTTCGCGACTACTTGCGAGAGCTTTCGGGTGAGCCCGATGTGTTACAGCGCCTGCGCGAAGAGACGGCGCGCTTGCCCAACGCCGGCATGCAAATTTGTCCGGAGCAGGGCAGCTTCATGCGTTGGTTGGTGGGGGTGATTGGGGCGCGACGTTATCTCGAGATTGGAGTATTCACTGGTTACAGCTCGCTGTGCGTGGCGTTGGCGCTGCCGGACGATGGTCGCATCGTCGCGTGCGACGTGAATCGCGAGTGGACGGGCGTTGCAAAACGCTACTTGGCGGAAGCGGGGCTAGCGCACAAGTTCGATTTGAGATTGGGTCCGGCGCTGGCTACGCTCGCTGAGCTGGCGCGCGCAAACGAGCGCTTCGACTTTGCGTTCATCGATGCGGACAAGGAAAACTACGACGCCTACTACGAGCGTTGCGTCGAGCTCGTGCGTGAGAACGGTTTGATCGCAATCGACAACGCATTGTGGGATGGCAAAGTGGCAAATCCCGACGTGAAGGACGCGAGCACTCGGGTGATCCGCGAGCTCAACGCGCGCGTTGCGCGGGACCCGCGTGTGAGCGCTTCGCTCGTTCCGATAGGGGACGGGTTATTGCTGGCGCGCAAGCTGCGCAGCTAATTTCGCGGCGCGTCCGGCCTTCGGCAGGCGCTTTTCGGCCCGCGCCGGACGTTTTTCGGCCTGCGGGGGAGAAGCGGGGGCGTCGGCTTGCTTTCCTCGAATTTTCGACGAATGTTCTCGGCAATTCGTCGCCCGTAGGAGAGCCCGTTGCCCATGAATACGTCCGCGCACGCCGACCTCATCGTTTTGCACATCGCTGGCGCCGATCGACCCGGCGTGACCGCCCGCTTGATGAAGATCATCGCGGAGGAGAACGCGGAGCTCGTCGACATTGGGCAGTCGGTGCTGCACGGGTATTTGATGCTGTCGGCGATCGTGAACATCCCCCAAAATTCGCGGGCGCTGCGGCGCATCTTGTTCGAGGCCAGCGAGATGGGATTGCGTTTCGACGTGACTCCGTTCGCGCCGGCAAACGCCGAAGTGCGCACTGCCGAAGTGCCGGCGCTGTGCGTGACGGTGTTGGGTCCCTTGGCGGACGGCAACGCGGCGGCACGCATCACCGGTTACATGGCCGAGCGCTCCATGAACATCCGCGAGATCCGCTCGTTGAGCGAACGCGAGCTCACCGGGCTTGAATTGATTGCGGATTTGGCGCCGGGCCGCGACGTCGCTGATTTGGATTTGCCTGCTCTGCGCGGGGCGTTCTTGCGCATGGGTGGCGAGCTGGGCGTCGATCTCGCGGTTCAGAAGGACGACATGTTCCGGCGCACCAAGCGCCTCGTGTGTATGGACGTCGATTCGACCTTCGTGAAGGGCGAGTTCATCGACGAGCTAGCGGAGCTCGCGGGCTGTAAAGAAAAGGTTTCGGAGATTACGGCGCGCGCCATGCGCGGCGAGCTCGACTTCAAGCAAGCGCTGGCTGAACGAGTAAAGCTACTCGAAGGCCTCCCGCTGGAGAAGGCGATGACCTTGCTCGACAAGATCGAGCTCACTCCAGGGGCCGACCGCTTCGTGCAAGCGTTGCGCAGCTTGGGTTTCCGCATCGGTCTGGTGAGCGGCGGTTTTACGGTGTTCGTCGACGAGCTGAAGCGCCGCTACGCGCTCGATTTCGCCTTCGCGAACGAGCTCGAGATTCAGGCGGGCAAGCTAACCGGCCGTGTGCGCGGCACGATCGTGGACGGCGAGCGCAAGGCTCAGGTCTTGAAAGACATGGCGCAGGTCTACAACTGTCGCCTGGAGCAGACGGTGGCGATTGGCGACGGTGCAAACGACATCTTGATGCTGCAAGCCGCCGGTCTCGGTATCGCGTTTCGTGCGAAGCCGAAACTTCAAGAGGTGGCGGCCATGAGCCTCAATCATCACGAGCGGCTCGACACCTTGATTCACTTGATGGGTCTCAACGCGCGCGATCTCCGCGCGCTGTGAGCTCGGCCACGGCGCGAGCGGCCGCGAGACCGACGTTCGCGTAGGCTGATGTAGGCTCGAAGAACAGCATTTTCGCGCCGGCGTCCCACGCCGCTCTTGCGCAAACGCCTAGAGCTCGGGGAAAGTGACGCTCGTGCTTCGGGCGGCCGTCGCGTTCACCGTCCTATTTTCGCTCGGCGTCGAGGCGACCGCGTACGCGGCGAAGGATCCGGCCGAACCCGCTGCGAGCGCGAGTGCCGCTCCCGTGCCCGCGGCTGAAGCCGTCGTGCCAGTTGCACCAGCGAGCGCCTGGGGCCCACCGCCGCCCCCGTCTCCCGCTGCAAGTGTGGAACCGCCCGCTGTGGTTGCGCCAGAACCAGCGCCACCCGTCCTCGTGCCGAGTGCGGCCCCACCGGCCCCACCGGCCGTCAGCGTGCAAGCTCCCGCTCCGCCGCCTGCAACGCACGTGGTGTCTGCGCCCAGCGCGTCGGCTCCGACACCGATTGCGAAGGGCACGCCGGTGCGCCTCGGCGAAGCCACCGTGTTCTCGATTCGAGTGCCCGGCGGCGGCAAAGCTGTGAGCGAACGCGCGCGGCTTGCTGCCAAAGCGCTCGCGCTCGCTGCGGAGGAGCCGCACGCGGACATGCGCGTGGTGCGGCAGGGCGACGTTGCGCTGGTGTACGCCGGGCAGACGTTGATCGTTCAGCTCTTCGAAGCGGATGCGCGCGCCGCCGGAGACATTCCGCTCGACGTGCTCGCGGCCAACGTCGCCGCAGAATCGCAGCAAGCACTGGAGAGCGAGCGACGTCGGAGTCGCGTTCAGAACAACGTTTACTCGCTTTCGCTGGTCGTATTCTTCGCGCTGATCGCGTTCTACGTGGCACGCAAGCTGGGCGAAGTGGCTCACCGCGCGCGCGATTGGCTGGACGAAAACGGCGATCGTGTGCTGGCGATTCGCGTGAAGGGCATCGAGATCATGACGCCGGCGGTGCTGAAGAGCACGGCGCTGGTCGCGCTCGGGCTCGCGCAGTGGCTCGGCCAAATCGGCATTTTCGTCGCCTGGCTCGTGGCGGTGCTGTCGCGCTTCGAGTCCACGCGAGGCTACACCACGCAGCTCACCGATTTCTTGGTGAGCCCCTTCTCACAGCTGATGGGGCGGCTGGCAACCGCGTTACCCCTGTTGGTGGTGGCGTCCATCGCTGCGCTGCTGGTGTTCGTGCTGGTGCGCTTCATGGGGCTGTTCTTCGCCGGCGTGTCGCGGCGTGAGACATCACTTCACTGGCTGCCCGCCGATCTGGCTGCGCCGGCGAGCGTGGTGCTGCGCATCGCGATCGTTATCCTGGCGTTGATCTTCGCGGCTCCGGTCGTCACCGGTGATGGCGACGGCGCGCTCGGTCGCGCGGGCGGCATCGCGCTGATTGCGCTCGGCTTGGCGTCGGTGCCGTTGCTCGCGAGTGGCTTGGTGGGCTCGGTGGTGCTTTTCGGTCGGCGTTTGCGCGTCGGCGAGCACCTCGAGTTCGAAGGGCGTATCGGTCGCATCGCTGCAATCAACTTGCTCGAGCTGCGCCTGGAAACCTCCGATCGCGCCGAGCTGCGGGTGCCTCATCTGTTGCTGTTGTCGCGCTCTCTGCGTGGCCTCGGCGCAAGGCCTCGCCTCTCTGTCGAGATCTCGGTTGCGGCGGAGACCTCGCCTTCACAGGTGGTGCCGCTCCTCGATCAAGCTGCCGGCCGCGCCGGGCGTGATGTCAGCGTCGAACTCGTGGGCGCCGATCAGGACGGCGTCGTGTATCGCGTGAGCGCGGCGTGTGACTCGTTGGAGGCGCGTTCGCTGCTGCTCGCTAGCGTGCTCGAGGGGTTGTCGCGAGCCGGGGTCTCGCTCGGGCGCGCTTCTGCCCGCGCGAGGCATTCGTGAGCGCGAGCGAGCTGCTGCTCGGCTTACTGGTGCTCGCCTACTTCGGCGGCATCTTGGTAGGCGATCGCACCATCCGCGGCTTCGGGTTGCCGTCGGGTGCCGAGTACCTGCTGCTCGGTTTGGTGATCGGTCCCCGCGCGCTTGGCATCGTGCCCAGCGCTCTGATCGAAGCGTTCACACCGATCTTGTTGGTGGGTAGCTCCTGGCTCGCGTTGGTTGCGGGTATCGGCTACTTGCAGGTGGGTGAGCGGCGTGTGCGCTTTGGTCGCGCGTTCGCCGGCGTGTTGATGGCATTGTTCGTGGGCGCTGGGGTGACGCTCGCCGTGTTTGCGTGCTTGGGTGTTCTGACACCATTGCGAATATTCGAGCGTTGGTTGTTGGCGGGCTCAGCCGGCTGTGTCTCGTCCGCGACGACGCGGCACGCTGTGCGCTGGGTGGTGGAACGACATGGCGCCAAGGGCCAAACCGCAGACGCGATTGCCGACTACGCCCGTGCAAGTGTGCTGGCACCTGCGCTTGGATTGACGGTGGTGTTCGCGTTGGCGCCGGGCGGTGGCTCCTCTCTGCTCGCGCTGCCTGCACGAATCGCGGCAACCGGGATCGTGGGTGTGGTGCTCGGCCTGGTTGCAACCTTGCTGCTCGGGCGTGAATTTAGGCGTGACGAGAGCTGGGGAATTTTGCTCGGCACGTCGCTGCTCGCGATGGGCGTCGCGGCGCGTCTCGGCTTGAGTGCGCTATCGACTACGTTCTTCATGGGGCTCACGGTTGCGCTGGTCTCACCGCATCGAGCGGATGTGAAGACGATGGTGGCGCCCACCGAGAAACCGGTGATGTTGCCCGTGGCGCTGCTAGCAGGAGCCTCGGTGAACCCCCAAGGCGCGCCGTATTTGATGATCCTGATTGCTGCCGGTCTTTCGGCGCGCATCTTGTTGGAGCTCGTGCGAGGCACCTTAGTCGGTTGGTTCGCGCCGCGCGCGCGTCCGGCGGGACCTCTGCTGGGCCTCGGCATGCTTTCCACCGGCGCTTTCAGCTTGGCGTCGGCGGTGGCGCTCGAGTCGCGGTTGCCACCGGAGCTCGGAGCCAGCGTGCTCGGATTCGCTGTTGCATCGTTGCTAGTCGGCGAGCTGCTCGGACCGCTGTCGTTGCGTCGCACGTTGGTGCGCACCGGCGACATCATTCCCGGCATGCAGCAGACGCCGCCGCCACCCAGCGTCAATCCGAGCCGCACGAACTCGCCGGAGGTCAAGTGAGCGGTCACGGCTCAGCTCGCGCAAAAGGCGTCGTGACTCGCTTGGTGCAAGCCACCGCGCTGTTCGTCGTCTTCGCGTTGCTCTATGCAACCACGCGCACGGCACCCGAGTTCGAATCTCGCCTCGACACGGTCGCTGCGGTCGGCTTCTTGCTGCTGGCCGGAACGTTGATGAGCGAGCTGCTCGAAACGATCGGCTTACCCCACTTGTCCGGCTACATTCTGGCTGGGATTTTGGGGGGACCGCACGTGCTGCGGCTCGTCGATCATCATACTGTCGATCAGCTGGTGCCCGTAAACACGCTCGCGCTCGCGCTGATCGCCATCGCGGGCGGTGCCGAGATGCGCATGGACGCGCTGCGTGAAGTCGCGCGCAGCGTAAGCTGGGCGCTGCTGCTGCAATGCGGCATCGGATTGGTCGCGATGGCCACCACCTTCATGGTGCTGTCGCGCTACCTGCCATTCGTCAGCGAAATGGCTTTTTTCCCGCTGCTCGGCGTGTCCCTGTTATGGGGTACCTTGGCCGTGAGCCGCAGCCCGTCGGCGTTGCTCGGTATTCTCGCGCAGACGCGCGCCAAGGGACCCATTGCTACATTTTCGCTCGCCTTCATCATGGCGAGCGACGTCGTGGTGGTGGTGCTGATGGCGCTGATGCTCATGCTGGCGCGCCCGCTCGTCACGCCGGGTGGCACCATTTCACTCGATGACTTCAACGTGCTCGGTCACGAACTGCTCGGCAGCGTGGCGCTCGGTACCACACTCGGCCTGGTCCTGGCCGTGTACCTCAAGCTGGTCGGCAAGAATCTGATCTTGGTGCTGGTCGCGCTCGGTTTCGAGATGAGCGACTTCATGCGCTACGTGAAGATCGATCCCTTGCTCTCGTTTTTGACCGCGGGCTTCGTCGTTCAAAATCTGTCAGACCAAGGCGACCAGCTGCTCGAGGCCGTCGAAAAGGTTGGCAGCATCGTGTTCGTCGTTTTCTTCGCGAACGCCGGAGCTCACCTCGACGTGCCATTGCTGAAAACGCTGTGGCCCGTCGCGCTCACGCTCTGCACGGTGCGCGGGCTGGTAACCTTTACGACCGCGCGCCTCGCAAGTCGTTTGGTGCGTGATCCTCCGCCGATCAGACGCTGGGGTTGGTCATCGCTGATTTCCCAAGCCGGACTTACGTTGGGCTTGAGCGTCGTCGTGGCGCGCACCTTCCCAGAATTTGGTGAGGGCTTCCGCTCGCTCGCCATTGCCTGCGTGGCCATCAACGAGATGGTCGGCCCCATCATGTTCAAGTTCGCGCTCGATCGCGCTGGTGAGACCGACACACACGTCCCCGCGCGCCCGAGCCTCGCGCCGCCTCCCGCCTAGTAGCGAGCCCGACCCACACGGCGGATCTCGGTGAGCGCAAGCGACGGGAAGTCTCCCGCCGCCTGCTGCGCTTTGGTATACATCAGCGCCCATGGGCCTCCTGACCTTCGGACTCAACGTGACGCTGGACGGGTGCTACGACCATCGCGAGGGGATCGCTGACGACGAGCTGCACGACTACTTTACGCAGCTGATGGACGCAGCCGGGGCGATGCTGTGGGGGCGCGTCACGTACGAGCTCATGGAGAGCGCCTGGCCGGCGGTGGCACGCGACGAGAACGCGCCACCCGCAATGCGAGAGTGGGCGCGCAAGCTGGAGGCCAAACCGAAGTACGTGGTCTCGGCGTCGCGCCGCGACTTCCCGTGGAACAACACCTTCCGTCTCGAGGGGGATTTACGTGAGGCCGTGACGCAGCTGAAGGAGAAGACCCCGCAAGGCGTGCTGGTGGGCAGTCCCATGCTCTCGGCGGCGCTCGAGCGGCTGGGGCTGATCGATGAGTATCGTCTCGTCGTCCACCCCGTCCTCGCCGGCCACGGGCCAACCTTGTTTCAGGGCCTGGAGCCATCACGGCGCCTGGAGCTCGTCTCCACGCACCGCCTGAAGTCCGGCCAGGTTGCGCTGCATTACCGCCGCAAAGAGAGATGACGGCATCAGGCGCGTTACAGGCAGGTCCATAGGCTCAGCAAGCACGTACAGCTCACGGGGCCGAACGTGCACTGCAAATTCAGAAGGCCGCACGCTTGGCCGCTCGTGGGCGGCGTAGTGGGGCAGCCGGAGTTATCGGCACCGCCACTTGCCGGGCTGCCACCGTTGGGTGCTCCCGCGGCCGGCGTGCCACCCACGGCGCTCGAAACTCCGCCCATGCCGGGCGCGCCGCCGTTCATGGGCGCGCTGCCGCCGGCTGCTGGCGCACCGCCGTTCATGGCTCCAGCACTCGGGGCGCCACCGTCGTTAACAATGGTCCCACCGGCTGCTGGCGCACCGCCGTTCATTGGCGCTCTGCCGCCCGCCGTGACATTTCCGCCTTTGCCGCTGTGATTTCCGGCTTGGGCCGTGTTGCCTCCGCGTGCAGCCGTTCCTCCGTTGCCCGACAACGTGCCGCCCGATCCACGTGCGCCCGCTTGACCTTTGCCGCCGGCACCGAGCGAACCAGCCATCGCTGCCTTTCCCGCTTGCGCACTGAACGAGCCTGAGCTGTTCATGGTGGCACCATCGCCGAGCGTGCCGCCGTCGCCCGATCTTCCACCGAGGATTGAGAACACTCCGCCGTTTTCGTCCGCGCCCCCATCGTTGCGGCCGCCATCCGGAAGCACGGATACTCCTCCCGCTCCCGCATGCGCGGATTGCGAGCCGCCGCTGCTAGCTCCTGCGAAATAGCCGCTGCTGCCCGCCGTTCCGCCGCTTGCGCTGGGCTCGATGATGTCGAAGCTCGGCAACAAACAACCGCTCAGCGCGAGCGCCGAGCACAACCAACGCAGGCGCTTCAAAACGAGCCTCGCACGGCTGCGCCTGCTGGCAAAAGGCTCAAGCTGACGGGGCGAGCCTTTGCCTTCTCATTCTCGCTTCGTGTGGGGAGGAGCAATAAGGTGACACCCACCGCGCCCAGCGCCGCGCCCGTGATGAAGCCCGCGCTCGAAGCCCAGCGCAGCGTGTCGTAGCTCTCGACGCGCTCGCGCTCGCTCGGTAAGCAGCCGCGATTGTCGCAAGCCGGGCTGTCATCGAGCTCGCTCTTCTTGTCCATTGCCAGTGCGCCGGTGACTGCGCCAACCAAGAGCCCCGCGCCGCCAGTGCCCACCGCGACCCAACCCAAGATGCGCCGTGTCTTCACTGATTCGTCATCGGCGCTGGTGCTAGCGTCGACCGCATTGACTGTGTCTACCGAGTGCAGCGAGCGTCGCGCTGACGTCGCTGTTCCGAAACGCAGCGTCACCGCTCGATTCTGGCGCTCGGCCACGCTGAAATAGATCTCGATTTGGCGCCCCTCCGAACGCGCTCGAATCCGATGCTCGCCCGGGTTCAGCTCGATGCTGCGAGACAGAAAGCCGGGCGAAAGCTTCGACTCGTCCAACCAGACATCGACGTGCTCGGGGCGCGCTGCATCCGTCGACAAGCGAATCCGCGGCACGCGCAGCGAGAGCTCGGACAATTCACGTTGTGCATCGATGCGGGCTTGGTTTTGAATGTCGGCGTTGCCGGTCCCGATGGGCAGCGTGACGACCTCGCGGTAACGAGCCAGCGCCGCCATCAAATCTCCGGTTCGCACCAGCGCGCGCGCGGACCACAGGCCCAGCGAGGGCGCTCGTAGCAGCTCGAACGCACGCGCCAGTTTGTCGTTCGCCTTGGCATAATCCCCCGCTTGATAGGCTTCAACACCGGCGTATCCTAGGGCACGCGCTGCCTGCCGATCCGCGTCGTCGCCGAGTTCGGCACGCGACTTGGATGTCAGCAGCAGCAAGCCGACTCCAAACACCAGAGCTCCGCGAAAACACGCGAACATGCACTCCAAGCAAAGCCCTACTCGTTCGTATGCGCAAGCAGATGCGTTGGGGCGAATTTGCGAAGTGCGGCACGATGCCACACGCGAGAGTGAGAGAGACGATCCCATCGAGCTGCCTGATAATGGGGACTCCACAGTTGCGAGCCACGCTGCCCCAGTAGAAAGCGGGGGCACGCCACGAGTGATCGCTGAAAAGTATCGGCTGATCGATCTGCTTGGGCGAGGCGGAATGGGTTCTGTGTGGCGCGCTGATCACCTGACCCTCAATTCGCCGGTAGCCGTCAAGCTGCTGGAGCCGTGGGTCGCGAGTGATCCGCTGGGCCAAGCACGCTTCATGCGCGAAGCACACGCGGCGGCCAAACTGCGTAGCCCTCACGTCGTTCAAATCTTCGATCACGGCGTGGACGCCGGCACGCCCTACATCGTGATGGAGCTTCTGGAAGGGGAGTCGCTCGCCACGCGCTTGGCACGCGAAGGTCGCCTGAGCTTCGTCGAAACTGCGCGCATCGTCACGCACATTGCCCGAGCGCTTTCGCGCGCGCACGCGGCTGGCATCGTGCACCGCGATCTCAAGCCAGACAACGTCTTCCTGGTGCGCGACGACGACGGTGAGCTCGCCAAGCTGCTCGATTTCGGAATCGCCAAGAGCGAACGCCCCGACGGCAAGAGCGAACACAGCACGAGCCCCGGGATCTTGGTGGGCACGCCCTACTACGCGAGCCCGGAGCAAGCGCAAGGTGCCAAGCACCTCGATCACCGCAGCGACATTTGGTCGCTCGGTGTGATCGCATACGAGTGCCTGCTGGGGGAGAGACCATTTCGCGGCGATGCACTGGCTGACGTGCTGCTTCGCATCTGCGTGCAGCCACTGCCGGTCCCTTCGCAGCGCGGGCCAGTGCCGCCCGGCTTCGATGCCTGGTTCACGCGAGCCTGCGCGCGAGCACGCGAGCAACGTTTCGACTCTGCAAAGCTCGCCGCGAGTGAGCTCGCTCGTCTGTGCGATGCTCCTCAGAGCTACTCGCAGCTGCTGTCGCCGCGCAGCGAAGCTCCCCGCACACGCGATTCCGGGCACACGCGCGACGAAGGTGCGTTGATCGCCACGCCGCTGCGCACGACCGCGCGCGGGGCGGGTACTGCACGCAGCAAGCGCTTGAGTTGGGCGGCTCTCGTGTGCGCCCTCGTGCTGCTCTTGTCCGGTTGGGCTGGCTACGTGCGCTCGCGCCCGACCACCCCGCTACAAAGCGCGGCCGTCCACGCGGCTCGTCCAGCGGCTGAAGTCGCGCCGCCGCAGCCACCGAACGCGAACCAGACGACGGAAGTCCTCGTTGTTCCAGTCCCGCCAGACCCGAAACCTGCTTCCACCGGGGCGCCGCGGGCGTCGGAGCCTCAGCGACCGCGAGTTGTTGCGCGGCCCCAGCTTCCGCCAGCGAGGCAGCCTCGCGTCCCTGTTTCTGATGACTCTCCCCGTCGAGTGCCTCCCAGCAGCCCTGAAACGCCTGCTGAGAAGGCTCCCCGCTCGTCCGTCGACCTTGGAATCTAATCGAGCACGCAGAAGTTAACTGTTTGAAACAATTAGGCAATTTACATTGTCTAATTGTCTACTAGACTTATCGACCATTCGCCTGCATATGTTCGTTCCGATGTTGGACATGAGCGTTGCAGTTGCTGGGCTTCTGGTTGGCTCTGTGGTGGGGCTGACCGGCATGGGTGGCGGCGCGCTCATGACCCCCGTTCTGGTGCTGCTGTTCGGGATCGACCCACTTACCGCCGTCTCGAGCGACATCGTCGCCTCCATGGTGATGAAGCCGGTTGGCGGCGCGGTTCACTGGAAACGCGGCACCGTGCATCGCCGCCTGGTGTTGTGGTTGATGCTCGGCTCAATCCCCAGCGCTTTTTTGGGCGTGCTGCTGTTGCGCTCGCTCGGCGACGGGGTTGCATTGCAGGGTCTCGTGAAGCATGCGCTCGGGGTTGCGCTGCTGGTCGTCGTCTCGGGGTTGCTGCTGCGACCTCTGCTTCAGCGCAAACATGACCAAGTCGCGGCGGAATCAGTGCTCGCGGTGCGTCCGCTGCCAACGCTGCTGATCGGAATCGTCGGTGGGCTCGTCGTCGGTGTCACCTCGGTTGGCTCGGGCTCGCTCATGATCATCATGTTGCTCTTGCTGTATCCGCGCATCCGCTTGTCGGAGTTGGTGGGTACGGATCTGGTGCAGGCCATTCCGCTGGTGTCTTCCGCGGCGCTCGGTCACGTGTTGTTCGGTGACTTCAAGCTCGCGCTGACCGGCTCGATTCTGGTCGGGAGCATTCCTGGTGTGTTCATTGGCGCGCTGCTGTCGTCGCGCGCGCAAGACCACATCATTCGCCCCGCGCTGGTGGTGGTTCTGCTGGCGTCGGGCCTCAAGCTGCTCGGCTTGCCGACGAGTTTGGTGAGCGCAGTGGGCGCGACAGCGGCGTTGGCTGGTGCGTTCTACGCCTACTCCGCGCATCGCGCGCGCGCCCAGAACGCCGCCCTGCCGACGGGGCACGCAACGCCCGCCTCGGCGCCTGCGCTCGCATCCGTCCGCAAAGATATCGCCAGGCCCGGGGCTTAACGAAACGAAACACGCCGCCTGGCTGCGACATGAAACGGATCTGCTAAGGTCCCGGCGACCGAGCCCATCGCCTTCGGTCGGAGTTGTTGCATGCGATTCGAGCTTGGCTTGTGTGCGCTTTCGTTGTTCATCGTTGCTTGTGGTTCGAGCAGTGGGAGCCTGCCGAATAAATACGGCAGCATCGCGCTCGACTCCGCGTCAGAAGGCGCGAAGCCGCTCGAACCGCGCGCCTTCTTTTACAAGTACACCAGCGCTGGTACGGGCTTGTGTGACGCGTACCAGGACGACGGCACCTGTCGCGTGTGGCAGTGCAACAACGATGCATACACGACGCTGCCGGGAATCGAGGTGCTCGATGCCGGTGCCATCAGCGTGACTGGCGCGAAGCGCGAGCTCGCCTTCGAGCGCGACACGGAAGGTGAGTACAAGATTGGCGACTTCGACGAATCGCCCTTGTGGGATGGAGGCGAGACCCTGAGCGCTTCCATCGCCGGTTCCGCCGATATCCCAGTTGGTGCGCTTTCACTCACGGCGCCTCCACCTTTGGTGGTGACCGAGCCGGTCGTGCCCGAAGAGGGTTTGACGATCGACGTGAAGAACGACCTTCTCATCTCGTGGCAGCCGCTCACCACGGCGGACGCCGTCTACGTTGCAATCTCCACCAACACGGAGATCACTCGTTCCGACGGGGAGGTCATTCCCAGCAGCGCCCCGGCCGTTGATTGCAAGTTCAGCGGTTCTACTGGCAAAGGGGTAGTGCGCACCTCGTTTTTGTCACTGATCCCAAAGCCCCCTGGGCTCAAGTCGTACCAGCTCGACGTGCTCACGTTTGCCTACGACCAAAAGCGCGTGAGCGACACCATGCTCGAGTTTCGCGCTACTTGGGTTGGCCTCTCCACGAATCCCACGATGAAATAACCCGCGCGCGGCGCACAAAATGAGAGCGGCCCCGCCGGAAGTACCAGCGAGGCCGTTCGCAACGCAACCTCCAACAGCACGAGGCGGCGCAACGGCACTTCGAAGCCGCTGCGAGCCAACGCGCCGGCGCCGATTGCTACTCGGCAGCGACCGGCACTGCCTCCAGATCCACGGCTTTCTCGCGGCGTGCAAAGGGCAGCACGCGCCCGAGGCGATCACGCGCCGCGCCCAGCGCCTGATCGGCGACGCCCGGTGCCTTCTCCTTGGCGAGGCCGAAAAGCTCGCTCGAAGCACGCTTGGCGAAGCTGAACACCGCGTGGCTCGTCTCTGGCGCACGCTCGAGACCGGCGCGCAGCGCGGCGCCCACGCGCTGTGACACGCGCTTGCTCGTTTGAATTGCGAGCTCGAGCTTGCTGCGCCCAATCACGTTGGCGATCTCGTAGACCAAATCGGCCGTGGTGGTGGTGACCTGGTGCGGCGGGCGGTGCAGCGGGTTCTTGAAGCGCGGGTTCTTGTTCAAGAAGTCGCGCACGGCTTCCAGCGTGAGCCCGGTGTCTTCCAGTGCCTTCTCGAGCTCGGCTTGGGCCGCGATGCGAGCCTTGAAGAGGTACATCTGCACGCGACTCTGGAAATTGACGGCACCGTCGCCGCTGGTCTCCACGGCACAGTAAATCGAGCCAGGGAACTTCTCGGTGATCAGCGATTGCACGCCGTCGCTCACGCTCGAGCTCGGCATGCAACCAAACGGCTTCACGCTGAGCGTCATGGTGGCCTTACTCTTCACCACGTTCAAAATCAGCTTGCCGACTTCCATGTGGCCTTCGCCACCACGCAAGTCGTTGTTGTAGTAGGGCGCTGCCACCTTCGCGACCTCGTGCATGTCGGGCAGGTGGTAGCCGTAGAAGCCGCCCGCGTAAGCGAACGTTTGGAACGCAGCGCGGAGCGCCTTGTCCGCGAGGTAGAGCCCAACCTCACGCTGGAACACGCCGAACTCACCGCTGCCTTTGAGACCGGTGCGCCCGCCGTCTTCGCCGCGCAAGAGCTCACGCGATTTCGTGTCGAAGCTGGCTTCCCAGATGTTGTACAGAATCCAAGCCGACACGAATTGAATATCAGCTTCGGCGCCTTCCTTCTCGAGGAAGCGTTGCAGCTGGTAATTGCCGTCGCCTTCCGTGGTCATCGCCCAGAACTCGCCGATGATGGCGACCTTCGGACGCACCTTGGTGAGATCGATTTCGACCTTCTTGAATTCCTTCTTCGCGCGCGTCAGCGCGAGCAAGATCGATTTCTCGTTCAACAGCGCGTCGTAGCAGATGTCTTTGGCGCGCTTGATCGCGCGATCGGTAGCGCCGGGCTCCACTTCGTACGGGCGCAGCCGGTAGCCGATGCCGTTGATGACGTCACCAGCGACCAGGGCCTTCAGGAGGCCGATGAAGAACTTCGGCTTCAACTCGAGGCCCGACTCTTCGCCCGTCGCCTGACTGAGACCACCCGACTGCTGGAACAACATCACGCGGAAACCGTCGAAGCCGGCGTCGCGCAGCGCCTTGCGGTACTCGGTGATGTACATGCCGAAACGGCACGGACCACAGGCACCCGCCGTGAGGAATACGTACTCATCGACGATCTGCTTGCTGGTGAGGCCCTTCTTGTCGCGCAGGTGGATCAGGAACTTTACCAGGTTGCCCACCGTGAAATAGGTGGGGTTGCACTGGCCGCGATTACCGAACTCTTTGCCGACCTGCAGCGCCGCGTTATCGGGGCAATCGAGCGCGACCACGTTGTAGCCGAGGCTCTTGAACGCACCTTCCACCAAGAAGTCGTGCGCCATCGTGAGCCCACCAATGAGCAGGGTGATTTTGCCCTTCTCCTTCTTGGTAAAGCTCAGGTTGGCCATGTCTTCGATCCAGCGCTCCTCGGGCGGGAGGCCCAGCCGCGCGCGCTCGGCGGCTTCGAACTGCCTGAGTTCCGCGTCGACGTCGAGCAGCGGAAGCTTCTTTCGGGTTTCACTCTTCGGCATCTCAAGGTGTGTCATGGCTTCCTCGTCAGTTCCGAAATCACATGGAAAGGGCTTGCGCCGCCTCGCTATCGTGGTGCTGGCTGCTGGCGGGCATGGGGTGGTGGGCGTGTTGGTGAGATTTGTTGGTGCCGAGCCGCTCGATGCTGCCGTCCTCGCGGCGGCGTCCGAGCTGCACGACTCCGGCAGGTAGCTCAGGTTTTGCCACAGGCGTGGCGCTGTAGTTCTTCACGCGCTCGGTGAGCTCGCGAATCTGACGTTCGATCTCGGAATCCTTCTGCGCGATGCTCTCGAGCTGAGCTTGCTTGAGCTGCAAGAGCTCGAGCCGCTTCTTGTCGATGTTGTGAGCCAGCTCGCGCTTCTTGAGGGCGACGTCTTCCAAGCGCTCCTCTTGCAATCGCAGCGAGTGCGCGTACGTCTTGACGCGGATTTTGATCGAGCCGCCCGGCTTATTGGCGTCGAGATCGTGCAGCGCCGCGGCGGGCGTGCGCGATGTTTGCAAAATGCCGTCGATGAGCCCGTAGGTGGGCGCGTCGTGGCCGCATTTGAAGCTCGACAGATCGAGCACGGCCACGCTCGGATGGTGCGCAGCGAAGTTTGCTGCCCACACCTTCTGTGCGCTGTTGGCGGAGTAGTTCTCCGGCCACAAGTGGTTCAACTCGAGCGGGCTCTTGATGATGCCCTTCTCGAGCTCATCCTTGTAATAGCGGTCCAGGTATTCGCGATCCTTGGGAATCGAACGGATGCTGAGGATGGGGTAGCCCAGCACCTGGAACTCCTCCGGAATGCCGTGATTCATGCCTGGATCGGAGTGATACGGGCGGTTCAGCACCAAAATCGCGATGCGGTTCTCGGCTTCGACCGTCTCGAGAATGGCGCGACCCTTCTCCTGCAAATCGCGATCGAACTCGGCGAGCGCCTTCCAGCCTTCGCGGCAAGCATGGTCACTCTCGTCTTCGGTGATGCCAAGGCGCGCCCCCCACGTCTCGAACATGCGCCGCGCGAGCAAGGTTGGCTCCACGAAGCTGAGCGCCGGGTCGAGGTACTCCATGCCGCGCGTTTTGAAGAAGTCGACTTCCTTGGTGAACGCCGCTTTGATCACATCGGGCGTGCCGGCCACGATCGGGCACGAAGCGTTGTCCATCGTGTCCGCGACGAAGTTCGCGACGTGCGTCAGGATCGGAAAGAATACGTAATTGAGCGGGCGATTACGCTCCGGCTCGTGCTTGTGAAAGAGCAGGTTGTGGATGTGCGCCTGCACCACCTTGCTCGGGAAGCAGGGATCGATTGAGCCGTATTTTCCGCCTTCGACCCATAGCTCTTCGCTGGTCTGCTCGCTGAACACGATGTTGGAGCGGCCGATACCCAGCGCCTCGAAGTAGGTGCGGAAGAACGGCGCCGTGCTGTACATGTTGAGCACACGCGGCATGCCGATGCGGATCGACTTGCGACGCTTTTGCGCTTCTTCGCTGCTGCGTTGAAACGCGCGCGTGTACTCCTCGCGCTTGATGCGGAACAGCGACTTGGTGACACGCACGTCGCGCACGGGTGTGCCCGCAGCGGGCAGCGGCTCGGGCTTGTAGAAGTGAACGAACGCGCGGTTCGACTCGTAGTCGACCAGGTTGGGGAACTCGGCCGCTATCTTCTTGCGCTCGGCGACCAGCTCCAGCATCGCCTCCTTGCTCTCCACCGTGCCCTTCTCACAGGAGAAGCCGGAGATGTAACGGGCGGTGGAGCCGTCGGGGCGCTGCGTGTCGATGAAGGTGCGCTTGCACTCGTTGGGACAGAAGTGGCACGTGGTCGAGTCGTTGGTCGTCGCCGTGTAATGCAGCGCCAACGTGGCATCGATGCCGATGAAGCGCGTCTTGCCAGTGCGCTTGTAGCGCCGGAGCGTCTCAATCGCGGCTCCAATTGCGCCCGCCTCACCCGTGTGTGGGTGCACGAACACCTCGGCGCCCGGCACGCGCTCCTTGATGTAGTCGACCTGTGCTTTGACCGCAGCGAGGTTGTACTGCGTTCCACCCTGCAGCACGAACTTCCTTCCCAGCGACGCGAGCCGCGGAATTTGCACGACGTATTGCCACACGTTCTTGGGCAACACCTGCGCAAGCCCCGCCAAGAGCTCTTCCTTCTGGTAGCCCTCTTTTTGGAAGTTCACGCGGTCGGAATCGAGGAACACCGCACAGCCGTAACTGAACTTCGGCGCGAGCTCCGCCTTGAAGGCGTTGTCCGCATACTCCGTAACGGGAATGCCGAACTGATCGGCCATGGCTTGCAGCAACATGCCGTTGCCGGCGCTGCACGAGTTCGAGAGCTTGAAGTTCTGGATGTCGCCGTTCTTCATGAACAGGACCTTGATGTCCTGCCCGCCGATGTCGCAGATCACGTCGATGTCACCGAAGAAGTGCACCGCGCTCATCATGTGCGCGACCGTCTCGACGATGTTCACGTCGGCCAGCACCGACTGCTCCAACACGTCCGCGGCGTAGCCGGTAGCTCCGAAGCCAATGCAGTCGAGCACCGCGCCCTGACCATGCAGGTGGTCACGAATCTTGGCGAGCAGATCCTTGGTGTCCTGAATCGGGTTGCCCTTGGACAGCTGGTACGCCTTACAGACGATGTCGCCGTTCTCGTCGATCAGCACTGCCTTCGATGAAGTCGAGCCGCCGTCGACGCCGATCACGCCGCGCACCACCTCGCCCCGCGCGAGCGGCTTCGGCTCGAACTTGGGGATGCGATACGTCTCGACGAAGCTCGTCGTCTCGCCCTCATTTGCGGAGAGCGGCGGCCCAGCTTGCTCACCCAGGCGCGCGCGGCGCCCATTCAGGATGAAGTCCTCCAAGCCCGCCACCGACGCGAAGCGACCTGCAGTGCCGCCTTCGGCGATGCCGTACATGGCCGCGCCGAAAGCCGCGTACAGATCCGCGTTTTCTGGCACGAAGATCAACTCTTCAATCGGCACGTCTTTCGGATAATCGAAGCCGCGATCGCGCCAAGTTTCGGGGATGCGCTGTTGCCAGCACTCGCGCAAGAAGGGCAGGTAAGTGTTGGGCCCGCCGAGGAGCAGCACCTTCGGCTTCAAAGTGTTGCCACGCGTGAGCACGCTCAGGTTCTGCAAGACGATCGCGTCCGCCAGTGAGTTCAGCACCTCGTCTTTGGGGATGCCCGACTTCACCAGGTTCACGATGTCGGTCTCTGCGAACACGCCGCATTTGGCTGCCACGTGATGCAGCTTCTCATCGTCGAAGTGCAGCTGGTTCGCGAAGCCCGCTTCCGCGCCCACCTTGATCATGCACTTGTCGATGGTGGCGCCCGTGCCCGACGCACACTTGTCGTTCATGGAGGTACCAGCCGTCTTCTGGCCGGTGTTCTTGTCCTCCTTGAACATGATGATCTTGGCGTCTTGCCCACCAAGCTCGATCACGCTGAGCACGTCGGGATGCTTGTGCTCCACTGCTAGCGTGACGGCGTTCACTTCTTGCACGAACTTTCCGCCCGTGGGTGCCGCCAGTGGACCCGAACCCGAGCCCGTCAGAAACAAACGCCAGGCGCCCTCTTCCTGATTGGGAAAGGCTTCGAGGATGCGTTTCAGAAACTCGAGCACCTTCTCGGGCTGCTTGGTGTGATGGCGCTGGTAGTCGTGCCAGAGAATCGCCTTCGTATCGGGGTCGATCACTACGGCCTTCACGGTCGTTGATCCGACGTCCATGCCGATCACGAGCTCGCTCATCGTCTGCCCTTTCCGTTCGCGTGTCGGTGGAGGTACCCGTCTCCACTGACGCTGACGTCAGTGTTTAGTCCAGGCCGGGGGGCCCGGACAAGCGCTGGATGGCGCGATGCGGCGGCCGGTTCGTAACGTAACGGAACCTAACCAGAATATGCGGCCGTGCGGGTTGCGCTTTTTTGCTGCTGGAGCTCGCTCATCGAAGATTCGAAGCGCGGCTAGGGACAAAGAGGGCAACGGCGCCGCTCGGGCACGAGCGAGCGGACGCGCCTGGATTCATGGCAGAAAGGTGCCCATGGCAACGCGAACCTCCAAACCAGCAGACATCGCGCGAGCCGAGCAGGCCATTGCGCACGCGGCCGAAGCATATCCCGAGGTCATCGAAGAGGGGCCTTGGGGTCATCGCGCTTTCAAGATCCGCGGCAAGGCGTTTCTGTTCATGGCGACTGATGGAGGGCAGCTCTCCTTTTCGGTGAAGCTTCCGATTTCGGGAAAAGCAGCGTTGAGTCACAGCTTCGCGCAACCAACTGGCTACGGGCTCGGTAAGTCGGGTTGGGTCACGGCCACGTTCGCGTCAGGCGATGACATTCCGCTACCGACCATCGTGAGCTGGCTCGACGAGAGCTTTCGCACTATCGCGCCAAAAAAGCTCAGCGCAGCGCTTTCGGCGCCGTCCATTTCGAGTTCGAAGACTTCGAAGCCAGCGCTGCGCGCGAAGAAGCGCGCGACGGCGCCTTCCAAGGAGCGCGCCGCGGTGCCAGCGAAGAAGCGCGCCGCGACGAAGAAGCGCGCAAAAGTCATGGGTTGAGTGGACTGCGCTGATGGCGCCGAGCACTTCGGTGTAGCCTGATCGCGTCATGCCCGAACCTCGCAGCAGGGCCGCGCAAGCGAAAGCCGAACGGCGCGAGCAAATCTTGGCGGTCGCGCGCGATGTGTTCGCGCGACGCGGCTACCACCAATCCACCATCGACGACATCGTGGCGCAAGCGGGCGTTGCGCGCGGCACCTTCTACCTTTACTTCGACGACAAGCGGGCAGTCTTTTCGGAGCTCATCGATCGTTTCGCGACGCGCATCACTCAAGCAATTCAGCGCATCGTCATCGACGATCCTGCGCGTCCCGTCGCCGATCAGGTGCAGGACAACATTCGTAGCATCTTGCGTACCTGCCTCACCGAGCGCGCGATGACGAAGATCCTGTTTACGGACGTGGCCGGCGCCGATCCGGCTTTCGATCTGAAGCTCGCGACGTTTTACGATGCAGCCGTCCAGTTACTCACTGAGAGTCTCAAGGACGGGCAGGCGCTCGGCATCGTCGAAGAAGGTGAGCCGCGTGTGCTCGCGTACCTGACCATCGGCGCACTGAAGGAGCTCTTGTGTCAGGCCGTCACCTTGGGGTTCGCCGAGGAAAGCGCTGAAGTGCTGACGCAACAGATCTATCGTTTTCTCGGTCGCGGCTATTTACGCGTGCCGGAGGAGCGCAGTCGGGGCTCTGCGCCAGTGCGAGTGAGGCGTAAGCGTGCCCGGCGTCTCAGAAATTCGGCCTGACGGCTGGCGGCGCACACTGGACAGCTCTTTCGGCAGCGCAGTTTTTCAACGTAGTGCTTCGAAGTGGGGCGGCGCCCCTCACTCAGAGCGTCGCCCAGCGTTCGAATGTTTCCGCAACGTTGCACGCTGGTGGGTCGGCCGTTTCTCGAGCTGGCGGAATCGTGACAGCGGCATCTCGACGTGGCTTGACCCGTTCCAAGACACGGCCCATTCCATCCTCGCTTTCGCCGCGGGGCCCGTCAGGTTCCGCAACCTATAGGTCTTCCTCGTGTGCGCCGTTGTAGCGGCGCCCGGAAATCTCGGAGCTTTCTCTTCGAGGGAGAAAATCTGGTTCGAACAAATGGAAAATGAGCCTGCCGAAAGTTCGGCCCCAAATACGCTAAGTCTTGCGTTTCTCGAGGCGCTGTACGCCGACTACCTGAAGGATCCGGCAAGCGTTCCCCCCGCCTACCGCGACTACTTCGCGCACGTGGATCACGACGAGCGCTTCTCGCGTTCACCACGCATCGGCCCCGCCTTCCGCCCCTCCAGCGTGTTCAATCCGGAGACTCGCGTGAACGGTCACGCCGCGCTGTCGGTGCGCGCGCAGAACGGTGCGAGCAACGGCGTTTCCGACGCAGCCGTACGCCAGGATCGCCTGGACGCGTTGGTGCGCGCTTACCGCGTGCGCGGCCACATGATGGCCAAGATCGATCCGCTGGGCTTGCCGCGGCCGAGCCAGCCCGAGCTCGATCCGGAGTTTTACGATCTCTACGCGGATGACCTCGAGCGCAAGTTCTCGAGCCGCACGATCTTCGGCGCCGAGACGCTCACGTTGCGTGAGATCTTGCGCCGCCTGCGCAACACCTACTGTCGCTCGATCGGCGTGCAGTTCATGCACATCGACGACCTCAAGGTAAAAAACTGGCTCCAAGATCGCATGGAGAGCTCGGAGAATCGCATCCAGCTCAGCCGCGCGGAGCAGTTGCGCATTTTTACCAAGCTCACCGACGCGGTGATGTTCGAGGAGTTCATCCACAAGAAGTTCGTGGGTGCCAAGAGCTTCTCCTTGGAGGGTTCCGAAAGCCTGATCCCGCTGCTCGCGTTTGCGATCGATCGCGCCGCCGAGCACGACGTCGACGAAGTGGTGCTGGGCATGGCGCACCGCGGTCGCTTGAACGTGCTCGCGAACATCATGGGCAAGAGCCCGCGCGACATTTTCCGCGAGTTCAAGGACAGCGATCCCGAGCTCTACTACGGCAGCGGTGACGTCAAGTATCACCTCGGTCACAGCTCGGACTTCGTGACCGCCAGCGGCAAGAAGGTGCACCTCTCGCTATGCTTCAACCCGAGCCACCTCGAGTTCGTAAACCCGGTGGTGGTGGGTCGTACGCGCGCCAAGCAGGACCGCACCGGCGACGTCACGCGCAGCAAGAAGATTGGCCTCGTGATTCACGGCGACGCCGCCTTCGCCGGTGAAGGCGTAGTGCAAGAGACGCTCAATCTGAGCCAGCTCGACGCCTACACCACGGGCGGCACCATCCACGTGATCGTCAACAATCAGATCGGCTTCACCACGCCGCCGTCGCAAGGGCGTTCCACGACGTACGCCACCGACGTCGCGAAGATGCTGCAGATTCCGATCTTCCACGTGAACGGCGAAGATCCCGAAGCGGTCGCGCAGGTGGTGCGGCTCGCGATGGACTTCCGCGACACGTTCTTGCGTGACGTGGTGATCGACATGTACGGCTATCGCCGCTACGGTCACAACGAGACGGACGAGCCTGCATTCACACAGCCGCTCTTGTATCGCGCGATTCAGGAGCGCAAGGGTGTGCGCGACGGCTATCTCGAGCATCTGTTGAAGCTCGGAGGGCTCACCGCCGAAGAAGCGGATCGCATCAGTGTGGAGCGGCGCGAGCAGCTCGAGCGCGACTTGAGCGAGGCGAGCCGCAAAGACTACGTGCGCGTGCACGACTGGCTGGGCGGCTATTGGAAGGGTTACCGCGGTGGCTCCGAAAGCGACGTACCCGACGTGGACACCGCGATCAGCCGTCAACGCGCGACGGAGCTCATGCGCAAGCAAACGGAGCTTCCGTCCGATTTCACGCCGCACAAGCAAATCGAGAAGCTGCTCGCCACGCGTCGCTCGATGGGCGAAGGCGAGCGCCCGCTCGATTGGGGTGCCGCGGAGCTCTTGGCGTTTGCTTCGCTCGTGACCGAAGGCACGCGCGTGCGCCTCACCGGGCAAGATTCGGGGCGCGGCACCTTCAGCCAGCGTCATGCGGTGCTGCACGACTACGAGACCGGCAAGATTCACATGCCGCTCTGCCACCTGCAGCCGGACCAGGCGCCGATCGAGATTTACAACTCGGCGCTGAGCGAAATAGCTGTGCTCGGTTTCGAGTACGGCTACAGCCTCGATTGGCCCGACGCGCTCGTGATGTGGGAAGCGCAGTTCGGTGACTTCGCCAATGCGGCGCAAGTCATCATCGATCAGTTCTTGGTCAGCGCCGAGGACAAATGGAAGCGCCTTTCTGGTCTCGTGATGCTGTTGCCTCACGGCTACGAAGGGCAAGGCCCGGAGCATTCCAGCGCCCGCATCGAGCGCTTCCTGACGTTGGCGGCCGAAGAGAACATCCAGGTGATTCAGCCGAGCACGCCGGCGCAGTACTTCCACGCGCTGCGCCGCCAGGTGGTGCGTCCCTGGCGCAAGCCGCTGATCGTGTTCACGCCCAAGAGCCTGCTGCGTCACCCGCAGTGCGTGAGCTCACTCGAAGAGTTCACGAACGGCCGCTTCCAACGTGTGATCCCGGACAGCCGCGTGAAGAAGCCGACGCGCGTGGTGCTATCGAGCGGAAAGGTCTACTACGATCTCGAGAAGCGCCGCGCGGAGCTCGGTCGCGACGACGTGGCGCTCGTGCGCATCGAGCAGTTCTATCCGCTGCCCGACGTGTACCTGCGCGCAGGCATCGAAGATTGTGACGACGGCACGCCGGTGGTCTGGGTTCAAGAGGAGCCCGAAAACATGGGTGCCTGGCGCTTGCTACGGGCGCGCTTCGGCCCGATGCTTTTCGGGCGGTTCCCGTTTTCTGGCGTGTGTCGCGCGGAATCGGCGAGCCCGGCGACGGGTTCGGCGAGCTGTCACAAGCTAGAGCAGCAAGAGTTGCTGGAACGCGCGTTCGCTGGGTGACATCGCTGAGGCCGTGGTTTAAAAGGCACCGGTAGCGAATCTAGGCCCGACGCCGTCGGATGGTGAGACTCGTCCGACGGCGCAGGCGCATCAAATCAGGAACTCGCGTATGTCCATCGAGCTCAAAGTGCCTCCGGTTGGTGAGTCCATCACCGAGGTTCAGATCGGCGAATGGTTGAAGGCCGAAGGCGACATCGTCCAGCGCGACGAGGTCGTGGTCAAAATCGAGACGGACAAGGTGACGGTGGATCTGCCGGCGCCGGTGAGCGGCCGCCTCGGCGCCATCAAGGTCAAGCAAGGTCAGCCTGCTGCCGTGGGCGATGTGATCGGTCTCATCGAAGAAGCGGCCGCGGCGAGCCCGAGCACCACTGTCGGCGATCCGCGCGTGCCCGCGCCCGCCGAAGCGCCCGCGCCGAGCCGTCCACCCGCCGCACACAACGAGACGCCGAGCACGCCCAGCGAATCGCAGCGCAGCCGCGATGTGCGCGACACCATTCCGCCGCAAGGCTTCGCGCGCGTGATGCCCTCGGCACGCCGTGCTTTGAAGGAGCGCGGTCTGCGCGCCGAAGACGTGGAAGCGACGGGTCCCGGCGGGCGTGTACTCAAGGAAGACGTGATGCGCGCTCCCGAAGCAGCACCAGCGCCTGCTCCTGCACCAGCTCCCGCTGCTGAAACGCGCGCACCGGTGAAAGCTCCGGCTGCTGGCAAGCCCGCAGCGCCGAGCTCGGGCGAACGTCACGAAGACGTCGTGCCGATGAGTCCGTTCCGCCGCCGCATCGCGGAGCGCCTGGTCGAGTCGCAGCAAACCGCCGCGCTGCTCACCACCTTCAACGAGGTGGACATGTCGGCGGTGATCGCGCTGCGCAAGGAATACCAGGAGGCTTTTCAGCAGAAGTACAACATGAAGCTCGGCTTCATGTCCTTCTTCGTGAAAGCTGCCATCGACGCCTTGAAGTTGATTCCCGCCGTGAACGGCGAGATCCGCGGCAACGACATCGTTTACAAGAACTACTACGACATCGGCGTGGCCGTCGGTGGCGGCAAGGGCCTCGCGGTGCCAGTGATTCGCAGCGCCGATCGCCTGAGCTTTGCGGAAGTCGAACAGACCATCAACGACTTCGGCAAGCGTGCCAAAGAGAACAAGCTCGAGCTGCACGAGCTCCAGGGCGGCACCTTCACGATTTCGAATGGCGGTGTGTACGGCTCGCTGATGTCGACGCCGATCGTGAACCCGCCCCAAAGCGGCATCCTCGGTTTGCACGCGATGCAGGATCGCCCCGTGGCCGTCGATGGCCAGGTGGTGGTGCGGCCGATGATGTACATCGCGCTCACCTACGATCATCGACTGATCGACGGGCGCGAAGCCGTAACGTTCCTCAAGCGCATCAAACAATGCGTCGAGCAACCGGCGCGCATGCTGCTCGAAGTCTGAGCGCGGAGGCTCCGTGATCCATCACGATCTAATCGTCATCGGCGGCGGCCCGGGCGGCTACGTCGCGGCTATTCGCGCGGCGCAGCTCGGCCTCAACGTGGCCTGCATCGAGCAAGAGCTACCGCTCGGCGGGACCTGTCTGCGCGTTGGCTGCATTCCCAGCAAAGCGCTGCTCGAGGCCAGCGAGAAGTACCACGAGGCACGCCACGGGCTCGAAGAGTTCGGCGTGCGCGTGCAAGGTGTCGAGCTCGACTTGGCGCGCATGCTCAAGAAGAAGGACGGCGTCGTGCAGGCGCTGACCCAGGGCGTCGCGCACCTGTTCAAGAAGAACAAGGTCACGCGCTACTTCGGGCACGGGCGCCTCGCCGGCAAAGGGCGCGTCGTGGTCGAAGGCGAGGAGATTCACGAGCTCAGCGCTCACCACATCATCATCGCGACGGGCAGCCAACCCGCGGCGCTCGCCGGCGTTCAGTTCGATGGCAATCGCATCGGCAACAGCACCGACGCTCTGTCTTACCCCGAGGTGCCGAAGCACCTGGTAGTGATCGGCGCCGGCTACATCGGACTCGAGCTCGGCTCCGTGTGGAAGCGGCTCGGCTCGGAGGTGACTGTCGTCGAGTACTTCGACCGCGTGCTGCCCGGCATGGATCGCGAGATCGCCGAAGAGGCGGAACGCATCTTCGAGAAGCAGGGTCTCAAGTTCCGCCTGCGCTGCGCGGTGACCGGGGCGCGAACCGAGGGTGACCAGGTTCGCGTCGAGATCGACGGTCAAGAGCCGTTGCTCGCCGACCGCGTGCTCGTCTGCGTAGGTCGCATTCCAAACACGCAAGACCTCGGCTTGGCGACGGTTGGCATCGAGCCGGATCCGCGCGGGCGCATCCCGGTCGATCAGCATTTCCGTACCTATGTCGAAGGCATTTACGCGATCGGCGACGTCATCCGTGGACCGATGCTGGCGCACAAGGCTTCCGAGGAAGGCATTGCTTGTGTCGAGCAAATCGTGACCGGCTTCGGCCACGTGAACTACGACGCGATCCCCGGCATCGTCTACACGCACCCGGAAATCGCGAGCGTCGGTAAATCCGAGGACGAGCTGCGCGAGCACAAAGTCCCGTACAAGAAGGGTGTGTTCCCCTTCATCGGCAACGGCCGCGCTCGCGCGCTGGGCTCGACTGAAGGCCGCGTGAAGATCCTGGCGCATGCCGAGACCGATCGCTTGCTCGGCGTGCACGTGATCGGCGCCCGCGCTGGAGATCTGATCGCCGAGGCCGCAGTTGCGATCGAGTTCGGCGCGAGCAGTGAAGACATCGCGCGCTCGTCGCACGCGCACCCAACGCTCGCAGAAGCAATCAAGGAAGCCGCGCTGGCCGTCGACGGTCGCGCGATTCACATCTGAGTTACGCGCTGCGCGAAGTCACCCTGCGCTCGAGGTCACGCAACGCTCGACAGCTTGCGTGACGGCGCGGCGAGCTCATCGTCAGAGCGAACCGCAACAGCGGGCAGCTCGACGCTGAGCTGCGCGAGCTCCGCGACGAGTTCGGTGCGCGCCTTGGCAGCGACCGCTAGCCAGATTCGGGCACAGCCGTGCTCGGCGAGTCGAGTCGCCACCCGGCGTCTCGCGAGCATCTGGCGTCCGTCCGCGCGTTGATTGCACACGACCAACAGCGCGCTGAACGCGCTCGTTTCAGTCACGCTGCTCGACACGCGTTCGGCAAACGCGAGGCAGTCTTCGCCTTCGGCCTGGGCCAGTACCCGGCGCGGTGCGATGCCGACAATCTCCGACATCCAGCTCGGCCATTGTCCCCCGAGTTCAACGGCGATGAGCGCGCTCTCTGGCGGAGTGGCGGCGCGATGGCGTGGAGAGGAACGGCGCTGATTGGGCTGGTTTTGCCGGGAAGCACGACGCTCACGGGTCATGCTCCGGTTCGTATCGGACGCGGGTTCGGTTGGCCAAGAAATGAGGCGCGTTCGGACGCGGTTGGTCTAGGATGGCGCGTTGTCATGAATCACCTGCGAGCTTTTGGGCGCCCCGTGAGTTTGGCGTTGGTGCTTTCCCTGCTTTCGGCTGCGGCGCCCGCCGCGGCGCAAACGGACGAGCAGCGCGCGGCAGCGCGAGCGCTCGCAACCGAAGGTGCAACTGCCTTCAACGAAGGCCGCTTCAAGGACGCAGCCGATCTGTTCGGTCGAGCGGAATCGCTCGTGCACGCTCCGCCACATCTTCTGTTCCTGGCGCGTTCCTACGCGAAGCTCGGGCAGTTCGTGCGCGCTCGTGAGACGTACATCAAAATTACGAAAGAGCAGATCGCGCCGAACTCGCCGCAAGCGTTCCGCGACGCGCAGAACTCGGCGCAGGACGAGCTGCGTGCGGTCGAGCCAAAGATCGCAAAACTCACGATTCAGATCACCAATGCTCAGGACGCGCAGAACCTGACGGTGACCGTCGATGGCAACCCGGTGCCGCCAGTTCTGATCGGTGTTCCGCAACCTGTCGATCCTGGCGAGCATCGCGTCGAAGCGGTCGCGACCGGTAAACGCGCGCGCGCGCAGATGGTTGCGTTACGCGACGGCGAGCGCGGTGCGGTCACGCTCCAGCTCGAGCCCGATGCTGGTGCAGTGGCCACTCCCGCGCCCGGAACCGGAACCGCCACCACTGCCGGCGCAACGACGGCGGCCAGCACCGAGTCTGCGCCGCTCGGTCAACCAGCAGCGCCGCCGGCACCGCTAGATCAAGGCCCGAGCAGTGGTCCCAACGGCATGCGCATCGGTTCCTACGTTGCGTTTGGCGTCGGCGCCGTGGGCATCGGCGTGGGCACAATCTTTTTGCTACGGGGCGCCGGCAAACGCTCCGAAGCCGACGACGCCTTCAAAGCTTGTGCGGAGGCTTCGCCCACCGGCAGGTGCCCGCAAAACAGCCCGGGCGCGAAGAAGACCGACGAGCTCGATGATCAAGCGACCAGCGCGAGCACCATCGGGGTTGCGGGGCTGGTGGTCGGCGGCGTCGGCGTCGCCGCGGGCGTCACCTTGCTGGTGTTGAGCTCGAACAAGAGCAGCGCCGCAGCGAGTCACACACAAACCGCCAAGATCGTTCCGATCGTGAGCCCGAACTACATCGGTCTCTCAGGTACTTTCTAAGCGTTTCGCTCCACAGCAGCTCGTCTCCAAATACAGCTTCACTGCAGAAGGCAGAGCAGAAGAGGGCAGGTGAGGGGAGAGGCACGCAAGAGGCGCCTCTCCTGCGGGAAGGTAGCGGGCGCGCTTCCAAAAGTTGTGCGCGTGTTCAGCCACCCATGGGAATTGTGCGCCCTTTTGGCGTAGGCTAAGCGAGCTTGGAGGATTCTGAGGATGGCGCTCGAGATCGGTCAGCTCATCGAAAATAAGTACCGCATCACTCGCTTGATTGGCGAGGGCGGGATGGGCTCCGTGTACGAAGGGGAAAACGTCCGCATCAATCGGCGGGTCGCAATCAAAGTTCTGCACGCTGCGTTCACTGGCAACGCCGAGGTGATGCAGCGCTTCGAGCGCGAAGCGCAAGCTGCCGGACGCATCGGTAACGATCACATCCTCGAGGTGTTGGACCTCGGCTCGCTGCCCGATGGCGATCACTACATCGTCATGGAGTTCTTGGATGGCGAGCCGCTGAGCTCGCGCATCAAGAACCGTGGGCGGTTGTCGCCACACGAGCTGACGCCGATTCTCCGTCAGGTGCTGGTGGGCCTCGGCGCTGCTCATCACGCAGGCATCGTCCACCGCGACCTCAAGCCCGACAACATCTTCATCTTGCGCGAGAAGGCTGGCACGCGCGACTTCGTGAAGATCATCGACTTCGGCATTTCGAAGTTTCAGCCGCTGTCCGGTGACGGCATGAAGATGACCCGCACCGGCGCGGTGATGGGCACGCCTTATTACATGTCGCCGGAGCAAGCGAGCGGCAGCCACGAGGCGGATCAGCGCAGCGACATCTATTCGATGGGTGTGATCATGTTCGAAGCGGTGACCGGCAAGGTGCCCTTCGATGCCGCGACGTTCAACCAGCTGATGTTCAAGATCGTGCTCGCCGAGGTGCCGACGGTCGAGAGCGTGGTACCAGACATCGATCCTGCGTACTCGAGCATCATCGCTAAGGCGATGGCTCGCGATCTCCCGCACCGCTTTCAATCCATCGACGAGTTCATTCGCGCGCTCGACGAGTGGACCAAGCGCGGCGCTGCGGTCAGCGTTCCGCCCCCCGTCGATGCTGCCGATGCGGGCTTCGTTCCGCGGCCGCGGATGGGTTCGCACGCGGGCATCGAAGGTTCAGCCCCAGTGGGCGCCCGCACGGCCGGCAATTGGGCGACATCCCAGCACGACACGGAAGAGGTCGCTGGGTTGCCCAAGAAGAGCGGCTCCGGTTTGGCAGCGGTAGCGATCGCGGCCGCTCTGGTCGTGGTTGGTGGCGGAGCCTTCGCCGCCTATTCGGTGTTCGGCAAGTCGGCGCCCGAAGCAGCTGCGCAACCCCCGGCCGCCGGTGAGCAGAAGGCGGCGGCCAACGAAGCGCCGCCTGCGCCGGAACAGAAGCCGGTGGCGGTCGTTGAAGCTCCGCCCCCCGCGCCGCCCGAGGTCAAGCCAGCTCCGACGCCAAGCGCGACACCGCCTGCTCCGGTGGCAGCGCGCCCTGCAGCAGCGCCTGCGCCGCGGCCGGCCGCAGCGCCTCGCCCGGCTGCTCCGGCTAAACCGAAGCCGGAAAAATCCAAGCCGGGCTCAGGTTCACCAGACTTCGGCTACTGAGAGCCGCGCAACCAAGCGGCGCCACCACTCAACTAGAGGGGGTTGGCGAGCCTTCGCCAAGCAGGGAGGGGAGCCGTCACTAGGCCGGTGCGGCCAATCGGAGCCGCGGCAAGGTAGGTGTGCGGCCAATCGCGCGAAACCAGCGACTGGTAACCCGTAGGGCATTGGCGATCCCGTCGACGAGCAAGCGGGGAGTGTCGCAAAGCGAGGCGTCTGCGCGGGAACCGACATGCTTGCCTCATCCACCACATTGCGCGTTTCAAAAATTTCCACAGGCACGCGTTTCGTGGCTGAGTCGCGCGCAAACATTATGGAGCTTCCATCGCGGTCGCGTATTGGTTCGCGTTCGCCGACGTTTCCGATTAGGCAATTCGTTTCTTGCGATCGTGGCGACACATGCGCGACATGCGTGCGAGCTCAGAGCGAAGTGGTCATACCCGTGCAATGCAAGTCCGTGAAAGCACGTTGTGGCGAGTGAGCTCCAGCTGCACTTCGTCTCGTGAGAGCCCGGACTTTTTTCCGCAATGAGCGTGAAGTTCTGGACATTCGCGCTCGCAAACTGACGCGTGTGCTGTCTTCGTCGCGACGCTTCTGCGCAGCGAAAAAAGGCTTGTGCTTTGTCGCCGGAATATCTTGCTCGTGTCGCGTGTCCGTTGCTCGTGAGCGCGAAACAGTGCGCTCTCGGCGGTTCACGCCGTTGTGCTCAGGTGTAACGCCTTGTAGGCAGAGCCGTACGCCATGTCCGGGGAGTGACTCGATGTTTGGAAAAAAGTCGAGCTCGGATCGCTTGCTCTGCTATTGACTCGCGACGCGATCGGAAAGACTCTCGAGTCACGACGTTCGCGTCGCACGCTTTGCATCGAGTAATCACTGCTGCAGGCATCGGGTCACAAAGAAGGAGGCGCTCGACATCGAACTCGAGCGTAGGGATGTGATGAAGGAGAAGACCGAAGCCATCGGGTCCGTCGTTGTGCTCGAGGAGGGCGCAGAGTTTCCGAGGTGGGTGGCCGAATATCAGCGCCACGCCACGAACTCGATAGTGGTCGCATACTCACCAGGCGAAAGCAGCCCGGAGTTTGCGGCTCGCTTTGCTCGTCGTTTGGCGGAGGCCACAGGTGAGTTGCGTGTGGGCATTCTCGCCTGCGGGCCGCGCACTGACGCGGCTCACCTGGCTGCTCGCGAGACGATTGGTCGCACGATGATGCAAGCCATCGAAGCGCGTGGCCGCGGTGAGATCTTGCTGGCTGCAGGAGTCGAGGCGAGTGAGGACGCGAAGTACGCGATCTTCGAGCTGGCTGGGGTGCTCTGCGAGGGCCTGCACGACGGTCGCTGCGTCGTGCGCGTGCGCTTCTCCAGCGGGCGACCCGAGAGCGGCATCATGCAGAGCGTCGGGGCTCCGTTGGAAATCGATCATGCTGCCTACCGCGCCATCGCGGGCGATCGTGGCTGAGGTTCGTACGCCGGCCCGACAGCGCCATTGAAACGGCGCCGATTCTTGCGTATACGCCGCGGAAAATGAGCAGCCCGTCGCGGTTTGGTGAGCAACGGCTCGCCAGGGGTGCGCCTTCACGCGCCATCATGGGAGCGAAGCAGTCTGGCTCGGCTTCGCTGGCGGAGAGGCCTGGCCTGGTTTCGGGTTACTCGACGCGATGGCTGCGGACGAGCCTGTTTGCGCTGTGGCTCCTGGCTGGCTGCCGACCTGGCGTGGGCGGCCGTTGCGAGAAGGGTGAAGCGCGTTGTCTCGACGCTTCGCGCGCGCTCGCGTGTGAGCGCGGTGTTTTCATCGAGGTTCCCTGTCGAGGTCCGAAGGGTTGCCAGGCGAGCGATAGCGCCGTGAGCTGCGACATCAATCGAAGTCGCGAAGGAGATCGCTGTTCGCTCGACGAAGAGGGCAGTGCCAGTTGCGCCGATCGCGAGAAGCTAGTCGCCTGTCACGGGGGTCACTTCGTGGAGAGCCCGTGCCGAGGACCGAAGGGCTGCGTAGTCGAAGGCGAGCGCGCGCTGTGCGACACGACGTTGGCGCTGCTCGGTGAGCCCTGCCGCGACGAAGGCAAGAAGGCGTGCGCGACCGATAAGAGCGCCGTGCTCGCGTGCAAGTCAACGCGCATGGCGAGCCTCTACAACTGTAGAGGGTCGCGCGGCTGCAGTTTGAATGCTGGCAAGCTCGACTGCGACATGAGCGCGGCGAGCGAAGGCGACGCGTGCGACTCGCGCCAGGAGGGTCACATCGCGTGTTCCTTGGATGCCGCGAGCACCCTGGCTTGCCGAGCCGGGCGTTTCGTTCACGACGAAACCTGCAAGGGCAAGGCGCGCTGCACAAGCGTTGGCAACGAGACGCGCTGCACGCTCGAAAAGAAAATCTGATTTCGATTCCGAAGAGCAGTGAGGCTCCTCCCACTAACCCGCGAAGGCATGCCCGTGGAGCCTCGGCTGCCCGACCGAAGCATCCGGAATCGAGACATCAAGATGGTCCTTTCGCGCATAACCCCCAAGGTCTATGGACTCCCGAAAGGGTTCCGCAGGAAATCCGCTGAAAAAGCCCTTGAAACAGCGTGGAAGCTGTGGGACGAGAAAGGTTTAACCCTTACCCGAGCCGAGCGCTGCGATGGATAACCGCACGGTCAGCGTAGTCATCCCGACTTACAACCGCGCCTACTGCTTGCCCGTGGCAATCGGCAGCCTGCAGCGCCAGACCTACACCAACTGGGAGGCGCTGATCATCGACGATGGCTCGACGGATGATACCGCAGAGGTAATTCGCGCCATGGCCGCGGAAGACCCGCGCATCCGCTACTTCCATCAGCGGAACGCGGGCGTGTCAGCTGCCCGCAACGCTGGCATCCGCATAGCCGAGGGCGACTGGGTTGGTTTTCTGGACTCCGACGACGCCTGGGAGTCGTGGAAGTTGAGCGCTCAGGTGGCTTGCTTCGACAACCTGCCGGACGTGGGCATGGTCTGGACCGACATGGATGCGTTCGACGCCGATGGCAAGTTGGTCTCGCGTCGACATCTCCGCAAGATGTACAGCGCGTACAAACGCATCGAGGAGCGCAAGGTATTTCAGGGTGAACGCCGGCTCAGCGAGTTCGCGCCCGACGTGACCAATTCGAACGGCACCATCTCGAATGCGCTGGTGCGTTGGGGCGACCTCTACTCACCGATGATCTTCGGAAGCCTCGTACACACGTCTACGGTGCTGATCTCGAAGCCCAGGTTGCGCGCCGTCGGTTTCTTCGACGAGGGTTATCGTACCGGTGAAGACTACGACTTTCACTTGAGAACGTGCTTGGAAGGTCCGGTGGCTCTGCTCGACGTACCCTCGATTCGCTACCGCGTTGCCGGTGGCTCCGATCAGTTGACCGCGCCGGCGTACACGCTCGAAATGGCCATGAACGCGCTGCGCATCCGCGAAAAAACCATCGCGAGCAACCGTGCGCGCATTCAGCTCTCGGATTCGGAGCTCGCCAAGATCATGGCACGCGCAAACTCGTGGATTGCTGGCGAGCTGTTTCGCCGCGGCGACTTCGAGAAGTCGCGGCCGTACTTCTGGCGGAGCGGCCTTTTGGACGAGCCGAATCTCTCGCGCATCGTGAAGGCGTCGCTCGCGCATTTCCCGTCTCCGGTGGCTGGCTCGATCCTGAGTATGATGCGCAAGGTAAAATCCAAAGCGCGACGGCCCGGCCGCTGAGTCGCTGGGTCCGGTACGGAGACGCGGGCGCCGAAGTCTTGCACTCGTGATAACGTTTGCGGCTTCGGGACAATGCTGCTCGGAAGAAGAGATCTACGTACATGACGAACAAGCCTGAACGAACCAGCTTCGACGCGGTCATCATCGGGACCGGCGTCGGTGGCAGCACCTTCGCGTATGGTCTGGCGAAGCGCGGCTTGAACGTCGCGGTCGTAGAGCGCGGTGACTACTACAAACCCGAGACCAAGAACTTTGCTCCTGTCCACGTTCACTACTTTCAAAAGCTGATGGTGATCGGCGGGCAGACGAAGGCGTACGGCGCGGCCATGTATCGCTTTCGCGAGCGCGACTTCCAGGCTGTCGAAATGGAAGCCGGCGTATCGCCAGCGTGGCCAATCAACTACAGCGACTTGGAGCCGTTCTACTGCGAGGCAGAAAAGCTCTTCAAAGTACACGGCTCGTCTGCTCACGACCCGACTGAGCCGCCACGTTCCCAGCCATGGCCCTATGCTCCAATTCCGCATCAGGGCCCTGCTCGCGAGCTCGTGCAACGTGTGAGCGAACGCGCTGGCGTACCTGTCTCGCACATTCCGCGCGCCATCGATTACGATCCCGATAATGGCGGCAAGTGCGTGTTGTGCCGGCACTGCGACGCTTACTATTGCCCGCGGGACGCCAAGCTCGACGCCGAAGTCGGCGCGCTGCGGCCTGCGGTCGAAACGGGTCGCGTCACAGTGCTCACCAACACCGAGTGCCTACGCGTGTTGACGACGCCGGATGGCAAGCGCGTGACCGGCGTGCAGCTGCGGCGGGGAGGCGAGGAGTTCACTCTCAACACTGGCATCGTCGCGTCCGGTTGCGGCCTGCGCGAAACGCCCTTGCTCTTCTGGCGTTCGCGTACGAGTCAGCACCCCAAAGGCCTCGCGAACGGCTCCGGCGCATTGGGACGCAACTGGGCAGCGCATACCCAAGGCTGGGTGTTTCCAATTCAATTGGGTGTGCAGAAGGAGGAATGGCACCAAAAGACGTTTGCCATCAACTCCTTCTACGAATCCGGGGTGATTCAGGCTGCCGGCAACATCGAGCCGATCGGGATGTCCCGGCGCTATCGCTATGTGGTCGATCCGCTGATCAAGAACAGCTTTCAGACGTTCGTGATGACGGAGGCGTTGCCCTCGCTCCAGACTGGTTATGCCTTGTCTGACGATGGCGCCAAGACCATCGGCGAGCCGATTAGCAACAAGCAAACCTTCAAGAAGCTTCGCAAGAAGGCGGCCAGCATCTTTCGCGCTGCCGGGTACACGGTATTCGTGCCACCTCAACTTTCAATCTTCCACTCGGTGGGAACGGCGCGAATGGGATCGGATCCCGCGACCTCGGTGGTCAACGGCGACTGCAAGGCGCACGACATCGATGGCCTCTTCGTCGTGGATTCGTGCGCGCTGCCGACCTCCGGCGCCTTGAACAGTGGCCTGACGGTGGCCGCAGTGGCTCTGCGTGCAGCCGCGCGTGCTCAGCTAGCTGGCTAGCAGCTCAGCTGGCCGGCTAGGCCACGCGCAGGCAAATTTTGCCAAAGTGCTCACCCGAGGCGAGGCGCTCGAAAGCCTCGCCTGCGCGGTCCAAATCGTAAACAGAGTCGATCACTGGATGAATCTGGTGTGCTTCGCAGCGCGCTAGCAGGGCTCGTAGCGTTTCGACGTGTCCAACGAAGATGCCTTGCACACGCACGTTGCGCATCACAATGGGCAGCAGATCCAGCTCGGCCACGTGACCACCCAGGGTACCGATTAAGCTCACCGTGCCACCTGGGCGAACCGCCTGCAGCGATTCGGCGACACTCGCCCCGCCGCTCACGTCAATCACGTGCTCGACACCTTCCGCGTTCGAGGCGGCACGCGCTGCCCGACCCCAGCCGGGCTCCGCTGCGAGCACCTGATCGGCACCGAGCGCGAGCAAACGTTCACGCTTGGTTGGGCCGCGCGTCGTAATCAATACGCGCGCGCCGAACGTCTTCGCCAGCTGCAGCGCGAACAACGACACGCCACCCGACCCTTGCGTCAACAACGTGCCACCTCGCGCGAGCAAGCTATCGTTTGCCAACGCGCTCATCGCAGTCAATGCCGCGACGGGCAAACAAGCGGCTTCGACGTCGTCGAGATAGGTTGGCACTCGCACGAGGCTGTCGATGCGGCTCAGCGTGTACTCAGCGAACACGCCCGGGAGCGGACCACCCAGCGTGCGTTGCGTGGCGTTGCGCGGCGGAGGCCCGTTCAGCCAACCTTGCGCCATTTGTAAGATCACGCGATCGCCGAGCTGGATTTCACCAGACGTCGCCGCTTCGCCGAACGCGACGACTTCGCCAACCGCGTCCGAGCCGAGCACTAGAGGCAGCTGAAAGCGTGGATTGTAGAGACCGCGCGCCACCAACAAGTCTCGATAGTTGAGCGACGCTGCGCGCACGCGGATCAGCGCTTGTTCGGGTGCAGGAGTGGGACGCGAAACCTCCTGCACGGCCATGCGCTCGAGTCCGAACCCGCCGCTCACAGTCAGCGCTCGCATCATCTGCGCCAGCCTAGCAAAGGCCGATCAGCCGAGGCTACGCCACTCGCGTTCGAGGCGAGAAAGGCTCGTGTACGCATCTCGCCAGCCGGGTCCCCGCTCGCTCACCAGCCGCCGTAACAGTCCGCGGATTGCGTGCCGCGCGCGCGGACCAATTCCGTAAACGCGAGTGCCAAGCTCGCTCAACAGTGTCGTCGACAGATCGCTCGGCGCAGCTTGCAGCAAAGCTGCGAGCGCGTTGGCATCGTCGTGATGTGAGCTCGCCGCGAGCTGCCGTCGCACCGCGTTGGCCAAAAGCTCGGGGAAGCGCCGCCACAGCACCTTCACCGATTCTGGCGCAGCAGCCCAGTCGAGCGGCAGCGCGAGCAGGTGTCCCACCCATTCACTCGGCAAGCGTTCCCAGGCTTCGCTTTCTGTCACGAGCTCCGGATGCCGTTTCAGCGCGTCCGCGAACGCCTGCCATTGCTCGTCGCCGAACGCCGCGTAAGGCACGTGATGACGTCGTATGTCGACGAGCAAGGCGGCCAATAACTCTCCCGGAATCGTGCCCCAAAACAAAAGGCTCTCGGCTGCCGTGGGCGCAAGGAACTCTGCTCCGCTCGGGCGCCCTGCTTGATCCCACGCTAGCCAAATCGCACGCGCGACTTCACTGCGCCGCGTCCCGCGCTCGTCCGCAAGCAGCAGCAACGGCGTGAGCCAGCTTCGTGCATCGCCGTGCTCAAGTGTCGAGAATGCCAGCACACCGTGCTCGACTTCATCCAGTATTTGCGCTGGCAGCTCGAGCTCGTGCGGCGTCTCCGCTCCGAGCGCATTGCCTACCGTCGTGCGAACACGTGCCACCAGCTCGATTGCAGCTTGCCACCAACGCGGCCGCGCTCGCAGCGACCCGGCGATGTGGTCATAGACCAAACCCAAGCGCGGATCCGGCTTGGTGTGATGCCACGGATCGAGTAGCGCGAGCGTTGCTTGCGCCTTCGACTCGAGGAGCTCCGAGATGCTCAGCGCCGCCAAGTAATAGCTGCCATCGCTGAACAAACAGCGCGCCAGCGCGTCGGATTCGCTGCCATCCGGTTCTGGCGCGAGGGCGAGCGTGAGGCGCGGTACTGGCAAACCTTCTGCTTGCTCGAGTGCCAGGTGAGCATTCTCGCGCCACAACCCTTCGAGTAATTCCTGACTGATCTCGGCGCCCAGGAGCCGCGCGATGCCGGCTGCGCGAAACGCCAAGTCGACGGCTGCAGCGTAGCTCGGCTGGTCCTCGGCTTCGAGCTCGAGCACGGCTTCGAGCGCGGCGCCGCCGCTCTGCAGCGTCTGCTCCAGCAGAGACTCCGCGAGGCCGCCGGCTGCGTGCGGTCGCAGCAGCGCTTCGCCCCACTCGAACGGGGAGCGCGCCAGGAGCGCCGACTGCGCGCTGCGTTCGAGCTCGCTTTCGAGCCAGGCCGGCTCCAAACGCAAGCGGCCGCGCGAATCCCGGCGCAACATCCGAGCCTCTACCAGCGACGTGACGACACGAAATGCTCCGGGAGGCAAACGCCGCGCGGCGCGCTCCACGTCTGCAGGCCGAATCGCGCTATCGATTTGTGTGAGTGACAGTCGCATCCACTCCAAATCTACGTTGCGTTCGAGCTCCGCTGGCACCAGCGCCAGCCACTCTTCGAAGCTACGCGGATGCGAGAGCGGCAGCTCCGAATCGACCAACGCGCGTTCTGCGATCCCGAGCAGCGCCGCATAAATCGAGCGGCGCAGCCAAGTTGCGAACGGCGCCGCCGGATCCAAGCTGCGTTGCACACGGTTTTCCACGAAACGCTGCGCGACCCGAACCAGAGAGCGACCCTTGAGCTCGCGCAGACCATGCTCGTCGAGCAGACCAATCAGGCCGAGCACGTCTCCCAACGAATGCAGCGTGCCGCTCCGCAGCCGCTCCTCGAGATACTCCTCTGCGGAGTTTTGCTCGAATCGCGTCTTCGCGGGCAGTCGCTCGGCCGCCCACTGCACCAAGTCGGGCAGGATTTTGTGCAGTGGTTCGGCACGCAACTCCACGAAACCAGCTGATTCCGGCGGAGCGAAACGAGCCGCCACGCAGAGATTCGGGCGCGCTGCCGGTGCAGTTCCCGAAGCGCCCCAGTACTCCACAAACAGAGGGCCCGGAGTGGCATCCACCTCTTCTGCGCTGTCCGTTTCGAGGTATGCGGCGCGTCCGCGCACCTGGAGCCACTGCCCCAGCATGCTCTTTCCGGAGCTTGCGGAGGCCATCCACCAAAGCGGCCTGGCGCCCGACTGAAGCATCGCTACTGGAATTCCCGGGGGAAGTTCCTCACTCGCCAAGTCGAGCGGCCGCGCCGTCGGTAGATCGCGCAGCCGCAGCAAACGGGCCTCCGAAACATCGACCCGCACTGCGCCAGACGCCCGGCGAACCTCGTCCAGCGGAACACCTAACACGCGTCCGAGAGCGATTTGCACAGGTTCCCGGTCCGCTAGCCAAGAGAGATCCTGCCCGCGGTCCAGCCGACTGAGCAACGTCGCCAGTGAGCGGGTTCTTAGACGACTTTCGGTCGGCCATTCAGGCAATTTTTGGAGCGCGGCAGCGAGCCTGCCATAGCTTGCGACGCGCGGTTCAGCGCTCGCCATTAGGTCACGGAGCCAGCCCATCGAACGGCTTCTTGGCCGAAGCGCGCAGGATTGTATCAGTTGCAATGCAACATGCAAAATCCTGCATCTGCCGCCAGATAGCAGTGAAACAGCCATAGCAGCGTTGCGTTCTGATTCGGCCACATGCAGGATCGCTCCGGGCGTTCCGGCGGGCTCCCACGAGGGGGTTTGGTGCTGCTCAATGAGTGGCCTTGGCTCACGAACCATCCCATCGGCCGACATTCGGAGCCTTGGAGGCTCTCGGGCCTGAAAGTCGCACAGAATTCAGGAATTGAGGCCCGTTGGCCGACTTCGGTGCGTGCCTCCTGGGCGAACGTGCAGAAGGCGAGCCGAGACCCAGGGGGGTCGTCCTGCGTTCGCGGGAGGTCGACACGCCGGGCCGAAGCCCACGGGGGTTGGCCGTCCTGCGTCCGCCGAAAAGTCGGGGCGCGCAGGCGGTTCCGGCATCCTCGGGAAAGTCAGTGGGTCGGGCCGAAACCCACGGGCGGTTTCTGCGTCCGGGCCGAAACCCACGTGGGTCGTCTGACATCCGCGGGAGTCGGCGCACCAGCCTGAACCGCAGGAGGTCTTTTCTGCGTCAGCGCGAGGGTCGGCGCGCGGGGCCCGGAACCACTGGGTCGCCCCAAATCCGTGGGGAAATCCGGCGCGCCAGGCCGAAACCCAGGGGTCGTTCCGGCATCTGCGGGGAAGTCGGCGCGCCAGGCCGAACTCCGGGGAGGTCGTTCGGGCATCTCCGGGGAAATTCAGCGCGCCAGGCCGAAACCCACGAGGGTCTTTTCTGCGTCCGCGCGAAGTTGGCGAGCCAGGCCGAAACCCACGTGGGTCGCCGACATCGGCGCGAAGTCGGCGCGCCAAGCCAAACTGGGGGTTGGATGCGAGCGAGTCCGTACTACGTGAAACCAACGCGAGTGAGGCCGATGGGCGCGACCCGCGTGGGTCAGCTGTTGGCCGGCAACGCGGGCGTTCAGCGTTGACGAGCCTGGATCAGAAATGGAGGGCTTGGAGGGGAGCCGGAAGAGGTTGGCGGGCGATTTGATGGGCAAAAGTTCCGCTGGTTCCGCCGAGGACCGACGGGTTCGGCTAGGCTGCTCGCGCGGATGAGCACGCTGCCGGTATTTTTGGTTTGGTATCTGGTTTTCGTTTTTTCCACGACGTGTCACGAGGCCGCGCATGCTCTCGCCGCAAAGTATGGCGGTGACGATACTGCCTACGCGATGGGGCAAGTCACGCTGGACCCGATTCCGCACATCAAGCGTGAACCGTTTGGCATGGTGATCATGCCGGTGCTCTCGTTTTTGCAGGCGGGCATGATGATCGGTTGGGCATCGACGCCGTACGATCCGTATTGGGGTGTGCGGTATCCACGGCGTTGGGCGTTGATGTCGTTTGCTGGGCCGCTCGCTAACTTCGTGCTTGCGGGCCTATCTTTCGTTGCCCTGCGCTCGCTGGCTGCTGCGTCGGTGTTTCACCTGGGCGGCCATCATGGCGCGAGTGTGGGGCTGGTGCAGCTGCCGACTGGGCAGGAGTTGACGTCGCCGTTGGGAGCGCTCGCGTTGGCGTTGAGCGCGATGTTGAAGCTGAACGTGTTGTTGGGCGTTTACAATTTGATTCCGGTGCCGCCGCTCGATGGCGCTGCGGTCGTGCAAGGTTTTGGCCCGCGCCCCGTGCAGGAGTTCTACGAGCGCATTCGTCACAATCCGGTAGCGCAGATTGCTGGGCTGCTTGCGGCGTGGTGGGTGTTTCCGGTCTTCTATTTGCCGGTTTGGTCGCTCGTTAGCAGGCTGCTGTATTCCTGAGCGGGACGGTGCGCGCTCAGCGATACTCGGGCGTAATCGCTGAGATAGGCGCGCTCAGCGATGTTTGGGGGTAATGGCGGAGATAGGCCCGCTCTGCGGCTCGGCGGCGCCGTCGTCTTGGAAGCTGGCCAACGGGCGGTGATTTTTTAGTTTGGCAAGTGCAAGGGCTTCGATTTGACGAATGCGCTCGCGAGTGACGTTGAGGAGTGCGCTGGTGTGTTCCGGACCGTGACCGCCGGTTGCCGCTACGTCGAGCGCGCAGCTCTCGCTGAGCTCCCATACCTCGAGCTCGGGAAAATTCAGCTTGATGGTGCCCGTGCTCGGGGAGACGTCGAGGTAGAGGTGGTGTCGGCAGGCGACGAACGGGCAGGGGCGTGGAGAGTCCAGGCAATCGGCTCGGGAGCGGGGCCGCTCGACGTTCTCTTCGAGTTCGTTCGCTCGGAGTAGCGCGTAAGCTCGCTCGGCATTCGTCGCGCGTGCGACGCGGATGCTGCGCCGGCGCAAGGTGCGTCGGCTGTTCGCGGGGCGCTCGGTTTCGCACTCGGCGCGGCTGCGCGCGCTAACCGAGTGTTTGCGAGGTGACTCCGCGCTCATCGAGGCCGAGGCTGCCCTACCTGGCTACAGATGGAAATAGCCAAGGCGCAACAAACGAAGCGGCGCTTCGCGGATGGACCTACATGGAACTACATCGCGTTGGGCGGGCGAGTTTGCGAACGGCGTGCCTGCGACGCCGTGGCGACATTGTTCAGAGTAGGGCTAGCGTTCTGAGCGGTCGATGGGTGAGTAAACGCGCAGGTTACACGCGATGTCGCCGTTAAACAGGGAATAGAAGCGCGGCTTGCGGCGAGTGCGGCCGAGCTGTTGTTCTTCGGCCATCAGCAGGCCCGCGGCGTGATCGGGAAAGCGGTCGATGAGGCGTGCGAGTAGACGTGGCAGATCGTTGCCGGACGCGAGGCGTTCGCCGTACGGCGGGTTCGACACCAAAAGGCCGGTTTTGCTGGTTGGGCGAACATCGACGAAGGAGCGTTGGGATAGTTCGATTGAAACTCCCGCGCGTGCGGCATTTTCGCGCGCGGCGGCCAGCACCGTGGCGTCGATGTCGCTGCCCTGATACGGCGGCAAGGGCGCTTCCGAGCCGCGCGCTGCCTCGCGGAGCTCGCGCATGGCGAGGCGCTCGCGCTCGCCGTGCGCGTGCCAGCGTTCGAAGCCGAAGCGCTGTCGGAAGATCCCGGGTGCACGACCGAGCGCCCACAGCGCCGCTTCGATCAAGAAGGTGCCGGAGCCGCACATCGGATCGAGCACTGGTGCTTCGCGATTGAAACCGGAGAGCCGCAGTACGGCCGCGGCGAGGGTTTCTTTGAGCGGCGCCTCGCCGTGAGCTTTGCGGTAGCCGCGCAGGTGCAAGGGACTGCCGGCGAGGTCGAGATACACGGTGGCGCGATCGCGCGCGAGGTGCACGAAGACTTGCACGTCGGCGTCGCGGCGATCGACGTTCGAGCGGGCGCCTTCGCGTTCGCGTTGCCTATCTACGATGGCGTCTTTGGTGCGCTGCGCGATGTATTGGGTGTGGTCGAGGCGACTGTGATGCGCCACGGCGCTCACCGACAATGTTTGGCGCAGCGATAGTATTTCCGAGAAGTCGAGCGCGCGCACGCCAGCGTAGAGCTCGTCTTCGTCGGAGCACTCGAACGAGCCGAGCGGCTCGAGTACGCGCACGGCGATGCGCGACCACAAGCACGCGCGAAATGCATCCAGGCGTTCGCCGCTGAAATGCACACCGCCGCGATCGGCGCGTACACCGGCGAACTTGAGCTCTAGGAGCTCGTCGCGTAGCGCGCCCTCGGTGCCTTTGGCGCAAGAAGCAAAGAACTGCACGCGCCGTGCTTCGCACGTAAGGAGTGCCGCGGCAACGCCGCTCGGTAGGACGCGTCGGGGCGCCTGGAGAACACTCAGCGCGAACGTGTTGGTGGCGCGGAGGGCAGGCCAGGGCGGCATTCGAGCACACCGCCGTCGACACTCATGGCAACCACCGAGCTCACGTCCGCGAACAAGCTCACGAATGGCCGATTCCACGCTGGATCGTGCCAAACGCGCGACCAGTCGCCGCCTGCGATGCTGCACCACAGCTCGCCCACGCCGCCTGCCCATTCGCGATCCAAAACGTCGACGGAGACACTCGCCAGGTTGGGACGCTCCGCGATGACGCGCCCGTCGATGATGCCGCGCTCCATGCGCAACACGGTGCCTTCGGTGCCGACCGCGAGGACCACGTCGCGTTCACTGCGCGCAGTGCAGGCTACCCAGGCGCGCGTCGCTGGCGCTTGAATGGATTCTATCGTCCACGCGAGCGGCGAGTACAACGAGACGAAGCCGCCACCCTGTGTGCTGCGTCCGACGACGAGCCAACGTTCTTCGTCGACTTGCGTGAGGCCGGAGACGTAGGCTGCGTCGGGCAGCGGCAGCGGCCGCAGCCAACGACCGCCAACCGCCGCCTGCAGCTCGATGCCACCGGACGCCCGTTGTGCAACGACCGCGGCGAGATCGGTGACGTTACCACTGGCGTCGAGAAAGCTGGCGTCGGCGTCGCGTCCGCGCATGACGCGGCTGACGCCGGAGTGTGAGTACTCGGCGAGCAAAGCTTGATCGCCGCCCAATAGCCAGCGACCTGGTGCCACGCGGCGCACGAAGCGCACGTCTTGTCCCACGGGCAGATCGCGCGTGGGCGTGAGCTTCCACTCCGAGCCGTTCCAGTATTCGAGGCCGCGCGTGGAAGCGGCCAAGCAGTGACCGTCGCCGTCCCAGCCCACGCTGCGCAAAATGCGCTCGTCGCCAGGTGGGTGGCGCACGATGCACGACAGGCGCGAGATGCCGAGCGCTTGTCCGGCGCTCATCAGAGTGGCCCGCTCGCGGCGCGAAGCGCTGTTTTTACGTTCGAGCAGCAGCGGCGCCAAAACTGCTGAAATTTCGCGAGGATTTTCGGGGCGGCGTACGGGATCGGCGGCCGTGGCGCGCGCGATCATCGCGTCGATGATTTGGCAGGCTTCGCGGTCTTGAGCGAGCTCCGGCGCGAGTGCGGGCGCGTCCGCGATGGAGCGGCGTTCGGTCCCTTGCGAGCGCCGCAACATCTCGAGCGCGTTGTTCACGTCGAACAAGTGGTCGCCGGTGAGTAGAAAGTAAATTAGGCAGCCCAGCGCGAAGATGTCGCCGGCAGGAGTGGTGCTGGCTTGCGTGAGGTGCTCGGGGGAGATGTAGCCGGGGGTGCCGATCACACTGGGCCCAAACGTGTCGGTGACGCCGGCAGGTCGCGCGATGCCGAAGTCGGACAGCTTGAACAGCTCCGAGTCGCCGAAGCCACAGCAGAGCACGTTGTTCGGAGTGAGGTCGCGATGGATCACGCCCACTGCGTGCACGTCGCCGAGGCCGGCGCACACATGGGAGATGGCGCGCGCGGCGCGTTCGCGATCGAAGGCCTTGCCGGTGAGGTTCAAGGTGTGATCAACGCGCTCTTCGAGGGTGGTGCCCTCGATGCCGCCGTCGACGAACTCGATGGCGAGCCAAGGCAGGTCGATCGCTTTGCCGCGGAACACGTACGGCACCGTGCCGGTATCCATCAGGCGCACGACGAAGGGCGTGGGTGGGACGCGCTCATTGAGACGGCCGAGCGCGACGGCTTCTTTGCGGACCACCATGGCTGCCGTGGATCCGTGGCTCGCTGCTACCTCCGGCAAGATGATTTTCACCACCGCAGGCGATTGACCTTCGCGGCTCACTCGCGACGCCAGAAACGCGGCTGCGGTGCCACCGACGCCCAAGCGCCGTTCGAGCTCGAAGCGCACGCCCGGCTGTCCCTCCGAGGCGATGGCGCGCCCGAGGAAGGCATCGATTTCCGGGCTCACCTGGATCATCCCAGCGCCATGGTACACGCCTGCCGCGGGCGAGGAAGCCCTGAGCGCGGCGCGCGGCGCGGCTGACGTTGCTTCCCTTTTCGGCGGGCGCCGTGCGCGGAACCGCCGAAGGTCGGTGGTTTGCGCTGTTCGCCCCACGTGCGCCGCGCCGCACTTCGCGCCCTTTACATTGAGGGCGCCCCCCAATTACAAGCGATTTCACTCTCGTGGGTCGGCGCGTGCGATGGCAGGGTCAGCATGAGACAGGCGCTTCGTCGAGATGCTGCGAACGCGGTGCACTCAAGCAGCAGGCAGGCGAATCAGAAAGCAGGTCGGATACTCCGGCGTCTCGATGACTTCGATGTGCCCGCCGTGTGCTTCGACCGCGCGCTTGCAGAAATAGAGACCGAGCCCGGCGTTGCCTTGCCCCGTGCCGGCACCCGAGCCGCGGCGGAATTTTTCGAAGATGAGATCGCGCTCGAGCTTGGGAATGGCAGGGCCGCTGTTCTTGATTTCGATTTCGAGCTCGCGCTCGAGGTGCGCATCGACCGCCACACGCCCGTGTTCCGGCGTGTAGCGCAGCGAGTTCTCGAGGATGTTGCCGACCACGCGCTGAATCAGATCGACGTCGACTTGCACGGAAATCGCGAGATCGGGCGGCGAACGCAGTTCGATTTGGCGTTGCTCGGCGGCGCGTGAGAACTCGCGGGTAACGCGCCGGAGCAGCGCGCCCATCGCCACGGGGCTGCGGCGCACCGGGAAGGTTCCGCGCTCGAGCTGGGAAACGGCCATTAGATCGTTGATCATGGAGCGCAAGCGCCCGGCGCTGCCCAACACGTCTTCGAGCGCACCGAGGCAGCCGGTGTCGGAGCGCGAGAGTTGCTCGTAGACCCACTCCGTATTGGCAACGATGCCGGTGAGCGGCCCTTTCAAATCGTGAATGATGAATTCGGTGAGCTCGCGCTGCTCTCGGTGCGCGCGTTCGAGCTCTTCGTTTTGACGGGTCAGCTCGGCGTGCGATGCTTTCAGTTCATCGCGCGAGATCTTCAAGCGCAGCAGCGTGCCGATACGCGCGAGCAGCACGTCGGGATCAATTGGCTTTTCGATGACGTCGTCGGCGCCGGCTTCGAAGGCGCGCACACGCAGCGCACGATCGGGGAAGCCCGTGACGATGACGATGGGAGTCTCGCCCAAGGTGGCGTGGCTGCGCATGCGGGTGAGTAGATCGATGCCGTCGAGCTCGGGCATCATCAAATCGAGCAGGACCAAGTCGGGCGCCAAGGTTGGGAACAGGTTCAGCGCTTCGTGTGGATTGTTGACGGCACACGGCTCGAGATGCGCGTCCCGCAGATAACTGGTGAGTGCGCGCAGACTCGGCAGCTCGTCATCGACGACGAGTACGCGCAACTGCCGCGCTGAAATGGGGCGGATCGTCGACAACTTCGCAACCTGACGTTAATCGGTTGTTGCGGATACACAACAACCCGCGGTGCGCCTACAGACAGACACGTGTCCTCGTCACAAACTGAGAGTTTGTACGAGTTTCGCGTCAGCGTTTTGACGGGCGTGTTCAGCGCGTGGAGTGGCTGCGAACGTATGGGTTTCCAGCAGGTGGTCAGCCCTGTCGAGGCTTTAACTGCTAGTAACTCTTCGCGAAGACGACGCGGCGCTCACTCGGCTGCTTGCATACGATGCAGTTGCCGGCTTCCGTCAGACGACCGGCAGCTTCGCAGCGATCGATGCCGTGGCTCGGGATGCAGCGAATCGTCACCTTCAACGCGTCTTTGATTTGGGCTTCACACTTGGGATCGCCGCACCAGTGTGAAAGCGCAAAACCGCCGTGGAGCTCGGGTTTTTGTGCGTTCTGCGGCGTGAAGAAGCTATCGAACTCGGCGCGTTGATCGATGGCGCGGGTGTGTTCATTGCGCACACCCAGTGCGCGATCGAAGAGCGCTGCCTGAATTTCGTCGAGCAGCGCGGGTAGACGCGCCGGTAGCTCGGCGAGCGGAATGCTCTCGCGCTCCTTGGGGCCGCGATCACGGCGCGCCACCATGGCAGTGCCCGAGGCCACGTCGCGCGGGCCGATTTCGATGCGGAGCGGGATGCCTTTTTTGATCCACTCCCACTGCTTGTCACCACCGCCGATGTCGCGCAGATCGGTTTCGATCTGCAACGGGCGGTCGTCGTAACGCGCCGAGCGCAGGCTCTTGGCGAGCTTGTCGATCGTTTCGAGCACTGCGGCGCGTGTGTCCTCGCCGCGGAACACCGGCCAGATCACGGCGTGCGCCGGCGCTAGGCGCGGCGGCAAGACCAAGCCGTCGTCGTCGGCGTGAGTCATGATGAGGCCACCCACGAGGCGCGTGGAGACGCCCCACGATGTGGTGAACGCGAAGCGCTGCTGACCTTCCGCGTCGAGGAAGCGAATACCGCTCGCCTGCGAGAAGTTCTGTCCCAGGAAGTGCGACGTGCCGGCCTGCAGCGCTTTGCGATCTTGCATCATCGCTTCGATCGCGTAGGTGTCGACGGCGCCGGGGAAGCGTTCGCTCGCGGTCTTCGGTCCGCGAATGACCGGCATCGCCATGTAGTCTTGCGCAAACGTCGAATACACATCGAGCATGCGCAGAGTTTCTTCGCGCGCCTCGGCTTCATTCGCGTGCGCAGTGTGCCCCTCTTGCCAGAGGAACTCGGCGGTGCGCAGGAACAAGCGCGTGCGGAGTTCCCAGCGCACCACGTTCGCCCATTGATTGATGAGCAGCGGCAGGTCGCGATAGCTCTGCACCCATTGCGCGAACGCCGCGCCGATGATCGTCTCGGAAGTGGGGCGCACGATCAGCGGCTCTTCGAGCTCCGCTTCCGGATCCGGAACTAGCCCGCCGTCTTTGCCGGCCACCAAGCGATGGTGCGTGACGACAGCACACTCTTTGGCGAAGCCCTCGACGTGCTCGGCCTCCTTCTCGAGGAAGCTCTTCGGGATGAACAGCGGGAAGTAGGCGTTCTTGTGGCCGGTGGCCTTGAACATTCCATCCAGCACGCGCTGAATGTTTTCCCAGATGGCGTATCCCCACGGCTTGATGACCATGCAGCCGCGGACCGGTGACGTCTCCGCTAGGTCGGCCGCGCGGACCACCTCCTGGTACCACTGAGCGTAGTCTTCGGCGCGAGTCGGTGAGATGGCAGCTTTTTGAGGGGAATTTTTAGCCACGACGCACTCCAGAGCCGCCCGGTATACAGGTTTTTGCTTGCGGCACAACCTGGAGCGCGGTTTTGGCGGGAAAAACGCGCTTGCGCGTCGGCTTTCGCATCTCGCGCCGGGGAGCGCGCTGATTCACTCTGAAGGGTGAGAATGCGCGCACACTTCCGTACCAAGCGCGACGCGTCGATTTCAGTCTTGTGCACTTTTTCTGTTCGCAGCACCGGTGTTGATTGCACGAATGAAAGACACTGCGTGCTGGTCATTTCACTCCTGAATTTCTTCTATTCGGAGCGACGAATTTGTTCGGCTCGAGCGACGGAATTCTCGTGCATCGAGTGACGATAGATGAGCCAGCGCGCGCCTTGCTCGCGACTAAGCTTCGAGTAAAAGTGATCACTGCGATGAGATCATCTGGACCCCGAGTGGCGCTTGCCACTCTCGCGGTGCTGGTGTCGGCCGCAGCCTGTTCAGGCAGCATCGACTCGCACAACGGGAACAATCCGTCGAACGCTGGTGCCTCCGGCGCCAATCCCAACGCTGGTTCCGGCAACGGGCTTCCAGTGGGAGGTGGCAACAACAACGCGGGCGGTAGCGGCAGCGGAAACACGAACGCTGGCGGCAGCAGTAACCCCGGCGGCGGGAGCGGCAGCGGCACTAGCTTCGGCGGTTCCGCGCCACTGCCGTCGGGTGTCGATCCTTCCGCGCTGATTCCGGAGCGCATTCGTCGCTTGGCGAACGCGGAGTTCGACGCTTCGGTGAAGAACCTCAGCGGTATGGATGTAAAGCCCGCGGACAAGTTTGCACCGGACGCACGCCAGAGCGGCTTTACGCTGAACGATGCGCAGCGCGTCGATAACGTGACTGCGAAGCAAATCTATGCGGCGGCGAGCGAGCTTTCGGCGGCGTTCGATGTCACGGGCAAGGCGCCGTGTGCGGACATGAGCAAGGCCGAAGCTTGTGCGATGTCGTTCATCGCGAGCTACGGCGCCAAGGCGTATCGCCGCCCGCTCAGCGCGGAAGAAAGCGCCGGGCTGCTGACCGTTTACAAGACGGGTGCTGAAGGCGCGACTTATGCCGACGGCATTCGCTTGGTCGTGCGAGCGCTGATCAACTCGGCGGGCTTTTTGTACCTGACTGAGATTGGTGAAGGCGGTGCTCCCCCGGCGAGCGGCACGTCTGTTGCGCTCACGCCGTACGAGCTGGCGAGCTCGCTTTCGTTCCTGATCACGAACGCGCCGCCTAGCGACCAGCTGTTGGCCGATGCGGTGGCTGGTAAGTTGGCGACGCCCGAGGGGCGAGAGAAGGCGTTTTGGGATTTGATCGGAACCGCTGGCGCGCGGGATCGCGTGGTGCGCGTCGTGCGCGAGTGGCTCGGTGTGGATCGCATCTCCGAAACGGACAAGGACACCAACGTCTACAGGACCTTCCCTGAGTTGAAGGCGGCGATGACGACCGAGAGCGTCAACTTCGTCGAGGCCGTCATTAAGTCGACTGGTAACGTCAGCGAGCTCCTCGGGGCTGACTGGACGGTTGTGAGCGATCCGAAGTTGGCGCAGCTCTACGGCGCGACAGGTATGGATCGCATCACTCTGCCAACTCGCCGTGGCATCTTGAATCAAGCGGCGTTCTTGTCGGTGTTTGCACACGCGCACGAGAGCAGCCCGGTGTTGCGCGGTGTGGACGTGGCGCGCCGGCTCGCATGTCTTACGATTCCATCGCCCACGACCTTGAACATCGTGGTGGTGCCGCCGCCGCCGGATCCGAACAAAACGACGCGCGAGCGCTTCGATATTCACTCAACCGACAACGAGTGTGTCGGCTGCCACAAGAACATCGACGAGTTCGGCTTCGCCTTCGAACAGTTCGACGGCATGGGCGCGTTCCGCACCATGGACGCGAACAAGCCCGTAAACAGCAAGGCGACCATCGCTTCGGGTACAGACTTCGACGGCGAGTACGCCGACAGCAACGCTTTGGCAGTCGCGATGTCGAAGAGCCCGCAGGTGGCGGCGTGTTTTGCGCGCCACATGTTCCGCGGTTCCGCGGGCCGCAGCGACGACAGCATGCTGCCGAGCGAAGACGCCTACCTCAAGTACTGGAAATCTCTTCCGACCGATAAACAGGGCAACATCTTGGAGACGTTACTCACCTTCGTGAAGAGTCCGCTGTTCACTCATCGGAGGGCGCTGTGATCAGGAACCGCAATCGCCGCGCGTTCTTGCGCGCCGTGGGCGCCGGCTTCGCCACGTTGCCGTTCTTCCGCTTGCTGGAGAACTCGTACGCGCAGGCGGCGGGTGACACGCTGCCCAACAAGTTCGTCGGCATCTACCACCCGCACGGCATCGCTGCCGAGCTGTGGGCGATGAAGGACAGCGACACGGAGACCAACTTCAACCTCACGTATGCGGACTGCTCCCTGCAGCCGTTCGACGACGCTGCGACGTACGGCAAGAGTTTCAAGAGCAAGATCCTCGTCGTCGAAGGTGTGGATCACCTCTCGAGCGCCAACGGCCACGATTCGGCCGGCACCATGCTGACCGGTAGCCGCATCGACGGGAACAAGAAGCCCCAGAACAGCTCGATTGATCAGTTTCTGGCTGTGGAGAAGGGGCTGGGCAACGCGACACGTATCGCCAGCGTAGCGCTTGCGGTAGGTACCTCCGCGTTGAACTCGGGTGAATGCCTCTCGTTCGGCGTCGGCGGCGCGCCGCTCGCTAAGATCATCGACCCGAGCGAAACGTTCAAGCAGCTGTTCGCCGGGTTTTCGAGTGGTGGCAGCACTGATCCGAACGCTGCGCGCGAGGCCAAGCGCGGCCAAAGTGTGATCGACTTCGTGCGCGGCGACATCAATCGCCTGAAGGGTCGTTTGGCGCCGCCGGAGCAGCAGAAGCTCGACCAGCACCTGACGGCGCTGCGCGAAATCGAAAAGCAGTTCGAAGCTCCGACGCAGAGCTGCGGAGTCCCCACGAAGCCGGATCCGACCAAGTTCCCCAAACTGCAGCGCTACAATGGCGGTGAGCCGTACTTCGATCTCATCACCGATCTGCAGCTCGACCTTTTGGCGCAGGCGCTGGCGTGCGACATCACACGCTTTGCCACGGTGTTTTTGAACGACCTCTCGTACGACGGCAATCCACTCGGTTTGCCCGCCGATAATCACGGCAGCGTTGCGCACACCTACGCTGCGTCGTCGATCGGTAACAATGGCGCGCCCGTTGGTGCCGGTACGCCGTCGACCTGGACGCCGCTCGCCAAGTTCAATCGCTATTCGTACAGCAAGATCGCGCGCTTCATGCAGAAGCTGGATGCGCTCGGCGTGCTCGACAGCACGCTCATCTACGCGTCGAGCGACATGGGCAACCCGGCGCTCCACAGCACGCGCAACGTGCCGACCCTGCTCGCTGGCGGGCTCAACGGCAAGTTCAAGATGGGTCGGCGGCTCAAGATGCAGGCTGACTGCCCTACGAGCAACGCCTGGTGCGGTGAGAACGACACGACGTTCACTCCGGTCACCAACAACAAGATCCTGGTTTCAATCGCGCAGGCGTTCGGCGTCGATGTCAACACGTACGGCACGCAGCCGGATCCGAAGTTGACGACAGGCGCTCTGTCGCAGCTAACGGGCTGACGCGATCGCGCTCAGGTGCCGCCTGCGTTCAACGTGAGCGCAGGCGTGCCAGCCGTGACAGACGGGCCTCTTCGTTCAGCGAGCGCGTCGGGTTCGAGTTCGCCTGGCTCTCGACGTAGTACTTGAGCAAGCTTGCATCGAAAGGCGTGCCGCTGCCCGATGAAACAGCCGCTTCTAGCGCGGCGACGCTGCGTTCACTGGGGAGTTGCTGGCTCGCGAGATGCAGCTCGATGACGTAGTCGATCCAGGCGCCGTTGTGCGTCCAATAGTAGAGCTGCACCGCGTAGCGCGACGCTTGGTCGAGCAGCGTGTCCGGCACCGATAGCCCAGCGGACGCACCGAGCAGCACCTTATTCAAGTGGCCCGACAATACGCGAATGGCTTCGGGAGAATTGCCCGCTCGGTGCAAGCGCTCCGCCAAGCGTGCCACCATTTGTAGCGCGTCGGCGCGCTCCGTTGTGGGCGGCCCTTCCACTTCGGGATCGAGCAGGCGCACTTCGGCAGTGCGTACCGTCGCTGTCGTGGCGTTGACGTCGTTGCACCGCGTTGCGAAGACGCTGAGCTCGCAGGTGCCAATCAGCAGGCGGTCACCATCGCGCAGGCGCTGCGAATGGCGGCCGAGTCGCTCGCCATTGACGTACACGCCATTGGCGCTGTGCAGATCTTCCACGACGATAGAGCCGTCTTCATCGACCAATAGGCGCGCGTGAGTGCGCGATACCAACGCGTCCTCGAGCACGATGTCCGAGCCTGGGTGTCGACCAATGCGCAACGAGCCCGAAACCAACTCGCGCTCGATGTCTGGCGCGACCACCACGACAGGTGCCTGCAGTGCCGGGGCCAGCCGTGGCGCCTCGCCGGGTGCGACGCTTGCCAGGGGGATCGGTGCGGAAGGCGTTGCTCGCGGGAAGCGGCTCATCCAAGAAACCTTGACTAAACAATATACTACGCCGCGCCCCAAAAATGCGGTCCGAAGGCCACCGAATCGCCATGCGTCCCACGCGCAAGACCGCCACGGTTCGCCGCCGGTGCGGTGGGAGCCTCTTCAACTTTGCGGGAATTTGGCCCCCACGCAGCGCTCTCTCTAACATTTTCGTAGCCCACACTGGAGGCTTACATGTCCCGCTGCGTCTCTGCCCGCGTTGATCATCGACCCGCTCGCTATACGGCCAAGATCCAATGCCAAGTCGTACGCGAGCGAGACTTTCGTCTAATCGCGGATCGCATCGTGGACTTATCGCCGCGGGGTGCTTTGGTGGGTCCTGCGGATCCCGTGCTCACCGGGGAGCGTGTGATCATCTCGTTTGCCGCGCTGGGTGGATGCTACGTCGACGCCGAAGCCGTGGTGGCGCGCGTCGTCCATGGGCGCCGTCGCGGCGAGTTCACGCGCTACGTGGGGCTCAGCTTCGAAACGATGGATGCGTGGTCGCGCGCTGCGCTGGCCGTGCTGCTTGCCTGGGCCGTACCGGTGCCGCCTGGCGCGCGCCACGAACGGCGTGCATTACCACGTCGCCAAGCAGCTTGAGGTCAGTCGAGGCGGATGCGTTGTACGGCTTTGGTGACCACCTTGCCGTCGACGAGTGCACCAGCCGCCTTCAAGTGTTTCATCGCGATGCCGGTCGCCTGCCCGTCGTTGCCCGCCGCTCGCAATTGCTCCTTCACGGGATCGAGTGCAGCCACCACTTCGTCTTCACTGAGCGACTTGGGAAGGAACTCACTCAGAATTTGGTTCTCGCGCGTGAGGTTCTGGTGCTTCTCGCCTTCACCGAGTGAACCTAGAGTTTCCTCGTTGGCTTTGATGAGTTTGCGCAGAATCGCCTGAGCTTCTTCATCGTTTCCTTTGCGTCCCGGGCGCGCGGCGTCAGTCGTAATTTCGCCAATCGCGACGCGTAGGATTTCCTTTTCGAGCGCGTCGCCCGCTTTCATTGCCTTGAACATGCGCGCCTTGATCTCATCGAGCAGCATGCTGAAAAGTCTGCCTCGAAGGCCCGAGCGGAGCAACGCTTCGACGCACGGTGAGGCTTGGCTTGCACCCGCGCGGAGCGAGCACTATATGCTAACGCCACTGATTTGAGCGGCGGCATGCGCCGCTCCGCACCGCCCATCGCTCTCGGAGGTTCCTCATGTCGCTACACATCGGCAGCATCGCGCCCGATTTCGAGCAGGATTCGACGCACGGACGCATTCGGTTTCACGAGTGGTTGGGTTCGAGTTGGGGGATCTTGTTTTCTCACCCGAAGGACTTCACGCCCGTGTGCACCACGGAGCTCGGGCGCGCCGCGAATTTGAAGCAGGAGTTCGAGAAGCGCAGCGTGAAAATGATCGCGGTCAGCGTCGACGACGTGGACAGTCACAAGCGTTGGATTTGCGACATCGACGAGACGCAGGGCTCGCAGCTCGAGTATCCGATCTTGGCCGATGCCGATCGCAAAGTTGCGACCCTCTACGACATGATCCATTCGGAAGCGAACGACACGCTGACGGTGCGTTCGACTTTCTTCATCGACAACAACAAGAAGATCCGCGCCATCATCACGTATCCCGCCAGCACGGGCCGGAACTTCACCGAGATTCTGCGCGTGATCGATTCGCTGCAGCTCACCGACAACTACAAGGTGGCAACTCCGGTGGACTGGAAGGACGGCGAGGACGTCGTCATCGTGCCGGCGCTGCAGGATCCGGCAGAGATCGAGAAGCGCTTCCCGAAGGGGTATCGGGTGATCAAGCCCTATCTGCGGCTCACGCCTCAGCCGAATCGCTGAAGCACGCGTGGCCAAAGGCCGAAACGGCTGCAGTCATGGTAGGGCGCGAGGGGGGCTTGCCGTGCGGTAATATGCTGGCAAGCTCCGGGCGCCCTCATGATCACGATGAAGACCAAGTACGCGCTGAAGGCGCTTTGCCGCCTGGCGCTCTCGCAGACTGGCGAACCGGTCCTCATCGCGGATATCGCCGAGGCCGAGAAGATCCCACGTAAGTTTCTCGAGCTGATTTTGGCCGAGCTGAAGCAGCACGGCATTTTGCAGAGCCGAAAGGGCAGGGGTGGCGGCTATCTGCTCGCGAAGAACCCAGACACGATCACCGTGGCTTCGGTGTTGCGCGTGTTAGATGGTCCGATCGCGCCGGTGCCCTGCTTGAGTCGCACGGCCTACCAGCGCTGCGCCGAGTGTGCCGACGAGGCGACCTGCGGCGTGCGCCTTATCTTGAAGGATGCGCACGCCGCGTCGCTACAAGTGCTCGAGAACACGACCTTGGCGGACATGGTCGAGCGCGTCGGTTCGGCAAGCCGTGGACCGACGCCAGTTCTCAAGTACTCAATCTAAGGTGCTCAGTGGTCGTGGTCATCGTGATCATGGTCGTGATCATGATCATGATCGTGATGATGGTGGTGACCATCGTGGACGTGACCGTGCTCGATCTCTTCTTCGGTGGCGTCACGAATGCTGCGCACCGTGACGTCGAAGGAAAGCGTGCGACCGGCGAGAGGGTGATTGGCGTCGACGGTGACTTCTTCGTCGTTGAGAGCGACCACGGTCAGGACCTTGCTGCCGCCCGGTGAATCGGCGCGGAAGCGCATGCCGATCTCGATGTCGCCATCCGGAAACTGTTCGCGCGGCACTGCCTGCACGAGCTTCTCGTCGCGTTCGCCGTAGGCGTCCTCCGGCGGAACCACCACCTTCAACGCATCGCCGACCACCTTGCCCTCGAGCGCGTTCTCGAGCCCGGGCACGATGTTGCCAAACCCGTGCAGATAGCTGAGGGGCCCGTCTTGCTCGGAGCTGTCGAGCACTTCGCCCGCTTCGTCCGTCAATGTGTAATCGATGGTGATGACTTTTTGGCTCGCAATCTGCATGAAAACTCCGAGGCGGCGGAGCCTACGCTGCGTCTTTCCTGCCTGCACGCGAAAATCGCAGCGTATTTCCGAACCTGCGCGTAAGAGGCCGTCTTTCGCGGTGTTTCTCGAGTGTGTCCGCGACTACTTGCGAGCGGATTTCGCTGCCCACCACGGTTGAAAACTTACAGAGCACGTGTGTCCGCGCGCGCGCGTGACAAGTACGGATATCTCGACTTCACGGTTCGGATTGTGAGTGAGCTATAGTTCGCAACATGCGACGAGCACGTGCGTTGGGCTCGCTGGTGTTGGTATCGCTCTGTATCGTCGCGTGCGGCAGCTCGCGCGGCTCCTCCGGTGACGGTGCTTCGGGCGGAGCGTCGAGCAACGCCGGTGGCAAGGCGAACGGAAATGCTGGCACCAGTGTGTCGCTGAGTGGTGCTCCCAACGCAGGCGCAAACAACGCGGGCGTCGGCGGTTTGGGCGAGAATTGCGTGGACACCAAGCAGGAGGGCAAGCTCGCGCCGCTCGATCTCTTCATCATGTTGGATATTTCCGGCTCGATGTTGGATCCGACGAGCGCCCGCGCGAACGCTCCCACGAAGTGGACGGCCGTGAGCAACGCACTCAAGTCGTTCTTGGCAGATCCGGCCTCGAATGGGCTCGGGGTTGGAATTCAATATTTCCCCCAACCAGATCCGAGCGTGCCAGAAACCTGCACGGCTGACGCGCAGTGTGGTCCGCGCGGCGGTTGCTTTCTCAGATTTTGCCAGTTGGCAGGACCGGGGTTTTATCCGTGTAACACCTCCAGTGAGTGCGTGACCAACGATGGCGAGGACGTCGGGCCCTGCTCGCCGTTGCGCTTCTGTGCTCCGCTGATCAACGGGCTAGTGGAGCTTTGCCATATCGATGCGGAGTGCGCCGGGAACCAGCGTTGCCAACCGCTGAACGAATGTAGCAACGATCGCAGCTACGTTTGCACTTCGAATGGGCAAACCTGTGGCACGCAGGGCGGTGTGAATCTGGGCACGTGCAGCAGTCCGACCTCGACGTGCATTCACTCGTCGTCGTGCGAGGCCAACGTGTACGCGCAAGCTGCAGCGGCCATCGCGCCATTGCCTTCCAACTTGAATGTTTTGGTGAGCTCCATCAACGCGCAGATGCCGAGCGGTGACACGCCGACCTCCGCGGCGTTGAGCGGCGCCATTCAAGCTGCGTCGACGTGGGCCAGTGCTCACCCCGATCACTCGGTGGTGACCCTGCTTGCGACCGATGGTCTACCCACCGAATGCATCGCCAACCCAAACAGCGATCCAACTGGGATCACTGGCGTGCGCGCCGTGGCTGCCAGCGGCGTTTCGGCAACGCCGAGTATCAAGACGTTTGTAATCGGCGTGTTCGGGCCGGAGGACACTGACGCGCGCATGAACCTGAATCAAATCGCGATGGCGGGCGGCACCAACGCCGCGTTTTTGGTGGATACGTCGCAAGACGTGAGCGCGCAGTTCATCGCTGCCCTCAACGAAATCCGCGGCTCGCGCTTGTCGTGCGAGTACTTGCTACCGGCGGCGCCGTCGGGGCAATCGCTCGACTACACGCGCGTGAACGTCGACTTTACGAATGCGGGCACCACCGAGCGCCTGAGCTCCGTCAGCGATGGCGCCGCTTGCGGCACTTCCGAAGGCTGGTACTACGATCAGAATCCGAACCGCGCGATCCCAACCAAGATCGTGCTGTGCCCAGCTACTTGCTCACGCGTCGAAGCCGCCGCGCAAGGCAGTGTGCAGGTCGCCCTCGGCTGCCAGACAGTGGTGCGCTGAAAGCTACAGACGCCATTGAAATTCATCCACCAGCACGGCGCGCTCGCCATCGCGCAGCGGATCCGTCAGCCCAACACACCAGCCGTCGACGCCTTTGCCGTCGGCGCGCACGCGCATGCGCACGAAGTGCTTGAAGCCGGGATGATCCAGCGCCGTAAAAGCTTGCGTGTGCTCCAGCCCCAGACGTGTGAGCAAGGCGAGATAAGCCCCGAACACCCACGCGCCGAGAAACACCGCCGCGAGCAAGGTCAGCGTGGCCACGCACCAGAGCGGAGTATTTACGTGCAGCGAGCCGGATAAATGATGAATCGCCAGCGAGGCTGCCATCGGAATCAACGCCGTTACCAGGCCCCCGCCAAAAGCCAGAGGCAGAATCGCGCGCGGGTTGTCGCGCACGCCGCCGATCAAAAAGTAAACCAAGCTCACCAGCAACGTCAGCAGGATCGGCGCGGGCAGGATCATCCCGAAGCGCGTGTAGAAGCGCATGCCGAATGCGAGTGCGGGCGCGTAAATGGCTGCGAGCGCGAGGTGCGGCAAAAAGCCGGAGCGCCCGAGCGCGACCTTCCAAGGCACCTTGCGGAGCAGCGCACGCGACTGTTTGGCGTCCGGCCAGCGCATGTTCGCGCGCAGCCGCCCCTCGTACATCGGCGCAGGATGCAGAAACGCGCCGCCACCGCCCGCAACTAGGTGAAGCAGCCGTTCGTCCGCAATACGTTCGTAGTGATGGATATCGCCTGCCAACAAGAAGTGCGGGCGCGCGTCGAAGTCCAAGCACAATGCTTCTACCATGTGCGCGCCGGTTGGGCTCGGCCTACCAAACGAGTACAGCGGGTCCGGCAAGAGCACCCAGGCTGCGACTTCCGGATGCGCTTGGTACCAGTTCGTCAGGAAGCGACGTTGGCGCGAGTCGAGCGTTTTCAGTTGCCGGTCGGCGGCGAACAAATGAATCGAGCGTGTCAGCGGGAGCACGAAGTAGCTGCCGTTTTGCACGGGCGTGTAGCCAGACAGCACCAATGACTTGGGCTTTTCGACCTTGCCGCCGCGCACCAGCTCGCGTGCCCACTCCGCGTAGTGCTCCAACATGCGTTTCGAAACACCCACCATGCTGGGGCGAGCTACAGCGTCGTCCTCGTCGTCGCGCCGGCGAAACATGCGCGCGAAGCCGTCGAGCCCGTCATACCAATCGTGGTTACCGGGAATGCCGAGCAGCACACGCGGCGAACCAGCGCCAATTCGCTCGATGGCGCGATTGAACGGCACCAGCATGCGATTCGTGATCTCTTGCGCCGTTGCCACCGGATACGCCGTATCGCCTCCGAACAGCAGCATCTCTCCCCGGGGCAAACGCAGCGTTTCGCCCGGGCGATCGGGATCGGGCACCTCCAACTCCTGGACCAGAATGTCGGCGACGGCGGCGCTGACCGAGACATCGTCACCGGTGTCCGATACGTAATCGATATACAGATCACGACCGATCCCATCGAGCACGTTGTCAGCGCGTGGATCGCCTCCCAAGACGTCGATCACGCGTTTGGCCAACGACAGCGGTTCGTCCGGCGTCATCCAATCGCGTGAATCGATATCCTCGGTGGCTATCCCCGAGGCGACGAAGTGACGCAGGTGGCCCCAAAAGGAGCGAATTCCGAACCAAACCACGCCGCGCGGCGCGACCCGGCCGCGCACGAAGTGAGGCCGAATCTCGCCCTTCTGTACGGGCTCAGGACGCAGTACCTCGCTCACGCCGGTTCCGACAGGCTCGCGCGCAAGCGCTGCAGGGTCTCGGGGTCGGTCTTGAGTCGAACACGCACCCCGAGGTCGTCGTAGGTTTCTTCAAGAACACGCCCGGACTCGTGCATTTCCGAGACCAAGCGCTGCCGCGCGTATGGCACGAACAGCTCTCCTTCTACGTAGCCGCTCTCGAAAAAGGCGATCAGCTCGTCGTGCACCCGTGCAACGTCGCTCGGCTCTCGCGCCGAGACCAATAGCGCGCCAGGTAACTCAACGTGAACCCGCTCGCGCTGCTCGGCATCGAGGCAGTCCACCTTGTTCAGCAGATAGCGACTCGGGATTTCGCTGGCACCGATCTCACCCAAAACCTGCTGCGTGACCTCCAGCTGGCTATGCCAATTGGGATCGGCGGCATCGATCACGTAGACCAAAAGCGAGGCTTCCAGCGCTTCGTCCAACGTGGTCTTGAAGCTCGCGACCAAGTCGTGCGGCAACTTCTTGATGAAGCCGACCGTATCGCTCACCAAAATGCGCGGCTTTGTTTGCGGGTGCAGCGCGCGCACCGTGGTGTCCAGCGTGGCGAACAGCTTGTCTTCGACGAGCACGTTACTGCCCGTCAGCGCCCGCATCCACGACGACTTACCCGCGTTCGTGTAGCCGACCAACGCAACGCGACGTGCATCACGCCGGTGCGTGCGACGCACACTCTCCTCGCGCTGAATCGCTTCGATGCGCTCGCGCAGCTCCGCCATGCGATCGCGAATCTTGCGGCGGTCCAGTTCGATGGCGGCTTCACCAGCGCCACGACCTTGCTGGCGCTCCTTACCGCGCGGTGACTCGCGCACCCGCGGTGCCGTATACGCGAGCCGCGCCAGCTCCACTTCCAACTTGGCCTTCGGCGAATGCGCATGCCGGTGAAAAATCTCGATGATCACGCCAGTGCGATCGAGCACCTGAGTGCCCGTTGCGCGCTCCAAATTGCGCAGCTGGCTCGGCGACAATTCATGGTCGACCGCAACCAGCGCGATGCGCGGCTCGTCGCTCGCAGCAGCCTCTTCGTCGAGCTCAGCCTCTTCGTCGAGCTCAGCCTCCTCGTCGAGCGCAGCCTCCTCGTCGAGCTCGGTTTCGTCGCCTCTCGCCTGCTCGGCTTCCCAGCGCAGGCGCGCCTTGTCTTTCTTCCGAGGCACGTTGCGCGTGTCCCCGCTCCCGCCGCACAACTCACACAGCTCTTCGAGCTTGCCTTCGCCGACCACCGCCGCAGGCGACAGCGCCTCGCGCTGCTGAGTGATTTCGCCCGCGACCTCGTATCCGAGCGTGGTTACGAGCCGCGCCAGCTCCGCCAAACCAGAGCGAAATTCCCGCTGCTCGACGCCTGGTAGCCGCACGCCGACGAGGAGTGCTTTCGGACGTTCCGAACTCATGTCGCGCAGCGTTATAGCGGAACGGCGACCACGTGCGCCGCCGTCAGGCACCGGCTGGCGGATTGGAAGCCTATTCGACCTCACAAAGTCGGCCTATTTTCGAGGCTCAAACCCACTTAGAGCCAAGGCCTCGGCCTAATTTATTAATCTTCTTAATATATGTGGTTCTGAGTGCGTACAAATGAGCCACCCAGCACCTCCAATCCGTCTTCAGAGTTCAAATGAGGCAAAGCATGACGTTGACGCGCGTAGGTAGTGGTTTGTTGGCGATCTCGGTGGCGGCTGCGCTCCTTGGAGGCACGGCTTGCGTCTCCGAGTCGGACGGCGACAGCAAAGAAACCGGAGGCACGGGTGGCGTCGGCGGTGCAACCGGCAGCGGTGGTGCCGCTGGCAAATCCAATACAGGCATGGGTGGAGCTGTTTCGAACACGGGTGAGCCCGGCGCGGTCGCGTGCGGCAAGGCCGAAGCGCTGATCAGCGACTTCACCTACGTCGAGGGCACTTCCAAGGCCGACCAAGTCACCTTCGGCGACTTCGTCAACACCTTCTCGGGCGGCACCTACGTCTACCCGAACGGCACTGCGATGTACCCCCTCACCTCCGACGTGACCAAGAGCAACTGGCACATCACGGGCACGGTTGGCGACTACTCCGGCGTCGGCCTCTTCTTCAACAACTGCTCCAAAGTCGACGCCTCAGCCTTCAGCGGCATCTCCTTCACCATCTCCGGCACGCTGCCGAGCGGCATGAGCACCATGCATCTCACGGTCGGCACCGCCGGCAACGACATCCCATCCGCGTGGCTCCACGCAAACGTCAGCGGCAACACCGATCCTCCCAACTTCGGCCGTTGCACACCAGCGACCAGCAACAAGTACGACGGCAGCTGCAACCCCCCTGGCGCCGACTTCTCGGTAACTTCCACGCCCACCACACTCACCTTCAAGTGGGCCGACCTCAAGGGCGGCAAACCCGAGCCCAGCGTCAACCCCGCCGAAATCACCTTGATTGCCATGTCCTTTACAGCCCCGGCTGGCGTCGGGACTGCTTCGGTCGTGACCTACCCCGTAGACATCACGATCGACGATTTGAAATTCGTTCCCTGATCCTTCGTGTGTGCACCCCTCGCCCGCCTTGCACGTGCAGGTCGGGCGAGGGTCTTCCGAGCCAGTACGCCGTACGCCTTCGAGCGGCAGTGACGTAGCGCCGTTCGAGGCTAAACTGCCTGCATGCTGAAGTGGCTTCTCGGCTGGTTGATTCAGAGCGCGGCAGTGTGGGTCACGGCGGCGGTGCTGCCCGGGTTCGAATTGAGGGGAGGATTCCTGGCGGCCATTCGTGTGGCAGCCATCATTGGCATTCTCGACTTCTTCCTCGGCTGGCTCCTCTTCGTGGTGCTCGGCATCGGCACCCTCGGCCTTGGCTTCCTCTTCGCCTTCGTCACGCGCTGGATCGTCGCCGCAATCCTACTCAAACTAGCCGACGCCTTCTCCAGCAGCCTGCACATCACCTCGTTCGCACGCGCGATGCTCGGCGCCCTCATCATCAGCGTCGTCGGCACGGTGCTCCAAAAAGTATTGCTGAGCTAGCCGGCTTTGGTGCCCACCCTCGTCCGTGCTCGGCCGTTGGCCTGCGCGCGGCCGACCCCTCCCAAATCGCGCGTGCCGCGCTCAGGGAGGGGTGCCTAGACATCGCCTGCTCGGCTCCGCTCCCCGCGCACGCCCACGTGGGCCGCGGCGTCGTCGGGATCTGGCCGCGCCGGTCTCGGGACGTCAACCAGCCGAACCGCGCCCGCAGCATCGCTCTCGACTCGTCGCAGCACGAGCCTGCAGAGGCTTCGCATCTCAGAAGTTCCACTGCAGTCATGCGCAGGTCACGGCCTCGCCGAACTGCTGAGCTACTACTCGAGCACGCTTACTTCGGGAGAGGACCATCGCTTGAAAAAAAGAGGACTAGGGTGGGGCTGTGCAGTGCTCAGCGCGGTGTCCATCATGGCCGGCGGCTGCAGCAAACCGGAGGCTGAGAGCGTCGTGCAACCAGCAGTCGCAGCCAAAGAGCAAGCGCTAGCCGGACCGATCCTGGTCTCGCTGACGTTCGACGATAGTATCGACGACATCGAGCCCGCGAATCGTCGGGACGACGGCATAGGTAACCGACTCGAGGACGATGTGGCAGAAGCGGTGGGCTCGTCCGCCGCAACGAGTAGCTGGGGCGTGCTCACGGATGGCGACACAACTAAAGGGGAGAATGCTTGCCCTTTCGTCGGGACAGCGGGCACGGCTCGAGACGCGCGCGAGCACCAAGACTGCGATGTGCCGGCGACGTTTTACCTCAATTGGCCGCGCCTGGACGAAACCAAGCAGGGCTTCCTGACCAAGTTGCGGGTGCAGCAGATGGAGTCCTTCGGTCACGAGATCGGGGGACACAGCGGCCACCACCACGTGGTGCCGAAACTTCAGCCGGACAGCACCACGGTCACCAACGGCCGCCCGGACCTCGCTGAGCAACGCCTGCAGATTTGCTGGGATCGGAAGAACCTTTCGGGGATCGCGCGTTTGAATGTCGTTCCTGCAGCATCGTTGCTAGTGACGAGCTTCGCCTACCCGCTAGGTGAACACACGTGGCAGGGCGACCAGGCGCTCACTGCACGATTTCCATTTGCGCCGACAGAGCCGAGTCCCGGCGAATGGAACACCCGAGATATCGTGGGTCATTTGCCGGGGGAGTGCGGCTATCGATCGGCGCGCCAAACCGGCGGGGTCGCCAACACCAAGAGCTGCCTCGACCTGTCAGCAGCCACTCCGTGCGTGTGGGCCGAGCACTACCCGCTCGACGTGCCCAATGTGAACGACCCGCTTGCGGCTATCTGGTCGATCCGCACGCCGTCGTCGATTGAAAAAGAAGGCGCCGTCAGCGCGGGATGCACTTCGGGCTGCTGCACCATCAAGGACTTTCAGCTCGACTACCCCGCAGTGCCCTGCAACGACGACGGCAACGGCGTTTACGATCGTGCTGAGGAGTACGAGAGCCGAGCGAAGACCATCAAGGGTTGGATCGATAATGCCATCGCCAATCCAGCGCCTGGCAATCAGCGCAATTGGGTGCCGCTGGTGTTTCACTCGATCTGCTACACGCGGGGCTGCAACAGTTACGGCATCTACTGGGAAGACTTTCGCGATCTCATCACGTGGCTGAGGCAGAAACGCAAGGCGGGCCAGATCGAGATCAAGACCATGGCCGAGGTGCTTGGTCACACGTACGAAAGCTCCGTTCCGGAGCCAACGCCGCGCGCACAACCCACGGCTGTGAGAAATCGATTCATATCGACGAACGGCACAACACCGGATGGCGACATGAATCGAGACTACATGCCCGACTGCTTCCAGGCCTCGGGCATTGAGACCCGCACCACGCTCGCGGACGCTGACGGTGGCTATAACAGCACGAACTACACCTACAATTCGGGATGGTATGCGTGGGTTTGGCTTGCGGGCGGCAGTCGCGGTCGCTTCTTCACGCGCCAAGACCACGCTCGTTGTGCACTCAAAGTCAAACCCGGCAACGTCTATCGGGTTAGCTTCTACTACCGCGCTTCGCGGCCCGATCGCACATGTCCGTTCAACGCCAATCCCACTGCGCCGCCATGCCCCATTGGTGGCCAAGCCGCGGCTGCGAGCGCGTCAAACGGTACAGGCGAGGAGCTCCCCTTCGGTTACACGGGTGACGACGAGAGGATGTTCACGGCCACGGATCCCACGGCGCCCGGTGCCGCGGCGGCGGGTGTGCCCGCCTATCAAGTCATCTATGCTTGGCGCAAACCGAACGGCACATACAGTTCAGCCAATGACGGCTATTGGATGCCGTTCAATCCTGGCGCACTGCTGCCCAGTACACTAAGCCCGGCGTGGCAACAGGTTACCTTTACACTACCGGCGGCGCCGAACAACACTGGCACTGATCTGTTCTTCGCAGATTCGCTCAGTTTTGGCATTCAGCTGAGTCGTGAAGGCGCCACGGGGCGCGTTGCTATCGACGTGGATAGCTTCGCGTACTGCCGCGTGACCAACGACCCAACAGATCCCGTTCCAGCCTGCAGCCCGTAGAGAAACACGGAGGTCCCATGGAGTTCTTGCCACGATTTTTGCCCGCGTTCGCTAGTTGTCTCGTCGCGCTGCTAACGGGTTGCGCTCAGCCAGAGGTCGTCTCGAAGGATAGCCCCGAGGAGGTTGCATCCACTGCTGAGCCGCTAACGATCGCACTCGGCAATGCGGAGCTGCGGCTTCCCAACGCAGCTCCGCCGGGCACGAGCGTCACGGTGACCGGAACAGGCTTTGCCCCTGGTGCCGAGGTGCAGCTCACGCTGAATTCGCAAACTGTCGCCAACGCGGTCGCCGCGGCGGATGGCACCGTTAGTCTCGAATTCGAGATCTCGGCGGACATACTGCCCGGCGTCTACACGCTCAACGCAGCGAGCGCTGGGAGCAGCGGCAGCGCGCGCTTTGCGGTGCGGACAGACTTCGCGCAAGACGGCTTCGCCCCGAACTACGCTCGCTATAATCCGTACGAAAACGTTGTGGGTCCCGACAATGTTCTGAGTCTTCAGCGGCGCTGGCGCAGTGCCAATTTGTCGCCACTCCGAGGCCGCATTATCGTTGCGGGCGTTCGGCTGTTTGCGACTGGAATTCCAGAGCTTTCTATTGGCGACTACGAACGCTGGCTCTACGCCGTAGGCAAGGGCTCCCATGACTGGCTCTGGTACGCGAAGCTCGGCGCTGCCAACGGCATCTTTCAGAGGAAGACCGCGGTCGCGGCGGCGTATGGATTCGTGTACGTCGGAGCGGCTGACGGATTGCGAGTGTACCCGCAGGACTGCCGCGCGGATTTTGGTGAGTGCTTGCCGGCCTGGACCGGGCCTACCGGGAGCCACGCTTCGACGCCGGTGGTCTACCGCAACACCGTCTACCTCAACAGCGGGGGCACGCTCTACGCCTTCCCGAGCAGTTGCCCGACGACGAGCTGTGGCCCGCTCTGGACTGCACCGAGCGGCGCGGATTACTCGCTCGCCGTCGCGATCTACAAGAACACCGTCTACACCGTCGGCACGCCGCAAGCCGGGTCGCCCTCCGTCCTCGCGGCGTACCCCGTTGACTGCCGCAACGACGGCAATGCCTGCGACCCGCTTTGGAAAAGTCCCATCGAAGGCGAGCCCTACGACACGCCCGTGCTCAGCAATGATCGGATCTTTCTCGTCACCGGCAGCGCGTTGCGCGCGTACCGCTACGATTGCGGTCTGGGCGGCGCTACTTGCACACCCCTCTGGCGCGCCACAGGAGAGCAATTCATCGCTGCACCGACCGTTGCCGATGGCGTCGTCTACGGCGACGGCACTCAGTCCGCTCTATTCCAAAGAGAAATCTACTCGTCAAGCGCCTGGGCCGTGAATTGCCGTAGCAACGGCGGTGAGTGCAGGCCACTCATGCGCTTCGCCACCACTTTCAATGATCCGTTCTCTGATCTAGGTCCTGGCTTTGCCAATGGGGTCATCTATGTGAATCGTGATGCGATCCCCGTAGCGCAGTGTGCGCGAGACGGCAGCATCTGCCAGGCTCCCCACTGGTCGCCCGACGATATCCCAAACGGCTACGGCGGCCCTGGCAGCATGAGCGATGGAGTCCTCTACATCCCCGGTCTCGACACCAAGATCTACGCGTACGGCCTGCCCGCGAACTAGTGCGCACCGGAAGTGGAGCACCGAAGCGAAGGGCGATGCGCAGGCGAGAATGCCCTTCGCCTGGGTCGATCTCACTAAAGAAGCTCTCAGCTTGACGCGGACTGATTCAGAATTTCTACGGCGTCCAACCCACGCCAGCCGTAAGGCTCGTCCAGCTGCCGCCCACGTGGGCCAGCTCTTCGCCGCTGGCGCGAACGCTGGCGCGCGGCACGAGTAAACCCGGCTCCAGCGCGAGCACGAAGTTGAGATCGCCGCTGCGCAGAGCCGCGCTGGCTCGCAATGAAACCAGGCCCAGGTAGGCGTTGTCGGAGCGCGCTGAAAAGCCCCTGGCTGCGCGCGCCGACTCGGCGATCCATACGGCGCCGCCGCCGGCACCAACGCCGACGCGGAGCGCCGATGTTTGCCACGGTTCGAACACGAGATGCATGCTGAGTTTGCGCGCCGAGAGCTCGACGCTGCCGGCGTCGGTATCGAGCTCGATGGGTGCGAGTGAGATCGCTGCTGCAGCGTCGAGCGCGAGCGGTTGCCACAGGGTAAAACGCGCGCCGAGCGCGATGTCGACGAGTGGCGCGGGCGCTCCGGCCGCGAAGGTTGGTCCTGCTCCGAGCCACAATAGCGCTCGCTGCGCGGTTGGCGCGGGTTTGGGAGCAGGAAGCGGCGCTTTGGTCTTTTTCCGCGGCGGTTCCGGCGTCGGCTTCGATGGCGTTTCGGGCTCACTCTCGGGCAAGGGGAGAGAGCGCGCGCGAATCAATTCGAGTACACGCAGCGCGAGCGCACCTGAGCTCACGGCGCCTTCGGTGCTGTCGCTGTGCACCTGCACGACGTTTGCGTCGCGACGCGTCCATACGTACGCGATGCCCGCGCCTCGATCGCGCACGACGGACACGGCGCCGGCGTTGTCTTCCTCGTTGGCCGCCGTGCGCAGCTGCTCGAGTAGGGCGCCGAGGTCACTGGCAATCGCCGACTCGACGATGACTTGGTAGCGGCTGGCAGCGAGCTCTGCGATGACGGCTTGTGTGCCTTCGGGCCACGGTGTCGCGTGGCCGCGCGGCATCAGCACGACCACGCGCTGCTCCTCTGCAACAGAAAGCTTCGGGCTCAGGGCGATGCAGAGGGCAGCGGCCACTTGGGCCGCGCGCTTCATTCTGCTTCTCGCGCCTGGCTCGTGAGCGCTCGCGCCTCGGCGGCGTGCGGCCCGCTCGGGTGATAACGCAGGTAATCGCGAGCCACACCGCGGGCACCTTCGGTGTCGCCGCTGCGCAGCAAGAGGCCCATCAAGTTCGCACGGGCGCCGGCAGCGAGATCGCCGTGTGGCGACTCGGACAAGAACACTCGCAACCAGCGCGCGGCCTCGGCTGGCTTCTTGTCGAGATCTTCGGCGGTGCGCGCCAGGTACAGCGCCGCGAGCTCCGCACCAGGGCGGCCAGCAAAGCGCTGGCGCAAGGCATTCAACGCTTGGTGCGCGCGAGCGCTGTTGCCGCTGAAGCGCGCAGCGTTCGCCAAAGTCACCAGATCGTTTTCTGGCAGCGACGTCACCAACTCACTGAAGCCCTGTTTTTCGGCGACCTGCAGTGCTTCACGGTACTTGCCTTTGGATGCGAGACCAAGCCAGGCGTTGCCGCCGTTTGCGTTCGACTCCACGCGCGTCGTGGTAGGCGGTGGTGGGGGCGCGGCGCTGGGTTCACTCACCGGCTCAGCGCCGGCATGTTCCGGTTTGGGTGCGGGTTGGCTGATTGTGGCTGGGTTGGGGTGTGCCACGACAGGCGCGCCGTGATGACGTTCCAAACTCGCGCCGGCATCGAGTGCGATTCCTTCGCTGCCGAGATCGCCCCCGAACACTCGCACGCGGCCTTCGCTGACCGAGACCTTCAACGTCTCACTGGAGCGTTGCCAGTCGACGCTGAAACGCGTGCCCACGACGCGCACCGAGTACGGGCCGGCGCCAATCGTCCAAGTGATGCCAGTCTTCTTCTGGATCGACGCCGAGATGTGACCTTCGTTCAAACGCAGGTCAGCGCGATCGCGCGCCACGCGCGTGACGACGGCGCGTGTCGCCGGAGCGAGCATCACCTGGCTGCCATCGGAAAACGAGAGCTCCTGCAAAGCCACTGCCGAGAGCTCGGTGGCTTCGCCGACACGACGCCCAGCGAAGGTCGCCTCGACCGGGCCGCGATGTAGTCCCAAAGTCAACACCACACCTGCAGCGGCGGCGAGCGTCGTACCTGCGACAGCCCACGGCAGCACACGCCGCAACCGTTGAGCCCGCCGCTCCTCTTCGAAGCGCTGGGTCAGCTCGAAAATCGCTGCGCGCTGTGCGTTCAGCGTATTGCGAGATGGACCCGTGCCCAGGGCATCCGCGAACGCTTGCCCGAAGCTCTCGCCGGAGACGGTCGGTTCGCTCATCTCTCTCCCTCTTCCCGACGCTCGAGCAGCCGCATTAGGTCCGCGTTTTTTCCGACCATTGCCGAGAACCGACGATTCGCGGCGGCGAGGCGCCTTTTAGCTGTGGCGAGCGAGTACTCGCAGAGCTCGGCCACCTCGGCGAGCGGGCGACCTTCGACAAAATGAAGCATGAACACGATGCGCTCCTTGGCGGGCAGGCGCTCGATGATGCGCTTGGCGCGCAGAAGCAAGTCTCGCACTTCGACGTCGCGCACGAGATCGGGGTGGAAAGCGAAGTTGTTCGAGTCGCGCTGGAACACGCGCCGCACATCCCTGCGGCGAAGCTCTTCGTAAACCGTGTTGACGGTGATCGACTGCACCCACGCGCTCAGTCGAGACACGTCGCGTAGCTTGTGCCCGTTCAGCATGATCTTGCAGAAAACCTGCTGAACGATGTCGTTGTGATCGGGATCGGCACCCAGCAAGCGCCACACCAGCCGGTTCACGTCAGGCGCGAAGCGCGCGTGCAAATCCGCTGTCGCGCGCACGGCGTCGTCGCGCAGTCGCTCGGCGAGTTGCTCGTCGCGGCGCGCCGTTTCGGCTTCCGGATCGTCGCGGCGCGCTGCTTCGACTTCCGGATCGCTGGCCACCGAGCCGGGGTCGTACACGTTGCTAGGGAGTGGGTGAACGCTCATCCGAGCAGCTCGATAGTAGCGGCAGCTCGAGCAATGGTGGCTCCGCGCGGGAAACGAATATGCCTCCCGCCAGGCGCGAGTTCCAGTCCGATCACATGGAGTTCCAGTCCGATCACATGATCGCGCAGCGGGCGTTGGCTCATCCCCGGGGGTTTTCTCCCCCAAAACGCTCAGGGATTTCCGCCCAGGACTAAATTGCTGAAAGTTGACAAGTGAGAAGGTGTTCCGGGCACTCAACAAGAAGAGATGTCCTGTTCGTGTGGCAAGTCAGTTTGTGGAACCGGTTGCGTGCAGAGCGCTGGAGGCGCGCTTGGCCGCTAGTTCGACGCGCGCACCCTATCTCCGGCTGGTTAGCGACGCGGACTCGTTCGAGGTGGGCGACGCCACGCTGCGTCGGGGTCTGATCCGGCGCGAGAAGTGGGCTGCTGCGGCCATGTGGAAGCGGTTCGCGCCGAAGATTTTTGGTCTTATTTCTCAAAGCCTGGCGAGGCCCAACGAGGCCGAAGAGTTAACCCAAGAGGTTATGCTGCGCGTATTGGGGGAGGCCTCGAATCCGCGCCGCGCGAAGACCTTTCCTGCCTTGGTATATGGCGAAACCGCGCGCGTGCTCGAACGCGAGTTCCGCCGCGTCAATCGCTTGCGCCGCTTCTGGCGTCGGCCGCGCCGCGTCGCGCTGGAGTTGATCGGCGTCAGTGATCGCGCGGAACGCGCCGCGCTGATGCGCCTTTACGACGTGCTCGATCAGCTGAGCAGCGCCGAGCGCGTTTGTTTCGTCTTGCACGAGTTCGAGTCGCTCACGGAAGTCGACATTGCGGAAGCGCTGGATGCTTCGCTGCCGAAGGTGCGCAAGCGATTGGCGCGTGCTGTCGCCAAGGTGCACGCTCTGATCGACTGCGATCCCGTGCTGGCTGGCTTCTTGACGGACGAGAAAGCTCCGCGACGGGATCTGCGAGAGGGCGCGTGAACGGCGCCGCTCCGCGCAAGCGCTACGACTTTCGTAAGCTCGTGCGGCGCGCGCACCCGGAGATGACCGGGGAGCAAGAGCTTTCTGGTTGGCACATGCTGCGTCAGCGTGGGCTGCTGCGCGAACGGCGCATGCGGCGGCTTCGGCTAGCCATCAGCGCGACGATCATCGCGTTGGCGAGTGGTACCGCCGGCTATCTCATCGGGCGCCCAGCTCCGAGCGAGCCGCTTGCATATGCGATGACGGGCGGCCACATCGAAGCCAACGGGCTCGTGCGTATCGACGCGGATCAAGGCGGTCTGCTGCGGTTCTCGGACGGCTCGGTCGTGCGTCTGTTGCGCGGCAGCGTCGCGCGCCTGGTGCGCACGTGGTCCGACGGCGCGCGTCTGCGTGTGAGCGACGGCAGCCTGGAAGTGGCGGTGGAGGCGCATGTTGGCGAAGCGCCCGGCGGCTTCGAATTCGACCTCGGCGCGTACTCGCTGTTGGCGCGCGACGCGGCCTTCGTAAGCCATGTGCGCGAACGCGAAGAGCTCGTCGAAGTGCGCGTTTTCTCTGGCTCTGTCGAGCTCGATGGTCCGCTCGCGAGCGACGGCCTCACGTTGCGCGCCGGCCAGGTGCTCACGATTCGCCGCAACGAAGGCGCCATCGTGGTGCGCGACGCCAAGACCGACGATTCGGCGAGTCCAGATCCCAGTGCTCCGTCTGAGAAATAGTGATCGTTGGGGTCGGGGCGAGTGGCGAAGCCAGGTCCCAGAGGAACGACTGGTGCTTCTGGGACAGAGCACTAGCGTGGTTCACCCACCAACACACCGCGCCCGCCGGTGCCTAGGTAAACGCGCCCGTAGACGCGCGGATCACCGATGATCACGTTGCCGCCGCCAAACTGGTGCTGGTCGTCATTGATACGCACCCAGCTCTCGCCCTGATCGTTGGAGCGGAAGAAGCCGTCCACTCCGCCGACTTTGCCGTTCAGGTACACGGCTGGATAACGCGAGCCTGGCGCTGGCGCACCGAAGCCAACTGAGTGTGCTTGTTCAACCGACGACACGCGCGCAAACCCAGCCCCCGAATCCGTGGAGCGGAACAGCCCTTCGCGAGCGCTGGCCCACACGTCGCCTTCATTGCCCGGCACTGCAACAATCGATGCTGACGTCAGCTGGTAATCCGGCAACGAGGGCAACGCTCCCGAACCGGGCGAAAAGTGTGCGCCACCATCGCTGCTCACGAAGACACGCCCGCCTTTCGAATCGTACACGTAGAACTTATTCGGGTTCACGCGATCGGCGGCTGACAGCAAGTTGCTGGGAGCCCAATCGGGCGTGCCCGCAGCTTTCTCCAGACCGACAGCAGGGGTCCAAGTCTTGCCGCGATCCCGCGAAAAGGCTGGAACCGCATCGCGCTCCGCCCAGAAGAAGGTCTTGCCATCCGCCGACACGCAGATCCCGCCGCGGCCGTTGCCGCCAGCTGGTTCGCCGGCAAACGGTGTCCAGGTGGCACCGCTATCCAGTGAGTACGCGCCGCGTTTCTTGGCTTCTTGAGCGCCGGCGCGCACCACGATTTCCGGCGCGTTCTGCGCGAAGTCGAGTGTCGAGCCGCTCCAGAAGATTGGGTTTTGGAACATGCCGCGGCTTGGTGCGACATCGAGATCGTCGTGACGGAAGCCTCCCAAGTCGAGCACGGAGCTCAGCAGCGGTGGGCCTTTCGGCGGGCTGATCAGGTGCGCTACCACGGTCTCCTCGAGGCCGCGGTTTTGGAAGCTGAAGTGCGCCGGCTTGCCTGCGTCTACTTGCGTGACGTCGTTGCTCCCCCAAATCCCTTGGCCAGTCACGTAATAGACGTGCGCAGGATCGAAGGGATCGATATCGATGTCGCCCATCCAACCACTCGAACTCGGCTTCTCGTGGTCCCAGTAGAGGTAACGAGCGCCCGCGGGGTCATGCTCGGCTTTCGAACCAACTGGTGTCCAATGCTTACCACCATCAGTCGTGCGGAAGATGTCATCGCCGCGCGTCCAACGATCGATGGTGGAGACGACCAACGTGCCGGGATGCGCCGCATCGACTGAAAGCCCGCCGTAGCCAAATTTGTCTTTCTCGTCTTTGCCAGGCTCGACGGGCGTGATGTTCGTCCACTCGTTGCCCTTAGGGTTGTACTTGTAGACGGCACCTTTCACGACATCGCTCGGGCCGGGGACGTTGCCGTAGCTGAGGTAAAGCACCCCGTTTTGGTCGAACTCCGCGTGACTCGCCATCAGGCCCATCGGCTGCTTCGGCACGCCTTTCCAGCTTTCGCCGGCGTCGGTGCTCACGAACAAGCAGCCATCGGTTTTCGCAACGCCCGCGTAGATTGTTTGGCTCGCGCCGTCCTTCCCCGCGCTCTGCCTGTCGAAGGTCACGAACAGCACGCCGAGCCCTTCGGGATCGCTCTGCAAGGGAAAGCTCGCGACTTGGCTGAAGCTCACGGCGCCGTCGCTGCTCTTCCAAAGCCCGTTTCGACGTGAACCGAAGTACAGAATGTTGGTCTTGTTCGGATCGATGGCGAGCCGCTCGCCGTTGGAGCGCGAGTTCTCGTTCCCGCCCATTTTGATGGTCATCTCGGTGGTTTGCCAGGTTGCGCCGCGATCGCTGGAGCGCAGGATCGCGCCGGTGGGTGCCCAGGACGCGCTGTAGGTGCCCACCGCCATGTAGACCTTGCTCGCGTCCACCGGGTCGGCCGCGAGGCTCTCGATACCGAGGTAGTTCGACTGCTCGCGCCCGAACATGTCGGTGATCGGCAGCCAGCTCTTGTTCCTGGGGTCCAAGCGGTATGCGCCGCCCACGTCCGTGCGCGCGTAGACCAGATCGCGTTCGACGGAGCTGAAGATGACGCCCGTCACAAAGCCGCCGCCCAGCATCGTGACATTGCGCCAGCCATAGGCTTCGTTCTTCGCAGCGCCATTCGCCGCGGTGCTGCCGCTCGAGCTTTGCTCTTTGCTCGCCGAGCGGGCGCCGTGCGGCGGCCCTACGCACGCGCTGAGGACACAACACGCCAGGCACGCAAGGAAAACGCTGGAGTAGGGCGAACGCGGAGAAAATCGCATGGCGCCTCTCTTGATGCGCGTGGCCCGAGAATGGTTTCAAAATAATCCTTCGGAAATCGCGGCAGATCCGGCCTGCAATTCACCGACGACGTCCATCGTCTCAGCGCCGACGACCCTCTGAGGACGGCATCAATTTCTTCGCTGCTTGGATTACGACCTATCGCGAATAGCTGAAGACTCCGCTAGCGACTCGATTCGTCACGACGCGCAGATTGCGTGAGCCGTTTTCGAACGAGGTCGGTACTGATTTGATTAAGACTGCCCACTCGGCAGGTATTGGGATCTGATAAAGTACTCCGTTAGCCACCGATCCGGGGCAGTTCGTCCCGGCCTAGCTTGGTATTGGGTGTGTTCTTATGCGCGCTTCAAGCCGTTTACTTAGCTCCTCTTATGGTTGGATGGTTCTCACGTTGCTCGTCGGCTGCTCTCAACCGGGCGGCAACGGCAGAGGGCAGGGTGGGGGAGGGGGGGCTCAGTCCTCCTCTGGAAACACTTCGATGTCCGGAGGCAACGCGCCGATCGGCGGTACCAACGGCAACGGCGGAGGGATCACCATCGGTGGCACCGCCAACGAGTGCGCCAACGCGAACCCGCCGCCGTCGTGCAAGGTCACGGCGGATCCGGGTTGCGGCGATGGCAAGATCAACGTCGACGGAGAAACTTGCGACGACGGCAACAGCATTCCTGGCGATGGCTGCTCCGGCACGTGTGTGACCGAGCCACGCCACGTTTGCCCGGAGCCCGGCAAGCCGTGTGTCTCCACCATCGTATGCGGCGACGGCATGGTGGGGCCCGGCGAGGCATGCGACGACGGCAATAAGAACTCCGGCGACGGCTGTACGGCGACCTGCAACTTGGTCGAAGTCGGCTTCTCGTGCCGCACCCCGGGCCAAGCTTGTGTGCGCGTTTACGTGTGCGGTGACGGCAAGCCCGACGCGAACGAAGGCTGTGACGACGGCAACGTGATGGCCGGCGATGGCTGCGACCCGCGCTGCCGCATCGAAACTGGATACAAATGCGATGGCACGCCGAGCAAGTGTTCGGCGACCAAATGCGGCGACGGCAAAGCCGAAGGCGCCGAGAGCTGCGACGACGGCAACCTGGTCGCGCTCGACGGCTGCTCTGCGACTTGCCAAGCCGAGCCCAAGTGCCCAACCACTGGCGCCTGCACGTCGGGTTGCGGCGACGGCATCGTGCTCAACGAGGAGTGCGACGACGGTAACGTTCGCAATGGCGACGGTTGCTCCGGCACCTGCAAGATCGAGCAGGGCTTCATGTGCAACAACGACGCGCCCTGCGAGCAGGTGAACGGCAAGTGCACCTTGGCGGTGCCTGCCGTATTTCGGGACTTCAACTTCAAAGACTCCTCGGGAGGCCACCAGGATTTTCAACCCGGCACACAAAGCGGGTTCACGGTAGCGAAGGGCCTCGTGCTCGATACCTGGGACAACGACAAGAAGCCGGTCTTCTCCGGCAAAGGCACTTGCTACACGGCAGACGGGAAGAGCAGCGCATGCGCCAACCCGCCGGCGCAGATTCATACGGTGGCAAGCTTTGGGCAGTGGTACCGCGATGGCGCGCCGAGCAGCGGTCCCATCCCCGGCACGATTCGCTTGTGGGAAAACGGCAAAGGCGGCTTCGTCAATCGCTTCGGCCCGAACGGCGAGCAGTTCCGCTCCTTCCCGAGCGGCATGATCGGCGGCGTCACCTATCCGAACCCGATCGTGTGCCCCGGTGGCGGCAAGTGCGCCGACGCTGCGTGCATGACTCCGCCGACCGGCGCAGGAGCCGATTGGGTTTGCCTCGACGGCTGCTTGCCATTCAGCTCAACCGACACGCAGTCGTGCTGGGCGCAGCCGGTGTTTTGGGACGGCAACCCATTGTTCTTCCCGCTCGATCCTCCCAACCCTAGGATTCTCAATGACGCGCGCCGCGGCGCAAAGGTTCCCGAGCAATACGGCTACAGGGGATGGCCATGGGAGAAGCAAGTGGGTGTGCGCGGCGGCTTGCAGGCGTCGGGCGTCGCGTGCCTCGCCGCGGACGACGCAACCAGCTCCGGCTGGTGTCACAACTTCAGCTTCACCACCGAGGTCAAGTACTGGTTTAAGTACGACGCCAAGGCCACGGCGCGGCTCGAGTTCACTGGTGACGACGACGTATGGGTGTTCGTCAACGGCAAGCTCGCTGTCGATCTCGGCGGCTGGCACGTGCCGCTCGATGGATCTGTGACCATCAACGCTACCACTGCCGCCACCTACGGCCTCGAAGACGGTAAGGTCTACATGATCGGCGTCTTCCAAGCCGAGCGCCAAACCGAGGGCTCATCGTTTCGCCTCACGCTGGCCGGCTTCAACATGGCCAAGAGCGACTGCCGCACCAACTGCGGAGACGGCGTCATCGCGGCGGGCGAAGAGTGCGACGACGGCCCCGGGAACACCGGTGAGTACAACCACTGCAGTCCAGCCTGCACAGTCGGCCCGCGTTGTGGCGACGGCATCAAACAAGACCAATACGGCGAGCACTGTGACGACGGCACCAATGACGGCGCCTACGGCCACTGCACCCCCGAATGCAAAACCGGCCTCCATTGCGGCGACGGCATCGTCACCCAACCCAACGAGCAGTGCGACGACGGCAAGAACGACGGCTCCTACGGCACCTGCACTTCGGTGTGCAAGCTCGGTCCGCATTGCGGCGACGGCCAGTGGGACCAGCAGTACGAGCAATGTGACGACGGCAACCTCGTCACTGGCGATGGCTGCAACTCAGCCTGTAAGACGGAGACGCCGAAGTAGGTCGAACCGAAACGAACGGTTCTGGCGCCCTGCTCCACCGCCGAAGCGAAGCTGGGTCATGTCCGGACGCGATGAGCGCCGGACATTCGATGTCCGGTCAGCTGCGTCCGGCTGCGGCGTTCCTGAAAAAACAGCCCTTTTGGAGTTTCACCCGTCCGGCATAGGCGTTGCCTAGGGCCCGTCCGCGCTGGCGCATTTCGACGCGCCGTGCGCGAACGAGGACTCGACGCAACGTGCAAACGCTACGATTCTCCCTCTCATCCGCCCACACGCGGGGATTGATACTCGGGCTGGCTTCGCTTCTGTTCGCTGCGTGCGGCAGCGGTGAGGTGGATACGACGCGTCCGGGCGACGAACCAGTTGCGTCTGCAAAGGCTGGGCTCACGAAGGGCACGCCCGGCGCAGTGAACGGCGATGACGACTATTGCAACAACGCCGCTAACCGCTGCGTGAAGGGCGAAGGCGATTGCGACAGCAACTCGCAATGTGTGTCCGGAACCGTTTGCGTCAACGACATGGGCCCGAAGTGGGGGCTAGCGGCTGGATCGGACGTGTGCGCGCCGAGTCACTGTGAGAACGGAGTGCTCGACGGCGGCGAGACTCAAATCGATTGCGGTGGCGCCGATTGCGGAACCTGCCTGCCCGCGTGTAGCGGGACGAACGGCGATCCGAACTTGTGCACGGGCTGCCTGTGCTCACAGGGGCAAGGCGATTGCGATCGCGACGCGGATTGCCGACCAGGGCTCGTATGCGCGCGTCTCGGCACGCTCTTCGGGCTGAGCGCAACGACGGATGTGTGTGTGCCCGCTCACTGTCAGAACGGCGTGCGCGATTCGGCACAAGGCGAATCCGACGTGGATTGCGGCGGCGACTGCGGTCCGTGTTTGCCAAACTGCGCTGGAGCGCCTGGCGCGGAGACGTTTTGCGATGGTTGCCGCTGCCAGGCGGGGCAAGGCGACTGCGACGGTGATCAGCAATGTCAGCGTGGCTTGGTTTGCACGGGCAACACCGGCAGCAAGTTTGGTCTGCCGTATTTGATCGATACCTGCATGCCGGCTCATTGCAGCAACGGCGTGCTGGACACAGCGTCCGGCGAAACCGCAATCGACTGCGGCGGTCCGTGTGGAGCGTGCGGCGTTTCCGAGTTCGACGTTGGCACGCGACACGCCTGTGACATCACTTCGGGCGCGGTGCGTTGTTGGGGTGACAACCAATCCGGGCAGCTCGGCGACGGAACCATTCTGTCGCGCTCGAGTCCAACCAAGGTCCCGGCGCTGACTACGCCGCAGACGCTGGTCGCGGCGGGAGGATCTCACTCGTGCGCTTTGTCGAGCGCGGGTGTGCTGAGCTGCTGGGGCGCCAATTCCTCGGGGCAATTGGGCAATGGAAGTACTTCGGCGTCGCTCACGCCGGTCAGTGTCAGCGGTGCGCCTAGCAGTGTGCAGCAGCTCGTTGCCGGCGAAAAGCACACCTGCATTCGTAGCAACGGCACGGTCTGGTGCTGGGGTGACAACACGTCGGGCCAAGTGGGCAAAGGCACCGTGGGCGGCACTCAAACCACGCCTGTGCAGGTGAGCGGCATCACGAGCGCCGTGTTCATCAGCGCCGGACTGAATCACACGTGCGCCGCGCTTTCCGACGGCAGCGCGCGTTGTTGGGGCAACAATGATTTTCGCAAGCTGGGCAACAACAACGCCGAGCTCGCATCCGGGACGCCGCGCACAGTTGCGGTCGTGACGGGTGCCACGCAAGTATCTGTCGGCAATACCCACTCCTGCGCTCTGAAGAGCGACGGCAGCGTGTATTGCTGGGGCGACAACACTGGCAACGTGCTCGGACTCGGTGCCGCCAATGACGGCCGCGTGCCGACGCTCGTCGCCGGAGCCACTTCGGCGGTCAGTCTGGCGTCTGGAGCCAACAACGTTTGCATCGCGCTATCGAGCGCGGGTAACTACGTGAAGTGCTGGGGCGCTGGAGCCAGCGGCCAGAACGGCACGGGCTCGACCGCTGCGATCACCACTTTCCCAACGCAGGTACTGGGTGCCACGCGCGTGCCGCTGGTCAAAGGCGGTGGCGAATTCATGTGCGCGAATACAACGATTGCGCCGGGAGTTTTGCGCTGCTGGGGCGACGACCACTTTGGTCAGCTCGGTCGCGGCACGATCGCGTTTCAAAACACTCCTCAAGTCGTGTGGCCGCCGCCCAATGCTGCCAGCGATCTGGATCTCGGTGACATCTCGACGTGCGCCATTGCCGGCGGGCAAGTCTATTGCTGGGGCGCAAACGAAGCCGGAGAAGTCGGCGATGGCACGGCACTGCAACGCCGCGTGCCGACGCTCGTGCCGGGGATCTCCAACGCCGTTAGCGTCGCAGTGGGCAATCTTCATGCTTGCGCTGCGCTGTCTGACGGCAGCGTGCGCTGCTGGGGCAGCAACACGTATGGCCAGTTTGGCAACGGCACCACCACGGCTAGCCTAAGCCCTGTCACGAGCTCCGTTACCGGCGTGCGCTTCCTCGACGCGGGCAATTATACGACCTGCGCACTTCGGACCAACGGTACGATTTCCTGTTGGGGACGCGGCAGCGAAGGTGAGCTCGGCAACGGCAGCACTTCGCACAGCTCGTCGCCGGTAACCGTTTCGCTAGCTCCCGCCACCACGCTCGCGCTTGGCATGCGTCACGCCTGCGCGATTGTCGAAGGCAACGTGCATTGCTGGGGCAACAACGCCGACGGCCAGGTGGGCAACGGCAGCACGACCAACGTCCCCACACCGGTGCAGGTGCCCGGCCTGAGCAACGCCGTGTCGATCGCCGCGGGGCAGAGCCACAGCTGCGCGGTGCTCTCGAGTGGCACGGTGTATTGTTGGGGCGGCAACTCGTACGGGCAGCTCGGCGGCAATCGTACGCCGAGCCTGGTTCCCGTAGCCGTTGCCGGTGTCAGCAATGCGAAGACGATCTCCACCTGGGGATCATTCACCTGCGCCAAACTCGCCAACGGAGAGGCACGTTGCTGGGGGCAGAACACGCGCGGTCAACTCGGCGTCGGTCTGGCTACCCCGGACAACCCAACTCCGCAGGCGCTGCCCGGAACCTGGACTCGCATTGTTGCGGGTGGACGCCATGCGTGCGGCTTAATGAGCAGCGGGCAGATTCGCTGCTGGGGCTACAACGACTACGGCCAAACTGGCACCAGCAAGGCTTGGTACTACCCCGAGGCGAGCGCCACGTATCCGCTGGTTGCGCCCGGCGTTCAGGCGACACAATGCAACTCGGACAGCGATTGTTCGCACGGACAAGTGTGCTGGTCGCAACAGGGCCCGCGCTTCGATCTCCCCGAGGGATCGAGTGTATGCGTCAACGCCGAGTGCCGTTCCACTCCAACGCCCAGCTGCGGTGATCCCAGCATGAAATGCGGCCGCTGCAGCACGCTCACGCCGCGCTTCGAGTGCGTCGAGACGCGACCGGACGGCTCTCGCATCGCCGTATTCGGCTACTCGAATCCAACCAATTCCGTCGTGAATCTGGCTGTCGGTGTGCAAAACCAATTCGTGCCGTCGCCCGCGAGCCGACAACAGCCGACCACGTTCTTGCCCGGCACTCACCAGTCCGCGATCGCAGTGGGCTTCACCGGTTCTTCGCTGCGCTGGTCGCTCGCCGGCAGCGACGCGGTCGTCGATGTCAGCAAGGCGTGCCCCACCACCATTGGTTTGCCAGCGGTGGCCGACGCAACGATCAAGTCCAGCTCGCCGAACGCGAGCTTCGGTGCGGGCGCTGCGCTCAGTGTGTCGCCCACCGACTTTGCGCTGATCTCGTTCGATCGCGAGGCAGTGCTCGCGCAACGCGGCGTTTCACGATTGGTACGCAGCGCGCGCTTGGAGGTGACGGTGGCCAGCGGGTCCACATCGCTCACAGCGTTCCCGATGCAGCAAGCGTGGGATGAATACGCGGCCACTTGGAAGTGCGCGAGTGACCAGGACGCGAGCAGCGGCGGCGAGAGCTGTCACGTCCGTCAACGTTGGTCGATGCCTCGCCAAACGACGCGCCGCGAGAACCCCTACGATCCAGAGGCAGCGCGGGCCGGCACTGTCTCGGGCAGCACCGTCAGCTTCGACGTCACCGACGACGTGGCGGAATTCCTTTCGGGAAGCGGCGATCCCATCGCGTGGGTACTGCAGCCTGGCGCCGGTGCTGCGACGAGCGTGCGCTCCCGTGAAAGTGGCGTTCCCGCGCGCCTCATTCTAGACACGGTCGCCTTCGCAGATACCGATCTCGGCGGCGCCGTTCCGTTTTCTTTCGGCGTCGATCCGGCGCTCACGCCGACCGAAGTCTTGCCGCCGCTCGCGGACGGCGTCGCGCGGCCCCTGTCAGCGCTGATGCCTTCCGACGGGATCGAGCCGCTCGTCTTCGCTCAAAACGAGCTGCTGGTCATGACCGACGACCCCGCAGAGCTGGCCGCCATCAAGGCGCGCTGGAACGCGCTTGAATTCGGCACCCCAGCACCGACGTTTCCCGGAGCGCCCGCTGGCCACGCGTTGCGAATCGATCTCAGCCGCGCCGATCCCAACACGCTCGTCGAGAACATCAGAAAGCGTGTCAATCAACCGGACGGATTGCAGCGCGTCTCCTCCGACGCGGGCCTACGCCTGCTCGCCGCAGCTGCCTCGGAAATGGCGCGCGGAACTGCGGTGGGCATCAACTGGATCGCTCGCGGAGCAGAAGTCACCACCAGCGGCTTCATGACTGAGACGCTCACCGACGGTGCGCCGATCGAATCCGGCAGCTGCCGATCTACACCACCTCCAGGAACGCCGACCGCTACGTGCGACGGGATGTGCGGTTGCGAAGATAGTTCCAATACCTTTCAGTGGGGAAACTTCAACCTGCATCGACTCAACGAGGCCTGGAAGTTGATGCACTTCGCGGATCGCAATTACCACGTGATCAACGCTGCCATGGTCGACCTTGGGTTTTGCTCGCCCCATCAAGACCAGCGTGAGATCTGGACGGTCGCCTGTGAGACGGGCTGCTGTCACAATCCCTTCAATTGCAGCGGTGGCAATCCGTGCCCATGGCACGGGACCAACACGGCAAACGCGGGCTTTGGTGAGCCCAACAACCAGCGCAGCGGTGCGGGGCCAGGCTGGAACTTCAGCCGACTCACGCTGTTCGGTGGCGTTGCGGACATGTACACGACGATGGTGACCATTCCCACGCTGGTGCTGCGTGGCGAGCAAATCATCAACTTCAGCGCGACAATCCCAGTCCCTGCCAACCTGAGTTGGAGCACCTTCCCGGCCGAGAAGCTCATGGAGGCAGCACGCAAGATCAGCGGCCGGCTGATCTTCGATTCGGCGGGAAATAACCGCATCAACGTGGACCACAAGTCGTGCTTCGACCTCGGTTTCACCAAGATCTGCCCCTTCGAGAACATCAATTGGTTTCCCTGCGAGACCGACGGCGTGATCTGCGTCGGTGCTGCTCGCTACAACGACAAGTCGCTGGCCGAGTACTCCAGCTACGGTAAATCGGTGCGCTTCTACGCTACGGGTAGCGTTCTGGTCGGCGCGGACCCCGAGCACACGATTGAGCCCCAATCGCGGATGGTTCAGGGCACCAGCTACGCCTCGCCGTTCTTGGCTGGCGTGGCAGCGATGACGTGGGCGGCTGACCTCGAGCAGTCGGCGGGGGATGTTGAAGACTGCTTGTCTGCGGCGCGATTCGGTGGACAGGATGGTCGCTTCGTGGACGCGCTCACCGCGACTCGTTGCGGCGTCGGGAACGTTGGCAACTTGCCTCCGCGCGTCGAGATCACGTCGCCCTCTCAAGAGACAGCGAACTTCGATGCAGTCGCTCCCGTCGTTCTGACGGCTCTGGCCGCGGACTATGAGTCGCCGAGCGTCGGCAGCATCTTTTGGACCAGCGACGTCGAAGGATCACTCGGAACCACGACGTCTGGCGGCCCGCTGCAATACATGCCGAGTGGACCTGGCCTTCGCACCATCACGGCTTCGGTAGTCGATCCGCAAAGCAACGCGCTGGTTGGACGCGATACGGTCTTGCTTTCATTCGCACCCGCACCGCCGCGTCTCGAGATCCTGCAGCCGCAACCTGGAGCCAGCGTCTTCGCCGGCCTGCCAACGCCACTCGTGGCCAGGGTGTCCAACATGCACGTGACGCAGACGCAGCCGTGCAGCGCGATGACGTGGACCGGCCTCCGCAATGACGCTGTCGTTTTCAACGGCACAGGCTGCTCGGTATTGGCCACATTCAACCAAGCAGGCAACGGCAAGGCTCGCGTTTCGGCTACAGTTAACGGCCTGACGGGAACGACCGAGCGCACTTTCCCCATCATCTCCGACGGCAAGCTTCACGTTGCTATCACCAACCCACTACCGCCCCCAGTCCCCGGGGCGCAGCTGCTGCCACGTGGAAGCGCGATCACTCTGAGTGCCGCCAGTACCGCCACGTCCGCGGCGACGTTCACGTGGGTGCTCAGCCTGGCAAGTGACACCGGCGTGGTAGTTCGCGAAACCCAACTCAGCGGCCAGAACGCAACCTTTACGCTGACCACGCAGCCGTCGGATTGCGGAATCGAGCGCGCAAAAATCACTGTCACGGTGGTCGATCAACTGGGGCAAATGGATAGCGCCACGCTGCCGGTGGAGTTTCCAACTTGCCAACCCAAATGACGATCCCTTTCCGTCCGGCAGCTGAGAAAACTTGGCTGCCGGGCGCGGGCTCTGCTGCGCTGGAGCCACTTGCGCGCAAACTTCAGATCACGCGCAGGTGGGCGAGCGCGGGAGCACCGATTCCAGCATTGAAGCGAGCAATGGCGTTCACGCCGGCGACGCGCGTGCGAAGCTCCGAGGAGTACTCGCGTTCGTCGAAAAAGCGTAAACGCGGGTAGCGCGCGAGTGTCGCTGTGTGGTCGCGTTGTCGCAAAACGATCTCGGTGCTCGAGCCGTGTTGCAGCGGGCTCGTTGGTCGCAGCGGAGCGCTGGCGTCATACGAGACGAGCAGCTCCGAGCCAGCCGGCGCACAGCGCGAGACCTCGTCCAAGAGATGCGCCATTGCATCACCGCCAAGTGAGGTGGCTTCGTCCAAGACGAATAGAAGGCGACCTCTTCGCCTCGCAACGGCCTCGAGACAACGCTCCTCCGTCGCGCGAGTGCCGATCTGGCTCCACGCGCGTCTGTGCGGCATCAGGTAACGGCGCAGCCGAGCAATTTCCGGCGAGTCGATGTCTACCCACGGCACGTCCAACCGGTGAGCGCGGGTCCCGAGAACGGGCCACAAACCAATGCCCAAGCCTTCCCCGTTTCGACTGAAGAAGTCGATAGCGAGCAGATCCAGCACCGAAGCTCGAAACGCCGAGCCGCGTAGCTCCGCATCGCCGAACGAGATTGCGTCACCACCGAGCTCCTCGAAAATCTTCTCGGCGAGACAATCGACAAACCCCAGATCCACACAAAGAAGTCGACTGCGCGCGCAAGCTGCGAGGACTCGAACAGAAGCTCGCGGCAGCTCCAAGTGGTTGAGGCTGCCTTCGTTTGGCGCAGCGTTTTGAACTTGCAGATTCATCGCCAACTCCGGGCGCGAACCTACAGCAGCCCGCCTTCCTCGAAAATGAAAATCATATTCATTATCATTATTGGAAATAAGATGAGTGATTCCGAGCGTTTGTGCTGGCCACGAGTTGGCGCTCTCCGAGTCCACGAACGCTTGGAGCACCTCCCGAACGCGGGACGACGCCGACTGGCTCGCGGCGCCGTACGCGCGACCACGCCCAACGGCTCGTATCGCCGTGCTTCCCGCCTGCGCGACCACACCGAGTGGCTCCCGGCACGCGAGACCGCACCGTAGCGAGTGTCTCGATCCAGTCATCGCTGCATCTCGAGTCGAGACGGCGTGCACTTTCGTGATGTATCGACGCGCGATATCAGCGAAACACAGCTGAAATCAGCGGGCTGGCGCGCTCCGCCGAAGCTCGATCCAGCACCAAAATTGTCGTTTCGCTCGTATTTCGCGCAGGGTGCAGGCAGGTGCGCGAATCGCCGTGTGCGCGGGTTTTCCTGGCGAATCCACCGCGTGAGCTGCTGAGCCCGCACGCATGTCGAACTAGTCACTCCAAGGGGTGTTCTGACAGTTTCGTCGTTTCGACGAATGGAGACGACGAAATCGTCGCGCGTCCTGAGAACGCTGTGTTTCGTCCAGCTTTCGCCGTTTGTCTGCGCGTTGATCGCGCCTGAATTTGGCTGCGATGCACGCGCTGGCACAGCGGTTGCTCAAAGGGCCATCGGAACTCGTGAGCGCAACAACGGGGCGCTCAGAAACCTGTCTGCAACATAACGGCCCAAGGCGATCGCCACTCGCCGAACGAAAGCAGAACAATCTGATGAGCAAGTACGGAGAGCGCTGGATCAAGGACTGGAACCCAGAGGATCTCGATTTTTGGCAGCGCGAAGGCAAGGCTACGGCGCGACGCAACCTGTGGTGGTCGATCCTGGCCGAGAACGTCGGCTTTTCGGTTTGGTTGGTGTGGAGCGTCGTCGCCACACGTTTGCCCAAGGCCGGCTTCAACTACACCACCGATCAGCTGTTCGAGCTGGTGGCGCTGCCTGGTTTGGTCGGCGCGTTCTTGCGTTTTCCGTACACGTTTGCGGTGCCGAAGTTCGGCGGTCGCAACTGGACGATCATTAGCGCGCTGCTGCTGCTGATTCCGACGCTGTCGCTCGTGTACTTCGTGCAGCATCCAGAGACTCCGTTCTGGCTGATGGCGCTGGTCGCGGCGTCAGCTGGCGTGGGCGGCGGCAACTTCGCCTCCAGCATGGCGAACATCTCCTTCTTCTTCCCCGATCGCGAGAAGGGCTTCGCGCTCGGCTTGAACGCGGCCGGCGGCAACATCGGCGTGAGCACCGTGCAGCTGCTGGTGCCGATCGTCGTGGGCTACGCGCTGTTGCCCGGTGGGAAAGACGGGATTCACCTAGAGAACGCAGGCCTCATGTGGATTCCGCTGATCGTGCTCTCGGCGATCGGTGCGTACTTCTTCATGAACAACCTGGTGAGCGCGCGCTCGAACTTCAAAGACCAGATCGTGGTCATGCAGCAGCGCCACACCTGGATCCTGTCGTTCCTCTACATCGGCTGTTTTGGTTCGTTCGTGGGCTACTCGGCGGCTTTCCCGCTGCTCTTGAAGACGCAGTTCCCGGAAGTGTCGACCAACCTCGCGTTCCTGGGCGCACTGGTTGGCTCGGTTGCGCGTCCGTTCGGTGGCAAGCTCGCCGATCGCATGGGCGGTGCTCGCCTCACGTTCCTGAACTTCTTCGCGATGACCGTCGCGAGCGTGGTGTTGCTGTGGGCGATTCAGGCGCACAGCCTGCCGGCGTTCCTGCTCGTGTTCCTCTCCCTGTTTCTCACCACGGGCGTTGGCAACGGCGCAATCTTCCGCATGATCCCGGTGATCTTCCGCACCATTCACCTGAAGCGTGTGCAAGGGCAGGGTCCGGAGGCCGAAGCCAAGGCGTTCATCGCCGCACGGCGTGAAACCGCGGCCGTGATTGGCCTGGCGGCGGCCGTTGGTGCGCTGGGCGGCTACTTCATCCCGCGGGCGTTTGGTGCGTCAATCAAGGCGACGGGTGGCCCGGCGCTTGCCGTCAGCTACTTCGTTGGGTTCTACGCGCTGTGCGTAGCGACGACCTGGTGGTGTTACCTGCGCAGCAGCTTCCTCGTGAAGCGTCTGCCGAGCTTGGCTAGCGCAGGCGCCTGACAGCACCAAGAAGCGCGTCCGACATATCTCTGAAACGCACGCAAGCAGAGGATCGATACATGGCAACGAACGGTAAGAGCAAGCCAGGCCTAGTTGTGGTCGGCAACGGCATGGTAGGGCATCGCTTTCTGCAGGAGGCGGTGCGGCGCGGACTCAACGCGAGCCATCACGTGGTGGCGTTCGCAGAAGAAGGGCGCGTTGCTTATGATCGCGTGAACCTGTCGAAGTTCTTCGACGGCAAGACGGCGGAAGACCTGAGCCTCGTTTTGCCGCGCGAGTACGAAGAGGGCGGCGTCGAAGTCGTGCTGGACGACGCCGTGGTGAGCATCGATCTCGACGCGCGCATCGTGCGTACGGCGTCGGGCAAGGCGGTCATCTACGAGACGCTGGTGCTCGCGACGGGTTCGCGCCCGTTCGTGCCGGAGATTCCGGGGCGCGATAGCAAGGGCTGCTTCGTTTATCGCACGATCGAAGATCTAGAGATGATCCGTGCGGCGGCTGGCAGCTCGCGCTCTGGCGTCGTAATCGGTGGTGGCTTGCTCGGTTTGGAAGCTGCCGGCGCGCTCAAGGCGCTCGGCCTCGAAACGCACGTGGTCGAGTTCGCTCCGCGTTTGATGCCGCTGCAGGTCGACGAGGTCGGCGGCCTCGTGTTGCGTCAGCGCATCGAGGAGCTCGGTGTGAAGGTGCACGTCGAGCGCACCACCGCTGAAATCCAAACGGATGGCGAGGGGCGCGTCATCGGTTTGCGCTTCTCGGACGGTACCGAGCTCGCGACCGACATGGTCGTGTTCTCCGCCGGTATCCGCGCTCGCGACGAGCTTGCGCGTTCGGCAGGGCTAAAGCTGGGTGATCGCGGCGGCATCGCGATCGACGGCATGTGTCGCACCAGCGACCCCAACGTGTTTGCGGTGGGCGAGTGCGCTTCGTTCGGCGGCAAGACTTACGGTTTGGTAGCACCGGGCTACCGCATGGCCGAGGTCGCCGCAGCCAACATCTCCGGTGAGACAGCGAGCTTCGAAGGCTTCGATATGAGCACCAAGCTCAAGCTGCTCGGCGTGGATGTCGGCAGCTTTGGCGATGCCTTTGCACGCACGCCCGGCGCTCGTACGATTAGCCTGTTCGATAGCGTTGCGGGTGTTTACAAGAAGATCGTTCTCAGCGCCGACAAGAAGCTAATTCTCGGCGGCGTACTCGTTGGCGACGCTTCGGCGTATTCGGAGCTGCTCACCTACGTTCAGAACGCCATCGCCGCTCCGGAGCACCCAGAGGACCTGTTGGTGCCGCCGCGCGAGGGTGGCAAGAAGGGCCTCGGCGTCGACTCACTGCCCGAAGCCGCGATGATCTGCTCTTGCAACAACGTCGACAAGGGCACCATCTGCAAGACCATTCGCGAGCAGAAGCTCACCACGCTCGGCAACGTAAAGAAGTGCACCAAAGCCGGCACCAGCTGCGGCTCGTGCGCCACCCTGGTCGACGACTTGCTCAAGCTCGAGTTGAAGCGCGCCGGCGTGGCCGTCACGAACTACTTGTGCGAGCACTTCAAGTACAGCCGGCAGGAGCTCTACCACCTGGTGCAGGTGCACCAAATCAAGACCTTCGGTGACCTGATCAAGGCGCACGGCAAGGGTGAAGGCTGCGAAATCTGCAAGCCTGCAGTTGCCTCGATTCTGGCCTCGGTGTGGAACGAATACATCCTCAAGAAGGAACACGCCGGGCTGCAAGACACGAACGATCGCTTTCTCGCCAACATTCAGCGTGACGGCACCTACTCGGTGGTGCCACGCTTGGCGGCCGGTGAAGTCACGCCAGATCAGCTGATTGTGCTGGGGCGCGTCGCAAAGAAGTTTGGCCTCTACACCAAGATCACCGGCGGTCAGCGCATCGACTTGTTCGGCGCGCGGCTCGAGCAATTGCCCTTGATCTGGCGCGAACTGGTCGATGCCGGTTTCGAGTCGGGCCATGCGTACGGCAAAGCGCTGCGCACGGTGAAGTCGTGTGTGGGGAGCACCTGGTGCCGTTACGGCGTGCAGGACTCGGTGGGCATGGCTCTGCGCATCGAGAACCGATACAAAGGCCTTCGCAGCCCGCATAAGCTCAAGGGCGCCGTCTCCGGTTGCGCCCGCGAATGCGCTGAAGCTCAAGGCAAGGACTTCGGCGTGATTGCCACGGAAAAAGGTTACAACCTCTACGTGTGTGGCAACGGCGGCATGAAGCCGCAGCACGCCATCTTGCTCGCAGCGGATCTCGACGGCGACACCCTGATCAAGTACCTCGACCGCTTCTTGATGTTCTACTGTCAGACTGCGGATCGCTTGCAGCGCACGGCAACGTGGCTGAACAAACTCGAGGGTGGCATCGAGTACGTGAAGCAAGTCGTCGTCGAGGATTCGCTCGGGATCGGCGCGGAGCTCGAAGCGCAAATGGAGCGCATCGTCGACACGTATCAGTGCGAGTGGAAGACGACCGTGGACGACCCCGAGAAGCTCAAGCCGTTCCGCGCCTTCGTGAATACGAACGACAGCGATCCCAGCATCGTGGTCGTCTCCGAGCGCGGGCAGTCACGGCCCGCCTTCTGGGAGGAGAAGCAGCCGCTCGTCGAAACGGGGCGGCTCAGGTTGCCTGTGCTGCAGGACGCGCTGTGAAAGGCTCATCGATGTTGGCAGGTTCCGAAGCAAGCAAACCAGAGGATGATTTCAGCATGCGGGCGGTGCTCGCGATGGACGAAGAGGTAGTTTGGGTGGACATCTGTGCCTTGTCCGATGTGATTCCAGGGACCGGCGTTGCTGCCATGGTCAACGGCGAGCAGATCGCCATCGTGCGCTCGCCGGATGGCAGCAGGGTGTTCGCGATCTCGAACTTCGATCCGTTCAGTAAGGCGTTCGTGCTGGCGCGCGGCATCGTGGGTGACCGCGGCGGAATCCTCAAAATTGCGTCTCCCATCTACAAGCAGAACTTCGACCTCAATACAGGCGTGTGCCTGGACGATCCGAGCGTGCGCCTGCCGGTCTACCCAGTGAAGATCGAAGGCGAACGCATCGTGCTCGCGAGTCGGAAGAGCGAAACAAAATGACGATGGCTGCTACCCAGGTTCTTCCGCGTGCGGAGAGCGCGGGTCGCGATCAAAAGCGTCGGTTGCCCGTACTGCCCGTGGCGGCGTTGCTCGATGTGCAGCGTTCGCTGACGGCTGTCGAGCGCTTCTCTCAGCAGCACGACGAAGCGGGCCTGCCCGCGCAGTCCAAGTACTACCGAGACTTGATCCCGCTGGAACGCCCGAAGCCCGGCGAGCAATATGCGTTCGAGGTGGATCTGGACGCCTGCACGGGCTGTAAGGCCTGTGTTTCGGCCTGCCACAGCATGAATGGGCTCGACAGCACCGAGGTCTGGCGCACCGTGGGTTTGCTGCACGGTGGCACCACCGCTGCGCCGGCGCTGCAGACGGTGACCACCTCGTGCCACCACTGTTTGGAACCGGCCTGCCTCTCCGGTTGCCCGGTGCAAGCCTACGAGAAGGATCCCATCACCGGCATCGTCAAGCACCTCGATGATCAGTGCTTCGGCTGCCAGTACTGCACGTTGATGTGCCCCTACGACGCGCCCAAGTACAACAAGGCGCGCGGCGTGGTGCGCAAGTGCGACATGTGCAGCGATCGCCTGGCACACGGCGAAGCGCCCGCTTGCGTGCAAGCCTGCCCGAACGAAGCCATCGCAATTCGAGTGGTGGAGCGTGCGGCCGCCGTCGAAGCCAGCAACGCACAAGCATTCCTGCCCGGTGCGCCGGCACCGGATCACACGTTGCCAACCACGGTTTACAAAACCGAGCGGCGCATGCCCGCCAACATGCTGCCGGCGGACTTCTACCGCACGTCGCCGGAGCACTCGCATCCGCCACTGGTCGTGATGCTGACGCTCACCCAACTAGCGGTGGGAGCTTTTGGGCTCTGCTATTTGGTCGAGACCATCTCGGGGCGCTCGGCGGGCAGCCCGCTCGCGCAGACGGCATTCGCGTGTACGCTCGCGTTCGTCGCGCTCGGAGCCAGCGTGTTCCATCTGGGGCGCCCGCTCTTGGCGTGGCGCGCGTTTTTGGGGCTTCGCACTTCGTGGCTCAGCCGCGAAGCGGTTGCCTTCGGTGTTTTCGCCAAGTTCGCCGTGCTCTATGGCGTGCTGGCTGCGGCTCCGCTTTTGCCGGATTTTCCGGGCAAATCAGCCGCAGTCGCGCTGAGCCCGGTGGTGCAAGGCGCAGCGGCGCTGGTGGGTGCGCTCGGCGTGTTCTGCTCCGTAATGGTTTACGTGGCGACACGCCGCGCGCAGTGGGCGGGTACTCAAACGGGTGTGAAATTCTTCGGCACGACGCTGTCGCTGGGAGGCGCTGCGGTCTTCGCCGTGTACGCCTTCACCGGCGGTTCGCTGGATCGCGTTGGCATCGCACTTCTCTACCTGGTGCTCGGCGTGACGGCGTTGAAGCTCTGCTTCGAAGGCAGCCAGCTGCTGCAAGTGCGCGATCGACGCCTCAGCGTGATGAAGCGCATGGCGCTGCTCATGCTGGGCGATTTGCGAGCAGCCACAGCCTTGCGCTTCGGCTTGGCTGCGGCCGGCGGGATCGCTTTGCCCGCCTTGCTACTGCATGAACACTTCGCGGGTGCGCTGCCGATGATCTCGGCGCTGTCGCTCACGCTGTTGCTCATTGGTGAGTTGGCGGAGCGCTACCTCTTCTTCCGCGCGGCGCCGGCGTCGCGTATGCCCGGAGGCATTCGATGAGCAGCCTCGGAGAGATCGGCAAAAAGGGTCTCGACCTGCTGATTCGTCGCGACGGTCCGCTCACCCGCGAGCTCTTGCAGCAACCGGCCAAATTCGGCCTCGGTCGCCTGCCAGAGCGCATGGCAGCCGAGCAAACCACCACCATGATTTGTGGCTTCTGCTCGACAGGCTGTGGCCTCAACCTTCTGCTCAAGGGTGGCGAGGCGGTTGGTCTGATGCCGGCTACGGGATATCCCGTCAATCTGGGCATGGCGTGTCCCAAAGGTTGGGAAGCGCTGACCCCTCTGCGTGGTCCGGGGCGTGCCACGCGTCCGCTGGTAAAGCGGGCAGGGCGCATGGTGGAAGTCAGTTGGGAGGAAGCGATCTTCGAGATGGTGGATCGCTTCAAGGCCATTCAGGAAAAGCACGGGCCTGCTGCCGTCGCTTGGCTCGGCACCGGGCAAATGGTGACCGAGGAGCTCGCCTTCCTCGGCGCGCTCGGCAAATTCGGCATGGGCATGCAGCACGGCGACGGCAACACGCGTCAGTGCATGGCAACCTCCGCGGTCGCGTACAAGCAAGCCTTCGGCTTCGACGCGCCGCCCTTCACCTACGCCGACTTCGAAGAGTCGGACGTGATTGTGTTCGTGGGTGCAAACCCCTGCATCGCGCACCCGATCATGTGGGAGCGCGTCTGCAAGAACAAGAACGAGCCGACCATCATCGTGCTCGATCCACGCAAGACAGAGACAGCCCAGGCGGCCACGCATCACTACGCCGTGCGTCCCAAGAGCGACTTGGCGCTTCTCTACACCGTCGCCAACGTTCTGATTGAGCGCGGCTGGATCGACCGTGAATTCATTGCCGCCCACACTAGCGGCTTCGACGAATTTGCCGCCCACGTCGCGCGCTTCAGCCTGGCAGCAGGCGAAGCGGCCAGCGGCATCTCGGCCGAGCGCATCGAGCACCTGGCCAAAATGATCCACCAAGGCAAACGCGTCAGCTTCTGGTGGACCATGGGTGTCAACCAAAGCCACGAAGGCGTGCGCACCGCACAGGCCATCATCGCGCTCGCGCTCATGACTGGCAACATCGGCCGCCCTGGCACCGGCGCCAACTCCATCACCGGCCAATGCAACGCCATGGGCTCGCGTGTGTTCAGCAACACCACGAACCTCCTCGGCGGTCGCGACTTCGCGAACGAAGCCCACCGCAAAGAAGTCGCTGGCGTCCTCGGCATCGACGTCGGCCGCATCCCAACCGAGCCGAGCCTCGCTTACGACCAAATCGTCGAAGCCATCCTTGCTGGCAAAATTCGCGGCCTCTGGATCATTGCCACCAACCCCGCCCACTCCTGGATCAACCAGGCCCACCTGCGCGACGTCTTCAAGCGCCTCGACTGCCTCGTCGTGCAGGACATGTACAACGACACCGAGACCGCACAACTCGCCGACATCATGCTCCCCGCTGCCGGTTGGGGCGAAAAAGAGGGCACCTTCATCAACTCCGAACGCCGCATCGGCGTCGTCAAACGTGTCTGTCGCGCACCCGGCGAAGCCCTCGCCGACTTCCACATCTTCCAACTCATCGCCGAAGCCTGGGGCGTGAGCGACATGTTCCGCGAGTGGTCCTCCCCTGAGGCAGTCTTCCAAATCCTAAAAAAACTCAGCCGCGGGCGCCCCTGCGACATCACCGGCATCGAAGACTACGCCATGGTCGATCGCGAAGGCGGCATCCAATGGCCCCTGCCTGAAGGCAAACAACTCGAAGCCCGCGAACGTCGCCTTTTCGCCGACGGCAACTTCTTCACCGAAGATCGCCGCGCCAAATTCTTCTTCGCGGATCCCCGCCCACTGCCCGAGCCAGTCACCTCTGCCTACCCCCTCCTCCTCCTCACCGGGCGAGGCAGCTCCAGCCAGTGGCACACCCAAACACGTACCAAGCGCTCCGAAGTCCTCAACAAACTCTCGCCCAAAGAGCTCTACGTCGAAGTCTCCAACCTCGACGCCCGCGAACTCGACCTTCGCCCCGATGAGTCCGTAAACGTCGTCTCCCAACGCGGCAGCGTCCGCGCCCGCGTATTCATCACCAACTCCGTCAAGCCCGGCGAGGTGTTCATGCCCATGCACTACGACACCATGAACCGCCTCACCTTCGCCGCCTTCGATCCCTACTCGCGCCAGCCCGCCTACAAAGCCTGCGCAGTAAAAATCACGAAGCAAAACGAAGTCGATTGAGGCTGCTCACGTGCCGCACGCCGATTCACTCGTCCCGTGTGGGTCGGCAGAATCGCGAACTGCTAGTGACTGCGCGAACTGTTCCAGCAAGCGTTTCTGCCGGGCGTTGAGGCGGACACTGAGACGAACCGAAAGAATCTGGGCGAGCGCGTCGCGACCGGTCTTCGCGTGACCCTCGGCTAACAAGAGCGCCGCCGCCAGCGGATTGCTTACTGCTTCAAACCTGAACTAGACCCGCCTCTTCCTTCGCGGTGGTCCATTGGTTCTCGAGGCCCAATGAGATGACCCAACGCTCGATGTATCGGTAATCCAAGGCGTCGCTCTTCGTCTTCAGAATTCCTGCAACATCCCGAATTTGTCGCTCGGACTCCCCGAGTTTCGCCCACTCGAGCTTCGATACGATGACGTCCTCCGCAGATGCGACGAACAATCTCGTCCCAAGCAGGTCAGCTTGTTGACGACGTTCAAACTCTTCGACGCTGAAACTTCGGGACTTACGCAGGATGAAGTCGATCTTCCAACCGCTGTCCGCGGCGCGCCGTGGAATGCACTTGCGAATGAGCCGGTCAGCATGTACGGAACGCCGGCTGATTCGAGCGCGTGCAGCACTCATCGCACGATTGCCTCAGCGCTGTCGTCGGACACCATAAAGCTCCCAGATGAGTTGCTCACGCACGGCGCCTTCATCCAGGTGTGGCATGCGAGCCCGAATGCGAGCGCGTACGATCTCTCGAATCGAATCGCTCATCTGACACGCGATCAGAACCTTACGCGATCCACTCAGCCGACGATGAACAGCGGCTAGTACCTCAGCTGCTTCGGCGGTGGTGTCCTGCATCTCGAAACTGATACCACGAACCACGCGGCACGAAGCAAGCGAAGTCGATTGAGGCGAGTGCATCCGCAACTCGCTCCCGGTCGTTCCCGACTTGTCGAGAATTGACGACTCGACCTGTGCCTTGCCTCGCTCAAGTGACGCGACGGGTCACTTGGCCGAGCGCAAACTCTCGAGCCAGGTGGGCGTGTTTCCATGGCGAACGACGTGACCTGCGCGTGCAACCGCGACAAGCCGTGGAGGCGACCAACGTGGCGTCGAATCGCAGATACGAACACGGTCGAACGAGTCGAGCGCTGCAGCGCCGAACGCGCTGACCGGAAAGCTCCGCGTTTTGCCGCTTCAGGAGGGCCAGCGACCACGATCATGCGTGGGCGCGTAATCTCAGGTCAACCCGTCTCGAGCGTAGTCTCCGATTCCGGAAGCATGTCCGATGGCAGATCGCGCGAGACGAGCTCGCCATCAACATCGATGATGCCAAGCTGTTCCAAGCGCGCGCGTTCTGCCGCAATGCGCGCGGCCGCCAGAGCCATCACGCGGCGATCCCATTCTTCTTCGTCCGCCGGCTTCTCGAGATCGAGATCGTCGAACGGAGCGCTCGGAATCAGTGAGCCGGGTTCGGGCGTGCGCGCGTTCATATCGGAAGGATGCACCACCTGGCGCGGATCGGCCAAGGGCCAGCGATGGAGCTCGACATGCCCTGCGGCGCAGCACCCAAAGGCCGGGGTTTGCGAAAGGAGGGCTCTGGTCCACGATCGAGCGTCGAGGAGCTGGATTTCGCACTCAGCGACGCTGCTTGCGAAACGCAGCGGGGGATTCTCCCGTCGTTCGCTTGAATGCGCGGACGAGTGCGGCTTCGGAGCCGTAGCCGACGCGTTCGGCGATGGCCGCGAGTGATAACTCGGTTGCGACGAGGAGATGGGCGGCTCGCTGCAGGCGCCAGCGGGTGAGGTATTGTCCGGGTGGATCGCCGACCAGTTCGGTGAAGCGCTCGTAAAATGCCGAGCGCGACATGGCGGCGCGCTTGGCGAGGTCTTCCACGGACCAGTCGGCGTTCGGTTGGGCATGAATTGCCTCGAGCGCGCGTCGGATGGCGTCGTCCTGCAAGGCTGCCAACCAGCCGAGCTGTCCTTGCGCCAGTTCGCTCGCATGCTGGCGTACGATTTCGACGAACAGGAGCTCGGTCAATCGCCTGGTTACGGACTGCGCGCCGGGCGCCGGACGTTCCAGCTCGGCGCCGAGAAACTCGAGGCTCGAGCGCAACAGGCGAGCTTGCGCCTCGTCGCGCGGGCGCACCAGGAGCAGGGCAGGCAACGCCTCGAATAGCGGATTGAAGAGTGCTTGATCGCAGCTCAGAAAGCCGCAGATGATTTGCGTCTGTTCACCACCGCCGCCGGTCGTGAGCAGCGGCGGCTCATCCCAGGGAGGTGGCGAGGGAAAGAGACTTGCGATGCCTTCGGTAGCACGCGCTTGCCCGCAGCCCATGACGTGTTCATCGCCATACGGAAACACGATCACGTCCCCGCTCTCGAGCTCCCTGCGATCACCGTTGACTTCAAGCCAGCAGCGACCACGGGCGAGGAAATGAAATAGGACTAAGCGGCGTGTGGGGACTAAGCGGCGTGTGGGAGCGTGCTCCGACTGTGCTCCGGACGGTTGCAGAAAAGCCCGCAGACGCTCCGCGCTTTCCGAGCGCACGGTCCACGGCGCCGAGAAGGCCGCGCGAAAAAACACCGCCCCGTTCAGACGAATCGTTTCCAGCAGGTCAGAGAGCACATCCATGACTATCGAGCCGGCGAGGAAGTATTCCGCGTGTTTGCGGCTATGGACGTGAATGGACATTGGGTCAAGCGCGGCGGACAGCCGGTGCTGGTTTCAGCGCACCCGTCGACCAAGGATCGAGCGTGACGGGAGGACCGACGTGTTCATTTCATCACTGATAGCCGTGTTCGCTGGACCAACGATCCCAACGCTTGCCGCAGGTGCTCTATTCGGACTCGGCGCAGGCCTGCTTCTGGTTGGCGGTGGGCGCATCGCCGGGATCAGCGGCATTCTGGCGGGCGCGCTCAGAGGCAGACGCGGCGACATAGCCTGGCGCGTGTCGTTCGTTTTTGGGCTCCTCCTTGGGGGCCAACTTGCGTTTCGAATCGTGCCTCACGCGATTGCCGTGCAGTCGCCGCGTGCGCTGCCCTGGGTTGCGTTCTCCGGTGTGTGCATCGGTCTTGGAGCACGTCTCGCCAACGGTTGCACGAGCGGGCACGGTATTTGTGGCATCGGGCGGCTGTCACTGCGGTCGCTAATAGCGGTCGCGACGTTCACGCTGGCCGGCGCCACTGCGCGCCTCGTCTGGACCACATTCGGTGGCCTGTCATGAAAGTCGCACATCTCATCGTGGCTTTGATTTCTGGCTTTTTGCTCGCGCTCGCCCTTGCGTTTGGAGATCTGACGCGACCGGAGGTCATCATCGGCTGGGTCGACTGGTTCGGAAGCTGGGACCCTCACATGCTTGTGTTCTTCGCGCCGGCAGCGCTCGTCTACTCGCTGTGCGTGCGGCTTTCCGTGTGGCGACAGAAGCGTTTCGGAGGTCCCACGCTGTGCTTGCCCACCACACGCAAGATCGACGCCCGACTAGTGATCGGCTCGAGCATCTTCGGCATTGGTTGGGGGATCGGCGGCGCGTGTCCAGGCCCTGCGCTCACGTCTTTGGGGGCAGGCGCACCGTGGGCGCTGATCTTCGTCTTAGCGATGGGCCTCGGCTTGAGCTTGGGCGAGCCGGCAACGCCGACGAAATCAAGCGTAGCTTGAAAACCGCTCGATCAACCAGCGAATTACCCCATCCTGATGGTTGGCCTCAACGACGTGATCAGCGAGGGCGAGCAATTCGGGCACTGCGTTTCGCACCGCGATCCGAAAATCGGCGTGCTGAAACATATCCAAATCGTTCTCTGCATCTCCAAACACCACGAGTCGTGCGTGTTCGAGGCCGAGCGCCCTCCTCAGCGTCAGAATTCCCTGAGCCTTCGTCGCGCTACGGTTCAGAACGGAGAGCTCCCAGTAACCTTGGGTGTACGTGTTGGAACCCAGGCGTATTTGAACGCGCGACCCGAGCGCCGCTCGCAGAGAGTTGGCGAGCCTCTGAACAGTCTCCACGCTGGCGAGCGTCGTGATGCTCAGAACGCCTGTCGCTGCGCAAGTCGTAAGGTCTTGTGTTTCGGCGAGCCGTGGATCATTGGCGGCTCGCTTCTCGTCGATGAACCAGCGCGCGCCATCGTTCGTCAGCAGGTTGAAGAACACGCGGTCGCCTTCTGGAAGTGCGCACGCGACGATGGGATCTGCAGCAAAAGCCTCGAATTCGCGCAGCACGATCAACGCCACTTCGGGCTCGAGTGTATGCGTCACGAGGCGCTGGCCGGTCGCGAGATCGGTTACGCAAGCGCCGTTTTGCTCGATGATGGGAATGTGAAGGACCAAGTCGCCGAAGATGCTCCTCACCGCTTGAGCGCTGCGCGCTGTGGCTACCGTAAAGCGAACCCGCTCGGCCAGAAGGCGCACCAAGTGGCTTCTCGCAAACTCGGACAGGCGAGCGCCATCGTTGAGCAGGGTTCCATCCAGGTCCGAAATGTAGATCTCGTCGCGGTCGCCCACACACGTGCCTTCAGGCGAGAGTTTCATTCGCTAGCTCGATAGCGTCATTCGAGGTCAAGCGCCACCCATTGTACACTCGCCTCCGCATGGCTGGGATCGAGCCGTCGCACGTTCCGCTCGGAATCTTGGCGTGCGCCTTCGATGTGCAACGAAGCGAACTGGAGCCGCACCGGGTCGACGACTCCGTCGCGAATGAATGCCTGCGTCTTGCGCGCGCAACGGCACGGGTTTGCTGGATCGACGAGACCGCAGCGCCCCGCAAGAAACTCCCCAAGATCCGCACGGCTGCGCGCCAAGCGTTGCCGGAAATTGTCGCGCGTGATGCCGAGAATTTCAGCGGCAATGACGTCGTGCAGCTCCAATACTTGCCCGAGCACGAAGCTGACACGCTGAACGCGATCGAGGCAAAGCAACATGCCGAGAGAGCAAGCGAACCGCGCTTCCTGCACGAGCATGTGCTGTTCTTGCGGAGCCATGTCTCCGAGCGCGGCATCCTCGGCCCGTTCGAGGTAGTCGGCGTAGCAATCGAAACCATGCACGGCGTTTTCGGCTAAGCTCCGGCGGCGATCGAGCACGTGATTGACCCGCAATCCGCTGGACCCAAGTGCGAAAGCTCGCTGCGCCACGGAATGAAGCCAGCGCCGTCGTTACTTTCAGCAAGATCTCTTGTGTTGCGTCCTCGGCATCGGCACGTACCTGCAACATGTACAGCGCCAAATTGAAGATCCACGGCTGACAGCGGCGTAATAGGAGCTCCAGCGCGGCGATGTCACCCGCTGTCGCCCTTCGCACTAAGTCGAGATCCGCCTCAGCGGAAGAGGAATCCATGTATGTTGCCATCGCAAATACTAGACGGGCGCGACAAGCCGCGTGTGACGCTTCCGGACGCGATTTTGCGACACCTCGTCTTGACGATTTCACACTGGACGACGCGAGGTTCGAGTGGCGCCAGAACGGCCGCGAACTCGCTGCTCCACCAGCCCTCGCGCACCGCGCCAATGAGCGACGAGCAGTAGCGCAACGACGGCGCGCCAAGATTGCGGTGCGGCGCCACGCAGGGGAGCGCCGCGCAACGCGCAACCGCCGTGAACGGTGGGCGCGGAGTTCGGGTCGGAACCTTTATTGGAGGCGCTCAGCCGATACACCTCGGGATCGCCGGAGAAAATCGCGGGCACGTCCGAGTACGACTCGCAATCTGCGTCGCAGTTCTGGTACTCCGAGGGCTCACAGATCGAGTCACCGCAGCGCTGCGCCGGGCAATCGGGTTCGCAGCGCCCCCGCTCGTCCGCGCTGCAGACTCCGTCGCCGCAGACCACCGCCTGCGTGCAGAGCGGACTCGGCCAACCACGTTCGCAAAGCGTACGGATCGCCGCCCGTGCGGATTGGTGCTGCTCTCTCGACGCGCTCACGACCGCGGCGCGGCTGCAACCATCACGCACCTCCCAGTCGCTCGCGCCGCTAACCTGTAGACCAACGAGCTTTCGCTCTGCGTCGTAGCTGCCACTACCCGAGCCGCCGCCAAAGCTATCGCTCTCCGCAATGAATGAAGCGCCGCTCACCGAGAGCACACTCGCAGCGAGCTGCACTTTGAGGGGCAGCCCCGCGCCGTTGCTCGCGAACGTCAACAGTTCCCCTGGTTGCACGTCCTGATCGCTCAGCATGGCAGGCATCTGGCCGGCGGAAGTCTGACGATCGAGCTGGATTACGCCGATGTCTAGGCCGAGATCTATGAGCGTGCCAGAGCAAAATGCCGAGCTCGGCTGTTCGGCAAAACGCTCGCCTTCACAAAGATGCCTAGCCTCGCCGAGGGTTATTGCTCTCAGGTTTGGCGCTTCTGCAGTTGAAGATTGTGTGCGCTGTTCTCGACGACGGCGTGCAACGTGTTCGACGACAGACGCTTGAGTGCGGCCTGCATCTCGTATCGCAAGGCCAAATCGGCTGCTGGCCTGCCAGCCGTCAGAATGATCAATGGATTGCTCCCGAGCGACGCCGGTGAGGCACGAAATCACTACTGCAAGGGCTCGGCGCACGTCAGACCATCCAACGGATGGTGTGAATCATGGGCTTGTCTGCGAGCATCGAGCAACTGCTTGCATTTTGAAAGCAGTCACGTAAGATGCCGACTGGTTGCAGAATGCAATCAGTGGCAAGGAGAAACCCATGGCTCTAGAGACGTACACGGGAAGTTGTCATTGCGGCGCAGTCCGCTTCGAAGCCGACCTAGATCTCGAGGAAGGCTCGAACCGCTGCAACTGTTCCTATTGCGCGAAGGTGCGCGCCTGGTTTGCGTTCGCGAAAGGGGCGAAGCGCTTTCGCTTACTCGACGGTTCGGGTGTGTCCGAATTTCGTTGGACACCGCCCGGTCACTCCGAGCCTCACCTGACATTTGCATTCTGCCGCACCTGTGGGGTTCGCATATTCGGCCGCGGCGAACTCGAATCGCTCGGCGGCACTTTTCACGCCGTTCACGTACCAACGCTCGATCTTACGCCGGAACAATTCGCAGCGATTCCCGTCCGATATCTGAATGGACGCGAAGGGCGCTACGACCAGGCTATCGAGCATCCCGAAGCAATCTGACGAACGCTCGGCCCCTGAGGGCGCGAATCGAACGAGGGAGAACTAGCTCTCTTGCAAGCCTGCTCGCCAGGTCGCTGCGTCTAGGCGATAGAGCACATGGCGTCTCAGCGGGTGGCCCGGCGGCACTCTTGGATGATCGAAGTCTTCGTTCGGATCGCGATGCATGCCTAGCCGCTGCATGACGCGGCACGAGCGTTCGTTGCTCGTCGGGGTAAACGAGACGACCTGCTTCAGCTCGAGATGCACGAACGCGGTGTGCAAGGCCGCGCGAGCCGCCTCCTGAGCGTAGCCGCGTCCCCAATGTTCGGCAGCGAGACGCCAGGCGATCTCCACACACGGCGTAAAGTGGCTGTCAAAGCTCGGAACTGCCAGACCCGCGGCGCCGATGCAGCCGTCGTCATGCAACAACTCGATTGCCCACGGGCCGAAGCCTCGCGTTTCGAAGTGTTGCCGCACCGCGTCGATCAGTGCGTCGCTTTCGCTGCGCGTTAGCGTGCTCGGGAAATGCTGCATCACGCGTGCATCGGCGTTCAAGCGTGCGAACGAATCGCGATCGGACTCGCGGAACGGCCGCAAAATAAGGCGCTGCGTGCGACGTTCGAGTGGGGGGCGACCGCGCGTCAACCGATACTGCAGCATGTGGCCAAAGGCACCGGGGACACTCCCTGTGCACTGAAAACCGAGGCACTCGAGCAGCTTGCTGGACGCAACATTGGGCTCGTCCACGCCCGCGACGATGTCGCCTTGGGCGCAGTGCTCCCGCGCAAAGTCGATGAGCGCGACGGCAGCTTCGCGCCCATAGCCACGTCCCGTATGCGAGGCGCGCAACGCGTACACGAGTTGAAGCGGTGAGTCGGGATCCGCGAAGCGCAGATAGCCTCCAAATCCGAACGGCTTCACATCGCCTCGCTCGTACAAGAGCCACATGCCGAGGCCGCTGCGCGCCTTCTCCTCCGACGTGCTCTCCAAGATTTGCGCGCACCACCCGAGCGACATGCTCTGCCCATCGAGCAGGAAGCGCCGGATGTGCTCGTCGCACACGAGCTCGTGAAATAGTTCCAGATTGTGTTCGGCAAGCTCGCGAAATACGAGGCGAGCTGCGTTAGGTTGTGCGATCTGCATGCGCGTTTGTCTGGCGCTCGCCAGTCTGAGGCCACCAGCATCGGCCATGATGCCCGGTGCGTGGCCGTCAAAGCTTGCCATTTGCCAGAAACACTGTACGTCGGTACACTTCCATGCATACCCCAGCTTGATCGTCGCGCTGATCCGGACTTCGGCGCGATGGCGAGCCTTCTTCGCGAGGTGCTGACGCGTCAGCTCGCGACTGCCATCGCACGGCTCAGCAACGTTTCTAAGTCCCGCCCGTAGTGCGCTCGTCCTCCGATGCGGAGGTTTAGCCGGCGCAGCGTGCGTCGCGTCCGCTTGGTTTTGCGTCGATCCGGTGGGTGTGCGCCGCACTCGTGTACCATCGCGCCGTCGGCACTGAGTTCTTGTTGGTGCATGTGTCGGAAGTCGTCCGTGTTTTAAGGCAATGACCATATCGACCGGCTCGTCGAGCGTGGTACACGCTGGGTCGCGTACGTGCGTTGCTTGTCTGCACCGTGCTCGTGTGAGTTCTCGCGAGCCTACGCGTGAGTTTGTAACGATAGTGGGTGTTGCGTTCCGAGCGCGAAGTTCGGGAACAAGTGCCGATGCCAAGCTGTTCGCTCGGTGTTCGCGAGACTGACTACGTGTGCCGAGCACTCGGGGAAGAGAGATGGACGCGTTTCGCTTTGGAGATTGCGAGGCCGATCCGGCCAAGTTCGAGCTGAGGAGGGCGGGCCGGTTGGTACGAGTTCAGCCGATTGTGCTGGAGACATTGCTATTTCTCGTGCGGCATCGCGGGCGGGTGGTGAGTAAGCGGGAACTGGAGCAAGGGCCGTGGAAAGGTTGGAAGGTGAGTGATGCCGCCGTGTCGCGTGCGGTGATGTTGGCGCGACGTGCCATCGGTGATCACGCACGCGAAGTCATCGTTACTGTGCACCGGCGCGGATATCGATTCGAGGGTTCACCGGCCGTTGATGCGAGTTCAACCGATTCGGCCGGGCCTGATGTTGGTAACATTGCGGTTGGAGGCGCTAGTGTTGCTGCTACTCCTAGTGCTGCTGGCGAGCCGGCCGCGATGGTAGGTGGCAAATTGCGGCGCAGTTTGCCAAATCGAGTTGTACGCAAGCGCGAGTTGCGAGTGTTGTTTCGCGCGTACGAGCGCGCTCGAGCGGGATGCGGGCAGCTGATCATTGTGTCGGGTGAAGCGGGCAGCGGTAAAACGAAGCTGGTCGAAGCGTTTGCGAATGGGTTGCAGCGCGACGGGGTTTGGCTGGGTTGGGGGCGCTGCTGGCGCGCTCATTCGGCGCCGCGGTTATGGCCCTGGTTGGAGGTTGCGCGTTCGATGGTGACGACGCTGCAACAATTCGATACGTGCGCGACCCGGGAGTTGGCGTTTCAACTCGGCGACTTATTTCAAGGCGTGGCGCAGTCGAACGCGCTGACGAACGTCGAGCCGATTCAGTTATTCGACGCGATGATGCAAGGGTTTCGGCACCTGAGCCGGCTCGGGCCGTGTGTGGTGTTGCTCGAGGACGTTCACGAAGCCGACGCGTTGTCGTTGCTTCTGCTCGAATTCGTGCGGCAGCGATTGGGTGAGATCCGCCTGGTCATTGTGGCGACGCGGCGGTCGCAAGCTTGGAGTGGGAGTGGTGACTCTCCGGTGGACGAAGTCGGCCAGCACGTGCACTGCGTTCAGCTTTCGCCACTTGGCGCGCGCGAAGTCAAGCGGTTGCTCGCGAGTTTGGGGCAGGTTGCAACTGATGCTCATTGCGAAGCGCTGTGTGCAGCAACCGGGGGCAACGCTCGCACGATTGCTGCTGCCACGCGTTCACCGCGTGCACGCAAGGTGATGCTCGGAGGCGGGTCATCAGATTTCAATCAGGACATGCTCACGAAATGCTCAAAATTCCAAGACGAGGAGCGGTGTAGTTAGTGCGCTGCCGCGTGGGGATCGAGCACACGCGTCGAGTCTCACGCGTCGAACAGCATTGGAGGAGACAGATGTTCAACAAGATCAGCATCGGTTTGGTGGGCGCACTCGGAATTTTGGCTGCGAGCGCGACCGTGGTTTCGGCTCGTTCGGTCGTGGCGACTGACGGCAGGCCGCTCAACGGGGCGCAGTGGGGTTGCTTCAACGCCAACGTCGGCACCGGCGCGGTAACCAGCACTTGCAACGCCAACTTCGAGATCCCGTTGGTGCTCGATACCTTCGGCGCGAAGGTGGTGAACATGTCCGCGCGCGCGACTGCGGGCGGCGCGGCGTGCCGTTCGGTGGGTAACAACCGAGTCGGCACCGCCTTCACGGCGAGCCCCTGGGTACCGGTGCCCGTGGCTGCCGGATTCGTGAACATGAACCTCGCGGGCGCGGTAGTGCCGGGCAACGGCGTGCTGTTCGTCGACTGCGTGACGAACCCGGGTACGTCGTTCATTCAGTTCGACTACGCACCCTGATGAGCTGAGTGGGAGGGCGTCGCCGGGTGTTTTTGCTCGGCGACGCTCTCCGAATTTCCGCCGCGATCTCGTCGAGAGGCAAGCATGACCAACCGTGTTGCAGTTCTGGTGATCTTGAGCGTGTGCGTTGGCGCAGGTGCTTTCAGCTGGTGGCAGAGCAAGCAAATGCCGACCAGCTTGCGTGATCGCGGCGCTCGCGAGGAACTCGAGCGCTTGCGCAGCGAAATTCAGGCGTTGAAGGAGAATAGCCCGGCGCGTTTGCTATTGGAGCATCAAGCTCGGGAGCTCGTCGCCAGCGCGAAGGCAGGCGAGAAGGTGGAGAAATCTGCGGCCCGGCCGGCGCCTTCGAGCGAGGCGATCGCGCCTTCTAGCGAAGCCAAACCGGTGCCGCTCGATGAAAACGAGATCGCTGTTCAACTCGACAATCACTTCGACAGCGAAAGCTACGACCCGAAATGGAGCCGCAGCGCGCAGACGCAGGCGACCACGGCGATTACCCACCGAATGACTGCTGGCAGCCGGCTTGGCGCTGTCGATTGCCGGAGTGAGCTCTGCCGCGTGGAGACCTTCCACGAAAATCTGGAAGCCTTTCAAACCTTTGTGCGCTCCGCGCTGCTCGATAAAGAGCGCGAAATTTGGAACGGTAGCGTTTCGTCGATCGTACGTAGTCAGTCGGCTTCCGGCGTCACGGCGGTGAGCTTCATCTCGCGTGAGGGGCGCCCGATGCCCACCGCTGGGCTCGAGGCGAGCAACGACTGAGGTGGACTCAGCTGGGCAGCGGAATGAATTCCTCCGCGTCAGTCGGAATGATTGGAAAGCGCCGCTCCCGCCAGGCCTGCTTCGCTAACTCGATGCGCTCGCGTGAGCTCGACACGAAGTTCCATTCGATGTGGCGCGGGCTGTCTAGCGCGTCGCCGCCGAGCAAGGCCAGCCGCGTGGGCTCCTGCGCAATGAGCTCCGCGTGCCCGGGCCGAAAGACTAACAAACGCCGCGCGGCGTGAACGCTTCCGGCGGCCTCCACGCTGCCAGAAACGATGTATGCGCCGCGTTCCGCGTATTCATCGGGTAAAGCGATGCGCTGCCCGGCGGCGAGCTTAACGTGCAGGTAGAAGAGCGGCGAGTGCACACGCACCTGCGCGCTCTTGCCGTAGGCTGAGCCGGCGAGCAGTCGCAGCGGGACACCGTCGAGCTCGAAGCTCGGCAAAGCGTCGCCTTCCACGTGTTGAAAATCCGGTTCGCACTCTTCGTGAGCGAGCGGCAGCGCGACCCACAGTTGCAAGCCGTGCAGGCGCGCACCGCTCGCGCGCAAAGCGTCTGGGCTGCGCTCCGAGTGAACGATACCTCGCCCCGCAGTCATCCAATTGAGCTCGCCGGGCCGAATCGTTTGCACCGATCCCAGGCTGTCGCGATGCATGACCTCACCTTCGAACAGGCTGGTAACGGTAGCGAGACCAATGTGCGGATGCGGTCGCACATCGAATCCGTGACCGGGGCCAAACCCGACTGGGCCCATGTGATCCAAGAACACGAACGGGCCCAGGGCGCGCCGCATTGGGGCAGGCAGCACGCGACCGACGCTAAACCCACCCAAATCCCGCGGCCTAGGTTCGATCACGAGTTCGAGCAAATCGGGCATCGCGTGAGTTTACATCGTGGAGGGGAACTTGCCCGCGGCGGCCAGTAGATAGAGCATCCTCAGCGTCGCTTGGAAGTAGGGTTTGTCGTCACCTTCTGCGGTGAGCCAACTGTTGACTGCGGTGTCGAACTTGGTCGCGTCGTAGGCTGCCGCGAGCGCAAAACCGCCGAGGAACGCGCTGTTTTGCGGCATGGAGCCAGTGCCGTTGGTGTCCACCCACGTGCGGACGTTCTGCATGAAGGTTTTGGCTTTGGCGTCGCCGCTATAGGCGTAGTCGACCATCACGCGCCACGGCGTGCGGCAGGCGTCCCAGGAGTAACCGGAGCCGCTCCAGTCGCTGCCGTCGACACGACTCCAATCAGGGACGAGGCCGTTCATGCGCGCCTGGAGGATGGGGAAGAGCTCGTAGGTGCCGGTCAGCAGGGCGTTCCACGACGCGGCTTGATCGCTGAATTTCTGCGCGAACACGCGGTAGTAACCAGGCGCGAAGTAGGAGGGATTGATGCGCGGTTGACCGGAGTCGCTGCACCCTCCGAACTTGTCGCCAGGCCGTAGGATTTTGCGACCCGAGCAGTCTTCGGTTTCGAATTGAATGATTTTGGCGGCGAGAGCGCTGGCCTTACCGAGGTAGCCGCCGTCCGCCCAACGTGCGTGCGCTTGCACGAGTGCCATCGCGGCATCGAGCTCTGCATCGGTCGCTGCGTTGGTGTTGTTGTTGCCGGGCGCCTCGCAAATCCCGGTCTTCCAGTTCATCAGCCCGTTGGAGTCGAGGTGGTCCTGGTAATACTTCCACAAGGCGTCGAAGAACGTTCGATCGTTCATGTTGGCCGAGAGCAACATGCCGTAGGCAATGCCTTCGGAGACGACTTCGGTGCCGTCTTTCACCACGACGGCGCTGCCGTTGCTGCACGTCTGCGTGAACTTGCCCTTCCACGCGGTGTAGCCATCGTTCAGCATGGCGTCGGTGACTTTGGTGGAGACGACTGCCTTCCAGTTGGGATCGGTTGCGCCACCACTTCCGCCTGTTGCCGCACCGGCGCTGCCTCCGGAAGTGTTGCCTGCCGCGCCGCCGCTTGCGTTGCTGCCGCCCATGGAGCTGCCGCCTTGCGCTGCTCCGCCCGACGAGCTGCCGCCCTGCGCGGCACCGCCGAGACCTGTGGTGCCGCCGTTTCCGCTGCCGCCCGCGCTGGTGCCGCCGTTTCCAGATTGGGTGCCGCCGTTGCCCGGCGCGCCGCCCTGAGCCGTGGATCCGCCGTTTCCGCTCGAGCTGCCGCCGCTGCCAGGGCCTTCTGCCGCCGAGTGTGAACACGCGAGCAAGAAGCCCAGTGCCGCGCAGCCGAGCACCGCGCGCGCACGACCCAATGCTATGACGGGCGTCATGAATCGTCTCGTGCCGCTGCTCGACATCAAGTTTGGTGGCGCACCGCTCGATGCCTGGTTCACTGCGGTTGGCGTTTCGCTGTTGGTGATGTTGGCGCTCGCTCTCATCAAGCGAATCGTATCTCGAAGGTTGCGCAAGTGGGCGGAGCAAAAGCCCACGCCGTTTCCGGAAGTGGCGCTCGCCGTCGTACGCGCCACACGTGCGTTCTTCCTGCTCGGCGTAGGCCTGTGGGCAGGTTCAGAGTACGTTGATCTTTCGCACAAGGCCGAACGTTGGTTGCGCACGGGTGTGTCACTCGTGGTCTTGGTGCAGGTTGGGGTCTGGTTGCAGGTCGCCATTCAGCGCTCCGCCGAGACGTGGGTGCGTGGTCCCGAGCAGGATGGCGGTACCCGGACGATGGCGACCGCAGTCGCGTTCATCACCAAGCTCATGATTTGGGCGGTGGTGTTCGTGATGGCGATGTCCGCGATGGGCTTCGAAATCAGCGCGCTCGTCGCGGGGCTCGGAGTTGGCGGTGTTGCGGCAGCGCTGGCCGTGCAGAGCCTTTTGTCGGACTTGTTGGCCTCTTTGTCGATGTTTTTCGACCGACCCTTCGATCTCGGAGATTTCATCGTGGTGGGCACCGAGCAAGGCACGGTGGAGCGCATTGGTTTGCGCAGCACGCGGGTGCGTGCGCTGGGTGGCGAAGAAATCGTGTTCGCCAATGGCGATCTGATCAAGAGCCGCATTCGCAATTACAAGCGGATGCAGGAGCGGCGAGTGGCGTTTGTGTTCGGCGTCGATTACGCGAGCAGTGCGGAGCAGCTCGAGCGCATTCCTGGCATCGTGCAGGCGATTGTCGAAGCGCGTGAGGGCGTGCGCTTCGATCGAGCGCACTTCCGCGAGTACGGTGCCGTGTCGCTCGAGTTCGAAGTGGTGTACTTCGTGAACTCGCCCGATCAGCGGCTTCACCTCGACCACCGTCACGCCATCAATTTGGAGATCTTGCGGCAGCTGCGCAAGCTCGGCATCATTTTGGCGCATCAGCCCAATGCGACGGCGCCGCTCGAGGCTGCGCCAGCGACTACGGTTCCGCGCGAGAGCCCGCCCAGCTGATGCTGCCGAGCCGAGAACTATTGCGAGCCGATCGCGCTAAGCAGAGTCGAGCGCGCCGTGGACAAGTTGAACTCGGCCTGAACGCGCTGCTGTTGCGCGGTCGTCAGCGCCAGCTGAGCGTCGCCGAGCTCGATGATGTTGCCAACGCCCGTTTGGTAGCGGCCCTCGGCGAGGTTGAGGCGCTCGCGGGCGTTTCGCACCAGCACGTCTGCCGTAGCCAGAGCGCGCTTGGCGCCGATGACGCCGATGCGCGCCTGCTCCACGGTGAGTAGCACCTGCTGCTTGACGAGGTTCACCTGCGCGGTAGCAGCGTCCACGTTGGCGTGTGCTTCGCGGACTTGAGCTTTGGTGAGGCCGCCTTGAAATATGGGCCAGCTGAGCGTCGCCTGCGCGTTCCAGTTCCAACGCAGCTGGTCGAGCGACGCGCCGGCTTCGGTGAAGCCAGTCGAGACCGATAGCGATGGCCCATAGGCGCCTTTGAGCGCGCTTTCCGAGAGCTTTTGAGCGCGTACGCTGCCGATGGCCGCTTGCACGTCGGGCCGCGTGGCAAGCGCTTGTGAATACAGGCGCGCCGGTTCGGCCTCTTCGTTGTCGAGCGCTGGCAGGGTTTCGTCGCTCACTTCGAAAGGCGGAGAACTTTCGAGCCCCATGGCTTGCACCAATTGAGCCTTCGCGATGGCGTATTGGTTCTCGGCGTTGACGCGCGAAAGCTCTGCGCTCTCCCGATCGGTTTGGGCTTGCACCAAATCGATGCGCGGCCGCGTCCCGATCTCCACGAAGCCACGAATGTACGTCAAATGGCGCTCTTGGTTCTTCAACGTCTCCACGGCTACCAAGAGCAACGCTTTCTGCTGGCGTGCCTGAAAGTAGGCGTTGCGCACGTTGAGCGCGACGTTGATGCGCTGGGCGCGCTCCGACAAGCGCGACACTTCAGCGTTGGCTTCGGCGCTGCGCCACTTTCCGCGTGCCTGCCCGAAATCCCAAACCAAAAGTGATGCGTTGATACCGAAGTTCCAAAAGCCGTACGTGTCGAAGCTGGGTTCGCGCACCGGCGGTACGACTTGCCCCGCGCGCGGTACGGGATTCGCGGTGCCGCGTTGATAGGTTCCCGTCGCCGTTACCTGAGGCAACATGGGAGCAAAAGCGGAGTCGACGCGCGCTTCGGCGGCGCGCGCACTGGCGCTTGCTTGATGCAGCGCCGGATGACGTTCGAGCGCCATTTTCAAAGCTTGCGCTAGGGGCAACACCGGGCCGGCGGCGGGCAGTTCGGCGACGACTGGCGCATTGGCTTGAGTCGCAGCAGCATTCGGCGGGGTCGTTGGTGCACTTGCGGTCGATGGTGCGGCTGCTTCGGGGCTCGTTTGCGCGTGCAGGGGTGGCGCAGCGAGCAGCAGAAAAAAGCCTGCGTGCACGCCGAAGAAGCGTAGCCGAGAGCGCGTCATTCGTACCTCAGTGCATCGATGGGATCGAGTCGCGACGCTTTGTAAGCGGGGTACAGCCCGAAGCCGACGCCGACGAGCGCGCTGAACAACACCGAGATCACGATGATGTCGGGTCGAATCAAGAGTGGCCAACCGAAGCGGGATGCCAAGTACAATGCCGTGCCCACGCCGATCGTCACGCCGAGCGCGCCGCCCATCGAAGACAGCGTGAACGCCTCGACCAAGAACTGCGCCAGGATTTGGTGCGGTTTTGCGCCGATCGCCATGCGCAGCCCAATCTCGCGTGTGCGCTCGGTGACGCTCACCAACATGATGTTCATGATGCCGATGCCACCGACGAGCAACGACACGAAGGCAATGCTCGCGAGCAGGGTGGTCATGGTTTCGGTGCCTTGTGCTTGGGCGCTGGCCATTTCGGTGAGGTTGCGCAGCGAAAAGTCGTCGTCCACGCCCTGCGCCAGGCGATGCCGATCGCGTAGCAACGCGGTCACGCTTTCCTGCGCGCGCGGGAGATCGGCCGATGACGTCGCCTGAATGAAAATGGTGCCGTTCAGGTAGCTCCTGAGTCCGCCTTGGATCTTCGCGCGAAACGTGGATACCGGGATCAATACGGTATCGTCATAGTCTTGCCCGACCGCTGATTGACCTTTGGCGGCGAGCACTCCAATCACTTCGAACGGCACGTTGTTGATGCGCACTGATTGCCCCACCGGATCGGCGCTCGGCCCATACAACTTGTCCGCGACGGTGCGGCCGAGCAACGCCACTTTGGTGGCAGACTCGATGTCCGACTGCGTGAAGGCGCGGCCGTGTGCGACTGGCCAGCTGCGCACCTCGAGGTACTCCGGCGACGTGCCGCCCACCTGCGTGGTCCAGTTTTGATCTTCGCTCACCACTGAGGTGTTGCTGCGCAAAAACGGAGCTGCCGCTTTGACCGCAGGGAGCTCGGTTTGAATCGCCTTCAGGTCGTCCCAGGTGAGGGTAGGTTGGCTTCCGAAGCCGCCGCGCACACCGCCGGAAGTATTGGCGCCAGGCATCACGATCAGAAGATTGGTGCCCATGGCGGCGAAAGCCTGCTCGACGCTCGATTTGGCTCCTTCGCCAATCGCGACCATCGCAATCACTGCGCCGACGCCGATCACGACACCGAGCGTCGTCAAAAACGAACGCATCTTGTTGCGGAGCAGCGCGCGGAACGCAATGCGGAACGTTTGCAAGAAGTTCATGCGGGCACCTGCGCAGCAGCTTGCGCTCGCTCCTGCTCGGCTCGCTCCATCTCGGCTCGTGCGTCGGCGGGAACTTGCGTGCTGTCGGTCGAAACCATGCCGTCCTTCAAGACGATGACACGCGATGCGTAACTTGCGATGTCTGGCTCGTGTGTTACCAGCACGATGGTGATGCCCGAGCGCCCGAGCTCCTGAAACAGCGCCATCACTTCCAAACTGGTGCGTGAATCCAAGTTGCCGGTGGGCTCGTCCGCGAGAATCAAGCGTGGCTCACCCACGAGCGCGCGTGCGATGGCAACACGTTGCTGCTGGCCGCCCGAAAGCTGATTGGGGTGGTGGTCGAGCCGCGAACCCAGGCCGACGCGTTCGAGCGCTCTTTGAGCTCGTTTGTGGCGCTCGCTGCTCTTCACGCCGGCGTACACCAACGGCAGCTCCACGTTTTCGAGCGCGCTCGTGCGCGAGAGCAGATTGAAGTTTTGGAACACGAAACCCAAGGTGTGGTTTCGCACGTCCGCCAGATCGCTGCGGCTCAATCCAGAAACGTCTTGCCCGTTGAGCCAATAACGCCCGGCTGTTGGTCGATCCAAGCAGCCCAGAATGTTCATCAACGTGGACTTGCCGGAGCCGGACGAACCCATGATGGCGACGAACTCGCCGTCGCGAATCGAGATCGAAATGCCCTTCAGCACGCGCAGCTCGATCTCACCGAGGTAGTAGTCTTTTACCACCTGTTCGAGATCGATGAGCGGTCGGTCCGACATGGCGCCCTCAGAACATGCGGCGCCCGGGCCCGCCGGTGGGCAAAGACGTCTTAGGTGGGCCCGCGTTAGGATCTGCGATCACACCCGTGATCAACAGATCGCCGGGCTTGACGTCGCCTTCCAAGAGCTCCGTGTAGCTGCCGTCCGTGATGCCGACGCGAATGTTGCGCTGCTCCGGCGTGGTCCCCTTGAGCAACCATACAGTGCGCGAGTCGAGGGTCCGCTCGAAAGAGCCAGCGCCACCGAAGCGACCGCGACCTGGTCCGCGTCGTTCGCCGCCGCCTTCGGCTGGACCCGCGTTGCCGGCGGCGCTAGCTGCGCTTTTCGGCAACATGTCCGCCGGCGGCCGAAAGCGCAGCGCCGAGTTGGCGAGCCGCACCGAATCGGAGTGATCCGCGACGATGAACGTGACGTTGGCGGTCATGCCTGGCTTCAACTTCAGCTCGGCGTTGTCCACGTCGATGACGGCGTCGTAAGTGACCACGTTTTGCACCGTTTGTGGTGCGTTGCGAATTTGCCGCACTTTGCCGCGGAAGCGCTCGGACGGGTACGCATCCACCGTAAACGTCGCGCTCATACCCGGCTGCAGCTTGCCGACGTCCGCCTCGGCCACATTGGTGTCGACCTGCATCTTTTTGAGGTCTTCCGCGATGGTGAACAACGTGGGTGCCTGCAGTGAGGCGGCGACCGTTTGTCCCACGTCCACGCTGCGCGAAATCACAACGCCGTCGATGGGCGATTTGATCGTCGTGTAGGCTAGGTTCACCTCGGCCGAGTGTAGCGACGCTTCGGCTTGTTTCATGCTGCCTTCACTGGCTTCCACCTGGGCTTTGGCGGCGGCCGCTGTCGAGGCCGCTGTGTCGCGCTCGGCGAGCGAAATCAGTTCACGCGCCGCTAGCTCCCTGCTGCGGTCGGCTTGTCGAACCGCGTCTTCGGCCTGCGCTTTGGAGCGGGCGAGGTTGCCCTTGGCAGCGAGGTAATTGGCGCGAGCTTGCTCCAGGGCGGCACGGAACAATTCGGGATCGAGCTTGGCGATCACCTGTCCCTTCTTCACCTCTGAGTTGAAGTCGACGCCGATGTAAGAGATGCGCCCCGATACTTGGCTGCCGACCTGCACCGTCACGAGTGCGGACACCGTGCCTGTGGCGGTCACGCGCGCCGTGATGCGACCGCGGTCGACCTTCGCGGTTTCGAAGCGTGGCCCGGTTTCCTTGTGCGAGCGGTAGTAGCGGAAGGCGAAAACGCCTGCCACCGCCACGCACATCAACAAAGCCAGGGAAATGATGCGCTTGATTAAGCGAGCGCGGGAAGAGGCAGGGGGAGGAGCCACGTGTGGACCGATGCCTAAACGACAGGGATTGCAAGAACCCTACGCCCTGCCGCCGCTTTGCGTTTCCCCGTTAAAATATTGGAACAAATCCGCCCGTGTTTGCCGCTGGCCAGCGGATCTGCCCCCAGGAATCACGGCGTTGCGAACGGCGGGCCGCGTGGCGTAACGGCCCGCCGTAAACGCCATTGCTCACTGAACGACGAACAAGGCTGCGCTCAGCGCACCGAGCTGGTACTCGAGCGCATTGTTCGCGACCGTGACTGGCTTGTCTGGGCGCACCGCCGGCGAGCTGCCGTCGACCACGAACACGTCCGCCTTCGTATACTTCGTCGCGCCTTCCAGCGTCACCTTCGCTTTGAAGCGCTTGCCCTGATCTTTGTTGATCACGATGACGTACAGAGTGCCGGGCTTCTTAGAATCGGTCGCCGCATAGATGGATCCCTCTTTCAGATCGGCAACGCTCGCGCTGACCGCCGTGTCACCGAAGCGAGCGCCCTTACCGTCGTAGTTCCGATACAGCTTGAACGCGGTCTCGATGTACGCCTGCAGGCTGCCGTTACCGGGACCGTTGCCCCAGTAGTTCGCCATGTACATGCCTTCGCGCCCGAAGATGCCGAGCACGTCGATTTGCGCGAGGCCGCCCGAGATGTGATCCGACGCGCCGAAGTCGTACTCGGTCATCGTCAACTTGGTGCCGGGGTAACGCTTGTTGATCGTCTCGAGCAGGTACGGAATGAAGCGAATCGGCTTGTTGATCTTGTCGATGATCCAGCTGCGCTCCTTGTACTCCGGATCCCACAGGCTACGTGGCGCCTGCAAACGTGCGTCCACCGTTGCACGTGAATTATCCTTGTCGGTGATGCGCTTGGCGCCGCGTGCTTCGGGGTACCAGTGCACGTCTAGCGCGTGAACCAGTCGACGCCCGTGCTTCTGCTCGAGCTCCTTCATCGAGGCCAGGAAGAAATCCAGGTAGGTGCCGTACTTGGCGTTGTGCTCGGCGGCATCGGGTGCGTCCGACAGCGATTGGTACTCGCTCCAGCCGAACATCACGCCACCCAGCAAGAACGCGCTTGGGTCGACAGCTGTGATCGCCATCGCCGTCGCTTCGGTGCGCTCGACCATCTCTTTGTAGGTCGTGCGCTCGGGGTGCACGCGCGGATGCGTCGAAGGCCACAGCGCGGGCTCGTTGTCGAGCGAGTAGAACTTGGTGCCACCCTGCGCGGCCTTGCCGAACTTGCTCACCAAGAGGTTCACGAACTCGTCTTCGTACACTGCGTTGTCGTTCAAGTCGGGCGTCACCGACAGTGCGCCCTTCTTCTTAGGATATGAGCGTACGAAGCGCTTGCTCGGCGCTTTCTCCTCTTCCGAGACGGGGCCGCTTTTATCGGCGCTCACCCAATCGATCATCGGAATCGTTACGATCGAATCGGCGCCCGCCGCCTTGTTCTGCTTCACGAACTCGGCGTATTGCGCACCCGGTTGCGTGCAGGTCTGGTAGCCCATCACGCTGCACGACCAGTCGTCGTTCTGGTGCCGGTAGTCGTTGCCGGCATTGGAAGCGTTGGTCTCCCAGTTGTAGACGCTGCCGCGGTTACCACCCATGCGCCGCACCGTCGCGCCGGTTTGCCCGAAGTTCTGCGAATTGATGCCGTACACCAACGGGCTAATCGCGCGCAGCACCTTGGTGGGGTTCACACGGAACGCGAGCTCTCCTCCGTCGACGACGGTGATCTTCTCTTCTTTCGGTTTGTTCGCGACTTCGACTTGGTGGTCGCGACCCTGGCTGCTCGGCAGTGAACCGAGCGGCACCTTGCCAAAGTTCTGCACTTGGATCCCGCCGACCTCGAACGTCTCCGGATCGTAGCCGAGGCGGAAAATCATCTGCGCGCCGGCCACGCCGTAGTCCTCCGCAGACAGGAAGCGCACTTCGACTTTGCGCCACTCCGGCGTCAGCCGCACGTTGTACGTCACCGACTTCGTGTACGGGCTCCCGGCCTTCTCGAACACGAACTGCGTCTCGCCAATGCCGGCGGCGTTCGGCTTGACCAAGCGCACGTAGAAACTCGCCAACACCGCGTCGCCCTTGGCTACCGGCGCTGCCGTCGGCGCTTGCAGCTGCACCGACCACTCCGAGTTCGACGCCTCCTTGATCTCGGCGCGCAAGGCGTCCGGGAACGGCTGGCCTTCGACCGCTACCGTGCTGACCGCCACCTTGCTGCTCGACTCACCTTGCACCACGAAGGCGGGCAATGCCGCAGCCGGCAACAGGCTCTTTCCTGGTGGCAACGGCGTATTCGACGATCCCGTAGCAGTGCTCGCCTGCGCACCCCCTGGCCCCGTCGGCACACAGTTGTTCTCGCGCTTGATGCACGAGACCGTCAGCGACGAAAGCGTGAGCGAAACCAACAAGCTCGAAATCGAAGTGAGGGGACACGATGAACTACGGGAACCACGCGCAAAAAACATGGCCGGGAACCTACACCCGAATTACGGAACATTGCTTCTAAATTGCGCTAACTGAGCTAAACGGCGGAATTGTCCCGACATCCCCGCGCACAACCCCAGCTGGTGAGCGGGAACCGGTTTTCGGGTGAGACGTTGGTTCCGGGTGAGACGTTGGTTCGAGCTGCGTTGTTGAGCGCACAGCGTGTGAGTTGGGTCGCCGACGCACCTGCTCGTCGCACCCGCGCGGGATTGAAGCGGGATTCGCCGCTGCTACCCTTTTAGGACGCTCTTTGCGGTCTTTTTCCGTGAAGGCCTCGCATGACCTCGTCCAAGTCTTCCGAGTGCGCAAACCAGCCAGCTGCGGCCTGCGGCGAGAACCACTCAGGGGAAGGTGAGTGTAGAGGTGTTGGTGGCGCAAAGAGGCCGACCATCGCGCTTCTGCTCGATTACATGACCTTGTTCGCCGGCGGCTACGAGAAGGCGGTGCGCGAAGCGTTCGATGCCATCGCCGCGCGTCACGGCGTCGATCTACTTTGCGTTTACGGGCGACCGCTGGCTCCCGCGGATCCATCCTACGTGGCGCACAACGCGGTGTACTCGTTGCTGCGGCGAGATCGTGTGGACGGCATCGTCGCGCTCTCGGCGAGTTTGTCCAGCGTTGCTGGCGAAGCGCACGTGCATTCGTTGCTTCACAGCTATCGAGGCATGGCGCTGTGCAGCGCTGGTCTGCGCGTGCCCGAGGTGCCGAGCGTCGTGGTCGACAACCGTTCCGGTATCGAGGCTGCGATATCGCATTTGATTCACGAGCACAGCGCGCGCCGCATCGCTTTCATTCGAGGGCCGAACGACAACGTGGACGCGCAAGTCCGCTTCGACGCTTACTGCGATGCGCTGGCTCAGCACGGCTTGCCCCTCGATCTCGACCTCGTCGGCCGCGGTGACTTCACCCGCCGTTCTGGGCAGCGCGAAGCGCAAGAGATTGTCGCACGTGCGGGCGTGCCAGATGCGATCTTGGCAGCGAACGACACCATGGCGCTCGGCGCGGTCACTGGTTTGAAAGCGCTGGGCTTGCAGATCCCGCGCGATCTCTTGGTCGTTGGCTTCGATGATTTGGAGCAAGCGCGCCTGGCCGATCCGCCTCTTGCTAGCGTGCGTCAACCGCTGGTTGCGATCGCCGAACGCGCCTTGCAGCTCGTCCTCGATCAGCTCGCCGGCAAGCGTGTCTCCGACTGCTCCCTGCTGCCCGCGCAGTTCATGCCGCGCGATTCATGCGGCTGCGACAGAGGCCCACGCTCTCGCGTGAAAAGCTTTCGACCCATCGAGGCGCCAGACCTGCGAACGGAGCTGAGCAGGCTTCAGCGGACCTTCGCCGAACCCAGCGCGCACGCAATCGAAACGGCGCGTCTCCTCGACGGGCTCGTGAACGAAGTCGATGGTCACAGCAACGCCTTCGCCTCAGCAGTAGAACAACTCCTCGCCGAGTGTGGTGACGACAACGAATACCATCAGCGCGTGCAGGCCGCGATCACCACCTTGCGCGAGGAGCTTCGCGGCGTCGCCACTCCCGAGCTCGAAGATAGGTGGCACGACGCCCGCGCCCGTGTCGCTTTCGCCAATGCTCAAAGCCAGATGCAGCGCCGCCTCGAGCACGACGAGGCGTACCACCGCCTGATCGAGCACGCCGATCGGCTCAATAAGGCGCTCGACCTGCCGTCGCTCAAGACCGCTCTCGAGAACACGCTGCCTGCGGTTGGCGTCATGAACGCCTCGATTTCACGCAGCCGCGCGAAAACCAACGAACTCGAACTTTTCGTTGGACTCAAAGACGGCGTGCCGTACCGCACCGGCCGCGGCCAATTCAGCGTCTACGATCTGTTTCCCCGCGAAGCAGACGCGTCGCACAAGCGCCGAACCTGGCTGATATTTCCCCTCGCATTCGAAGCCCAAAACCTCGGCGTAGCTGCGTTCGAATACTCCCGCCACATGACAGGCTGGCAAGTAATTCGCGACCAAGTCAGCGCCGCGCTTCGCAGCGTCGCGCTCTACGACGAAATCGTGGAAAACACCACCCGCCACGAGCGCCGCATCCAAGAGCAAGAACGTGCCTCCACGGCCAAGCGCATCCAGGGCCTGTCGGTGCTCGCCGGCGGCGTCGCCCACGATCTCAACAACGTCCTCGGTCCGCTCGTCGCACTCCCCGACGTCATCCTTCAAGAGCTCCAAGCCTTGAACAACACTCCCGTTGGCCATGACGTCCGCACGGACATCGAAACCATCCGCTCCGCCGCTCTCCGCGCGACCCAGACCATCAAAGATCTACTCACCCTCAGCCGCCAAGGCCAAGCCGCCAAGGAGCCGCTCGCGCTCAACCGCATCATCACCGACTGCATCTCGCAAGATGCCCTACGCTTCAGTCGCGAGCCCTCCCGCCGAGCCAAACTCGAAGTCGACCTCTTCGCCGACCCCCTCTGTGTTCGCGCCTCTCCCTCCCATCTGACTCGCGCGATTACCAACCTGCTTCGCAACGCAGCCGAAGCCATCAACGGCGACGGTGTCATTCAAATCCGAACTCAGCGCGTTTTCCTCGCTCGGCCACTCCACGGTTACGAAACCGTCGAGCCTGGCGAATACGCCGTCGTCACCGTCGCCGACACGGGTACGGGCATCGCCCCCACCGAAATCGGACGCATCTTCGAGCCCTTCTTCAGCAGCAAGAAACTCGGCGAAGACAGCGGCAGCGGCCTCGGTCTCGCCATCGTTCACGGGGTCGTCAAAGAACACGGCGGCTTCATCAATGTCGAAAGCACACTCGGCCGCGGCACCACCTTCACTCTCTACTTCCCACTCATAGCCGCCATCCCCATTGCTTCCACGATCGACGCCCAACCGCACGCCACGCAACAAGCCAACATCCTCGTCGTCGATGACGAACCCGTCCAACTCCGCACCGCCCGCCGCATCCTCACCCTCCTCGGTTACCAGGTCGACACCTTGCGCAGCGGCGTCGAAGCCTACCAACTCTTCTCGAAGGCTCACGCAAACGTGCAATCGTCGAATGGCGCAGCGCAAAGCCCTTATGATCTAATCATCGCCGATATGATGCTCGGCGAAGAGCGCGACGGTCTCGAAATGTTGCAAGACATCGCGCGCCTCTTCCCCGACCAAAAAGCCATCATTGCGAGCGGCCACGCTTCGACTGAACGCACCGCACTCGCCGTTAGCCGCGGCGTCCTCTGGCTCGCCAAGCCCTATACCAGCAGCGAACTCGCGCGCGCAGTTCAAGACGCGTTGAGCATGAGCGCCAGCCTCGCGTCGGCATCGCCTCCACCAGCGTCAGGGCCGCAGCTATCAGCCTCAGCGCAGTCCGCATCCGCGCAGTCAGCGTCAGGGTCGTCCCCTTCGCGTCGCCGCGTTCCCGCTGGCGGATCGTCACATCCGCCGTCGTCGGCGCGCTGAGCATCACAAGAGCTAGTTGGCTCATCGTGCCAAGCGCACGGTTTGCATTTGCTTCGCGACCACCCGATAACACTCGCAGGAAACCTCTTCCAGGCCGGGGCGATCGAGTATTCGGATCTTACCGCGGCTGTACGTGATGAGCTCAGCCGCCTGCAGCGAGCGCCCCGCGATGTTCACTGCCGGCCGACGCACCCCCAGCATCTGCCCGATGAACTCCTGAGTCAGTGGAAACTCGTCGCCATCCACGCGGTCGTGAGTCGTCAAGAGCCAACGCGCCATGCGCGCCTCGATTGCATGGGCGCGATTGCACGCGGCACTCTGCGCTACCATCGACATGAGTGCATTCGTGTAGAGCAGCAACAGCTGACGAAGGGCGTCGATGCGCGCGACCGTAGCCAACAGCTCCTTGGTTTCCATGCGCAAGGCTGCGCCAGGTACTTGCACGAACGCCCTCCCGGGCGCGCGGCTCGCGCCGAGAAAGGCCGGAATGCCAACCATTCCCTCACGTCCGATCGTGCCCGTCTCTACGATGTCCCCACCCTCTCGCATGTCCGTGACGAGCGATGCGACCCCACTCGTGGGGAAGTAAACGTACTTGATCGGCTTGTTGAACTCGAAAAGTGTCTCCTTGAACGCCATCGGAACTGGTTCCAGATGCACGTCGACCTTGGCGCGATCCGCCGCGTTCAGCTGCTGCAGGATGTCATTCGAAGATTCCTTCTGCTTGGTCATGTTCCCTGGCCCTCAGCTTGCGAAACCTCGCTAACGCCAATGTTCGCTAGCAGACATAGCAACGCCCGTGCCTGAATTGATGCAGCCCGCTTCAAATCGTCGTTGCCTCGTTGCCTCGATCGGAGCAGAAGCTATTCTGCGCTTGTGTTCGCCAGAAGACACAACGGCGCCCCTGCCGCTACGCACGGAACGCGCGCGCCGACATCAGAGGATCCCGCCGTTTCACTGGCGCTGATTGGCATGTCCGCAGGCGGCACGGCTCCTTTGCGCACGCTTCTGCGGACGCTTCCGGCAGAGTTCCCGGGCGCTCTGATCGTCGCGCGCCACACCTCCGTGTCGGGAGTATTACCCGAGCTGATCCGCTACTGGAGTCCGCATCACGTGGTCGAAGCCGAGTCCGGCATGCGACTCGAGTCCGGTGTCATCTACGTCTGCCCGGGACAACACCATCTCGTCGTCAACCCCGACGGCACCCTCACAATCTCGAACAAGGAAAAGGTCGCATTCGTGCGCCCCTCCATCGATTGGATGTTCGAGAGCGCCGCTGCTGCCTACGGACCACGCGCCATAGCCATCGTGCTGAGCGGCGCCAACGCCGACGGCGCTCGAGGTGCGCGAGCCATTCAGCGCGCCGGCGGATTGGTACTAGCGCAAGCCCTCGAGACTTGTGAGTTCCCCCAGATGACCAGCGCCGCCCTGCAATTCGGTACCGTGACCGCACAGCTCGCCCCCGAGGACATGGCACCTTGGCTGTTGGAGCGAATGAATAGAGTCAATCAGCAGTACGCCAACGTTTGGGCGGATCCCTTCTCGTTCCCCGCGAGCGGGGCTGAATAGGCGTCGCGTCTTCGCGGTTGCGCGGCGAAAAACAAGGGCCGGCGCCCTGGAGTCGGCAAGTTTGTCGTCCTCGGCGCATGCCGCAGGCCCGCACAACGAGCTTGCCGCGACCAATATTGATTCTTCGAGAGTGGATGCGTCGATAGAGCGAAAAGCTGCAGTCCGCCGCGAAGGCAGCTTTCGTGAATGCACACCGAACAAATGACTATGGATCTCTGTCCAAAGTAGTAACCCCGTTGGATTCGACCGTATTAAGGGGCATATCCTACCTCATCAGACTTTCATCGTCGAAATCGACCGGCTTGCCTTCGATGACCACGTTGAGCGAGCATGGGTCTTTGCGCGTCTTCAGCGTCGCGCGCGCAGCCGGGACTCTACATGGACTTCGAGAAAGCCGTATCTCTCATTGGCACGGTCACGGACCTACGCCGGATCGCAAGCGCTCACGTCATCGATCATAACCAGCTGAAGGACGATGAGCTTCGAAACGCGCTCGTCAGGTCGAAACCGCAGTACACGGCCAACGAGACCGTACGCAAGGCCCTCGAGGAGCTCCTCAGTCGTGAGCCGAAAGACAATGTGAGGGCTCTGAACCGCATCTTGCTCGACGTGCTGCTCGATCAATACGATTGTCAGCTTCCCTTCGAGGAGACGGACGCAAAGCTCATCGCTGTGGAACAGAGCATCCTAGATCGTTCGAATGAACTTGACCTTGAGCAGCTCGCGTGCGGAGACAGGTCAACTCCTCGCCATCGCGATCTCGAAACTTACAACTTCGTCTTGGGGGTTGCTTGGGAACAACGTGACAGCGTTTCGCCAGACGAAGCCAATCTTCTGGCGAATCTTAGACGTCATCTACGCATCAACCAGTTCGAACATCGTATCCTCGAAGCAAAGCTTCGGCGATTTCCAAAAACTGGCAACGAACTCCACTCGCGCGCCGAAATCACCGCCGCGCGCCGCGGGTTTCACCAAGCCGGTCTGCTGTTTGCGGTTCGGCAGGACGGCGTCGACTACGACCTCATACCGGACGAACTCGCCAGTGAGCTTCGCGCTGCGCTGGGTATCGAGCTGCGTCTTGATGCCTACCGCGAGCTATTCAAGTTCTGGAAAGTGCGCACGAAGGCACACCTCACCGACGTCCTGGAGCGCCACAACGTTCCGTTCGCCAAGTCCGACAGGGTCGAGAATCTCATCGAGAGGGTCGTGCTCAACGTGCCGCCCTCAAAAGCGATCGCGAGCGCGTCGCCGCGTTACGGCCTCTCTGGAGACGAGCTCAGCGACTGGTGCCGAGATCTCGATCTCTCGCCCTCCGGCACAATCGAGGAGAAGGTGCGGCGCATCGTCGCACACTTTGCTGCACTGCGACCGCGCGTCGAAGCCAATGTCGATGAGCGCTCACTTTGGTACGAGTTCTACATCGACCTCGCCTGCCGGAACCGCGAACTTCTACGAGCCCAACACATAATCGAAAGGGATCTCGAGATGGACGCCAAGTTCGAGCACGCCACTCAATTCCTTTTTCAAAGCAAGCTTTGTCACACGCCGCTCAAGCAGTCGGGCTCGGATCATCCTGACGGGTTGCTCAGCCTCAAGTCCGACTTTCTCATGTGGGACAACAAATCGAAGGATCCGCCAGGCCTGTTCCACTTGAAAGACTGCATCGCCCAGTTCGATCGGTACATGAACAGTGCCGACAAGCGCGTTCCGATCTTTCTCGTTATCGCACCCGGGTTTACGGAGGAGTCGGAGGTCGAAGCCATTCGCTATCACGCGGAGCACTTCGACCGGAACATCGTTCTGATCACGGCGACGGAATTGAAAGCCTTGGCCGACGAGTGGGCCTCGCCGCAGCACAAGAACCGCGAGACGCCGTTCCCGCTTGGGCTGTTGGCAGCTTCAGGCCGATACGATCGTCGAAGACTAGGGCGCATCACTTCGTGAGGTGTACCCTGGCTAGCGCGTTCCCTCGAATTCAGGTTGCCTACGAGGTGACCAGATGGAATTCAACCGCCAGCTCTTACAAGAGATTCGAAAGATGGCAGCCCATGGCGCTGCGCCCTCGCGCTTGCTCCGCGTCATAGTCGATCGCCTCAACATGCCGCAGGCAGAATCTCGCTTGCACGTGGTTGCATACTTTCGCGAAGGATTTCATTTGTCACTCGCCGACGCCATGAGCGTAGGTGCATCGTGCGTCTTCCCCGATGGCAATCGCGCCGACGGGGACCTGGATATAGAAATGCGTGCCCTGATTATGGCGACTCAGCACCTCTGGAGAGAGCAATGACTCTCGGAGTTCCGCGTGCAGCGGTCGTCGAGTCGACCCCCGTGGGCTGAGGATTCATCACATCTCGTGGAGGCTGGGCGCTCCTGTCGCTCGAATGGACGAAGGCCGGTGCTAGGCCGTGAGCACCCGGAGCGCCACGCGCAACATTTCCTCCCGAGTCGCGCTGG
>JBMOMJ010000012.1:0-186095 GCA_049324695.1 Myxococcota bacterium
CAGCCGAACCAGCACCGGAACGGGTACGGGCACCGGCACCGGCAGCCGAACCAGCACCGGAACGGGTACGGGCACCGGCACCGGCAGCCGAACCAGCACCGGAACGGGTACGGGTACGGGTACGAGCACGTCGACGAGCACCTCGACGTAAACGTAGTCTCTAAGGCGGAACCGCTCCCGTCGCGCGCAGCGGGTGCCTCGAAGACCCGAGCAACTACCCAGTTGTCTCGGGTCTTCTCATTTGTGGTGAGGAAGCCTTACTTCGTGAGCGCGCCTTTTCGAACTCGTGAGATGCGCACGAAGCTTGCGTCCGTGTTCTGGAACTCCTCTACGACATCGAGCGGAACGTCTGTCCACACATCGAAGCCGGGTTTGGGCTGTAGCGTATCGAGATCCATTTCCTGAATCAGATAAATGTCTTGGTAGAGCTTGCGTGAAAGCTCGTAGAGCGGCCCGCGATCGGTCTGAGCGATAGAGATGTGGTTCGCTCCGTAGTCCATGATCGTAAAAAGGCCCGGGCGATCACACAGAATCAGGATACGCTTGTCTGCCAAACGCTCGAAGTAGCGCCACTCCTGCGCCGCTTCGCGCGTCAAGATCAAGCTGTTGGTGAAGCGCGCCGCGACTGCCGCCGGCGCATGCACAGCAAACAACACCGAGCTCGCGATGACCGCAATCGGAGCGGTGGAGCGCTGAGCGAGCCAAGCGATGTCGACCGGGCAGTGCCGCCCGAGCAGCGTGAGGCACCAGGCGGCGGCGAAAGTCACGTACGTGTCGAGCCAGATAAAGAGCCGGCAGGAGGCGGCGTGGAGCGGACGGCCCCAATCGTAAGAGAAGCTCAGCACCGTTTCGAAACCCAGAATGCCGAGCACCAGTGCCGCCAGCTGAAGCTGCCAATCGAAGCTTCGTTCGCGTACACCCTTCACGACGAACGCCGCAACGGCGATGGTGCCGAGCAGCGCCAACGGAAGCAGCAACGGTGAATGCGGCCCGTCCACGTCGAAGGGATGCCGCAGAATGGACAGGTACTCTCGACCATTGCGCACGAAGTTACCGAGCGAAAACAGAGAAGCGCTCAGCGGCTGTTCGGCATCCCCCGCCTTCGCAATGGTCTGCCAATAACGCGGCAACAAGAACAGCGGAACGCAAGCGTAGAGCCAGCCGTAGCCAACCAGCAACTCGCGCTTAATCAAGCGAAGCGCAGCGGGCACGACGACGCCGATGAGCAGCAACGCCCAACCTTCGTAGCGCACGTGAGCGACCAAACACAAAGTCAGCGCGTACAGCGCGAGCCGAGCCGGTGTGCGATCGCGTAAGAACTCGGCAAAGCTCTTGATGGCTATCAGCAAGAACAGCGTCGCGAGCGCGTCGAACCCCGCGGAACGAACGGCTACCAGCGTGTTCGGATTGGCCCCCACCAACACCGCCGCACAAACACCGAACACCTCGCCACCGATCGACTTGGCGAAGCGATAACTCGACCACACTAGGGCCAGAAACACCAACGCGTTCAAGGTGAACGCGTTCTCGACGCGATAGCCTTTCACCAGGTGCAAGAGGCTCACCAGAAACGGGAACAGCGCTGGCCGCCGGTCGGTTGCCAGTGAGATGTCCCAGTAGTTCTCGAAGTACCACTTACCCGCAACGCTGAAGTTTGCGTTGTGAGTGAAGAACAGGTTCTTCGAGACGCCAACCAAATTGGCTTCATCGGCCAGGACGCGCATCGACGCCGGCACTGCCGCCAACACGATCGTCAGCAACACCAGCGTGGTGACGACGCCGGGCCAGTTTTCCCAAAACCAGCTGCGCAACGAGGCGCGTGCCAAGCTGAGCTGCACGCCGACATAGATCGCAACCAACGCGAACAGGGAGTAATAGACGCTCGCAACGAAGAACGGCTCGTTCCACTCGCGGTGCCGCAAAGTGAGACCCAGAGCCGTTGCGGCGACCGCTAGCGGGAGTGCGTACAGCGCGAAACGTAGACGCGGTTTGTCAGCGAACCAGCTACCTGCGTTCGTCATCCGACCTGCGCGGACCGATGGTCCAGTTCATCGACCAGCTCACCTTGTCGTCGGCGATGCGAAACTCTGCGCGGCAGGTGTGCCCCGGATCCACCAGACAGCGCTCCATGAAGTGCACGGAGTTCGCCCAGCTGCAGCCCAGGTGCGTGTAGCGCGTCTCGAGCGAACAGCGCTCGCTGAGCTTGAAATCGGCCCACGTGAACATGCCATCACACACGTCGTTTTTGGAAATCGTGAGCTCCTGCACGCTGCTGGCCGCATCGAAATCGAGCAGGTCATAACGCCGTGTTTCGCCGCGGCTCGACACCTCACGCCAAGGTTCGATTGGATTCAACCAGTACACGTTGTTGCTCTCGATTTCGGCGTTGAGCGCGCTCAGATCGAAACCAAAGATCGGGTGCAGCACTTCGAAGCGCTCGCGAATGCCCGTCATGTTCACGAGGCAGTGCCGGAAGACGACGCTCTCCGGAATGAGCCGGGCATCCGGCGCCAGCAATGGCTTCACATGCTGGAAGATGGGGATGATGCCCTCGTCGAGCCCCTGCGTACCGATCGTCTCCGTTACGAACACGTTGACGGGTTCGCGCACCACGCCGAGCTCCACCAAGTTTTTGGAGTGCGCGTTGATGAGCGTCACGCGATCGGCGACTCCGTTTGCCTCGAACACCTGCGTTGCCACACGATGCAGTTGGGGGGATTGCTCCACCGTGTAAACGCGCTTGGCTCCGAGCCGCACCGCCATGCACGCGAGTAAGCCCGCGCCGGTGCCCACTTCCAACACGACGTCACCCGGCCGAATCTTTTCTCGCATTGCGTCGAGAAACGCTTGCCCGCGAGGCAAGTCGTTCACCATCAATACATGCTCTTTGATCGGCAGATCCGTAGCGATTCTGGGTTGCGCAGGCTGTGTGGGCTCTTGTTCGTCTTGCATCGACACGCCTTCGAAAACCACGCCATCCTCACGTCAGTGGGCGCGCGGGGTCAAGCTGCTCGAGTTCGCCGTGTTGCAGCGACGAAAACCCGTGCTCGCGATTCGCTCGCGCACCAATCCGAAGCGCATTTCTGAATCGCGGCAGCAGACGACAAACTCGTACTGTCGTGTGGAGTCACCCGAGCAAGGCGCGAGCAGGCAGCTCACGGCAAGAAAATCAGCATTTGCGTCGGTGAGCGCGAGCAACTGACTCACTTCGAAACTCACACGCCCGCGGCTGGTCCGAGTCGCCGTGTAACGCGCAGTGCGAGCGCGAGTCCATGTCTCGCAAGCAGCACTAACTCGTGCGTCGTGAATGCACGCGTGCTAAACGGGTCTCTACACTATCGAGCGCGCCTCAGCCGAACCGATGGTGAGAAAGAGCGTCGCATGAAGCCCAGACTTGCGTCCTTGGACCTGACGACGTGCCGTGTGCTCATCACCGGCGGCAGCGGTTTTTTGGGCAGTCACGTCGTGGAGGAGCTGGAGCGCCGCGGCGCGCAGCGCATCGAGAAGCCGCGATCGAGCGACGTTGATCTCACCGACGCACATGCCACGCAGCGCTTGTTCGCCGAGGTCAAACCAGACCTGGTGCTTCACCTGGCGGCTCGCGTTGGAGGGATCGGTGCCAATCGGCGCTCTCCGGGCACGTTCTTCCGCGACAATATGAGCATGGGCCTGAACGTACTCGAAGCGGCCCGGCAATTCTCGGCACGCAAAGTGGTCGTGACCGCCACGATCTGCGCTTATCCCAAATTTGCGCCCGTACCGTTCCGTGAGGACGATCTCTGGAATGGCTACCCGGAGGAGACCAACGCGCCGTACGGGATCGCCAAGAAAGCTCTGCTGGTGATGGCGCAGGCCTATCGTCAGGAGTTTGGGAGCAACTTCGTCACACTGCTGCCCGTCAACCTGTACGGCCCCCGCGACCACTTCGACCTCGAAACGTCGCACGTGATTCCGGCGATGATTCGCAAGTTCTCGGAAGCGCAACAGAGCCGTACCGGAGAGGTAGTGTTGTGGGGCGACGGTTCTCCGACGCGCGAGTTTCTGTTCGTGCGTGACGCCGCGCGCGGCATCGTCGACGCAGCGCTGTACTACGACGAGGCTGATCCGGTGAATCTGGGTGCCGGCTTCGAAATCTCGATGGGAGAGCTCGCGAGCCTCATCGCGCACAAAGTCGGTTACAGCGGCCAGGTGCGTTGGGACACCTCACGGCCGAACGGGCAACCGCGCCGCATGCTGGACGTGTCGCGCGCACGCGAGCGCTTCGGGTTCACGGCAGAAACGCAGTTTGCCGAGGGGCTCGACGAAACCATCGCCTGGTATCGCCAGCAAGCGCAGTTGTAGGGCAAGTCCTTGCCGCAGCGGGTGCCGCGCGGCATCTTGGAGGCGATGCGAAGCTCGCTCGCCTGCCTGCTGCTCGCCTGCTGCGGTACTCCCGCGCCGGACACGCTCGGGCAACTCGAGGAGTCGCCGCCGAACGCGAGCGGTGACATGGCGGTCGAGTTCGACGGCGTCAACGATTACGCGAGCCTGGGTACGGCCGGCTTCCCTTTCCCACGTTCGCCGCAAACCATCTCATTTTGGCTGAGCGCCGCTGCCAACGGTCCAGCAGATCAAACCATCATCGTACTTCACAAGGACGCGGAGAGCGGAGTACGCCTCGGCTTGAAAGACGGCGTCCCGACCGCAATCAGCGTTTATAGCGGCGACGTGTACGCGGAGGCGTCAGCGCCGTTGCCGCCGGACGAATGGCATCACATCGCCTACCTGTTCGACGGCACCGACAGTGCGCCTCATCACACGCTGTACTTGGACGGCGTAGTGGTTGGCAGCGGAACCACCTTACCCAACAAACGCACACCGAACACCGCGTTCATGGGCAGCGACAACCACGAAGAGCGTTGCTACAAGGGCAAGTTGGACGCGCTACGAATCTGGGCCGTGGCCCGCAACGCCGAACAGGTCACCGCTGAGATCAACGGCGAAGCGCCGGTCCAGGAGCCGCCGGACTTGGTTGCGTTCTACAGCTTCGACGAAGCTGGTGGTCCGCGCGTCGTCGACCGCTCCGGGCGAGGCAATCACGCGCTGCTCGGCGACGGTTTGGCCGACTACGCGCCCAAGCGTGTCCCGTCCGGGGTACGCGCCCGCCGACGCTAAGGGCCCGCTCTAACGAGCTCTCGCTTTGCTGATCACGACATCATCGACGTAGAGCTCGACTGGGCTGGGCTCGACATCAACCATCATGTTTGTGATCAAGAATTCGAGCGACTCCGGGTCGATCGTCGGGCGACCAGCAAGATCGTAGATTGGTTGCCCGTCGAGCCACACCGTCACTCTTCCAGCCGTGTCCGTGGCGGCTTCGAAGTCGACCGTCACGTTGAACCACCGCCCGATGGGAACGAGCGGTGTTGGATATGCGATGGGTGCCGCCAAATACGCCGGGGTGTGAAAGAACACCTGTAGTACGAGCCCATTTTGATCCGGCAGGCTGCGAAGCTGAAGATTGACGCCGCGATCCTCGACTGGACTCGATGCGGCGGCAGAATCCCATTGCATGAAGGTCCAGTACGACGACGTCCTGTGGATCCTCGGCAGCAGGAACCATGCGCTATAAACGGCTCGCTTCGGTAGATCACCAAAGCGGATCAAGCGCGGACCGGCTCCGGCTGCGGTGCTGCGGGTCACGACCTTCTCGAGCCGGACGCCGTAGCGACCACCGTGCGCGAACGCATCGCTCACACTGATGCTGCCGTCGCCGTCTTCGACCTCGCTGGTACCAGCACCCTGAGCCGACCACTCACTCAAATCGCCGGTTTCGTGCTGCGCCGACCACAACACGTCGCTTCCCACGTAGACGTCGCTGCAACCCCAAGCCAGGCTGCAAAACAGCAGCGTACGCAGGACAGCAACTTGCACCTGCGAAGCATAAGGACAAGCGAGCCTCAGCGCTACTTCAGGTCACTCAACGGCACCGTCCCAGCCGCCGGAGGCGAGATCTGCTGGGGTGCTGGCGAGGCCGAGGCCGCGGGTGATGCTGCGCTGGTCGCATTTGCCTTCGGCGGCGTCGAACGTGGGGCAGCGCTCGCACGCCGAGGGAGCGTCGTGTTCGCTGCGGGAGCAGATGGCGCGAGTTCCACGACGGGAGGCGCGCTTCCAACAGCTCGCGTCGTGGCCGTGCTGCCCGGCGCTGTACTCGCGGGCGGCGCGCTCAGCGGAGCTGCAGTCGTCGGTGCTGAAACAACGGGAGAAGGCGGCGCCAAGGCGGACGAGCTCGTGCGAGGAGTGGGCGCGGCCGGCGTGCTCTTGCGAATCAGAGTGACGAGGGCGAGCGCCACCCCTGCCGAGACCAGTAGCCCGAGCAGCGCGAGCACCCACAAGAGCGGTTGGCTCTTTCGTGCAGCGGGCTTGGGAGTGCGCGGCGGCGCGACCGGAGCCGGTGCAGTTGGCGGAACCTGGGCGTAGGCGGCCGCGGGAGTATTCGGAGCAACAGCATAAGGCGGCGCCTGGCCAACGCTGCCCGGCGCTTGCGGGTACATGCCCGCGTTGCCAGGAGGCGCGTAAGCGGGAACCGGCGCCGCTGCCGGAGACTGCGCCGACGGAAACGTTTGGGCGAGATCAGCCGCGCTGGGCGCGCGCTTTACGACTACCTCCACAGGAGATGCGCTCGGATACGTTTGACCCAACGCTGCCGGTGCCCGCTGAGCTTCCGCTGGTTGCCCCGCGGACGGATACGTTTGCCCCAGCGCCGCGACCGCCTGCACCGCGGGCCCAAAGGTATGCGGAGCGGGAGCGCCAGGTTGGGGCTGCAGCACGTCCTGAAGCTGCACACCGGGACCACGCGTTTGCCCCAGCGACGCAGCGCTCACCGGCGCTCCGACCACCGCGACTTGCGGCTCCGAAGCGACACCCGCGGATGGAACCGTGCGCGCCAAAACATGGGGAGCCACCGCGGACGGATAAGTCTGAGCGAGCTGGTGGGGTCTAACCTGCCCGCCCAGCGTTGCTCCCAGGTTGGCCTGGTGCACGGCGAGTGGCACGGTGCCCTGCGGCCCGCGAGCGCTCGACACCGGGATTTCCGGCACGGCAGGCTCCATTCGGGTTTTCTCGTCGCGATGCGAGAGCCGCGCAAGCGCATAAGGCGGATGCTGGCCAGCGCGAACGGCGCGCACATCGTTCTGCATTGTTTCTGCACTCGGGTAACGAGCATCCCGCGAGAAAGCCAGTGAGAGATCGATGATGCGGCAGAGGTCGAGTGGTACGTGTGGGGCCACGCCGATGAGTGGCGGCGCGGGCTGTGTAGCCATCGCGATCAAGAGCTCTGCCTCGCTCGGTGCTTCGTGGATGCGGCGACCGGAGAGCAACCGAAACAACGTCGCCCCCAGCGCGAACAGATCGACGCGACCATCGATCTCTGCGCGGCGACCCAGTGCTTGCTCGGGCGCCATGTAGGGCAGCGTGCCGAGCGCGACCCCGGAGCGCGTGCGCTGTTCGCCCGGCGCGCTCTCGGCGAGACGCGCCAAACCGAAGTCGAGAATCTTGATCTGCCCGCTGTGCGTCAGAAACAGGTTATCGGGCTTGAGATCGCGATGAATGATGCCTTTTTCGTGCGCTGCGCGCAGCACGTCGAGCACTTGGTCGGCGACTTCGAGCACCTCGGATACGGGCAAGGCTTGCAGGCGCCTCGCGCGCTCACTCAACGTCTCCCCGCTCAATAGTTCCATCGCCAAGAAGGCGTCCCCGCCGCCGTCCCCGTGCTCCAGCACGCGCACCACGCCGGGATGCTGAACGCTGTTCGCGACGTAGCCCTCGCGGTAGAAGCGCTCGCGAACGTCGCGGCGCACACTCATATCATCGTGCAAGATCTTGATCGCGGCGAGGAATCCTTCGTGCGTACGCCCGACGTACACGGCGCCCATTCCGCCGACACCGAGCACACGCTCCAGGCGGTACCGCCCCACCACTGTCCCGACGCGCCGCGCTGCGCGCGCCTGGTCATTCTCGACGCTAGGATCCATGTTGCGCACTCGGCCGGCTCGGCCCTGTGCAGGGTAGTCGGGCAGCCGAGAAGCCACAAATCATACGTGCGCCAAGCGAGAAACCTGCCGCTCCCAACGAGCCGGCGCCTCGATTTTCTTCACGAAAGCTCGGGGATAATGGCAGCCCCGCGGGCCGGCGTAGCTTCGCGCCGGTGGGCCTGCGCGAGACGTACGGCGAGCGTCAGGTCCCCTTGCCCATCGCGTGGTAGCCCTTGTCGACGTACACGGTGGTGCCGGTGATGCCGCTTGCCAAAGGGCTCGCGAGAAACGCTGCCACGCTCGCAACCTCGCGAGGCTCGAGCCTCTCGGTGAGCGGTGCATGCTTCTCGTAGTACTCGATGACCTCGTTGATGATGCCCGTCACGCTGGCTGCGCGCGAAGCATACGGGCCAGCCGAAATGGTGTTGATGCGCACGCCGTACTTACGCCCCGCTTGGTAGGCGAGCACTCGCGTGTCGCTCTCCAGCGCCGCTTTGGCGCTGTTCATGCCGCCACCGTAGCCGGGGATGACTCGCTCGCTGGCGAGATACGTTAGGGACAAGAACGATCCACCGGGGCGCATCAACGGCGCGAGGCGACTCACCATCGATACCATCGAGTACGCGCTCACGCTGAGAGCCGAGAGGTACCCAGAGCGGCTCGTCTCCAACAAATCGAGATGCACCTCAGGGCCGTTCGCCAACGAGTGAACCACGATGTCGAGCGGCTTGTCGCCGAAGTCGTTGACCAGCGCTTTCGCGACACCTTCAATCGTGAAGTCACCGCGACCCGAGTAGCGCTTGTTGCTAGCCACCGACTCGGGCACGTCCGCCATGCTGTCGTACGCGGCGTCGATCGCGTAGATGCGCTCGAACTCGAGCAAGCTTCCGTTAGACAGCTTGCGCGAATCATCGAGTTTGCCGCGACGGAGCAGCGTCTCGAAGATCCCGAGCGCCGGAGGCCAGGTGCCGACACAAACGCTGGCACCCGCCTCGATGAGTGCCTTTGCGATCCAGAAGCCAAAGCCACCGTCGTCCGCAACTCCAGCTACAAACGCGCGGCGACCTTTCAAATCAATCGGAATCACGGCGGCCATATCGCCCATCTTTTGCTTCGTTGCAACAGGCGCACTCGGCCTCGGACCGGTCAGCCGGGAAGGTCGCGACCTCAGCTGGGAGCCAAATCCACGAGCTCTACTGGCGGGACATCCTCACCGAGGAAACGGCTCGCGACGCTCGCGAACGTCTGCGGTCGATCCGTGACCAACAGCTCCAAGCCGGAGATGCTGGAAGAAGCGGGCAAAATGCGATCCTGGTGAATCCATTCGCGCACTGCGTCAGCGGTAGCTGCAGCGCTGTCCACCACCACGATCGGCCTGCCCGCGAGACGCTCCGCCTCTTCGCGAATCAACGGCGCGAGCAGCGGATAGTGCGTGCAGCCGAGCACAATCACGCTCACGTTCGCCTCGATCAGAGGCGCCAGATAACGCTGGATCACCAGGCGAGGAACCTCCCCCTCCAGCCAACCTTCCTCGACCAACGGAACCAGCAGTGGCGCGGCCTGAGCCACGACTTCGTAGCGCGTACTCACCTGGCCAACCGCACGCGGATAGGCACCGGAGGCCACGGTTCCTGCCGTTCCGAGCACCCCGATGCGCGCGGCGTTCGCGGCGCTCGGCATGCGCTCGATCGCATGGATTGCAGTGCGCGCACCCGGCTCGACCACACCCATGACTGGCAAATCGAGCTCGGCGCGCAGCAGCTCGATGGCCACGGCGCTGACCGTATTGCAAGCGACGATCAGCGCCTTGATGCCCCGCTCGATCAGCAGCCGCGCGCAGCCGCGCGCATAACGAATCACCGTCTCCGCCGAGCGCGTACCGTAGGGCACCCGCGCTGTATCGCCCAAATAGATGATCGATTCGGAAGGAAGACTCTGCCTGAGGGCGTGCACGACCGTGAGCCCGCCGAGGCCGGAGTCGAACACGCCGAGCGGCCCGTTCGTCACCGCCGCCCGGGCGGGCACGTCGCCGCTCACACGTCCTCGATACGGATGAGGCGCGGCGGCCCCTTCAAGAACGGTTGCGCCGTGATCGCACGCAAAGCCCGGCGTACGGCGCCTTCACTAGACACGTGCGTCGTGAGGCACACCGGTACCGCGTCGTCTTGGCCTTGGCCGCGCCCCTCTTGCACCATCTGCTCGATGCTGACGCCTTCTTGGCCCAGCACGGAGGCGATGTGACCAACCACGCCGGGGTGGTCACCCACGTCGAAGCGCAAGTAGTAACGCGTCTCGATCATGTCCTGCGGCAAGAGTTGACGCGCCGACAGCTGAATGCTGCGGGTGAGGAGCCCGGGCTCACCTTCGATGCGTGAGCGCGCCACGTCGACGATATCAGCCACGACGCTGACCGCGGTGGGCATATCGCCCGCGCCGCGGCCCACCAACAAACAAGGCCCGAGCGCGCGCCCCATCAAGAACACTCCGTTGAGCACGCCGTCGACGTTGGCGAGCACACTATTCTTGCGAATCAACGCGGGATGCACGCGCAACTCCAGGCGCTCGCCGCGATCGTGACCGATGCCGAGGTGCTTCAAAGTGAAGCCGAAGCGATCCGCGAAGCGAAAATCGATTTCGTCGATCGCACGAATGCCTTCCACCAAAATTTGCGTGTTGTCGACCTGAGCGTCGAAGGCCAGCATGCTCGCGACTGCCAGCTTTTGTGCGGCGTCGTGGCCGTCGACGTCGAGCGTGGGATCTGCCTCGGCGTAGCCGAGCTTCTGCGCTTCTGCCAGCGCAACCGCAAACGGCAACTCGGCTTCACGCATGCGCGTCAGGATGTAATTGCAGGTGCCGTTCAGGATCGCGTGAACGCTCGAAACCGAATCGCTGGCGAGCGCCTCACGCAAGGTGCGGATGATGGGGATGCCACCGCCAACAGAAGCCTCGAACGCGAGATCGACGCGCTCCTGGATGGCGGACTCGATGAGCTTGGGACCATGCTTGGCGATCAGAAGCTTGTTCGCAGTGACGACACCTTTGCCGGTGCGAATGGCACGTTCGATGTACGACTTGGCCGGCTCCTCGCCGCCCATCACCTCGACGATCACATCGACGCTGGGATCGCCGAACAGCGCTTCGGGATCCGTAGTGAGCCATTCCGGCTTACACTCGGGCACGCGCTCTTTGCTGGGGTCGCGCACCAGCACATGGCTCACCTCCAATGGTGCGCCCACACGCAACTCGAGGTAACTGCGGTTCTCGTTCAGTAGCCGGATGACGCCGCCACCCACGACGCCGCCGCCGAGGAGAGCGATGCGCACTGGGCCGGTTTTTCGTTCTTGCATTGCGCTGTAGTGTTTGCCGCGGGCCTTCACCCAAGGTCAAGCGGATAAACGCCGCCTGTGTGGGTCGCCACGGCGTCAGCCAGGCGGCGATTTGGGCGCGAATGGCGGCAACAGCGCCTGATCCGACGCCCCGACCAGCGACTCGAGCCAAGCGACCCGCGGTCGGATCCGCGCGACGATGCCACGACGCGGCGCATTTTCCAGCTCTGCCTCCCAATTTCTGAGCCGCGGGCGGCCGGCGTTCGCGGCGAGCAGGGTCGGCATGCCGCTCAACGGATCCGCGTCGACGATGAAAAACGAGTGGTAATGCAAACGCTCGTCATCGCGCGGACCCAAGATTGCCACCACATCGAGGGGCTGGAAGCGCGCCGGCACCTCGATCAAACGCCGAAAAAAGCGGCGTCGACTGCTGAACGGAATGCGCTCGCCCTCAGGTATTTCGAAGAGCTCGAACCAGTCCGGGCGGTCCCGCGCGAACTCGATGAACTGCTCCACGCTGCGCTGATTTTCCATTCCCAGCGCCGTGACATCCAGACGCCCAATCGTGCGTCCACGGCCCTCGTCACGCCGCAGCCAGCGCGTTCCGGCCATGCGCTCCCAAGTGTCCAACACGAAGTCGACGCAGACCTGCGGTAGACGTGGACGCCCTGCGGAATCGAAAACCTCGTAGCGATCGCCGTTGAACGTAAAGCTGGTCTGCCCCTGCAAATAGGCCATCCGCCATTCCGGGCGCAGCTTTCCGTCTTGCTGCCCCTCTTCGGTCTTGGGTTCGTCGAACGGGAGGGCCTCTTCGATTTGCTCGCCAACCCGCGCGCGAAGCTCCGCCAGAATGCGCGTTCTCCGACGAGCCAGCTGCTGCGCGCTCTCGACGGCTGGCGCTGACTCCGGCGTGATGCATTCACATTCGAGCACGACGCGTGTGCCGTCGACGCGCAGCACGGCTGGCACTTCGGCGTCGCCGTAGCGGAGCTTTGCCAGCAGCGCGCGCGGCGTGACTCGCTCGATTTCGATTGAGCTCGTGCCGAGTTGCTCCGAAAGCTCCCGCAAGCTGACGTGCCTCGGCGGCGTTGCAGCTTCAGCTTCGGCGCGCACACGATCGAACAACCAGAGCCGCGCCGGTTCGCCGCGCTGCGGCCCTTCCATCCAGCGGTAAGTCCCGCGTTCGCGCTTTACGTGAAAAGCTTTGTCACCCCGCTCGATGACGAGCACCGGCTCGCGAAACAGGTGATCCAACGCGACCCCACTGGCGAGCAGGGCGGCAAGCTGCGGCTGCGTCGCGTAGAGGTACCCGTCCGTGAGGAGCGCCGCGCGCAGCTGCTCGGGCCGCGAGCGCAAGCGTTCGTACAACTCCGAAAACGCGTGCCACGGCGAAACCTCGGAAAACAAACGCGCGCGCAAGCTCGCGCTTTCGCCGGGCACGCGCGCAGACTCCGGTGGCGACAGGAAGAACACCGGCTCGGCACGGGCACGCGCCAAGAGCTCACCCCGCACGGCTTCGAGCTCCGGGACGCCGGGCAGAGCTGTTTCATTCTGAAGCTCCGCCCGCCGCAAGGAGCAACCGTCCACCCGGGGGCCTGCGACCACGCGCTCCGGGACGGACGGACGCAGCCCGCGGCGCTCGAACACGCGCGCATTGTGGCCAAAGGCGCCGTTTGCAAGGGCGGCACACGCCCCCAGCAGCAGGGCCAACGTTCCGGCTCGCGCCCCTTTTCGCATAGCTTTGCGCATTTTCGGCGGGCCCCGCGCGAAACGCAACTGGTACGAGCAGGTGCGCTTTCTGAGTGGCGGAGAAAGCAGCAGCAGGTAACCTCCGACCCCGATGTCTTTCCCGCGCCCATTCAAGAACCCGCAAGGTCACGGCAAAAGGATCCTGCACGACCACGCCCTAATCCGTTCGCAGGCGTACACCCTGGCCCCGGGCGCGTCCGACGTCTTTACCCTGAGCATCGATATCGGCGGCACTGGCATCAAAATGATCGTGCTCGACAGCCAAGGTCAGCCGGTCAACGAGCGCGTGCGCTGGCTCACCCCGCAGCCGGCGAGCCCCAAGCCGGTGCTCGACATGATGGCCCAAATGCTCGCGCTCATGCCGCGCTTTCATCGGGTAAGCATCGGCTTTCCCGGCGTCGTCGTGCGCGGCGTCGTGAAGACCGCGCCGAACCTCGATAACGCCGCTTGGCAAAATTTCGATCTCGGCACCGAGCTCGCGCGCATCAGTGGCGTCCCGGTGCGCGTGATGAACGACGCCGATCTGCAGGGCTACGGCGTCATCGAGGGGCGCGGCGTCGAAATGGTGCTGACGCTCGGCACCGGCCTCGGCTCGGCCCTGTTCATAAATGGACACTTGGTGCCAAACCTCGAGCTAGGTCATCACCCCTTCAAAAAGGGTAAGACCTACGAGGAGCGCGTGTGTGACGCCGAGTTTCGGCGCCTCGGCAAGAAAGAGTGGAGTGAGCGCGTCGGCGAGATGCTCGATCAGCTCGCGCCCATCTTCAACTACGAGGTCTTGCACCTCGGCGGCGGCAACGTCGAAAACCTGAAGCTCGATTTGCCCAGCAACGTGCGCACGTTCACCAACGTCGACGGTATGACCGGCGGCATCCGGCTCTGGGACGACGAAGGCTAGGCGCCAGCGTCACCGCAAGCGGGCGCGCTCGAGTTCTTCAACTCGGCGCTCCAAGGCCTCCCGCGCTCGCTGCTCGCGCTCCTTTTCCGCGCGTTCGCGCTCCTTTTCCGCGCGTTCTCGCTCCCTTTCCGCGACGGCGCGCTCCGCCTCGGCGACAGCCCGCTCCTTATCGGCAAGAGCCCGCTCCCTGTCGGCCAGAGCCTGCTCTTCGGCGGTTAGGAAACGGCGGGTGCCCTCGCGATCGTGCGAGATGACGATTCGGTGTCCGTCCACGGAAAACCAAGCGCGGATGGCTTCGCTGAAAACGGGCTCGTCGCCGAAGTGAACGCGTTCGAGCGAGCCGAGCGGATCGCGGCGCCAGAGCTGGAGCGCGACAGGGCCGCCCAACCTGCGCGGCCCTACGAGCAATGGATCGAAAACCAAGAGCTCGAAAGCGCCCAACGCTGCATAACGCTCGTGGATCTCGGAGTAGTCTTTGTGGGGGTGCGACGGGCTGACTACTTCGACGCAGAAGATCGGCGGGGTTCTACCCGGCTCCCACAGACGGAGCGAGCCGAGCTCGTCGAAGTCTTCGGGCGCGGGCGACAGAACGCACACATCCGGGTCGATGCCTGTGCGTGGATATGCTTCGAGCCAACGCACCGCAAGGTTACGCGCGACGCGCGTGCGCTCACGCTTGCTGGCCCAGGCGCTCAACAGTAAAGACAAACGCTGCGCGGCAGCGTCATGCGCGGGCGATTCGGGCACGGTCCCCTCCGGGATGATCCATGCCTCGGGTTTCGTGGGCACCGCGTAGCGAATCGAGACTCCGGCTCGAGCTTGCATCGTGGCGCTCATGTTAGCGTGCATGGGTGCTCCTCGCCGAGCACATCCCGCACCAGAAATATCGCGGCTCTAACCCCGAAGAATCATTAGCAATTGCCTGACGTAGGCAGCTGGCCGCCGCTAGCGCCGTGCTGACCGCTGGCTTGAGCGACTGACAAAGCGCGAAGCGCCGAGGACCTCGCGGCACTCGGCGCTTCTGCGCGACTCAGGAGTCAACTACTCAGTTCGTCGGCGCCTGAGCTTCTCGCTTGGCCACCTCATCGAGGTAGGCCTGCGACGGTTGCGGCATCTTCTCGAGGGCAGACTCGAGCACCTCGTCGAGCTTGTGCACGAACACGAACTCGAGCTCGTCGCGCACTTCCTTCGGCACCTCTTCGAGATCCGCCTTGTTGCGCTCCGGCAAGATGACGCGCTTGATACCAGCGCGGTGCGCTGCGAGCGTCTTCTCCTTCACGCCGCCGATGGGCAGCACGCGGCCGCGCAGTGAGATCTCACCCGTCATCGCCACGTCGTGACGAACGCGCGCTCCCGTGAGGAGCGAGACGATCGCGGTGAACATGGTGATGCCGGCGCTGGGACCATCCTTGGGCATGGCGCCCGCCGGAATGTGAATGTGGATGTCGCTCTTTTCGAGGAAGTCCTTGGCGATGCCGTACTTCTCGGCGTTGGTACGCACGTAGCTGAGCGCCGCGTGAGCGCTCTCCTTCATGACGTCGCCGAGCTGCCCGGTGAGTTGCATCTTGCCGGAACCGAACATGCGCGTGACCTCGATGAAGAGGATTTCACCGCCCACGCTGGTCCAAGCCAGACCCGTCGCGACGCCGGTTTCTTCCGTGCGCTCCGCGACTTCGCTCGTGTACTTGATCGGGCCCAAGAACTCGCGCAGGTCGTCTTCGCTCTTGATGACTCGCGCGGTGGAGTCGCCCTCCGCAACTTTGACGGCGACGCCGCGAATCACACTGGCGATGGTGCGCTCCAGGCTGCGCACACCAGCTTCACGCGTGTAATGCTCGATGACTTCCTCCACCGCCTCATCGGTGATGGTGAGTTGCTCCGACTTCAAGCCGTGTTCTTCGAGCTGCTTGGGAATCAAGTGCTGCCGCGCGATGGCAAGCTTCTCGCGCCGCGTGTAACCCGGAATCTCCAGGATCTCCATGCGATCGCGCAGAGGCGGCGGAATCGGATCGGCAACGTTGGCCGTCGCAACGAACATCACGCTCGAGAGATCGTACGGAATCTCGAGGTAGTGATCGGCGAAGGTGTTGTTCTGCTCGGGGTCGAGCACTTCGAGCAGTGCCGCGCTGGGATCGCCGCGGAAGTCGTGGCCAATCTTGTCCACCTCATCCATCATGAACACGGGGTTGATGGTGCCGGACTTCTTCATGCCCTGGATGATTTGGCCAGGCAGCGCACCGACGTAGGTACGACGGTGACCGCGAATCGCGGCTTCGTCATGCACGCCGCCGAGCGATACGCGCACGAACTTGCGCCCGAGCGCTCGCGCAATGCTGCGGCCGAGTGACGTCTTACCAACACCGGGCGGACCGATGAGGCACAGAATCGGCCCCTTCTTGTCCTTCTTCAGCTTGCGCACGGCGAGGTACTCGACGATACGCTTCTTCACCTTTTCGAGGCCGTAATGGTCCTCGTCTAGGACGCGCCGCACCTCGGCGATATCCATGTTGTCCTCGGTCGAGAGCGACCAAGGCAAATCCAAAATCCAATCGAGGTAGGTGCGAACCACCGTGTACTCGGCGCTACCCACTTGCATCGAACGCAAGCGCTTGAGTTGCTTCTTGGCAACGCTATCCGCTTCGTTCGGCAGGTTGGCTTTGGCAATGCGCTCTTCGAGTCCGTCTAGATCGCCTTGATCGCCGTCGTCTTCGCCGAGCTCTTCCTTGATCGCCTTCAGCTGCTGGCGCAGCACGTACTCGCGCTGGTTCTTGCCCATCTCCTCCTTGATTTGGGAGTTGATGCGCTCGCGCATCTTCAAGATCTCGAGCTGGCGAGTGAGAAGCTTGAGCACCTTGCGAATGCGCTCCTTCACTTCCACCGTTTCGATCAGCTGCGCCTTCTCCTCGACGGGAGCATCGAGGTTCGCAGCGACCAAGTCGGAAAGTGCGCCCGGCGCCTGAATCGAATCAATCAGCGAGCCCGCTTCGCGCGGCAGCTCGGGCATGAGCTGAATCACCTGCTTGGCGACGTCGCGCAGGCTCATTGCCAACGCTTCAGCCTCCACATCCTCGGTCGGCGGGGTGTCGATGCGCGTGATGCGCGCGCGGAGGAAGGGGCTATTTTGCGTGGTGCCGTCGTAGCGGATCCGCGTGAGCCCCTGCAGAATCAAAGAGTAGTTGCCGGAGCTGTGCTTGAGCGCCTTCAGGACCCGCGCCGCACAGCCCACCGGATACAGGTCGTCCGCACTGGGATCGTCCGTAGCGGGATCGCGCTGGGCGAAAATCGCTATGACTGGGTTCTGAAGATTGTGCACGTCCTCCACCAGCGCGACCGACTTTTCACGGCCCACATCGAATGGAGCTACTGCACCGGGAAAAAGCACCGCGTTGCGAATCGGGAGGACCGGTAGCTCATCGCCGAACCGGATGTCTTCTTCGCTGACGGGCGGTGCCTGCGGCGGGGACGGCTTCTTCTTGTCGCTCATGACAACCTCATCATGTCACCCCTCGAGCCTGACGCCCACCCGGTAGAAGAGGCAGTCTGCCCCTCACACGGACGGGATTCGGATCGCGTCGTTTTCTCACGCTGACCATAACGAACGGCGAGCATCCCGAGAACGTAACCACAAGAGGCGCATCCGCCAACAGCGCGGGTGCTATAGAACCCATGTGCGTGCAGTTTTCTTCGGAACGCCCGCGCTCGCAGTGCCCTCGCTGCGTGCGCTCACGCGGGTCGCCAACGTGGTTGGCGTTGTCAGTCAACCGGATCGGCCTTTTGGCCGAAGCCAAGAATTGCGGCCTCCAGAGGTGAAAACCGAAGCTCTTGCGCTCGGCATCCCTGTTTATCAACCAGAGAAGGTGCGAGATGGGGCGCTTGCGACCTGGCTTCGTGAGCAGCGTGCAGATGTGGCACTCGTGCTCGCATACGGACGGATCCTGCCGCGGCCGGTGCTGGACGCACCACGCGTTGGTTGCATCAATCTGCACGCGTCGCTTTTGCCGCGTTATCGCGGCGCCGCACCGATTCAATGGGCGATCATTCGGGGAGAGACGCGCACTGGCATCACCTTGATGCAAGTCGATGAAGGCTTGGATTCCGGCCCAATGTTCTCCCATCACGAGCTCTCGATTGGCGCTGATGAAACGGCCGGCGAGCTTGCCGAACGACTCGCAGAGCTCGCAGCAAACGTCGTCGAGCAAGATCTTCGCGACGTGGTGGAAGGCAAGCGTGTCGCCGTTCCGCAGAATGAAAGTGAAGTAACGTTGGCTCCTCCGCTCGAACGGGCGAACGGCCGCATTGATTGGTCGAGCTCCGCACGCGACGTGCACAATCTGGTGCGTGGCTTGGCGCCGCGGCCCGGGGCGCACACGCTGCATGCTGGCAAAAGCCTGAAAATCTCGGCGACCCAACGTGTCGAAGCTGCCCCCGCGCTGAAGCCTGGAGAGGTACGCGTCGAACGCCCGCGAGTGTTGATCGGAACCGGTGAAGGCGCGGTGGAGCTCGTGCGCGCCCAGCTCGAAGGCAAACGTGAGCTCGACGCGCTTTCGCTCGTGAACGGCCGTGCGCTCAACGACGGTGACGTGCTCGGCCAAGCTTGAACTGCGACGATCAATGGAAAGCGCCGATGCGAACCGCTTTCTGAGCGAGTTGTCCCTCGAATTCCCCAAATTTTGCGTCGTGTACAAGCGTGCCAGCCGGCTGAGTCGCTGGATTCATCGCGCGCTCCTGCTCATTACTTTCGGCGGCCAACGCCAATTTCTCACCGGCTACTACACAGTGATCGGCGATACGCTCTACGTCCCGGATAGCTGGGATGCGTTGAGCCCTGCCGATCGCATCATCTTGCTCCGCCACGAGCGGGTTCATCTGCGCCAGCGACGGCGCTACGGCATGTTGGGCATGACTCTGCTGTATCTGCTGCCGTTCTTCCCCCTCGGCCTCGCGTACGGCCGGGCTCGCATCGAATGGGAAGCCTACACGGAGACGCTGCGCGCCACCGCTGAGCTCTTGGGTCGCGATGCGCTGAGAAGCCCTGTGCTGCGCGAACGCATCGTCAGGCGCTTCACCGGTCCGGATTATGGTTGGATGTGGCCATTTCGAAGAAGCGTCGAACGCTGGTACGACGTTGCCGTGGCAAGCATCGAGCGAGAGCACGGTTGGAGTTGAGTCGCGAATTTTAGCCTGGGCGGACGAATTGGAAGCGGCAATTTCGCCACTCAGAAAGGCTCGATTGCCTGAGACAGCGGTATAAGTGCGACAGATGTCACAGGTGATCGGGATCGACCTCGGCACGACGAATACGGTCGTTGCCGTCGTGCGTGACGGCCATGCCTCGGCAATCCCGGATGAAACCGGCAGCACCCTGTTGCCCTCCGTGGTGTCGTTTCACCCGAACGGCACCGTGCTGGTCGGCAAAGCCGCCAAAGAGCGGCGCCTCGTCGACGCCAGCAACACCATTTATTCGGTCAAGCGCCTGATCGGCCGCAGCTGGGATAGCGAAGAGGTAAAACGCGCTCGCTCTCGCTTCGCATTCCAAATGCGCGAGGGGCCGGGTCAAGCGACGCTCGTGGTGGGGCGCGGCGAAACCTACACGTTGCCAGAGATCAGCGCGTTCGTTTTGCGCCGTGCGAAGCAGGTAGCCGAGGCCGCGCTGGGGGAGCCCGTCGAGCGCGCCGTCATCACCGTGCCGGCAAACTTCAACGATCTGCAGCGCGCGGCAACCAAGGTCGCTGGGCGTGTAGCTGGCCTCGAAGTTCTGCGGATTCTGAACGAGCCGACAGCAGCCGCGCTTGCTTACGGCTTCGGCAAAGCCGCCTCTGAGCGCCTCGCCGTTTACGACTTCGGAGGTGGCACCTTCGACGTTACCTTGCTCGATCTCTCGGACAATGTGTTCGAGGTGCTGGCAACGGCGGGCAACACTTTTCTCGGCGGCGACGACATCGACATCGCCATTGCCGAGCGCATGGCAGATCAATTTCTGGCGCGGCATCGCTACGATCCGCGCAGCGATCCGCAGGTGTTCGAGCGATTGCGCGCCAGCGCAGAGCTGGTCAAGCGGCGATTGAGCAGCGAGCAAGACGTGAGCGTGCAGCTCGACGACATCGCGCATGGCCCGGGTGGCAAGCCGCTCGGTTTGGGATTTCGCCTCGCGCGCAGCGAGCTCGAGCGCCTGATCGCGCCGATCGTCGATCGCACCTTCGACGTGTGCCAGGAAGCCCTGAGCATTGCTCACCTCAGCGTGCAGGATTTCGAGCAGGTCTTGTTGGTGGGTGGATCAACGCGCATTCCTTTCGTGCGCCGGCGCGTCGAGGAGTTCTTTCAGCGCGAGCTGAAGAGCTCGGTGAATCCGGATGAAGCCGTGGCGCTCGGCGCTGCGATTCAAGCCAACGCGCTGGGTGGCGCCGAACGCCGTCGAGCCCCGATTCCGAAAGCTCCCGCTGCGGCGCGCAAACCCGCTGTCACGGCGGGCCTGCCACCACCGCGGGCGCGCGCCGAAACCATTCCTGGGGTCGCGCCACCAAGCACGCAGTCGTTCGCCGAGGCTCGCAACGCAGCGGCGGCGCCCGAACCTTCACCCGCCAACGATGCCGCGCTCGGCGTGCTCGCGCCGGGACAACGCGCCGCGCGAGTGCCGCTTGGAACACAAACTTTGGAGGGGCTCGGGGCGCGCGGCAAGGTGCGCACCGGCACAGGTCTCGGCGCGTCGTCGGAAGCAGCGCAGGCCGACGCGTTCGCTTTGCCGCACGACGACGAGATCACGCAAACTCCGCTCGATCGCCGTCCACCGGTGCGCGAAGAGAGCGTCGCGTTTGCACTGACCGAAAACGATCTGGAGGAGATCACTCAGGTACCTCCCGGCGCACGCCGTGTACCACCATCAGCCAAATCGGAACCGGGCTCCACGCCGTACGGCCAAGAAGACATCATCACCCAGAGCGGGCAGGTGTTCGATCCGGGCGAGGACGAGCCCACGCTCGCTGGTCGTGGGCAGATGCCATCGGCGCCGTTCGGCCTCGTCACTGCGCGCATGCCAGCGCAGCCCGCGCCTCCCGAGCTCTCTGCTCCTGTCGTGCCAGCGACGCACATCACGCAGCCAGGGCTGGGAGGAACTGCGGTGTTGCCTCAGGGGCTCGGCGGAACCGCAGTGCTGCCTCCGCTCGAGCAGCCGCTCCCACTCGAGCAGCCACTCCCACTCGCCGCAGCCGCTCCGTTGGCGGTCACGGCGCCCCTCGCTTTCGAACCCCCACCCCCTCAACCCACGCCGCTGCTCGTCGATGTCACGCCGCTCACGCTCGTGGTCGAAACAGTGCAGGGTTATTGCGACCCCATCATCGCTCGCAACACGCAGGTTCCCTGCGAGCAAAGCCGCGATTTCGTCACGGCGAGCGATGGCCAAACTTTGGTTCGCGTGCGAGTGGCACAAGGCGAATCCAAACTGTTCAACGAGAACACGCTGCTCGGCGAGGTGGAGCTTTCGGGGCTGCCGCAAGGACCGCGCGGAAGCGTGCAAATCGCAATCACGTTCGCCCTCGACGCGAGCGGCATGCTCAACGTGAGCGCGCGCGAGACGTCCACGGGGCGAGCTACCCAAGTGCTGCTGCGCCTCGTCGGCTTGCCGCAAGCAGAAGACGTGCTGGCGATGGCGCAGCGCCAGCTCCAGCGACACACTGGATGAATCAGCCGCAAGTCGGCTGCGTGTGAGCCCGCGAAGGACGGCAGCATGGACGACGAGGACCGCAGGCGCATCGAGGAGTGGGACGAAACGCTCGACTACGCGAGCTACTACGAGCTGCTCGGTGTGCTCGAAATCGCCGACGAAGCCGCAATTCGCCGCGCCTTCCATGAATTCTCGTCGTGGTTTCACCCAGACGCGCACCCGAGCGCCGACGAGGCCACCGCCGCGCGACTGCGCCGCGTGTTCCAGCGCGGTGCCGAAGCGTACCGCGTGCTGGTGCGCCCCGACGCGCGCGCCGACTACGATCTATCGCTCGCCAAAGGCCAGATGCGACTCGGGATCCCGAGCATCCCACCCGGTACGGTGAGCACCGTGCGCTCGCTCGACGAGCTCTGCACGACAGCAAGCGGCAAGATGCACGCGAGCAGGGCCGACAAGCTGATTTCACAGGGCGATTTGGCTGAGGCGAAACGAGAGTTGTTGCGCGCCTGGCGCGCCGAACCCGAGCCCGACCCAGAGCTCGTAGAGCGCTTGGACGCGCTGGATCTCGCGCTGTTCGCAATGGGAAGTTGATGGCGCTGACGGCATGTAGGAGGCAATCCTCCCTGCGCGCCATTCAGCCACCCACCCAAGGTTCGCGGCAGATTCGGGGTATCAGCTAGCGAGAACCACCCGCACGCGATTTTTACAGATCAACTGACCGCTCGATAAATCCGCGCCCTATCGCGGCTTTTTGGATAGGTGGTTGTCCAAATTACGGATGGCGAACAACCGCCAGATCGCAACCCCCAACCCCTAGCGCTATTCTGCAGGAATGATAGAACGATGCCCCCCGCCGGCGCAGGCGGGTGTATCGATTTCGACATACGAACCGGGTTTGACGCCAAGCATGGCGCTGCCGGCTGATTCGAGAGGCCGCTCGTGAAGATCTCCTGTCCTGCGTGCTCAGCCAAGTACTCAATCGCGGACGACAAAGTTCAAGATCGTCTGGCCAAGATTCGATGCCGAAAGTGCGGCGCCACCATCGTCATCGACGGCAAGACTACCCCTCCCCACGTCTATACTGGGTCGGGTGATGCTCCGGACGTAGCGGAGTCCGCGGACAGCGGAACCACTGAGTACTCGGTGGATTTCGGTGAGGGCGATCAGCGCACGCTCAGCCTGCGCGACCTGGTCACTGCATACAACGCGGGCCAGGTGACCGGTGAGACGTTCGTGTGGGCGGAGGGCTTCGCTGACTGGAAGCCGCTTGCTGACGTTACTGAAATCGTGTCGGCGTTGAACGCTGGCCCTGCAGCGGCGAGTGCATCGCCATGGGAGCAGAAAGCCGCAGCCAAGCCGGCAGTGAGTGCAGTTCCGCGAAGCGCGGCACGCAGTGGGGGCCGCTCGGCAACCGCAGATTTGTTCGGCAGCATCGACACTGCCGGTAGCGAGGACGACGTGGCCACCAGTGCTCCTGAACAACCCTCACCGATTGGAACTCCGAGCAACGCATCCGCAACGGGCGCGCGCAACGAATCTTCCGTTCTGTTTTCGCTGAGTGCTCTCACCTCGGCAGCTCAGCCGAGCCGCGCTTCGGGGCGCGCGGGAGCAAATGGCAGCGCGTCGCGCGACGACTCGGGCCTCATCGATTTGAAGGCGCTCACTGCGGCAGCAATGAAGACCGAAGCGACCGGCGCGCCGCCCGCAGCAGCACCTGCGATGCCGTTGGTAGCTCCGGTGTCTCCGCTCGGAGTAGCTCCGCCGCTCGGTTTGGCTAGCCCGGCGTTTGCACCGTTTCCCGGTTCGGCCGACATCAGCATGCCGCAACCGAAGAGCAAGGCGCCCATCATCATCGGCGTTGCGCTCGGCGTTGGTATGCTCGCAATCGCCGCCGCGATCTTGCTCAAGCCTGAACCTCCCCCGCCGCCCCCGGCACCCGTGATCGTACAAGCGCCTCCGGCACCGCCTCCCGCCGCTCCCACGCCGGCGCCCGAAGCGGTTGCGAAGCCGCCCGCAACTGGCACCGGTGAAACGGCTCCCGAAAAGACTCCGCCCAAGGTCGTGCACCGCAGTGGCGGCACGAGGAAGCCGAGCACCAGCTCCGGTTCTGGCGCCGCTACTCCGCCGGCAGAGAGCAAGCCCGCAGCGCCCGCACCGAAGAAGAATCCGTGCGGCTGTGCCTCTGGCGATCTGCAGTGTGCAATGCGCTGCGCTGCCAAGGGCGGCTGAGTTTTTTCCCAGTGATTCGCTGAGCACGTCGCTCTGCAAGGACGTGCTCAGCAGCGCCGAGCCGCGCGTTTTTCAGTCGTCGAACGCGCGCTTGTTATTTGGGTGGGTGCGCAAGCGACTGATTCGCAACGCGAGGCTCTACGCAGCACCGCAAGCTCGCACTACTTGCCGAGCGCGTCGCCGCGCGCTTCATCCTGCGCGTAGCCGTGCGGATGCTCCGCAAGGTAGCGTCGCGCTTCGGAAGCTGCGCCCGTCGCATTTCCGGTGCGACGCAGGGCGCGCATTCTTTCGACGCGCGCCTCTTCGGCGAGATGACCATTCGGGTAACGCGCCAGCAGTGCCGCGAATAGCTCCAACGCCCGCCCCTCCTCGCCGCGGTTGCGTGCGTCGATCGCAGCCTGAAACATCCGGTTCTCTTCACCGAGAGAGCCCGAAGCAGCGCGCGAGGCGGGAGCTGCTGCAGGCGCAACCGATCGAGTCGAGTTTCCGCGCCCCAATACTGCGGGCGGCGTCGACGCTGCCGGCGTTGCTGCGGGCAGCTCGGGTGCGCTTTGCTCCGAAGGACTCGTGCGCGCGTGCGAGCCATTGGACGCCCACGCGCTGCCAACGCTGATGAGCTCGCGTTTGCCGTTGTGCAAAATCCAAACGGACCCTTCGGTCACGCGCACGCGAGTGACCGGGACATTCTGCTCCGAACCAACCGCTACGCTGAACATCGTGCCGTGAACCACGACTTCTGCGTTCGGCGTCTCGACCACCACGCTGCGCGTCGATTGCGGCTGCTTGGTGACCTTGAGCTCGACGCGACCAACCGAAAGATGAATGCGCTCCTCGAGTGCGTCTCGCGCGAGCAGACTCACCTGCGTCGCCGGCTCGACGTTGATCGAGCTACGCTCGGTCTGCAGCAGCGCGTGACCGTCCGCCGCAGTGCGCAACTCGTCTCCGCCAGCCAACTCCGGGAGCTCCGCCTGCGACACGACGCGAGCGCGCCCTGCGTGCGTGACCACCAAGGTGCCAGTCACTTCGCGCACACTCGCAACGCGCGCCACGTTGGCGCGTGCAACCGCTTGCGGTTTGGCACCGCGGTGCATTCGATAACCAATGCCCGCCGCCAACACGAAGCTCGCCGCGGCAGCCGCAATTCCCGCGACGCGCACGCGGTGAGCACGCCGCTCGCGTTGTGCACTCGCCTCGCGAATCTGCAGGCCAATCAGCGGAACCAAACGCTCGCGGCGCGCAGCCAGCACGTCCGGCTCTTCGGGCGGCACACGCTCGTCGGCCAACGCTTTCACCAGCGACTCGGGTTCACGTACGGCGCTCACGACACGCCTCCGTTCGGAGCGCGCCCACGTGTCTCACTGTCGAGCCGGCGATAGAGTTCGCGGCGACCACGCACCAAACGCGACTGCGCCGCTGCCACGGAGACTTGAGTCATCAAGGCGATTTCTGCGAGCTCGTGCCCGAGCACGTCGTGAAGGAATACCGTCTGTGCTTGGTCGGGCTTCATTCCGAGTAAGTGACGGCGTACCCGGTCGAGCTCCACGCGCGCCGCTGCGAGGCTCTCGGAGTCAGTGCGCGCAGGCACTACACTTCCTTCCACCGTGACCTCGCGATCGAGCACGCGTCGCTCACGGCGCCGAGAACGCAACGCGTTGAACCCAACGTGGCTCGCGATGCTCGAAGCCCAGGTCTTCAGGTTGCAGGCTCGCGCGTAAGATCGACGACTCAGGGTAACTACGATCTGCTCGAACACCGTTTGAACTAGATCGTCGTGGTCGACTTCACGCCGCCCAAACACTCGAAACAGCGTGTGGTCCACGACGCCAAACAGCCGATCGTAGAGGAGCGCCGCCACCCGGTGCTCTCCACGCTGCACCGCCTCGATGATCTGCTCGTCGGACGGCGGCTGCTCACCTTCTGCCCGCCCAGGGACGAGGCGAAGGGCGGGTCGGGTGGCTGCGACGCGGGGAATCACAACAGGTTCCTGCGCATTAATGGTACCCTAGCAGCGCTCGGGCAGGCACGCCTGACTGTGTCGGCCGAGGGTACACTAGAGGCATGGCCAGTCGCCGGGCGGCAATTCCAGCAATCGCAGTGTGCTCACTGCTGGTGTTTGGAAGCCATTGCGGGCGCGTGGACTTCTATCTATCGGAAGCTGCGGGGGAAAGTGGCATAGCGGGGGCTAGTGGCAACAGCAGCGGTGGCAAAGCGGCAAACGGCGGGCAAGGTGCTTTCGCTGGCTCCGGCGGAAAAAATTCCAACCGCGGGGGTGGTGGCAACAACGAAGGTGGCGCGTCGAACGGCGGCCGTGGACAGCAGGGCGGCTTCGGACAGATGGGTGGGTTTGGGTTCGCGGGCAGCGGCGGCCGGTTCTCCGGGAATGGAGGCTTCCCAGGCACGGGCGGGCTCGATTGCCAACGCCTGTGCCCCGAGGGCAATTGCATTCGCTGCAACGCAAATCCCGTGCGATCCACCGGCGGAACCAACGCTGGCGGCAGCCCCGCCGTAAATCGCGGCGGCGCCAGCAACGCCAGTGGCGGCGTAGGCGGCGCGAGCTCTGGCGGAGGTTCCGCGCTCGGCGGCGAGAGCGGTAGCGAGAACCGCGGTGGCAACAGCGGGAGCATCGCCAGCGGCGGCACACCCAGTGGTGGAGCGCCGAACGGTGGGCGCAGCGCGCAAGGCTCCGGTGGTGCGCCCGGGCCCATCGTCTACTGCCCGCCCGCGCTGACGTGCGATCTGGCCTGCGGGATCTGCGTCGGCTGCAACAACAGCAACGATTGTCCTGATCAGTTCGATTTGACGTGCGATGGGCTGACGCGCACGTGCCTTCCGGCGTGCAACCCGAATAAGCCTTGTGATCGCGACAGCGACCGGCCCTACTGCGACGTCAAACGCAACGTGTGTGTGCAGTGCAAGTCGACGCAAGATTGTCAGGGCAAGCCTTGCGTGAATGATCGCTGCCAGTGGTGAAGCGGCGCTGCGTCACCACAGCCGCAAACGCACACCGCCGCCAATACCGAAGCGAAGTGGCTCATCGGTGATGACTTGCTCAGAGAGCCCCGGCTTCGTTACGTGGATGCGGGTGTAACCGAACATCCACGCGGCGTCCGCGGAGACGTACAGCCCGAGAGCAGGCATGGGCATCCAAGCCGCGGTCGCGTTCGTGCCGAGCCCGGCGAGCCAGCGACTGTTTCGACCGCTCGAGGTAGACGACGCGCCCCCGTAGTATTGGCTGTATTTGGCTTCGAAGTACTCGACGCGCGCCTCGGCGGCTGCCGAAATTTCAGCGCGGGCATTGCCGTAGACCCACGCTAGCCCTGTACCTCCGGTGAACCAGCGAGCATCGGGCGTGGCGTCGTTTTGTTGGAGGTACTTGAACGACACGACGACGCGCAGCGGGTCCTGGAATGGCCAACGGGTCCTCAAGAGAGCGCCGGTACGCCAGCCGGATTCCAACGCGGGACCGACCTCGGCTCCGATATCGATGGCAGCGCGCGCGGGGTGATTCTTGGGAGGATTTCGAGTGGCTCGAGCGGGCGGCTGGCTCGACGGCACGTTTGCGGGCTGCGGCGAGCTACCAGGCGAACGTTCGTTGGTTGGGGTGGGCTCCGGCGGTTCCGGCTCGGCGGCGAGTTCGCTGCGTGCGAGCGTGCCGACGACAAACCCAAGCGTGCGCCAGCGCTCGATCGGTTCGTCGTCTGCCGCGAATTTTACATTGCGCGAGCGCCACTCGGGTCGCCCATTCCGTCGCATGCCAACTTCGACGAACGCTTGTTCTTCACCCTGCCAGGTGACGATGGCGACGGCCGTCGCGCCGCCCTGAGGAGCCTCTGCTGCAAGCACGCACTCGGCGTCGGCGATTACGTGAGAGCAGGCGGAAAGCAGCGCCGTAACTTGCTCGCGCTGAGCATCCGGCGGCGCGATTTCCACTGCGATCGGCAGCATCCAGGCTCCTTCACTCGTCTAACGCGGCGGGAACTCCGAGCTCCAGATCGCCGTCTGGAACGTTAGTATCCTGTACGGCCCCGCGGCGGTCACTGGATCCGTAACGGGTCGTTCCATCGGCTCGCGTCAGCGCGTAAGCTGCGCGCGGAACCGGCGCCGCCTGCCCCGGCGGAACCACGAACACCAGCACTTCGCGGGCGCTGCTCGGTCGCTCACCACGAGGACGAATGCAAGCCGCCGCCACTGCGCCGTTCACCTCTTCCGCCACGCAGCGCTCGAGCGCGCGCACAGCGTTGTTGCCGGTACCCGCATCCCTCAGCAAACGCGCTGCGTTCAGGCGCACACGCGCGGCCGGATCTTTGATGAGCAGCTTGGCATCGCGATCGTCAGCGCAGCGTTGGCCAATTGCAGCGAGCGCGGCGAGCGAACTGGCGCGCACGGCCGAACGGGGATCCAAAACGCTTTGACACAGACGCTCGGCGACGGGCAATTGCGCTCGTTGGCCGATGCGGCCCAGTGAGGTTGCTGCGTTCGCCGCAGCGGCTGCGTCCGAGTCGCGCACAGCTGCAGCCAGAGCCGGTAGCGACTCTGCGCCGCCGACGGCCCCGAGGCTCCAGAGCGCGTTCGCGCGCACGCTGGCGTCCCGATCACGAGCTAGTTCGAGCAACGCCGAAGCACTCCCGGGATGAGATGCCAGCGCTTCGGCAACCTTGGCGCGATCGGCCGCGTCGAGCGAACGCCCGAGCTCGACGAGCGCGGCACCGGCGCTCGCGTGCCGGCTTTGGCCCAACGCTTCGATCAACGCATCCCGCTCCGCCCCGCGACTCGCGGCGAGCAAGCGTTGAGTGCGCGCCGTGGCTTTCCCGGAGCGATCGTTTCGCAATGCGCCAGCGAGCGCAACTGCCAGCACGCGCCGATCTTGCGACGCCGAGCGCTCTAGCCGATCGAGCAAGGGCTCTGCGACGTCGGGCCCTGCGCGACGAATCGCAAGCGCTGCGGCCTGACGCACGGCGGGCTCGGGGTCATCCAACGCGGCCAGCAATGTCTTGGGCGCCGCGTCCGGGCCGAGATCGGCAAAGGCGTTGAGCGCAGCCAGACGAAAATCGAGATCGTCGGCGCGCTCGGCGATCGGCACGAGCAGGCGTGTTGCGCGGGGCGCCCCGGTGCGCCCCAGCAAGCGAATGTGTTCGAGGCGTTCGGCGCGCTGGCGACCACTCTTTTCGAAGGCAAGCTCGAGCGGCTCGACGGCGCGCCCGTCGCCGCGCGCCGGATCCAGCAGCGTGCCGGCAGCAGCGAGCGCCGCACGTCGCACCGCAGGATCAGGGTGGCCCAGATAAGGCAAGCAGCTCGTCAACGTTTCGGGATCGCGTGCATTGCCCAAGGCGCGCAGCCCCGCTTCGAGCCCGACGCTGCCTCGTTCGAGCGCCGCACGGATTTCGCTGCCAGCGCTCGCTTCGCGTGTTGCGGCCAAGGCGAGGGCACAACCTTCGCTGCGTTCAGGAGCCACGCGCGCCCGCAGACAAGCGGTGAGCGCAGGGGCGGCGGCGGCTCCCAAGCGCTCGAACGCGAGGGTCAACGCGTCGCGTTCCTCTAACGCGGCTCCCAGCGCTTCGACCAAGGCTTGAATGGCTTCGTTGCCGCCGATACGCGAAAGCGCATCAATCGCGGCTCGCCGTACGCTGGGATCGCTATCGGAGTTCAAGGTCGCAGCGATGCTGGCAACGACGCTCGAGTCGCGCAGCGCACCCAGAGCGCTCAGGGCGCTCACGCGCACGGAGGCGTCGCTGTCGCGCAATGCCAGCACCAACGCGCTTTCGGCGCGGCGATCGGCCAACGTGCCCAACGCACGCGCCACCGCACGACGCACGCTCGGTCGCGGATCTTCGATCTTGGAAACCAGCGGCACGACTGCACGCGCATCGCCCAAATCCGAGAGCGCGCGGATCACGCTCTTTTGCACTTCCAGCGCCGAATCATCGAGGCGCCCGAGCAGGCCAAGCACGGCCTCGGGAGCCCCGCTTTCACCGAGCGCGGCCGCCGCCACGCGCCGAACCGTCGCGTCGGTGTCGGACAGCGCGCGCACGAGCGGCGCGACGCCACGCGCCGACGGCGCTGCAGCCAAGGACTCGGCAGCCGCGACGCGGACTCGAACATCCGCGTCAGTGAGCCAGGGAATCAGGCGCTCACCCAGGTTCTCGACCGGAACCGCTCGCGCCGCACGCGCGGCGAGCAAACGCACCTCCACGTCGGGGTCGTCCAGCGCTCGCAGCGCAACGCGCACCAGAACTGGCCGAGGCAGCTCTGGCAGGCGCTCGGCGGTGCGGCGGCGTAGGCCGACGTCATCGGCGCGCAGATCGCGCTCGATGCGGCTCACGGCGCTGGGCCAAATTAAAGCGCTCGCCGCCGGGGCGAACAGCCCGACCAACAACGATGCCGCAATGGGCGCCAGAGCTCGACGAAACACGCGCAAGCGAGCGTAGCCAGGCTACCGGCTGGCTTCAATATCCGAGGGCAGCGAAGGCTCTCTGCGAGGCGGCGCGCTGGCGAGCGCGGAGATAGCCATAAAATACTGCGTTCAGCGCGACCAAGCGGAACAGCATGTAATAGTGGACGAAGCCCAGCGCGATCGAGACGCTCATCCCAAATACCAGCGATCCGAAACCGAACCAGGTCCGCCAAATGCGCATCGGCGCGCCGGCGTGCTCGCGGTAAATGCGGCCGTGAGCCTCGTCGAATGGAGGCAACGTCGAAAGGCGTGTCTTCGTGAACGGATCGAAGCGCTCGACGTAGTCGCGCTGACTCTTCACGTAGAAAAGATAAATCGGCCACGCTAAGCGCACCAACACCGGCGCTGACTTCGCACTCGCTCGGTACCGTTCGAGCGCTACCTCGTAGTCTTCCCCTTCCCTGTACTTGGGATGGGTCATGCGCAAAAACACGTTCTTGTAGTGATCGTAAGTCGACGTGTGGAACGAGCCCGTTACGATCGTCACCAAGCAGAGAGCAATCGTGATGGCGCCCTGAAGTGGGGTCGCGTGCGCTGCTTGCCAAACCAGGTACGTTCCGCCCGCTACCGAAACCGTCGACACAACCAGATCGGCAACGCCATCCAACATGCGCCCGAGCGCCGACGAGCTACCGCGCATGCGAGCCAGCTGCCCGTCAGCACAATCGAAAACGGCCGACAAAAACAGCGCGCCACCCGCCGCCGGCAGATGCCAGCTGAAGTCGAGCACCATGCAGATCGAAGCGGTGATGCCCCAAGCAATGGAGCACAACGTCACGGCGTTGGGGCTCACCGGCGTTGGGTACAGCAGCTTGGCAAGCACGTAGGCGAGCGGCCGATGTACCCACACGTCGATGGGCTCTTCGACGTCGAGCGGCTTCAGGCTCTTCCAGTAGTCGTCCCAGAAAGCCATCGCCGCTCACGCTAACACTGCAAGAGCGGCGATGCAGCGCCGCCACCCTCGCCCGCGATTGCTCACTCTGCGTCGCTCACCGCAGGTGCGGCAAACGGACGGCGCATGCGCGTCGAACGCGAAACGATGCGCTCCATCGCCGTCACACACCTGATGTTCTGCTCCACCGTACCCACAGTTACGCGGACCCAGCTCCGGCTTGCGTGATGCACGCTCAACGAGCGGACGAGCACACCTTCTTGCACGAGCAGGTCTACCCAGCGCTCAGCACCGATGCCGGTACCAGACACGTCCACCAGCACGAAGTTGCCTTCGCTCGGCACGGGACGCAGCCCGGGAATGGCCGAGATGCGATGAAAGAGTTCGTCACGCGCGTCGCGCAGGGAGCCCAGCCGACCTTGCTGCTCCGCCTCGTCGTCCAGAATCGCACTAGCTGCTGCGAGCGTGACTGCAGGCAGGTTCCACGGCACCTTCACGCGGCTCAGCAAGCGCTGCACTGCCGGGTGAGAGAGAGCATAACCGAGACGCAGCCCCGCCAAGCCGTACGCCTTCGAGAAGGTGCGCAGCACAATGGCGTTCGGGAACTGATCGATGAGCGGCGCAAACGATTTGCCGTCGCCGAACTCGTAATACGCCTCGTCGATGACGGTGGGCAGCCCCAGCCGCAGCAAGCGCTTCAAATCCTCGAGCGCGATGCTGCCACCAGTCGGATTGTTCGGAGTGCACAGGAAGATCACCTTGGTGCGCTCGGTCACCGCGCGAATCATCCCGCCGATGTCGTGCTCGTGATCGTCCGTCATCGGCACCAACACCGGAATGCCGCCCTGCGTGCGAGTGCGCGCCTCGTACATGCTGAACGTCGGCACGCTGAGGAGCACCTCCTCACCAGGTCCCACGAAGGTGCGAATCACCACATCGATGAGCTCAGTCGAACCAGCGCCGAGCAACACGCTGCCCGCAGACAAGCCTTCGCGCGCAGCTATCTTTTGAGCGAGCTGCTCGCCGCCGCTCGGATACAGGTTGCCGCGCAACGCGGCTTCCAAAATCGCGTTCACGACGCGCGCGCTGGGCGTGTACGGGCTCTCGTTCGACATCATGCGAGCGATGCCCGCCTGGCTCTCCGCCACGGCAAAGTGCGACTCGTTGTAAGGCTTGGCCGCACGCACCCAGCTCGGCGCGAACATCTCCAGCGCTTCCGGATCGATGGCAACCGGAGCACCCGCACCGGGCTCGTCGCCCAGGGTGTCGCCGAAAACCCGCAGCATGGCCTCGGCGCGCTCCAATGCAGCCGGCGTATCGACGTCGATCCAGCGCACCTCACCCACGTCCACGGCGTAAAAGTCGCCGCGCCGCGCGAGTGCACCCACGCCATCGCTGAGCGAGCAATCACCGCGCTCGGCATCGAGCTTGGCCAGCTCTTCGATCAGCGCCGGCCCAATGCGGAACACCCCGGTATCCAGCGCGTCGTACTGTTCGAGCTCCTTGCCGATGCGCGCAATGTGAGTGCGATCGACGACCACCTTGGTAGCATCATCGATGTCGAAGCAACGCTCGATGTCGTAGTCGACGCCGAGCGCGCAGGCGCCCTTCGGCAAGTCCCACGCGATCAACCGGCGCACGAGCTCCGGCGAATACAGGTGATCCGACATGGTCAGGATGCATTCCTGATCGATGAACTCGGCCGCAGTCAGCAGCGACACGCCGTTCTTCTTGTCGAAGCGTGGGTTCTCCACGAAGGTGAGGCTGAGGCCAAGGCTGGGCTCAGAAAGCAGCGCGCGCCGGACACGCTCGCCTTGGTAGCCAGTGATCACTACCGCTTCGCGAATGCCAGCTTCCTCGAGCGTACGGAGCACCCGCACGCACAAAGGCACACCTGCAACGGCGCGGAGGGGCTTGGGTAATTCGTTATCGTCACCCTCTCGCAAACGGGAGCCAGTTCCCGCTGCCAGGATGACTGCCCGCGTCACGCGTCGGTCGGTGTTCATGCTCTCGGCTCGCTTTCGTCAATCGGACGCTAAGTTTGTAGGGCATTAGCACGCGCCGTGACAAGCCGGCAAATCCTTTTCCTATCAACGACTTAGACTCGATTTTGACCTGTGCGACCGACACCACACTGTAGCAATTTTGCGACAACGCCGTTCCCTCCAGCACCACGCCGAGCCTGCAAAATGCCGCGAAAAAGGCACGTGGTAGACGCTTTACGCACCTGGGCGTCCCCTGCCCCACTTGACACGAAAGGTGCGTCGACGTTTACGCAGCGGGACCGGATCTCATTGCAGCCGCAAGGCGGGCTCGCTCCAAATCCTCGTAGGTATCGACCTCGGACCAGGGCAGGTCGCCCACTTCGACTGCCTGCGCGCTGATGGACGCTTCGGCCACGAGCGCGGAGTAGAAGTGCTCGTAGTACTGGTCGCGCGAACCGGCCGCCATCGCTGAAGTGATGCGCGCGAGCACGCGATCCCCGCCCGTGTTGCTCAGGCGCTCGATGCCGATGGTCTCAGCGTACGCGCTAGCGAGCGGGATCTCTTTGCCAAATGCGCTGATCACGCCGCCTTCGGCGCGCACCTTCATCGCTTCGGCGTCGAGCGCGCGCTTCGAGTCGACGGCAACTGCAAGGTCTGCCCGAGACGCCGCGAGTCGTGTCAGCACGTCCGGTTGAAACACGACGTCGCCATCCAACTTGAAAAAGCTCTTGCCCTTCAACGCCGCGCGACAAAGCCCTAGCGATACGCTGTTTTGCGTGGACTCGTAGGCTTCATTTCGAAAGTAGGTGATGCGCACATCGAGAAAGCGCACCGCCGCACGAATCTGATCTTCGCGATAGCCAGTTGCGAGCACGATTTCTTGAACGCCGTGGCCCACCAACAGCCGAATCGCGCGATTCAAGATGGTCTCGCCACCGAGATCCATCAGCGCTTTGGGTCGATCGTCAGTAAGTGGGCGGAGCCGCGCGCCAACACCGGCTACGAGAATCACGGCGGCGTCGGTGCGTACAAGATTAGTCGAGTTGCTCATCGGCACGCCGCTTGCTAGCACGCCGCGCGTTATGCAACGACCTCAAAAGCTCGAATCTCCCCAGGGCAAACTCGCCGTCCTGCTGCCTGGCATCGGTGCGGTCTCCACCACGTTCATCGCCGGGTGCTTGCTGGCACGCCGCGGGCTCGCCCGCCCAATCGGTGCCATCACGCAGACTGGCACCATTCGCCTCGGCAAGCGTACAGATAACCGCAACCCGAAGATTTCGGAATTCGCGCCGCTCGCCAAGCTGGAAGACCTCTGCTTCGGCGGTTGGGATCTTTTCCCCGACAACGCACACGAAGCTGCGACCAAAGCCGAAGTGCTCGAGTCCAAGCACTTGGACCCAATTCGAGACGAGCTCGCCGCCATCAAGCCGATGAGCGCGGTGTTCTACCCGGAATACGTGAAGCGCCTCAACGGTAGCAACGTGAAGACCGGCAAGACCAAAGCCGACATGGTGGAAGCGGTGCGCGACGATGTGCGTCGCTTCATCAAGGCGAACGGTTGCTCGCGTGCTGTTGCCGTGTGGTGTGGCTCGACGGAAATTTATCTCGAGCCGCGCGCCGTACATCAATCCATCGCCGCGTTCGAGAAAGGTTTGTTGGAGAACGATCCTTCCATTTCGAACTCGATGATTTACGCCTGGGCACTCCTGAAGGAAGGCGTGCCTTACGCGAACGGCGCACCGAACCTGACCGTCGACATCCCCGCGATGCACGAGCTCGCACGCGAAACGAACACGCCGACGTGCGGGAAGGATTTCAAGACGGGCCAGACGTTGATGAAGACCATCCTCGCGCCGGGTTTCAAAGCGCGCATGCTGGGCATGAAGGGCTGGTTCAGCACGAACATTCTGGGCAATCGCGACGGCGAGGTGCTCGACGATCCGGATAACTTCAAGTCGAAGGAAGTCAGCAAGCTCGGCGTGCTCGAAGACGTGCTGCAGCCCCATGTTTACCCGGAGCTCTACGGCGACCTCTATCACAAGGTGCGCATCAACTATTACCCGCCACGCGGCGACGCCAAAGAGGGCTGGGACAACATCGATATCTTCGGTTGGCTCGGCTACCCGATGCAAATCAAGGTCGACTTCCTGTGCCGCGACTCGATCTTGGCGGCGCCGCTGGTGCTCGACCTCGCGCTCTTCATGGATCTCGCGCAGCGCGCGGGTTTCCGAGGTGTGCAAGAGTGGCTCAGCTTCTACTTCAAGAGCCCGATGACCGCGCCTGGTCTCTATCCAGAGCACGATCTCTTCATTCAGTCGATGAAGCTCAAGAACACGCTGCGTTGGATGATGGGCGAAGAGCTCATCACCCACCTCGGCCACGAGTACTACGACTGAAACGCTGTTCGCGTGGCGCGCCTGCCGTTCATGCGAGACCGGAGCGGCGGCGCGCGATCCAGTGCACACCGAGCGCGAGGGACGCTGACAGCGCCCACACCCAGGGCGGCAGCAGCGGCGACACCTCGCGCTCGACGGAGACTTCGGTCGGCGGCGGCAACGGCACGTCGCTCACGTGTGCGGCGTCGACGGAACGGCCGCCGCTCGCGCGCGCGATGCGCGTCAGCAGAGTCGGATTGGGGCGCGAGTCGCGAAAGGCTTCGCCCCCACGCTCGCACGCGAAGTCGAAACGTGTTGCGGGCGCCTGTCCGACACGTGCCCGGGCACTGTAGCCGCCCGCCGGAAGTGGGCCGACTTCGACCTCGACGACGCCGGCTGCGGGCACGTGAGCGCGTTTGGTCCAACGTGGGTTCGAGTCGGCTGAAAGAGCTTCCACGTGGAGCTCGACGTCACCCTCCGCGCCGGGCAGGCGAATCAATTTGAGCCGCGTGGTCTCCCCCGCGATGCAATCGCTGACGAGCTCGATGCGCGCCGCTTCGTAGCGCGGATCACGCATCAACCAGCCCAACAAGCCGTCCCACAGCGCGCCATAGGCTCGTCCGGCAGTGCGCTCGGCGAACTCGCTGAACGCAAATTGATGAGTGCCGTCGACCGCGAGCGCAATGGTGCGCCCGTCGCCCGCGTCGTTCAACGCGAGAATGGGCAGCGCAGCTTCGCCGGCACGACGCGGCGGTCGCTGCCACAGGACTATGGCCGACTCTCTCGGCTTACCTAGCAGATTCGCGCCCACCATCTTTGGCAGATCTTGATTTACGAGGTCGCGCAAGGGGCCCAACACCGGCGCAACACGCCCTGCATCGGTGTATGCCGGCACGAACTCCGCAAGATCGAAGGGATGCGCGGGATCGCCGAGCTCCGTCGGTAACACGCGCTCGAGTGAAGAGCGCGCGTAGCCCCCGCCGGCGAACGACGAAGGACCTCCCACCAAAATGATGCCACCGCCGGAACGCACGTAACGCTCGAGCGCTGGCAGATACTGCGCGAGGTCATATGTAACCGCGTCGATGTCTTGCAACACGACGGCGTCGAAGCTCGGCAAGTGCTCCGTGAAGAGATCGTGCACCGGGAACGGGATCAGCGAAAGCTCCTCGGTCTGATCGGTGGTGTTGGTGTCGCTCTGCGTCGTTCGCAGGATGAAGAAAGCCACGAGATCGACGGAGTCGTTCGCCTTCAGCCACATGCGCAACGAGCGCACGTCGTAAGTAGGGCGACCCGCGACGTGCAAGAGCCGAACGCGCTCGCGCGTGACGTTGAAGGTCAGCAAGCGCCGGTTGTTGTCGGCGATGCGATCGCCGTCGGGCGCCGCGATCTCGACATCCACGATGCGCGTGCCGGCGCGCTCGAGCGTGACGAGGAGCTCCAGCGTGGCCGTGTCCTTACCCTCGAATTTGGCGACGCCCTCAGCCAGCATGAGCGGCGCCTCACCTTGCTTCAGCTCGCGCACTTTGACTGGGATTTGATCGCAGCTGAGCCCACCGCTGCAGGCGATCTCGAGGCGCAGAGCCAGCGGTTGATGAGCAACCGCAACGCCAGCGTTGTGCACGCTGCGCAGGGCGGCGTCCGGCAGCGCGCGCTCGGCAAGGCGCACCACATGGAGCGGCACGGACAGCTGCGCGGCGAGCTGTTCGAGCTCTTCCGCGGCGGCCTGCTCAGAGGGTCGCAGCAAGCGACCGTCGCTGAGTAACACCACGGCTTCGGGCCGCTCTCCCGCCGCGCGCGCCAGAGCTTCTAAGGCGTGGCCAAGATCGCTGTCTTTGGCCGTGGGGGGCTTATCGTCGCTCACCGCGTACGGCGCTGGCTCACCCTCACCGAAGCCGAGCAGCGTGACGCGTGCGCCCTCCAACGCACGCAGCAAGGCCGGAACGCTGGCGCGCAATAGCGCCTCGCGCGTTTGGCGGCCATCATCGGCTGGCAGCAGCAGGCGCCGCGAACGATCCGCGAGAACGACCACGCGAGGGCCCACGCTGCTCGCGCGCGACTTGACTCGCACCGGCCGAAGTACCGCAAGCGTTACCAACACGAAGGCGATCAAGCCTGTGAGAAGGACCATCGCGCGCCGCGTGCGTTGGCGCCAGACCTCCCAAAGCAACAAGGCGAGCCACAGCAGCAGCACGACGCCCACGATGCCGAGGGTCGCGGCGTGGAGGTCTTCGGCGATGGAGAAATGCGTGGCCATCAACGACGCGGATTGGCACGCCGCCGCATCAGCCACTCAGCGTGCACTTGGTCGTCCTTGTAGTCCGAACACAAGAGGTACATGGCTATGTTCACGCACAGTCGCGCGGCGCGTTCACGCTGTACCGAGCCACCGGGCTCCACTTCGAAAGCCCAGGTGTCCCCGTTTCGCGCCAGGGCGCCCAATAGGTCGAAGTCCGAAAACAGCACCTGCGCATTCTTGCCGCGTACGATGGCATCGAGATGCCCCGCGCCGAGCGAGCGCCCGACAGGGCGATCCAGCAGGTAGTACGCCTTGAACAAGACATGAGTGGAATCCAACCGCACGGGCGGTGAGTCCGGCAGCACCCGAGCGATCTCACGCCGGGCGGAGCGACCGAAGCTTCCGTTAGCCGGCGCCGCGTCGTCCACCAGCAACACGCCGCCGAGACGAAAGAAGCGAGTCATGCCTCGAAGCTCCGCGTTCGAAAGGCTGCCCACGTCGCTATCGCCGCACCAGATCGCGAACGGCTCGCTCCAAAGCTCGGCGCGATCGGCGGACACGCGCGACGGAACCAGGCGCGCCGGCGCGCTCGTGCGGCGCAGAAGCTCCCAGGCCCAACGTGCCGCGGCGCTGTCGGCCCAAGCCGGGGTCTTGCGATTGCCCGCCAGGAGCAAGCGTGGGTTGAACGCTGCCGATTCGCCAAACGCCTGCGCCGAGCGAGCCGAAAGCAGCGCGACGCCGCCGACTCCCGCGAGTTGCAAGCAGGCGCGCCGCCCGAAGCTCATTTCAAATCCTCCACTCGCCACACGCCCGCCTCACGCTTCAAGCGGACGCTGTGGCCCGACGGGAGCTCCACTTCGGCGTCGTCTCCGCTCACCTGCACATCGAGCGTTTCCGGATCTTGTAGCCCTTCGACAATCGAACCCACGTCGCTCTCGAGCGCGCCGCGTGTCTCGGCGGACAGCACTCGAACCAGCGCGATATAGCTGCGACGTGAAAGCGCCTGGCGCAGGCTTGCCAACGCCTCGGCTGGGGTTCGTGCCGCGGCTGGAAGAGCGGAGGCCGAACCGACGCGGAACACCCCCGACTCCAGGGCGAGTTCGGCTTGCTCACCATCTTCGTAGCGCACGACCGCGACGACCTCTGGTTCCACTCCGGGGCGAGCGAAGAAATCCGCCTGGGTCGCGAGCTCACGCCGCGCATCGAGTACCTTTTGGCGCGTTCCTTCCCGACCCAAATCAGCCTGCCCTCGGCGCGACAACAGCCCATAAATTGCGTCGGCATCGCCGCGGCGCGCCGCCGACGCGTACGCCGCGACCACCGCGCTGGGGTCGGAGACGCGCTGTCGCTGACACGCCGACAAGGAAGCTGCAGCAGAGAGCAGACACAGAAACCGTCGAGCATCGAACGGCATGGCCGCAAGGCTATAGCAGTCGCGCGCCCCCGGCGAACGACGCGCAGAAAGCCGTCCGGGGGGCCGGGTCGACGACGGCGCTCGGACTAACCCGAAGCTGGCGAAGCCAATCGCTCTCCGATAAGGTCTGCCAGCAAATGCCGCTCGAGCCATCGCTCCGGCTGGTCTCCGCCCGGGCTTGCTTGCTAGCCAGCCTCGCGTTGGCATGCGGTAGCCCGCCGCCCCGCACGGCAAATCCAGCTCGTCCGCTGGAGGAACGCCGCGCGGTGGAGATCATTTCCGACGTCTTCCGCCAAGAGCACGAAGTCCCGCAGCCGGGCACGGATGTCTCCTTGTCTGCCCAGCATCGGCTGCACGTGGACGTGCTGGCGAGTGGCAAACGCTTCGGCGTGGCCTACGTCACCGGCATCGAGCGGAGTGAGCTCGGCCGCGCGCTACCCGCACGCGACCCGAACATGGGCGACGCGCTGCAGCTTGTATCCGGAGTCGGGGCGGACGGCGATGCCCGCGTCTGTGTGCTGCACGACACCGACTACCTTTATGACGATCAGGTTGGTGAGGCGCACGAGAAGAGCACCACCACCGCCGAGCTGAAGCTGCGCCGCGACGTGCGCGACTTCATCGTCATCGCTCATCGGGAGCGCCTGCGATGAGCGACTCCGACGAGAGCCGAGCTGCGAAGCCGCGTGCAAGCAACGAAGCCAGCACGCGCACGTTGCTCAAAGTCGGCGCCGTCACGGCGGCGCTCGGAATCGCTTTGGCCGTCGCGGACGACGAAGGCATCGCGCGCTGGCTCACTTTGGCCGGCATCGTCCTTCTCATCATGGGCTTGCATCGCTTCGGGCGCCTGGGCAGCGACACACGCTGGCGACGCGATGCAACGAACTCGATGCTTGAGGACTAGGTTTCGCTGCGCAGCACGGCCACGCCGACGTCTTTGCCCAAATCCGGCAGCTTCAAAAAGCCCAAACCGAAGTCGCGCTCCGTAATCTCGAGCTCCCGCACGACCGCTTCGTTCCCCGCGGTCTTCGAGAAGTGTTGGTCGGCAATGGCGCGGGCGTTCACAGCAGGCGAGATGGGGGCGCCGTACACCGCGTCACCAACCACCATGTAGACGTAAGTGAGCGGCTCCTTGCCTCGTTCGGGCAAAGCACTTCGAATCTTCCCTTGTAGGTGGTTCTGCAACCGATACGCGTACGCCGACCAAGACCAGCCCCCCACATAGAGAGCCGCTACGGCGTCGCCCTTCTTGATCGGTGTTGCTGCGACCCACTGCCCGTCCGGGCCGCCGCGAATACGCGAGGCCGCCTCGATGCTACCCCGCGTCTCGACGTATTTTCCTGACAGGGTTTCGCGAAGATCCGGAAACGCTTCGAACAAATTCTTGCCGGAAAGTAAATCGGGGCTCTCGTCGCTGCGAAGTACGACGCCTTGCGGATCAACCAGCGCGAGGAACGTGGTCTTGGCAACCCTCAAGTCTTGTACCTTGTTGCGCGCCCGGTCGAGCGCGTCTTTGGAGGCGGTCGCGTCATCGAACTTACCCGCGCTCACGTAGTCTTCGAGAAACTTGGCTGCCGAGGGAAGCCCGTTGCGAATCTCCGCAACATCCTTCTGGCTTGCAGCCAAAAGTAGGTTGACGTGCTCCTTGCACTGCTGTGCGCTCGCGCGGCTCGTCCGCTGGCAAGCAAAGCCAAATGGCAAAACCGCGATCGCTGCCGCGCATACTTCGCGACGGCTGAGCCTAAGCGCTCCCGCTTCATGGTCGGATCTCGTCATGCGCCTGCGAGCATAGTCGAGAGAAGGTCTCGTCCGCACACCCCAAACGAATCGCTCGAACAAACCGAGAGCGTGGCGTATTTGCGCGGGTTCGCGAACCAACGAACGAATCGACAAACAAACTTGGGGACGTGCGGGCATGTGTGATCGAGTGAGTGACTCGCAAACGAATTGCGTGAGCGGGATCTCGTTGTCGCTAAGCAGAAGGGGTGATAACTTTGAATATTGGGCAAACCGTGATTCACGGTCCCACTGAGGATCTTCTGGCCATTCCTCCTAAGCATCCCCCCACACCTGCGGGTGGCGAGGCCGACCGAACCCACACGGAGCCACGGGCCACGCGAGACTCGTTCTTCGCGATGCAGCGCCTGGTCACTCCTGCCGATCTGAGCGTTGTGTTTCAGCCCATCGTGGATCTCGCGACGGGCAAGTGCTTCGCCTACGAGGCTTTGGTGCGGTGCCGGCGTCCAGACCTAGCCAATCCGCTGGTTTTGTTCGAGCGCGCCGTTGCCGCCGGTTGCGTGGGCCGGTTGGGCCGCATGATCCGCGATTTGGCAGTGCCGCTCGCGGCAGGTCGGCCGATCTTCCTCAACGTTCACCCGCAAGAGCTGCAAGAGCGCTGGTTGGTGCGACCGGACGATCCCATCTACCTGCACGACGACGGCGTGTTTTTGGAGATCACCGAGTCAGTGCCGCTCACCCACTACGATCTCTGCATCGATGTTCTTCGCGAAGTGCGCGCGCGCAGCGGAGTGCACTTGGTGGTAGACGATCTGGGAGCCGGCTACTCGAACCTGAAGCGCATCGCTGATTTGGCCCCGCAGGTGGTCAAGCTGGATCGCGGCTTGGTATGCGGGCTCGATCGGAGTCCGCGCCAGCAGCAGCTGGTCTCGAGCGTGGTGCGCCTGTGCACCGACCTGCACGCCGCGGTGGTAGCCGAGGGCATCGAGACCGAAGACGAGCTGCGCGCCTTGGCAGATACGGGCGCGCACTATGGGCAAGGCTTCTTGTTCGCGCGACCTGCGTTTCCCATCCCACCCGTCACGTGGCCGCCCTCAGCGCCGCGCAGCTTCAATCCGCACGAGCTCAGCCTGAACGAGCTGAAGCGGCGCGCCAACGCGAGCTGAGCAACGGGGCGCTCGGCGTCAAACCGAGTGCAGCACGTCGTCGACGTGACCCGGTACGCGCACTTTGCGCCAGACCTTTTTCACTACGCCGTGCCGATCGACGAAGAACGTGCTGCGTTCCACGCCCATGTACTCGCGCCCGTAGTTCTGCTTCTTGACCCAAACGCCGTAAGACTTAGCCAGCGTCTTCTCCGGGTCGGAGAGTAGCGGAAACGTAAGCTCGTACTTCTTTCGAAAGCGCGTGTGCGCCTCCGGTGAGTCCGGGCTCACGCCGAGCACCTTCACGCCCTTCGCGTCGAAGCGCGGTGTGTAGTCGCGAAAGCCGCATGCTTCGAGCGTGCAACCCGGCGTGTCGTCCTTCGGATAGAAGTAGATCACGTAGTTCGAGCCGCGTAGCGAGTCGGATGAAACGATGTTCCCCGTGTGATCTTTGAGTACGAAGCTCGGGGCTTTGTCGCCCACGTCGATACCGTTGTGGCCAGCGTCGGCAGCGACGTCCGCCGCCTTCTTCGAGGTTTTGGTTTTCAGCTGGGTGGGCTTGGCCGGCGCTGACGCTTTGGCGCTCGTGGCCTTGGCGGCCGCGGCCCGCAGCGGAGTGACCTTGGACGTTGCGGCTGCCGGCTTACGCTCGACCGGCTGCGGCGCAGGGCGTGCCTTGATCTTGCGGGGCAGCTCGGTGCCGAGCCTCGCCTTGGTCGTTCCTCCCTGCTTTTTCGGTGCTTTCTTGGTTGCCATCCAGTCCTCGCAAGTAGGCGGAAGATACACCCATCCAAGCCTCTGCGAAATCGTCGCTCATTCGCGTACTTGTGTGTGCGAGGCTTTCTAGTAAAGTCCGCCAGGCTCGAAAGACTCAGGAACCAGCATGCTCGACCTTCCCGATCCAGGCTTATATCGAACGACCCAAGCCATGCCCGGCCACGAGGCGGAGTTTCCGAGCGGCGCCCTCGTGTACGTGGGCCAATCACAGAACGGCGGCGGCAAGTTTGTCGTGCGACCGGCGGACAACCGGCGCAATCGCTGGTTCTGGCGCGATCCCACGACTCCGTTGCGCTCGCCGACCTGGGCTCGCACCTTGAAGGCGCTGCCCTCGGAAGGTTTCTACACGTTGCCCGAGACCGTCGAATTCGAAGGCGGCGGACGTTGGTTGAAGGGCGCCATCGTTCAACTCGGATACAACGAGCAAGCGCAGGGCATTTTGTTCGTTGCCGAGTGGCGTGAAGACGGCGAAGAGAACGCGCTGCACTTCGGCGATCGCGGCTTGCTCATCGCAGACGAGTTGCTCGAGCGACTCGTGTGGGCAGCGATCCTGCCGACGCAAACCAAGCGCTGACAAAACGTCGACGGCCACTTCGAAGCCGTGAGACTTCGAGGTGGCCGCCTCGCGCGCTAAGCGCTCACTTTGCGGAGCGTAGGTTCTTCGCGACGAACTCCCAATTCACGAGCTTGTCGAGGAACGCCTCGAGGAACGCCTTCCGCAAGTTGCGGTGGTCCAAATAGTAGGCGTGCTCCCACACGTCGCAGGTGAGCAAGGGAACTTGCCCAGTGGTGAGCGGAGTTTCGGCGTTCGGGGTGTCCATGATCTTGCCTTTGCCACCATCGAGCACGAGCCAGACGTAGCCGGAGCCAAATCGGCCCGTGCCAGCAGTGACGAAGTCGGTGCGGAACTTGTCCCAGCCACCGAGGCTCTGGATCAGATCGGCAACATCACCCGAGGGCGGAGCACCACCACCGCTCGGCTTCATGCCATCCCAGAAGAAGGTGTGGTTCCACACCTGTGCGGCGTTGTTGAACACGCCACCCGAGCTCGTCTTGATGAGCTCGACCAACGACTTCTGAGCCTCGGGCTTTCCCTCGATGAGGCCCTTCAGGTTGGTCATGTAACCCTTGTGATGCTTCTCGTAGTGAAACTCGAGCGTCTCCTGTTTCATCACGGGCTCGAGCGCGTCTTTGGCATACGGAAGCGGCGCGACTTCGAAGTTCATCGATGTTTTCCTCCTGCTTTTTCCTTCGGGCGCGAAATGTCCGACCGACAGAGATTCCTGTCAATGGTGTAGCGGCTCTCACGCGGCGATCGCGACGCGCGCGCGCAGGAACATCGACACTTCTGTCACATGCGTAAACGCGATTGCCGAGTTCGAGCAGCACATTCTCGAAACCACTCACGGCGCGGTTCACGCACTTCGCACTGACGCGTGCGGTGGAACGATGTGCCAATGGCGCCGCTCCGAATGCGTCGCCGTTTTCCGCCGAGGCTGCCCGACGGGCCGGTCTCGACACTCGCGAAACCCGATGATCCGCTTTGCTTGTTTCGTGCGAAACACCTCGGCCGGGGCTTTGAGATGAGAAAAGCGAGTTCGTCGTTGCCGAAACACAAGCCCTGATTTAGGGAATGGGCCCGGGCCGCCGAGGCCCCCCACCTGACCCGAGGTCACCGTGTCCAAGACTGTTCTACTTGCCACCGAGAAGCCCTTTTCTGCCTCCGCTCGCAACGAGGTCGTCGCGATCATCGAGAAGGCGGGCTACACCGCGCGCGTGCTCGAGTCCTACAAGGGGAAGGCTCCGCTCATCGAAGCGATCGCCGACGCTGACGCAGCCATCGTGCGCAGCGACATCATCGATGCCGAGGTGCTCGACGCCGGCAAGAAGCTCAAGCTCGTGGTTCGCGCGGGCGCCGGCTACGACAACATCGACACTGCCGCTGCGAAGGCCAAGGGCATCGCCGTGATGAACACGCCGGGCCAGAACGCAAACGCCGTGGCCGAGCTGGTATTCGGCATGTTGGTTTATTCAGCGCGCGGCAAGTTCAACGGCAAGACCGGCACGGAGCTTCGTGGCAAGACCATCGGTCTGCACGCTTTTGGCGCCGTCGGCCGCGCAGTTGCCGCCATCGCGAAGGGCTTCGGTATGAACGTGCTCGCCTTCGATCCCTTCGTGAAGGCAGAAGCGATCGAGGCCGCCGGCGTGAGCGCGGCTTCCAGCGTCGAGGATCTCTACTCGCGCTCGCAGTACATCTCGCTGCACGTGCCGGCTACGGCTGAAACCAAGGGCTCCATCGGCAAGAAGCTTTTGTCGCTGATGCCGGCGGGCGCAACCGTGGTAAACACGGCCCGCAAAGAGATCATCAACGAGGCGGAACTCCTCGAGGTGCTCGAAAGCCGCAAGGACTTCCGGTACGTCTCCGACATTGCCCCGAGCGATGCGACCGCCGCGACCATCAAGGAGAAGTTCGCGGACAAGACCTACTTCACCCCAGCAAAGATGGGCGCGCAGACTGAAGAAGCCAACGTGAACGCTGGTCTTGCGGCCGCTCGTCAAATTGTTGGGTTCTTCGAGCGAGGCGAGAAGCAATTCGTCGTCAATTGAAGTAAGCTGCGAGCCTCGCATCGTCACTCCGGTGCGACGCTCGTTACGGCCCAGCACGCCTGGGCCAAACCAAGCCGAAGTGGCGGAACCGGCAGACGCGGCGGACTCAAAATCCGTTTCCACTAAATGGAGTGTGGGTTCGACTCCCACCTTCGGCACGAATACGCAGCCTCCTAGAGACTCTGGGGCAACACAATGAGCACTCGGCGTCACAACCCAGCGCCGCGCCCGACCGCGCTGGGCGATGTGCTCGACGGGACGCGGCGCGTGACACTCCAGCGTGCGCGCGCCGCGGTCGATCGGGACACTTGGCGGCGAGCCGTGGGTCGCCGCATCGCAGAGCGAACCGACGTCGGGCAAATCAAACAGGGTGAACTCACCGTTTACGTTGCTTCGGCGGCGTGGGCCCAAGAGCTCAGCCTTCTCACCCGTGAGATCGCGGAGCGCTTGGCCGCTCACGGCATAAGAGTCGAAAAAGTTCGGTTCCGCGTAAAAGCCCAAGGCTTGCCCGCCGCAGCGCCACGCGCTGAATCCAAGCCCAAACCGGCGCCGCCAAAGCCTTTGCCGGCTGAGCTCCGCGCTCATCTGGAGCGCGTCGCAGACGACGAGCTGCGTGGAGCCATCGCTGGTGCCGCCGAGCTCGCACTCTCGCGTTTGTCGAATCCCAAGAGGCCGGCGGCCACACAGAAGCCGACCGCAGCCCCGCAGAAGTCGCCCGCTGCAACTCCTGAGCGCCGTGCGCTGCGTGGTGAGCCGGCGCCTACTTCAGCGCCGCCAAACGCTCGAAGCCCTCGAGTCGCTGCAACACGAAGCGCTCCGTCGGACCGAATGTCTGTTGCATCGCACGCATCTCAGCGACGTAAGCGCGAAGAACGCTGAGGTTCACGGCGTCCACGCGCCGCAGAATCGTGTAAAGCTCATCGACCTGCTCGGCGAGCAGCGGGCGCTTCAAGATCGAATACAGCTCGAAGGCATAGTCGACCCAACGTCCCTTGCCGGTGACTTCAGCGAGCTTCAGCGCGTAGTGCACGGCTTTCTCGAACACCTGCGGTTGAGCGCTCGCACCGCGCATCTTCACGTCGGCGAGCAGGTTGGTCAGGGTGGTGGCGAGCACCTTTTCGGCCTCCTCGCCGCGACCGAGCGCCAAGACTTTCTCGGCAACACCACCCAGCAGATCGAGCGTGTTGGCGCTGAACGTAGCTTCCGTTTCGGCGGCCATGCCCGAGCCCGGCCGACCCGAGGCGAGCGGCGTGACGTCGATGCCGCTCAAAGTTTCGGCACCAAAACGCGCGCTCGATCGCGGCCGCGCACCTTCCACCACGGAGCGCACGAGTAACACTTGTGTGCCAAAACGCAGCTGATCGCCGTCTTTCAAGCGCTCGGCACCAACCACGCGCTTACCATTGACGAACACGCCGTTGACGCTCCCAGAGTCTTGAACAGTAAGGCTCTGCGGCGACACCAATAACTCGGCGTGACGACGCGACACTAGCGCGTCATCGAGCACGATTTGGCAACCAGAGCTGCGACCCACGGCGAGTACGCCCTGGCGCAGCTCCATCGTGCGACCGCCATACTCGAGCCAGTAGCGACGAGCACCTGCCTGCGGCACGGGCTCCCCGGCCGCAGCTGGGGTTTGATTCGCTTGGCGGTCTTCTTCCACCGTGCCTCCAGGCTAATAGCGGGGGTCCGACGCGGCAATCAATGAATGCCAGCGCGAGTTATTTGCACCAGCTTGGTGGATCGCCTCGTGTAGGCAAAGCACCCATCAACGATGGCTGACCAACGCCCGGAAGCCAAGGAAAAGTAGGAGCCCTTCAGCGAGCGCCGATGAGCCGCTCCAAACCCTCGAGGCGATTGAACAGGAAACGATCGGCTGGCCCGAGCTCCTGCGCTCGCAACACGTTCAAATAGGCACGCAGCGCCGCGGGAGTTGGATGTCGTACCTTGCGCAGCACCGTGTACAGCTCGTCCACCACGGCCGCTGGACAGAGGCGCTTTTGCGCCGCATAGATGCGAAACAAGAAATCGGTCCAGCGGGCAGCTTGGGTCGCCGCCGCGATCCGCAGCGCGTAGCGCGCGCCGCGATCGACGCTTTCGTGACTGGGATTTCGCCCCGTCTCAACGTCAATGAGCAATTGTTCGAGCTGCTGACCAATCAATCGCTCGGCTTCGTCCCCTCGCCCCATGCCGAGCGCCTTGTCCGCCAGCGCGCCCATCAAGCCGAACACGTCACGGTCTATATTGGGAGCCTGCACCAGGGTATCGGCCGCCACATCACGACGAATGAGCAGCACCATATCCTGGCTGCCAACGGTGATCTGGTCGCCGTGCTCCAACTTGCGGTTGGCCTGAACCCGCTCGCCGTTGACCTTCACTCCGTTGCGACTGCCGAGATCCTCGAGGGTGACGCCCTCTTCCGTTACCCAAAAGCGAATGTGGGTACGGGATACCAACGGGTCATCGAGTGAAAGCTGGCAAGTGACCGCACGGCCCACCACGAACTCGCCTTCCTCGAGATCGAAGTCGTGTTGTTGGTACCGAAGCGTATATCTCATCGAATCGGGCGGCCTGCGCCGAGGTGCGAACCAGTGGGCAGCGTGGGGCGCATTGCGATGGATACGATACGCCGCTGCGAAAACGTAATGAGGTAGGTGGTTTCTAGCAAACAAACTTCCTTGTCCCGCGGCGCTTCGTGTTGTTGCATGCCGCCCATGCCGAGAGCGAAGCTCGTCGCACTTCTCCTCACCTCGTTCGCGCGGCTCGCGCACGCTGATCCCACGCAATCGTCGGGAGTCCAAGCGCCCGCCAGCGAAGCCGAACGCGACGCACCGACACCTACCCCGGGTCCTGCCAGCACGGCAACGCCGGCCGAACCACTGCCTCCGCCAGCCAGCGCTGCTCCGGTTGTTCCGCCACCAGTGCCCATTTCTGCGCCAGCGGCTCCGGCAACTCCAACCGGCAGCGCACGGGTGCGTGTCGCCGTGAAATACGCGGACGCCTGGCTAGAGACACGTCCGTTCGGCGCCGAAGCGGACTGGCAGCGCCGATGCAAAGCGCCGTGCGGCGAATGGCTCCCGGTGGAAGGCGCCGAGGTGCGGGTTACCGCGACGGGCATGACGCCAACCTCCGCGTTTCGCATCGAACCAGGTGGTGGTTCTGCGCTGCTCACCGTCAATGGCGGCTCGGCATTGGCGCGCTCGCTCGGCCGCATTGGCCTAATCGCCGGTGTGCCGCTGTCGCTGGTCGGTATGGCCGGCTTTGGCTACGGCCACTTCGATGATCGGCGCGGGCTGGAGACCGCGGGGATCGTATCGCTCGCTACTGGCGCCGCGCTGGTTCTCGTCGCTCTGCCTCTGCTCGTGTCCGGCACGACGTCGGTGCGTAACGAGAAGGGCGACCTGATTGCGAACCAAACGCCAAACCGTTCGCTGTTCTGAACCTGCTCCAAAGCAAACGGGCGCGACGATGAGACCGCCGCGCCCGTTTTGCATCGGTTCGACTTACTTCTTGAACGAACGCACGAGATCCGCGAGCGCCTTGACGGCTTCGAACGGCACGGCGTTGTAAATCGAAGCGCGCATGCCGCCCACGGAGCGGTGACCTTTGAGGCCGACCATGCCGCGCTTCTGGGCCTCCGCCAGGAACTCAGCTTCGGCTTCGGGCGTCTTCAGGGTGAAGACGACGTTCATCACGGAGCGAGAGTCCTTCTCGACCGGCGCGCTGAACAGATCGCCGCGCTCGTCGATGGCATCGTAAAGCACCTTGGCCTTCTCGCGGTTCAGCTTCTCCATCGCCGCCAGGCCGCCCGCCTTCTTCACCTCGTCGAGCACGTTGCGCAGCACGTACACCGAGAAGGTTGGCGGCGTGTTGTAGAGCGAGTTGTTCTCGGAGTGTGTGCGGTACTGGAAAATCACCGGGATGTCTTGGCGACCCGCCGCGACCAAATCCTTACGCACGATGACGACCACGAGGCCGCTCGGTCCGAGGTTCTTCTGGGCGCCGGCGTAGATCAGGCCGAACTTCGAGACATCCATCGGGCGCCACATGATGTCGCTCGACATGTCAGCGATGAGCGGAACGTTCCCGGTGTTCGGGATGTCGTGCCACTGCGAGCCGAAGATGGTGTTGTTGGTAGTGATGTGGACGTAAGCCGCGTTAGCGTCGAGATCGAGCTCGCTCTGCTTGGGGATGCGCGCGAACTTCTTGTCCTTCTCGGTCGTGGCGGCGACTCGCACGGTGCCGAGAGTCTTGGCTTCCTTGTACGCCTTCTGTGACCAGGAACCGGTGAGCACGTAGTCAGCGCTCTTGCCGGCCGGGAGAAGGTTCATGGGCACCACTGCGAACTGCTGGCTGGCGCCGCCCTGGAGCAACAAGACGTCATAGTTTTCGGGAACGCCGTAGAGCTCTTTGACGAGCGAGATCGCCTCGTTGTGCACGGCCTCGTAGGCTTTGCCGCGGTGGCTGTGCTCCATCACGCTCATGCCGGTGCCACCCAAATCGAGCAGCTCTTTCTGAGCGCGTTCGAGTGCGGCGAGCGGGAGCGCTGCGGGGCCTGCGTTGAAATTCATTACTCGAGCCATGGTCCTCCGAGAGAGTATCGATGCTTATGGAGCGTTGACGGCGTAGCCCTTGTGCTGCGTCGCGTCAAGAGAGAGCCCGGGCGCCTATGTCCCGGCGGAATTGCATGCCAGAAAAGCGGATTGCATCAACCGCGACGTACGCCCGCTGCTGAGCCTCTCGCAGCGTTGCGCCGCGGGCGGTGACGCCAAGCACGCGGCCGCCGCTCGTCACGACGCGACCGTCGAGGGCGCGGGTACCAGCGTGGAACACGCGCACCGAGGGCTGGCGCGAGGCCTCATCGAGCCCTTCGATCACATCGCCAGCGCGCGGCGTTCCGGGATAACCCGCGGCCGCCAACACGACGCACACCGCGCTTTCACCGGTCAGAGTCAAGGCAGACGGACGCAGCGCACCCGCCGCAGCTTGCGCCAGAGCTTCCGCGAAGTCTCCGTTCAACACGCTGGTCAACACCTGCGTCTCGGGATCGCCGAAGCGCACGTTGAACTCCAAGAGCTGCGGCTCGCCGCTGGGGCTCACCATCAAGCCGGCGAACAGCGCACCTCTGAACGGATTGCCTTCAGCCGCCATGCCGCGCAGCACAGGCAACAAAACCTCCGACTCGATCCGGCGCGCCAGCGCTTCATCGATGAGGGGTGCGGGAGCATACGTGCCCATGCCGCCCGTGTTCGGCCCTTGGTCGCCATCGAAGATGCGCTTGTGATCCTGCGCGGCGGGCAAAACGATCAGGCGTTCGCCGTCGCAGATGGCGTGAATGCTGGCTTCGGCGCCAAGCAAGCGCTCTTCCAAAACGACGCACTCACCGGCTTTCCCGAAGCTCTCGCCGCTCAACATCGCACACGCGGCAGCCTCGGCTTCGGCGTGTGACGAAGCGACGACGACGCCCTTTCCGGCGCACAACCCATCTGCCTTCACCACAGGGGGCTCCTGAAAGCGACTGAGCGCTGCCGGAAGCTCCGTCACACTTCGTACGATTGCGTACGCTGCAGTCGTAATCCCGTGGCGTGAAGCAAACTCCTTCATGAAGGCCTTCGAACCTTCGAGCTGTGCCGCGCGCTGACTGGGACCAAAGGTCAAGAACCCTGCCGCCGCCAGCTGATCCACGAGCCCGTCGCAGAGTGGTGCTTCTGGTCCGACCACCACCAAATCCGGCCGCTCGGCGCGGGCCAAATCGAGCGCCGGCGCTGAGCTGCTGCGCAAAACCTTGTGCGCGAGATCAGGCGGCGGCGTCGTGGTGCCCGCGTTGCCCGGCGCAACAATCACTTCTCGAACCGAAGGGGACTCGAGCAGCCGCAACGCGAGAGCGTGTTCGCGTCCACCAGAGCCGATGACCAAAACCTTCGCGAGTGAGCTCATGGGAGGTGCTGTAGGAGAGGTGCGACCATCGACGGTCAGGTGCGAAGCCGGAAGAGGCACCGGGGCATTGCCGGAGGTGCGCTCACCTGTCAACCGCGCTCGATGGCGAACAGCGGAACTGTTCCCAAAATCCCTTGAGATTCAGCGCCCGAAGCCCACCAGAAGCGCTAGTATGAAAGCTTGCAATGAGCCCCGTCGTGCTCCACATCGTGAGGCCGTATCAAAGTGAGGATGAGTACCTCGCTGCGGAGGCGTGGACCATCGATGCACGTGGGATGTTGTTGGTTGGCGAGGCCGAAATCGCGACGGATACCGCCGTCGTATTCGACGTAACACTCGCAAACGGCAGCAAAGTGATTCGCGCTGAGGGCCGCGCGAGCGGGTATCTCGCGGCAAGCGAAGAGCGGGCCGGCGGCTTGCGTGTACGTTTCAAGCGCTACGGCGCGCAAACGAAAGCTTTCATCGATCGCGCGGTGCACGCACGCGAAGAGCAGCTGGCGAAGACGGCTTCGGAGCCGCCGCCAGCACCGCCCGCGGACGTGGTCACTGCCGCTCAAGCACCGGCGCCACTCACCAATGTTGAGCCGATCGTCGCAAGCGAGAGCGTGACTCAGAATAGTGACGTGAAGAATTCGGTGCTCGAGCGCAGCGGCATTCACCGGCGCCTCGCCGCGCCGGTCACTGCGCCACCCAACCGCGAAGAGCTTTTGGAGCGTTTGCGCGAACGCGCGTCGAAGCGCGTACCCGTTGCCGAGGCCGACCACGCGACGACGCGCTCGTCGAAGAGCTCGTAACGGTCACGACACTCACGGCATCGCGACACCCTGCTGCGGAACACGGCGCGGGCGCGCCCACGCGACTTGCACCAAGCGGTCGCAAAGCGACTCGAACGAAATCCCGGCGACGAGTGCGGCTTCGGGGAACAGGCTCGTCGCTGTCATGCCCGGCAGGGTGTTCACCTCGAGCACGATGAAGCTTCCCTGCCCTTCCGGATTCACGACGAAGTCCACGCGAGACAGATCGCGACAGCCGAGCGCGCGATGTGCTTCGACCGCGCACGCCTGAATTCGCGCCGTGAGCGCCGGTTCGAACGGCGCCGGACAGACGTGCTCGCTACCACCAGCTCGATACTTCGAGACGAAGTCGTAGTGCTCCGCTGCCTGCGGACGGATCCAAGTGGGAGGCAGCGCGCGCGCCTCGGCCTCGCCGGCTTCGAGCACACCACACGTGACCTCAAACCCTGCCACGAAGGGCTCGACCAATGCGGCGGGCTCCAGCGCAAACACCCGCTGGAACGCGGCGAGTACGTCTTCGTCGCTCAGGTCGGCGCCAATCATTTCGACACCAATCGCCGAGCCTCCCGAAGCCGGTTTCACCACGATGCGTTTGCCGAGACGTTGTCGCACCTCCTTGACGCGCGCTTCGCTCACCTCGCCCGGTGTGAGCGTGACGTCGTCGGCTACGGGTAAGCCCCGAGCGCGCAATTGCACCTTGGCGTGCGGCTTACTGGCAGCAACTGCGCTCGCCATCACCTGCGAGCCAACGTAAGGCAGGTCCAGCACCTCGAGCAGACCTTGCAGGCAGCCGTCCTCACCGAGCGGCCCGTGCGTCACCGGAAACACCACATCGAAGCGTGTACCCGTGAGGCGCGCTGCAATCTCAGCGTTGAGCTCGAGCAGCGTGACCGAATGCCCCGCCTTTTGCAGCGCCGCGACGACGCCACGTGCGCTCGTGCGGCTCACCTCCGCCTCGGCACTGGGCCCACCGGCAATCACGGCAACCCCGAGCTTCTTCATGTAGCCACCGGAGGGATGGGCTGGTGATGTAACGCAATACCCAGCTGCTCACTCAGCTTGTAGATGCGTTCGTCGCGATAAAATTCGCCGAACACGATGCGGCGCAGGCCAGCATTGGCGATCAGCTTGAAGCAGCCGAAGCAGGGCGACGCCGTCACGTAGATATCGGCGCCGTCGACGCGCACCCCGTTGCAAGCTGCCTGCACGATGGCGTTGGCTTCCGCGTGCACCGTGCGCACACAGTGGCCGTCCTCCATTAGATGGCCTTCGTCGTCGCAATGGGCCAGGCCTCGAATCGAGCCGTTGTAGCCAGTCGTCAGGATCATCTTGTCCCGTACGATCACCGCGCCCACGTGCTTGCGGTCGCACGTCGAGCGTGTGGCGACTTCGAGAGCAATGGCCATGAAGTATTCGTCCCAGCTTGCGCGCGCGTGAGTTGGCATGCGTTTTTGGCTCCCCGGCGCGTATAGCGCGGCGCCGGCCGCGGCACGAGAGCCTTGACCCGAGCCCGAGTGCATGGCTTGGTCTGGGCGTGAAATCGAGTGATGCTTCGTCGCACGGTCGGCGGATGGCTCGCGGCCCGAGGCTTCTGCCCTGCTCAGTCGCGACGCTTGGCTTGCTGCTCGCCTTGCCCGCGTGGGCGGAGGACAGCGCGCGCGTCCAAGCGGAGGCGGCGCTCAAGCGTCTCACCGCCATGCCAGAGCGGCAGCAGGTCCTGGCTCCATTGCTGAGCCGCGCTCAGAAAGCCCTTCAACGCGCCGAGAGTGCGCGGCGTGCCGGGGATCAGGCGCACGGCAGTCAGCTGGAGGCCCTGGCATTGGAGCTGGCCGAAGCGGCGTCGGATCTGGCGCGCACTCACGAGGCGGAGAGCCAGGCCGCTAAGGACGAACAGAAGGCGCTCGATCTCGAGACCAAGGTGGTACGCGCCCGCGCCTTGGTGGAGCAAGCCGCAGCGCGTCGTGGTCGCGCGAGTGAACGGTTGCGCGCTGTGGAAGCCGAAAAAGGCAAACCCGCGCCGGCAGCTACCAAAGCTAAAAAAGTGCCCGCCGCCACGGATCCCGCAACCGCACCCGCGCCCGCCAAGTCGCCGCTCCCTGGGAGCAAGCCATGAGGGCTATCGCCGGCTTGCTACTGCTCCTTGCGCTGGGCTGCGCCGCTGCGCCACCGCGGTTGCGCGTGCTCAGTGAAGTCGATAGCACTCGCACCAGCGCCGCGGTTCTTGATGCCGAACAGCGCGCGCCGCAGGCGTACGCCAAAGCCGAAGATCTGCGCCGCCGCGCCGAAGCCAGCCAAGCCAAGGATCCCGCCGGCGCGCAAATTCTGGCCGAGCAGGCGCTGGCAGCCTACGAGCGCGCCGTCATTCAAGCGCGCCACGTGCGCGCGGAAGCACGCCGCGGCGAAATCCAGGTGCGCATCAAAAAGGCGGAGACGGAGCTGTCTGCGCTGCAAAGCCAAGAGCAACAGGTGCGTGCCGAAACGGAAGATCTGGAAATGCGCGCGCGAGTGCTGAGTGACGCGCTGCCGCTTCCGCAAAACGCTTCCACCAACAAGGAACGCGAGCAGGCTCGTTTGGAAGCGGCCCGCGCGCTCGGATTGCAAGCGCGCCTGTTGTGCGCGTCGGCACGGCTGCTCGAGCCATCGCGCCCGACGCTCGCCGGTCTCGCAACGGAGCTCGAAGCGTTTGCACAACGCCTCGGCAAGAAAGGCGCCCCTGCGCCGATCGATGACGCCACTCGGTTGCGATCGCGCTGCCTTGCGGAGCTCACGGAGGTGCGGCGGCCCAAAACTTTGGCTGAGCCCGCGCGTGGTAGCGCCGATAGTTTGCTGACCGAGCTCTCGAACGCGAGCTACGCCCCGTCGCGGGACGACCGCGGCGTCGTCGTCACTCTGCGGGGGGTCTTCACTCGGGGCTCGACAGTCACGGCTTCCGCTGAGGCCACACTGCAGGCCCTCGGCCGCGTGGCGACGACCCATCCCGATTTCCCGATTCTCGTGGTGCTTCACAACGCACGTGCCGGAACTGAAGCGCAGCCGGACCGCTTGGAAGCAATCGTCGCGGGTCTGAAACGCGCTGGTGTCCAACAGGTTGCCGCAGAATTCGCGGGAAATGCTGCACCGCTCGTTGATCCCAAGCGCCCCTCCGCAGACGAACGTAACGATCGCGTCGAGGTTGTATTCGTTGGTCGCAGCTCGAGCTAGCGCACTCGCGGGCCGAACGAGCGGCTCTTTTCGTGTCGGTAACTTCTCCCACCCGCTCCTCCCCGATCCACGTGGGAACTGGACGCGGCCGCTCTGACGACGCAAGTTATTGGGGACTAGGTCGTATCAGAGTGTGTGAGGTTGCCGGTGCCGCGCGATTCCTACTTTGGCGAGCGGATCATTTGGCAGGGTCGCCCTGCGGTAGTTAAACCTCCCGCCTTCTTGAAGGCGCTTTCGGCGGTCGCCTTCATCAGCGCAACGATCAGTCTCTGCTTCGCGGCGGTCATTGCTTTCGCTCTCTCCGAGCTGCCGCTCAGCCCGCTCTTGTTCTGCGCATGGTGCGTCGCGCTCGGCGTGCTGTTGATGGTGTTGCCCCGCCGCTGGGCCGAACAAGCGCGCTACACGGTGACCGACTTACACGTGATCGTGAAGTACGGGCCGTTCTCGCGCACCATCGAGCGGCACGCGATAAGCTTCGCGCGCATCTTCTGGAACGAGGATCATCCCAACACGGGGGATTTGGAGATCGTTCGAGCCGTGCCGACTGGTGCGCTCAGGCGCCGCTTGCGGTTGCGGCTCTCGGGGCTGCTCGCGCCGGACCGCGTTTGGGCCATCGTGCGCGGTGCGGCTGATCTCGCACCGACGGGGCACGGCGTGCGGCCGGTTGGGCAACGCCTCGATCAAGGAGAGCGCGTGGTGTGGACGGCGCGCTCGCGCTTCAAGTTCCGGGCCTTCTTGCCGCAAGCGCAGCGCGAATGGCTGTTGCTCAGCATCGCGCTGTTTCTCACGGCGGGGGTCGTGCGAATGACCTCGCGCCTGGTGCCCACTTTCGAGCGGTTGAGCGCCAGCGCTATGCCAATCAAGAGCTTCCCCTTCGTGGCGCTCGCCTTCGGTGTCGCCTTGGCGCTCTTGCTAATGCTCGCGATGGCGGGCTACTTGGCTTACGATGCGTGCATCCGCCAAGGCTTGCTGGCGATGGAGACGCGTTACCTGGTCACCAACAAGCGCGTTTTGATTCAGCGCCGGGGCGAAGAGCTGCACCTGGATCGCGAAAAGATCATCGATGTAATCGACGCTCCCGCCGGCGACGGTTTGCGCGATATCTTCATCGTGCTCGACGGGCCGCGGGCTCGTGCCGCGGCAACGAGCGGCGCATTTGGAGAGATGGCGCGTGGTCCGTACTTGCGACCCGTGTTCGAAGCGGTTGAAGACGCCGAGAGCGTCAGCCGCATCTTGCGCCAGAAGCACCGCGAAGCGGCCTGAGCGCAGGTCAGCGTGACGCAGCGCCGAGCGCGCGCATTGCCTTCTCGCAAGCGCGCTGGTGTGCTCGTGCGGCGCCGAGCCAGCGATCGGTTTTGGCGGCGGAGCGCAAGTAGTCTTCCCAGAGCTCGAGAGCGCGGCGGTAATGCGCCGCGCGTTGTTCGTCCCCGTCGCTGCTGGCACCCCCTTCCATGGCGACGAGCGCGATCGCGTAATCGGCGTCGTGCGGTCGAAATACGAAGGCTTCGCTCGCGCGGGTAAGCGCCATTTCACCTTCCCTGGTCGTGGAAGCGAGCACCCACGTGGTGTGCAGCTCCGCAAACGCAGCCGGCTGATCGCCGCTGCGTTCCAATGCGAGGCCGAGCGCAAGGCTCGCCAGAATGCGTTCGGCGGGGGTGCTCGCGATGGAGCGGGCGCTGCGTGCGTCGCGCACCGCCGCCCGTACGTCCGAAAGTGCCATGTGGGCCTCGGAGCGCCGCCGCAAGAGCTCGCCGCGGAGAGCGGGATGCCACGCGGAGGCGAGCGCGCGCGTGAGCTCCGTCACGGCTGAGGATGGTTGTGTATGCGAGCTCAACGCGAGCAGGGGGCGCAGCTCGGCTTCGAGCCAGGCTTCGTCGGGCTGGAGCGCCGCCAGTGCCTGCTCGAGCAGTGTGCGCGCCTCTTGTTCGCGCTCACGGTCGGGCCCCAGCAGCGCACGCGCAAACAACACGATGATGCGCGGATCACCCAACGCACGCGCGCCACTCATTTCGGCAATCAGGATCGTGCCCTGTCGAAAGTCTTGCAGCATGCCGGCGTCGGCGCTGGGCTCGCTGAGTCCAGCGAACACACGCTCGATGCGCACCAACACTCGTTCGGCGCGTTTGGCTCGCGCGTCGCGAGCGCTCTCCCAAATGCTCGGCGCTGCGAGCCCTAGCTTCGACGCGCTCATCACCAGGCCGAGTGCGAGCGCCGCAGCTCGCGGAGTCATCTCGAACCGCTACGGCTGCTAGCGTTCAAATGCTTTTGCGCCCACGCCTGGAAGGGCCCGGCCTTGAGCGCGGCGTAAGCTTGCAGGTGGGCGCGCGCGAGCCGAGCGTCGCGTCGCGATGCGGCGAAGCCGATCAGCGCGTGCAGCTCGCCATCCACCAAATTGGGGGCGCGCTCGTTGAACTCGAAAGCAGCGCGCGCCGCGGCTCCGCTTCCTCCCAAGGCGGTCCCCGAGAGCCGTTCGCGATCACGCGGCGTCGCGAAGCGCTCCAGAGCAAAACCGCCTTCCAAGCCGCGCGCCAGTACCTCCGCTTGGTCGGAATTGCCGGCGCGGTCGAGAGACGTCGCCAACATGGCGGTAGCCAGATCGTCGAAGCCGGGCACCGAAGGCGTGCGACGCGACTCGGAGAGGTACAGAATGGCGTCACTCAAGCCAGCCGCACCCTCCAACGCCAAAACGGATGCGGCTTCCAAGGTCACGATGCGAACCAGCGTCGGATCGGAGGTGAACGCCACACGCGGAACCAGAGCTCGATAGGCAGCGGCCGATTCGGGCAAGTGGCCGCTAAACTGAGCGGCTACCGCGAGCTCGCGCAACGCCGCCACATCGCCGAGCGGCCGCGCTGGATCGGACACACTGCTCGACAGGCTGGCGTAGGCGCCCGCAAAGTCTCCCTGGCGCAGCAGGGCTCGCCCGGCGAGCACACGCGGCTCCGCGAGCTTCGGGTACAGCTTCTCCGCCTGACGTGCGAACTCCAAAGCTTGATTTGGAGCGCTGCGCAGACGCGCGTAACCGAAGGCGAGCAGCGCGCAGTAGCGCTCCGTCACGCCCCCGCGTGTGCGCTCCCAAAGGCTATTTTCGTCGAACAGTGAAGCCGAACGGCAGGGCGCCGGGCGCGGACTCGCCGCGGCGAAGGTGCGCAGCGACACCGCTTCAGGAGCCCGCGGTGGAGCGCCGAGCAGCGTGACGCCGAGCACCAGTGCCGACAGCATGACGCTTGACTATGGTGCTGCTGCGCGCCCCACGAACGGGTTGTGCAGCACGATGGTTTCGTTGCGGCGCGGCCCGACGCTCACCAAGTAGAGCGGGACCTGGCTCTGCTCTTCGATGAAACGCACGTAGGCGCGGGCATTGCGGGGCAGATCGTCGAGCACGCGGGCGCCTTCGATACGCTCGCTCCAGCCGTCGAGCTCTTCGTAGACCGGCTTGATGCTACTGCCGAGCTCGTGCAAATCGTCGATTGGCAAATCCGTGATGCGCCCACTCGGTGTGTCGTAGGCCACGCACACTTTGATGCGCGACATACCCGTCAACACATCGAGCTTGGTGAGCGCCAACGCGTCGAGCCCGTTCACGCGCGCGGCGTAGCGCAGCGCAGGCAAATCGAGCCAACCCGTGCGCCGCGGACGGCCCGTAACGGAACCGAACTCCACGCCGACTTCGCGCAGGTGACGCCCATCGGCGTCGTCGAGCTCGGTGGGGAATGGCCCCGCGCCGACGCGTGTCGTGTACGCCTTGGTGATGCCGAGCACGGTGTTGATGCGGTTTGGACCGATGCCGGCGCCGATGGCTGCGCCACCCGCAACCGCAGAGCTCGAGGTGACGTACGGATAGGTGCCGTGATCCAGATCGAGCAGCGTGCCCTGCGCGCCTTCCAGCATGACCCGCTCGCGCCGGCGAATCGCGCTATCGACGAGCAGCGAGGTGTTGCCCAACATGGGCACGAGGCGCTTCGCAGCTTCCGCGAGCGAAGCCATGATGTCGTCGAGACGCGGCAGATCGCCGCCCAGCGCGCGCACCGTGGGCGCCCACGCGTCGAGTGCGGCCTCGATGCGGCCCCGAAGACGCGACAGGTCGCGCAGATCTCCAAGGCGTACGCCAGTGCGGCGCGCCTTGTCTTCGTAGGCCGGCCCGATCCCCTTCTTGGTCGTACCGATCGCACGCGAATCGGCGGAGGCTTCACGCAAGCCGTCGACGAGGATGTGATACGGCAAAATCAAGTGCGCGCGATCGCTCAGCACGAGGCGTGACTCCACATCGGCGTGGCCGCGGCGAATCAAGCCGTCGATCTCGTCCAGCAGCACGCCGGGATCGACCACCATGCCCTGCCCCAGCACGCAGCGCGTGCCGCGACGCAGAATGCCGCTCGGCAAAAGTCGCACGACGATCTTATCGTCCCCAACTACCAAGGTATGCCCCGCGTTGGGTCCGCCCGCGTACCGCACGACCACGTCGGCGAACTCGGTGTAGATGTCGACGATCTTTCCTTTACCTTCGTCGCCCCACTGGGCACCGACGATCACTACGGCCGACATTCTTTATCTTGTCCTTTCAAGAGCCGCCCGTGCTGATACCCAGCCGGGACACGAGAGTGGAGACGAGCGCTGACTGATCTTTGGGCAGCGGCTCGCGGCGCTGGCTCGCGGAATCGACGAGCGTGTATTCGCCGGCCAGCGCTTCGAGCACGTGCGAATAGCGCCAGGCGCGCGCGTAGGCCAGCCCTTCGTCACCTTCGGGTGCGTTGGCTGTCGCAATCCCGGCCGCTCGCAGCTTTTCGGCCAATTCGGCGGCACCAGCGCCGAGCAGCACACGGGCCGGCGGTGAAGGCAGCAACCCGGCCCGTTTCAGCGCCCAAGCGACATCGTCCAGCCCGAATGCAAAGCCCACCGCGGGGCGCGAAGCACCAAAGCGATCGAGCAGGCCGTCATAGCGCCCACCGGCTCCCAGCGGGCGCCCGGGCCCTTCGGCGTGAACCTGGAAGAGCGCTCCGCTGTAATACGCGAAGTCGCGCGTCTCACCGAGGTCCACCAAGATTTGAGGAGCGAGCTCGGCGCGGCACGCTGCTTCCCACAATTGCTTCAATTCACGCAGCGCCGGCTCCGCCGCCGTCAGCGAAAGCACACTTTCAGCCTTGCTCCAGACCTCGGTGCCACCGTGTAACGCAGGCAGCTCTGCCAATGCCTTCAAAGCGCGAGCGTCGAGCCGGGCGCGCTCGGCGCGGCGCACCACCTCGGTTTCGTCTTTTACCTCGAGCGCATCCAAAATTTCCTTGGCGCGCCCAGCTTCGACCGGCTCGACCAACGCAGCCGCAATGCGAGCGTGACCGAGGTCGATGGTGAAATCGACGAGCCCAGTGCGACGCAACGCCGCCACCGCAACGCTCAGCACTTCGAGATCGCCCACCGGCCCTTCGCGCCCAATCAGCTCGATGCCTGCTTGCGGAATTTGCCGATGCCGCCGCGCGCGCTCTTGGCGCCGACGCAACACCGAGCCCTGATAACAGAGCCGCGCCGGTGGCGGAGCCGCGGCCAGTCGCGTCGCGAGCAAGCGAGCCACCTGTGGCGTCATGTCGGGGCGCAGCGACACCACCGCGCCGCTCTCGGGCTCCACGAAGCGCAGCACCTCGTGCGACTCGAGCCCTCCCAGACCGCGCTCCACGACGTCGGCGAACTCGAACAGCGGCACGACCACGAGCTCGTAACCGGCGAGCTCGAAGGCCTTCAAAATGCGGCGCGCCAGATCCGCGTGGCGCCAGGCCTCGGGCGGCAACAAATCGCGCATTCCGGCGGGCACCGGGTGCGACAGCGCATAGACCCCTGCGGAGGACCCAGGGTCAGCGGGAGGGAAATAGGAACTTTCCGGCACAGCCGGCCGAGTCTATCAAAGAATCCGAGAAGGCAAGCCGCGAGGCCCTGCTTTCTCAAATCGCGCCAGGGCCAGACAGCGGGCGCGCCATGTGTTAGTCCTGTCGCGGAAATCGCATGACCAGCGGGCACGAACCCAAAGCCGTGGACGTACGCGAACGCGGTAATGACGCAAGCGGCCAACCGATCACGCTCGATCGCAGGCTTTTCATGCAGCTGCTCGGCTTCGAGTGTGGGGCGGAGCAGCCCGTCGATGCGGCGCGCGACGCATTATGCAAGGCGCTCGAAGCTAGCGCGGTGCCGGGCGTCGTGTACGAAGACGTGAATCACCCGCGCGGCTTTGCTTTGCTAGCCTTCACGGAGGATCCTGGCGAGTTCGTGCAGAAGCTGCGGCCGCGTTTGGCGGAGGCGGGCTGCCGCGACCTCATCGCGCGCCCGGCGCTCAGCATGCTGGGCCGCACCTATTCCACCGGCTTCGAGCAAGATCTCGAGTATTGGCTGCTGCGGCGCCCGCGCGAAACGGTGCTGAACGCCGCCTGGCCCTGGGCAATTTGGTATCCTTTGCGGCGCAAGGGTGGCTTCGAACGGCTCGACCCCAAGGAGCGTGGAGGCATCATGCGCGAACACGGCGGCATCGGGCGCGCGTACGGTGAGTCCGATTTGGCGCACGACGTGCGGCTGGCTTGTCACGGGCTGGATCAAAACGACAACGACTTCGTGATCGGCCTGGTTGGCGCGGCGTTGCACCCGCTTTCGCACGTGGTGCAGGCCATGCGCGCGACTCGGCAAACCGCCGAGTTCATGGAGCAGATGGGGCCGTTCTTCGTCGGGCGCGCGGTGTTTCGCAGCTCCGGAGCCGGATGACGAGCGCGGTTCGCGCCATCGTTTTCGACCTCGATGGGACGTTGATCGATTCTCGCGGCGACATCGCCGCGGCGACGTTGCACGCGCTCGGCGCGCACGGCTTCCCTGCCCTGCCGGTGCCGACCTTGCTCACCTACGTCGGCGACGGCGCGCGACCGCTGTTGGCTCGCTCGGCTGGTATCGCACACGACGATCCACGCTTGGATGCGCTGTACGCGAGCTTCATAGAGTACTACTCGGCGCATCCTCTGGTTCACACGCGCTTCTGCCAAGGCGCAGAAGCTACTCTCGAACGGCTTTCGCATCTGCCGCTCGCCATTTGCACCAACAAGCCGCGCGTCACGACCGAGCGCGTGCTGGCTGGCCTCGGCGTAGGGAAGGCGTTTCGCGTGGTGCTTGCCGGCAACGATCTGCCGCGCAGCAAGCCGGATCCACTTCCGGTGCAGCACATCGCGGAACGGCTCTCGTTGCCAGCTGCTGCGCTCGTGATGGTCGGCGATGGCGCGCAAGATGTGCTGTCGGGCCGCGGTGCGGGCGCTCGTACCGTGGGTGTGCGCGACGGCATTCAGCCGATCGAGCGTTTGCTGGCGGCAAAGCCCGACGTTCTGATCGACAGCCTCGATGAGCTGCCGGCCGTGATCGAGCGCTGGACGGCGTAGGGCTAATCCGCGCGCTCGAGCCAGACGTCGACGTCCCCGGGACTTCCGTCGGCGGCGGGCTCGACGTGCACGACGCGCGGACGACAACACACGGCGCAGTCTTCGACGTACTCCTGGCGTGTACCTCCTCCGAGATCGACGTAGACCTCTTCGGCTTCGCCGCAGAACGGGCACACGACGCTCGCTCGTGTGGAACGTTTACGTTTCATGGCTCAAGCCGCAGGAGTTTGGGTGCGTGCGCTGCGCTTGGCCAGAAGCCGCAGCAGCTGCGAGCTATCGATGGGCTTCGGCAGCACGCGCTCGGCGTGCAACTCGATGAACTTGCGAGAGCGCTCGGTGACGCCGCCGCCGCTGATGAAAACGAAACGTGGCGCAAGGCCCGGGTGCTTGCGCTCGACCTCCTCGTAAACATCCATGCCGGTGATGTCGGGCATCATCAAATCACAGAGCACGAGATCGAAGTCGGCGCCTCCGTCCGCGAGCCGTGTCAGTGCGTCGCGCCCGCTCGTCACCACTTCCACTCGGTGCTCGTTCAGGAGCCGCACCAACGTGCGAGCCACCAAGAGATCGTCGTCGACCACCAGCAAGCGACGATTCTTCACTGCGGGCGGCGGGATCGACGACACACGCTCGATTGGCAACGGCACGCCTTCGGGGATCGGCAGCACGACGCGCACCAGCGTGCCACGGCCGAGATGGCTTTCCACGTCGATGCGACCACCAAGCGAGCTCACGATGCCGAGCGACACGAACAGACCAAGCCCGGTGCCCTTGTCTTGCGGCTTGGTGGAGAAGAACGGCTCGAACAAACGCGGACGATCAGCCTCCGCGATGCCGACGCCGGTATCCTCGATTTCGACCGCCAAGAGCTTGTCCGACAACAGGCGAGTGCGCAGCGTGATCTTCGAATCGCGCCCGGCGCGCTCCTCCGGGATGGCTTGCACGGCGTTCATCAGCACGTTCACGAACACCTGCGTCAAACGAATCGGATCCGCCAGGAGCTTCGGCGTGTTCACGATTTCGCGCTCGAGGCGAGCTCGATGGCGAAGCTCACTCCAAACGAGCTTCACTGATGCCTCCAAGACTTCCGGCAGATCGACGAGCTCGCGCCGATCGCGATCGGAGCCGCGCACGAAGGCTCGCAGCTCGTGCACGATGCGACGGATGCGATCGGCGCCGCTAGCCGCATCGCGTAGCGCTTCCTGTACTCCTTCGTTCAAGCGCCCGTGAGTGAGCTCGCGCGAGACATATTCCAAATTGCCAATCACGTACGAGAGCGGATTATTAATCTCGTGACCAACGCTCGCGCTCAACCGCCCTAGAGCCGCCAAGCGCTCGGCGCGAACCAAGTTGTCGCGCGTCTCTACCAGTTCACGCGTGCGCTCCTCCACCTGACGTGAGAGCTCCGTGGAAAGCGCTTGCAGCCGTCTCGCGTCGGCGGTCACGCGATAAGTGAAGTCGGCCGAGACCGATAACACTGCAGCCAAAAACCCGAGATCCACCAAGTAGAGGTTGTCGAGCATGCCCAGCGCGACGAACACCTCGTTCACCACCGTTGCGTAGAAAAATGAAAAACCGAGCAGGTGGTTGCGCGCACCAGGTGCTCCCTCGCGAGCTTTTCGTACGTACCCGATCACGGGCAGAATCAGCGCCAACGGGAAAGTGGGCACCAGAACGGAGCCTACCGGGCTAATCACGGGGACATGGTAGGTGACGCCCGCCCACGCAACGCTTTGCGTCACGACCTGATCGGTCATCACTGCTGAGGGGATCATCGAAAACGCGGCGAGCCCGACCAAGACCCAAATCGAGACACGATCGATGCGGCGCAGGGGGTCATCGTATTGACGCCGCACGTAAGCGATCCACGCGGCGCAATGCAGGAACGCGACCGCAGCGTTGATGCGACCAACCCAGGGGATTAGCCAACCGGCGCTGTCCGCGTAGGCAACACACGCATCACCCGCTCCATATATGGCCGCGCTGAACGCAACGAGCGCAAAGATCCTGAAATAACGCCAACCCGGCGCCGCCGCGAACGCCAATGCCAACGCTCCGAATACGAGCTCGATGGCAGACGTAACCAATGAGAGTGCGGTGGCGGCGTTCATGGGGAATGGAGCGAGCGCTACAGAGCGCCCGCACACGGGGCGTTCCGAAGCGCGCATTCTACCCGACATTGCCTCACGACGCGAAGCAACTCCGAGGTCGCGCGCGAAGCGAAAATCTTCCCATCACTCTCGAGGATAGGTGGCGGAAGACGCAACTCGAATAGCGTGCGGTCGTTTGCGTGGTGGGGCCGCCCTTTAGGGAGCACGGCGCACCCCAGTCGAGGCTTGCACCCAGCGGCACCGCACTGAGCCGATGGCTCGACTTGGACTTCGCTCCCCGCACAACCCCAGAAAGCGAGTTGTTCCTGCATGTCCCAAGCCAATCGCGCCACGAGACCCAGCCCGTCCGACCGCCTGCGGGTAATTGAAGCAGCAGCCAGCCTGCTCCAAAGCGGGAATCTGCTGCACCGCATCGCCGAAGACGACCGCCTCGACGGGCGCAGCATCACTCTCGATGGTCGTCGACTGGTCAACTTCGGAAGTTGTTCCTATCTGGGGCTCGAGACGGACACGCGCCTGAAGGCGGCCGCGTGCGAGGCCGTGCTGCGCTACGGCACGCAATTCTCCTCGTCGCGCACCTATATCTCCGCGCCGCTATATAGAGAGTTTCAGGAGGTGGTGAGTGCAATGGTCGGAGGCCTACCGGTCGTGATCGCGCCGACCACCTCGCTCGGTCACCTCGCGGCTCTGCCAGTGTTGGTGAACGAGCGCGACGCCGTGTTGTACGACGTCAACGTGCACAACAGCGTGCAAACGCTGCTACCCACCCTGCAACAAGACGGAATCCATTGTGAGCCCGTCTCGCACAACCGACTCGACCGCATGGAGGAGCGCGCCCACGAGCTCGCCCGCCAACACGAGCGCATCTTTTACCTGTGCGACGGCGTCTACAGCATGCAAGGCGACACCGTCGATGCAACTCAACTCTTCGGCGTACTCAATCGCAATCCGAAGTTGTGGGCCTACGTGGACGACGCGCACGGCGTCGGTTGGACTGGGCGAAACGGCGCCGGCGTCGTTCTCGGCAAGACTGGCATTCACGAACGCATGGTGGTGACTCTGGGCTGGGCCAAAGCCGGCGCTTCTGCGGGCGCCGCGCTGGTGTTTCCCAACGCCGAGCTCGCTCGCAGCGTCGCGAGCTGCGGCAGCACCATGATCTTTTCGGGTCCGATGCAGCCTGCGCAGCTCGGCGCCAGCATCGCCTCGGCGCGCATCTTTCTGTCTCCGGAAGTGAGCGCGCTGCAGCAAGACGTGGAAACGCGCATGGCGCTCTTCGACGCTCAAGCTACGCGTGAAGGATTGAGTGTGCGGGCATTGGGCGCTTCTCCAATCCGCTTCATCGAAAGCGGCAGTGAAGAAGGCGCGATCGCGCTGGCTTCGGGTCTGCAAGCGGCGGGCTACTTCGTGAACGCCGCAATCTGTCCAGCAGTGCCACGCGGGCGCGCCGGCATCCGCATGATGCTCACGCGTCAGCAAACTCTCGAGGATGTGCGCGGGCTGGTGCGCGAAATTGCCGTTCGACTCCACGGGCGACCGCGCACGCCGAGCATGCGTGCACCGAGCTTCGACCGACCGCACGCCTGAAATCAACGCGCCGAAACGACGGCAGCTCGCATCCAAAGTCGGGCTGTCGTCGCGAAGCTCAACGCGTCAACGCGTGATACGCCTGACTGAGCTCCGCAAAGCGCGAAAGCAGACGCGCGCGCTCCTCTGGAGACGCGTCCGGATGTCGATCGGGATGCACATCGCGCGCGAGGCGCCGGAAAGCGCGTTGCACGGCGTCATCGTCGGCGCCCGGCCCGAGCCCGAGCGCGCGGTAAGCTTCTGCGTTCTCGTTGCGCTCACTGCGTGAACGCCGTGCGCGCGGACGATCGTGCAGAAACTCCTTCGGCTCCAAGGCGGCAGGCCGCGGCTGCTTTGCGTCACGCGGCGAGCGCACATGAAAGCGAATCAGCGCTTCTGAAAGGCGAAACAGCGCCTCCAGACGCAAGCGCAACTGCTGACGCAATCCGGAGACGATGTCATCGCCGCTCGCCAGCTTCTCCTCGACCAGAATCTCACCGGCGCGACGACTGGGCTCCGCGATCAGGCGGCGCGTCAGCCGACCCAACGCTTCGCGCGGCACGACGCCGTCGCGCGACAGCAACTCACCGAGCCGCGGCGCGGGCAAACTGGTCTGCACATCGTCGACCAATCCCCCAGCAAAGAAGACACGATGCGCCCGCCCTGCTCCCGCTCCCGTAGCTTCGACCAGCTCCAGAATTCCGTCGGCGCGCGCGCGATGCAGCTGCCCGAACAAGTCCCCGAGGGTCGTCGAGCGGAGTCGACCAGGCAAGTTCATCGCTGGTTTCCTAACAGCGGCCGCCCGGACTGGCCAAGTTTCGGCGCGCAAGCGCGGACTGAACCCGCAAGTGCCTCACGCAGCTGGCCGAGCGCTCACACAGCCGGCGGATCGCTCACACAGCCGGCGGATCGCTCACGCAGCTGGCCGAGCGCTCACACAGCCGGCGGATCGCTCACGGAGCCGGCGGCGAAGCGCCCACCTTCAGAGCCAAAGTCTCCAAACGGCTCCGCGCTCGGCAGCGGCCCACCTTCTCATCTAGCGGGCACACCACCGCGCGCGCCCGCACGGCGAGCTCACCGTTGCCTTCACCACTCGCCACCAATCCCAACAACAGCTCCGCTTGCGACTGATTCGCGGCAGCTTGGTGCGAAATACGCGTTCGCAGTGCGCGCGCGAAAGGCGGCGTCTTCACGATCAGCGCGTCCACCCAAGCGAGCCGCGCACCGGCTGGTGCCGTCACCTTCAACGCACAGCGAATACGTCCGGCTCCGGCCGCCGGTTCACACTCGAGCTTCGCATCCAGCTCGCGTTCGTCGGCGCGCGCAGACGCAGCCAAACCAGCCAGCGCCAGCACGCAAAGGCTCGTCGAAAAGCGCCTACGCATCGACGCTCGGCGGCGCATACAAGTCCACGAGCTCGATCGGATCGGGACACAGGCCGACACGCAACTCCTCGCGCTCCCCCTGCAAATCTCCACCAATTTGGAACGCAGTCGCAGGATCGACGTGAATCTCGACGTCTTCCACCAGATAGTCGAACACCGAATTGGGATCTTCGAAGCGACCCCGCCAAACATCGGCGAAGTGCGCCACGAACGAGAGCGGCGAAATCGTCGTCGCGCGCAGGTGCATGCGATCGGGGCGCTCCTCCGCATACGGAAACATGCGAAAGCCGTAGCCGTAGTACGGAATCGTCGAAAGCGCCGCCAACCGGATCGGCCCTTCGTAGACCACCTCCCCAAGCTCGATGGGTCGTCCGACCACGCTGCCCTTCGGCCCCAAACGCAACGCGGGCCCGCCGCGGTTGATGATGCGGCAATGTGGCATCTTGCCGAAGAGCTGCTGCGGCAAAGAGCGCGTCACGGCAGCAACTCCGTAGCTGAGCGGACCGGGCGCAATGCGCTTCAGCGGCGTGCGCGACAACGCCTCTTTTACGCGTGTGTAATCGGTCAGCACCTGTGCGTCGGCACCCAGCCCACAAAACGGCGAAATAATCCCTTCCACCTCGATCAGACGCAGGCTTCGACTACCCGCGTGCTCCGAGAGCCGCTGGATATCGGCACCGAGCTCACGCCCTTTTACATCGCGTGCGCCAACCACCCACGCGAGCGAATTGCCGGTGCCGAGCTTCAACAGCCCAAAGCGCGGCAAAGGCTTTCCTGAGCGGCGCGCTTCACGAACCACTTCCGTAACCATCACCGTGAAAGTGCCGTCGCCGCCGCCCGTGAGCACCGTGCCGTAGGCGCGCGCCACGAGCGTCTTCGAGATCTCGCGCGCATCGTCCAAGCTGCGCGAAACGAACAAGTCGCCGCCCTGCAGGATTTGATCGAGCGTGGAAATCACCTCGCGAGTCACGTTCTTGGCACGGCCATTGACCACCACGGCGATGCGCGGCGAACGCGGCGCGGCAGAGGGGCTCGAACCGGCGCGGCCGTTTCCATTCGTCGGCGTTGGGGCCATGCTGCTCGTCATGCAGGAATTTTGGGGTTGGGGGCGGCGAGTATACTAGGCTAGAAAAACGTGCGCTGCCCGAGGGGCGCGCCGCGCCATCCGCGCGAAGGGTTCAACATGGCCAAGAGCACCGCAAAGCGCCGTTCCATTGCGCCTCCGGCGCGCCGATCCGTGGCGCCGCCCGCGCCCGAGCGTCGCTCCCACCCGCCAGCCGCGCGCCGCAGCGTGCCGCCGCCCGCCCGCGCCTCGACGCGCCCCCCAGCGCCTGCTCCGGCTGCACCCGCCGGGCCTCGCAAGCGCGCCCGCGGCGCCGCGCCCTGGGCTGCTCGCCACGCTGCCAAACACGCCGCCGAAGCTGCCGCTCGCAACCTCGAACCACCGCGCCCTGGCAGCGCCCGCGCCACCCTACGCACCCCGGATCAGGCCGAAAGCATCAAGGCCCGCGTCATGGAGCTGCACGACGCGCTCACTCGCCTGCGCGCCCTCAAAAAACAACTACCCGATCGCTTCTTCGAAGCCGGCACGCTGCTCAAACACATTCGCGAAGCCAAGCTCTTCGACGCCAAGGGCTACGCCTCGTTCGAATCGTTCGTCGAGCGCGAAGTCGACCTCGGCAGCCGCATCCTCGCGCTTCGCCTGGCGCGCATCCCCGAAGTCTTCGTGGAAGACGCCGCACGCAGCGCCGGCCTCGACGCCTTGCTCGCCGCCCTCGAAGCCCTCGAGCAGGCACCCCAGCGCGCCCAACGCAACGCAGCTCGCCCCCCTGCCCCCGCACGCGGCCGCTGACACTCCCGCTGGCCCGTTCGCGCCTCGAAAACGCCCCGCGGCTTGACGACACGCTCGTCGTGGGAGAGTAAAACGGACCTTGCGTTTCATCGATGAGTGCGACATCCGCGTCGAAGCGGGCAACGGCGGCAACGGCGCAATCGCCTTTCGCCGTGAAAAATACGTTCCCTTCGGCGGTCCTGCCGGCGGCGACGGCGGAAAAGGCGGCGACGTCATCCTCGTCGCGGATTCCGGTCTCGGCACCCTCTACGACCTCGTCCACCAACGCGCGGTAAAAGCCGAACACGGCGTCAACGGCGGCGGCAAAGACTGCTACGGCCGCGCCGGCAAAGACACCGAAGTGCGCGTCCCCGTCGGCACCACCGTCATCAATCGCGAAACGGGCGAAACCATCTGCGAGCTCGTCCTCCCCGGCGATCGCGCAGTCGTTGCAGTCGGCGGCAAAGGCGGCCGCGGCAACATCCACTTCGCAACTCCCGTCGATCGCGCTCCCCGCCGCGCCGAACGCGGTGAACCCGGCGAAAAACGCGAGCTCCGCCTCGAGCTCAAAGTCATGGCCGACGTCGGCCTGCTCGGCTTCCCCAACGTCGGCAAAAGCACGATGATCAGCGCCGTCAGCCGCGCGCATCCCAAAGTCGCCGACTATCCCTTCACCACCCTCGAGCCTCACCTCGGCGTCGTCAGCCTCGGCGATCCACGCCGTGGCATGGGCCGCAGCTTCGTCCTTGCCGACATCCCCGGCCTCATCCCCGGCGCCAGCGAAGGCCTCGGCCTCGGCATCCGTTTCCTTCGCCACCTCGAGCGCACACGCGTCCTCCTCCACCTCGTCACTGTCACCGACGAACCCGACCGCTCCCCAATCGAAGACTATCGCGCTCTCCGCAAAGAACTCGGCGCCTTCAAACCCGACCTCCTTCGCTTCCCCGAAGTCGTTGCTCTCAGCAAAGCCGACCTTCCCGACGTGCGCGAAGCCTACCCCGCCCTCAAAACCGCCTTCAGCGAAATTGGCGTCGACCTCCACCTCGTCAGCGCCGTCAGCCACAACGGCCTCGACGCTCTCATGCAAGCCGTCGCCGAACGCCTCGGCATCTGAATCGCCCACGCGTTCGCAGCACCTCGCGCGCTAGCGTCTGAACTCAGTACGCAGCAGCGTTCAGTCGATCCTCGTCCCTGAATTTTGGCTGCCTCGCAGGTTCACACTTGCGCCCCGCCCGCCCACGCGGGTCGCACACTCGACGGCCGCTCAACCCTTCACGGCCTTGTGACCCCGGCCGTGACTCTCGAGTGCACACGCGCTCGAGGAGCACTCCACCGCTCTCACGTCACTAGCGAGCGCGCCCCCGGCTTCGCCCACTCGCCTTCAACCGCTCTCACATTGCTAGTCACATGCGACATCAACGTCTCGTGCCAGCGCGACCTACGCTCGCAAACACCTTCCGGATCGTTTTGCCGACCTCCTCAGCAAGGACCGCGCGCTCGACTGCAGAACGATCGCTGGTTCCACACACAAGGATCGCCAAGTTGCGGGACGGCTTATCGACGATGGCAAAGTCCTCCGATTGACTGAACATTTGAGGAAGCGGCACCCTCGAGAGACTGTCGAACGTGGACTTCGCTGCGCCGCGAGGTCCCAGCAGGCTCGGCACGAGACCGGTGTACTTGAGTAGCGTGGGGTCACCGGCACGCGCGATGATCGCTCCAGTCGCGTCGATGGCAGCGCCGAACAGCAGCTCGTGTTCGTGAAGGACGCGAGACAACGCCTCGGAAAGTTCCATCGTTCGCAATCTCTCGTCTGGCGCCGCTAGCCAGCGCCGGCGAAGTCGTCGAATTGATCCACTTCGAACTCCTCGGCTTCGAGGTTGTCGAAACGGGTGAACTCGGAAGTGAACTTGGTGAGCACCGTACCGGTAGGACCGTTACGCTGCTTGGCGACGATGATCTCGGCGACGCCTTTGGCCTCGCTGTCTTTGAAGTAGTACTCGTCGCGGTAGATGAAGATGATGCAGTCGGCGTCCTGCTCGATGGCGCCGCTTTCGCGCAAGTCGCTGAGCTGCGGGCGCTTGTCTTTGGTGGTGCGCGTTTCGACAGCGCGATTCAGCTGGCTGAGGGCGATCACGGGTAAGCGCATCTCTTTCGCCAGCTGCTTGAGCCCTCGCGAAAGTTCGCTGATCTCTTGTTCGCGGCTGCCGGCGTCTTTGCGGCCTTGCATTAGCTGCAAATAGTCGATCACGACGAGACCCAGACCTTGCGCCTTGGTTGAGCTTTCACCGCGCGAGACTTCGGCCTGCAGGCGCCGGATCTTCGCGCGTAGATCGAGCAAGGTGAGCGCCGGTGTATCGTCGAGCCACAGCGGCAAGCGCGCCAAGCGCGACGCAGCTTCGGTCAGGCGACTCCAATCTTCGCGCGTCATGCTGCCGCTGCGAATCTTGGACATGTCGACTTGCGCTTCGGACGCGAGGAGACGCGCGGCGAGCTGCTCCTTCGGCATTTCCAAAGAGCAGAACAAGACACCGTAACCGAGCTCTTCCACTTCGGGCTCGAAGTAATCTTCACCGTTCGAGCGACTTTTTTGCGCTTTCGTCGCCGCCACGTTGAGCGCGAGGTTCAGCACGAAAGACGTCTTGCCCATGCCGGGGCGCGCCGCCACGATGTAGAGATCGCCCGCGTGCAACCCTGAGCATTGGCGGTCGAAGCGCGTAAACCCGGTTGGAATACCGGTGACGCCGCCGCCACGCCGCTCTGCCTCTTCCAAGATCTTGAAGGCGCGCACCACGGCGTCGCGCACTGGCTCGACCGTAGTGCCTTCGGGCGTACGCGCGATGTCGAACACGGCTTGCTCAGCCGAGTCGATGAACTTCTGCACATCGGGCGGGGTCGCGTAACCCTCCGCCGCGAAGCGCTGGCACGTCGCAATTAGCTGACGCAAGCGCCACTTCTCGCGCACCGCTTGCGCGTGAGCTGCAACGTGCGCGACCGCCGGAGTCGCGTCGGAGAGCTGAGCCAGGTACGGCGTGCCACCAATCTGCTCGAGCCGATTCCGATCGCGCAGGTAACCAGCGACCGAAACGATGTCGACCGGTCGCCCTGAATTCTGCAGATCCACCACCGCCTCGAAAATGCGGCGATTCGCGTCTGCATAGAAATGCTCCGCCTGCAGCGTTTCCTGCACCTGATCGAACGCATTCGAGTCGAGCAGCACCGCGCTCAGCACGGCCGCTTCGGCATCGAGGTCGTTCGGAGGGACGCGCCCTGCTGAGGGCTGGAGCTGCATCTCCTGCGGAGCTCCTCGGTTCGCGTGCTGGCCGTAACTCATCGGACCTCCGGGCGAGCGCGAGCGACGCGCGACCCACGGCTACTTTGCCTCAATTTCCTTGGCAGAAAGCAAAGATCACTCCCCAGGTAGGACAGCAACGATCCTAGCTTGTGTTGCACATTTACTGTCGAGCCCGCCTGAACCCGGCTCGAAGCCGAGCGCTGCCGCACGCGGCGAGGCGCCCTCGTCAGACCAGAAAATGAATGCACGCAAACCCCACGAGGTGTCCCGAACCCATCCATAACTTGTCAACAGGCTCCCAAATGCAAGGCGCCCCGGAAGCCAGTGACCTCCGGGGCGTCTCAAGGGCGGCAGTGCCGACCCAGCTCTCAATCGACTATCAGAAAACGCGTCGGCTGTCAGCCCTTTGCGTCTTCACGACAGGGATCACGATTTCGCGACTTCGACCTTGATCGTCGCGCTTACGTCGTGATGAAGCTTGACCGGCACATCGAAGCTGCCGAGCTGCTTGATCGGCTCGGGCAACACGATGCGCTTGCGATCCAGCGCGACGCCAGCTTGTGCTGCAGCGTCGGCCACGTCTTTCGACGTAACCGAGCCGTACATCTTGCCTTCGTCGCCGACAGCGCGCGTCACCTTCAGTGACAGTGCCGACAGCTTCTTGGCGAGATCTTCGGCTTGCTCGCGCTCGGCCTTGGCGCGCTGAGCCGCTGCGCGCTTCAGCTCTTCGACTCGCGTGAGGTTGCCGCTGGTGGCGGGCAACGCGAGACCGCGCGGCAAGAGGAAGTTACGCGCAAAACCCGCGCGCACCTTTACGACCTCACCACCTGTGCCCAGGTTTTCGACGTCGCCCTTCAACAGAACCTTGACGTTCGTTGCCATGGGAGCCTCCTCAATCGTTCGACGTGAACGGCAAGAGCGCGATGTTGCGCGCGCGCTTGACCGCCAAGGTGATGCTGCGCTGATGCTTCGCACAGGTGCCAGAGATGCGACGCGGCACGATCTTGCCGCGCTCGGTGACGAAGTACTTGAGGCTCTGCGGATCCTTGTAGTCAATCGGCGCTGCGTCGTCGGAGCAATACGCGCAACCACGGCGACGAACGCGACGGAAAGCGTTGCCCGCTGCGTCCTTGTCGCCGCCGCGCGCGTCGGGCCGATCGCTGGTGCGGTCTGTTCGGCTCATCTCTTTCATGACTGCTCTCCACCGTCTGCGACCTTGGCCGCTTCGGCCGCGGCCTCGTAGTCCTCTTCGACGTCATCCAGATCGGATGGGCGCTCGCGCTCCGGATGTTGCTCGAGACCGAGCAAGCGCTCAATCGGCTCGGCCAACTCTTCGGGCGTGGCCGGCTCGACAGACTCGAACTGAATGTTCTCCGGCGCGACCTCGACGGTGCCGAGATCGACGTCGACCCCAATCTGCACGGTCTGGAACTTGAGCACGTCGTCGAGCATGCGCAGGTTGCGCTCGAGCTCCGTCACCAGCGCGCCGCCGCCCAGGTACTTCACGTAGACGTACACGCCGCGGCGGTACTTCTTCACGGTGTACGCGAGCTGCCGGCGACCCCAGTTCTCGAGGCCGGTGAGCTTGCCGTGCTCACGTGTTACGACCTCGCCGATGCGCGTCGCGATGCGCTCTTGCCCTTCGCGCGCGACGTCAGGCTTCAAAACATAGATGGTTTCGTATTCGCGTGCCCGATGGGGCGCCGCGACCGTTGCTTCTGCCATGTAATCTCCTCTCGGACTTGGGCCCCCGAAGTGAATCGGGAGCAAGGAGCTCAGCGCGATTTGCGCTGATTGGTCGCATTCATTGCGACCGAAATTCCCCGCGTGGCCACGAGCACCACCGCGTCCGCGGCTCGGTCGATTGCGGCATGCATCTCGTCCCGTTCCGCGAGGGAGAACGCTTGTAGCACAAAATCCGCGACGTCACCCCGGAAGTCGGGGGGCGGGCGACCAATTCCGACGCGCAGGCGCGTGTAGTTCGGGCCGATGCTCGCAGAAATCGAACGGATGCCGCGATTTCCAGCGTCGCCGCCACCCTGCTTCAATCGCACTTCCGCGAACGGCAGATCGATCTCGTCGTGCACCACCAAGAGCTCATCGAGCGGCAGCTTGAAGTGCTGCAGCGCAGGCTGCACGCTGCGGCCACTGTCGTTCATGAAGGTGAGCGGCTTCAGCAACGACAGCGATGCGCCGTCCACGGTCACCTGTGCAAAGTGACCGTGGAACTTCTCGCGAAAATTGACGCCACCGGCGCGCTCTGCGAGCCGATCGATCACCTGGAAGCCCGCGTTGTGGCGAGTCTCCGCGTAACGCGGGCCCGGATTGCCCAGGCCCACGACCAGCATCACTTCTTCTCGGGCGCCTTGGCCGGAGCCTTGGCGGCGTCGGCTTTGCCAGCCGCAGCGGGTGCAGCAGCAGCGGCGGCGGGAGCAGCGGCCGCCTCTTCTTCCGGCGCCTGCTTCTCCTTCACGATCGCGACCAGCGTGCGCTCCGGAGCGAGGCGAACCTTCACGCCTTCGGGCAACGCGAGATCGCGCGTTGCGACGTGGCCATCGAGACCGAGCGCGGTCACGTCGTGCGAGATCTTCACCGGAATCTTCTCGGGCAAGCAGCGGATCGGCAGCTTGCGGAACACCTGACGCAGCGTACCGCCGAGTACGACGCCCGCGGCCTTGCCGGTGACTTCCAGCGTGACGTCCACGTCCACCTCTTTGTCGAGATGAATCTGCTGGAAGTCCGCGTGCAGGTACTCGCGCGTGACGGGGTGATGCTGGTACTCGCGCAAGAGCGCGGTGATCTTCGCACCACCCTCCACATCGAGCTCGAGCACGGTGTTCCTGCCGTGTTCGCTGGCGAGCACGCGGCCGAGCTCCGCCGGCGCGATCGAAAGTGCCTCGGCCTTGAGCTCCTTGCCGTAGGCGACCGCCGGAATCTTTCCGGTGCCGCGTACGCGGCGAGCGCCGCCTTTGCCGTTCGATTCACGGCGGGTGGCATTGATCTTGATGATCTGCATGGTGCGTTTCTCCTGACCTCTACGCGGCGCTCACACGAACAAAGAGCTGACCGAATCGCTGTTGTGGATGCGCCGAATAGCCTCACCGAGCAGGCGCCCGATCGACAACACCCGGATCTTTTTACATGCCCGAGCTTCCTCGGACAGCGGGAATGAGTTGGTTACGACGACTTCCTCGAGCGGCGACTGCTCGATGCGCTGTACCGCCGGGCCGCTCAGCACCCCGTGGGTGGCGCAAGCGACCACGCGGCGCGCGCCGTAGTCCATGGCTGCGCGCGCGGCGTTGCACAGGGTTCCAGCGGTGTCGATCATGTCATCGACGATGATGCAATCGCGCCCCCGCACGTCACCGATGAGGTGCATCACCTCACTCACGTTCGGGCGATCGCGGCGCTTGTCGATAATGGCGAGCGTCGCGCCGAGGCGCTTCGAGTAAGCGCGGGCACGCTCCACGCCGCCAGCATCCGGAGAGACGAATACGGTCTCGGCGCTGAAGCGCTGCTGCAGGTAGTCCTCCAGGAAGACGGGCAGCGCATACAAGTGGTCGAACGGGATGTTGAAAAAGCCCTGAATCTGCCCCGCGTGCAAATCGACGCACAGCACGCGCGTGACCCCCGCAGCAACCAGCAAATCAGCAACCAACTTGGACGTGATCGGCGTGCGCGGGGCGACCTTCCGATCCTGACGTGCGTAGCCGTAGTACGGAATCACCGCCGTGATGCCCGCTGCCGAAGCGCGACGCAGGGCGTCGCACATGATGAGCAGCTCCATCAAGTTGTCGTTGACTGGCGATGAGGTCGGCTGAATCACGTAGGTGTCCAGCCCGCGAACATTTTCGCGGATTTCACAGAACGTCTCGCCGTCGCTGAAACGTGAGACGCGCGCCTGACCGAGCGCCGTACCGAGCACCTGAGCGATCTCCTGAGCGAGCTCGGGATTCGCGTTGCCGGTGAAGATCGATATGCGACTCACCGGCGATTGGACTCCGCTTCGACTCGTCAAGACTGCTTCCTCAGGGCTCACGCTAACCCCGTAACCGCGCGAAATGATTCAAGTTACATCCGCGGGCCCAGTGTTGAGCGCGGGAGAGTTAGCAGTGGCGCCGCGTCATGTCAAATGGCGCCCTCGTGGCCGCGTGACGGCCGTCACGCTTTCGCCCCGCAGCAAAGGCTCAGCGATAGGGGTTTACGGGTACCGCCTCTTCGACCGGCTTCTTTTTCTTGGGCCGTACCGAAGCCGGCTGGGATCCTCCGGATTGGCCGGTGTGCGGCACGGGCGGTGCGACCGGCTTGGCGGTCGTTGCGGCCGCTGGCGGCTCAGGCGGCGTTGCGACAGGCGCTGGCTCCGGCGCCGGAGGAGCGGCAGTTACCTCTGGTTTCGCGGGTGCTTCGGCCGGCGGCCGTGTGGCGGCGACCGGAGGGGGCTCGTCATCGTGACGCAGAACGCGCACGCCATAGTAGCCACCGGCACCGCCACCGAGCAGAAGCACCAAAAAGAGCATGGCAACTGGAGCCTTCGAACGGCGCGGTCCTTCGACCAGAGTGGGATGCGACGCGAGGCTGGAGCCATCGGGCAAGCTCATCGCCGCTGCCGACACACTCGAAGACGGGCTCGCCGCCATCGTGAAGCCCGAGTTCGTGTCGGGCGGCAACGCCTCGGTGCGAGCGAGCCAGGTGCGCACAGCATCACGCTGGCGCGCTACCTCCTCCCCCATCACCTCCTGCACGTACGCCGCGAGCTCTCGAGGACTCGCAACTTTGACTCGCGCTTGCGCGCTGGCTTCCAGCGCGTCGGCAAACTGAGCACAGCTCGTGAAACGACGCTCGCGATCGCGATCGAGCGCGCGCATCACGACCTCGCTCACTTCGCTGCCGACGTGCGGCGCAATCCGCGCGAGGTTCGGCACTGGTTCACTCATGATGCGCGAGAGCGTGGCCGCTTCGTTGTCGGCCTTGAACAGCCGCTTCGCGGTGAGCGCCTCCCACAATACGATGCCCGCCGAGAACACATCGGCGCGCCGATCCAGGCGTTCATCACCTTGCGCTTGCTCCGGCGCCATGTAGGCAATTTTGCCTTTGAGCTGACCTACGCGCGTCGCGGACAAGCGACTCGCAGCGCGCGCGACACCAAAATCTGTAATGCGAGAAATGCCGTCCGCCCCCACCAGCACGTTCTGCGGCGACACGTCGCGGTGCACCAAGTTGATGGGCTGACCGCGATCGTCACGCAGCTCGTGTGCGGCGTGCAGCCCTGCGAGCATGTCGAGCGCAATGCGAATGACGATCGGCGGTGGGATTCGCTTGCCGCGGCTCGCCGCGCGCGCCAGGAGTCGCGCCAGGGTGTCGCCCTCGACGTACTCCATCACCAAGTAGTACCCGACCGGGCTCGCTCCCACTTCGAGGATGGGAACGACGTTTGGATGATGTATGCCCGCTGCTAGCCGCGCTTCGTCCAAAAACATCTCCACGAACTCTTTTTCGTTCGCGAGATGCGGATGCAGGCGCTTCATTGCTACGAAGCGCTGGAAGCCTCCGACGCCGGTGAGGCGCGCCAAGTACACCGTCGCCATACCGCCAGACGCAATTTCGCCCAACAGCTCATAGCGATCGACGCGCTGACGCCCAGCGCCTGGGTCGAAGAGCTTGGCGGCTACCACGCGACTTAGAACCTTCCCTCGGCGCCTAGCAACGCGCCGTTGCCAAGCGCCATCCAAGGTCGCACCCGCGTCGCCATGCGCGCACGCCGCGCGCGCGCCTTGCTCAGTGTGACGGCATATTCGTCCTCGGGCTTATCCGGTTCGGGCGCGGCGTTGCTGCCGCCCCAGTCGGTGGCGAGCACTCCGATCAAAATGGTGGTCACGCCTACGGCCGCGGTAGCACCGAGCAAAATATTGGTGCGGCGCTGATTGGCCAACCCCTCTTGATAATAGGAACAGCTCGTATCCTGCGGCATGCAGTTATCCCGAATTTTGTCCTTCCCGGGATTATTGAGTGTGTCGATGCCGCTCCAAGTGGTGGCAATTCCGATCGCTCCAGTCAGCCCAGCGCCGATCCAGAACACCGTTGGAGACCAGCCTGAGCGCTCCTTCTTTTGGTCCCCCTTGTCTACGGGCGGCGGAGCAGTCGGAGTGGACGCCTCAGGAGTTGGTGCGACCGCTGGTGCAGGCGCATCGAAAGAGACACGGCCCTTGCCCCCGGAGGTCGCTTGGATCTCTTCGGAGCCACCGGTCTCGTTGCCGAAACCCGCACGCACGCTGTGACGCCCCGCTGGCAAAAAGATCGTGCGAGTGAGATCGGGCTCGCCGGGGACGATCTTGTCATCGACCGCGAGGTCACACGGATCTCCACACTGCACGGAAAGCTCGTAGAGGCTGCCCCGAGCTCGCTCCTGAACATCGTTCGCGAGCTTCACGAGCGCGGCATTGTCCGGATAACGTTTACCGACGAGAGCCGCCAGGGTCGCAGCGCGGTCGAGCTGGGAGGCGCGATCACGCGAGCGAATCGCGTACTCGAGCGCCGTTGGACTACCTGCTTGTGCATCGGCGCGCTCAAACTGTTCAGCGGCGCTCACGTAGTCCTCGTTCTTGTAGGCCTCACGGCCGCGATCGAATGCTTCGGCAGCTTGGCGAATTTGTGTCGGAGTCGGTTGAGACGCGGACAGGGCTGGACGCGTGACACACAGGCCAAGGCTGAGTCCGAGCAAAAGTGAGAAGCCAAGGGTCGATCCACCCATTCCGAGCATGCTGATCCGAGGAAAGAGTACTCCGTTCGGTCACCGCAGGCGAGAACGCCAGTCCGAACCCGCGCGCTGGTTCGGCAAGCGCTTTCATCTCGTTCGCTACCACGTTCGCTTCGCGCGCTGAAGGGCGAGCAAAAGCTCCAGCAACTCAGCAGCACGATTCAATGTGCGCCAATGTAGGAGTCTGTGCACCGCGCGCAGCAAAGGTGAGTACCAATTGCGGCCGCCTGCCCGCGTCTCAGCCCACCCAAGCAAGCTCGGGTGGGGCCCGCGACCGCCGCAGTTGTCTCGATTTGACTCAACTCATCTCAACGAGGAGCCGGTCCGGATTCTCGAGATACGAAATGATTTCCTGAGCGAAAACAGCGCCCACATCGCCATCGATGATGCGGTGGTCGAAAGAGAAGCTCAGAAGCATCACGTCGCCGATCACGATTTCGTCGCCGCGCACCACCGGTTTCCGCTTGATGGCGTGAACACCCATGATGCCGACCTCGGGGTGGTTGATGATGGGCGGAGCCAAGAGCCCTCCCAGCTTGCCGAGCGAGCTAATCGTGAATGAGGTGCCGCCCAGATCTTCCTTCTGAATCTTGCCGCTCTTGGCAAGACCGGAGAGGCGCTCGAGCTCACGTGCGATCTCGACGATGCTGAGGCGATCGGCTTCGCGCAACGCAGCCACCATGAGCCCAGCGTCGGTCGCGACCGCAATACCGATGTCGTAGTGCTTGCGCACAACGAGCTCGTGCTCGGCCTCGTCGACCACGGCGTTCAAGCGCGGATGCTTCTTCAACGCAGCAACTACTGCCTTCACGATGAATGGCAGGAAGGTGAGCTTCACGCCGGCGCGGTCGGCGTGTGGCTTGACGCGATCCTTCAACTTGATGAGCTCGCCGACGTCGCACTCGTCGATGTAGTTGAAGTGAGCGGCGGAGCGCTTGGAGCGCGACATGGTCTCCCAAATGCGCTTGCGCAAGCCGCGCACGGGAACGCGCTCGTCTTCTGCGCGCGCAACGGGTCGCGGCGCTTCGATCGGCACGGGCGCGGGCGCTGCTGCCGGCGCAGTTGGAGCCGGAGCCTTCGCGGCGGGGCGAGCTGCGCGCTCGACGTCTTCGCGAGTCACTCGCCCAGCGCTGCCGCTCGGTTCGACCGTGCGCAGATCCACGCCGAGCTCACGCGCGAGCTTGCGCGTTGCAGGCGCAGCCGCAGGCTTCTCCGCATAGTAGTCGGAGCGAGCGGCAGGAGCTTGCACGGCGCCCATGCCGGGCAGGGTTTCGCGAATGTCGCCAACGGCGCTGGCAACGGTGCCGTTCGATTGTGCTGACGCGGATCCAGAGGCAGGCGCGGCGTGCGCAGCCGGTGCAGCGGGAGCTGGCGCCGGAGCGGCGGGTGAAGCTGCTGGTGCGGCGCCTGGCGATGCGCCCTCACCCCCCAACTCCAAGACAACCAGCACCTCACCAACGGGCACGGTGTCGCCCACTTTGAAGCGCTTTTCGAGGACCTTGCCCGCCTTGGGCGCGCCGATGGTGACGGTAGCCTTGTCCGTCATCACCTCGACCATGTCTTGATTTTCGGTGAGCGAGTCACCGTCGTTCACGAGCCAGTTGACGATTTCGCCTTCGGTAACGCCTTCACCGATGTCGGGGAGCTTGAACTCGAACTTCGACATGATTCACTCTCAAGGATTGGGGACGCGGACCTACGCTTTGGCCGTCTCGAGCAGGGTTGGCAGGATACGGTGCGAGAGCGGCATATACTCCATCTCGAGCGTGTACGGGAACGGCGTGTCAAAACCGGTGACCCGCACGGGCGGTGCTTCGAGATGGTAGAAGGCGCGCTCGACGACGAGGCTCATCAGCTCGGCCCCGAAACCGCAGGTTTTCGGAGCTTCGTGCACCACGACGAGCCGGCCGGTGCGCTTCACGCTTTCGACAATCGTCGCAATGTCGACGGGCCACAGGGTGCGTAGGTCGATGACCTCGGCTTCCACGCCTTTCAGGGCGGCCTTGGCGGCGGCGTCGAGCGCTTCGTACAACATGGCGCCGTAGGCGAGCACGGTGACGTGGCGCCCGGGGCGAACGATTGCCGCAGTTTCGAGCGGCACCGTATACGCGCCCTGCGGCACCTCACCCTTGGCGGCGCGGTACACGCGCTTCGGTTCGAAGAAAATCACCGGGTCAGGATCGGCGATGGAGGCCAAAAGGAGCCCTTTGGCGTCGTGCGGGTTCGATGGGCACACCACCTTCAAGCCCGAAACATGGATGAAAGCCGCTTCCGGATGCTGCGAATGATAATGGCCGCCGCGAATGCCTCCTCCGACGGGCGTGCGAATCACGACTTTGGCTGGGTATTCGCCGCCGGAACGGTAACGAAACTTGGCCATCTCGTTGACGATTTGGTCGTACGCCGGCCAAATGAAGTCGGCGAACTGAATCTCGACCACAGGCACGAGGCCGTAGAGCGCCATGCCTACCGCGGTGCCCACGATGCCGTTTTCACTCAGTGGCGTGTCGATGACGCGCTCGTCGCCGAACTCATCGAAGAGGCCCGCGGTGACGCGGAACACGCCTCCCACCTTGCCGACGTCTTCGCCCATCACGACCACACGCTCGTTGCCACGCATCGCCGTGGCAAGCGCGTCATTGATGGCCTGAACCATATTCATCTGCGGCATGTCTTCAAATCCGTCCGAAACAGTTGCTCAGCCGTGCGCGCCGGGTGCGCGAGGCCCGGCCAAAAGCTCCGCGCGTTGTTCCTGCAAGTGCCACGGCGGTCGTTCATACACGTCTTCGAACATGGACTCGAGCGGCGGAGCCGGCGTGCGCTCCGCAGTGGCAACGGCTTCGCGAAAGCGCTGATCAACTTCGGCAATGAGGCGTTCTTCCGCCGTGCCGTCCCACTGGTTGTGCTTCTCGAGGTACGCCCGTACACGACCGAGTGGATCGCGCGACGTCCACGGCTCGAGCGCCTCGCTGCCGCGATAGCGGCCCGGATCGTCGCTAGTGGAGTGACCGCCCATGCGATACGTGATGGCTTCGATCAGGGTTGGCCCTTCCCCGCGCACACCACGCTCGAGCGCGCGCCGAACGACCGACACCACCGCAAACAGATCGTTGCCGTCCACACGCACGAAGGGCACGCCGTACGCCGCGCCTTTTTCCGCTAGGGTTCTGCTCGCCGTTTGCCGCTGCGTCGGCACGCTGATGGCCCAGCCATTGTTGCGGCAGAAGAAGATGGTCGGCACCTTGAAGACACCAGCGAAGTTCATCCCGCTGTGGAAGTCACTCGAGCTGGTCGCGCCGTCGCCGAAGTAGACGAGCGTGGCCAAGTCTTGCTTTTGAATTTTGGCGCCCCAAGCAAAACCGGTTGCTTGTGTGATCTGCGTGCCCACCGGTGAGCTGATCGAGATCCAGCCGACGCGACGACAGGTGTAGTGATCGGGCATCTGCCGGCCACGCACGGTGTCTTTGGCGTTGCCGAACATGTTGTGCACGAACACTTGCAGCTCGAGGCCACGCATCAGCGCAGCGCCGAACTCGCGGTAACACGGGAACAGCCAGTCGCTTTTGCGCATGGCGTGAGCGGCGCCCAAGATGGCTGCCTCTTCGCCGAGCGAGCCTACGTGAAAGCCGATGCGGCCCTGGCGCTGCAGCGCCACCAGGCGCTCGTCGAGTAAGCGCGTGGTAACCATGTGGCGGTAGAGCTGCATGACTTCGGCCGGTGGCAGCCCGGGGTCGTACAGCGGGTCCAGCGATAGGTCGTCGCGCAACACGCGCACGACGTCATCGGTTGGTTCTTGGCGTTGTCGTGTAGCCGGGGTCATCGTTTTGGTTCGGGGCTCCTCCGACGGGGGCGGCCTATGCTGCCACGCCGGAGCAAACAGATCGGCGAAAAAGCTCCGCGTTCGTGATGATGCGCGTCACCGCGAAGTGCGCCTTCGTCTTGTATTCGGAATCTGAGCGACGCGCAGAATCTTCCACATGTTCGAAAGATTCACGGAAAATGCATCATGAATCTTTCCTCGCAGCACGCTCGACGGCGGCCGGGATTCGCATATTGCGCGTAGAATCCTACGCAGACGATTTTCATCGCGCGAGCGCAGATTTGGCTTCGCGAACAGCCTGGTCGAGCTGCGCTTCGGGCAAGCCCAGGCGCTCGGCAAGGCGCGCCATCACCGCACGTTCGACGTCGCTGACGCCGCCAGAGACTTCCGCGAGCAGTGCCGCAACGCGCAACACTTCGCGCGCGTGGTCGGGCTTGGTCACCGCGCGCGCCACCATGTCGATACGCTTGTCGATGCCGTCCTCGACGAGCAAATCTTGCAAGTCGGAGAGCAACGCGCGCACCTGACGCTCCACGACGAAGCCGCCGCAAGCGGCTAACACGACGTGCTGAAACGCAGTCTGCTCCGCCTCGTCGAATTGACCATCCGCGTTGGCGACCAAAAATGCGCTTTCTACCAACGCCTCGAACAGCTGGGCGGCTTCGGGGTCGAACCCCGTCGGCTGGGTCAGCTCATCGACGTCTGCGCGAAAGCCGTAAGACGTGGCGGCCGCGGTGAGAATCGAGCCGCGCACCCCACTCTCAGCGTACGCAGGGGGCAAGCTGAGCTGGCGGACGACCTTGGTGATGAGACTCGAGTCCAGAGCGGGCATTTTCCTCCGCGTGAGGGCCGCGTCCACTAATACCTCAGAACGCGGGAGACTTGAGCGCAGAACCGCAGCTTTTCCGCGTGGGTAGCGAGCCTCGGGCGGCTAGCCGCCACCCTCGAGAGCTAACTTGGAGCGGCGCACGAGCGAGCTCGGACTGATCAACTCCGGGTCCATTGGCCCAGCGGCCTGAGAAGGCGTGATCTCCCGAGGGGGCAACGCTGGCGCATCGGGGCGCAAGCGGGCGGCAACAAAACCTTCGGCTGCGTGATAGCTCGAACGCACTAGCGGCCCCGACGCAGCAAATGCGAAGCCCAAACCGCGCGCGACTTCAGCGTAGTGATCGAACGTAGCTGGCGGGACGTAGCGATCGACCGCGGCGTGCTTCGGAGTCGGGCGTAAGTATTGGCCCAACGTAACGATATCGACGCCAGCGCCGCGCAGATCGACGAGCGTCTCTTCGACCTCGGCATCGCTCTCACCAATGCCAACCATGATCGAGCTCTTCACGAGGCGCTCCGGGTGGCGCTGCTTCGCGTGCCGCAGCACCTCGAGCGAGCGATCGTAGTCGCAGCGCTGATCGCGGATCGTCGGGGTAAGGCGCCGCACCACTTCGATGTTGTGCGCGAACACGGCAGGCCCTGAGGCGAGCACACGATCTACATCGCGCAAACGACCACCGAAATCGCCGACCAAAGTTTCGACGAGCAGTTCTGGTACTTCGCGCGCCAACGCACTCACGGTGCGACCCACTTGCTCGGCGCCGCCGTCGAGCAGATCGTCGCGATCAACCATGGTGAGCACGACGTAGCGCAACCCGAGCTTAGCGATGGCGCGCGCCACATGCTCCGGTTCGCGCGGATCGACGGCGCCGCGTGGATTGCCCGTGGTCACCGCGCAGAAGCGGCAACCGCGCGTGCAGGTGTGACCGAGCAGCATTACGGTGGCCGTGCCGGCGCCCCAACACTCACCCACGTTGGGGCAACGTGCCTCTTCGCACACCGTATACAAGTCGAGACCGCGCAGCGTCTCTTTCAACTGCGTGTACTTCTCGCCGCCGGGCGCACGCACCTTCAACCACGCGGGCTTTGGTTCGCGGAGCGTCGGGCGTTTTGCGTCGAGCTCGGTCGGCATGGCGCGAATCTACGACCAGAGGCGTAACAGCGCCAGCCGCGCCTCAGGATGCTCCGAGGATCTGCTCCAGGAGCTCGCTCACGAGCTTGGGATTGCCGGAGCCTTTGGTCTCTTTCATGACCTGCCCCACGAAAAAGCCGAGCAAGCCTTTTTTGCCGGAGCGGTAACCAGCGGCCTGCGCTGGGTTCTTTTGCACGACCGCTTCACACACGGCGCGCAGCGCGCCTTCGTCGGACACGACGCGCATGCCGCGTTCTTCGACGATGGCACTCGGAGCTTTATCCGTGCCTTCGATCGCGGCGTATACGTCTTTGGCTTGCTTGCCAGAGATCTCGCCGGACTCGACCAGGTTCAAAAGCTCCGCGACTTGCGCAGAGTTTACGCTGAAGGTTGCGTCGAGGCCGTGCACCTTGGCGCCGCGCAGCACTTCATTGGCGAAGAAGTTCGCGGCGCGCACCGGGCTTTTAGTCGCCTGAACCAACGCGTCGAAGAACTTCAAGTAGCCGGGATGCTGCGCAATGGTTTGCGCCGTCGCGGCGGGAATGCCGGCTTCCACCAGGCGTGCCCGGGCCGCTACCGGTAACTCGGGCAGCGAGCTGCGCGTCTTCTCGATGAAGCTTGCTTCTAGGCGCAGCGGAGGCAGATCGGGCTCGGGAAAATAGCGGTAGTCGTGTGCGTCTTCTTTGGAGCGCAACGTCTTGGTTTGCCCAGTGTCGGGATCGAAGCTCCGCGTTTCCTGGGTGACCTTGCCGCCCGCGTCCAAAATCGCTGTTTGCCGCGCGATTTCGACGTCAATGGCGCGCTGGACGAAGCGGAAGGAGTTGATGTTCTTGAGCTCGCAGCGGGTACCGAACTGCGTCGAACCACGCGGACGGATCGACACGTTGGCGTCGCAGCGGAAGCTGCCTTCCTCCAAGTTGCCGTCGTTCACACCGACGAACATCAAGATGTCGCGCAGCGCGCGCAGGTACGCCGCCGCTTCTGCGCTCGAGCGCAGATCCGGCGCACCCACGATTTCGATCAGCGGCGTGCCAGCGCGGTTCAGATCAACCAGCGAGTCACCACCGACGCCATGCACATTCTTGCCGGCGTCCTCCTCCATGTGCACGCGCGTGATCCCTACGCGGCGTCGCTCACCATCTACCTCGATCTCGAGATGCCCGTCATCGGAGAAAGGCTCCTCGTATTGGCTAATTTGGTAGCCCTTCGGAAGATCCGGATAGAAGTAGTTCTTGCGCGCAAAGATGCTCTTTTGACGAATCGAGCAGCCCAACGCGAGTGCCGCGCTGACCGCCATTTCAACGGCGCGCGCATTCAAGACTGGCAGTGAGCCCGGCAGGCCCAAGCACACCGGGCACACGTTGGAGTTCGGCGAACCTCCGAAATGCGTGGAGCACGAGCAGAACAGCTTGCTCTGAGTGAGCAGCTGCGCGTGGACCTCCAAGCCGATGACTGGCTCGTACTCCATCGCTGCCTCGCTCAGTGGTGGCGCTCGCGATCGACGCCCGGGTGTGTCGCCTCACCCGGTTCGTGTCGCGGGTTGGCCGTGACCTGCGAGCCGTCGCGGCCCGCAAAGCTCATGAGCAAGTCCTTGTCGTAGATGAACTGCTCGCGCGAATCGTACGGCGCCGCGTGCATGCCGGTGTCCATGCGAATTGCGTCACAGGGGCAGGCCTCCACACAAAAGCCGCAGAACACGCAGCGGAGCTCGTCGATCACGAACTTCTGTGGGAAGCGCTCGTAGCCGCGGCGCGGATCACCTTCGGGGTACTCGCCGGCCACGATATGAATGCACTGCGCCGGGCACGCCGTGGAGCAGCATAAGCACGCCACGCAACGCGGCGACCCGTCCTCACGGTGTGTCAGGCGGTGAACCCCGCGGAAGCGAGCCGCGTAGGGACGGCGCTGTTCGGGGTAACTCACCGTGTTCACGCCGTCTTCGATCGCTTCCAGGGTGGGATCGTTGCGCATCCCCAAAGCCATCTCCTTCGTGTTCTGGAAGAAGTGCTTCATGGTGATGAGCAAGCCCTTGGTGATCTCGGGCACGTAGGTTTGCACGCCGGCGCCACGCTTCGGGCGTGGCACTGTCGTACCGGTGACCTTACGCGGACCAAGCGGGCGGGCGGAGGCAGAGTCGTTCACGCTGTTTGCCATTGATTAAGCTTCCATACGGGCTTGGGGCGTGCCGCCCAAGGTGGCTCCGAACTGAGCCGAGGTAGTCGCCAACATGCGGCGCTTCTTCACCGGCTTCAGCAGGAACAGCACGAAGGCGACGACGAGCGCGATGCCGGCCAACGCGAGCAAGAGCTTCGTGAGCGCCGCCGCGGTTTCGAGGCCACGCAGCACCGAAGGCCCTGCGCCCTGAACGGCCAGGATGACCACGCCGGTGATGAGGATGTTTGCAAGCGAAGCGGGCAGCAGCTTGCGCCAGCCGAGCCGCATGAGTTGGTCGTAACGGAAGCGCGGCAGCGTCCAGCGGATGGTGAGCTGGGCCCAGCAGAGCGTTACCGTCTTCAGCACGAAGCCGAGCGCGCCCATCACCACCACCAGCACGTGCGGCAGCTGCTCCTGCACGAACACCGTCTGCCCGATGGCGATGCGCAGCCCATCGTGACGAATGAACGGCAAGTCCCAACCACCCAGAAACAGGGCGGCCATCAACGCGCTCGAGGTCACGACCGCGATGTACTCGGCGAAGAAGAACATCGCGAACTTCATGCCGGCGTACTCGGTGTAGTAGCCCGCGACGATTTCGCTTTCACCCTCGGGGATGTCGAAGGGGATGCGCTTCGATTCAGCAACAGCCGCCGCAAAAAAGAGCACGAAGGCGACCGGCTGCAGGAAGATGCCCCAGGTGTTCTCGGCCTGCCAGCGCACCATCTCGTCGACGCGCAGCGTGCCGTACAACATGAACACGCCGATGAGCGTGAGGCCCATGGTCACCTCGTAGGAGACCATTTGGCTCGCAGCGCGTAGACCACCGAGCAAGCTGTACTTGTTGTCGCTGGCCCAGCCGGCGAGCGCGGCACCAACGATACCGGTACCAGCGAGCGCGAAGAAGTAGAGCACGCCCACATCGAGCCCAACCACCTGCAGCGGCAGCGCCTTCATGCCTTCGCCGGTGCAGCCAGTAGCAGGCAACGTCTCGAACAGCTTATCGAAGGCGATGCGGCCTGTGTCCGGGTTGACGCCGAAGCAGAGTGCGTCGCCGAAAGGCACCACACCGAGCACCACCAGCGCCGGGAAGAACGCGATGAGCGGCGCGATGCTGTGCAGGAACTTGTCGGCGTTCGGCGGAATGAAGTCTTCCTTCCACAACGTCTTCAAGCCGTCTGCCGCCGGATGCAGCAAGCCGACGAGGCGCAGACCAACACGCGGCTCGTTGCGAATGCTGTACGCCGCGTAGCCAGCGCCGAACAGGATCGCAAACGCAAACAGCGCCGGAAACGCCGACAGCCCGAGCTGCTCGAGCAAGGCGCCCTGCTCACTGCCTCGGTACATCAGCGAGAAGCCGAACAACAGAAGGTGCGCGGCGAGACCGGCGTAGAAGAACCGGCGTGGATCGCCCAAGGACGCGATGAATACGTCGAAGCTATTGTGAGCGCCGCGGCTCGCAACACGCCCGGCAATGATGAGGCCGGTGAGCCACACCCACAGGATTGCCAGGTGGCCGAAGAGCGAGCTGACGAAGGGCCGCATGGCGCCTTCGAAGTCGCGCGTCGCGACCAACGCGAGCACCCCCGCAGCGAGACCAAGCGCGGGCAGCACCGCGAGCGCCTGCGCAATCTTGGTCGGGATCCAGATCACTGCGCGGTTCGGGCCCACGCGGTCCTGAATCGCGGCGCCCTGACGGCGGTCCGCCCACGTGAGCAGCACCGCGACGTTCATGGCGAACATCACGACCACGAAGGCGCGAAGTATGTAGATTCCAATTTCCGGTAGCGGGATGCTCATCCGTTCGCTCCTGCGGTCGGCGCGGGCACCGAAGAGGTGCGTGCTGCCTTCGTCACTGCGTTGCGCACGTCATCGAGACGGCGCCAGCCCGGGGCGCGCCCGAGGGCTTTACCGAGATCGCTCACCCAGCGCCAAGCGGGCTTGGAGTCACCCTGCGGGCCAATTGCCTTTTCAGTCTCTTGCGCGAGACCTTTGGCATTGACGAAGGTGCCGTCGGCTTCGGCCCAGGTCGAGGCGGGCAACAGCACTGCTGCAGCTTTGGCCCAAGGCCCTTCGTGCATGCTGAGCGCGATCAGCGCACGCACCTTGCCGAGCACGGCGGATTGGTGCGGCGTTTCTGAACCCAGCGAGACGGCGACGTCGACTTTGCCAGCTTGTACAGCAGACTCGAACTCAGAGAACGAGCGCAACGTGATGGCGTCGACGAGCTCGGCCACGCCAGCCGAGTTGGCGTTCTTGTCCGGATTGATGAGGATGTCGTCGCTATAGCCCTCCGGGCGACCGGTGACGTACACCTCTTTCAAACCGAGCACTTCGCGCGCCAGCCATACGAGCGCCACGTTGTCTTCCTGTGAGTGCTCGGCGCTCAACACCACCGCAAGGCTGCCAGGATCCTTACCGCGCAAGTAGTCGGCGGCTTTCTCGATGGCCGCTTCACGGCTGCTGGCTTCGCCGCGCAGACGCGCCGAAAGTACCCTGTTTTCGTGGATGCGGCGGTAATCGAGCATGCCGTCGTCGCACATCCAGTACTTGTTCACGAGCAGGTTTTCACGCGGGCGGTAGCGGTACACTCGCTGCTCACGCGGCTCGAAGTCGGTGAAGGAGTTGCAACCCGTGGCGCAGCCGGTGCACACGGTGCGCGCGGAGCGCAGGAACCAGACTCGCGCCTTGAAGCGGAAGTCCTTCGACGTGAGTGCGCCCACGGGGCAGACGTACTCGGTCATCAACGTGTACTTGTGATCGAGCTGGCGCCCTGGCGAAACGGTGATTTCGTTCAGGTTGCCGCGCTCGCGCACGCTGAGCACCGGATCCTTGGCGAGCTCCTCGGAGACGCGCACACAGCGCGTGCACACGATGCAGCGCTCCGCGTCATACACGATGGTTGGCCCGAAAACGACGGCCTTCGGCTTGTGCACCGGCTCGTCGCGCATGCGCTTGCCCTTGCCCTGGTGCTCGAGCCAGTAGTCCTGCAAGCGGCACTCGCCAGCTTGATCGCAGATTGGGCAGTCCACCGGGTGGTTCAGCAGCAAGAGCTCCTGCACCGCGGAGCGCGCCTTGATCACGTGCTCGCTGGTTTGGCTCTTCACCACTAGGCCGTCCGCGGCACCGAACTGACACGCCGGCTGCAGCTTCGGCTTCTTCTGCGGCACGTAGTCGTTCTTCTCGGGATCCCAGGCGAGAACGTCGAGCAGCATCGCCGGGCGCCCCGGCGGAGGCATTACCTCGACGAGGCACATGCGGCAGTTGGCCGCCACGCTGAGACCCGGGTGCCAGCAGTAATGCGGGATATCGATACCGACGCGGTGTGCCGCGCGGATGATGGTGTCGCCCGGCTCGAACGGAATTTCTCGATCGTCCAGCTTGAAAGTAGGCATCAACGCTCCGAATTCGAAGAAAGCAGTCGCGCTCGGTTCACCGGTCGCACTCGCCGCCGATCATGTTGAGCGAACCGAAGCAGGGAACCACGTCGGCCATCATCTGACCGGTGATCACGCGCTCGAGGCCGCCCGTGACGTAGTAGCAAGGCGGGCGAATGCGCACGCGCCAGGGTGTGCCGCTGCCATCGCTCACGAGATAGAAGCCGTATTCACCGTTGCCGCCTTCGGTATAGCCGTAGGCCTCACCGGCGGGCAGCTTGACGCCTTCCATCACGATCTTGAAGTGCTGAATGGTGCCTTCGATCGTGTTGTAGACCTCGGACTTCGGCGGCAGCACGATGCGCGGATCGTCCACGTTGACGGGACCGCTGTCGGGCATGCGCTGCAAGCACTGCTCGATGATGTGAGCGCTCTGCTTGATCTCCTCGATGCGCACCATGAAGCGATCGAAGCAGTCGCTGGCCGAACCGACGGGCACATCGAAGTCGACCTCGCCGTATTTCAGGTACGGATGAGCTTTGCGCACGTCATAAGGAATGCCCGTCGCTCGCAGACACGGACCCGTCCAGCCCAGCGAAATCGCGTCTTCCTGGCTGATGACGCCGACACCTTCGAGGCGGTCGAGGAAGATGCGGTTGCCGAGCAACAGGCGCTCGACCTCTTCCAGGATGTGCAATATTTGCTTGGTGACGGCGCGCGCGTTCTCTTTGAAGCCGTCGGTAGGAGGTGCGGCCATGCCGCCGACGCGACCGAAGCTATGCGTCATGCGCGCGCCGGTCTCCTCCTCCATCAAATCCCAAATCATGTCACGGCCCTTGATCATCCAGAGGAAGGGCGTGAACGCGCCGAGCTCCATGGCCATGGCGCCGTCGCAGGTGAGATGGTCGCTGATACGCGCGAGCTCACCGAGCGCCATGCGGTACCACTGGCAGCGATCGGGCACTGTGACGTCGAGCAGCTTCTCGCAGGCTAGAGCGAAGCCGACGTTGCACAACATCGGCGAGACGTAGTTGGTGCGATCCACGTAGGGGAACACCTGGGTCCAGGTGCCGCGCTCGCACATCTTTTCGAAGCCGCGGTGCAGGTAGCCGACCTGCACGTCCACGCGCTCGATGACCTCACCCGAGAGCTCCATCACGCAGCGCACGGTGCCGTGCATGGCCGGGTGCGCTGGGCCCACGTTGAGCAGCATGGGCTCGGCAGGCAACTCGAGCTCGGACTCTTCGAGCTCTTGATCCAAAGGTTCCATCAGTTGGTCTCCTCGTCAGGAGCCACGCGACCACGCGCGTGTGTTTGCCGCCCGAACGGCATGCCCTCGTCGGGCCCGAACGGCGGCAGCTTTTCAATGTTCGGGACGTCGCGGTACTCGACCAGCGGCTGAATGCGCTCCGCCGGGTAGTCCTTGCGCAACGGATACCCTTCGAACTCCGGATAAAGCAGGATGCGGCGCAGGTCTGGGTGACCGACGAACACGACGCCGAACATGTCGTACGCCTCGCGCTCGGCCCAGTTGGCGCTGCCCCACAAGTCCGCCACCGAATCCACGCGCGCCGACTCGCCTTCAGGATCACCCACGCGCGTTTTAATGCGCAGTCGATGGCCCTTCACCAAAGAGAGCAGGTGCGCCACGACCTCGAAGCGCGGATCGCGATCGGGGAAGTCGACGACCGTCAAATCGACCAACATTTGCATGTTGGCGCGCGGGTCGTCGCGCAAAAACTGTGCGATCGCGTGCCACGAAGCGGCTTCCACGACGATGGTGTCGTCGCCGTGTGATGAGTGCGATTCGATGACGGCGGTCGGGAACTTTTGTCGAACCAGATCGATCAGGACTTTCGCCATGCTGACCTTGAAAGCGCCTCACACGGCGGGACGCGACGGCCGCGAACGTCGGAGCTGAACTAGCCCCATGTTTGGATCTTCGACGGGATCGTGGCGCGGCTTCACGATGGCGGGGCGCCGATCACCGCTCTGAATCTTGTCTTGCAGCAGCATCAAGCCGTCGAGCACGGCTTCGGGTCGCGGCGGACAGCCGGGCACGTACACGTCGCACGGGATGATTTTGTCGATGCCCGCCACGGTCGTGTAGTTGTCGTAGAAGCCGCCGCACGAAGCGCAGGTGCCGAACGCGAGCACCCATTTCGGCTCCGCCATCTGCTCGTAAATGCGGCGCAGAATCGGCGCCTGACGCTGCGTGATGGTTCCCACCACCCACAACAAGTCCGATTGGCGCGGCGAAAAACGCGGCGCTTCCGAGCCGAAGCGCGAGAAATCGTAGCGCGGGCTCGAAACTGCCATGAACTCCATACCGCAGCAGGCGGTGACGAACGGGTACATGAACAGCGAGTACTTCTGTGCCCACGCCAGGATCGATTCGAAGCGCGTGGTGGCGAAACCCTGGCCGCCGCCGGGCTCGATGATGTGCGTGGTCGTCTCTTTCAGCTCTCCCATTCGAGGGCTCCCTTCTTCCAGCAGTACGCGAGGGCTACGAGCAGAGCGACGATGAAGCCGAACATGCTCAAAAATCCGGTCCACCCGAGGCTGCGAAACAGCGAGGCCCACGGGTACATAAACACCGTCTCGACGTCGAAAACGACGAACAAGATCGCGGTGAGGTAAAACTTGACGCTCATGCGCGTGTTCTTCGCGCCGTCGCTGTCATTGCCGCACTCGAACGGCGTGAGCTTCTCTGGCGTCGGGTTCTTGGGACCGATGAACTGACCGCCGAGGAACATCACCGAGGCGATCACGATCACGATCAAGAACATCAGAAACATGGGGAGATACAGTTCCACCATGGGGGTCGTCCTTTGGGCCGAGCCGCGTCAAAAGGCTCTTAAAGAGCGGATCGGCGCGGCTATCTAGTGCCGGCAGAAGTGTGCTGTCAATGCGAGCAGCAGCGTGCCACACGTGCGGGTGACGCTCTGGCTCAACTCGCCGATTTTTCGATGCTTTGACGCAGCGTCTGAAACGGCTCGCCGAGGCTTTGACTCACGTGGTCTAGCACGGGTCGCAGCGCATCGACCGAAACGCCGGCCGATTGTCCCTCGAGCACGGCAGCGTACGCCGCGAGCAGACGACCTCGCTCCATGAGAGCGCGAGCCAGCAGCGGCCAAACGCGATCACCCGGGGCGCCGAGATTCGCCGCGCGCCGCAGCGGACCAATCGCCTCGCCCGGTCGCGAGTCGCTCATCATGGCGTCGCCGAGGCGCAGATAGACGTCCGCGGCGGCGTTGCTGTCGCCAGCGTACTGGACGGCCAGCCGGAGCACCTCTTCGCCTTTACCGAGCTCACCCAACGCCACACACGCCGATCCCAGCAGGCCGAGCGAACGCGCGATGAGCGCGCGCGTGTCACTCGAAAGTGTTTGGCCCTCAGGGGTGCGTAAGAAGATCGCAAGCGGCGCGGGCCAGGCGCCGAGCAGCTCGAGCACGCGCACGTGATCGCCACGCGAGGCTGCTTGCTCCGCCTCCGTCAGGCGACTCAAATCGATCGCGCTGCGCGACTGTGGGCGCGCAACACGCTCGAGCTCTTCACGAACGTGCGTGCGAAGTCGCGCGCGAAATGCTCCCAGCGGGTACAGCTCCTCTACGCCGTCGTGAAACAGCCGGATGCGCGAGCCGTCGTAGTCGACCGTGAGCTCGCGCAAGGCGTAACCGTAGAGCGGCGCCAGCAGCAAATAACGCACGCCGATGTGTAGCTGCAGCGCTTCGATGTCGGTTTCACGACGTGGCGGCGGACCGATGGGTTCGTCCGTTACGAGCGCGTTCACGAGGCGCAGACGGAACTCGGCGAGCGAAAGCCGTTGCGCGTCGTTGAGATCGACTTCGCCTTCGTCGCCGCCGACCACGAACTCGACCAGCGTATTATCCGGACTGCGGCGATCGACGGTGAGCGACGTAATGCGCGCCCCAGTGATCATCGCGAACGCAAAAAAACGCGCGCCGATGATGTCACACAACGCCTGAAAGCTGCCGATCCCCTCCCCCATGCGCTCGAACCAACCATCGGTGCGAATGGCTTCGAGCGGAATGATGAGTGGGTCGGGCATTGGTTCTGGGCATTTTCACACGCTTTTCGGGCGCGCCACAAGCGGCTTTCAGCCGGCTTGCAAGCGGAGGTAGGACGTAGGCAGTGAACAGCGACGCGCTCACGCCCCTCTCCCCGACCCTGCTCGAGTGGTACGACGAAGTACGCCGTGACCTTCCATTTCGGCGTACGCGGGACCCCTACGCAATTTGGGTCAGCGAAGTGATGCTGCAGCAGACCCAGGTATCCACCGTCTTATCGTATTTCACGCGCTGGATGCAGCTTTTCCCGGATGTGCGCGCGCTCGCCGCTGCTAGCGAAGACGACGTTCTGCATGCCTGGCAGGGGCTCGGCTACTATTCACGCGCGCGTAGCTTGCGGCGGGCGGCGCAAGCCGTCGTCGAGCGCTTCGACGGAGAATTGCCGCGCAAAGTTGATCAATTACGCAGCCTGCCGGGCATAGGGCCGTATTCGGCCGGCGCGATCGCAAGCATTGCTTACGGGGAGCGCACACCCGTGGTGGACGGTAACGTGGTGCGCGTTTTGTCGCGTGTGTTCGCGCTGCGTGGCGACCCCAACAAAGCTGCGGGTCGCAAACAGCTCTGGCAGCACGCTGCCAATCTGGTTCCGAACGAGCGCCCCGGCGACTTCAACCAAGCCTTGATGGAGCTCGGAGCAACCGTGTGCACACCGCAAAAGCCACGCTGCGCGTTGTGCCCATGGGTGAAACGTTGCGAAGGGCGTGCGCTGGGCATCGCCGAACAGCTGCCAGAGCTCCCGCAGCGCGCCGCAGCGACCGAAGTTTCAATGGCGGCCGCGCTGGTGGTTTCACGCGGACGCGTGCTGGTGGTCAAGCTGCGCGCGGACGCGCCGCGTTGGGCGTCGATGTGGCAATTTCCCAACGTCGAGCAACGCGGCAACGAGTCCGCGTCGCGCGCGGCGGAACGTGCAGTGCGCGAACTCGTCGGCCTCGATGTCAACGCAGAGCGAGCGCTCACCAGCGTGAAGCACAGCGTAACGCGCTATCGCATCACGCTCAGAGCGATCCAATGCAAGAGCGTCGACGCGAAGTTCAATCAGCCGGGCCGTGTGGAACGAGCCGTGTGGAAGCGACCCAACGAGCTCGACTCGCTTGCGATGCCGGCAGCACACCGGCGCATCGCGCGGCAGCTGCAGAGCGCGCTGACGCAGGAGAAAATCAAGTGAAAATCGTGGAGGTTGCCATCGCACTCGTGTGGCGCGATCAAAAGCTGCTCGTCACACAGCGCCCTGAAGGCATCCACCTCGGCGGCCTGTGGGAGTTCCCCGGCGGCAAGCTCGCAAGCGGCGAATCGCCGGAAACGTGCGCCGAGCGCGAAGTACTAGAGGAAGTGGGATTGCAGGTGCGGGCTCGTGCCCGGCGAGACAGCATTCGTCACGAGTACCCGGAGCGCCGTGTGCTGCTTCACCCGATTGACTGCGACTACGTCGATGGCGAGCTCGAGCTGCGTGAAGTCAGCGACGCCCGTTGGCTGCGCCCGGCAGAGCTTGGTCAGTTGGCATTTCCGGAAGCGAACCGCGATCTCATCGCTGAGCTCGTGGCGACGGGTTAGCTCCGGCGCGCGAAGCGCCCGGCGAGCCATGCGCACACTACCAGCTGCAGCGGGTGGTAAATCAGGATTGGTAGCAAAATCACGCCGAGACCCGCGCTGTTCACGAACATCAAGCGCGCCATCGGTACGCCCGAAGCCAACGTCTTCTTCGAACCGCAGAAAACCAGCGCGATGCGATCTTCGACGCTGAGGCCCAAAGCGCGGCCGAGCGCACTCGACCCAACCAGCATGATTGCGAGCAACAGCGCGCACACAGCCGAAGTGAGCGCGAGCGCCGTGCCGCTCTGCGTTGACCACACACCGGCCACAACCGAATCGCATAGCGACGTGTAGACCAAGAGCAAAATCGTGGCGCGATCGAGCAAGCCGAGGCCACGCCGATGCTTCTCGACGAAGGCGCCGCACAGAGGGCGCGCGCATTGCCCGATGACGAACGGGAGCACCAACCACAACAACAAATCCAGCACCACGTCTCCGAACGGCAACGATTGTCCGCTGCTGCTCAGTACCAACCCCACCCAAAAAGGAGTGAGCACCACGCCGAGCAGGCTCGACAAAGTTGCGTTGAAGAGCGCCACCGGAACATTGCCGCGCGCTGCCGCCGTGAGCGTCACACTGGACGAAACGGTCGAAGGCAACGCACACAAAAAGAACATTCCCAAGCGCAGCTCGGCGCTCGTCGCACTCTGCGGCAACAAAGCGAGCAGCGCGAGGCCCAGGAGCGGGAACACCAGAAACGTCGCCGCCTGAATCAAGAGGTGCAGGCGCAAGTTGGCCAAGCCCTGACGCAACGCCGAAAGTGGCAGACCGGCGCCGTGCAGGAGGAAAATCAGCGACACCCCGAGTTTGTTGGTGATCTCGGGGTGGAGCACACCACCGCGGCTGCCCGGCTCGGGCAACACGAAGGCGAGAACGCTGACCGCGAGCAGGCCGACCAGAAACCAGTCGACCCGACGCTTCATCCGCGCGACAGCTCGGAGAGGCGACCCATGCCGTAACGCAAGAGTTCCACGCTGCGCTCGACGCTCGCCGCTTCGACATAGCAGCGTAGCTCGGGAGCGTTTCCGGACGGGCGCACGTGCACGACCTCATCGTTTTCGAAGGTCATGCGCAAGCCATCGAGCTCGTTTTTCTCCTTGAAGCGACCGAGCGCTGGAAAAGCTTTCTCGGCGGCGTGGGCGCCGCCTTGAGTGAGGTTCGCGACCAGCTTTTGACCAAGCTCGGAGGCGAAGTTTTCGATGCGATCGCTCGCCGTGAAGCGGGCTGGCAGATCGCGCGCCAGCGCCGAAAGCGGAACCTTGCGCTGCTGGGCGTCACACAAGAGTGAAAGTTGAACCACCAGCGGGTCGCGCGTCGGCAAGGGTGAGAGCTGCCCGCCGCCGGGCACATCGAGCGAACTCACATGCAAGAAGCCGCCGTTTGCCTCGTAGCCAACGACGCGCGGCTCGCCCTGAGCTTGCGCGGCCAACATCGCTTCGATCACGAAAGGAGAACCGATGCGCGTCCGCACGCTTTTGAACAAGCCCGAGCGTTCGAGCACGCTGTTGCAGCTAACCGGCGCCGCCACGAAGCTTGCGCCGAGAAAGCGCGCCGCCAGCACACACGCGACATCACCGCGGAAAAATGTCCCGCTTTCGTCCGCGATGAGCGGGCGATCGCTGTCGCCATCGGTGGAAACCAACGCGTCGAGCTGGTGCTCGCGTGCCCAGCCGTGCGCAAGCTTCACGTCTTCCTCGCGAATGGCTTCGGTGTCGACCGGAATGAAGCGCTCCGACCAACCGAGCCGCAGCACTTCGGCGCCGAGCCCTTCCAGCACCTCCACCAGGAGCTCTCGCCCCACCGCGGAGTGCCCGTAGACACCAACGCGCATGCCCGCGAGCGAGCGCGGAAATGCCGAAAGCCACCGCTGCACGTAGGCACGAGCCGGCTCTGGATCGACCGGCGGAAGCACGCTGGCAGCAGGATCGAGCAGGCCCTTCTCGTCGAAGATCTCCGGCAGATCCACCTCTTCGGCGCGAATGCCCACTTCGTCCGCTTTGAGGATTTCGCCGCGCGCGCTGTTGAACTTGATGCCGTTGCGATCGTCCGGAATGTGACTTCCCGTCACCATCACGGAAGGTACGCCGCGAGCCAAACCAGCGAGCATCAGCGCAGGGCTCGGAATGCGCCCGGCGTTGATCACTTCGAGGCCGCGCGCACGCACCGCGCGAGCCGCGGCTGCAACGATGCGCGCTGTGCTGGGTCGCAAGTCGCCGGCCACCACCACTCCCTTCGCGTTCCCCAGCTGCCCAGAACGCGCCAAGTGCCCGAGAAAGCCTGCTGTGTAAGCGTACGCGATGCGATCGCTGAGATCAGTCACCAAGCCGCGTGCGCCGCTGGTGCCGAACTTCACACCCGAGCGCGCCATCAGGTCCGCGATGCTGAATTTCGTCATGCGAATTTCCACACCTTGGCCTTGGGCTGCCTAACCCGCAAGCGGCAAGGCAGCCCTAGCGCGTTCGTGTTTCGGCTCAGATACTCGCGGGCTCGACTTTGCCCGCGTCGACGCCGAGTTCGGCAATCGCACGCGCAACCTCGGCCGCGCTAATTCTGCCTTCGGCGCGCAGCGCGTCGAGCGCTCCGATCGCGACGTTTTCCCCGTCGACTTCGAAGTGCCGGCGCAACGCTTCACGCGAGTCGCTCATGCCGAAACCATCGGTGCCGAGCGCGATCACGCGACCGGGCACCCAGCGCCCGATCAAGTCGGGCAGCGCCTTCATGTAGTCCGAGGCGAAAATGAACGGACCCTGCACGCCTTGCAACGCCTGGCTCACGTAGGGCACGCGCGCTTCCGCGTCGGGGTGCAAACGGTTGTAGCGCTCGCACGCGAGCCCGTCGGCGCGCAGCTTCTGATAGCTGGTCACGCCCCACACGTCCGCCGAGACGCCGAACTTCTTCAAGAGCTCGGCGGCGCGCAGCACTTCACGCATGATCGAGCCGCTGCCGAAGAGCTGCACGTGTTTGTCGAGGCGCTGCTCGGCGCTTTGGAACTTGTACATACCCGCCAAAATCCCAGGCTTTGCGCCCTCGGGCATGGGGGGCATGGCGTAGTTCTCGTTCTGCAGCGTGATGTAGTAGTAGACGTTCTCGCCGTCACCGTACATGCGCTTCATGCCGTCTTCGACGATCGCGGCGAGCTCGAAAGCGAAAGTCACGTCGTAGGCGCGACACGCCGGCACCGTCATCGCGTGCAGCTGGCTGTGCCCGTCTTCGTGTTGCAAACCCTCGCCGTTCAACGTGGTGCGGCCCGCGGTGGCGCCGAGCACGAAGCCGCGCGACATCTGATCGGCCGCAGCCCACAGCTGGTCGCCGGTGCGCTGGAAACCGAACATCGAATAGAAGATGTAAAACGGGATCATCGGCTGACCGTGTGTCGCGTACGACGTGGCCGCCGAGATGAACGAAGCCATTGAACCCGCCTCGGTGATGCCTTCTTCGAGCACCTGACCATCTTTGCTCTCGCGGTAGAAGATCAGCTTGCCCTTGTCGATGGGCTCGTAGAGCTGACCGCGCGGTGCGTAGATGCCGACCTGGCTAAACAAACCTTCCATACCGAAGGTGCGCGCCTCGTCGGGCACAATCGGAACGATGCGCTTGCCAACGTTCTTGTCGCGAATGAGCTTTCCGAGCAGGCGCCCGAACACCATCGTGGTCGAGGCTTCGCCCTTGGCCATGCCCTTGTAGAACTCTTCGTAGAGATCGCCGCCGGGCAGATCGAGCTGCACATCGACGCTCACGCGGCGCTCGGGAAGTGCACCGCCGAGCGCGCGACGACGCTCCGCCAAGTAGCGCACCTCGGGGCTGTCCGCACCCGGGTGATAGTAGGGCGGATCTTCGAACAGATCCTTGTCGTCGACGGGCACTTCCAGCACGTCGCGGAACGCTTTCAGCTCCTCGTTCTTCTCGAATTTCTTGCGCGAGTGCGTAACGTTGCTGCCTTCGAAACCTTGCCCGAGCAACCAGCCCTTGACGGTGTGCGCCAGCACGACCACGGGCTTACCCTGCCCGGCTAGCTCCGAAGCGCGCTTGAACGCCGCGTACACCTTGCGCTGGCTGTGACCACCGCGGCGCAGCTTGCCCAGTTGCTCGTCAGAGAGGTGGCTCACGGTTTCGAGCAAACGTGGATCTTTGGCGAAGAACTCCTTGCGCACCACATCGCCGGTCGCCGTGGTGAGGCGCTGCCACTGACCATCAACCACGTTGTTGAGCGCCTCGCGCAGCACGCCGTCGGTGTCGCGCGCAAACACGCCGTCCCACTCGGGACCCCAGATCACCTTCACGACGTGCCAGCCGGCGCCGCGGAACACGCCTTCGAGCTCTTGAATGATCTTGCCGTTGCCGCGCACAGGGCCGTCGAGGCGCTGCAGGTTGCAGTTCACGACCCAAATCAGATTGTCGAGACCTTCACGCGACGCAACGGTCAGCGCGCCCATGGTCTCGGGCTCGTCGCTTTCGCCGTCACCAACGAAGCACCACACCTTCTGCTGCGAAGTGTCCTTGAGGCCGCGCGCCTGCAGATAACGATTGAAGCGCGCTTGGTAAATCGAGCCGATCGGACCGAGCCCCATGCTCACCGTGGGGAACTCCCAGTAGTTCGGCATCAGGCGCGGGTGCGGATACGACGACAGCCCCTTGCCCCGCTCCGCTTCGCGCCGGAAGCGCTCCAGCTGATCCATGCTCATGCGCCCCTCGAGGAAGGAGCGCGCGTACATGCCGGGCGCTGCGTGGCCTTGATAAAATATCTGGTCACCGCGACCAGGAGCGTCTTTGCCGCGGAAGAAGTGATTGAAACCCGTCTCGTACAGCGTGGCGCTCGACGCGTACGTCGAAATGTGGCCACCGATGCCGTCCGAGGCGTGATTCGCGCGGTGAACCATGACCGCAGCGTTCCACCGGATAATGGCGGAGATGCGCCGCTCGAGATCGCGATCGCCGGGGAACTCAGGCTCCTCCTCCACGCGAACGGTGTTCACGTAGTCCGTCGTGAGCGGCAGCAATGGATCGACACCGCTGCGGCGCGCGGTCTCCAACACCTTGCCGAGCAAGTAGCGCGCGCGGTCTCGACCTTGATGCTCGACGACTGCATCGAGCGATTCGACCCATTCACGGGTCTCTAGCGGGTCACGATCGGAATCTGGCCTGTAGCTGTCCACTTCGGAGTCCTTTGGCGGTGGCCGCATACCTATGCCGGAAAGTGCCTCTCTTCAAGGCGTCAGGCGTTGTCGGCCCCACGACCGCCATACGGGCGAAATGCTTCCGGCAGGTTGCGTTACAGCTTTGTAGGGACTTGCCGGCGCGCCTCACCGGCCCATATCACCAGAAGCCGTGTCGAGGGCCCTGTCTTTCGCGATTTTCTTCAGCATCGCACTCAGCCTCGTAGGTGGGGCGCACTACTACCTATGGGCACGGCTCGTGCGGGATCCAGGATTTTCGCCTGGAATTTTCAAGTTCCTCACCGCAGCGTTGGTCACGCTTTTCGTCAGTGTACCGCTTTCGCTGGTGCTCTCCCGCGCGGTAACGGCGCCTCTCGCTCGCGGTGCTTTGTGGGTGGCGTTCGTGTGGCTGGGCATGACGTTCATTTTGCTCGTCGTGCTCGGCGGCCTCGATCTTTTGCGCGGCGCAGCACTGCTGGTCGATAAGTTTCGGGGCTCCGCCGAACCCGCAGATCCCGAACGGCGCCGCTTGCTCGCGCGGGTGTTCGCCGGTGCCGTCACGTTGATCGCAGGCGGCCTCGGCCTCATTTCGTTGCGCTCGGGGCTGGGACGCATTCGCACTCACGAGGTGCGCATCGCGCTAGATCGTCTGCCGAGCGAGCTCGATGGCATGAGCATCGTGCAAATCAGCGACGTGCACATCGGTCCGACCTTGCGGCGTGAATTCCTCGAAGAGGTGGTGCGCCAAATCAACGAGCTTACGCCGGACGTCGTTGCGATCACGGGCGACTTGGTGGACGGCTCCGTCGAGGAGCTGCGTGAGCACGTCGCGCCGCTCGGCAACATCAAAGCCCGCCACGGTGTGTACTTCGTGACCGGCAATCACGAGTACTACTCGGGCGCCGAAGACTGGTGCGCGGAGTTGTCGCGACTCGGCATCCGCGTGCTACGCAACGAGCGAGTCTCCGTCGGCAGGGGAGACGCTAGCTTCGACCTGGCAGGCATCGACGACTATCACGCCGCCCAGTTCGGCAATGGTCACGGCGCCGACTTGCCACGTGCGCTTCGCGGACGTGATCCCAACCGTGAGCTGGTCTTGCTCGCTCACCAGCCGCGCGCGATCTTCGAAGCCAAGCAACACGGCGTTGGTCTGCAGCTCTCGGGGCACACACACGGCGGCCAGATTTGGCCTTGGAACTTCCTGGTGAAGTTGCAGCAACCGGTAGTCTCGGGGCTCGAGCGCTTCGATCGCACCTGGGTTTACGTGAGCAACGGTACCGGCTTTTGGGGTCCTCCAATGCGGCTCGGTGCACCCGCCGAAATCACACGCGTCGTTTTGCTCGCGCCGGCAGAAGCCGTGGCGTGACCGCGTTAGCTCACTTCGTCCGGTACCGGTTGTGCGAAGCCGTACCCATATTTTTTGTGGGGGCGAACTAACCAACGTCGTCCGACACCGTGCGCGCGATGCCGCGCCCTAACTCGCTTCGTCCGAAACCGCGGGCGCGATGCCGCGCTCTTTGAGGATCGCGTGAGCCACGCGAACGCCGTCGAGCGCGGCGCTCACGATGCCCCCCGCGTACCCAGCACCTTCACCCGCCGGGTACAGACCCGCCAGGCCGCGAGCTTGCAGCGAAACGTCGTCGCGCACGACGCGCAGCGGTGCGCTGGTGCGCGACTCCACGCCGATCAACACGGCCTCTTCACTGACGTAACCGGGCAAACGTTGACCGAAAGCGTGCAGCGCTTTCGCGAGTCGCGCCGCGAGCGGAACTCCCGCGGCGTCGAGCACTGCAGCCACGTCGGCCGCAACGATGCCCGGAATGTAGCTGCTCTCCGGCACCGTGCTCGACACACGTCCACGCGTGAAATCGCTGGCGCGCACCGCGGGAGCCACGAGCGCACCGCCTCCAGCTTGCGCCGCCGCACGCTCGATTCGCCGCTGCAGCTCGACGCCGCCGAGCGGCCCTGAAAAGCCCGCGCGCTCCCAATCGTTCGGCTCGATTGCCACGACCAGCCCCGAGTTCGCGTGGGGCGAGCTGCGCCGCGAAAGGCTCATGCCATTCACGACCAGACCATCGGGCTCGGTGGACGCAGGTACCACCCAACCACCAGGGCACATGCAAAACGAAAACACGCCGCGCCCCTCGACCTGATGCGCCACGCGGTACGCGGCGTTTGGTAGCTTCGGGTGATCGGCAAACGCGCCGTACTGAATCCGATTGATCAGCGGCTGGGGGTGCTCGATGCGCACGCCCAGCGCAAACGGCTTCGGCTCCAATACGAGACCCTGCTCCAGCAAGAGCTCGAACACATCGCGAGCCGAATGCCCCGTAGCAATCACTACCTCATCGCCGAGAAACTCGCGGCCGTCGGAGAGCCGCACGCCGCGCACGTGGCGGGCCTCCCCAACCCCATCCACCAACAGGCTCGTAACCTTCGCATCGAAGATGATCTCACTGCCCACCGCTTCGAGGCGTGAGCGCAGCGACGTGACCACCTGCGGTAATCGATTGCTGCCGATGTGTGGACGCGCTTCCGTGAGAATGGCTGGCGGAGCACCGTTGTCGGCGAGCGCCAGCAGCACGTCGCGCACGCTGCCGCGCTTGTGTGAACGCGTGTAGAGCTTGCCGTCGCTGTACGTACCAGCGCCGCCTTCACCGAAGCAGTAATTGCTGTCCGGGTTCACGTGACCGCGCCGATTCAACGCCTTCAAGTCGTGTCGTCGCGGCTGCACCGGTTTGCCACGATCCAAAACCGTCGCGCCGATGCCGTGGCAAGCGAGCTCGTAAGCGCAAAATAGCCCCGTGGGACCGTCGCCCACGATCAGCACCCGCGCGCCCGCACTGAGCTCGCGCGGGCGGCGCGCCAATTCAGGCGGCGCCGAGGGCTCTCGCAGCTCCAGGAGCAAGTGAAAACGCACGCCTCCACGCCGCGCGTCGATGGAGCGCTTGCGCAACACGAGCTCCGGCAGCTCGTCGACGGGCACTCGCAAGCGACGAGCCGCAAGCTCGCGTAAGGCCGGCATATCATCCGCCTGGTCGAGACCGAGCTCCAGCGTCAGCTCCTGCCCGAGCTGCGGCGGGCGCCGAAAATCGGCGGACACGCGCGGCTGCTTGGGCTTTTTCATGCGCTGCCCCGGATATCACAAACCGAGCCAGGCGCCGCCCAGGGAACGCTTTCACCGAGGCGGGGCCGAAGGTATGGTCCACGCAGTGGCCGGGCCGAGTGCATCCACCGCCGAACAGCCAGAAGTGACCGACGCCGAGCTCGTCGCGGCCATGGCGCGCGGCGACGCGGGTGCTCTGGGCGCGCTGTACGACCGCTACGCTCCGATCGTGCTCGCGTTGGTCGAGCGAATCGCCGCGCGGGGTCCCGAAGCGGAAGACTTGGTGCACGACGTCTTTCTCGAAGCTTGGCGCCGCTCGGCGGACTACGACGCGGCGCGCGGCAGCGTAAAATCGTGGCTTCTGCTGCGCGCTCGCAGCCGCGCTCTCGATTATCGCAAGAGTGCCCGCGTGGCGCGACGCGCTGGTGGCAGCGACAGCGCCTGGTTGGATGAGCTCAGCGATCTCAGCGCCGAACCATCGCTGGCGCCGGATCAGGCGCGGCTGCGCGAAGTGCTCGTGCGCTTGCCCAACGAACAGCGAACGGTGCTGCTGCTCGGCTACTTCGAAGGACTGAGCTCGAGTGAAATCGCCGAGCGCGTCGGCATTCCACTCGGCACCGTGAAGAGCCGCGTTGCGGCGGCGCTCGCCAGCTTGCGCCAAGCACTCGCCGTGGGGAGGCACGAACCATGAAGAAGCCTACCGATGCGCTGGATGAAGCCATGCTCGCGGGCGAAGACGCTGGGGAGCTAGTGGCATCGCTGGCGCGAACACTCACACCGCGCCCACCGAGCTCCAACGTGCGCGAGCGCTTGCTCGCGGCGGTAGCTTCTCCGGCGCTGCGTTGGGCGCCGTTGTTCGGCAAGCTCGGCGCCTTGTTCGATTTGCCGGACGCGGAGTTAACGCGCATGGCAGAGCGAGCCGCCCTCGCGAGCGAGTGGCAATCCGTCCCGCTCCCTGGCGTCGAGCTCTTTCATTTGCAAGGCGGGCCGTTGCTCGCCGGCGCCGACGCTGGGCTCGTGCGCGTGCAAGCCGGAATCCATTTCCCAGAGCATCGACATTTAGGTGAAGAGCGCGTCCTGATCTTGGAAGGCGAGGCCCGCGAATCCGACGGTACGCTGCGGCGCCCCGGCGACATCGTGGTGATGCCGCCCGATTCGAGCCACGACTTCGTGGTGCTGCCCGGAAAGCCGCTCGTCTACGCGCTGGTGCTTTTCGGCCCCGTCGAGATCGGCAACCTGCGCTTTCCGTAGCTCCAGCGTCAGCGTGAGGCGATGCCGAACACGACGTAGACTCGGCCGGCGTTGTCGTCGGCGCTCGCGTCCGATATCGCGATATCGGCGAGCCCGTCACGGTTGACATCACCGAGGATCGCAATGGCCGTCACGCTGCCGCCCGCCGCCGCGCTCACGCTGAAGCCACGGCTACCCAACGCGCTCACGTCGAGCGGCTGCACGCCCGCGCGATCGCCGTAGACCAGGTACGCCCTTTGATCATCGGCGAACAGCATGTCGGCGAGCCCATCGCCGTCCACGTCGCCGCCGCCGCGCACCAACACGTGCCGAGTTTTGCGCCGGAACCCGCCGACCAACGTGGCTTGACCCAGCGTCGAGATTGGCCCCTGCACCACCGCGCAGCGAGCTGGGTCGCAGTAGGCCAGATCCGGGCTGCCGTCGGCGTTGATGTCGCCAATGCCGGAGACAGACGCAGCGCCGGGCACCACGCGCGCGACGCGATAGCCTGCGCGCGAGCCGCTCACGCTGGTCGCGCTGGCGTCGCTCGGCAACGCAGCTCCACCTCGAAAGAGATAAAACGCACCGTCCGATGCCGCCAACACTTCGTCGGTGCCGTCGCCATCGAGGTCACCCACGAAGGCGGCGTCGCGCACGAAGCCGTCGCTCGCCTGCGCGCCACGCACATGTGCGCCGGGCGCTTCGGTGAGCCCCAGCTCACCCTGCAACGTTCCGTCGCCGAACGGCACGTGCAACCAACCGAAGTCTCCGTTCACCGCCGAGAGCAACACATCGGGAACGCCGTCCGCGTCGACGTCTCCGCCGCCGCGCAGCACGTTGGCTACAGCGACGTTGGCTGGATCGCCTTCGATGCTGAAGCCACGCGAAAACGGGACGCTGTTCGCCGGATTCAGCTCCGTGGCAAACACGAAATACGCGCGGCCCGCGCCAGAGGAGGCGCCAATCGCAATATCGGCGGCACCGTCGCCATCGAGATCACCCAGACCCGCTACCGATGCACCAAGTCCCTCGCCGCTGCCGCCAGTTACACTCGCGTAGCGCCGCTCTCTGGTGCCTGGCGCACGCGGCTCGACGTCGACCGAATCGAGATCGTCTTTTCCAAACACCACGAAGGCAGCGCCATCACCGGCGTTCGCTCCCGGCGCGCCTAACAAGATGTCTGCCCGCCCGTCTGCGTTCACGTCGAACGCGCGATCCAACACGGTGCCCAAGCCTTCTCCGCTCGCGCCGTACAACACGAAGCCGCCGATGCCCTGAATGATGGCGTCGAGATCGATTTGTGTCGGTAACACCCGGATCTCGACACTTTCACTGGCGGTCTGTCCCACCAAATTCTCGACGGTGTACGTGAAGCGGTAGCTGCCGAAAAAGCGCGGTGGTGGGACGAAATGAAACGAGCCGTCCGGCGCCACCATCAAGTCGGCGTCGAACGAACGCGGCCGGCTGGGCTCCAAATTGGAGAAGCCGTTTACGCGAAGGTTGACCGGTGAATCATTGGCGAGCAGCCCGACGCTCGCATCGCGATCGAGCGAAGTGCCCTGCAACATGATGTAGCGGTCAGCAGCCAAGCGCGGAGGTGAAATGCGACTGGTCCCACCGGCACTGCCACCGCTGCCGCCGCCGCTCATCCCAGCCGAGCCCATGCCCGCCGTGCCGCCCTGCCCAGCAGCTCCACCCGTCGAATAGCCATAGTCTATTTCGAAATCGCTCAGGATGCAGCCCGAGGAGCCGAGCAGCGCAGATGCAACGAGCAGCCACGCTGGTTTATGGGGGCGGCACGCGCCGCCCCCCACGCGGGTACTCTGCACGAATGCGTTTTCCGCAATGTGCGGCGACTTCCTAAGCGTTTGTCGCTCTAATCGGGCACGCGAAATCAAAACGACCCCCACACGCCCGCTTGAGAACCGCCGAAGTACGCTCCCAGCGAGCTCGACTTGGGGTTCCGTCGCGGCAGCGTGAGATAGAGCACGATTCCCGAAGTGAGCAGCGCCGCGCCCGACCACAACGCCACGGTGGCAACCGTCTTCTTCGATTCGTAGGTGTCGATGCTGGAGCGAAAGCGGGGCGCGCAGCGCGACATTGGACATTGGTTCAAGAGGCGCCCCTCATCGCCAGCCGCGAGCGCCGCAAAAACTCCGCCGGTGAGGAGCGCCGCGCCGCCAACTCCAACGGCAACGAAGGAGGCCACTCGCTGAGCGTCCCCGTTACCGTTTGGGCGCGCCGGTTCGGAGCGCGACTCGCCGTTGCGCGCTGGAACCAAAAACGAGAGCTGAACCGTTTTTGTCTCGCCCTCGCCGATTTCGATGCTTTGCTCGACGTGCTGAAATCCGCGCTCGCCATGCACGCGCACGACGCCGGGATCGACACTGCGAGGCACTCCCACGAATTCACTGGGCAGCGCGACGCCATTGACGTCCAACAGCACTTCCGAACGCGGAGCACCAACGAGGGTGACGATGAGATTCGGCACGCGTGGCAATAGCTCCTGGCGCTCAGCTTTCGCGTCGCGACGTGCCGCCCAATCGCGCGAGGACGCATCCGAAGCCAACGGCTGCTCGGCTATTTCGCGATAGCGATCCACCGCGTCCACGAAGCGACCGGCGCGCGTCAGGCTGCGGGCAACCCAAACCGCGATCCACGCCGCGCGCTCGAGCTCGTAGGCGCGGTCGAAGCGATCCGCCGCGTTCACGTAGTCGCCGACTTGAAACAGCTGATGTGCTTCGAGCCACAGCTCACGCGCAGGGCCCTGCGTCGGACCATCCGGAATATCTCCAGTAGTTGCCAGCGCCGGAGACACGAGCGCGGTGCACAGCAGCCAGACCAAGCACGCTCTTGGCAACCGGCGGAAGACGCCCCGAGGTGAACACCAAACGGCCAAGCTATCCCGCTTTTAGCAGGACACGGCGCGGGCCGCTGTGCCTACTTGCCGTTGGGCACGGCCGGGATCGTAATCTCCAGCACTGCGCCTCCCGGCCGCTCGCTCATCACGTGAGTTGGTGTCACTCCCGACCTCAGGTTCAGGACCAAATCGACATGGGAAGCCGGGGCTTCACTTGCCTTGCGTGCTCCCTTCTTCCGCGGTGCTTTTGGTACAACCAGGCGTGCGCTCAATAGGTTGGTGTCGAACCCCTGGGTGAGCAGGGGGTTTTTGTTGTTCTTGAGCGCAACGCGCGCACCTTCCAAGCGATAGATCACGCCTCCAGGCTGCTGAACCACGCTGACCGGTACCTTCGAAGTGATCTCGACGTAAAGCAGCGCGCGGCCGTCCGCGAGGCGCCGAAAACCCGTAAAAGTCACGTTCGGGAGGCTCGAGTCTTCGCTCTGTTTGGCGCGCGCACGCGCGTTGGGAGCGGCCAGCGGCTGCGTCAGCGACAACGCCGAAAGCTCGGGAGTAACCAGCGAGCAAGCTGCGAACACGGCCAAAAGCCGGGCTCGCTGGGCATCGAGGCTTCGTGGAGGACGGCGCGACATGGGGGCTCAATTGTGGGCCGAGTCCAGGCTGGAGGGAAAGTATCGAGCACGCGGCGAAGCTTGCTGCGGCGAACCCGGCCAGCGGACCGGCTGATTTCCGCGCTGGGTGTGCCACCTCGAACACGCCGGCTCGTTCACGCGCGCAGCCGTGCGCGGCAGCGGAGGCGCGAAGTTCACGCGGCGCGTTCGGGCGCCGGCAGCGCGTGGCGACGCAGGCGCGACCCCAATGCGCGAGCGGCGACCTCCGCGAGGTGCGCGTGGTGCGTGAAGAACAACACCTGCGTGCGCTGGCAAAGCTCGCCGAGCACCTGAAAGCCGGACAGCGCACGCTCGTCGTCCCAATGGATGAACACGTCGTCGAGCACGAGCGGCAGCGCCTGACCGCGTTCGAGGTAGCGCTCGAGGCTGGCGAGACGCAGCGCAAAGTAAAGTTGGTAACGCACTCCCTCGCTGAGCTCAGCGACGGCGAGCCCCTGCCCGCTCGCGCGCACACATTCGAGCACCGCCGCGTCTAGCCCGACGCGCAATCCGCGGAAGCTGCCCACGGTGAGCCGCGCAAAGAGCTCCGAAGCGCGCTCGAGGATGGGGCCCTGATTCTTGTCGCGATACTCGGCGAGCTGGCGACCAAGAATAGAGTGCGCGACGCGCAGCTCCGCGTAGTGGCGCGCTTGCTCACGAATGGCCGCCGCCGTTTCGGAGAGGCGCTGCGCAACGTCGGCCGCGCTTTGGCCTCCCAGGAGCTGCAAACCGGCTTCGAGCCCTTCCGCGTCGCGGCGCGCTTGGTAAGCGGCTTGCTCGAGCCGCTCGAGCTCTTCGGAGATTTCTCGTTTTTGTGGAGCGATCTCGTCCGCGGCGTGGCGCTCCGCTTCGGCTGCCAGCTCATCGAGAGACCGCCCATCGCCGAGCGCTAGGAGCTCACGTTCAGCCTCGGCGAGCTGCGAACGCAGATCGCCGAGGCGCGCGGCGCGTTGTTCCCACATTGGTAGCTCGTCCGGCGACGTGAGCCCGAGCGTGGCAGCCAAATCTGCCAGTGTGGCTTCGGCTTCTTCGAGTTCGGAAGTGCTGACGGCCTGCCGCTGCTCGAGCTCGGTCAGTTTTTCGCGCAGCGTCTGCTGCTCGCGAGCTTGCGCCAGCGCCTCACGTTGACGCGTTACTAACGCGGGCAGGGAAACATCTGCGGGCAAAGCAACCAGATCTTCGGCAAAACTTTGGGTGAGTTCGAGCACCTTGGCGTCGAACTCCGCGACGCGGAGCTCGTGAGTCGCGATATCGGCGCGCGCACGAGTGCATTTTTGCAAACGGTCCGCCAAGTTGGCGAGGCCGTCGAGCATCTCGGCAAGCTCTTCCGGCGGCACCTGCCGCGCGAGACCAAAGCCGTGTGCTGCCAACGCTAGCTGCTCGCGCAGACGCTTCATCGCATCAGCGTGTGCCGTGAGTTCGCCCTCTACGGCTTCCCGCTCGGCGCGAGCACTCGCCAACATACGCTCAGCTTCCGAACGAGCGCGCTGCTCGGCGCGGAGCTCTTCGGTACGGCGCTCTACCTCTCGCAACAGAAGCGCCGGCTCGGCGTCGCTGACGGCACCACCCAGCGCTCCACCGAGAAGCGAAAGCAAACGCGCGCGTTCGCTCTGCAATGCCTTCACGCGTTCGTGCGCGGATTCGAGCTCTACAGCGAGGCGTGCGGCTTCGCGCTGGCGAGTGAGCCAAGCGCGCATTTCCGCTGGCGGCAACGGCTCGATGCACACCGCTTCGAAGCCACGCCGGTGCTCGCCGAGCAGCGTGGCGCGCGCGGACTCGAGCGCGCCGCGCTCGCTGCTCAACGCTTCGCGCTCGCCCGCAAGGGCGAGCGCCTCGGCGCGCAGGCTGGCGAGCTCTCCGACGCGTGTGGCTTCGCGGCGCAGGCGATCGGCGATTTCGTCGGCGCGCTGAATTGCCGCAGCGAGCTGTTGCTGGCGCACGCCGGGGTCGGCACCGGCCTGCGAGAGCGATGCAACGAGCTCGGTAAGTGCAGCATCGCGCGCAGCGCGGGCCCCCAACAAATCCTCTTCACTCGGCAGAGCAAACGCGAGTTGCATGCGCTGCGTCTCCTGCTCGACTCGCCGAAGCCGCTCGCTGGCGCGCTCGTCTCGCTCACGCAAACGCTGTAACGACAGCTCGATTTCGGCGAGCTCCCGCGCCAGGCGCTCCAAGGTTTCATCACTCGGCAGTTGCCACTCGAGGATCGGAAGCGCCTCGGGCGGCGATGGCATCAAACGTGACCGCGCTCGAGAGAATTCGCGCTCGAGCCGCTCGGCGAGCTCCTTGGCCTCACGTTCACGCTCGTCGAGATCGTGCGCCGCACGAGCGCCGGCGCTGGCGTGCTCGAGAGCCTGTAACTGCGCCGAAGACAGCTCACTCTGATTTTGCTCGAGGGTTTGAATCCGGCGCGCAACGTCTTCACGACGGCGGCGCAGGTGCTGCTCTTTCTCGAGTTGCACGGCGTGCTGCGCCAGGAAGCGGCGCGTGCGATCCACCGTGTCAGCGCGAATCGTGAGCCGCTCGGCTTGCGCCGCATCATCCGCCAGACCGTATTTGCTCGCGAGCTCGAACAGCTCCGCGCTCGACAACGCAAGCTCCGCACGACGCTCGGGCAGCTCGATGCGCGCCGCGCGCACGGCGTCCAGCGCTCCCAAAAGAGCGTGCAACGTCGCCTCGGAGACTTCGACGATTTTTGGCAGAGCGCCGCTCCGCTGCAGGCGCTCACGGTCGCGCGCTTGCTCCGCCACCAAGTGCCGTAGCTCGGAGCGCGCCGCGTCACGCTGGCGCTCGGCTTGGACACGCCGCTCGCTGACCTCGGCAGGAGGCAAAGCTGGCAAGGCTTGTCCCTCGAGCTCACTGCGGGCCGCGCGTAAACGTGCGAGCCATGGCAGCGCCCGCTCGATCCGCGCCAACTTGGCAAGCTCGGCTTCCAAGCGCAGCCGTTCAGCGCGAATGCGCGTGACCTCTTGTTCGGCGCGAAGCAGGCTCTCACGCTGGTCCAGGTACGCTTGCGGCAAGAGGCGCGCTTTGCGCAGGTCGGCTTGCAGCGCGCGATAGTCCTTAATCAGCACGTTCAACGGACGCGTGCGGGCGAGCGGTGTGAAAATTTCGGAGGCCTCGTGCTCCAGCTCGCGCAACACGGCACCAACGGCAGAGCTACCCGCACCGGCGGCGAACAGCGCCTCGCCGACGTCGCCTTTGCCTCTCAGCATCTCTTCGGCCGAAGCGGCTAGGCGCTCGTGGTCGAACGCGAACAAGCGCTCGAAGGCGGCCGCGTCGATGCCACCCAGCAAGCGAGTCAGTACGTCTTCCGGCAACGGCGTGTCATTGCGATCGCGCAGCGAGTCCTTGCGCTTGCGGCGACGGCGCACGAACAGCGGCTCACCTTCGCCGCTCGACAAGTAGGCTTCGATGGCAAGCTCACTAGCTGGATGGCGATGTGCGTCACTGGTTTGCTCGGGAATACCAAAGAGCAGGCCTCGCACGGCGCGCAACGCGGTGCTCTTGCCTGCTTCGTTGGCGCCGAACACCAGCTCGAGCCGCGCAACGCCGCCGAAGTCCAGTGAGAACTCCGAGAACGGGCCGTACGCCGAAAGATCGAGCCGCTCAATCCTCACCGGCTGCCCTCCTCAGAAACAACGCCGGCGAGGCGCGACAGAAGCAGCCGCTCGGCGCCGTCAACCAAGTCGCCGAGCGCGGATCCATCGCTGACGCCAATGCCGTCGGGCCCCTCGCGCAACTCGGGCGGCAATCGCTCCACTAGCTCGCGCAGATCCTCCCCGAGCCGATCGAGCTCGCTTGCATCCGAGCGAACGCGTGCGAGCGCAGCTGCCAAACTACCAATCGCGTCGTGTCGCTGGCGGAGCTCGGCCAAGTCCAAAGCTGGCGAGGTGCGCACCCTCACCTTTTCGACCCACACTTCGCCTTCGCTCAGCTCGACCGCGGCTGCTCTGATTTGGTTGGCGAACTCGTCGGGGCGGCGCGCAAGCGCTGCATGCGCGGCCGAAGCGCCCGCGATCTCTACGCGCACAGCAAGGAGCCGACCATCGAGTGCCTTGGCCAAACGTGTGAGCTCGGCGCGCACGCCATCGATGACATCCTCGGCGCTGCGCGCATCCGTAGCGTCGACGCTCAAGCGCTCCCAGCGCACTACATCGAAGGCGCGTGCTTGCACTTCAGCGATGCGCCCCGCATCCACCTGAACCAGAGTTGCACCTTTGGGGCCGGTTTCACGCACGTGGCGGCCCTGCAGATTGCCGGGGAACACAATCAGCGGCTCGCGCTGCACGACTTCGCGTTCATGCACGTGACCGAGCGCCCAGTAGTCGTATCCGCGATCGATCAACGTCTCGATTGAACACGACGCGTACGGCTCGTGACCCGGACGACCATTCAGCGACGTGTGCAGCACACCGATGTTGAAGTAACCGGGCAGCGCGCGTGGATACCGAGCGGCCAAGTCCTCGCGCGTGTCCGCCGCCGAGTAACCTTGGCCGTGAACGGCGACGCCCAGCTCGCTGAACTCACGAGTCTCCGGGCGCCGCACCGAAAGCTCGTGTACGTTGGGCGGGAGCACCAAGCTTTTTCTGATCTTGCTGGCCGCGTCGTGATTGCCGCGCAGCCAGACCACTTCGACGCCGCCCTCGCGAAGCCGGCCGAGCTGAGCCGCAAAGAAGAGCCCGGTGGAGTAGTCTTGCCACTCACCGTCGAAGAGGTCACCCGCGATGAGCAGGAGCTGGGCGTTCTCCTCGAGGCAAGCGTCGATCAGGTTCTTGAAAGCACGCCGCGTAGCGCCCCGAATGCGTTCGCTGGGCGCCTCCGGATAACGCTCGAGCCCTCGTAAGGGGCTATCGAGGTGCAAGTCGGCGGAGTGAAAGAACTTAATGCCCACGGCTCGGTTTTCGTGGGCGCAGTCTAAATCAGCGGAGCCGCCGCTGCGGCAGATTTTCAGGATTTTTCCTGAAGGTCTACACGCAGGTCGAGCTCAGAGCCGCCGCGTACGACCCGCAGCGCGAGCGCGCTACCGATCGCTGGCTCGCCGAGCGCGCCCTCGAGCTCTTCCACTCCGGCGAGCGCGACGTCGCCGAGCTTCAGCAAGACATCTCCGAGCATGACGCCCGCCCGCTCCGCACTGCTCGCGGATTTCACGTTGAGCACGATCAACCCCGAAGCCTGCCCGAGTCTTTCAGCCAATTTTTCGGGCAAGCGCACCGGGTGAACCGCCACTCCGAGCTCCGCACGAGCAACGCGGCCCTTTTGGGAGAGCGCATCCACCACGCGCACAACGCTGCTGGCCGGCAACGTAACGAGTGCACCGCGAGCGAGCCGCGCGCTGTTCACGCCCACGAGCTCTCCGTTGGCGCGCACCAGGGGACCCGCGGACAACGCAGGGCTCGGCGCAATGTCGCTTTCGATGTAGCGGTCGACGCGCACACCCTGCCCGAGCCGCCACTCTCCACCCAGAAAGCTCACGATGCCGAGGTTGACCCGCAACCGCTGCCCAACACGCCCGAGCGCCAGCACGAGCTCGCCGAGCGCAAGTGGCGCCTGGGCCACCGCGGCGAATGGAGTCAGCTGCGCGTTGACGCGTAGAAGCGCGAGGTCGCCCGCCGGAAACACTCCAACACGCTCGGCATCCACGCGCTGCCCGCCGCTCAGCACGACGCTGAGCTTCTCGTCGCGGTCGAGCGCGTGCGCGGCCGTCACGACAAGGTTCGGTGCCCACACGAGGCCGCTCGCGCTGCTCGCGCCACAAGCGCGCCGCGACTCGACGCTGACGATACTTGGCTCGACTCGACTAACGAGCTCACTGACGGCTTGTGAAACGCCTTCCAGGCTGTACATGGCTTCTCCTCGCGGACGAATGAATGAAACTCCGTCGCTTCCCGGAACCTACGACTTCGAGACTCGGCTCGAAACTCTCGGATCGGCGAGGAGGACCTACCTGTTCGGGCAGGGGGATTGCCGCGCAAAAGTCAGAAGCCACCCTTTACAGCGCTGATCGGCGACTTATGGTGCCTTACCATGCTGGCTCTTACGTTGGCGGCCGCGATCATTTCGGAATCGGCGCTGGTCCGCAGCGGTTTGTCCTCCATTCTCAACGCTTCTTCGCAAATTCGAGTAGTTGCCGAGGCGACACCCAGCGAAGCGAAGGAGCTCACGACCGAAGGTGTGGATGTGGTGGTGTGTGACGTGGGGGACTCCACCTCAGCGACCGCCGCGATCGAGAACACGCCCAAGGGGGTTCCGGTGTTGGCGCTGGTTGGCGCTCCCGAGCGTGCCCGCGAGTTGGTTCGGGCCGGTGCTCGCGGCGTTCTGAACCGCGACGCCCCCGGCGAGCAGCTGTGCGCCGCGTCCATCGCCGTCGCCGCGGGGCTGTGCACCCTCGACGAGCAAACGTTGGCCGAGCTGGTGTCTCCGCGCAGCAGCGAGGCGCGGCCCACCTTGCTCACACCCCGCGAACAACAGGTGCTCGAGCTCCTAGCAGAGGGGCTCTCCAACAAGGTGATCGCGCTGCGGCTCGACATCAGCGAGCACACGGCGAAGTTTCACGTCAATTCGATCCTCGACAAGCTCGAGGCCGACACACGCACCGACGCGGTAGTGCGCGCGGCTCGCTCGGGAATGCTGGCGATCTGAGCTCGGCTACTCCAAGTAGCCGTTTGGGTGCGCCTGAAACCATTTCCAGGCGCTCTCGATCGTTGCCGAGATGTCCGTGCGCTTCGCCTTCCAGCCGATCTCTCGATAGATCTTGCTGGCATCGGCGTAGAGCACCGGCGGGTCACCGGGACGGCGCGGGCCGGTTTCGACCGTAAAGGGCCGCGCAATCACGCGCCGAGCCGCGTCGAGGATTTCCTTAACGCTGTAGCCGCGCCCGATGCCCAGATTGTAGATGCGCAAATCCGACGGACGCAGCGCCTCCATCACGGCGATGTGCGCCTCCACCAGATCTTCCACGTGGATGTAGTCGCGAATGCAGGTACCGTCCGGGGTTGGGTAATCGTCGCCGAAGACGATCACCTTTTCGCGAACGCCGAGCGCCGCTTGCAAAATGACGGGGATGAGATGCGTCTCGGGATCGTGGTGCTCCCCGAGCGTGCCGTCCGCCGCGGCCCCCGCAACGTTGAAGTAACGAAGCAGCGCGCACGAGAGGCTCGGCAACTTGCGCGACAGCTCACGCACCATGCGCTCCGAGAAGAGCTTCGAGGCGCCGTACGGGTTGATGGGGTTTTGCGCCATCTCCTCGCGGATGGGCATCGAATCCGGCTCGCCGTAGGTCGCGCAGGTAGAGCTGAAGACAAAGCGGCGGCATTCACTCTGTTCCACGGCGCGAAGCAGGCTCAAGGTGCCGCCCGTGTTGTTGTCGTAATAGAGTAACGGGTTGTCGACCGACTCGCCAACGTACGCAAACGCGGCGAAGTGCATCACACACTCGATGTGCTCTTCGCGCAGCACGGCCAACACCTTTTCGGTGTTGCGAACGTCCACCTCGGCCAGGCGAACTTGCGAAGGAATGGCCACCTTGTGCCCGCGGCTCAGGTTATCGAGCGCCACCACGCGATGACCCGCGTGGAGCAACGCCCGCACCGCGTGCGAGCCAATGTATCCGGCAGCTCCCGTGACCAAAATGTTCATGCGCCTCTTCCCTCGTAAGCAGACCTAGGCGCGTGGAGCAAGCTCTGCGCCAGATACGACGATTGCACCAAGCTCTGCTGCCCCAGCGGACGAACCCGAGAAAGTCCGGATTTCGTGCGAAGATTCGTCAGCAAAACGCCGTGCGACGCGTAACACCCGAGGCTCGGCATCGCGATGAGCGAGGACGGCAACGGTTCCACCACTGCCACCGCCCGTGATTTTCGCCCCGTAGAGGCCTTCTCGAGCTCCCGCCGCGCGCACCAGCTCAACCAGGCGGTCGGTCGCTTTGGCACCCAGGCCACACGCGGAGTAGCTCTGGTGCGACTGGTACATGAGTTCACCGAGCAGGGCCCAGGCGCGTTCGCTCCGGCTGCTTCCCAGAAGCTCCGCGAAACAGCGCACCCGATGATGCTCGCGGATCGGGTGCTCGGTGGCAGCTCGCACCGGGTATACAACGTGCGGATCCACGCGGGTCACTGGATCGCTGATGCCAGCATAGCTCTGGAGAAACTCCGCTCCCGAGAGCCGCTCCGGCAGGCTTTGCACGAACGCGGAGTCGAACTCCGATGGGGCGATGTTGGCGAGATAGCCTTGGAAACGCGCGTCGTCGATGCGTAGCGGCTCGCCCGCGGTGACAGCGCAACCGAGTTGCTCCGCGAGGATCCGATAGCCCATGAACGCCGCCGTCCGCACTTGGCCGTAGTCGGCGCCGCTCACTGCATGTCGCACGCCGGAATCGATTCCAAAAACGGCGAGCTCGGCAGGCAGCGAACGCGAGCCGAGCAACGTTGCCGGCTGACACAAGAGCTCGAGCAGCTCACCGCGACGTCCAGCCGCGGAGGTCATCTGATCCATCACGCCGCACGGTGCGCCAACCACCAAGTTCTCGACGCGCTGACACAGGAGCGCCGCCTCGCGAGGCTCACTGTTTACGCCCGCAGCCGCCGCCAGCGCAAACCAAGATGCAACTTCAATCGCCGCCGAAGAGCTCACTCCCTTGCCCTCCGGAACACGCGATGAAAGCAGGATGCGCACGCCGCCCTGGATGGCAAACGCCTTGTCTTGCGTCAGCGGCACGAGCACGCCGCCGAGGTAAGGCGCCCATTCGGGCACTCCGGCTGCGTTGAAAACGCGCGCGGCTTCCGCATAATTTGCGTGGCGCAAGGCACCGATGGGAACGCGCAGCTGGCGCACACGATGTGGTGCTTCGGGTTCCACACTCGCAAGCCAGAGCTCCGGCTGCGGGTGCAGTTGAGCGGCCGCCAGCGCTGCTTCGCGCAACGGCAGCTCCAATACTAACGACCCCGAGTAGTCCGCGATGCCGCCCATCACGTCGAGCCGCCCTGGAGCGCGGGCCACCCCCACGTGTGCATCGCGCGAGAAAAAGCCGGCAAGCTCGCCGGTTGGCGCGACCAGCTTCTTGATGAGCTCGAGGAACGCGGCGCGCTCGGCGAGCTCCAGTTCGAAACTCACGGCGCACCTCGAAGCAGGCCGCGCCGTTCGAGCACGCGCATCAAAACGGGCTCGATGCGTCGCAGGAGCTCTGAGTTGGCGTAGCCGACCCAGGACACATCAGAGTCGACGTCGAGCGGCGCGTCGAAGGCTTCTCCCCACGGTGAACGCAAGCAAACACCGAGCTCCTCCGCGATCAGCGCGGTGCTCACGTCGTATGGGTGACAACACAGCGGCGCAGGGAGCCCCCGCCTTTCGAGCACTGGCGCGAGCAGCGGGCGAAGATCCGCAACGAAGCGATCGTGCCCCGCCATCAGCTCGTAGAATTGGCCGCCGGTGGAGGTGTACTGGTCTTCGAAGCACAGCGCCTTTTTAGCTTTCGGCGGCCCCATCAGTTCGAACATCAGCTCGTCGTCGATGGCGGCTATTTCGTCGCGCACCCCGGGAAAGAAGCGACAGAACGTAGCGAAGGCGTGCTCTAACGTGCTCGCGCGTGAGGGTCGCAGCACGAGAGCTGCACGCGCCGCATCAACCACATCGATGCGCCAGGCGTTCACGCCCTGCCCTCGCACGGCCACGAGTTGGTCGCGAAAGCGTTGCTTCACGAGCGGCAACTCGCTTTGCACGCTGAGCTCGATATCGCGGAGGTGCGTGTCCGGCCCGTGATTGGGTGCAACGCCGGTCAACACCCAAGCCGGACGCTTTTGATACATGTAGCCGCGTGTTCCATCGATCGGATCGACGATCACGCGATACCGGCAGCGGCTAGAATCCCACGCTTCGGGCAAAGTGAGCTCGCCGCCCGCAATGCCTTCGGCGATCAGCACGATGCCGCCCACGTCCTCAGCGCAGCGCGACAGCTCCCTGACCAAGAGCTCTTCACTGACGCGGTCGACGGCGTAAATGGTGTCACCCTCTCCGTCGTCCGCAACGCGCGCCAGTTCGTCCACACTTTGGTTGGTGCTTGCTGCGAGCACCCCTTCCACGATCACTTCGTGGAGCTCGCGTAGCGGTGTGAGCAGCGGGTGCTCAATCGTCATGGCGCGCTCTTTCGATAGTGAGGTCCGGCCGCAGCTCGCAATTCGGCTGCTTTCTGTTCGGGGGCGGTGTCACTCAGAAAGCCTCCGCCGCCGATCTCCGGACCTGCCAGGTACTTGAGAAGGTCCGGCTTTCGAAGGGGTGGTTGAAACTCGATGTGAAAGTGAAAAGAGCTGTAGTCGCCGCCGTCGGTCGGCGCCTGATGAAGCGACATCACGTACGGAAACGGCATGCGCCATAGGTTATCGAAGCGGATCAGCATCTCACGCAAGATCTCGGCGAAGCTTTCGAGATCTTCGTCACGGAGGGCAGCCAGGCTTGGATACGTTCGGCGCGGCGCGACATAGGTTTCGTAGGCATAACGTGCAAAGTACGGCACGAAAGCCACAGCGCCCGCATTCTCCGCAACGATCCGGCGCCCGTCGGCGAGTTCAGCAGCGAGGATGTCTTGAAACAGGATGCGGCCCGTCTCCGCCGAGTGCTGGCGTGACGCCTCGACTTCGCTCGCGATGGTTGGGTAAACGAAATTGGTTGCGTAGATTTGGCAGTGCGGGTGTGGATTCGAGACGCCGACCACCTCGCCGCGATTCTCGAATACGAGCACATGAGCGATTTCCGGCCGCGCACCCAAGTCGACGTACTGGCGTTGCCATTCGCTCAGCAACGCAACCAGCTCGGGCAGTTCGAGCTCGCCGAGCGAGGAATCGTGGCGCGGCGTGTAACAAACGACGCGCGCAATGCCGTGGGCTGGTCGTGCGCGGTAAAATCCAGGCGCCGGCTCGGTCTCGCTGGGCGCGTTCGGGCTCACGGCGGGGTGGTCGTTGTCGAACACGAACACGCCTTGGTAGTCGGGGTTGCGTGCACCGCTCACGCGCGCGTTTTTCGGGCACAAGTAGCAGTCAGGCACATAACTGGGCAGGCCGCTGCCCCTAGCCGCGACGGTTCCTCCCGACCAGGGGCGGTTCTGGCGATGAGCGGCCACAATCACCCATTCGCGTCGCAGGGGATGCCAACGTTCTTCCCAGGTCATGTTTGCTCGAGCGCGTATGACACAATCGGCGAGGCGATAGAAGCGGCGAGTCGAAGCGCCGCCCCAGCTTGCTAAGCTCGAATTGTGACCCGTTTTGACCTGCTCGATTGTCGGCACTCCCCGCTATGTGGAGGCTGCCCTCTGAGCGATGTCTCTTACCCAGAGCAGCTCGCCCAAAAGAGCCGCAAACTCGAGGCCGCGCTGCGAGCCTACCCGGCGTTTCGAGAACTCGCGTTGCCACCGACCGAAGCCGCCGAACCGCACGCCGGTTATCGACTGCGCGCCAAACTCGTCGCGGATGGGCGTGCGCTGGGACTGTTCGCGAGGGGCAGCCACGACGTGCTCGACATTCCGGATTGCCGCGTGATGAGTGCGCCGGTCGCGGCGGCGGTGGCTGAGGTTCGCGCTGCCCTACCCTTCGATTTCCCGCTGCTCGGGCTCGATGTTCGCGAAGTGGATCGCGGCGCCTTGGTCACGTTGGTGGTGGCGCCCGATGTGGCGCGCCGCAAACTGGAGCTCGTCGCGCAAGAGCTGTTGCGCACCGAAGCGCCAATTGTGGGTGTTTCCTTTTCCAGAAGGAGACCACGCGCCCCGCAGGTGTTGGGCTCTGCTCCCGAGCACCTCGCCGGCGTCGCCCACGCAGAACACCACTTTGCACCGGATTTACCGTTTCACTTCGCCACTCCAGGTGGCTTCGTGCAGGCGCACGCCGGGCAAACGGCGAAGCTCCACCGCCGCGTGACGGAAGTACTGGCGAGTGAACTCCACGGATTGGAAGGGCGCCGCGTGCTCGAGCTCTATGCAGGAGCGGGTGCTTTGGCGCTGAGCTTGGCCCGCGCCGGCGCGAACGTAATCGCAGCAGACAGTTATGCGCCGAGCCTGTCGCAAGCTCGCGCGGCTGCGGAGCAGCAGGGCCTGAAGTTGCGGGTGATCGAGGCCAGCGCCGAAGATGTGATTGCCACCGAAAGCGGCGTCGATGCCGTCATCGTGGATCCGCCACGCAAGGGGCTGTCGACCGCGGTGCGCCGCGCGCTGGCAGCGCACCGCCCGCGCATCGTGATTTACGTCTCGTGTGAACCGCGCACCTTGGCACGTGATCTGGCGCACTTGGCGGAGCTCGGGCTCGTGGCGCGAAGCGTCCAGCCATGGGACATGATTCCGCAATCGGAGGCGGTCGAAGCGCTGGCAGTGCTCACCCCCCAAAAACCCAACGCACCCCGAGTGCTGTTCCAAGACGAACGACTGTTGGCAGTCGAGAAACCCGCATATTTACCCACTACTCCGCAGGGTGAATACGGTCATTCGTTGCTCGACGCGGTGCGTGCACTCGATGGCGCCAGCCGGGCCGTACCGGTGCACCGACTGGATCTGGGAACCAGCGGCGTGTGTTTGTTCGCGCGTGCGCCCGACGCCGTGCCCGCACTTTCAGAAGCTTTGGCGCGTGGTCAAAAGCGCTATCTCGCGTTGGTCCAGGGCATCACTCACAAGCAAGGGCGCATCGAGCGCGCAATCAACGACGGCACCGGCGTGCGCGATGCCCTAACCCACTACGAACGCCAGCGCGTCGTCGGCACACATTCACTCGTGTGCGCGTCGCCAAAAACGGGCCGCCGACACCAAATCCGGCGTCACTTTGCCGGCATCGGTCATCCACTGCTCGGGGACACTCGTTATGGAAATCCCGCCGCCAACCGCCATTTCGAAGAGCGGCACGGCCTCGATCGACCGTTTTTGCATCTCGAACGCATCGAGCTCGTTCTGGATGGGCAGAGCGTCACGCTGGTCTCGGAGCTCGCGCCCGAGCTCGCCGCAGTACTCACGAGCCTCGCCGAAACCGAGCCGCGGCGCTCAATCGAAACGAAGAAAGCCGCGCCGCGCCGCGAGTAGAATCACCCCGATGTGCACGCCATGCGAAATCTCGCCGCTTGCGATGAGCCCCTCCAAGTCCTTCACCGGGTGCAACTCGACGAACAGTTCTTCACTCGGTTCGGGCGTAGCAATCGCAGAGAAGCGCGCCCCAAGCGCCACAAAAAAGTGAGCGCGATTGGTATGCCGCGCCGGCTCGGGCCTGACCGCGACCAATGGCTCCCAATGCTCGGCGATGTAGCCAGTCTCTTCCAAGAGCTCGCGCTGGACAGCAAGAGCGGGCGTTTCGCTCGGCTCGATCACACCGGCGGGGAGCTCGAGGCTCGCTGCGTTGGCGCCGTGTCGGTATTGACGCACCATCACGAGGCGTTCGTCGGGAGTGACAGCGACGACGGCTCCCCAATCCGGGCCGTCGATGAGATGGAATTGCTCGATCTCGTGCCCATTCGAAAGCCGCACGCGCTGTTCGCGCAAACGCAGCCAGCGCCGGTCCAACAGTGTCTTTTCAGTCAGGATTTGCCACGGTCGCGGCGCACTCATGCGCGAGGTCTTAGCAGATGAGTCCGTCGGACGTCATTCTCCGTTGCCTGAACGACTCGGGGTATACGCCGAAACGCAGTGAGCTCGGCCGCATCATCCAGGAGCTCGGCTCACTATCTCGCGAAGACAGCCAGCGCGTACAACGTGTACTGCTCCGAGCCGGCCTGCCTGCAGCAGATGTCGCAATTGCCGCGTTGACCAACGCCGAAGGCGAGCTTCGCAACGAGATCGTGGCGCTGCTCGGGCGCTTCGCGAGTGCACAACCCGACCCTCGCCTGTTCGAGCCTCTGCTGTCCGCGCTCGATCACGGATCACCACGTTGTCGGCGCCTTGCCGCGGCCGGCCTCGGCAAGCTGGGAGATCCTCGCGCCGAAGCCGCGCTGCTCCACGCGTTACCGGAAGCGCCACCGGATTTGCTGCGTGCGATTGCAGAAGCACTCGGCAAGGTCGGCAGCGAAAAGGCATTGTCGGCACTCGCCGCACTGAACGCCAGCGATCCCGAGCTCGCACGGCGCCGCGAGCAAGCTTCGCTCCTGGTGCAGCGCCGACTGGGACGCACCCAGGAGGCCACGTTGGCTCTGGATCGGCGTCTGCCACAGCCGATGCGGATGCGCGCCGACTGTCGCCGCGGACTGGCCCGCCTTCTCGCGCAGGAGCTTGCGACGTTCGGCGCTCGGGTAAGCAGCGACAGCAGCGTCGACTTCGAGCACGCGGGCTCGTTGCGCGAGCTCCTCGTGGCGCGCACGGCGCTATCGTTCGGCTTCTTGCTCCAATTTGCCGCAACAGCGGGCGATCGCTCGGCGCGCATCGCCAGCACACTCGCAGACGTACGCGTGTCGGCGGCAGTGAGCGCATGGACTCGTGGGCGGCCACGTTTTCGGCTGGAATGGCGCGACGCCGGTCACCAACGCGCAGCAACTTGGGCGGTTGTGCGCGAGCTTTCCGAGCGAACGTCGGAGCTAGTCAATGACCCGCGGGACGCCAACTGGGTGCTCGAAGTGAGCCCAGAACCCGCGGGCGAAATGTGCCTGCGCGTGGTGCTCGAACCGGATCCACGTTTTGCCTATCGACGTAAAGACGTGCCGGCAGCGTCTCACCCAACAGTGGCGGCAGCGCTCGCGCGAGTCGCGGGTGTGCGCGAGAACGACGTGGTTTGGGATCCGTTCGTTGGCAGCGGGCTCGAACTTTGCGAGCGCGCCTTGCTCGGCCCCTACAAAAAACTGATCGGTTCGGACATCGACGCGCGTGCGCTGAGTGCGGCGCGAGCAAACTTAGAGTGTGCAAGCATTAGTGCATTCGAGTTGATCGAAGCCGACCTGCGTGTGTTCACACCCGAACATGTGACGCTCGTCATCTCGAACCCACCAATGGGCCGCCGCGTTGCTCGCGATGGCTCGCTCGGACCTCTGCTGCGGTCATTCATCGAGCGCGTTTCAATCGCACTGCGCGGCACTGGTCGCGCCGTGTTCCTGTCGCCGTTACCCGAGCGCACAGAACGTTGGGCAGTGGAGAACGGCCTCGGTTGTGAGCGTGGCACGAGCGTGGATTTGGGCGGTTTCGACGCTGAAATTCAGCTACTCACTCGAAACTGAAGCGGTCGAGTACACAAGTTGCGCAATCGCGGGACGAAGGCCCCGTCGGCGTGATCCAGCTTGTTTTTCAGGGCAAACGCTTGCGCAAGTTGTGCAAAACAACTCGCGAGTATGAACCTACATCGACAAGCGGATTGCGACGCTGTTAACTTGAAGCATCCATGCTTGCGGGAGTTACTCGCAACGCACATCACACAAGGAAATGATACCAATGCGAGCAAGCGTTCGTCACATGCTGGGCATCGGAGCCCTCGCTCTTACTGCGTGTTCTTCGGATGTTCAGGAGTCGACGGCGGGCCAGAGCGAACAGCCGATCGTGCGTGCCGCGGCCGAGGGCGGCAAAGATCAGGTCGTGCTTTTGTACATGCGCACGGTGAGCGGCGGGCAGATCCGCGAGCGCACTTGCACGGGCACCTACATCGGACCACGCCTGGTTTTGACTGCTGCACACTGCATGTCGAACGTGATCTCGAATTTGGTTTATGCCTACTGGGGCAACAACTTCGCGGCTGACTTTGCGGCCTTGCCGCAGGTGGGAATTACCCCCGTGATTCCTCCGCCCGGCCAGCCTTCGCTGTTTGCGCAAGCCGATACCTATGAGGTTCATCCCGACTGGGATCCGGGCCTAGTGCATCCGGACATGGCCGTTGTTTACCTCGATCGCGCTCTGCCCTTCGAACCGTTGGAGGTGGCGCGCTTCCGCGTTGGCAACCACTACGTTGGTGATCAAGCGAAGCTCGTGGGCTGGGGCGCAAGCCAGGCGCTCAGCGCAGATATCTCGCAAACGGTCGGCGGGCGTGTGCAGCGCACCGGCTTCACTCGCTTCCTCGGTTCGCCGACAGAAGCCGACTATCATCCGGAAGATCCGAACGCCGGCATGTTGGTACCAGCCATCCGCCGCAACACGCTGAAGACCGATGGGCATGCGCCGTACGCGAACTCTTGCGCGGGTGACTCCGGTGGCCCGGTGTTCGTGCAGAAGCACGGCCGCGACTTGGTCGCCGGCGTCGGCTCCTGGACGGGTCAATGGTGCGAAGACTACTCGCTGTTCACGCGCATCGATCCGTTCCTGCCGTTCATCGACAACGCGGAGCGCCGCAGCGGTCACGCGCCCATCACCCCGCACCTCGAGTGCGTGGCGCCCAACGCGGACGGCACTTACACCGCGTACTTCGGCTACGAAAACGCCAACGGCGTGAGCGTGGACGTGCCGCACGGCTTCCGCAACGCGATGCCGCTCGACGTGGATGGTCACCGTGTCACGCACTTCGTGCCCGGCCGTCACGACTTCGTGTTCGGCGTGGACTTCAGCGCCAAGCAGCGCTTGTTCTACACGCTCGCGCCGGAAGGTAGCCGTCCCAGCGTGTTGCTCACCAACAAGCATTCGCGTGCGTGCGGAGAAGAAGTGGCGCCGCAAGTTGCTTGCGGTGGCTTCTGTCGTGCCGGGCTCAAGTCGGGCTGCACCGATGTGTTGCCGAGCTACGCGCAGTGCATGAGCGATTGCCTCAGCTTCGTCGACGCCTTCCCGGAGTGCGGCGCCGAGAGCCTCGCGATGAACCAGTGCTACGCGAACACCCCTCCCGGCGAGGATCACTGGATGTGCAACGGCGACGATTTCATGCCCAGCTCGTTCGACTGCATGGATCAGGAAATCGCCTTTTATACCTGCCTCGGGTTCTGATCGGTTGAACGCGCATCTCGCGTGATTTCGCGCGGGTGGAGTCGCCATGCTCCGCCCGCGCGTTTTTTTGTGCAGGCAGTTCGTTGCCCTTCCTAACGTTGTGTCACAAAACGAGCGTGCGAAAGCCGAGTGTACGGAAGCCGCCGACCTCGCGAATCTGAGCTAGTCTCCCCACGTCTCCGCCGCGCTTCCGTCGCGGCGCGCTCACAAGGAAGAAGTTAGCTCATGCAAAGCGGTCTCAATATCAAGCCCAATGGCGCGCTCGATTTCGTCTCGCTCGGCGCGCTGGTTCACCGGCTCGATCCAGGCATCGTGCCATTTCGAAAGGCCAGCGAGTGTCAGATCCACGTGAGCGGCGGCGAGTTCAACGTGGCCGCCAACCTGGCCGACTGCTTTCGCATGAACACCGCGATCGTGAGTGCGATGGTGGACTACCCCATCGGTGATCTGATCGCCGAACGCGTGCGCGCCATGGGCGTGAAGCCGATCTACAAGCTGTTCAAGCACAACGGTGTGAACGGCCCGAACATGGCCACCGTGTACAGCGATCGCGGCCAAGGTGTGCGCGCACCGGTCGTCTTTTACAATCGCTCCAACGAAGCCGCTGCCTTGCTCAAGCCGGGCGACGTCGACTGGGACGCGTTGTTCGCGGGCGGCGTGCGCTGGTTCCACAGCGGCGGCATCTTCGCGGCGCTGTCGCAGACCACCGGTGAGCTCATCATCGAGGGCATGCGCGCCGCCAAAAAAGCCGGGGCGGTGGTCAGCTTCGATCTCAACTTCCGCGAGAAGTTGTGGAACGTGTGGGGCGGGCGCCAGACGGCGACCAGCGTGATCGGGCGCATCGTGGAGCACGTCGATGTGCTGGTAGGCAACGAGGAAGATCTACAGAAGGGCCTCGGCATTGCAGGACCCGAAGTGGCGCTCACTTCCAAGCTCGATCCCGCCGCCTTCTTCGGAATGATCGATCGCGTGGTGGCGCAGCATCCGCAGGTGAAAGCCGTGGCCACCACGCTGCGCGAAGTGCACTCGACCAATCGGCACAGCTGGAGCGCCGTGGCGTGGGTCGACGGCAAAACTTACACCGCACCAACGGCTGAGCTCGATGTGCTGGATCGCGTCGGCGGCGGCGATGGTTTCGCAGCCGGCTTCGTTTACGGCTTGCTCAGCGGTGAATCGCCGGAAGCTGCGCTACGCCTCGGTTGGGCGCACGGCGCGCTGCTCACTACCTTCCCTGGCGACACCACCATGGCAAGCTTGGAGCAGGTGAAAGCCTTCGCGAGCGGCGGCTCGGCGCGTATTCAGCGCTGAACTAAGTACGCGCCCGCAACCACAACGGATCGAGCTCGAAGCGGCCCACACCTTCAACGGGCCCTTCGAGCAAGATCCCAGTGTCGGAGACGGTGACGTACAACACACCGCCCGGCATGCGCACCCGAATGCGCCCTGCACGCAAGCGCCCGGTACGCACGCCCGCCGCTGCAACGGCGCACGATGAGGAACCCGAGGCCTGAGTTTCGCCGGCACCTCGCTCGAAGATGCGAATGTCCACCTCGCTCGCATCGATTACCTGCGCGAATTGCACGTTGGTGCGATTCGGAAAACGCGCGTGGCGCTCGAGCTCAGAGCCCCAGCGCCGCCAGGGCAAGCCGTCGAGCGGCTCGTCACGGAAGATCACGCAGTGCGGATTGCCGAGCCCAACCGCGGTCGCCGTGAGCGTCACGTTCGCGAGCTCGATGGGTCCGTCGATGAGCTCGCCCTCGGAGATCACCGGCACGTCTGCGGGCTGGAAACTCGGAGCGCCCATTTCGACACTGACGGCGCCATCCTTCACGCTGCAGCCCACGACGCAAGCATCCGTTGAGATGCTGAACGATTGCGGTGCGGCGCGCTCGTCGTGGAGCCAACGCGCGAAAATGCGCAAGCCATTGCCCGACTTCTCTGCGATCGATCCGTCGGGGTTCCAAATGCGAACGCCGTAATCCGCGCCAGCCCGCGCGGGCGTCGGCTCCAAAATGCCATCGCTACCAACGCCGCGGTTGCGATCGCAGATTTCAGTGACCAAGGTCGGATCGAGCGTCAGCGCCGCTTCCAGAACCAGGTAGTCGTTTCCGAGTCCGTGCGCTTTCCAGAATTTCACGCGCGTCCCTTATCATGCTTACGCCGACGCGGGCGTACCGATCAGATACGTGATCGCTGCCGGCGTGCGCGGAATCGGTAAGCGCCCGATTTCCCAGCGGTAGCCGTGTGCCTCCAAACCGCTCGTGAGCTCACGCAGCTCAGCGACGTCATAGGCGCGCAGGCACGAAACGACGCCGTCCCACAATGTGCAGAGCGGCACGATGGGAAGCGCGTAGGTCAAGAGCAGGCGACTCCAGCGGAAGGGACGAATGAATGGAGTCACCGCAAACATGGTCAGTGTGCCGACGCCAATCTGCAAAACGCTCGCCGGAGAGCGACTCACCATTTCGCAAACGGCAATGCCACGCCGCTTACGCGCCGCGTCTGCCAAGCACTCCCGCGCGGTCTCGGGTGGCAGATGGTGGAAGCTATTGCTCATCAAACGAAAGCCTCGCAACCCTTCGGGCACGTTGGTGGCATCCACTGGGTCATCGATGCAATCGACCAAGCCGTTGCCCTGCCGCTTCGCCAAATCGAAGCGCGGGCGATTCGGGTAAAGGTCGGTGAGCACGACACGAATGGGCGCCGTGCGCCGCCGGCTGAGCAAACGCACGAGCGGCAGCGCGGGACCACCACCGCCGGAACACAAGTCGAGCAGCGTGTCGTCGCCGGTTCGCTCCAAGGCTCGCCCCAAGAGCTCGACGAACTCGAGATATGGTTTCTCGACCGCGCCCATGAACGCGAGGTAGTCGGTCATGGCTTCCCGCACGACTTGCGGAAACCACGGCAGGTCTTCGAATTCGAACAGCTGAAGGCGCTTCATCCGAGCCCTCGGTGGGGGGATTGTCCACGACTTCCGTCGAAACTCGTAACACTTCTCGCACTCTAGCGACCGCCAACTGTCGAAGTTCATCGGCTGCCTGGCCAGCGCGGCGCGCCTGCTTCTGGCGTACGCCCGGGGATGCGTCACGCTGCGCCCGTGTCGGTCGAGAACGCTAGCCGCAACGGCTCGGCAGCTCCGCAGCTGGAAACAGGCGAGAGCCTGGAGACGCTCGGCGTTTACGTGCACTTCCCCTATTGCCTCAAGAAGTGCCCGTACTGCGACTTCCTCAGCTTGCCCGCCGCACGCGAGGAGATCCCCCACGCGCGCTACGCCGACGCCGTCATCGCGGAACTCCAGCAACGCCGTTCGATGGTACCCGGCTTGCCACTGCGAAGCGTCTTCTTCGGCGGCGGTACCCCGTCGCTTTGGCACGCCGAGGAGCTCGGTCGTGTGCTCGCCGAGATCTTGCGAGCGTTCCCGCAGCACTCCTCGCAGCTCGAGATCACCGCCGAGTGCAATCCGTCGAGCTTCGATGACCGCGTCGCCAGCGGGCTGCACGCGGCCGGGGTCAATCGCATTAGCCTTGGGGTGCAGGGATTGGATGCGAAGCGCCTGCAGTTCCTCGGGCGCATGCACGACGCCGGCGGCGCGTTGGAAGCGCTGGCGGTGGCTCGTCGTCATCCTTTTGCGCGTGTTTCGGCCGATTTGATCTTCGGCGTGGCCGGACAAGCTCCGAGCGAAGCCGCGCAAGAAGTAGAAACCATCGCCGAGCAGGGCGTCACTCACCTGAGTGCGTACGCGCTGACGATCGAGCCCGGCACGCAATTTGGCGAGCTCGCACGCCGCAATCGCCTACCCCTGCTTTCCGACGACGCGGTCGCGGAGTCTTTCTCCGCGGTGGAAGCAGCCCTGGCAGCGCGCGGTTTCCGTCACTACGAGGTGAGCAACTACGCCAAGCCTGGCGCCGAAGCTCAACACAACTTGGGTTACTGGCGTGGCGAGCCGTACTTGGGCCTCGGCGCGGGGGCGTGGGGAACCATTCCCTTGAACGGACAGCGTCTGCGTTATCGCAACACACCTTCGGCGGAGCGTTATCTCGGTTGGGCGGGACCGCTGCGCGACTTCGATCTCACGCGCGAAGGCGAAATGGTCGCGGTGACCGAAAGCTTGGATGGCGCCACCGCCTTCGCCGAGCGCTTGATGCTGGGCTTACGCTTGGCGGAGGGCTTTGCTTGGCGCGCGAGCGAAGAGCGCACCGGCGCGGCGATGTGGACTTCGAACCGACGGCGCGCCTTCGAGAAATGGAGCGGGCGCGGCGCGCTCTACGAGAGCGACGGCCGCCTGCACATTCGCTCCTCCCACTGGTTGCTAGCGGACGGAATCGTCGCCGACCTGATGTAAGTTGAAGTTGTTGTCGAAGGCGTCCGCGAGTTGAAAATGCGCAGCGAGCCCGAGCACATAGGCTGCAGCTCTCGTTCATCGCTCGAATCTGAGCGCCAAAAACTGGGGGAGGTGCCCCCCGCGGGAAGCCAACTTGCGCTACCATCCGACGACCCGCGAGAGTCTCCTTGCGGCGCGAGCGTAAGATTTGCTGAACGGAAACGATTCTGTGGACGGATACATGGACGTTCGCCCCGGCGAGTTGCTGGCAGACAAATACCGAATCGAGCAGGTGCTCGGCCAAGGGGGCATGGGCGTGGTGGTCCAGGCCACTCACGTGCAACTCGATGAGCGTGTAGCCATCAAGTTCCTGCTGCCAGCGGCGCTCGCCAATGAAGAAGCGGTGGCGCGCTTTGCACGCGAGGCGCGCGCGGCGGTGAAGATCAAGAGCGAGCACGTCGCGCGCGTCATTGACGTCGGCACGCTCGCGACCGGCTGCCCGTACATGGTGATGGAGTACCTGCATGGCGGCGATCTCAGCCAGGTCATCCAGCAGCGTGGTCCACTGCCCATCGAGGAAGCCGTCGACTACGTGCTGCAGGCTTCGGAAGCGCTGGCCGAAGCGCACGCGCTCGGCATCGTCCATCGCGACCTGAAGCCCGCGAATCTTTTTCACACGCGCCGCGCCGACGGCAGCTCCTGCATCAAGGTGCTCGACTTCGGGATCTCCAAGATCACCGGGCTCTCCGGTTCGGGTGCCGATCTCGGCATGACCAAGACGAGCACCGTGATGGGCTCGCCGTTGTACATGTCGCCGGAGCAGATGGCCTCTTCGCGCAACGTCGACGCGCGCACGGACATCTGGTCGCTCGGAATCATCCTTTACGAGCTGCTCGCCGGGCGCGTCCCCTTCGTGGCAGACACGATGCCGCAGCTCTGCGCCATGATTCTTCAGCAAACGGCGCCTCCGCTGCGCAGCGTGCGTCCCGATGCTCCGGAAGCATTGCAAGCGGTGCTTGCACACTGTTTGGAGAAGGATCCAACTCGGCGTTTCTCCAACATTGCGGAGCTTGCGTCTGCACTCCTGCCCTTTGCGTCGCGCGGCGGGCGGAATTCGGTAGAGCGCATTTCGCGCGTCATCACGGCTGCCGGCATTTCCAGCAATCGCATCGAGGTGCCGCCTCTCAGCATCCACCCCAACACCGGTACTCAATCCGGCTGGGGCAACACCGCACAAAACTCGAAGAGCCGCGGACCTTGGCTGGTGTTGGCGGCAACGCTACTGGTCGGCGGCGGCGCTGGCGCTGCGGTGGTCGTCACGCGCATGATGAACGAAGCGCCCCCTACGCCATCAGCACAATCAGAACGCGCCCCGACGCTGACCACTCCTGCGGCGGCACCTTCACCCGTCGTTTCCGTCGCGGAGCCTGCCCCCGCACCTGTCGCTGCACCAGTCGAAGCTCCGCCTGCCGTCGTCACCGAAGCACGCGAAGCCGTGAGCACCGCGAAGCCCTTGGTCCGCCCGGCTGGAACACGACCGGCGGCCAAGAAGGCTGGCGCAACGCCGCAGGCAGCGGCACCGCCTACGACGGCACCGCCACCCGCTACCACTCAAACCAAACGCGACGTCTCCGACCTGCTGAGCGATCGCAAGTGAGCGAGCTCAGCGATCGGGCGTGACCACGATCTCGACGCGCCGGTTGTTGGCGCGACCCTCTGGCGTTGAGTTCTCTGCCACCGGGCGCGACGAGCCAAGGCCGTTGGCTTTGATCTTGTCCGCTGGAATTCCCTGCGTGACCAAGTGGTCGCGCACAGATTCGGCGCGCTTGCGGCTGAGCTCCTCGTTCTTGGTGGCGCTACCCACTGAATCGGTGTGGCCTTCCACCGTGATCGCCTTGAAGCCCTGATCCTTCAGAGCCTTGGCCACCTCGTTCAGTTTGTCTTTTGCGATCGGCAACAGGTCGCTCTTGCCCGTGGCAAACAGCACCGCGCCAGACAGCGTGATGACCACGCCGCGTGCCTCTTCTTTCACCTTCGCGATTTCGGCAAGGCTCGCCATGGCTGCCGCCGCGCGCTTCTCAGCTTCTTCGCGAGCCTTCTGCTCCTTTGCGAGATCGGCTTTGGTCCGAGCCACCTCGTCCTGAGTGCGCGCAACTTCGGCCTTAGTCGCCTCCTTGGCGCGGCGCTCGGCTTCGAGCTCGGCCTTGGTTTTGTCGATGGTGGCGAGCTGGGCCTTCTTGAAGTCCTTATCGATCGCCTCGCGATCGCGCGTGGCCTGCACGATGCCAGCCTGAGACTGCGCAACCAGGGCCTTACGTTCGGCGATGTAAGCCAAATCACGAGTGACTGGCGTATCGCCGTCCTCGTTGAAAGCTCCTTCGGCGCGCGCCAATGCCTGCTTGGCCGTGTCGAGCTCGGCTGGTGCCAGCTGCGCCGCGGGCCCTTTCTCGACGCGCGTGTAAGCCGCACGTGCATCGAGCAACTCCTTCGGGGGCGCCGCCGCACCGCACGCGCTCACCAGCACCGCGGCGCTCACCAGCAGAATTCCGCGTCGCATCGTCTTGGCATGCTCTTTCATTTTTGGATCCTCTGCTTGAGCTCTTCGGCTTGCTCCTTCGCCTGCGCTGCTTCGCGCTTCTGATGAGCTTCGTTCGCCATCGCCAGCGCGAGCTCCGCGTCAGCCAGCGAGCGATCCAGAATGCGTGCCGCTTCCTCGTTCTTCGAGTCCGCGACGAGTGCGTTCGCCTTGTCGAGCTCTTCGCGAGCAAGTTTCAAGTACAACGCGGCTTGCGGGTCTTCCGCAGCGCCCGCCACTTCGGCACCCTTCAGTGCTGCCTGCGCGGACGTGAGTTTCTCTTGCGGTACCGCGGCGCCGCCGCAAGCGATCAAAAAGAGGCACGACGAGACCCACAGGGCTCGTGAAGCCAGAATCGTTAGTTTCCGCATGACTGAGCGACATCAAAGCCCAACCTCTGGAAGAGGTAAAGGTGCTGCCGCGTTGTCTGCCGCACTGTCCCTCCGGCCAGGAAAGTCGCCACGCTGTCGTTCGCGTCGAACGCTACACCGCGAGCGTTCTCTTACACTGTCTCACTTGCGCGCCATCACTCCGCGCGCTCCGCGTCGATGATGAAGCGGAGGTCGGGCACACGCTTCAACTCGATGGCTTCTGCCAAGCGCCTGCGCAAAAACCCGGACGCCCGCAGCAGAGCCTGCTCCACCGCGTTTCGTCCCGCGCCACCGCTCGGAGCCACGCAATGCACGCGCGCATGCCGGTAATCCGGGGAGAGCACTACCGCCATCGGGCGAACTTCGTTCAGACGCGGATCGGAAAGCTCGTCTTCGAACAGTGCCCGGAGCTCCTCGAGCATCAGCTGCTCGAGACGCTCCAAACGGTGTCCCGAAGATGCGCCGTCCGACTTCATTTTTGATAGCGAGCCTTCCACTCGGTGTAAGGCATGCCGTAAATCGCTTCACGCGCTTCGGAGTCGCTGAGCTCGACGCCCCGCTCTTCGGCCGCGGCGCGGTACCATTTCGCCAGGCAATTCCTGCAGAAACCGGCGAGATTCATGACATCGATATTCTGCACGTCAGGGCGCTCGCGAAAGTGCTGCACTAAGCGGCGAAACGCGGCTGCTTCGATTTCGAGTTGGGTATTCGCGTCCATGGCCCGCCTAGCCTAGCCCGAGCCGTCGCAGACGCCGCGGACGGCGCTGCGTGCATATGAAATTGCCTGAAATCGGCGCCAAAATCGAGCCCTCGGCTGCGTGTTGACTGAGGCGAAATCGTCGTTGCCGCGCGATTGTTTGGCGAGAGCCCCGCGTTTGCTATAGTCGCGGCTGCCCTAGGGGCTTGCACACGCAAACTCTGCGTTGCCTTGCATCCTGGTTTCGAGTCGAGAATCGCCGCAACGAGCGGCGCAAGGGAGTGGTCATGAAGGGATTTTCCACGCTTTCGTCCGTTCTTTTCGCGCTTTTTCTCGCGGCCGCTTGCGGCGACGACGACGATTCCACGCCCAACACCGTTACCTGCAAGTTTCCTTATACCGATCGCACCGACGTCACTTTGAAGGCTGCGACGAGCACCACCGGCAAGTGCTACGCGGACGTCGCCACGGTGTGTGGCAACGACATGATTCAGGTCGCGTCGAATTGCGGTGTGAGCTGCAATGCCGCTGGGGGCGATACCGCCACACAGCTCGCCTGCACCCAAAAGTGCATTCAAGACAACGCGACACCCAAGCCGAGCGACGACTGCACTGGCTGCTACGTGGCGAACGTGGCTTGTTCGATCCAATTCTGCCTCGCGCAGTGCGTGGGCGGTGCAACGCCTGCCTGCAACGCATGTCGAATCGACAGCGGTTGTACCGCGGCCTTCTACACCTGCAGCGGGCTGCCCGTCCCCGCATCCATCGGCGCGGGCGGCGACGGCGGCGCCGGCAATACGAGCGGCGGCATGTCGAATACGAGTGGAGGCAGATCGAACACCAGCGGCGGCACTTCCGGAGCTGGTGCAGCAGGCGCAGGCGCACCCAATGGAGGCGCCGGTGACAGCAACGGCGGCGCAGGAGGAGGCGGCGCGCCAGGCGTCACGGGTGGCAGCGGAGGCGCAGGCGGCGCCCGGTGAGGCGAGCCTTGCTCCCGCAGTTCGCACAAACGAGTTCGCGAGCCCTGCGCTGGGCGTTCGGCGCAGGGCTCCTGTTCGCAGGGTTGCTCGCGCCGCGCTTGGCTCACGCCGGCGGCTACGACACACCCATGCTCTACAGCGCTCGCCACATCGGCATGGGCGGAACGGCCGTGGGCTACGTGCACGACCCCTCTGCGCTGTTTCACAACCCGGCAGGCCTTGCCGACGTCCGGCACGCAGCGGCGCTCGTCGATTTTTCGTTGCTGCTCGGCAGGCTGCACTCGAGCCCGAACTTGACGGCAACCAATGTCGAGTCGGAGCTCACGGTTGCGCCCTTCTTCATGGTTGCGGGCGCGTTTCGCTTGACGCCGTGGCTCACCGCCGGCCTAGGGCTCTATCCGATCGCGTCCTCGGGCGCGACCTACCGTCACGGCGCGCCCGGTTTCGAAGATAAAACCAGCCTCATGTTCGTGGAGGCGACGCCAGCCCTCGCGGCGCAGCTCGGTAAGCAGGTCCGCATCGGTCTGGGTTATCGCATCACCTTCGTACGGCTCGAGCGTTACACGGGCAATCGCGACGACGGCTCCACTCCGTTTTTGGATTTCAAGCTGTCGGGCTTCAACTTCTTCGGGTTGCGCGCCGGACTCAAGTACACACCCACGAAGCGGCTCTCACTCGGCCTCGTGTATCGACAGAAGACGACCACTCGCGTCGAAGACGAGCTCGGCATCGCAACACGCAACTATTACCGCGATGTCTCGACGGATTTCGTGCTGCCAACCAAATTCGGCGCAGGTGCCCGCTACGACTTCGATGATTTGGGCCCCCACCTGAGCCTCGCCGCCGATGTCGAGTACAGCCTCAACTCCGAGAACCAGGGGAGTCCGCTGCGCGGTGTGCCGCTCGGGACCAGCAGCGAAGTTGCCGTCCCCAACGTGTTCGGTTGGAAAGACTCGGTGACGCTACGTCTCGGCGTCGAATATCGCTTGTTGCCGGATGTCGAGCTCGAGCGCGATCGGCTGGCGCTGCGCGTCGGTTACATCTTCGATAGCCGCACGGCGAACCCGCAGTATCCAACTGCGTTCGGCACACCTCCTGCTGCCACCCAAGTTTTCACCGCTGGTGCGGGCTACGATTTCGGGCGATGGCAGAGCAACGTCGCCCTCGCCTACCGCTTCGGATCCGCGAGCGTAACCAGCGCCGATCTGAACGCAGCTGGTCGCAAGGACTGCGCGTTCTGCGGCGTCGCCGGTGACTACTCCATCAAGCTCACCGGCATCTACCTGGACGCGAGCTACGCCTTCTGAAGCTCGAGCACTCCAGGAATACGCGCCAGCGGATTGATCTCACCGCGCACGAGGAACCTTCCCAGCAGCAGCTGGTCGCGTCGCGACGAAGCACCCAACTGAATCTCGAATTCGCCTGGCTCCACCGTGCGTCGCTCGAACGAATCCACAAGAGCCAAGCGCTCGAAAGGAATTTCGAAACGAACGCGCTTGGTTTCGCCAGCAGCCAAGGGCACGCGCTCGAAGCCTACCAAGAGGTGCTTCGGCCACGTGACGCTCGTTACCACGTCACGCACGTACGCTTGCACGATCTCCACCCCGTCGCGCGCACCGGAATTTCGGACCTCCACGCTCACTACCAGCGGTTGCCCAGCGTCGAGCTCGGGTGTGTGCACCTCCAGGTTGCTGTACTCGTAGCGCGTGTACGAAAGGCCGGAGCCGAAAGCGAACGCCGGCGTCATCGGCAAATCGGCATAACCACCGTGGCGATGCGAAAGCTCGGCGTAGTACATCGGGCACTGACCGACGTGGCGCGGGAACGTCATCGTCAACTTGGCGCTCGGATTCAGATCTCCGAACAGGAGCTCTGCGAATGCGGTGCCGCCCAACATGCCCGGGTTGAAACACGCCACAATGGCTGCCGCCTTCTCGGCGGAGGGCGGCAATACCAATGGCTTGGTATGCACCAGTGCCAGTACGAAGGGCACCCCGGTTGCCGCCACGGCGTCGAGCAGCGCCTCCTGACCTCCCATCAATTCGAGCGTCGCGGTGCTGAGGCCTTCGCCGGTGAACGGGATGTGATCACCCACCACCACCACCGCCACGTCGGCGCCCCGCACCACTTCGACGGCGGCTGCGATGCCGCTGACGTCTGCGTCGAGCACATTGCAGCCGCGCGCGTAGGCCACGCGCACGGCGCCTTCACGAGACTTGAGGCCATCGAGCAACGTCACCGTGCACTCACGCGGATGTTTGCCAGCTTCCGGAGGGTACTGCGACGCTCCCAAAGACCAGTCGCCGAGCTGGGCCACGTCGTCGTCCGCGTTGGGCCCCACCACGGCCAAGCTCTGCTTTCGTTTGGGATCGAGCGGCAGAATGCCGTCGTTTTTCAAGAGCACGATGCTCTCGCGAGCCGCTGTCAGCGCCAGCTCGCGGTGCTCGCGGCAACCGATCACGCGCTGCTGCGCTGTGTAGTCCGGCCGGCGCGGATTCTCGAACAAGCCGAGCTCGAACTTGAGCCGCAAGATGCGACGCACCACCGCATCAACTTCGCTCTCGGCAAGCATGCCGCGTTGCACGGCTTCCTGCGCGGCTTCGTAGAACCCCGGCGTCACCATCACGACATCGTTCCCACAACGCACCGCCACTACCGCGGCCTCGACCAGCGACGGCACGATGCGTTGCCCCCAATGCAGGCGCCCGACGTTGTCCCAATCGGTCACCACAACTCCGGCAAAGCCCCACTCGTCGCGTAGCACGCTGCGCAACAGCCAGCGATTCGCCGTGGAAGGCAAGCCCTCCATCGAGTTGTAGCCGGTCATGAATGCGCGGCAGCCTGCCTTCACCGCGCGCTCGAACGGCGGCAAAAAATAGGAGCGCAGTTTGCGCCGTGAGATATCGGCTTCCGAAGCGTCGCGACCGCCCTGAGTCTCCGAATAACCTGCGTAGTGCTTGGCCGTCGCAAGTACCGCCTCCGGATCACTCAGGCCGTCGCCTTGATAGCCTTCGATCATGGCGGCGCCGAGCTCACCGATGAGAAATGCATCCTCGCCGAAGGTCTCTCCCACCCGACCCCAGCGCGGTTCGCGTGCGATGCAAAGCACCGGCGAGAAGGTCCAATGCGCACCCGTTGTCGACATCTCACGCGCGGTGGCGCGCGCTACGGCCTTCGCGAGATCACGATTGAACGACGTCGAAAGCCCGAGCTGCGTCGGAAAGATCGTGGCTCCCGCGTGAAACGAGTGACCGTGAATGCCGTCCTCACCGATCAGAAGTGGAATGCCGAGCCGGGTGCGCGCGGCAGCGTCCATTGCCGGTTCGAGCTTCTCGTCGAGAATGTGGAGGAGTGAACCGGGCGTATATTTCTCCACCTGCTCTATGGCGTTGGTACGGCCATCGAGCTGCATCATCTGCCCCACTTTCTCCGCCAGAGTCATGCGGGAAAGCAGGTCTTCGACGCGAGCGTCGATGGGAAGGCTGAAGTCGAGGTAGGGGGCGCGAGTCACGGGCCGACCATGGCCGAGGCCGACTCGACTGACAAGCCCTCCGTACGAAAGTGAGTCCTGTGTACGCCCGCCTACGCGGATCCGCAGGAAAACACGGTCTGAACGCTTGCGGTGATTAGAGAAATAGTGAAACTGAGGAGTTCGACGAAGCACCCCTGCGATGCCGCGCGCGATCACACACCGCTACCAAGATCCGCTAGACCTCGTCTGGTTGAAGGCGGCATCGGAACTCGGCATCGAGGTGCAGCGTTCGGAAAGCGTGTACGCCGCGTGGGATGGCGAGCGCGTGCTCACGCTGTCGAGCAACAGTGACTTCGACGCGGATGATTCGCTGGCGCAGCTCATCTTTCACGAGCTCTGTCACGCGTTAGTCGCCGGCCCCAGTCAGCGCGCTCGTCCCGATTGGGGGCTCGACAATACGACGGAAAAGGATCTCGTTTACGAGCACGCCTGCCATCGCTTGCAAGCGGCATTAGCGGGACGCTTCGGGTTGCGCGACTTCTTTGCAGTCACCACCGAATGGCGCGACTACTGGAACGCGCTGCCCGCTGATCCCTTGGCGGCGTGTGATGATCCGGCGCTGCCCATTGCCCGCCGCGCAATTGCGGAAGCCGACCAGCCGCCGTGGTCGGACGTACTCGCGCGCGCTTTGGAAGACACCGCCGCGCTCGCCAGCATTGCGCGACGCGCTGCGCCCGAAGGCTCGTTGTGGGCAACCACCCGCGCGCGCCATGTGAGCGGTTTCTTGGCGCACACGGACACGTCGCTCCGCTGCAAAGACTGCGCGTGGGCAGTCGGGCGCGGCAAGCAGCTCAGCTGCCGACAGGCGCGTCGTGCAGGGCGGGCCAAGCTGCGGCTCGCTTCGGACAGCGCTGCGTGCCAGCACTGGGAGGCGCGCCTCGACGCGGAAAGCTGCAAGCGTTGCGGCGCATGCTGTCGCGAAGGCTTCGATCGCGTCGAACTGCGACCGCGTGATTCACTGCGGAAAACGCACCCCGAACTCGTTCACGAAGATAGTTGGGGCGTCTTCATTCCGCGCCCCGACGGGCGTTGCCTCGGCCTCGAAGGCGACGGCCAAGCGCGCGCCTATCGTTGCAAGGTGTACGCAGAGCGACCGCACTCGTGCCAGAAGTTCGAGATTGGCGGCGCAGCGTGTTTGCTCGCACGCCGGCGTGTTGGCCTCAGCGGCTAGATGCCGTAGTCCGGGCCGCGCGTGCGCCGGCGCACGGGTGCTTTCTTCTTCGGCGCGGAGTCACTTTGCGGCGCGGCGACGCTGGCCTTGGGAGCGTTGGCGTCCGCTGGATGAGGGACTTCCGGCGGTGCGCTCGCTGCTGGCGCCTCGAGAGGTGCTTCCGGCGCGAGCTGCGAAGGAGAAATCACCGGCGTCTCACCCATCGGCGAGCTCGGAATCGATGGTTGCTGAACTGGCGCTGACACGGGAGCGATCTCCGGACGCGCCGATGTCGCCGGGCGTGCGAGCGGAGGCTGTGGCTGCTCTGCCGGCACCAACACGAGCGTCAGGATCACGCCGAGCAACACTCCGCTGCCCACAGCCGCGAGCACCAGATTGCGCTTCGGCAGCTTGCGCACCAACGTGAGCGCCCGCTTGGCGCCACGCCGCGAAAGCCAACGCGAAGCTCCTCGTCGCAACGCACGCAGCGGGCCGGGCGGCGCTGCCGAGTGGCGCGTGCGAGAAACTGGTGCGTCCGTTTCGACACGCTCTTCACCCCACTCAGGATCCGAAAACGAAGGCAACAGTCGGTTCGGCGTCGACATGCGAGCACCGGCGGCAACAGGCGGATACGAGCCGGTGGCGGATGCCGTCGCTGGCGGGAACGCACCCGAACCATCTGCGTAGCTCGGACGGCGCGGAGCGATTGAAGGTATCGCTACCTGACGACTCAAACCCAGTGCATGACCCAGGGCGTCAGCGAGCTCCTTTGCCGACTGGAAGCGAAGCTCCCTGTCGCGTGCCGCCGCGCGTTCCCACCAGGCGTCCAACGTCGCTGGCAGCTCCGGGTTGCGCGCCGACGGGCGAGGCAGCTCTTCGTAAAGAATGAGCCCCATCAGCTCGCCCAACGCTTCACTTTCGAAGGGTGGCCTGCCGGTCAGGCATTGAAACACGATGATGCCGAGCGACCACAGATCCGAGCGAAAGTCCGTCGACTTTCCACGCGCTTGCTCGGGGCTCACGTAGAACGGCGTTCCCAGGAACGAGCCGGTGCGCGTGGCCTTGTCGTGCAGCGAGTAAGCGTCGTGCTTGGCGATGCCGAAGTCCAAAACCTTCGCGATTTCTTCTTCGTCGCCTTGAACCAAGAAGATGTTTTCGGGCTTCAGGTCCCGGTGCACGATGCCGTTCGCGTGCGCCCGCACCAATGCACGCGCGACGTGTGCCACAACACGATAGGTGCTCGCCGGGTCGAGCCGACCTACGCGCTCCAAGCGCGCGCCAAGATCCTCGCCCTGCAAGTACTCCATGGCGATGTAGAGCGTGCCCTCCCATTCGCCATGATCGAACACGTCGACGACATGTGCGCCGCGCAGCTGAGCCGCCGCGCGCGCCTCGCGCTCGAAGCGCACGCGCACTTCCTCACTCTGCGCTTTCTCGTCGTCGATGAGCTTCAGAGCACAGGCGGAGTCGAGGGAGATGTCATGAGCGAGCCATACGGCGCCCATGCCTCCCGCACCGAGCTTGCGCACCAGGCGATAACGCCCAGCGACTAGTACTCCTTCGGTGCGATCCAAGATCTCCTCATGAGCCTAATAGGTAAGGATGCAGCTTCGGCTTGCTCCGGGCCCGAAAAAGAATTGGGGTAGGAGTTTGTGAGACACCTAACGTAACTCGCGTACCTCACCCATTCATCCCCGGCAAGAGGCCCTCCGAGCACTTTGCCGCTTCAGTGCATTTTGCTCGCGATGGAATTCGAAAAGAGTCTTTCCCTCCCCGATTCGCGGGGGACCGCAGTTTCAGGCGCTCGCCCTCAGCCAATCGGCTCACCCGTTAGAGTGGCGTTTTGCGGTGCGAGGCAAGAACGTGCTCGACCTTGCCAACGAGGAGCTCGATGGCCGCGCGATTATCGCCTCCCTCAGGAACGATCACGTCGGCCCAGCGCTTAGAGGGCTCGACGAACTGAAGGTGCATCGGCCGCACGCTCGCATAGTACTGCTCACGCACCGACTCGAAGCTTCTGCCCCGCTCCTCGATGTCACGCTGCAGGCGCCGTAGGAGGCGCATGTCGGCGTCGGTGTCCACGTAGATCTTGAGGTCGAACAACGGCCGCAAGCGTGGATCCGCCAACACCAAGATCCCTTCCACGACGACCAGAGGCGTTGGCAGCACACAGCGCGCGCTGCGCCGGCGCGTGTGGGTAGCAAAATCGTAAGCGGGAATTTCGATGCCGCGTCCAGCGCGCAGGTCGCGCAACTGCTCAATCAGAAGCTCTGTATCGAGCGCGTCCGGATGGTCGAAGTTGACGGCGTGCCGCTCCGCGATCGGAAGGTGCGAAAGGTCCCGATAGTACGCGTCGTGCTCGATTACGGTGACGTCGGCAGCGGGCACTGCTTCGGCAATGCGCGTCGCGATCGTCGTTTTTCCGGAGCCCGTGCCACCGGCGATGCCCAGCATGAACACCGACACGACTCATTCACTAGCATGGATCATGCTCTCCGAGAGCCAGCCGGCGCGGTCAGCAGGCCATGCTATGGCTTTGCCCGAGCCGCCTCGATGCCGTACGCGAAGGCCGCGCCCCGCCAGAACAACGGGCACTTTTACTTCAAAGACTACCTCGATGCGCGGGCTCGCTCAGAGGTCCTACAGTTTCTCACTCGAATCCACCCGCTGTGGGAGTACCGGTATTCGAGCGAACGGCCCCCGCCAGAAGGCCGAGCACAGCGTCGCCTGCTGCGCCCCGTGTACTGGCTCGGTAACTGGCAATTCGCTTGCCTCGACTATTACCGTCCACCGCGCGGGCTGATCGACCGCTGTGTGAAAGCCGAGCCGTTTCCGCCCGTGCTCGCGCGCATCGTCTCCGATGTCGAAGCGCGAATCAAAAAGCTGTTTCCGAGCGCGCAGGTTCCACGTGGGTTTCGGCTGAACACGTGCCTCATCAATCTCTACGGCGATCGCGAAGAGAACGGTCGCTGGCTCGACAGCGCGCGCGTGGGAGAGCACCGCGATTTCGAGCCCGGACCCGTTGCGTCGCTCTCGCTCGGAGAGCGCGCTCTGCTGCAATTCGTAATGCCTCATCGTTCGGGTGAACGCGCCGAGCCGTTCCTATCTCAATGGCTCGACGATGGTTCGCTGCAGGTGTTCGGGGGGCCGCTCTTCAAAGACCGAGCGCTGCATCGCGTTCAGCGCGTCGACGACCGCTTGAATCTGAATCTCCCGCCGCAAGTCGAAGGTTTTTCGACCCGTCGCGTCAACTTCACGTTTCGTTTCGTTCCCGAGCAGCATGTCATTCCCTTCGAGCGACTCGGGGAGCGCGCGCGGCGGGATGTGCAGGGCTACGTGCGGGAACTAGCGCGCCACTCGGCTTTTTTTCGAGAAGCGCTGGCACGTGCGGGCGACGCTGGCGCGGCTTGAACGGCGTCGCTAGCGCTCGTAGACTCGCCACGTGCGGCGGGCAACTTCATACGTGTGTGGGTTATCGGTGTTCTATTGGCTGTGCACCTCCTGCACTCAGGAGCTGCGCGAGCCACCAACCTCAGGCGGACCTTTCGGCGTTGGAGGCGGCTTCGGTAAGGGTGGCGTTCCGAGCACGAGCCGTCCGTTCTCGGGAGGCAGCACCGCGCGCTCATTCAGTGTGTGCGACGGAGTCATCGTGGGCGGAGGCGGCGGAGCGTCACTCGACGACGTCGGCTCGGGAGGCGCAGCCGACATGCCGGGGATGTCTGGCAGCGCAGGGCTGGCTGGGACAACAGGCGTTGCGGGCACAAGTGGGCTGACCGGCGCAGCGGGCGCGAGCGGCGCCGCGGGCTCGACGCATTTTACGCCTTTCGGCTGCCCAAGAACCGATCCCGTTGTGGGCTCGAGCTGCGATTGGAGCCTGGTCGAGTGCCAATTCGGCGAATGTCTACCCGGTGGGAACTTTCGCAGCTACGCGTGCTGTGGCGGGGTTTGGTATCGCCTGAACATCCCCTGGTGCAACTGAGCGCGGAACGCCATCGCGCTCAGTTGTCAGAGAGTGCCCACTTCAGCTGTCGAGTGAAGCGCGCAAGAACCAGGCGTTCTTCTCGAACTCGGTGATCACACCCGTGAACAAATCGACCGTATCCGTGTCGCCCGCCTTCTCGGCGACACCACGCGACTCACGCAAGCCGACTAGATATACATCGAGGCGCTCGGCCAAGAGGCGCACGTGCTCGAGATCACGCGTGGTCTCTTGCGGGTACTCGGGCAACTTCGAAGTCGTGGCCACATGTCGCGCAGTTCCGTAAGCTTTTCCACCCAAGGTCACTGCGCGCTCGGCGATGGCGTCGTTGAAGTTTGCGAGGCTCACCGCGAACGTCTCGAACAGGGGGTGCAACGCGCTGAAGTGCGGTCCTTTGATGTTCCAGTGGGCAACCTTGATTTGAGAATGAAGATCGAGACCATCGGCGAGGCGGGCGTTCAAGACCTCCACGATCTTCTGGCGCGCTTCGTCGGGCAGGTGACTGGGGCTCTTGTAGAGTTTCATGACAAGCTCCTTCTGAATTGATCGCTGGCTTAGCTCTCATGCAGGGCTGGCGAGACTTTGAAGCTCCGAGATGTCGAGGGACACCGCCGCTGCGTGAACCGCAGCAGCCAAACGCACCGCATCGTGCACGTGAGCTTCACTGAGTCCGCCGGACAGTACAGCCTCCTCGTGCGACCGCAAACACGTCTCGCAGCCGTTGATTGCGCTCACAGCCAGGCAAAATAGTTCGAAGTCCGGCTTGTTCGTGGCGGGCCGCGCGATCCGCGTCATGCGCAGGCGCGCCGGCATGTCGCTGTACGACGGCTTTTGAATCAGGTGGCGAAACCGATAGTAGACGTTGTTCATCGCCATCAATCCCGCGGCGGCCACGCCATCGTCGATCACTTCCGCGCCGACTTCAGCTCGCGCCGCTTCGATCAAGGCATTCGTCAGCTCGGCGTGTCGCGAAGCACACGCGGCGGCCACGATGACACCCCAACGTTGGGAGGCGTCGAGGCTGCCGGCACCGGTACCGGTCGCGGCTTCCAAGTTCAGCTTCAGGTCACGAAGCGGGTCGATGATTTTCTGTCGCAGGTCTTCGATGCTCGCCATGTTAGCTCACCTCAATTGAATCCAATTTTAGAATCTGTCTATCACCTAGGCACAAGAAAAAACGGCTCTGACCGAAACCGCCCGCTTACTTGGCGCGGCGAGCGTTCCGGCGCCCGCGCAACACGACCTGGTACTCGTCCACGTCGTAGTCCTCGAGCGCAGCAACTTTCTTCACCTCGAGCGCTTCCCAGGGCACGTCGTAAATCCGGCCACTCGCCTCGTCCACGAAGTGATGGTGCCGCTCGAGCTTGGGATCGAACACCACGTTGCCTTCGGCCAGCACCAGCTCGCGCAACAAGCCTTCCTTCACGAACAAGTTCAGCGTGTTGTAGACGGTAGCGCGCGACAACACCGGCAATGTCTTTCGGACCGTGTTGAACACCCGATCGGCCGATGGGTGCTCGTCCGTGAACAACACGTAGTCCGCCACGGCCACGCGCTGCGCGGATGGCTGAATGCCATGACGCAGTAGCAACGCGATGATGTCGTCGTGACGCATGACATTAGAATGGTTCTAATTCGTGACCGCGTCAAGTTGGAACGGCCGACCCGCTCGAACGAAGGGCAGTATGCCTTCTTTCCAGGTGCTACGTTCCGCGCGCGCCGCGCTGCCCGTCCGCGCCGCCACCCGATGAGCCCCCTCGCCCTCCTGTTCGTTGCGCTGTTCAACAGCATTCTCGGGCTGAGTCTCTTGTTCCCCATCTTGGGGCCGCTCGGGCGCCAGCTCGGCATGTCGGAGCTCCAGGTGGGAACGCTCACGGCGGGTTATGCCTTGGCTCAGTTCGCAGGTAGCCCGTATTGGGGGCGCCGCAGCGAAGTGCTCGGAAGAAAGCCGGTTCTGCTGCGTGGCATCGTCGGCTTCGCGCTCACCTTCCTCGCCTTTGCGCTTTTGATAGAGGCTGGTCAGCGCGGGTTGCTCCCGCCCCAGACGCTATTTCTCAGTCTGCTAGCGACGCGTCTCTTGGGCGGCTTGTATTCGTCCGCGACGTTGCCAACGGCGCAGGCTTACGTCGCGGATGTGACGGGGCGTGCGGATCGCACCGCGGGAATGACGTTAATCGGTGCATCTTTCGGCCTCGCGCTGATTTTCGGACCGGTGTTGTCCGGGCAGCTCGCGCGCTTCGGGTTGCTCCTGCCGGTTTACGTTTCGGCAGGCGTTGCGTTCCTCAACGCCGCGTTCGTTTGGCTCAAGTTGCCGGAGCCGCCGACGCACATCCCCTCGAAGCGGGCGCCGCAGCTGCTGCCCGTCGCTTCCAAGGTTTGGGTCGTCTTGGGCGTCGCGTTCGCCACGACTCTCGCGTCGGTGTCGATGGAGCAGACCTTGGCCTTCTACTTTCAAGATCGCTTGGGTTTGTCTCACCGAGCCGCGGCTCAGACCTTCAGCTGGTCACTCGGCGTGTACGGCTTGGTAGCGGTGCTCGTGCAGGGCTTTTTCGTGCGGCGCGTGAAATGGCCACCCGTAGTATTGATACGCGCCGGCGTGCCGATCGCTGCGAGCGGGCTGTTCGCGCTGATCTTCGCCAACGGCACCACGACGTTGATCATCGCGATGGCGCTTCAAGGCTTGGGGCAAGCGTTGGCGCTGCCGGGCGTCACGGCCGCGTTATCGCTCAGCGTCGACGATGGTGAGCAAGGTGCGGTCGCCGGTTTGAACGGCGCCGCGCAATCACTCGGACGCATGTTGGGCCCCGTGCTGGGCACAGGCTTGTACGAGCTACGACCGGAGTATCCGTACGGATTCGGCGTGGTCACCTTGTGCCTCGTGCAGGCGTTTTTGTTGTTGTCGCGCTCACCCGGGCTCTCCACCAGCAAGCTCGAGAGCGCCGAACGCGCGCAATCGTAAGGCGATTTTCGGGAACACACGGCCGCGCGCCGTGTCGGGGACAAGATGCCGGTTCCAGAAGCAGCCGGCACCAGCTTACGATGCCCCCGATGAGAGCCCTCGCCGTACTCGTCCTGGCCACCGCCTGCGCCGCAGCACCACCTCCTCCCGCAGCCGCTCCGCCGCCGGCGCCCAAAGCCGAGCCAGCACCGCCAGAAGCTCCGAAGCCAGCTCCCGTCCCACCCGCTCCAGAAGCCTGCAAACCCTTTCTGGAAGCGCCAATGGGCTGCGATTCTAGCCCTGCAATCGCCGAGCGGCTCGCCGATGCGCTCGCCGAAAACGAATCGCTCACCCGCGATCACAAGCTCGCCTGCGTGGAGGCGGAGGCGGGGCAACTCGCAGCGGCATTGCGCGCGCTGCGCGCCGATTTGGCGCCTGTCGCGTGCGCCGACGCACTCGTCACGCCGTTTCTGGAAGGTGCTACGCGGGTCAACAACGCTGAGCTCGAAAAGGTGCTCATCGGGCTGATGCTGAGTGGTCGCCTGAGCCGGCTCGCCGTAAGCCCTCCTACACTCGAGCCGCCGTTCGACAAGCCGAAGTTCCTAGATTTCTTCAAGAGCACGCTCACGCCTTGGATGGTGAGCGAGGCATTGGCGATCGGAGAGCTCTCGATGCAAGGCTCGAAGCTCAGCGGCTACGGCAAAGCTGTGGCTGCAATCGAAGCCGGTCTTGCGGATTTGCGATTCGTGAAGGCGGCGCGCAAGGTGCCGCTGCCTAGCGAGCTCGCTGCGGATCCCGAAGTAAAGGACGTGTACTATGCCGCGCTCGACGAGGCGCTCGAGCCGCGCAAAGCGCGTGGGCGCGACGCGGCGTTGGTTGGGTTGCGCTTGTTCGCCGAGCTCGGCGTGTTGAAAGACGCGCGACTGACCCGCGCTCGCCAGCTGCTCTCGGAGCTGTACGGCGGCAGTCGTGTCGATGCCTTGGATGGACTGCTGCTCCCCGAGCTGCCCGCGCTGCGCACGGATAGCGTCGATCAAAAGCTAGCGGCGCGCTTGCCCACCTACTACGCGCTCGAGTTCCTGGCCGATTTGAAAAACCCTGGAGACCCCAAAATTCTGCGGGCATTCGCGGAGCGCGGTTTACCAACGAACCTGCGCGCGCGGCTCGACAGCGAAAAGCTGAACGACGAGGCCCGCTTCCTGTTCTCGGTGCTCGAAGCACAACGCGGCTTGGTTTACTTCTCCGCTCCCGCTTTTGCGCACGCAGCTCAGATCGCCGCCGGTGCACCCAACGATCCTGGCAGTCAGCTCATCGCGGCGCTGGGGCATGCGCTCGAAGGCGCCCCCAAGGACGCCGCAGCATTGATGTTGAGTTCACCACGCCTGAACGGACCGCTCGGCTCGCTCGATGGCTTGAACAGCCTCGCGCAAAAAAAGCAGCGTTACTCCGGTGAAGCCGAGTTCGACGCGGCCGTGATCACGGCGCTAACGCCGCCGGACGCAGACGCCAAGTTCTGGCGCGAGCTGGCCAATCGCTACGAGCGCGCCGAAAAATCGCTGCGCGACAAAGAAGCGCGCGCAAAAGCTCGCGATTTGGCCGACGCCGCACGAAAGACCGCCGAGGTCATTGCTCGCACCTCGGCGCCGCCCGCGCCCAAGCCCGCACCTTCTGCTCCCTAACGTAAACGTCGCCTCCCGCGCACAGCGCTCATTTCGAGGCAAAGCCGCGACGTCTTGGCGAACGCCGCGGCGTTCCCTCGCGACGCCATGGAAAGCGCCAGTCCTCCCCTTTTCAAGCGGGCGCCTTCGCGGCATACCGACGGCAGCCCATGCCCAATTTCGCGTATCAAGAACTGCTGCCGCTCGCTGCCGACGAAACTCCCTATCGCTTGCTGACCCGCGACTTCGTCTCGAGCTTCGAAGCAGGCGGCCACAAGTTTCTCAAGGTCGAGCCGCAAGCGCTCACGTTGCTCACGCGGGAGGCCATGCGCGACATCGCCCATCTGTTGCGCCCCGGGCACCTGGATCAGCTCGCGCGCATCTTGAAAGATCCTGAGGCGACGCCGAACGACAAGTTCGTAGCGCTCGAGCTCCTGAAGAACGCCAACATCGCGGCGGGCTTCGTGTTGCCCTCCTGCCAAGACACCGGCACCGCCATCGTCATGGGCAAGAAGGGCCAATTCGTGCTCACCGGCGGCGGCGATGAAGCGGCCATCGCGGAAGGCGTGCAGCAAGTCTACGAAACGTCGAACCTGCGTTACTCGCAGCTCGCACCGCTCGACATGTATCGAGAGAAGAACACTGGCTCGAACCTGCCCGCGCAGATCGAAATTTTCGCCACCGACGGCGATGCCTACAAGTTTCTGTTCATGGCCAAAGGCGGCGGCTCTGCAAACAAGAGCTACCTGTATCAGGAGACCAAGGCGCTCCTGAACCCGAAGAGCCTGCTTGCGTTTTTGGGAGACAAGATTCGCGCGCTCGGAACGGCAGCCTGTCCGCCGTACCACCTCGCCGTCGTGATCGGCGGTACTTCGGCCGAGTACACGCTCAAAGTCGCGAAGCTCGCTTCGGCGCGTTACCTCGACACCTTGCCGACCAGCGGCAACGATTTGGGCCGCGGCTTTCGCGACCTGGAGTTGGAAGCCGCGGTTCTGAAGCTCGCGCAAGAGACGGGCATCGGCGCGCAATTCGGCGGCAAGTACTTCTGTCACGACGTGCGCGTGATCCGTTTGCCGCGCCACGGCGCAAGTTGCCCGGTGGGCATTGCCGTATCGTGCTCGGCGGATCGTCAAGCGGTCGGCAAGATCACCAAAGACGGCGTGTTTTTGGAGGAGCTCGAGCGCGACCCGGCGCGACACATGCCGGACATCGGCGAGTCGGAGCTCAAGGGCGAGGTGGTCAAGCTGGACCTGAATCGGCCGATGAGCGAGCTGCGTGCCGAACTCTCACGCTACCCAATTCGCACTCGGCTCTCACTCACGGGACCGATGGTGGTCGCGCGTGACATCGCTCACGCCAAGATCAAAGAACGACTCGACGCCGGCGAAGGCATGCCGGAATACCTGAAGAACTACATGGTCTACTACGCGGGTCCGGCGAAGACGCCAGAGGGCTACGCTTCCGGCAGCTTCGGCCCGACCACGGCGGGTCGCATGGACGCGTACGTGGATCAATTCCAGAGCCAGGGTGGTAGCTTCGTCATGCTCGCTAAAGGCAACCGCTCGCCGGCCGTGACCGCCGCTTGCAAGAAGCACGGCGGCTTCTATCTCGGCTCGATTGGTGGTCCCGCTGCTCGGCTCGCCAAGGACTGCATCCGGCACGTAGAGCAGCTCGAGTATCCCGAGCTCGGCATGGAAGCGGTCTGGAAAATCGAGGTCGTCGATTTTCCGGCCTTCATCGTGGTCGACGACAAAGGCAACGACTTCTTCGCCGAAATCGTCGGCGGCAAGAACCCAAACGCCTTGCCCGTTGCGCGCCAGTAACGCCCAACACGGCTAGGCTGCGGCCGAGCGAGCTTCGTCGCGCAAGCGCCGCGCGAGTACACGTGCGCCTTCGTTCGCGCGGCCACCAGCCAGCATGCGTGAAAGCTCGAGCATACGCGCCTCCTCGTCGAGCGCACTCAGGCGCGTGCTGGTGCGCCCAGCCTGCACGGACTTCTCGACGCGAAAGTGGCGCTCCGCTCGCGCTGCGATGGCCGCTTGGTGCGTGACGCACACCACCTGACGCGACCGCGCCAGAATCGAAAGACGTTCTGCCAGGCGCGCCAGAGCTTCGCCGCCCACACCTTGATCGATTTCGTCGAACACCAGCGTGCGCCCCGGCGCCGCGCCAGCGCAAGCCAATGCCAGCGCGAAGCGCGAACGTTCACCTCCGGAAGCCACACGCTCGAGTGGGCCCGCAGCTTGGCCCGGGTTCGCCGAAAAACCGACCGAAAGTGCACTCGGCCCATCGGGACCCAGCGCGTCAGCGCGGCGCTCCAGCCGAATCTCGAGAGTTGCGCCTTCGAGCGAGAGCCACGCGAGCTCACGCGACAGCTCCTTTACTAGTGGTGCCACGGCCGCCTTGCGTCGTGAGTGCAAGCGTTCACCCAACTCACGCGCCTGTGCTTCGGCAATCGCACGCGCTTGCTCGAGATCGAGCTTACGCTGCTCCAACGTTTCCAACCGGGCGCGCTGCTTCTCCAACTCGGCCGCGGTGCCGTGCAGCACCTCGGGTTCACACGCGAGGCGCTTCGCCAAACGCTCGAACGCATCTCGACGTTGCTCCAGTTGCTCCAAACCGAGCGATTCACTCGCGAGCTCCTCCGCGGCAGCACTGGCACGGTTGCTGGCGTTGGAGAGCGCGCTCAGGGCATCGCTCAAACTCTCCGCGATGGCAGCAAATTGTGGCGCGTGACAGCGCCTGACAGCGACGCACAAGTTGCGCAGCTCGCTTTCGATCGAGTGCTCCCGCTCGGACAAAACCGAAACCACTCGCCCGCAGAGCTCCAGGTATTGGCTGCGCCGAGACAAAAGCTCGATGCGCGTCCCGAGCTCCGCGTACTCACCCGCGTGCGGAGCCAGCTTCGAAAGCTCCTCCAACCACTCCCCCACACGACCTTCCTTGGCTCGCCCGACGCCGAGCTCGTTGGTTACCTCCTCGAGTTCGCGGCTGAGGCGCGCCATTTCACGCCGCGCCGAGCGGTACTCCGCGAGCAACGGCTCGGTCCCAGCGCGCTGATCCAGCAAGTCGAGCACACCGGTAGCGCTGGCTAGCTCTCGAATGGCACCTTGCGCTGTCAAGATCACGTGCGCGCCAACCTTACGCCGCAACTCGCCCAAGGGAACGTTCTTGTGGTCCAGCGAGCAGCGCGCCCGCTCATTGCGTACAGCGAGCAACGCGCGCAAGCTGCCGGCTCCGGCGTCCACCTCGAGCTCAACCTCGGCATCGGCGCCGGGCGCCGCCAAGCCTCTCGGCAAGCTGCGCCCCACCAACGCCGACAGAGCACCGAGGATGAGCGACTTGCCCGCGCCCGTCTCACCAGTAAGCACGTTCAACCCGGAACCAAACTCGATCGCCACATCCGAAAGCAGCGCAAAGCCGCGCACTCGAAGTCGCTTCAACATGTTCACTGCATGCCAAAGTCGACGTCGCGCGACCAGCACCTGCTAGGACATTGTATGTCCGATTCGACACGAGCCAGCACATTTTCAGGGATCTCCGATGTTCACACGGCATGCGCGGCCGAGCTCGCTCAACGCGCTGTCACGCGAGAGCAACCGTTGCCCGGCTTCGTCCCGCAGCCTTACCTGCCCCGAGGCTCGCTCGCGTTCTCCCAACGTCACCACGAACGGTACGCGGCGCTCGTGAGCGTCGCGCACACGGCGGGCGAGCGATTCGCCACGCGCGTCCACGGTGGCGCGCACACCGCAGACAGCAAGCTCACGCACGAACACATGAGCTAACTCCTCTTGCGCCTGGCTCACCGGCAAGACTGCGACTTGCTCCGGGCACAACCAGACCGGCAACTTGCCCTCGGAGTATTCCAGCAAAATCCCGAGAAAACGCTCCAAGCTGCCCAACACCGCACGATGCAACATCGCGGGCCGCACCTTCTTACCGTTGCTCGCAACGTAACTCACGTCAAAGCGCTCCGGCAAAACCAAATCGAGCTGAATCGTTCCACACTGCCAACTGCGTCCGGCGTGGTCGCGCAATGAAAACTCCAGCTTGGGGCCATAGAAGGCGCCTTGACCCGGAGCGTTCTCGAGCTCCAACCCAGCAGCGGCTGCAGCGCGCAACAGCGCCGCTTCGGCTCGATCCCAACTTTCATCCGAACCTGCGCGATCGGCAGGCCGCGATGCAAACGCGACGTGCACGTCGTCGAAGCCCAGTTGCCGGTAACAATCGAACAGCGAACGGCAAAAACGCGCCACCTCGGCCTCGACTTGCTCCTCCGCACAGAAGACGTGACCGTCATCCTGCGTGAACTGACGCAAGCGAAACAGCCCGTGCAGCGTCCCGCTCGGTTCGCTGCGATGCACCAACCCGAACTCGGCGTAACGCAGCGGTAAGTCGCGGTACGAAGCCGCACGTCGCCGAAAAATCTCCAGGTGACCTGGGCAACTCACCGGTTTGACGAACGCGCGCTCTTCCTCGTCCCCCACGGCAAACATCCCGTCACGATAGTGTGCGAGGTGTCCACTCATGGCCCAAACGCCTTCACTCAGAATTTGGGGTGACTGCACCTGCTCGAAACCATCGCGCTCCGCGACGCGAGCCAGCGCCTCGCGCAGCAACGACAACATGCGAAAGCCGCGCGGGTGCCAAAACACCATACCTTTGGCTTCTTCTTGGAAATGAAACAGGTCCAATTTTTGGCCGATTTGTCGATGATCTTCAGAGGCGAGCATGGGAATTTCTCCGTCGGAACAGCCGATCCGCCGGGCCACGCTTCACCACCAACGCACGCCCGGACGATTGGGCGAGCGTGGGGACTTTTGCGTTTCAGTTCGAGCGAACGCACCCACTCCCGCCGCAGCAGGTAGTGGTGGTGGTGAACGAACGAACGCAGAACAAGGTCTCGAGAGTGTTCATCGGAGCGCGACTTTGGTCAAGTGAAACTCGCCTCAGCGTGTGCCCCGCCCGTGGCGCGCAGCGACACTTGGTAGGGGTGGCGGCACGCGCAGGCGGCGAAGCCACCGAGCATGCCGCGGGGTGTTGCGGGGTGGGCATCCACAAAAGGTGCGGTCGAGGCACTATAGAGCTTTCGGGCGCTTCTCGGAGAGAGGACACTATGCGCGAAGCGACGAGAATGCGACGCTCGCACGGCAATGACTCCGAGCGACCTCAAGCGTCACATAGTGGAAGTTCCCGACTTCCCCAAACCCGGCATTCTGTTTCGCGACATCGCCCCTTTGTTGCGCCATCACTTCGCCGCAACGCTCGGCGCGCTCGACGCGTTGGTATCCGAGCAGCGCTGGCAGAGCATCGACGCGATTGCTGGTATCGATTCGCGCGGGTTCATTCTCGCCGCGGGGCTGGCGGCAAAACGCGGCAAGGGTTTTGTCCCGGTGCGAAAGCAAGGCAAGCTGCCACCGCCTGTCGTCGACGTCGCTTACGATCTCGAATACGGCACCGGTATGTTGGAGATGCAACCTGGCAACGGACGGCTGTTGTTGGTCGATGATGTGCTGGCGACAGGGGGCACGTTGCGCGCTGCCGCCGATTTGTGTGTGGAGGCGGGCTACACGGTGAACGCACTCTTGGTGCTGATTGATTTGCGGCTCGGCGCGGACTTCGTCTGGCGCTCGCTGCCGGCGGAGGCGCTGATTCATTATGGCTAGACCCATTCTCGTCGTCATGGCGCTCGAACTCGAGGCGCAGGGGCGCTTCACCCCGGATCAGGTGCTGTTTACGGGTGTCGGCAAGGTGAACGCCAGCTACCGACTCACGCGGCGGCTCCTCCAAGAGCGCGCGTTGGGTCGCACGCCTTTGGTAGTAAACTTCGGGACAGCAGGTAGCCGCGGCCATGCGCGGGGCAGCGTGGTGGCGTGTCGACGCTTCATTCAGCGGGACATGGACGTGCGTGAGCTCGGCTTTGCGCTCGGCCACACGCCATTCGAGGACATCCCTGCACTGCTCGAGTTTGACCCGGTTTTCCCGGATTTGCCGCACGCGGTGTGCGCCACGGCGGACCGTTTCGAAACGCTCGACCACGCTCCAGAATGGGAGGTAATTGATATGGAAGCGTACGCACTCGCCAAAGTGTGTCGGCTAGAGGGCGTTCCCTTTGCTTGCGCGAAATTCATCACAGACGGCGCCGACTCGAACGCGAGCAACGACTGGCAAACAAATCTGCCTCATGCGGCGGAAGCCTTCTCGAAACTGTTCGAACGCCTGCATGGAGATCTTGATATCAACTCTGCAGATCTCGAATCGGGACACACACGTGCGCGCCCGCCACTGCCGTAATCCGCCAGAAGAAGAGTTCGCGAATCCGCCCTGTCGTGTCGACGCCGGACGTCGTATGCTGCGTTGAATGAAAACTGCTGGGCTCGCGTCGACGTTCGATGCGAGCTTTCGAATACGAGAGAGGGATGATGGGCTCGCGCAGCTCGAACGCTGCCGTCGCCTGCTGCACGAGCTCGTTCACTCGGACGACGTGAATCGCGCCGATCTCGACCAGCTCTTCCACGAGCTCGGCGAGCTCTCGAATCAGCTGTCCACCTTCGAACGCATCAGTGGTTTCCGCGCCAACGACGCCTCGCCGGATTCAGCTCGCGGCGATGCCTTGGAGTCAGCCAAGTGGCGCATTCTCGAGCCCACGTTGCTGCCTCCGACAGCGGCAGTCGACCTGCCCATCGACACGCGCGGCGCACTGCTGGCGTTGCTCGACGAATCTCCAGTACCACTCTTGTTGGTGCGCGCGGCAGACCGTCGCGTGTCCTACGCAAACCGGCGCGCCGCCGAGTTGTTCGAGGTAACCGCCGCGGAGCTGATCGAGCAGTCGCTGGACACGGCGCTGGACGACTCGAACGTCGTGGAGATTTTCTGGGGTGAGCTCGAAAGCAAGGCACGCACCGATGGCGCCTTGCTACCGTTTCGCACGCGAGCGGGGCGTCGCTTCTGGACGCTGACGAACGCGCAGCTCATCACGCACGAGGGTGAGCAATGCGCCTTCCTGGGTCTGTTGGACGTCACCGCGCAAAAGGTCGTTGAGGTGTCGTTGCGGCGCAGCGAGACCAACTTGCGAGCGCTCCTGTCCGCGGCCCCGGTAGCACTGCTCGGCTTGAATCCCCAGACGCACGAAGTGCGCTTCACGAACGAACGCGCCGATGTGCTGCTCGGTTCACGCGAGCGCCCCGTGCGCGGCCGCAGCTTCCTGGAGTTTCTGCTCGACCCACGCGAAGCCAACGCTTTGTTAGCCAGGCTCAATGCTCGCGAAGCAATCGAGGGTCTCTCGGTCAAGCTGCGCTCGTTCGCTGGTCTGCGTCGCTGGGCGATGCTCTCGGCGCAGTGGATGGAGTTCGACCAGGAAGAGGTGGTGGTCGTCGGCGTCACCGATGTGACGGAACAAAAGGAGCTCGAGCAACGCCTGGTAGAGCTCGCTACACACGACGGCCTCACGGGCCTGTACAATCGGCGTCACTTCGTCGAGCTCGCCGAGCGTGAGCTGTCGCGCGCCGCGCGCAGCCATTGCCCGGTCAGCTTGTGCATGCTGGATGCCGACCAGTTCAAACAAATGAACGACGAGTACGGGCACGCCGTGGGCGACCGCGCGCTCGGCACATTGGCGCGCGCCACGCGGGGCATGCTGCGAGCGCAGGATATTTTCGGGCGCCTCGGCGGCGAGGAGTTCGGCGTGCTCTTGCCCGACACGCGCATCGAAGGCGCGCTGGCCGTTGCCGAGCGCATCCGTCGCTCGGTCGAAGTCACGCAGGTCCCAACCGCGCACAGCGCGCCGGTCTGGGTTACCGTGAGCATTGGGGTAGCGCAGCACCGACCCGGAGAAAACTTCGAGGCGCTGATGCGCCGCGCCGACCACGCGCTTTATCGAGCAAAAGACAACGGCCGCAATCGGGTCGAGCGAGAAGTCTGAGCTGAAGCCAAAGCGGCGAGCGCGAGGCGTAGAGCGTGAGCGCCATCTTCACCGCGCGCGGCGTGTAGCGCACCACGGGCATCGCCCTGAATTGCAGCGATGAACGCTTGCTGCGCCGAGCGCTTCGAGCTCGGCACCGTGAGCTCGCGGCGCTTTCCAGCTTGCTCCAAGCTGACGCTGGCTTGCGCCAAATCGAGCTCCAAGGCGCCACGCGTGCCGAGAAAGCGGTAACGGTTGCGGTAACTCGCCTCCCGCCAGCTCACGCTGACGCTGCCTTTGGCACCGTTCGCCAACACGAGCAGACAATTGGCGTGATGCTCCGCTTTTCCGCCGCTCGCATCCGCCGCGCCGAATGTTTGCGCCGTGAGTTGAGAGACTTCTTCGCCGCTCAGAAAACGCAACAAATCGAAGACGTGCACGCCGAGGTCCAGCAGCACTCCGCCGCCCACTCGGCGCGCATCGAAAAACCACTTTGCGTGGGGCGCCCAAGCTCGTGGGCCGCGGTGACTCAGCACGGCCTCGAACGCCACCAGCTCACCGATCGCTGCAGTACACAAGGCAGTGTGGGCGCGCAGAGCTGCCGCCTGGAACCTGAGATTATGGTGCACGTGAAGGACTCGCCGCGCACGACGCGCCAGCGCTACCAAACGAGTCGCCTCCGCCACGCGCGTGGTAATCGGCTTCTCCAAGAGAACATGTTTGCCCTGCTCGAGAGCCAGCGCGGCCATCGCGAAGTGTTCGTCGTTGCGGGTGCAGATCGCCACGGCGTCGACAGAATCGCTCGTCAGGAGCTCACGCCAGTCCTCGTAACGCTGCTCGATTGCGTAGCGATCGCCGAACGTTCGCCTGGCCACCTTGCGAGCGCTGCTCAGTGCAACCAGCTGCGCACCGCGACACGCCGCAAAGCCGGGCAAATGCGCCCGCTCCGCGATCGCTCCCAAACCGATGACACCGACGCGCACGCTGGGTTTTGGCATGCGCGCGAGTAACTACACATTCGGCCTTGGGTGCAAGCCGAAAGAAGCTCAGCGACAGGTCGCGGACAGCAGCAGCTGGTTGCGACAGGTGGAGGTCAGCGCCGTAGTAACCGTCGAGCACGATGCGGATGGCCCCGATAACGCTGCGTTGATGCAGTCCAGCGCGGCCCGCTGCAAGTCGTGGCAAGTTCGTTGCAGCTGAGTGAGCTCGCTCGTGCAGCCGCTCGCGCAGCGCGACAAGTCGCTGTTTGGCACCGGGCAAGCAGTGAAGATCGACTTGCACGTGGAAGCACAAGCCGCCTTGTCACTCATCGCTGGCATCCCGCCGCTGCCGCCGCGGCCTCCGTTATTCGGTGTGCCGCCGCTTCCTTTGCCCGGCGCTCCGCCGTTTGCGGCGCCGCCGCCGCCTGAAACGCCACCCATGCGGCCCCCATTGCCCATGAACGGCGCACCGCCCTGTCCCAAACCCCCGCCAGCACTCCAAGGATCTTCGTCGAATGAATCAGCCGCCGAGCGTGCGCCACACGCGCACAAGAAGCCAACGGAGAACAGCACTGCCCGCATACGCGGCGTAGTGTAGCTCAGGCTCCGCTGGTTCGCCCAAACTCGGAACGAACGCTGGCCGAAATCGACGAGCCGCGGCTATCTTGGCGCACGTGAGTGACTCGCTATCGACGCGCCTGGGTCAAAATATCCGTCAACTACGGCAGACCCGAGGCCAGACCCAGGAGCAGATGGCAAAGCTTTCGCGTCTGCCGCGCGCTACCTGGGCGAACCTCGAGTCCGGCGCCGCCAACCCCACGCTCTCTGTGTTGCACCGTGTCGCTGGAGCGCTGGGCGTTTCACTCGAAGAGCTCATCGCAACACCACGCGCTGATGTGAAGCACTACCCGAAGGGCAGTTTACCCTCGCGGCGCCGCGGGGATGTCGAGGTGAGCTCACTTTTGCCCGACGAAATCCCCGGCATGTTGATCGAGCGCCTCGAAATACCCCGCGGCGCGCGCCTGGTCGGCGTGCCCCATACACCCGGCACGCGTGAATACCTGAGCTGTGAAACAGGAGAAATCGAGCTCGTAGCGTCTGGCGAAAGCTTTCGACTGAGCGCCGGTGACGTGGCGGTGTTTCGCGGAGACCAGCGTCACTCGTACACCAACCGCGGTGCGAGCGTGGCCGTTGGCTACTCCGTAGTGGTTCTGGTCTCACCAAGCCGCTAGCGCCTGCTGGCCTGCACCAACGTCAGCGCGCAGCGCGCTCACGAAATGCTTCGACGCGACGCGCGAACTCGACCAGCGCCGGATCAACCTCATGCAGCAGCGACGCTTCCTCCAGCATCGCGCAATTGCCGTAGAGCGCGGTGTCTGCCAGCGTGGGCGCCTCGCCAAATAAAAACGGTTGCTGCGCGAGCGTGCGGAGCGTCGGCGCCAGCAAGTGCTTGGCTCGCTGCAGAAGCTCGGGACGCTGGCGCTCCCAAAGTTCGACGCAACCCGGGCCGAATTTGCGTTCTTTGATCAACACGTAGAGGGCGCGTGCAAACGCCGTTGGCCAAGCGTCGCGCACGCGGGGAGAAGCCAGCCGAAACAGCACGTCCTCGAGCGGGCCATCCACGAAGTCCGCGTAGGCCCAAATCGGACCCTCGAACGGACTCGGCACGAGCCGGCGCGCCGCTGCATCGGACAGTAGCCGTTCACAAATTACGCGCGATTCGACGATGACCCGACCATCGTCCTCTTGCAGTACGGGCACGTAGATGTACCCGCCCGTGAGCTTGGCCAGCTCCTCGCGATCCGTGAAGGGAACTTCAACCAGCTCATATTTTCGCGGGATCAGGTCCAGCAACATCTGCACTTTGCGGGCGTAGGGGCTGTAGCGAAATCCGTAGAGTTTCATGGGCCAATCTCTACGCGGATCACTCGCGCCGCGAAAACGATACTTTTCCATGATAGATGAGGAATTCTCATGGCCATGCGGGAGCCACCCCTGCCCTCCTTGAACGCGCTGCTCGCCTTCGACGCCGCTGCACGTCACGAAAGCTTCACACGCGCCGCGCGTGAGCTAGGTGTCACGCAGACAGCGATCAGCCATCAAATCAAAGCTCTCGAAGCCGAGCTTGGTGTCGCTTTGTTCCGGCGCGCTCCCAAGCGCTTGAGCCTCACGGAGCACGGCCTGGCCTGGTCTGCAGAGCTGCGTGTGATCTTTCAAAGATTGCGTGATGCGAACACACGCCTGCGCAGCCGCGTGCACGGCGAGCGGCCGGTCGTGGCGGTCACCACGATTCCTTCCTTCGGTGCACGCTGGTTGGTGCCTCGCCTCGGCAAGTTCATGGCGTCGAATGCAGACGTCGACGTGCGTATTTCCGCCAATGATCGTTTGGTGGACTTCGGTTTGGAGCCGTTCGATCTGGGCATTCGCTACGGTCATGGGCGTTATCCGGGGCTGGTTACAGAAAAGCTCGCGGACGATACTTGGGTCGTGGTGTGTGCGCCGTCGCTCAGTGCGCGTTCTCGCCTACGCACACCGAGCGATCTCGCGCGCGTCACGCTGTTGTGCGATGACCATTGCAACGCGTGGCCCGGCTGGTTCGAAGCCACCTCGCGACCGTGCCCAGTCTTGAAGGCGCAGAGCCAGTACACCGACTCGAGCATGCTGGTAGAAGCCGCATTGCGCGGTCAGGGTGTCGCCTTGGCGCGCTGGTCGTTGGCCTGCGACGAGCTCGAGACGGGCAGGTTGGTGTTGTTGTTCCCCGAGGAGCCGCCGGTGCTCACGGGCCTGGCTTATTATTTGGTTGGCCCACGCGAAAGCTTCCGCCGCCCGCAGGTCACCGCGTTTCGCGACTGGCTGCGCGTCGAGGCGCGCGGTTTGCGCGCTTCCCCGGGACAGCCTCGCGCCTCCTAAGGGAGGCGTTTGACGTCGCCGAACAGAGTTTGCTGGGTCGCCCGTCGAACCACACGGTCAGGCTCCAACACGGCTCCTTCGATGCTCAGCATACGCAGCTTGGTAGAGGTGCCCCCATTCGCCGAAAACCCACCCACTCCGCCGGCGGCCAACACACGATGGCAAGGCACCACGATGGCAAAGGGGTTCCTCCCAAGCGCCTGGCCCACTGCACGCGCCGAACCCGGCGAGCCAATGCGGCGTGCGATTTCGCCGTAGGAGATGGTCTTGCCCGGACCTACGCGGCGTGCCGCGCGGTACACGCGTTGATGAAAGTCGGGAACGCCGTCCATATCGAGCTCGATCTCAGCGAGGTCGCGCGGCTCTCCGCGGAGCAGTGCCTGGATCGCTTCGATGGCGGCCGCGATGCTGGGCGGCGGCGGCGTGGCTTCGGCACCTTGCAAGCGCTTGCTGATGCGAGCCCGGGTGAGGCTCTCATTCGCTTCAGGAAGTTGCACTAACGCGACCCCGCGTTCGCTCCAGCCTATACCGCAGCGCCCGAGTGCGGTGTTGAACAGCGCGTATGCGTAGCGTGCCATCGCGCGCCAAGGTTAGCATCTTCATGCTGCCGACGCAGGGAACGGCGTGCTACTCGACTTGAGTCGAGACGATGGGGTGCTCGCGCGCGTTTTGCCACGCAAGCTTCGGCCACCATGGCTTTACGTGACCGGCGTCCACGAGTTCCATGGGTTCGCCAGGGCGCGGCAGGAGCAACACCGCGTGCGCCTGCGTGGCGGCGGCAACGGCCCTTTCTGCCGGTTCCGTCCAGGCGTGATAAGCGAGCGCGAACTTGCCCCAGTGAATCGGCAGCATCACGCGACCGCGCAACCATTCGTGCGCGAGAAGCGCTTGTTCGGGACCGATGTGCCAATCCGGCCACGTGCGATGATATTGCCCCGTCTCGATCATCGTGAGATCAAACGGCCCGAGGCGCTCGCCGATGCTGCGCATGCCTTTGAAGAGCCCGGTGTCGCCTGAAAAATAGACGCGATGCTGCGGGCCAACGAAGGCAAAACTCGCCCACAAACTGGCGTCTTGGTCGAAGAAACCAGTGCGACCGGAGGCGTGTCGAGCCGGGGTGCACACGATTTCGAGGGAGCCCTGACGAGTGCTTTGCCACCAGTCGAGCTCCACGATGCGCTCCTCTGGTACACCCCAGTAAGCAAGGTGCGCTCCGATCCCGAGCGGCACCACGAAGCGCACCTGCCGGCGGTTCAGCGCGACAACGCTGGCGTAGTCCAGGTGATCATAATGATCGTGCGATATCACTACTGCGTCGAGCTTCGGCAAGTCCTCGAGCGCGAGCGGAGATGGATACCAGCGTCGGGGCCCAACCCAGGAAAATGGCGAGGCGCGTTCGCTCCAAACCGGATCCGTGAGGACACGCGCGCCGTCGATTTCCACGAGAATGGATGAGTGACCGAACCATGTGACACGCACGCCGGCGCGTGGGGGCGAGTCGAACGCTCGCTTTGCCAAGTTCTTCACGGGCAAAGCTTGCTCGGGGGATGTCTCGTGACTTCGGTGGAACACGCCTAGGAACGCTCCCCACATGTCGTTGACCAGCGGTTCTGGATTGTGAAAGCGGCCGTCTCGAAACTGAGGCGACTGCCGGATGCGTTCGAGCCTCGCTCCCTGGGCCCTCTGCCCAAAAGCACGCCAGCCATCCCCAATCGCAAAAAGCAGCGCTAACCCGAGCAGTATCGCGCTAGCGCGCAGCCAGCGCACGATCCGTCGCCACGAAAACCATTTCATACGGACACCGTTGGCAGATGCGCACACAACACACGCGCGGCAAGGCTGATGCCCTCTACGAACTCGAGGCGGCTGCGGCTCGACTGCTTGAGCCCTCGCGCGGTGGCGAGCAGCGTAGTCGCCAATCGCTGCGCGTTCAGCCCCGCGGGCTTGTACAACGCGAGCAACTCCGAGCTACGAATTGCTCGCGTCAGTGCTTCGGCGAAGCGCGCTTCGTAGTCACTAGCGAGTTCGCCGACCAATGTTTTGCCCACCTCCACCAAGTCGGTCGGCTGCGGCATCACGCGATCCAGGTACCAACCGAACCAGGCGTCGAAAGCGCGCACCAGACGCGCTTCGATCGCTGTTCCTTCCGCGAAGATCCGTATGGCAGCGCTGAGCGCGTCATCCAGAACCTGCTGCACCGCGGCGCGAAATAGCTCTTCCTTGTTCGCGAAATGCAGATACAGCGCCTGACGCGACACCTGAGCTGCACGCGCCACCTCGTCCATGGACGTTTTGCGGAAGCCGAACCGAACGAACACGTCGAAGGCTGCAGTCAGAAGCTGCCGGCGTCGTTGATCTTCCGGCTTGGACAGCACGGTTGTCACCTTGGACAAGGTTTACAGCCCATATCCAACTCGTCAAGTTCGCGAGCTTGATTTCCCAGAGTTTCCCGAATGGATACGAAGGCCTAGGTCGGCTATGCTCCGCGCCCATGACCCTCCCCCGCTCGCTCGTTCCCGTCCTGGCCCTGCTCGGCGCTTGCGCCGTGGCGGGCCTCGCATGCAAGCGCTCGGCTGGCGCGCCCAGCGCGAACTCAGCCACGATCGTTCCCAGCGTTGTCCCTCCTCCGCCTCGAGTCGAGCCGATCCCGCCGCTGTCGGCTGGCGCGCTGATTGAAGACGAGCGCAACACCATCACCGTGTTTCGGGAGACGGCCGCTTCGGCCGTATTCGTGACCCAAAAACAAGTATTGGTCGACTACTGGGCGGGGCAAGCCGTCGAGGTGCCCGCTGGCTCGGGTTCCGGCTTCATTTGGGATGATCAAGGCCACGTGGTTACGAACTTTCACGTGGTGCAAAACGCGCGCAGCCTCACCGTCACGTTACAAGATCAGTCCACACACGATGCAACTGTGCGCGGGGTCGAGCCGCGCAAGGACATCGCCGTGCTCAAGATCAACGTGCCGAAAGACAAGCTTGTGCCGATCCGGCTGCGCGACAACAAGAAACAAACCTTGGACGTGGGCCAGAAGACGATCGCAATCGGCAACCCATTCGGGCTCGATCACACGCTCACAGTTGGCGTCGTCAGCGCACTCGGGCGCTCCGTCGACGGCGTGGGTGGCGTCACCATTCGCGACATGGTGCAAACCGATGCCGCCATCAATCCGGGCAATTCGGGCGGGCCGCTGCTCGACTCCGGTGGTCGCCTGATCGGCATGAATACCGCAATTTTCTCGAAGAGCGGCGTCTCCGCGGGCGTTGGTTTCGCGGTGCCCGCCACCACGATTCAACGAGTCGTGCCTCAGATCATCCGCACGGGGCGCGCCGAGCAGGTCGGTCTCGGGATTCGCATCGACGTGGAGCAACGCTTCGAGCGGCGCGCGGGTGTTCGCGGCGTGGTTGTGCTCGGCGTGCAGCCGGGCAGCCCTGCCGAGAAAGCCGGGCTCAAAGGCGTCGAGCGGACGATTCGCGGCGCCGTGCTGGGAGACATCATCGTGGGCATCGATGGCAAAACGATCGACGACTACGACGACCTATACAACGCACTCGACGCACATCAGGCCGGCGACAAAGTGAAGCTCAAGGTGCGCCGCGGCGACCAGCTCGTGGAGCTCACCTCCGAACTCATTGCAATTCAGTAGGGCGGAAGCTGTAGGCAAACGTGTAAACGTGGCGGCCGCCAACTATCTCCACGGTCATCTCGCCAGTCAACCCGGTGAGCTCGCGAGTTCCAGTGTCCGGAACGACCGAGAAGGCGAGCTCACCCTGGCCGTGCGTTATCCTGCCGCTGTGTTGCAGCACGAAGCTCCCGCTCTTGCCCTTCAATTTACAGGTCACTCGTTCGATGGCGACGTACCCAGCGGAGCCTGGAATGACACCGGTAGCGCTGAGCATGTGCCCATTGCTGGTTCCCACCAGATCGCCGCGGAACTGCTTTTTGATCGCAATGCGCGCCAAGCTCACGCCCTCCGCACTGTCGTAGGGGCGCTCTCGATCGAGCGTGACGTTAAAACTCCCTTTGGCAACTTCGTGCATGACGTCCTCCCGCAACCAAACCGAGGGCAATGCTCGCATTTGACGCGGCCGCCGGCAATCGTGTTCGGTAGTGGTAGGCTTCGGCGATGCATTCCGATCCCAGCGCTTCCGACCCGCTGTCGCCCGACGTGATCGCCCGCCTGGTGGCGAATCACCGGCAGTTTTTGGGATTTTTGGAGGCTCGCACCAAGAGCCGCGTTCAAGCCGAAGAGATTCTGCAGGCAGCGTTCGTGCGCGCGATGGAGAAAGCTCACACGCTCGAGAACGAAGAGAGCGCAACGGCCTGGTTTTTTCGGCTGCTTCGCAACAGCCTGGTCGACCACTATAGAAAGAGGGCCCGCGAGCGGATCGCTCCCGAGGCGGAACTCGCCGAGCTGCCCTCGGATGAAGAGCTGCACCGGGAAGTATGCCGCTGCATCGATACCCTAATTCCCACGTTGAAGCCGGAGTACGCGGAGATCTTGAAACGCGTCGAGCTTCAGGGCGCGCGACTCGGCGACGTAGCTAGCGAGTTCTCGATCAGCGCAAACAACGCGGCGGTGCGCTTGCACCGTGCGCGCCAGGCGCTGAAGCAGAAGCTCGAACAAAGCTGCGGCACGTGCGCGACCCATGGTTGCCTGGATTGCAGCTGCAGCCCTGGGCACTGCTCGAGCTGACTCAGCCGCGAGGTGAGCGGCGCGCTAGTCGCTGCTTGACTCCAGGAGCACCGCACGTAGCCGCGCCCGCGCGCGCAGCAAACGCGTCTTCATGGTGGCTAGCTCTAGGCCCAACGCTGCGCTGGTTTGCTCCCCCGAGAGACCTTCCAGATCCCGCAGGATGAGGACCTCGCGGTACTGTGGAGGCAGCTGGGCTATCGCCGCGTGAACTGTTTGCACCAGCTGCCAGCGCTCGAACGCGTGCTCCGGATCGAGCACGGGCGAAGCTGGCTCTTCTACACTACCAACCAGCAAGCTGAGCTCGGAGCGTTGTCGTCGCCAAGGTCGCAGCAGGCGCAGGCAAGCGTTCTTCACCACGCTCATGAGCCACGACAGCGCACTTGGATCACGCTGAACGTCGGGTCGATGTGCAAGCTTTTCGAAGGCTTCCTGTACAGCGTCGTCGGCATCGTAACCGTCGCGACAGACGCGCAGCCCAAAGCGATAAACTCGGTCGTGGTAGGTCCGCACGAGCACCGCCAAGGCCGCGTCGTCTCCGCTCGCCGCCAGCGCAGCCAGATCCGTCGCGACCCTCATCGCCTCGACTCGAGTGCACAGGTCGATCGACCGAGCAGCGCATATCCGAGGCAGGTTCCCGCCAAAGCCGTAAACAAGAGATAACTCGCGTTGGCCAGGAGGGCCAGCGTGACGATCGTCGGCAGCGATGCGAAAAGTGCTACCGCTCCCATGGCGAACGCGCCCAGTGCCCTGATTGCCCGATCCCAATTGCCTAGATTTCGTTTCATCGTAGAGCTCCTCGACCTAGAGAAGCCTCGACGAGCCACAAAGGATTCAGCCGATTGGATTTGGACGAGCACCTGTTCCGACGTGAGTCCGGGCGGCTAATAGCCGCTTTGACCCGGATTTTCGGCGTACACAATCTCACGTTGGCCGAGGACGTGGTTCAGGATGCCTTCTGCCGGGCCCTCGAGGTCTGGAAAACGCGCGGCGTTCCGGAGGATCCGAGCGCCTGGTTGATGACCACCGCCAAAAATCGCGCCTTGGATCTGGTGCGCCGGCAAAAAACCGCACGGCGTTTTGCGCCAGAGCTCGGACGAATGCTCGACAGCGAGTGGACGCTCTCCGCCACAATCGACGAAGCGTTTTCGGCACAGGTGGTGCGGGACGAACAGCTGCGAATGATGTTCTCGTGTTGCCAGCCGCGGCTCGCTGAACCGGTTCAGATCGCATTGATTCTCAATCTGTTGTGTGGCTTCGGCGCCCACGAAATCGCGGAGGCGTTCTTGACTGGACGCGCCGCCATCGAGAAACGCATCACTCGGGGCAAGCAAGCGCTCGCCAGCAGCACCCGGCTTTTCGTTCTCGATGATGCAGAATTCGTGTCTCGCCTCGGCGTGGTTCAGCGCACGCTCTACCTCTTGTTCAACGAAGGTTATCACGGCGCGTCGCGCGAGGGCGCCGTGCGCGCCGAGCTCTGCCACGAGGCCCTCCGGCTGGTCTCGCTGCTGCGAGAGCACCCACCAGCTCGGACGCCGGAGACGGATGCTTTGGCCGCGCTGATGTGCCTGCAGGCAGGACGCTTGCCAGCGCGTCTCGATGCAACGGGTGAGCTCAGCTCTCTGCTGCAGCAAGATCGCTCGCGCTGGGACGCCAGCTTGATTCATCGCGGGCTCGAACTGTTCGAGGCATCGGCGCGCGGTGCTGCGCTTGGCGTCTACCATTTGGAAGCGGCAATCGCCGCGACGCACGTGAGCGCAACCAGCCCGGAGCAGATCGATTGGAACACCATCGTCTCGCTTTACGATCGCTTGCTCGAATTGGAGTCTTCGCCGGTGGTCGCTCTCAATCGCGCTATTGCCGTGGGGGAGCGTGACGGTCCGCAGTCTGGTTTGCGTGAGCTTCAGAGCGTGCCCGGGCTCGATCGCCTCGCCAATTACCCCTTCTATCCCGCCGCTTTGGCCGAATTCGAACTTCGCTGTGGCAATCGTGACGCGGCGAGACGCTATTTCGAACGGGCAGGGGCGCTTGCGCGCAACGACGCCGAACGCCGATTTCTCAAAAGACGTCAGGCCGATTGCGCCTAAGCTCCCGCGAGTGCGTCGTTTGGCGGCAAGACGCGACCAGAAAAAAATGTCCGGACCGCCTTCGCTCGAGCGTCCTAGGCCAAACAACACGCCACAAGGCGCCGGCCCTGGAGCAGTTTCATGAGTGAGTTCGTATTTCTCTTTCGTAGTAGCGAGGACGATTACCAACAGGCGATGGGAACGCCCGAGCGCGCCCAGCAGAGCATGCAACGCTGGTTAACCTGGATTCGCGAGCTCGAGCAGAACGGAAACCTGAAAAACCCAGGGCAGCCTCTCGAACGAGGCGGACGCGTGGTGCGCGGTAAGGAGCACACCATCACAGACGGGCCGTTCACAGAAACCAAAGACGTTGTTCTCGGTTTCATCGTCATCGAAGCGCGCGATCTCACGCACGCTACGGAGCTCGCGAAGGGTTGTCCGATCGTAAATGGCGGCGGTGCCGTGGAAATTCGGCCCGTTGCGACGCTGTAATCAGGAGGAGCCATGCGTTCGATCGTGATGTTCAATCGAGTTAGCGCCGACGGGAAGTTTGCAGTGGAAGACGGCAATCTCGACTGGGTGGTTCCTGAGCCCGCCATCGACAAACTCGGGAACGAGGGAATGTCGCAGACCGACACGGTCTTCTTCGGCCGTCGCACGTACGAAATGTTCGCGTCGTTTTGGCCACACGTTCTCGATCAGGGCCCAACTGCACCGAACCCCCACGCGCCCGGAGAGCGATCCACCGAAATGCGTGACTTAGCGGTCTGGATGAATCAGGTGAAGAAGGTCGTCTTCTCGCGAAGTCTGAAACATGTCAGCTGGAACAACTCGGAGCTGCTCACTGAGTTTTCCGTAAAACGAGTGCAAGCCATCAAGGAGGAACCGGGCAAAAGCATCATAATTTTCGGCAGCGGATCGATCGTATCGCTTCTGACGCGGCATCGTTTGATCGACGAATACATGTTCGCGGTGTCGCCGCTATTTCTTGCCAAGGGTCGCCCACTTTTGACCGACCTCGACAGCACAATCAACCTCGACTTGATCGAATCTAAGAGCTTCGCCTCGGGTACGTTGCTGCTGCGCTACGCGCGCAAAGGCTGAAGTCGCAAGCTTCATGCGAGCGCCCCGCCGCGCAATCACTGCGCGGCGGGCAAAACTCGCGGCTCCGGCAAGAGCGATCGCAAGGCTCGCGCTAGTTGCGGCTGTGCTTGCTCGCGCACCACGTCACCGTGAGCCATCACCAGCGTGTCGAAGTCGAAAGCCAAGATTCGCTGCGCGCTTTCACTCGCGGCCGATGAATTCTTGATCGTGAAGCGCACCGCGCGGCTTTGCGCAAGCTTGCCGTGGCAACCAACCAGGAACAACACCAGATTCGCCATCAACCCGCGCGGAGCCACGACGTTGAACACCAGATCGGTGACTACCAACGTGCGCCGGGCTCGATGAAAGAACACGAACTCATCGAGCACTGGCGTGCCTTCGAACTTCACTACGTCCACCGTTTCCACAAGTTGGCTCGGCAAGTCGCGCTCGAGGGTCCCATCGATACGCAGATTGGGCCGCTTCGCGCGCAGCCGCTCGGGAACCAACACAAGAGCCTTCGGAAAGTGCTGCAACGCCTGCTCGAGGTACAGGTGGTGCAGTAGATTCGGCGCAATCAAGAACGACACTTCTCCGAGCCGCGTGATGCTCTCAGCGACGCGCTCGTTGATGGGAATCGGCGAGACCAGCGCAAGTTTGCCCTGCGAGAGAGGCAACACACTCATGCGCGCTGGAAAATGGAATCGGCCTGGCAGCCGCTGGTCGTAGTCGAAGGTCGGCAAGGCGTTTTCGGCGTGCATCGGCGTTTTCTCCTCGCGAATTAATCAAGCACACTTGACCAATATGGTCAAGTAGGATTGACTATATTCGTGCCGTCTCGCAAGCCGCCCAGTGACGTTGAATATCGCCAAGCCCTCGAACAATCGAAACGCCAAAGCACGCTGCAGGTGTTGTTCAAAGTCGCGCGCCTCCTCGACGAGCTGGCAGTTGCACGTTTAGCCGAGCGACACGCTGCGCCGGGGTTACGACGCTCGCATACGAGCCTATTGCCACACATCGACTTGAACGGAACTCGCATCACAGATTTGGCCGACCGCCTCGGCATCAGTAAGCAGGCGGTCTCTCAGCTGGTCGACGATCTCGAGAAGCTCGGGGTACTCGCTCGCCTCCCCGACCCCGATGACGCGCGCGCTCGGCGCGTGACCTTCACCGAACTTGGACGCAAGGGTTTGCTCGAAGGTCTGGAAGTACTTCGCACGTTGGAGCAAGAACTCGCACTGCAGGTCGGGCGTGAACGCATGCAAGGTTTACGCGAGGCACTGCTTTCTATTCACGACTACTTGGAACACAATCCGCGAACCTGACGGCGCGTATCATGCGCTGCGAAAGTACTGGGCCGGCGTCGCGCCGAAGCAACTCTTGAAAGCCGCGATGAACGCGCTGGGGCTATCGTAGCCACAGTCGAGAGCGACGGCGGTGACCTTCTGACCACTCGCCAGCAACTCGAGTGCGCGCAAAAGCCGGAGCTGACGCACATAGCGCCCCAGCGAGATCCCCGTTTCGGCCGTGACGATGCGCTGCAAGGTGCGCAGTGAAAGCCCGCTGCCTCGCAAGTCTAGATTTGCGCTCGGGGTGAGGCGCAGAGCTTGCATCACTCGCATGGCTCGGGTGTCATGCAAAACCGGCAAGTGCATGCCTGGGCGCTCCGTAACTCGTAGTTCTGCCGCGAGCACGATGAAGCGAGCGCGGTCCACTCCCCGCTGCACCCACAGGCCCCCGCGACGCACGATGTCGAGCACGAGCTCGCGCAAGAACGGCGAGACTTCCAAAACTTGGCAGCTCGTAAGCAACGCCCTGCCGCGCAGGTACAACGTGCGCATCTCCACTTTTCCAGACATCACGATGGAATGGTCAACGCCGCGCGGCACCCACAGCGCTCGCTGTGGCGGCACGACCCAGGTTCCGGTGGTCGTCGTGAGCGTCATGACGCCACGTTGTGCATACACCAGCTGATCCTCCTCATGCTGGTGCGTTCGAAGTTGTGTACCGGCGGCGTAGTCCCAAGCCAGCACACTCACACGTTGGCGTAATTTCGACATCTCTTGGCAAAATAGCGCAAGTCAGCTCGCGGCGTCCTGAGACATCCTACTCGCATGAGTACCCGAGCCATGGCCTTCTTGGCCACCTCCCGAGCCCCAGAGGCACGCCGCTTCTACGCTGAAATTCTTGGACTGCGCTTCGTCGAAGAGCACGAGTTTGCGCTGGTCTTCGACGCACACGGCACCATGCTGCGCATTCAAAAGGTCCCTGAGGTGGTGCTGGCGCCCTACACCGCCTTTGGCCTCGAAGTTGACGACATCGAGGCGGCCGTGGACGCACTCGAGGAAAAGAAGGTACACGGCAAGCGCTACCCTCACTTCCAACAGGATCAACGCGGCATCTGGACTGCGCCGGGCGGCGCGCGCATCTTCTGGTTTCAGGACCCCGACGGCAACCTGCTCTCACTCACCCAGTTTGGCTGAGACCAGGGTTCATTGTTGCAGCGCACGTTGTTCGGTACTTCGAGCACGCAGCAACGACGCGATCACCGAAACCGCAAGAATCGCGAGGATGACGGCCAGTGAGGCACCGATTGGTACCTTGAAGACGTCGGCCAAGAGCATCTTGACGCCGACGAACATCAACACGAACGACAAGCCCACCTTGAGATAGGTGAACTTGTCCAACACGCCTGCCAGCAAGAAGTACAGAGAGCGCAGGCCGAGGATGGCGAAGATATTCGACGTGAACACGATGAAAGGATCGGCTGTCACGGCGAAGATCGCGGGGATGGAGTCGACGGCAAAGATGACGTCGGTTACTTCGACTGCGACCAGTGACAGCAGCAGCGGCGTGGCATAACGACGTCCGGCTTCGACCACGGTGAAGTGCGGCCCGCGCAGGTCGTGAGTGACCGGAAAAATGCGCTGGAACACTTTGACGACCGGGTTCTCCTCCGGGTGCATCTCCTGGTTTCGCTGCCACAGCAGCTTCGCTCCGGTCACCACCAGGATCCCGCCGAAAACGTACATTGCCCAGTGGAAGCGCTGCAGGAATGCGCCGCCCGCAAAGATGAATAGCGCGCGCATCACCAACGCGCCCAGCACACCCCAGAACAAGACGCGGTGTTGGTAAATCGCCGGGATCGAGAAGGTCGCGAAGATGACGACGAATACAAAGATGTTGTCGACCGCGAGGGCCTTCTCGATCAAGTAGCCGGCCGTAAACTCGAGAGCTCGTTGAGATCCGAACCAAATGTAGATCGCGAGGTTGAAGAGGCCCGCGAGCGCTACCCAAACGGCGCTCCAGGCGCCCGCCTCCCGCAAGCTGATCGCGTGCGCCTTCTTGTGAAACACGCCGAGGTCCAGCGCTAGCATCATCAGCACGAAGCCGATGAAGCTCAGCCAAAGCAGCGGGGAACCAATAGTCTCTAACGGCACCGTGACTCTCCTTGGTTCGTTCCGCGCGGCAACTACGCTACCGGCGTCGAACTCCGGATTTGTAACGTTCTTCCGCTATGTCGACCATTACGAAATGACGACGCCATATGTCGTGAATAGCTACCAATCCTCGGGAGCGTTTGCGCACCAACGCGCCACACGTTGGTTGAGTAGACACAGCCTGACACAATGTGCATGGCGGGAAACGTCAGCGGAACGTGCACATTGGCTTCTGAAAATCGAATAGTGCGGGGCGAACTGCCTCACCCGGGCGTCCCTCCCGCCCGCAGCTGAAGAAACTCTTCACCTTTTGGCGGAGCAGCCGTTGGCACCAACGAGCAAGCATCGGCTATCGAGCAGTCTCACAGTAATGCACTGAGCCTATGGAAGACGCCATCGTTACGCGCACCGCAAGAATTTGGCTCGGAGACGACGACCTCGTGCACCTCCAGCCGCACGCGCGCCGAGAGCAAAACCTGGAAGATGCAAAAGAGAATGTGGCAGCTGTGAAGAAGGCGTGTGGCGGCTACCCAAAACCGCTGCTGATCCACTTCCAAGCTGCCGCCCCGCAGACCCCGGAATGTCGCGCCCACTACCTCTCACATGAGGCTTGCTCGGCCGTCACCGCGGTCGCGATCGTCACCAACTCGATGCTGGGCCGCATCGTCGGGAACTTGATGATAGGCATGCACAGCACCGGTGCGCCGGTACGGCTGTTCGACAATCATGAGAAGGCCGTCACCTGGTTGCAAGCAAGCCGCGCTCCCACTGCCCGGGCAAGTGGAGCACGACGCTAGCCAAGACGAAGACGCTCAGTCGAAGCCCGACGTTTCGTGGCCTGCTCAGGGGAGCGCCTGCACGAGCTCGTCCAGCTGATCCATGGTTTCGCGCATACCGTCTTCCATGCCGGTCGCGAGCACGCCGTCCAGGATTTCCTTGGATGGGAACAGCGAACGCGACACCATCTTCGTTCTGCCCTCGATTTCGTTGAAGGTGACGGTCACAAGCGCGCCTTGCTCGTCACTCAGCTGCTGGCCAGCGGGCTCGAAAATTTCGGTGTGAACCAGGCGTGAGTTGGGCGTGATTTCTCGGTATGTCCCCCAAAACGCAAACTCTCCGTGCTGCTCGTGGCGCAACACGTAACGATACTTGCCGCCGACGCGCAGCTCGGCATCACAGCTCACGATCTCCACTCCGCGCGACTTCGGCGCCCACCAGCGCCGCACGAACTCGGGCTTGGTCCAGGCCTCGAAGACGATGCGCGCCGGCGCGTTGAACGTGCGAGTAATCACGATCTCACGATCGGATGTGCGGTCGAGGGTGGTCTGATTCTTCACTGCGTTTTCACGTACTTTACTTGCGATCATCTGACATCTCCGTTTGTTTGAGCTCTTCCAGGAGCTCGTCGAATTCCACGAAGCGTTCATCCCAAAGCTGGCGATAACCTTCCAACCAGTCGTGCATACGACGCAACGACTCGGGACATAGTTCGTAAACGCGTTGTTGCGCGTTGGGCCGCACGCTGACTACACCTGCACTCTTCAGTACGCGCAGGTGTTTGGAGGCTTGGGGCTGGTTCATACCGAGTTGCACAGCGATGTCGTTGACGGGTCTCGGACCGTCGCGCAGCAGCTCGACAATTCGAAATCGGTTCGGCTCAGCGAGAGCAGCCAGGGTCTGCAACACCCCTCCTATATGCTCTGTAACGTATATTCCTGTCAAGGAATTTAGAAGAAAACATCTCAGTTTTTGGGCATAAATAGTTAAGCGTCTACTTGACTATCGCGTCGGGCCTCAATACTGAAGCAAGTGCTTCACAATGATCTCGACCGCGTCCTTCGTGCACTCGCCGATCCGATTCGACGTGCGATGGTCGAGCGCCTCACGACTGGTGCCGCTTCCGTCAGTGAGCTAGCTCGACCGTTCCCCGTCACGCTGTCAGCGATCGGACAGCACTTGCAGTTGCTCGAGGCTGCTGGGCTTGTGCGAAGTACAAAAGCGGGACGCGTGCGCACTGTCGAGCTGCTACCAGGAGCGCTCTCCAGCGCGGAAGCTTGGTTCGCGAGTCAACGCACACGCAGGGAGCAACGCTGCGACGCTGCCATCGCCAGCGAGCTTCAAAAACGTGAGTAGCTGGCAGTGCGGCGCCTCCCCTATCGATACGCCGGTGTTGCCGGAGATGAGTCTCAGGCTCAAGGAGAAAGCCCGGCGTTGTGGCACCGGGCTTTCTTTTGGCGCAGCGGAGCGCGATTAGTTCAACACGATTAGTTCAAGGTGGGCGTCGTCCAATCTCTCCAATCGGCCAAGTTGCCGGTTGCTTTGCTATGCGCCTTGATCGCGCCGGCGTCAGTTCCCGACTTCAAAAGGAACTTCTTGATCGCCTTCGTGAGTGGATCCTTCCATTCGTTTCGAACCGCGCAGTGCATGCCGTCGGCGACGTCCGACCAGTAGGTGATGTTGTCGCCCGCGCCGAGCGCTTTGTAGACCTCGGCGCCACCCAACGCTGCGACGTGCGCCGACTTCGGGCCCAGGTTTGCGATGTGAGGATTGTCCATGATGAACAAGCCGCGCGGCGCAACCATGGCCACCATTTCGTGGGTATCGATGGGAAGCTTGGTCGGGCTGCCAGTGAATGCAGTGAATGGATCGCCGAACCAGGGTTGCTCACCGTAAGCGCTGCTCAAGGTTTGAGCCCCTTCGCCGGGAATGCCGCGGAAAATGGGGACGCCTGCCGTGCCGGATTCGATCGGCATCGTCAACGCGACGCGCTGATCCAAAACCCCCACCACAAACGCACCCTTGCCATAACGAGAACAACCGGTGACACCGATCCCGTCAGCCTTGAGCACGCTGCCGTTCGACTGCGCAATGACGTCGATGATGCGGCTCACGCCCCATCCCCACGCAGCGAGCAAGCCGGTTGCGCTGTTGCTTCCGTAAATGGTGTAGAACGCACCCTGCTTGTTGTTGCGCGGCGTGTTTTCCTTTCCAACCGCCAGCGGATCGTAATTGATGACCGCGGCTCCCGCCGCCTTGATGGTGGTCGTGTCAGCGCCGAAGCCACCGAGCACCACTACGGCCGGGAAAGGTCCAGTGCCGCTCGGCAAGCTGACCGAAGCCGAAAAACTCGCGCTCTTGCCATTGTGCGAAACGCTGACGCTGACACTCGAGTTCGACACGGTGCCGGTCACCATCGTGGGTTTGCCCGGCTTCTCGCCATAAACGTACTTCTCCGCCATACGCTTGATCTCTTCGCGACGGCAGCGCCACTCGGACTTGCTCGCCATGCGCGTGCCGTCCAGCTTCTTGAAGGGATCGGGCAGCTTGGCATTGGTAGGTAGCGAACCCGAATCGGGCAGCGCACCCACCTGACAATCCGCACCATCGTCTTCAGCGGATGCTCCGGGTGTACCCCCCGAGCTGCTGCCGCCGCTAGCACTGCCGCCCGCGCCGATTTTCCCGCCGCTCGATGAGCCTCCACTCGATGAGCCTCCACTCGACGAGCCTCCACTCGACGAGCCTCCGCTCGATGAGCCTCCACTCGATGAGCCTCCACTCGCGCTGCCCCCGCTGTTGCTTGCCCCACCTGTGCCGCTACCGCCGTTGGCGGCGCCACCGTTCGCGACGCCACCCGATCCGACAAACCCGCCACTCGCGCTGCCGCCCGTTCCGCTACCACCCGTCCCACTGCCCCCGTTTGCTGTACCTCCTTTGCCAGAGTTCGAACCACCGGCGGCAACGGAGCCACCCGCACCGTTGCCCGGATTGTTGGGATCGCTGTTACCACAAGCTGCAAAGACGACGCATGCTGGCAAAAAGGCCCAGGTCACAAGCACTCGCTCGAGTTTCATTGCCGTTCTCTCACTTCCATCCTCGTGTGAAATTTTCGACGTGAGGCTCCATCGGCGTGGCCAGATGAGGAACAAGCACCAGACCGATTCGATCCGCAGAGATTCCCGTTGCGCGCGGAAGTGATTTGGCGCGAGCCAAAATCTCAGCGCGAGATTCGCCGACCAACAGATCGAGGGTAAGCTAGCCGACAGAATCCGTACGGGTGGGGTCAGCAGGCGCAGTTGGCGCGCTTACGTCCAACGGCCCGTCAGCGGGCGCCAACGCTCCAGATCCGGCAACTGCGCCTGAATGATGGCGATGTCTGGACTGAAGCTGAGCTCCTCGAGAATGCGAGGGCGCGCGATACGATCCATGCGGAACGTACGCGGCTCTCGTTTGTCTGCGTCGCGAGCCAGCACGTACCAAACGGGCGGCTCCACCAAGAGGCCGTGTGGCTCGATGCGGCGCTGAGTACTGCGGCCCTCGCGATCGGTGTAGTGGAAGCTGAGACCGACCCGCCGAGAGAAAGCTTCCTCGAACAACCGCAATAGCTCTGGCGGAGCAAGGCCCGCTCCAGACCGCACGGCAGCGCTGGCAGGCAACCCGACGATGACGCGCCGACACAAGGCGCGCAATGCGCGAGCCTTGGGTGCTGGCAAACTCCCGAGCAGCTTCAGCATCGCCGAGTTCGCGGCTTCACCCCAGGGCAGATCACTGGTTGCACGCGACAGCCGAGCGCCCAGCCAGATCGCCACGATCTCTTGGAGCGACAGGTGAACCGCAGCGACGCCGCGGTCACCTTCCAAACGCACGCCACCGCCCGGACCGGCTTCGCCACTGATGGGCAGACCACGTTCGCGCAAGCTCGCCAAATCGCGGAGCAGTGTGCGGCGGCTGACAGCAAGCTCGTTCGCGAGTGCAGCCACGGTTGTTGCTTCGCGGCCACGCAGCAAATCAGCGAGCTGTAGTAAACGTTCGGCGCGCGCCACAATGGTGACAATTTCTGTCACCATTGCGGAATACGTCAAGCTTTGCACCGCCGCCGCGGTGCCCGCCGAGAGAACCAAAACCCTCCGAGCCGAGGCGAAACGTGGCCGACGCACTCAAGCACTTTTTCGACGCAAACATCGTTCGTGGCATCGCGCAGGATCTCGAGCGCGCGCACCCGACGTTTTCTCGCCAGGCCTTCGTCAAAGCGTGCTTGGCGGGTCTCGATGAACGTGAGTTATTGGCACGAGCCTGGCACATCGCGGACGTGATGCAGCGTTTCTTGCCGCCGACGTTCGACGCCGCAACACGAGTACTGCTGGCGTCTTTGGGCCCTCCCCTGCCGCGAACGGAGGGCAACACGATGGCTCCGTTTCGTTACCTACCGCACGTCTTCTTCGTTCAGAAGCACGGATTGGATCACTTCGAACTCGCCATGCAGGCCCAGTACGAGCTCACTCAGCGCTTGACCGCCGAGTCGAGCATCCGCCCGTTCCTCGAACGTTATCCGCAGCGCACCCTCGCTCAGCTGCGCCAATGGGCAAACGATCCGAGTGTACACGTGCGCCGGTTGGTCTCCGAAGGCACACGACCGCGCTTGCCGTGGGCTCCGCGCTTGCGCGCCTTCATTGATGATCCCACGCCGGTGTTAGCCTTGCTCGAGCTGCTCAAGGACGATCCTGAACGATACGTGCAGCGCTCGGTTGCGAATAACCTGAACGACATCGCGAAGGATCATCCCGACTTGGTGGTTGCAACCTGCCAACGCTGGGCAAGTCAGCCGAGCGCGGCGACGCAGTACATCGTGCGGCACGCCCTGCGCTCGCTCGTCAAACAGGGCCATCGTGGGGCTCTCACGGTACTCGGCGCTGGAGCTCGCCCCCGCGTCGAGCTGTCTGCCATTCGCGCCAACAAGCGGGTGCAACTAGGCGCCGAGCTGCGTTTCGAGTTTTTGGTGACCAGCACGAGCTCAAACGCACAGGAGCTTCTAATCGACTACGCCGTGCATTTCGTCAAAGCAAACGGCCAGACGCGGCCGAAGGTTTTCAAGCTGAAGCGCCTGCATTTGGCCGCACGTGCTACCGCCAAGATCGGCAGCAGCGTTTCCTTCGCCGATCTCACGACGCGGCGCCACTATCCCGGAAAACATCGGGTGGAGGTGTTGATCAATGGCGTCGCCTGCGGATACGAAGACTTCACGGTAGCCTAGCGACGTACTTGCAGCTCGATGGGCGAGCGCGCACCCGTTACGGGAGGCCGTTGAAGAAGTCGAACATCGCCTTGACGGCGAAGCAGGGAACGCCGTGCATGGTACCGCCGTACGCGGGATCGTTGTGTGAGCACCAAATCGTCGGCGCCTTGCAGCCCTGGTAGCTGATGCAGCCCGGGGTCACGGCCGTCGTGCCACTCTGACAGCCCATCACCTGCGAATAAGGCATCGAAGTATCAGTGCATGTGTTCGCGGCGCGGAAGCGCGCGACGGTTTCGTGACCGTCTCCGTTGTTGCGCTCCTTATCCATCTTGCCCTGGATGTACATGACGGGGATCGGCCCGGTCATGGCACCGTAGTCCGAGGCGGCAACCGGCGCGACTCCCTTGAAGTTCAGCTTCTGCGCGTCTGTACGGTGGTTCGTCGTCAAAATCTGCACGATGAACTGCGCGCCCGAGCTGTGGCCGGTCGCAAACACGCGACCCGTATCAACGCAATGGTTCGCGAGCAGCTCGTCGTAGGCTTTGGTGACTCGCGAGATGTCGGTGTTGTAGTTCCAGCAACCACCGGCGTCAGCGGATATTGGGATCGCGCGAACGTACGACATTTCGAAGCCCGAGCCATTGGTCAAGTTCGTCCACTCGGTGTTGTCCTTGCTCGTACCGCGGTTGCCAGCGCCGCAGCCATGAAAGCCAAACAATACGGGGTATGGCTTCGTGCCGTCGTAGCTCGTCGGAAAGATGAAGTAGTGGTCGTTCGCAACCGACACCGCTCCTCCCGAGGGACGACCTGTGCCCTTCGAGCAACCGGCGCTCGGCTTGGCATCCGTGGCACCACCACCTCCGGACCCGCCACCTCCGTTACTGCTACCTCCGCGGTTCGTACCTCCGCCAGCCGCACCCCCGGCGCCACTCGAGCTGCCACCACTTGCGCCCCCGGCGCTAGCGCGTCCACCGGTTTCCGTTCCGCCGCTCGCGGCGCCGCCACTGCTGCTTCCGCCCGCCGATTGGCCGCCACTAGCGGTGCCGCCGTTCGCCACTGCGCCGCCTGAACCTGAGCTCGTCGAACCACCACTGCTCGAACCCCCTGCGCCGGTGGATGCGCCGCCGTTCGCCGCGCTCGAGCCGCCAGACGCCGATTGTGTGTTCCCGCCGCTTGTATTGCCGCCGCTGCTTCCGCCCGTTGCGTCAGGCATAGAACCACTATTTGCGGAGCAAGCGAAGCCGAGCAGACCCGTAGCAGCGAGCGAAATGGAAAAGAGCGTAGCTTTCATGGCTAGACCTTCGATGCCGGCACGTTCACCAGCGCAGAGATCGGTTCGAAGCGTTGCGCCGTACGACTCGACACGAGGTATCGCAGGCGCAGCCTCTACTCGCGATCACTTTAACGTGCACGCGTGCGTTCGCCAAAGTCAAAGTTGCACCAAACGCTGCTATTTCTAGGCAATGGCGCGCTCATATGTGATCGAATTGCCCGCACTCTCACGCACTCGAGAACTATTTTTCGACGGATTCACACAGCGTGTGACACACACGCTGAACGACGGCGTTGAACTTTTTCGACAACGAAGTCGACAGCACACACGGTTCAGCTTGGGACGATATCCTGCCCTGCTCACGAACGAGTCGTCGTCAGAACGAAGCTACACACGGCGGGCGCCAACTCGCGGAGGGCAGGTATTCCGAGATCAACGTGGCGAGTTCGGAGCTCAACGCCTCTTGCGACGTGGTCTCAATCGAGCTCCGGAGAGACAGTGTAGATGTCGCGATACTCGGGAATGTTGGTCATGACTTCGCTCGCTGCGATCACAACGCTCGCAAACCGTTTTCGACCAGGCGTGTGTGAACCTCGGAGCGCTTCTCGAGTACGTGAATCGCGACATCGCAGGCACGAGAAGCGCTTCGCCGCCGCTTGAGCCTCCGTTGTGCGGCACGCTGCGCACAACGCCAAAATCGCCGCCGCACGCTCTTCTTTGAGGATGCCAGTCGGAACTCGCGATCGTATTCGCGAAGAAGTTCGAGCGCCCAAGTCGCGTGCGGCGCGATCGAGTTCGTCAGTCATGACCCACCTCCTTCGTGCCGCTGCTCGCTGCTGCGTAGGCGATTCACTGCTTGCTGAAAGCGGAGCTGTGCCGCATGCAGCCGTGTGTACGCGGTGTTCGGATTGATACCGAGGATCGCAGACGCCTCGGGTCCCGTGATTTGCTCGATGTCGACCAACACGAGAATCTCGCGCTGTTGCTGGATGGCCCCGTCACACGAGGCAACTCAGACGACACCGGCTGCAGCTGTCGCATCGCCGAAAGCTCGACGCGCAGATGGTCCGCACCCTTGTGGTCAGTCGTCGCCGCGACGCTGCTCGCAGCTCGTCGGCGACGGACTTCTACACCGCGGCCTGAGCTACTTGCCCTGGATGATCAGCTGCACACGGCGGTTCCGTGCGCGGCCGGCTTCCGAGGTGTTCGCCGCGATGGGCTTCTCCTGCCCGTAGCCCTTTGCCGTCAGGCGGCTGGGATCAACACGCAACCGTACCAGCGCATCCACCACGGCCTGCGCTCGCTCTTGGCTGAGGCGCAGGTTGTGCGCTTGAGAGCCGGTATTGTCGGTGTGCCCCTGCACCTCGATGGAAGTGATCTCGGTGTGCTGTTGCAGCACGTCGGCGATCTCTTCGAGCAGCGCCATCGAGTCGGGCATGATGTCTGCTGAGTCCGTGGCGAAGTGAACCTGCTTCTTCAGCTTCACTTCACGACCTTGCACCACCACGTTTGGTTGTGCCGGGCGCTTGTTGAGCACGATGCGGGTTTGCAGTTCGTCGAGCGCCTTCACGTCCACCTCGGTGGTGGTCGGGAAGTAACCAGAGGCTTCGATGGTCAGCTTCAAACGACCGGGCGGGATGTTCGTAATGCGGAAGGCGCCGCCGGCATCACCAGCCAGCTCTAGCTCGCGATTCTTGCGATCCGTCGCTTTGATGCGTGCCCCCGCCACTGGACCATTGCTTTCCCCGTCCGTGAGGATGCCCACCACGGTACCGAGCTTCGGCAATGCCTCGAGCTCACATTGAATCGGCACGACCACGTCGCCTTGCGCGGGCGGCGGGGCGCCGGGTGCAATTGGCTGCGTGGGTACGGCTCCGGTCGCCGGAGCGCTGGGCGGCGTGGCTCCTTCGCTGATCGTCGCGGAGCATTGGCCGTCGCGGTAACCGGGCGCCGACACGTTGAAGGTGTACGTGCCGGGCGGCAAATTGCTGCTGCGGAACGTGCCGCTTGCGTCGGCGATCATGCCGGTGAGCTGGCGCCCGTCGTAGCGCACCAGAGCGTTCGGCACGCCCGTTTGAGTGCCCTTCTCGACCACGGTGCCTTGCACGAAGCGCTGCACCGGCGGCAACGTCGGAGCTGCAGTTGGAGGCGCTTTGACCGTCTTGATGATTGGCTTCGGCAGCTCTGTGTCCACGGCGTACGCCACTCCGAGCCAGAGATTCCAAGGCAGCTCAGGCGCGGTTTCGTCGATGAACACGCTGCTGCCACTCGTAGCGATGTCGAACGCCGCAAGGACACCAAGCCCACGGCCCTCCCACGGAAACAACTTAGCGCCCAACGTCAGGCGCGACGGGGCAATCGAGGCGCCTTCCTTGAGCTTCAAACAGCTCTCGCCGTGCTCGCGCGCCTGGTCGATGTTGCAGATGTAGTCCTGCCGCGCGTTGACCGGCACGTCCATGCTCCATTCGAGGAACGGACGAATCACCGGGTGCACATACTCGGCGCCAAAACCCATCTGGAAGAAGTCGACGCGATTGATGCCGAGGCCAAAGCGCTCGATGCGAGTCACGCGCTGACCACGGCCGCTGGGAGGAGGTTGGTTTTCGAGCTTCTCGACGAGCGCCGCGGAGTTGTCGAAGCGCCAGCCCAAGTTCGCGTGACCGCGCACGGGAATGCGGTCTTCTGGATTGATGCGATTGTTCGCGTCGATGGTGGCCAAGCCGCGCATCACGAAGCTCGTGCCGCCGCCGTCGAGGCCCACCATGCCGGTGCCGTTCAAAAGCCAGAGTTCAGCTTCACCACCGAAGAAGAAGAGCTGGTTCGGCGTCGCTGGCATGAAGCCCTTCACGCCAATGTTGGTGTCACCCAGCACCTCCAGAAGCTGCGGCCGTCCACGCGAGTTCGAAGTCGCGCGGTTGTGAAAGCCGATGTAGCCTTCGAGGAACGGCAGGATCGTCGCGGAGATCCCGAGGTGCGCGGACATCGCGCTCACGTCGTCTGCCGTCGTTGCCTCGTCCGTCCCGAACACGGGGCACGGGCTCGACGAGTTACACAGAAAGCCGGAGCCGCTGTAAAAGCCGGTGAGCAGCGAAAACCGGAACGTTCCGGGTGCGCCCGAGCCCGCCTGGCTCAAGTGCAAAAGCCCGGTGGAAGCGTTGATGCCAGTCTGAAGCTGCAGCGACCCTTTGCGCCAGCGGTCGGAAAGGTTGGCTGCGTCATCAGCGTCGGCCTCGCTACCCTGGGCTTCCACCTGGGCGCTACCGCTGCTGCTCACTGCGATTTCGCTGCTTGGAGGAGGAGGAGCCACCATCGTTGGAGCGACGGGCGCGGTTGGTGTGGTCGGCGCACTAGCAGGCGCTGCTGGTGCGGTAGCGGGCGCAGTGCCTGCGGCTGGGGCCGGAGCCGTGGCAGGTGCGGGGGCGGCAGGCGGGGCCGCTGGTGCGGCAGTAGGCGCGGCGGGTGGTGGGGGCGGCGGGGGCGGAGGCGGAGGCTCGCCGGCTTGAGCAGCAGAAATCGTGCTGATAGCTAGCGAGCCCAGCACGGTGAGAGAGGCGAGACCGACCCTATTCATCGAAATCCTCATAGCCCTGGTTTGCCGAGTAAGTCCGAGCCCGACGAGAAACCGAGCCCCATAACACCCACCCTCTTCTAGCATCTTTGGCGTAAGTGGTAACGGTTTCGCGCTCGCTTCTGTCTGCGGAATGAAACCTAAGCTTGCGTTGGGTTGCTGCGCCAAAATCATGTGCAATTGAGCTCGAGCGTCGGCCGGCGCGCCGGCTCGCAACTTTGCGTGTTAGTGCGACGCCTGCACGCTTCCCCACGATTTAAGCTTCTTTCGCATGCGGAAGAGCTTCTATAAGTCGATGCTTCATCAACGCTGCGTTCACGAGGGCTAGGTGGCAGAGGTTCTGATCTCGGTCGACCAGTTGAGGAAAGAGTTCCGTCAGGGCTTCTTCATGCGTCGCGTCGTTGCCGTAAAACGCGTGTCGTTCGAGGTCGAGCGGGGTGACATCTTCGGATTCTTGGGGCCGAACGGCGCGGGCAAGACCACGACGATCAAGATGTTGACCGGCCTGATTCGGCCCAGCGCGGGCAGCGCGCGGTTATTCGGCGAACAGATCCCCAGTGCGCGGGCACGGGCACGCCTCGGGTTCTTGCCAGAGAGCCCGTACATCTATCCCTACCTCACGCCGCTCGAGTTCGTGGAGCTCTCGGGGCGCCTTTCAGGACTGGGTGGGCGCGTGGTTCGGCAGCGAGCGCGGCAGGTCCTAGATCAGGTGGGGATCGGTTACGCAGCGGACCGGCGCGTGGGCAAGCTCTCCAAGGGCATGTTGCAGCGGACGGGGTTGGCGGCCGCGCTGGTTGCCGATCCAGAGCTTTTGATTTTGGACGAACCCATGAGTGGCCTCGACCCGGTGGGTCGCAAGGAAGTGCGCGATCTGATTCATGACGAGAGGAAGAAGGGCCGCACCATTTTCTTTTCGACGCACATTCTCAACGACGTCGAGATGCTCTGCGATCGCGTGACGATTCTGCGTCGCGGTGAAGTCGTGGTGAGCGGTCGCTTGAACGACCTCTTGAAAAAGGAGGTGCGGCGCACCGACGTCACCATGGCAAACGCCAGCGCCAATTTGCTTTCGACCTTCGAAGCCGCCAAACACGGCGTTCGTCGCGTCGGTGAACGCATCGTCGTCGAAGTGGAGGGTGAGGCCGCCCTACCCGCCGTGTTGCGGGACGCGCTCGACGCCGGCGCTCACGTGCTCGAGGTGGTGCCGCGTCACGAAAGCCTCGAAGACCTGTTCGTGCGCGAGGCCATCGAGCAACCGCAATGAATTGCGCGGCGCGGACCCTCAGCTTGCGCTCTTCGGCTTGAGCACGCGCAGCACCAGCGCCAGATCGCGCCGCCCGATTTCGCGCGAAGCAATCAGAATCACGACATAGCCGAGCGCCAAGGCCGCGGCGCTCGCTATGGTCAGCAGCGCGCCCCCGTCCGGCAACATTTGACCCACGCTGACCGCAATTCCAACGGCAATCAACACGCGCACGACGCTGAGCGGCGCAACGACCGCACCGGCTACACGATACACGAGCACGCCAGCGCTCAGCGTTGCCAAGAACAGCCCGACCGACGTGGCAGTCGCCGTGCGAAACAGCAACACCTCGCCGAATTCGGAACCACGCACGCGCAGAAAGCAAAGGCTCGCCACGGCCGTGACGGCCACGCCGGTGATGATGGCGCTAGCGCGCTCGTGGCGCAGGCTGTTCAGCACCGTCGTCAGCACGCCGAATAACGCAAACGCACCAAAACCCAAGGCTAAAAGCTCGAGTGAATGCCCACCGAGATCGGCCACTTGCTTCCCGAATACCAGCCGCAACAGCTTGCTCGAAAGGCCCGCCGTCACGCTCACCATCAAACCTGCAATCAAAAGCGCGATACGCACGCCCGTCGCAACGTAACGCGCAATCGCTTCTCCATCGCCGTCGCGCACCGCGCTCGCGAGCATCGGAAACAGGATGAAGTTCACTGAAATTAGAAGCTGATACGGAAGAAACGAAAACAGCTGCGTTGCCCGGTATGCGCCCACCAGAGGATCCGCCGCCGTGTACTCCAAGCCCTCCGCCAGCGCCGCATCGGCTGCAAAGCGACGCAACAGAGTGAGATCGGCTTGCAACAGCAAGTTCAGCAAGAGCTGCCCAACCAACACCGGAATCAAAAAGCCAACGTGATCCCAGAGCCGCAACGTGCTCGGCCCACGTTTGCCAAGCCCCACCACCGACACCGCCAGAATCAACAGCACGGACAGCGCAACAACGAAGCCACCTGCGGCTCCTTCCACGCCGCGATCTTGACGAGCCAAAAGCCACGCGCCCGCAACCAGCCCCGTCGTACGCAACGTGGCCGCCAAAATATCGAACCCTGCCTGCGCCAGAAACCGCCGCCGACCATTGAGCGCACCGATCAACGGCGCATACAACCCGTACAAGAGCATCGCAGCGCTCATCAAACGCGCCGGCCCTGCAACGTGAGGTGCCCCCGCGGCCTCGCAAATCGCAGGCCCGAGCAAAAGAAACCCACCTCCCAACAAAAGCGCGATCAGCGCATGCACACGCAACACCATCCGCAACGTCGCTGCTTGCTCACCTGCATCCGCACTCGCCACCGCGCGGCTCACCCCCTGAATCGACATCGCGATCACCGGGTTGTACGCAACCCCCGCGATCGAATTCACCGTCGACCAAGCCCCATAACCACCGATGTCCAGCACACGCGGCAACGCGATCTGCTGCACCAACCCCTGCACGATGAAATAGACCTTAGCGAACGCTACCGCTAACCCGCCGCGCCCTGCCTCGCGAGCAACATCCCCCTGAGCGCCCGGCGCGCCAGTCGCTTCATCACGACTCCCCTCGTCCGTCGTCGAAGTCGGCCGCGTACCCGTCGCATCGCCCGACGCCTCACTCGCACCACGCTGCGCCTCACTCTGGCCAGCCGGCAATCTGGGCTCATCGCGTGTCGTCACGCGCTCGCGGTAGCCCGACGACCCTGCCTAAGTCAACGCCCGCGCCCGGCCCGCAAATCCCACCGCAAAGCCGGCCGACCCCAGAGCGCGAGTTTCGTCACGCTCTCGCGCAGATTCACTTGACGGAACGCCGCGCATGGCTAGTCTTGCGCCCGATTCCAGCTTAGCTCAGTCGGTAGAGCAGGCGGCTGTTAACCGCCGGGTCCCTGGTTCGAGTCCAGGAGCTGGAGCCATCTGAACGCGCCGGGGCGCGTTCCATAGCTCCTGGACCCTGTTTGTGTGTCGTCGAGCGCTTCGCGCTCTCCTCCTGCGGAGCTGGGCTGCGCTGCGGGGAGCTGCTTCGCGGACTCGCGGGCGCGCGCGTTGAAAGCTTGCCGGCGGGCGGGCCCGCTTCGCGGACTCGCGGGCGCGCGCGTTGAAAGCTTGCCGGCGGGC